>JAGVLO010000012.1 GCA_020049775.1 Alphaproteobacteria bacterium | reverse complement strand
ATAATCTAGGCAAGTTGGCATACGGCGTTATGCTCTTTCACATGCCCGTGTCGGTTATGGTTATTTATTATTACCCACATATTACAAATAGATCTTGGGGTCTAATAGAGTGGGCCTTGCCGCTGACATGCCTGGTCGCAGCATTTATGCATCTGGTTATCGAGAGGCCAGTGTATAAAGCGCGCTCGAAATTCCACATTAAACCCAGTTGATGGTTATTTTTCCATCGAAGGAATGGTGCCGATGAACGGCAGTTCGCGGAAGTAATTGGCATAGTCCAGCCCATAGCCGACCACGAAATGGTCAGGCACTACAAAACCGACATAGTCGGCTTGAATGTTCACTTTGCGCTTGCCGGGCTTTTCCAGCAGCACGGCGATTTTTACTGAATGTGCGCCGCGGCCCATTACCAGATCGCGCGCGAATGTCAGGGTGCGGCCTGATTCAAGGATATCGTCAATAATCAACACGTCGCGTCCGTCAACGTCTTCTGTCAGGTCGCGCACGATTTCCACAGTGCCTTTGGAGGTTGTACCACGGCCATAGCTGGCCAGTGTGAGGAAATCTACCTGCGGGCGAAGCGTGTGGTTGCCGGTGTTGTGCAGTGCGCGGATAAGATCGGCTGCGAATACGAAGCTGCCGCGCAGCAACGAAACCACCATCATGTTTTCCGGCAGGGTTTTGGCAATGTCACCGGCCATAGTTGCAAGCCGTTTGGCAATCTCATCAGCCGAAATCAATGTTTCAATGGGAACTGAACCGGGATGAGGGGGTTGTGTTTTTGCCATCGTACGCATAGAGCCTAGTTGTGGTTAGAGGGTGTATGACGCAGCATTAGTTCAACAGGGTTACCCAAGTCAACGACAAATCGGGTGGCAGAGCTAAACTGCACATCCAGATTACCGGTGGAAAAGGGTAACGGTTTGCCAGGTTCAATCAGGCTGCTGTCGCTGCTAAACTCCCAGTATTGTAATGCTTTTCCCTGTTTGTCCAGCAGGGTGACGCGCATAGCGGGCATACGCATAGGCGAACTGGTGACGTTGATGATTTTGCCGCTGATTTCATAGGCGCTGTGGTCTTTGTCATCCTGTAATTGCAGCATGGACACATCAGACAGCATCAGGCCTTTGGTCGGTTTGAAGCCTATCAGATTGGGTTTATACGTGACGACGGCAAGCAGCGCTACGGCAGCGGCCACGCCATACACAAAAATTTTACTTGCTGAGGGGATTGAGAGCTTGCCCTTGGCAACCACAGGCAGGTTTGAACCTTCGGGAATTGGCTTTGTCCTGGCGTTTACTGCCTCGATGACGCTACCCAAATTGCTCAATTTGCTTTCAATATCAGCTGCCTCGGCAGGCGCCTTGAACCATGTATGGCTGCATCTGGCACAGCGCACGGTCCTTCCCTCAGAGCCGATGGCGCGGTCTGGCACCGCGTAACGGGCATTGCATTTAGGGCATTCTAAAATCATTTTATTCTATCATCTTAGTTGCACTCTACATAAATGGATGTAGCATATCTTGCATTGATATCCAAAGATAAAGATTGGAAAAAATGATTAAGCTCGAGCGCGTGGCCATGGGGTATCTCCCCGGGCAGGAAATTTTGAAGAACGTGACGCTGGAGTTGCGTCCAGGCTCGTTTCATTTTCTCAGCGGTGCCAGCGGAGCAGGCAAGAGTACGTTACTTTCCTTGCTTTCATTGCAGCACCGTGCTTCACGCGGGTTGATACGTATGTTTGGAGAAGACGTTACATGGATACCGCGTGATGAGCTTCCCCGGCTGCGCCGCAGAATCGGTATTGTATTGCAAGATTTTCGTTTGCTTGAACACCTCACCGTTGCAGAGAATGTTGCTTTGCCGCTCAAAGTGGCGGGTGAAGACGCGCAGGAAATTGATGACAAGGTGGAAGAACTTCTCGAATGGGTCGGGTTGACCGATTATCACGATGCACTCCCTGCCATCCTTTCTGGCGGGCAGAAGCAGCGCGTGGCCATTGCGCGTGCGGTCATCACCAAGCCTGACCTGCTGCTGGCCGATGAGCCGACGGGCAACCTCGATTCTGAACTGGCGCTTCGTTTTATGTATCTTTTTGAAGCGCTCAATCAAACAGGCACCACTGTTTTGATTGCCACCCATGATGAGCATTTGATTTCTCTGTTTAATTACCCTGTTCTCCGGCTTAAAAACGGCCAGATTATGCAGGAAGAAAATTCCCTTGCAATGGCAGTGGGTTAATTTCCATTAATCTTGGGTTGAGCGGTTGTCTTAACTGTGTTAAAACAAGACAGACAGGACATTACATATAAAAAACAAATTCATTTAATTACAATAGCATGACCATTCTCCCCATTTTTGAGGAACTTGTTGCCTCCGAAGCTGCCCTGCGCGCAGATTATATTTACCGTAACAAACGGTTTACGTTCAATGAGGGTGGCGTTCCCATCGTGTATGATGCAACTAATCCTGATAGCGGTGCATCGCGCGAGGCGGTGGCCGCACATCTGCATGAAAATTTTGTCAGGGCCTATAACTTTATGTTCAAGGATTCATCGCAGCACGAAAAGCTGGTGGAGTCCAAAGTATGCAACACACGTGATTTATCAGATGATGATCGGACAGCGTTGCAGCAGGTATTCACTGATTTTGCAAATCGCAACTACGATGAAGCTGGCAACCCGAGGATCGGCGAAACACAGGCACCGCAGGCAATTCTCCAGCTCCATAAAGACCTTACGTCAAAAGTACCGCTGCACCATGCCAGCATGGCGCTTGGGTCGCTTTTAGTTGAGCTAGGACGCGGCGATAAATGGCGCGCCGTAACACCGCGCGGGATTGACTTCACACGTGGAGGGGTTTCCGGCAGTTTGGAGCAACGCATTAGTGATGCGGTGTATAGTGATAATCATACACCCCCGACCAGCGAATTCATTCCTTTTCCTGAATCGATGATGGAAATTGCAGGCGTCAAGTTTCCGGTAAAAAAAGATATTGAAGGCTGGCGCATACATCTGGTAACAGAAACGGGACATCTAGTTGACTTAAGCAACGACCTGAAACGCAAAATAGAAGAACATGTGGCCGCTGGCTTGCCGATGGATGACCTCAAGGTAGATGTCAACCCTTCCTCATTCCATCTCTGGCAGTTCCAGCAGCCTTCCAGCGCGGGAAACCAGAAAGCAAAACAAATCCGCCAACAGGTCCGCGCAAGGTTGGATGAAATGTCGGTGGCCGAGCATGTGGACGGAATGCCAATACAAGGTTCTCCAGACCAAAACAGGCAGGTGTCTCTGGTGTCGCTGGATGTGGATTTGATGACGGGCCTGAAGATTAAGCTGCCAAGGCAGGAAAGCGAACTCAAGCGCTTCAAGTCATTTCTGGCCAAACATGGTTATCCCGAAATTTCAGATTTGCTGCCGAAGGGCTTTGTGCAGAACATCACTTTCATGCCGGATGATATTTCTCGCCACCGCGCACGCACTCAACTGCGTCAGTATATTGCCGAAAAAGTCACAGAGCTGATGGCAAAAGCCGAAGGCGATGAAGCCTTGCAGGAATTGATTAGGCGTGCTGGCAAAAAGCTTGAGACCATGCTGCCACATGTCTATGAAATTGCCGATAAGGCATTCATTGATGTTGAATCCGGTGACCTCAGAAGGCCGGTGGCGGAGAATGCAAAACCTAAAATGTACCTTGCCATGGGCGGCACAGCTTCTGGTAAGGGCGGGCTTAAAACTCTGGCGCAGAAGGAATGCGGGAAAGACCTTGTAGTTGCCTCGCTTGATGATGCGCGGGGTGATAGCGACCGTTACTGGCTGTATCTTGCACTTAATAACCATAACGACGACTACAAGTCGGTAGAGGAATTTGCAAAAGCTATCCGCGAAATCACCACGCGGCGTGCGCAGAAGCAGCATTACAACCTTTTCATTGACGGGTCCGGCGTACCTTACGAAAACCGTAATGACAAGGTTACGCGCCAGTTCAGGGAAAATGGCTACAGCGTGTCGGTGCTGGCAGCGCAGGCGCCGTTATTTGTGTATGACCCGGACAAGCGCGGTGAACTTCTCTCACGCGGCCGACTGCCGGACGATGCAACGCGACGCCTCGGCGAGCGCCTGCAAAACGAGCTGCGTGCCGTACCTATGGAAGTGGTGATAGACAAGCATGTCGGCTTTGCCCTTGCTTCGCGCAATGCTGCCCGTGATATTAACGTTGACCGCTTCATGATTCAGGACGTATCGGTTCCGATGGACCAGACCTATACGCTTTCCTATGTACTTACTCTGAAAAAAGATGATGTTCGCGCTATAGCCGATTTACAGGGTGAAGCCCTGAAAAAAGCGCTGGTAGAAGGCAACCATGTTCCGGAATGGGTGAAGCTTCCGGAAGGCGACGAACGCGCCAAACATTTCGACATGAAGGTTATCCGCGACAATCATGACGGCACCTATCGTATTGAGGTCATTACCGACATACGCCAGTATGTGAACATGGTGCAAAAAGGACTGCTGAAGCGTGATGCCAAGGGGCCGGAGGCATTGTTCGACAACCGTTGCCATTCGGACATAGAGGGACACTTTAAGGCAGCGGGTGGCAAGCTGCGCCTGCAGTCGCCGCAGGGTATCGTGGACGCCCAATGGCCAGCATTTGAGCCATTATCCAAGCCCTCCAACCCGGTGGTAGCCGGAAACGGGCGCTAATAGCCACCGTCAATAATTCTTATTTTTATCATAAATTTCTGTGGCATATTTACGCTGTGGGGGTATAAATCACTATCTGGTTATCCCATACGTATAACTGCTCAGGAATGAACAATGTCCAGTGATACACGTCCTACGTCACCCCACCTTACTATTTACAAGCGGCAAATCACCTCTGTCCTTTCCATCACCCACCGACTGACTGGCCTTGCGCTGTATGCAGGCACGGCGCTGATGGTTTGCTGGTTGTACAAGGCGGCTTATGCACCGACCCAATATTCCGAGTTGCACAGCCTTATGACCACCAACTTCGGTTATGTGTTGATGATTGGCTGGACTGCTGCGTTTTATTATCACCTCGCCAACGGCCTCCGTCACCTGTTCTGGGATATGGGCAAGGGCTTTGAAATTAAGCAGGTCAACCGCTCGGGCTGGCTGGTGATTGTATTTACAATATTGATGACGGGCTTTACATGGTACCCGTATATGATGTTTTAAGGGGTAACGACATGGCATCCTCCGTTTCAAACCTGACTACCAAACTTAGCCGTGTGCGCGGTCTCGGCGCGGCCGGACATGGTGTAAGCCACTGGTGGCTGCAACGCGTGACGGCGGTTGCGATGATTCCGCTTTCGCTATGGCTAATGTCGTCGCTGGTGGCGGTGATACAGACGCCGGACGTCGTCAAGGTTGCACAGTGGATTTCATCCCCGATGAATGCGTTGCTGCTGGTGTTGTTTCAGGTGGCTTTGTTTGTACACGCCAAGCTAGGTGTGCAGGTAGTGATTGAAGACTATATCAAAAACCCCGTGGTGAAATATGCCCTGCTGATGGCCAATACTTTTGTGTGCTTCCTGTTTGCGGGCATCTGCATTCTGTCAATACTCAAGCTGCACCTGCTCGATGCAGGCGCACCCCTGTAAGGAAACGTGAAACGCTTATGACTGCTACATATAAAATCATAGACCATTATCACGATGTTGTTGTTGTCGGCGCTGGCGGCGCAGGGTTGCGCGCCACGTTCGGTATGGCTGCCGCTGGGCTGAATACAGCGTGTGTTACCAAAGTATTCCCTACACGCAGCCACACGGTTGCCGCACAGGGCGGCATTTCCGCAGCACTTGCCAACATGGGTGAGGATGACTGGCGCTGGCATATGTACGACACAATAAAAGGTTCGGATTGGCTGGGTGATCAGGACGCCATTGAATATATGTGCAAAAACGCCATGGAAGCGGTGATTGAGCTTGAGCATTACGGTGTTCCGTTCTCGCGCACCAAGGAAGGTAAAATCTACCAGCGTCCGTTCGGTGGCATGACCACGCATTTCGGCAAAGGCACGGCGCAGCGTACTTGCGCTGCAGCTGACCGTACCGGCCATGCTATCCTGCACACGCTTTATACACAGGCTTTGCGTCATGAAGCGCAATTCTTTGTCGAATATTTTGCTATTGATTTGCTGATGGACGAAGAAGGCACTTGCCGTGGCGTAATGGCCTGGAATTTAGACGACGGTACGCTGCATCGCTTCAATGCACACATGACGGTGCTGGCAACGGGCGGTTATGGCCGTGCTTATTTTTCCTGCACGTCAGCGCATACCTGCACCGGTGACGGCGGCGGCATGGTGCTTCGCGCGGGCCTGCCATTGCAGGACATGGAGTTTGTACAGTTCCACCCGACCGGCGTATATGGCGCAGGCTGCCTGATTACCGAAGGCGTGCGCGGCGAAGGCGGATATCTGGTGAATGCGCAGGGTGAGCGTTTTATGGAGCGCTATGCGCCACACGCCAAAGACCTTGCTTCGCGCGATGTTGTATCACGCGCTATGACGATTGAAATCCGTGAGGGTAGGGGCGTAGGTGCAAACAAGGATTATATCTACCTGCATCTTGACCATCTTGATGCTGACATTATTCATAGCCGTCTGCCGGGCATTGCTGAAACGGCCAAGATTTTTGCCGGCGTGGATGTAACCAAGCAGCCGATACCTGTACTGCCGACTGTGCATTACAATATGGGCGGCATACCCACAAATTATCATGGCGAGGTGGTAACGCTCAAAAAGGGCAATCCCGATGCGGTTGTGCCGGGGCTGATGGCTATTGGTGAAGCAGCGTGCGTTTCCGTGCATGGCGCTAACCGCCTCGGTTCCAACTCGCTGCTTGACCTTGTGGTGTTTGGCCGCGCTGCCGCGTACCGCGCCGCAGAAATCATCAAGCCTGGAACGCGCCACAAGCAGGTGAATAACTCTGCAGCGGATAGCGCGCTTGCACGGTTTGACAGAATCCGCAATGCATCCGGCTCGACGCCAACGTCTGAAATCCGCAAACAGATGCAGCGCTGCATGCAGAACCATGCTGCTGTGTTCCGCGAGGAAAAAGTGCTTTCGGAAGGCTCTACGAAAATGACGGAAATATGGCATGGCTACGACCAGCTCAAGTTAAATGACCGCACGCTGGTGTGGAATAGCGATCTTGCCGAGGCGCTGGAGCTGGACAATCTACGCTCGCAGGCACTGCTTACTATAAACAGTGCGTTGAACCGCAAGGAAAGCCGCGGCGCTCATGCACGTGAGGATTATCCTGACCGTGATGACAAACACTGGATGAAACATACGCTGGCATGGCTGGATGACAAGGGCAAGACGGCTATTGATTACCGCCCTGTACACCTGAATACATTGTCGAACGAAGTGCAACCCGTGCCGCCCAAGGCGCGTGTGTACTGAGGGGGGGTAGGTATGAAAGAACGCGTTATTGTATATGCTGAAGACGACCAGCCGCAGCGCGAAAGCATGACGGAGCTGCTTGAGTTGTATGGGTTTAATGTGCGCGCCCACGCCAATGGACGGCTTGCACTAGATGACATACTTACCTTGCAGGCAGAAGGTAAAACTGTGCTTCTGCTCACGGACTACAATATGCCGGTAATGGACGGCATAGAGCTAATAAAGGGATTGTCCGATGCGAAAGCGCGCGTTCCTACGATTGTGCTTAGTGCGAATATTGATGTTCAGGAAAATGTCGGAAAGCTTGGTCTGACAGGGGTGGTTGACCGCTTTCTGGATAAACCGGTGATGGGGGCGACACTTAAGGAAGCCATTAAATCGGTATCTGCAAAACATGAAAGGCTCGCGGAGGTGAATACACCGCTTGATTTTGCATCCCGCGCACATGATATGGAAATGATGAGGTAGTTATGGCTTCGGCATCCGATGATAAAGAGTCCGTGCAGAAAACTTCGCCCGAAGCTATATTGCTGGCAAAGAAATTTATAGCCGACCATGCGGAGACGATGCAGTTTGAAATAGAATATGCTGCGCAGGGTGATGTTAGCCTTGATGAAAATTTTCGCCTTGTGGTGCATGAAATGGAAGAAGGACCCGCCACAAAATTACTGAATTTTACGAAAGCGATGGCCAGCCTTTCAAAAGGTGAACCCTATAATGTAGAAACCCTGAAATCGGGCATTGGGCTTATTGGCAGTGAAATCCACTCCAGTAAGGCAGATGCGCAGGAGCGCTACCAGCTTGCTGTGGAAGCGGAGCAGAGGTTCCGCAAGAATAAAAAAGTACCGGATGGCGAGCCGTTAACTGCAGACCAGCTCAAGAAGATTGAAAAGGTACGCTCCACGCATATGAAACATAGCAAGCAGCTTGGTGATGAGTCTGACAAGTTGCTTCGTGTACAAGGTGATTTGCTCGGTGTACTCAAGGCGTTGGGTGTGAATACACGCCGCGAGGCGGGCGGCCATTCCAATGATATTACCAGATAACATGAAAATTCAAACCTTACCAACTCAGGCATGATATGGCAGAATTAACACTTCCCCCCAATTCGAAGGTAAACAAAGGAAAGACATTCAAGGCACCGGAAGGCACCAAGCGCATCCGGAAGTTCAATGTCTATCGCTGGGATCCGGAAAGCCTTGATGAAAAGGGAAAGCCAAAGAACCCACGCCTCGACACCTATGAAGTGGACATGGATAACTGTGCGCCGATGGTTCTGGATGCGCTGATTAAAATCAAAGACGAGGTGGACTCCACTCTGACCTTCCGCCGCTCCTGTCGCGAGGGTATTTGCGGCAGTTGCGCTATGAATATCGACGGCACGAACACGCTTGCCTGCATCAAGCCGATTGAGGATGTAAAGGGCGATGTGAGTATTTATCCGCTTCCTCACATGAAAGTGGTCAAGGACCTCGTGCCGGACCTGACGCATTTTTACGCGCAGTATGAATCAATCAAGCCATGGCTGCAGACGGTAACCCCGCAGCCAGCCAGCAGTGAACGCCTGCAATCGCCGGAAGACCGTGCCAAACTGGACGGGTTATACGAATGTATTTTATGTGCCTGCTGCTCCACTTCCTGCCCGAGCTACTGGTGGAACTCCGACCGCTATCTTGGGCCGGCCGTTCTCCTCCATGCTTACCGCTGGATTATCGACAGCCGTGACGAAATGACGGGCGAGCGCCTCGACAACCTTGAAGATCCTTTCCGACTGTACCGCTGTCACACGATTATGAACTGTGCCAAGACCTGTCCCAAAGGCCTGAATCCCGCAAAGGCCATTGCGGAAATCAAGAAACTGATGGTCAAAAGGGCGGTGTAAATTGGCAGTATATACGCCACTTGCAAAATCAGACATTGATGCATTCCTGTTGCATTATGATGTCGGGGTGGCGACACTTTTCAAAGGTATTGCCGAAGGCGTAGAGAACACCAACTACCTTTTATTTCTTGAACATAATGGTGTTGCCTGCCGTTATATCCTCACGCTCTATGAACAGCGTGTAAATGCCGAGGATCTGCCTTTTTTTCTGGAACTGACCGAGTGGCTCTCCGGCCGCAGCATTAAATGTCCGCGTCCTGTGGTTGGAAAAGACGGCCAGAAAATCCACACTATAAAAGGCAAGCCTGCTGCGCTGATACAATTCCTTGATGGCAGGGGTAGCCCGCATATCACTCCGCGCCATCTTGAGTTGACTGGTGAACTCATTGCCAACATGCACCTAGCGGCGGATGGTTTTCCCATGATGCGCCGTAACAATTTGTCGGTAGAGGGCTGGCAGGAATTATTCAGCCGTTTTAATACGCAAGCCGATGATATATGCCCGGGTTTGCGCACAGAAATAGGTGAAGAGCTTACATATCTATCCGAAAATTGGCCCAGCGGCCTACCGGCGGGAATTGTGCATGCCGATATTTTTCCTGACAATGTATTCTTTATTGATGGCGATACTGACCAGCCCGATATTTCCGGCGTCATCGATTTTTATTTCGCCTGCCATGATTTCTGGATTTATGACCTGCTGATATGCATGAATGCATGGTGTTTTGATACAGGACATAAATTTGTGCGTGAGCGGGCGCAGGCGTTGTTGCGCTCTTATGATCGCGTCCGGCCTATTACCAATGAAGAACGTGTGGCTATGCCGTTGTTAGCGCGCGGCGCTGCTATGCGCTTTCTTGCAACGCGTGCGTACGACTGGCTCAACCGTGTGGACGGTGCGCTGGTAAATCCCAAAGACCCGATGGAATATGTAACCAAGTTACGTTTCCACCGATCCATCAACCACTGGCGCGATTACTGCGCTTTTTAGCCGCGGCCGCCAGCGCGTTTTGGTTCATTATCAATGTCTGCAATGCGGATTTCTGCGGTAAGCTGCTTAAGCCAGCCCTGCAATTCACGCGGAGATACGTTGACGGTCAGTATATCACTGCTGATAGCACCTTTAATGGCGTTGGTAAGCGCCAGTTCAATCGGATCTACCGATGCGTCATGAGCGGAGCCTGATGGCCTGCGGTGGCGATGGTCTTCACCTCGATGGCGGTTGCCAAGTTTCAATTTAAGTACGGCCTGATCTTCCTGAACGCTCTGGAGTGTCCGGTTTACCAGTTTCAGTGCCTCGACAGGATCATTGCCTGCATTAATGATGATGACGCCGGTATCACGATGGCCAGCCGGATCGGTGCCGAGATAGACTTCACCGGTCTTGAGTACGAGATGGCGGTGCATCAGGCGTTTTTCGATTTCATTAGTATTGCGGAAAGTTTCCGTGCGGGCATCCAGCGTATCTACACCCGGGGTGATGCGCACGGCTATCAGGGAATTGCCTCCATCTTCTTCCTTGCCCGTGAGGTCCGATTTTTTCAGCGGGAAAACAGTGGCGTTCATGCCACCCATGTTTTCATCAAGTTTCCATACCTTGAGAGTGTGGCGTGTTTCCGCAGCGGCTTCTGCACGCACCAGCCTTTGCTTGAAATTTGATGTCTGGCTATTTTCTTGACGGATACTCGGGGCAACATCGGGTGCATCCTGCGGGTGGGCTTCAAATTCTACGCCGATGACTTCCAGAAGTGTTGGGCCAGTGCGTTCTTCGCTGGCGGCGGAAGCATGGGGGATATCCTTGTTGCTGAGGAGCTGCATACCGCGCAGTGTGTCAATGGCTGTTGCATAATCTGCCGGATTGTTGAACTGTGCCTTAAAGCCAACATGCCCTTCTTTAGTTAGGTCAGGTTCACCGATTGACGCAGAGTTGATCTTGCTCAGTGCTGCCTTGATGGTGGTATGGTGTGTGGTGGCGCTTTCGTACTTATCCATGTCAATAACAGGCTTATCATGCGCTGCGGAGGTTACGTTGACGTCGAAACCGATAATGTGTGTGTCGTCATTTCCGGTGATATTGATTTCAACATTGCCGTTTTTTAGTGTAAAAGCTTGCGTATTCATAAAAATCTGCGACCTTTTTTTGAGTGTGTTTGGTAGTATTTTTTTGAACCGCATCTTTATGCTGCAGTTGCGAAGAAGTCAATTACTTTCAGCCACCAAATACACTGTCAACCAATTGAAATAAATATAAATATATGAGTCGTACCAAAATAAAACATGTGCAGATTTATACGGACGGGGCATGTTCCGGAAATCCTGGCCCAGGTGGTTGGGGAGCAATACTTGTTTACGGTGATATAGAGAAGGAAATCTCTGGCGGCGCATCCGAGACTACCAACAACCGTATGGAGCTGACAGCAGCTATTGAATCGCTGCGGGCGCTTAAAGCGCATTGCCGTATCGATTTATATACAGATAGCACTTATGTTCAAAAAGGCATTACGGAATGGTTGCCCTCGTGGAAAAGCCGGGGTTGGAAAACTGCAGATAAAAAGCCGGTGAAGAATTCGGATTTGTGGCAAAAGCTGGATGAAGCTGCTGCAAACCACAGCATATCATGGCACTGGGTGCGCGGGCATGACGGCCATGAATATAACGAACGTGCAGACAAGCTCGCGCGCGATGCTGTTGTGCGCATACTCTAATGTTCTGGTAAATATTTTGGACAAATAAAAAGCCCCGCATGTTTCCATGCAGGGCTTTTTGGTAAAGGGCTGCTGCTAATTAAGCAACGGCCTCTTTCTTTTCAACACGCGGACGTGCTGCAGAACCTTGTGTCTGGTTGCTGGTCTTGATTTCACCAGTCATTTCACCGCCACGTTCGATTTCAATTTCACCATAGGTGATCTTGCCGCGAACTTTACCGGTTGCGTAGATGATGAGACGGTTACGAACAATCAGGTCACCTTCAAACAAACCGCTGATTTCTGCATCTTCAATATGGGCAGAACCCTTGAAAGAACCGGTTTCGGCGATTTCAACGGTGTGTACATCATTGAGTGTTGCATCAACCTTACCTTCAATAACAAGGCGATCGCAGGTTGCAATTTCACCCTTGAGAAGGATATCGTTGCCAACGGTCAGTACACGGCGACCCGGAACTGGCTTGTTTTTGTCGGCAATGGTCATGTTAGCAGCCGGTGTAGCGGTTGCTGGCTTAACTTCTGGCATGCGGTTACGCGACATGTCACCAGAAAGCGGTGCAGAAGCGGGACGGAATGCGCTAGGAGCTGCTGCCGGTGCGTTGGCCGTATTTGGGCGCGGATCGGACGCAGGGCGGTTAACAATTGATGCTGTATTCGCAGCAGCGGCTGGCTGGGTGGTAACGGTACTTGCCGGAGCTGCCTCAGCGGTGGATGGGTTAGCATCGGTGGCGGTATCAAAAAGACTGTCTTCTTTGCGACGGAACATAGCTCTCTCCTGGAACAACGGGGTATAAGGACTATTAGTTATTGTTTATAATGGAATATTTGGTTGTATACGCCATGCATTACGGCGTAATGCTTCAGTCACACTATAAGAATTGGTTCACTTGTGCCAGCAGAATTTGCACTGAAGCGCACATAAAAAATATTTCTTAATTACACGGCGTTATTTAAGGTTTTTTATCTTGAAAAACACAGTGTTTGCCGCGTAAGCGAATGCAGGGCTAGGAAGAATGGTGTTGAGCAGCCAGTTGGGTGCAAGATATTCATAGGCCTTCCGCAGTCCCTGTTTGAAATAGAAACGTGGATAGATACTTTCCAGCAATTGTGCCGGATGTTGCCCGCCGTCTTTGATGTACACTGCCAGCGCTTCGCCAAGCACTTTGCCATAGTGCAGAGCGGTGTGGATGCCGCCGGCAGTCAGTGGGGATACGATGCCGGCTGCGTCACCCAATAATATCACATTATCATTGGCAAAAGGCTTCACCAGACCACCCACAGGGATAAGCCCTCCACGGCGCGCCACCACCTTTGCTTGTGAAAAATCAAAAACACTGCCCATGCGCTGCACGAAGGCGTCGATGTCTGGCTTTCTTGGCATGCGCTGGGCAATGCCGACTTGTGCCACCCCCACGCCTGGAATGACCCAGCCAAGATATCCATGTGCTAATCTCTGGTCGAGAAAGCAATAGAAGGAATTGTCGCCGCCGGGCAGGGGTAAATTTTCATATTCTGCCTCTGCGCCCAGCAGGAATTCGGTGTTTTTTCCAAGGTAAAAATCATCCGCCACCTTGGAGCGTGGACCGTCGGCGCCAATAAGGAATTTAGAGGTATAAGCCCCGTTATTGATAATGACGGTTTCCCCCTTTTGCTGGCCGATTTCATAGCCGGTGTCATATACGATATTTGCACCTGCCTTTTGCGCCTCATCGGAAAGAAAGCGCATCAGTCCGGGAGTGTCTGTGGTCAGGAAAAAATAATCCGGTGATTTGATGTCGATATATTTCAGCGAGGGCGCATACAGACGAACATTGGTGACGCGGCGTGTAAGATGATCCGGCACGGCAAATTCATCGGCGCATTCCTTTACGATAATGCCCGTTGTGTGCATTCCGATGCCGGGTGCTTTTTTGCGCTCAAGCAGGGTAACGGAGATTTTTTTTTCCGCTAGCGCCTTGGCGCAGGCAAGGCCTCCGAAACCGCCACCCGCAATAATTACATCTGACTGTACCATATGAATTATTTTTGTTTATACAAGATTTGCTTAGCGGTTTTTTTGGCCTCAATCAATCCTAAAATCTTAGTCTCAGCCATGGAGCAAGGCAGTTTTTTGAGTTTACTAAGGCTGTGCCAATATGCACCAGAGGTAGCTGTGGTATCCAGCAGCCAGACATCTGCCTCAAGTGTGAAGTGGCTATATTGCTGGCGGATGCTGCCAAGATTTCGGGCAGTGGTGTCCAGCATGTAGGCTTTTTTACACAGCGTTACTGATTTTTCTTCCTGCGGGATTTCAAGAAAATGATACAGGCCGCCGAGGAAGCGGCTAGTGCGCGGGGTTGCGTAATATTCACCGTTTTTGTTACAGGCAACGATGATATTTTTAGCGCGGACAGGAATGGATTTCTTTTGCTTGGCAGCGGGGTAGCAATCCGGTGACTTCTGGCCTTTGCATATCGCTTGTGCAGGGCATTCGCCGCATCGGGGGTTACGCTTGGTGCATACCATGGCACCAATATCCATCATGGCCTGATTATAATCGAATGGCTCACGCTTATTGAGTAGTAATTCCGCCTTATCCCACAACTCTTGGTCGGTGGCGGATGGCAGCGTGAAAATGCGCGAAAGCACGCGGCGCACATTGGCCTCCATAATGGCTACCGGCCGGCGATAGGCAAAAGCGGCAACGGCATGCGCGGTATTGCGGCCAATACCGGGCAATGACATCAGCGCTTCTACATTGTCAGGCAAGGTAGTGCGGCATGATTTAGCGGCGTTGTGTAGATTAAGCGCGCGGTTATAATAACCCAGCCCCTGCCATGCCTGAAGCACTTGTTCACTTGGGCTTTTTGCCAGTTTCTCCATGGTGGGGAAGCGCTCAAGGAACTGGAAATAATAGCGCTCGAGAACGGTTTTAACCTGTGTCTGCTGAAGCATGATCTCACTTATATATATGGCATAGGGGTCGCGCGTGTTGCGCCATGGCAAATTATGCCTGCCGTATTTGCCATACCATGTATGCAGGAGTTGGTGGAAATTATGGATGCTTTCGGCGGGCAGAGACATGTCACTCGTTCCGCAGCAGCGACAGCGGCTTTACTTTCAGTGTGGCGCGTGTGGCAAAGAACCCGAGCAATGTGGCGATGGCAAGGCTTCCCGCCAGCGTCATAATAATAGTGTCCGGCATTAGCACAAAATAGGAAAACACCATCAGCTGCATCACACCATAAGCAGCCAGCGCACCGATAACCGATGCAATGATAGCGGTAACCAGCGCTGCTACTGAGAATTCCTTAAGATAGATGGCCATAATCTGGCGGCGTGTCATACCGATGACTTTCATCATCACCGTTTCAAACTTGCGTTTGAATAGCGTGGCGTGAATGGCGCTGGCCATTACCAGGGTGCCGCATAATATGGCGACGCTGGCAGTGATATGGATAGCAAAGGAAAGTTTACTAACCATGGCCGCCACGTTGCTTAGTGCATCACGCACACGGATGATACCTACGGCCGGAAACTCGTTCGTCATCATTTTGGCAACAGCTTTTTCAGATGAGGGTGGTGCGGTGACGGTGACAAGGTTGGTGAGTGGTAAATTATCGAGTGCGCCTGGGCTGAAGATGGTGGTGAAGTTCATTTCCAGTGATCCCCACGGTATATCGCGCAGGTTGGCGATGGTGGCCGTGATTTCCTTATCAATGGCGGTGATGGTGATTTTGTCGCCTACCTTGAGTCCCATGCCTTTGGCCAGAGCCTCGTCAAATGACACTAGCGGTTCGCCTTTATAATCCGGCGCCCACCATTTTCCTTCAGTAAACACGCTTTTCTCCGGTGGGGTGGCGGCAACGGTAAGGCCGCGCTCGCTGCGCAGCGCCCAGCGAACATTTTCTTCAACTGTGGCTTCTTCGGCTAATTTTTCCTTAAGCTTGGTGATGCGCCCACGGACGACGGGCATGGTGTCAACTTTCTGCACCCCTTCAATTGCGTTGAGCGATGCAGTGAGCTTTTCTACGTCGCTCGGCTGTACTTCTATCATGAAAAAGGCGGGTGCGTTTTCCGGCAAGCTGCGTTCAAGCTGCGCGCGCATGTTGCTGCTTACTAGGCTGAGGGTAGTCAATACACACATACCGATACCCAGCGCAATCATGATACTGCTGGTGGCGCTGGCAGGGCGGGCGAGGTTAGCAAAAGCGATATTGGTGGTAAACGAGCCTTTGCCTGAATGCGCCATGCTGCGTGCGAATCGTTTAACAACTATACTGATAAAATACAACACCAGCAGGCTGCCCATCAGTCCGGCGGCAAAATACAGTGGTATGCGTGTATTGTTGGTAAGGCGGATGGCCAGTGCAATCATGGTGCTGGCAAGCACTATATATACGGCGCTATTTACAATCACAGAACTGATTGCGAGCTTGCGTTTTGAAGTGGTAACATCAACATAACCGCGGAAAAGGGCGGCGGGGCGTATGTTGCGGCTGGCCTGTAGAGGCACGAGAGCAAACAGCAAAACGGTGATGAAGCCAAGGGCAGCAGAAATAAGCAGTGGCTCCGGCTGAATATCGTGCGTGCCTTGCACGGGTAGTATGTCATTGAGCAGGCGCAGCAGCAGGATTTTGGCATCTAAGCCTACAAACAGCCCGTAAATGATGGCAACGATCGATACAAAACATATCTCGATCAGATATACGCGGCGTATGTGTGCCTGCGATGCCCCGAGGCATTTCATGGCGGCAATGGTCTGGCGTTTGCCCCACATATAGCTGCTGGTGGCGTTGCTGATGCCGATGCCCGCGACAATCAGCGTGGTAACGGCGGTCAGTACAAAAAACAATGACAGGCGGTCCACCTGCCGGCTAAGTCCGAAATTGTTGTCATGCCAGTCGCGTATGCCCCAGTAAGCAGCGGGAAAATAGTTTGTGATGCGTTCTTTCCATTGTTTCACGTCCACTTCCGGCGGCAATTGTAACCGATAACGGTAGTTCACCATGCTGGTTTCCTTGACAAGGCCGGTGGCTTTAAAGGAGGCCATATTTGTCATGACGCGCGGTCCTAGCGAAAAGCTGCTGATGCTGCGGTCTGGCTCATGCGCGATGATGGCGGTGGCACGGAAGGTCGTATCGCCGATAACGAACATTTCATCCAGCTTGATGTCGAGTGCATCCAGCAGGCCTTGGTCAACAGCGGCTCCGTGTATTTTGCCGCGCCAGTCGGAGAAAAACACATCCTTGTATTTGCCGCGAATCAGTTCAAGTTTGCCGTAAAGAGGATATTGGTTATCTACGCCTTTTAATTCCACCAGCATACGTTTGTCGCTGTTGTTATTGTCCTTTCCTTCGGCCATCACACGCATGTCGGCGGTGCGTGACATGGTGCCGCCGGAAAACATTATGTACGAAGTGACGTCCACGGGCAGGGGACGGTATAGCTGGCGTATTTCGATATCACCGCCCAGCAGGGCCTTGGCATCATTCTCGATACCGCCCTTGATGGAGGTAATGATAGTGCTGATGCACGTGATAACCGCGACAGCAAGCGACAGGCAGATGAACAGCATCAAGAAATGGCGCGTGCTTCCGCGCAGGTCGCGCAGAGCATGGATGAAGGCTATGCGGTAACCGCGTGTCATTTACACTATCCTGCCGTCGCTCATCTTGATAATGCGCTGGCAGCGTCCGGCCAGTTTCTGTTCATGCGTAACCAGCACCAGCGTGGTGCCGAAGCTGGCATGCAGGTCAAATAATATATTCATCACCTGTTCGCCGGTGGCTTGGTCGAGGTTGCCGGTGGGTTCGTCGGCAAGCAACAGCTTGGGGCGGGCAATGAAGGCGCGGGCAATGGCCACGCGCTGCTGCTCGCCGCCGGATAGCTGTGAAGGGTAATGGCCGTGGCGGTGCGACAGGCCGAGCAGGTCTAGCGTTTCGGCGGCGCGCTTGCGGGCGGTTTTCTGACCGAGCAGCTCCAGCGGGATGGCGACATTTTCAAGGGCAGTCATGGTTGGCATAAGGTGGAAGGCCTGAAAAACGATACCTATATTATGAGCGCGCAGTTTTGCCAGTGCGTCTTCGCTTTTTCGGGTCAGGTTTTCACCACATACCTTAACGGTGCCTTTGGTTGGGGCTTCCAGCCCTGCCAGAAGCATGAGCAGTGAGGTCTTGCCGGACCCCGACATGCCTGTAACGGCCACGGTTTCGCCCTGCTGTACCGACAGGTTTATATCATGCAATATATGCACCGGCCCTTCCGTGCCAGCGAGGGATAGGCTTACGTTATCGAGATGTATCATAAGGGCGCTTTTTAATAGGGGCTTGAAAATAATCAAAAATCATTGGATAATGATTCGTAGTTATACTATATATAAGACACTATCCACTCGATGAGAAGCAATTATGAAACCTGCATTTAAGGGTTTTCACACATTACTGTTAATAGCGATAATCCTCGTTTCATTCTTATCCACTGAAGCAGCGCAGGCGCAGCCGCCTATACGCGTGGTTGTGTATGGCGACAGTTTGCTGTCCGGTTATCAGCTGCAGCCCGAACAGGCTTTTGCTGCCAAGCTTGACCGCAAGCTCAAGGAATATGGCTTCATGAATATCGAAGTCATCAATATGAGTGTGCCGGGTGAGACGACCACGGGCGGTCTCGAGCGCTTGCAGTCCGTGCTTGACCAGCGTCCGGACGTAGTGGTACTTGGCCTCGGCGCCAATGACGCCCTGCGCGGCATCCCCACCAACATTCTTTACAAAAACCTCAGCGAAATTCTCTCCAAGTTTGTGCAGAACCGCATATACACTGTGTTTATCGGCATGAAGGCACCGTCTAACATGGGTTACAGCTACACCGCCCAGCTGGATCAGAGCTTCCGCACACTGGCCGATGTATATAAAACCGATTTTTACCCTTTCGCGCTGGAAGGTGTGGTGGGCAACCCCGAACTGAACCTTGCTGACGGCTATCACCCCAACGCCAAAGGCGTGGATGTGATGGTTGAACGCATCTACCCGCATGTTGATAACGGTGTGCGCAGCAAATGGAACGCCAACGCCTACCAGCAGAACATGAATGACCAGATGCAGCAGCATATGAGCATTCAGGAAGGTGGCGTTGCCTTGCCGTCTGCTTCCCCGCAGGTTGACTCGCCGCAAATACCCCCGATTCCTGCTGGCGTAGGCGAGCGCTAACCACCTAATACAAAGCGTTTTTATTGCAGTTGTCTATTCCAGACCGCGGCTGTATGCTATTCTCCTTTTTTCATTATATATAGCAGGGTTTCCATGGCCAAAGCAGCATCCAGCGCAACGAAAAAATCCGAAACACCTTTTAGCGTGACCACCGGCCCGTTGCCGTCCTCACGCAAGCTGCATGTGAAGGGTGAAAAATTTCCTGATGTGAATGTGGCCATGCGTGAGATTATTCTCTCCGCGTCGTCGAGCGAGCTGCCTTTTACGGTGTATGACACCTCCGGCCCTTACAGCGACACCGCCGCCAAGATTGATATTGACAAGGGTCTGCCGCAGCTGCGCCGCGAATGGATACGTGCGCGCGGTGACGTCGAGGAATATGACGCCCGCATCGTAAAACCGGAAGATAACGGCCTGAAAGGCGCAGACCGTGGCGCGGCCGTGGCCGAGTTCCCGAACGTGAACGCGCGCCCGCTGCGTGCGAAGGCTGGCAAGAACGTGACGCAGATGCATTATGCCCGCGCAGGCATCATCACGCCGGAAATGGAATATATCGCCATCCGTGAAAACGAAGGCCAGCGTGAAGCAGCGGCTAAACCCACAAAGCCTTACCAGCTGGGCGAGGGCTTTGGTGCGAACCTGCCACCGTTGATTACGCCGGAATTCGTGCGCGCGGAAATCGCCGCCGGACGCGCCATCATCCCCAACAACATTAACCACCCCGAATCCGAGCCGATGATCATTGGCCGCAATTTCAAGGTGAAGATCAACGCCAATATCGGCAACTCGGCTGTGACCAGTTCGGTTGCCGACGAAGTGGAAAAGATGGTGTGGGCTATACGCTGGGGTTCTGACACGGTGATGGATTTGTCCACCGGACGCAACATCCACAACATCCGCGAGTGGATTATCCGCAATTCGCCCGTGCCCATCGGCACTGTGCCGATTTATCAGGCGCTGGAAAAGGTCGGCGGCGTAGCCGAAGACCTGACCTACGATGTTTTCCGTGACACGCTGATTGAGCAATGCGAGCAGGGGGTGGATTATTTCACCATTCATGCCGGTGTGCGCCTGCCATTCATTCCCATGACCGAATTCCGCAAAACAGGCATTGTTTCGCGCGGCGGCTCTATTCTTGCCAAATGGTGCATGGCGCATCACAAGGAAAACTTCCTCTACACCAACTTCGAGGACATCTGCGAGCTGCTAGCGAAATACGACGTTGCCTTTTCACTGGGCGACGGCCTGCGTCCCGGCAGCCAGCACGACGCCAATGACGAGGCGCAATTCTCCGAGCTGAAAACACTCGGCGAGCTGACGCAAGTAGCGTGGAAGCACGACGTGCAGGTGATGATTGAAGGCCCGGGCCATGTGCCGATGCACCTTATTAAAGAGAATATGGAAAAGCAGCTCAAACTGTGCCACGAAGCGCCGTTTTACACGCTTGGGCCGCTTACGACCGACATCGCGCCGGGCTATGACCATATAACGAGCGGTATCGGCGCGGCCATGATTGGCTGGTTCGGCACGGCCATGCTTTGTTATGTTACGCCCAAGGAGCATCTGGGCCTGCCCGACCGTGATGACGTGAAGGTGGGCGTAGTGACCTATAAAATCGCCGCCCACGCTGCTGACCTCGCGAAAGGTCATCCGTCTGCCCACAGGCGCGACGACGCGCTGTCGAAGGCGCGGTTTGAGTTCCGCTGGGCTGACCAGTTCAACCTTGCGCTCGACCCCGAAACCGCCAAGGACTTCCACGACGAAACCCTCCCCGCCGAAGGCGCGAAAGTGGCGCATTTCTGCTCCATGTGCGGCCCTAAATTCTGCTCCATGAAAATCTCGCAGGACGTGCGTGATTTCTCCAAAGCTGAAAGGGAAAAGGGAGGTCAGCAGCCAGCCTCAGCGGCGCTTGAGCGGGATGAAACCGCACAAGTTCTGAGCCAGGAAGCAATCAAGAAAGGCATGGAAGAGATGTCGGAAAAGTTCAAAGAGTCCGGCAGCGAGATTTACCAAAAGGTGGGTTAACCGTCATACCGGAAAATTATTTTGTCATACCAGAAGATTATTTGTCATACCGGCGAAGGCCGGTATCCACGTGGGGATAAAATGTGAAAGCCGGATATGTATATATCCTGACCAATAAACCTAATGGCATATTGTATGTAGATGTTACCAATGACCTCATACGCCGTGTACACGAGCATAAGGCAAAGGCAGTGTCAGGATTTACAGAAAAATACGGATTAGACGCGCTGGTTTATTATGAAGCGCATGATTCAATGGAATCTGCCATTCATCGTGAGAAGTGCATTAAAGAATGGAAACGCGCGTGGAAGGTAAAGAGAATACTTGAAAACAATCCGGACTGGCGTGATTTATATAGCGAATTAGTTTAACGTGGATTCCGGCCTTCGCCGGAATGACGTGTGTAAAGGTTTAAGGTGGGGTGAGTTATGGTTGCGTTGGTTGATGATTTGATAGAAGAAACTATAAAAGATTCAGATGTTAGTTCTCTACTTAGAAAAGCACGAGTCCTTGCTAATAGGTTAAAAATCGAAGACTTTGAAGCTTGGATTGTAAATGAACTAAACGGATATATGGGACAAGAGTCAGTACCCGAGTATCGTAAAGTTCATGGTTCTTTTAGGTTCTTCAATCCGTTTCGTGGTTGGTGTCATATTTCGATGCCGGATGATAAAACCGACAAAATACTTTCACGAAGGGCAGTGGGTCAAAAAATTGCTGAAATTGAATCTTTATATAAGAGTTCAGATAAAGATAGCGTTCTTACAATTACAATACCGCCAAGCTTAAAAGATCGTATAGCTGGTGCCGAACTAGCAGATTATGAAATCGCTTTTTTCGTAGGCCGTGCTTCCTTATATGGGATAATGGATGCTGTTAAAAACACCTTACAGGATTGGGTTTTAAAGCTAAAAGATAGGGGCATCAACTCAGAAGGGATTGTATTTACTGATGCAGAGCAAAAAGCGGCACGTGAGGTTACTACTACTACGATCAATAATATATTTCATGCGCCAGTTAATAATGCGGCCATTCAGCAGGCATCCAACAATTCTCAGCAATCAGTAACTTTTAATGACCATCAAATTGATAAAATTAAAGAACTCGTAGACAGTCTCGTTAAGGACGTGGAGGGAGAAAATATTGATGGGTCAGTTTCTCTTGAACTAAAAGAAACACTGGACATTCTAAATGTCACTTTGAAATCGATAAAGCCAAATAGCGGTGTGATATCAGAGTCATTAAAAACCATCAGACATATATTAGAAGGTATGGCAGCATCTAAATTAGTAGAATATATCCCAGTTATTCGTGCGCTGTTACCATCTTAAGTACAAGGTATGAAGCCCACCATCACCCTCTACCTCTCCACATTCGCCGTCATGCTGGCGCTTGACCTGACATGGCTGGGGCTGGTGGCGCGGGATTTTTACAGCGGCCAGATGGGTGACCTGCTGGAGATAAGCGAGCTTCCGGCCTTTGCATTTTATTTCATGTATGTGTTTGGCATTTTGCTGTTCGCGCATCCGAAGCATCTGGCCTCAAGCTGGAAGGTGGCGCTGCGCTACGGTGCGGCGTTCGGCTTTTTCGCCTATGCCACCTACGACCTCACCAACCTTGCCACCCTGCGTGGCTGGACACTGCCGTTAACCATTGTTGATATTTGCTGGGGTACGTTCGTAACCGGCGTATCAGCAGCGGGCGGCCTGCGTGTGGCGCAGTTTTTTGGCTATAAGCGCGCCTAACTGTCATTCCCGCGTAGGCGGGAATCTCTGTTTAAGTCATGCGCAAGGCGGATAAAGAGATCCCTGCCTTCGCAGGGATGACGTAAGGAAAACAGGGTCTTTTAACGCTTTCTTAGGCTTTCATCGTTACGGTGGCGTAACTATGTTTAGCTTATTGGAAGTTCTCAAGTCCATATTTCTGGATATTTCCGAGCAATCGGAAAACAACCACGGATAAACGTTCACCGCACGGAAAGCGGCAGCCCACCGTCCATGAGGCGGCGGTGGTGGTTCATTTTAGCCTTATTCCACGAACGTTCATGCATATTGAAAAACACCGTCTGCACCAGCGGCTCGATAATGCCGATGGAAAGCGCAATCGTCCAGTCGCCTGAAAGTGCGTAGGCCACGGTGATGGCCACCACAAAATGCATCATGCAGTAGGTGAGGGTTTTAGCCAGTGTTTCATGCTGAAAGATAATGCGGCTCATAACTAATTCCTTACATTCCTATTCGTCTTGTTCATGTCCCCACTATAATGCAACTGCGAATCATTATCAAGTAAAGAATGTGGCAGGATGCAGGAACCTATTGCTTTATGTTATATAAATCAGGTTTTTGGGCTATTTTTACTTGCTAGGCCAGCGGTCATACTGTAATCAGTGCGCTATGAACGTTGATGTACTCGATATCATCCGCGCCCGCCAAGCCAGCCAGCCTGTGCCTGAAGGCGCTATCCTTCCTGAACATAAGCCCGAGATGCTGCTGATTGGCTGCGTGGACGCGCGGCTCGACGTGCGCGAGGATGTGGGTATTCCTCAGGGGCGGGCGCTCATTCACCGCAACATCGCGGCGCTGGTGCGCAGCAATCCCGACCCTGCCGATAACGAAGGATCGAGCGTGGCGGCGTCGCTGGAGTTCGCTATCAACGTGATGAAGGTAAAACATATCGTGGTGATGGGGCATACCGATTGCGGCGGCATCCGTGCCTGCCTGATTGGTGACCATGACGAAAGCACCGAGAATATCCGCAAATACCTCACGCCGCTGGAAGCCACGCGCGAAGACGTTATTGCCCATGGCGGCAATATCGAGGCGCAGGCGCGTGCTATGGAAGAAGCGGCAGTGCGCCAGAGCGTGAAAAACCTGATGAGCTATCCGGTGGTGACTAAAGCACTGAAGGAAGGCCGCATCGACGTGCATGGCTGGGTAATCAACACCGCCTGCAAGCAAATATCGGAAATGGATCTCGATAGCGGAAAATTCCGCCCCATGCGCGAAGTGGCGCAAACCAAGGGTGCCATGTCGCGCTAGGATTTCTGCGCTTTTCCGCGTGTCTTATTACCCCGTTTTGTCCGCAGCATTACATTTAATTCACAAAGTGAATAATGCGTAATTCCCGCGCCATACTGCCGCAACGGGCGGCTTGCTATAACTGACTCTATCGGGGCGAGACCCTGCCTACCAACCCTTAGCCCCGATTCAACCCACAATTCCAAGGAGTCGTTATGAATAAATATGTGTTCCTGAGTTCACTGGCCGCAATCACCCTGTTTGCCGGTGCAGCCAGTGCCGTTACCGTGAAAAACACCGATAAGGGCGACATCAGCCTTGCCACCGAAATGGAAGGCAAGAAGGAAACCGTCATCATAAAGGGTGGCGAAAGCTTCGACAGCAAAGGCAAGGACGTTACCCTGACGCTAGGCACTGAAAAGCCGATGACCGCCAAGGGCGATGAATCTTTCCATATCAAAGACGGCAAGCTGATGGCTGACAAGGGCCACAAGGAAAAGCTGGTGAAGGATGCTACTCCCGCTCCGGCTGAAGCAGCCCCCGCCGCTGGCACGCCTCCGGTAGCTGAACAAAAGCCAGCCGAAGCTCCGGCCAGCAAATAATCTACGTATCATGAGCAGCTTACAGGCGGCAGGCAACTGCCGCCTGTTTTCTTTGTTGTTTGGGGTAAATCAAATTAACATTATGAAAAATAACGATTTGCTGCGGTAATTGTAACCAAAATGTCATACAAAATGACCATAAAATACTTTAGAATTTAGGTAGATGTGCTATCACTGGCATAAGTTAATAAAGTTTTACCTAAAACTATAACAGTCAGTATCGGGATGGGACGTATGGCTAGCCCCCAGAAAAAAGAATACAACATGGAAGATTTCGAGGTTCGCTACCACGAAATCACCAAACTCTATGATCAGGCAGAAGAACTGCTCGCCACTGTTGAAAGTGAGCTGGTGCAGAATGCCGACATGCAGCTGGATATTGTAGAGCCGCTTATCAACGAAATCGGTGATGCCACCGACCTGCTGGCGGAAGAATTCATGTATATCGCCGAAAGCAAGAAAAACAAAACCCAGAACAAGGCCAGCAAAAAGCAGATTGAATCCGGCCTGCGTAAGATTTTCTCCGCCCTTAGCGACTACAACGCCCGCGTGCGTGATGTCAGCAAGAAGGCGCATGGCTCTATCATGAACATCGCCGACCCGATCGTGAAAAAGATTCAGCGTCAGGTTGAGGAAATCGTGGTCATCTTCCTCGAGTTCATGCAGATATCGCTGCAGAGCATCATGAACAAGGCCGAGCTGGATACGCTCAAAGCGCGTGACTCGCGTATCGCGCTGATGATGCACCAGCACTCGCTTGCACAGCAGCAGTAGTTTCCCGTATATTAAATTTCATTCCTAAACCTGAACAGGTAGAGCATGTCGCATGCCCAAAACCCGCGTAATCGCCGTAGCCAAAGTACCGGCCAGCATAATGCCGAACATTTCCTATACCGCGAGCGTCTTGACGATGCCGAGTTGTCAGAGTGGATTACCACGGCATTTGGCCAGATCGAAGAATTCAGGCAGTTAAAGCCAGAACAGGCTATGGCCATTATCAAAAATACACTCGAAAAAAAGGTGAAGGCAGATTTCGGGGAAAAGGCATCCTTGCGTTCACTGGTGGGCATGATGGTCATGCTCGATACCATGGTCACAGGCATAGAAGCCGCGCAGGGGAATATGTTTGACCGCAAAAAACAGATGCCCGCGCCACTTCGCCACGCATATGAACTTATGAGCTCGCTAATCTGTGCCACCGAAAGCAAGCCGCTCAACCGCATCGGCATGGACAGGCTGCGCAATGGCGGAAAGATTCTGGACGAAGTAGGTGACTATGCGCGTGAAGCTGCGCTGGTGCTTCCCATGACGCTGAAAAGCCAGGATGCACGCGACCAGTTGCGCCCGTATTCCCATGGTATGCCTGAAGTAGATATCAAGTTCAGTTTCATGGCGCGTGAGTATAACGAGCATATCCGCCCCAGCATTCCGTCATGGTCAATTACAGGGCGCATTTAATTACAATGACCATATGAAACAGAAAAGGGAGGCTAGAGCCTCCCTTTTTCGTTTGGTGTAAACGCGGTCAGCAGACCGCGCTAGCCTTAGCGTTGCTCCATGTGAGCGCCAGCGTGCTTTGCACGCGTTAATAATAATTGGCCCACCTTTGGTGGGACAGGCGCGCAGCGGGGGCATCTATTGTTACACGCTGTAGTACAGCTCGAACTCGCCCGCGGTTGGAGTGTGTTCCCACCTGTACACTTCCTGCATCTTCAGGTCGATGTATGAATCGATCAGGTCGTCGGTGAACACGTCGCCCTTTTTGAGGAACGCGCGGTCTTTGTCGAGGTTTTCAAGTGCCTGACGCAGGCTGCCGCATACGGTCGGAACATTTTTCAGTTCTTCCGGTGGCAGGTCGTACAGGTTCTTGTCCATGGCATCGCCAGGGTGGATCTTGTTTTCAATGCCGTCCAGACCAGCCATCAGCATTGCTGCGAAAGCGAGGTAAGGGTTAGCTGTCGGGTCAGGGAAGCGCACTTCAATGCGCTTGCCTTTTGGCGAAGCGACATACGGAATGCGGATGGAAGCGGAACGGTTGCGTGCGGAGTATGCCAGCAATACCGGTGCTTCAAAGCCCGGGATAAGGCGCTTGTAGCTGTTGGTGGATGCGTTGGTAAAGGCGTTGATGGCCTTGGCGTGCTTGATGATGCCGCCGATGTAATACAGACACATCTCGGACAGGTCAGCATAGCCATTGCCAGCGAACAGCGGCTTGCCAGCTTTCCAGAGGGACTGGTGGGTGTGCATACCCGAGCCGTTATCACCGGAGATGGGCTTTGGCATGAAGGTAGCGGACTTGCCATAAGAGTGGGCAACATTATGCACTACGTATTTGTACTTCTGCACATTGTCGGCAGTTGCGGTGAGGGTGGAGAACATCGTACCCAGTTCGCACTGCGCGGGCGCTACTTCATGGTGGTGCAGAACAGGTTCAACGCCGACGGTCTTCAGCGTTGTCAGCATTTCGCCGCGCAGGTCAGCCAGTGAATCGACCGGTTGTACGGGGAAGTAGCCGCCTTTGGTCGCCGGACGGTGGCCGGTATTGCCAGCAGGATAGGCGCGGTCGGAATTTACCGGCAGTTCTTCAGAATCGAGCTGGTGGAAGCTGTAGTTGCCAGCAGTCTTGTAGCGCACATCGTCGAACACGAAGAATTCGAGTTCAGGGCCGAAATAGGCGGTGTCACCGAGGCCGGTATATTGCAGGTAGGCTTCGGCGCGTTTTGCGCATGAGCGCGGGTCGCGGCCATAAGGCTGGCCGGTGGATGGTTCAATAACGTCGCAGAAAATCACCATGGTGGGCTGTGCAGCAAACGGATCGATGAATGCAGTCTTCGCATCCGGCATCAAAATCATGTCGGATTCGTTGATGGTCTTCCAGCCAGAGATGGACGAGCCGTCGAACATGATACCGTCTTCAAAGCTGCCGGCATTGACCTGTTCGGCAACATAGCAGGTGTGCTGCCATTTGCCCTTAGGATCAGTGAAACGGAAATCAACGAACTGGATGTCATTGTCCTTGATCATTTTGAAAACATCATTAGCGGCCATGGTAAACCTTCCTTGAGTGAAAAATAGATTGGTACGAAGCGTTGCTACGCTTGCATCTTCGATATGTCCTGCGGGATAATTTTTTTGTTATTTATGGTGTAATTTGATGCCGTTTATAGGCAATGGCGCGGCGATTGTAAAGTGTTAGCTGCAACGCAATATAATGGCGCGCTAACTAACAGAATAATCAATATAATTTATATTATTTAGATAGCGTCCGTGCCGCGCTCGCCAGTGCGGATACGTATAGCGTCTTCCACCGGTATGATAAAGATTTTTCCATCACCGATGCGACCGGTGCGGGCGGCATTGACAATTGCTTCCACGGTGCGTTCCACCATGTCGTCTTCCACTACTACCTCAATCTTCACTTTTGGAAGAAAATCAACCACATATTCTGCGCCACGGTAAAGCTCGGTGTGTCCTTTCTGGCGGCCAAAGCCGCGTGCTTCCGTAACGGTGATGCCTTGCAAGCCCACCTCCTGCAGTGCTTCTTTGACTTCGTCCAGCTTGAAGGGCTTGATTATGGCTTCGATTTTCTTCATGGAAACTGCCTTGGGTCGAGTTAGGGGGTGATAGGGCTAATGTATCGTATTTACTTAATTCTTTATTCACCAGCTTGGTTGTAATACTGCCAGCAAATATTGCAATAACAAAAACATGTAAGTCTATTGACTTTTGGTGTAGGCTGCTCCATCAAAGCGGCGTGCATAATCAGGATTTTCCTACTTCAAGGACCTCGGCAGTGACTGATAAAACGATTCTTCAAAAGCTCAACGATATTCTCAAAAGCAAGCTTACCGGCATCAACCAGTATTTCCTCCATGCCCGTATGTTCAAGCACAAGGGTGTCATGGAGCTTGCGGATTTTGAGTACAAGTCCTCGATTGACGCCATGAAACATTCCGACATGCTTGTGGAATACATCTTGTCGCTCGGCGGCGAACCGCGCCTGCAGGAGCTTGATAAACTCAGAATAGGCCAAGGGAGAGAAGACATGCTCAGGAACGATCTCGTGCTTGCGGAGGCGACGCTCGCGCAACTTAAATCAACCATTGATCTCTGCCGCGTATGCGAAGATGATTCAACGGCGTTATTTCTTGGCCGTATCATGGAAACGCAAAAAGAACATGTGGAATCACTCCGCAAGCAATTGAATGAATCAACCCAAAATGTGAAGGAATGCGCATGATTCGTACGACATTAGCCGTTTTATTAATCACTACAATTATTGTTGGAGTTGCAGTTATGGCCCCGAAAAAGGCAAAAGCACAGCCAAAGGCTGGTGACCTTGAAAATACTTTGTATCTCGACCTGAAGGATGGACGCGTTGTTATTGAACTGCGTCCTGACCTTGCGCCCAAGCATGTGGCACGCATCAAGGAACTTACCCGCCAGAAATTTTATGACGGCGTGGTTTTCCACCGCGTGATTGACGGCTTCATGGCTCAGACTGGTGACCCCACCGGTACCGGCATGGGTGGCTCAGGCCAGAAACTCAAGGCCGAATTTAGTAAAGAACCCCATATACGCGGCGTTCTATCCATGGCGCGTGCTGCAAGCGTTGACAGTGCCGACAGCCAGTTCTTTATTGTTCTCGCCGATTCAAATTTTCTCGACAGGCAGTACACTGTCTGGGGTAAGGTGACCAAAGGCATGGAATTTGTCGATAAAATTAAAAAAGGCGACCAGAACGACAATGGCAAAGTGAACGGCCCTGACAAGATTATCAAGATGCAGGTTGCAGCTGATGTGAAGGATGAAGCCCCCGCCCCCGCCGCTGCCGCTCAGTAATTTTATTTAATCTATAAATAGCAATGGGGCATGGTTTATCCATGCCCCAATTGTTTGTGGGTCTAATTTGAAAACCGAACTGTTTGATTTTATACTTCCTGAATCGCTGATTGCGGCCTATCCAGCATCACCGCGCGACACTTCACGCATGTTGGTGGTGGATGAATGCATTCATGATGCGGCTGTTGCCGACATCACTAAATTCCTGAAGGCGGGTGACATCATGGTGTTCAATGACACGCGCGTGCTTCCGGCGCGGCTTTTTGGCATGCGCGGGCAGGCGAGAGTGGAGATATTGCTGCACAAGCGCCAGTCAGTTGAACATATCTGGCGGGCTTTTGCCAAACCAGGAAAACGCCTCAAACCAGCTGACAAAATAGAATTCGCGCCGGACTTCCACGCCACGGTGCTGGAGAAGCTGCCAACGGGCGAAGTAGTGCTGCGCTTTGACTATGACGACAAGCAGGGCATTCGCGCACTGCTTGAGCGCTACGGCCATATGCCACTGCCGCCCTATATTGAAAAACAACGTGCAGAAGTCGATGAGCAAGACGATAAACAAAACTACCAGACCGTATATGCAAAACATGACGGTTCGGTTGCTGCGCCGACAGCGGGACTCCATTTTTCCGAAAAGCTCCTTTCTGCCATTGATGCTATGGGCGTAAAACATGCGCATGTAACGCTGCATGTCGGCGGCGGCACGTTCCTGCCTGTGAAGGCAGAAGATACAAGTGAGCATGTAATGCACAGCGAGTATGCGGTAGTTGCGCAGGAAACTGCTGATGCTGTGAATAATGCAAAAGCCAAAGGCGGGCGTGTGATAGCTGTGGGCACAACCAGCTTGCGCACACTGGAGAGCGCCACGGATGAAAAAGGAATACTGCACCCGTTTGCAAGTGAAACGTCAATCTTCATTACGCCGGGCTACCGCTTTAAAATGGTGGATATGCTGCTGACCAATTTCCATCTGCCGCGCTCCACGCTGTTCATGCTGGTATCGGCATTTTCCGGACTGGAGAAAATGAAAGCTGCCTACCAGCACGCCATAGAACATAAATACCGTTTTTATTCCTACGGGGATGCTTGCTTGTTATTTCCTGAGAAACGCTAACGGCTTGCGCTCCGCGATTTGTCATATTCATTGAGTATGGCACTGTGGAGATTCGGGCCAAGCAGTTCGCGCATGCGTGTTGATGCTTTCATGGTATCCACCAGATCCTCATGGGTGTCTGCGAAATAGTGGGTTGGCGCTTTGCCTTTGGGTTTTGTTTTTATGTCGTGGCGCACGGCATCCACCATGGCGGCCATGGTAACGGCCAGTGCAACAAACGGGTCATTATCCGCGCCGGGAAGCCGGTTTTCGATGCGTATATCGTGCGTCATTTTTTCTTTGCTGCCCTTACCTGTTTTTTCTGTTGCTCCACCACGGATATTCACCGAGCTGAAGGTGCGCTTCTTGCCGTCATCGAGTACCGCTTCCATGCCAAGGCCGCCCGGAACTGAACCATGCGCTTCAGGTCGTACACGTTTAAGGGAATTTTTCTTAGGCAGGAAAGCAAGACCCGCTTCGTTCTGCACATTGATTAGCGAGCGTGCGCAATGTTCCAGCAATGCGGGGTGTTTGCCAAACAGGTTGTTGCCTTTGGCGTCATACAGGCTGACATTCACATGCAGCGCCGAGCTTTTATTCTCGTATTGCCATGACGATTCTTTATCCGCGAGGCTGTAGGGGTAGGCATGGAATACAGGCCGGAAGGGTGCGATACCGCCGCGTATATCGGGCGTGAGGCAGGTGGTTTGCTGCAACATATCCCGTAATGTGCCTTTCTTCAGCATTGCCATTTCACCAGCTACTTGCAGCGGTGCAAACTGCAACGGGTTGAATAATCCGTTGGCATCCGGCTTGTCGGCGACGGTAATTTCGTACTCTGCCGTGACGTCGGTTTTCACCTGCTCAAGGTGCGGCAGTTTGCGTTTTGGCGAGGTGAGGTATTTTTCCGCTTCCTTTAAATTTATGACGTAGGGGACAAGCTTTCCCCACCTGTCTTCTACCACGAATTCCAGCTCCATGGCTGAGCGCATGTAAATGCCTTGTGCGGCCAGCTCATCCTGAAATTCGCGGATGCGCTCTATGGCCGCCAGTTGCAGCGAGCTGGGCGTAAAACCGGGAAGTGCAGTTTCAAGCGCTTTAGCCATAGAAATTGCCAATTTTATTTGTTAACACTATACCACATAAATATTAACGATATCCACATGGCTATTACATATAAAATTAATAAAAAACAAAGTCTTGCGCGCACCGGTGAGGTGATGACCGCGCATGGTGCTATCCGCACGCCCGCTTTTATGCCTGTTGGCACGGCGGCAACCGTAAAGGCAATGATGCCTGAATCCGTAAAAGCCACGGGTGCAGACATCATTCTTTCCAACACTTATCACCTGATGTTGCGCCCTTCGGCAGAGCTGGTGGCGAAGATGGGCGGCTTGCATACATTCATGAACTGGCACGGGCCGATACTCACCGACTCGGGCGGGTTTCAAGTGATGTCGCTTTCAAAATTGCGCAAGCTGAGCGAGCAGGGCGTTACCTTCCAGTCGCATCTTGATGGCACGACGTATGAGCTGACGCCGGAGCGCGCCATTGAAATCCAGCACATGCTCGACAGCAATATCAGCATGGTGCTGGACGAATGCACACCCTATCCGGCAACCGAGGAAGAAGCGGCGAGTTCCATGCGCCTTTCCATGCGCTGGGCGGAGCGCTGCAAGAAAGCCTTTGTTGAGCGCGACGGCTATTCGCTGTTTGGTATTGTGCAGGGCAGCGTTTATCACGATCTGCGCGAAGAGTCGTGCAAGGCGCTTCAGGCCATTGGCTTTGACGGCTATGCTATCGGCGGCCTTGCGGTAGGTGAGGGGCAGGAAGTGATGTTCAGGGTGCTTGATTTCACCATGCCGCATTTGCCGGCCGACAAGCCGCGCTACCTGATGGGTGTTGGCAAACCGGATGACATCATCGGCGCGGTGCAGCGCGGGGTGGATATGTTCGACTGTGTTATTCCCACGCGTGCGGGTCGTTTTGCACGTGCCTACATCGACGAAGGTGAAATCAATATACGCAATGCGCGTTTTGCTGATGATTCTGCGCCATTGCAGGAAGGCTGCCTATGCCCTGCCTGCACCAAATATACTCGCGCTTACCTGAACCATTTATTCAAGGCTGACGAAATGCTCGGGCCGATGTTGCTGACATGGCACAACCTGACCTTCTACCAGCAATTGATGCAGGGGCTGCGCGACGCCATCAATGAGCAAAGGCTGGATGAATTCGCCGCGAAGTTCCTCGCCAAATACCGCAAGTATAAGGAAGACGATGTCGCTGCGTAAAAAACTATTGCTGTGGCTTGGTGTGCCTGTTGCGGCGTTGCTGCTGGTGGCGGTGCTTCTGCCATGGAACAAATGGGTTGAGTCGGCACTGCGTTCGCAGCTGGCTGCGAGCGGGCTGGAGAAACTCGATTTTCATATCGAAAAAATCGGAACCGGTGGCATCACCTTCAAGGATGTATCGCTGGGTGCGGATTCCAATTTTAAGCTGGACTCGATTACGGTGGGTTATGGCATTCTTGATTTGCTCAACGGCAATATTCAGGGATTGAAAACAGGTGTGCTGACCTTTAGCCATAACGGCAAGGAAATTGCCATTGATGGTGCGGAAGCGAATTTATTGAAAGCGGAAGATGGCAACGGCCTTTCCGGCACATGGAATATACGCGGTATCCGTCTGTCGGGTATGCCTGTTCCTGTTCCACCACTGGAAGGTAAAGGCACAATCCAGTGGAATCAGATTTTGAAAGTAGCAGGCGGGTTTGCCAGTGCGGATAACACGCACAAGGCAGATTTTGCGCTGGACTATCCGCTGGCCGATGCGGCGAAGGCAAAATTCAACCTGTCTGGCGCGCAGTTTCCGTGGAACAGCGGCAAGATAAGCGTGCAGCCATTCTCCGCGCTGCTGTTTGACAGCAAGCCGGTAGCGCTGAAGCTGAACCTCGACAATGTGTCGCTCAATGCATTGATGCAGCAGGCCACAGGCAACCGTGCCACCGCAACAGGCATGCTTTCCGGCATATTACCGGTAACGGTTGCCCGTGATGGAAGCTTCACGGTGCAGAAGGGCAACCTGAAAACCGCCGAGGTCGGCACAATAATATTGCCGCCGGATGTCATTCCCGGCGACCACCCGCAGGTGGAAGTAGTGCGCGAGGTACTGAAAAACTTCCATTATACGGATTTTTCCCTGACGGTGGACAGCAAAGATCCTAAAAAATTATCCATGTTGCTGTCACTTAAGGGTAACAATCCTGATGTATATAATGGGCGTATGGTGAATTTGAATGTAAATCTGGCAGGCGACCTGCTAGATTTGCTGCAACAGGGGCTGGTGACCATCACTGACCCCAAACAACTTCTTAAGCAGGGTAACAATGAAAAACCTTAGCATTATCATTACAGCGCTTGCGATGCTTGCGGCATGCTCACCCACTGTGAAACTGGAGGCACCGGACAAGCCAATTGAAATCAACCTGAACATCAATATCGAACAACGCGTGAAAATCGAAATTGAAAAGGATGCGCAAAAAGCCATCGCCCGTAACAAAGATATTTTTTAACGTGAGGACACTATGAAGACGAAGATGTTAGCAGTTGTTACTCTGGTTGGCGCACTGGCTTCCATGCCGGTGTTTGCACTTGACCTTCAGCAGGCGCGCAGCTCAGGCGCGGTTGGTGAGCGTGCGGATGGTTACGCCGAGGCGTTGCAGGGTTCGGCTGATGCCAGAGCGCTGGTGGCCGAAGTGAATGACAAGCGCCGGCAGGAATATGCCCGCATCGCGCAGGAAAAGGGACAGCCAGTAGGCGAAGTCGGCAAAGTATTTGCTACCCAGATTATCAACAGCCTGCCCGCAGGCGCGCAGTATCAGTCACCTGACGGGACGTGGAAGAAGCGCTAAGCCTGATAAAGCGGCTTTTGTTTTCCTAAATGCCACCTTTTGTTTTCCTAAATGGTTGACAAGCCCGCCTAAAACCTTATTGTCCTCCAATTCTTACCTTTGTTTCATTTCTTGAAATCTAAGGCATTGATTTTTATTGCTTGTCATACAGATGTGATCCGGTAGCTCAGTCGGTAGAGCACCTGACTTTTAATCAGGTTGTCGCGGGTTCGATTCCCGCCCGGATCACAATTATTAAACAGATAGTTGTTGCTAATAGGCGGGAATCGAACCCTTGGGTTCGCCACCTATCCCGCAGGGATAGGTTTTATAACAAAGTAGCAAATCCCACTTGTGGATTTGCTATCGCCCGGATCACCATTCCTCAGATGCTTACATGTATTCTGTACAGCGCTAATCCTTTCGCGTTGACAAACCTTAATAATCATTCAACATCCATGTAAAAAACAGGAGAAATCTGGGATATATAACATATATAATCCGGATAGGGGGTTGTCGTGGATGTAAGCATTACTATCGACAAGAAGAGCAAACTCGAAGTCACTTTGACGGTAGACAAGCATGATGATGAACCAAACATCCATGTGCAGTTCCTACCGCGTGATACTGATCACTATGTGTGGGAAGGGGTGCTTCAGCTTATCCAGAAACGTATGAATGATGATGGTATGAACACTATTTGTGAAAATGCCAATGATGAGGCGGATTTTTTCAAAATCAGCGCGCGTCCGGCGAGTCCAATCGTTTGGTGTGACTCTTACCGTCTATGCGGGATTGCCTATTACGCGTTGAAAGAAGTGCAGCAGCTGACGAAAGATGGGCTAGAGCTTCCTTCTGCGCTGGACAAGGTGTACGACCAGCCTATGCAGGATATAGAGCTTGGCGAGGCAGGGGAAGAACTCATGGATAGGATAACCCCCGCATATGATGCGCATGTAAAAAAGCTTGCGGCTACATTTACTCGCTCTGCCGTTGGCTGCCTTAAGTTAGTAATGCCGTTGCAGGAAGCGACCAAAGTAGCAGAAAAACTTGGCGCAGTACTGACCGAAAAATATAATGGGCAGCGTCCTCTGATTAAGGGAGACAGTGTTATTAATCGTGGGACAAAAGAAGATGAACTTTATGCGATTGTGACGGAAGCTTGCGCAGCAGTGCCGGAAGAAAAAGGCAGGCGTCGCTATGCGGTGGGAGCTTTGTTTGACACATTGCACGCATTATATACAAGCGCTCCTATTATGGGACGTCAAGTAAGCTAGTGAGAATATAATTTTTAGGAGTAAGTAATGGACGATGGTTTAAGAAAATTTATTGAAGGCATGCCCAAAATCGAATTGCACCTGCATATCGAAGGCGCAATGGAACCAGAAATGCTGATGAAGCTTGCGGAACGTAACGGTATCGAACTTCCCTACAAGGACCTCGAAGAACTCAAAGCTGCATATAAGCGTGGCTCTGCCTATAAGGACCTGCAGGAATTCCTCGACCTCTATTATCAGGGCATGAACGTGCTGCGCAAGGAAGAGGATTTTTATGACCTGACCAAGGCGTACCTGACGAAAATTGCCTCGCAGAACGTAACCCACACCGAAATTTTCTTCGACCCGCAGGGCCATACCGAACGCGGCGTTGCGTTTGAAACCGCTATCAACGGTATCACCCGCGCGCTTGACGAAGCCAAGACTGAAGGGCTGGATGTTGAAGTGGCTGGTCGCACGGAAAATCGCAAGGTTACCTCTAAGCTGATTATGTCCTTCCTGCGCCACATGACTGAGAAGGAAGGTTTTGAGACACTGGAACAGGCGCGTCCGCACATGGACAAAATCGACGGCTTTGGTCTTGACAGCTCAGAAAACGGCCACCCGCCGACCAAGTTTGAACGTTTGTACGCTACACTCAAAGGCGAATATCCCGATAAGAGACTCATGGCGCATGCCGGTGAAGAAGGCCCAGCGTCTTATGTATGGGAAGCAATCGATACGCTGAAGATCGACCGTATCGACCACGGCAACCATTCGCTAGACGATAGCGCGCTGGTAGAACGCCTTGCGCATGACGGCACCGGCCTCACTGTGTGCCCGCTTTCCAACTTGAAGCTTTCGCACACGCTGGATATGGATACCAAACAGAAGATGGTGAGCCTTAAGGAACACCGCCTGAAGGATATGCTTGCCGCCAATCTGAAGGCTACTGTAAACAGCGATGATCCGGCTTATTTCGATGGCTATATGAATGAAAACTTCATTGCGATTGCCGAGGCGCTCGACCTGACGAAGGAAGACATCACCAAATTGGCGCGTAACGCCATTGAGGTAAGTTTCCTTTCACCGGAAGAAAAGATTCAGAAGAACGAAGAGCTGGATACCTATATTGAGCGCGACCGCCTGAGTTCGCAATATGTAAAGCAGGACACCGGACATCAGCGGTTTTTCGCCTAATCAGCAATCTACCTAGATGTGCTGCCGACTTTTCAGGACGTTATGCACGTCCGGCTGATGGAGCATTGCCGCCAGGGACATTCAGGCCTCGTGGGGCAGCAACCATTCCGTCAAACTCAGGGGCCGTCGTTTTAAAATTAGGATCATTTGCCTGTGCCAGAGCAGCTAACATGGCAGGATTAAGTTTTGGTGGCTGGTTACCGTTCAAGTTGCTATCGGCACCAGGCATGTTGGCATTTGACTGCATACCCGAGTCGCGTAATTCGTTAGGTATCATTGGTGATTCTATAGATTCAAGAGCTTTAAGCAGCACTTTTGGCCCACCAACCGAATCAAGAAATTCTTTGTAAGCTTCACGTACTCCGGGAACGTTATTCAGACTTTCTGCCAATGATGCTGCAGCTTCAAGATCAAACTCTCGCTGCGTATCGCTTTCTCTTTCAGCTTTCATCATGTCCGCCAGTTTTTTTGCAATTTCATCCGGCGTTTTACCACTTAAATCACCAATCTCCTTCTTCCACGCCTTTAATTTATCCTTATATTTTGCACCTACATCTTTCAGCGTCACTTCTTCAGTACGCTTGATACGGCCCTTATTAGATGTATCAACTGCTTTTGAATGCGCTACAGTTGCTTCCATCCACTTTTTCTGATTTTCTTCTGTCGGGCTTGCTTCGTAGGCTCGGTTTGCATCAAACAACAACTTAGCTGTAGCCTTGATTTCAGCCAGTTCAACAGTGGTTGGCGGCTCATAGCGTTGCTTAACATCACGAGTGATGCTTCTCGGATCTTCCTCACCCGGTTTTGCGCTGTTAAGCTGATTATACTCCTTCATTACGCCATTCCAGTTACGCATAATGGTTTTTGTATCAAGCTCGAACTTACCATCTTTGTTAGGTGTATAAACCTCTTGATAATTCTGCTGCCCTTGGGGAATTGGCCCATTAACGGCAATTTTTATCTCCAGTTTAATTGGTTTGGTAATTCCAGGGAAATACATATTGCCACGCGCACTTTGTAACTCATCCCACCGTGTGTTAATGAATGCCCGTTCTAGCTTAATTAACTGTATGCTATCCTTCTCATAGGCAATCTTGTCAGCTAAGGGAGCATTTGTAGCAGGGGGTTTAAAATTTGGCCTTGCCTTATTAAATTCATCGATTGCATTCTTTGCCTTTTGGCTTTCCTCAGATAGGGGGACTGTAATTTTTGCAGATGAATTTTGCTTCTCCATTAAATCAATTTCTGCTTTCCAGCCTTGGTTTTCTTTACCCTTGCGATCTGTGTTCTTCTTTATATCTTCCAGTTGCCCTTCGAGCAATCTATCCAAATTTTTCATTAGATTTGTATAGGCCGTATCTGCCTTGACTTTTACTGCTGGATCGTTTGGATTCTTTTTCAAATCAGCCTGAGTAATTTGGTACATAGTATTAGCGTAATTATACTCGCGATCAGCTTGTAATGCTGGGGTATCCATTTTCCACGAGTCTTTTTGATCTTTTGCAAGTTCAGCCAAGGCATCAATGTTCTTCTGTCCGGCTTTATTGATGTTTTCTGTTTGAGATAGTCTAGTCGCACTCATGCTTTTTTCAGCAAATTTGCGCTGCGCCATAAGGAATGCTGCTTCTGCTTTTGCCAGGTCTGCCGGTGGCGCATCTTTTCCACGAGCCTTTAGTGCTTGGAAGGCTTCATACTGTGTTTGCATTTGGATCTGCATCTGGCTGACTTCATTCTGGTCGGCCTCCGATACTTTAACAGCAGGATTTTTCTTGGCATCATCACTTGCAATCAGCATTTGCCCGGTAAGATCACGGTATTGATTCTTTATTTCCTCAGCCTTTTGCAGCTTATACGCATAGTTGCGCTGTTCAAGTTGCGCTTTATTCACCGAAAGTTGGGAAATGGTATTTTCTTTGAGTACAATTTTTGCTTTCAAATCCTCATCAGGATTTGTTTTTGCTTGTGTCTTCATTTCCTCTAGGGCTTTATTTTCCTTATCTATAATTTTACTATAATTATCGATAAGATGAGCGGCAGTAACTGGAACACCTTTGTCAACTTCCTGAGTACCATACGAGTTCAGTATTGGAGCATTGCCAACCGAAGCCCCCGTTAACTCACGGACAAGTAATTCTGCGTTTGCAGCACCATCCTTAATAGCGGCGTTCTGACGTGTGACGGTTGCCAGCACTGTATTGTTGGATTGCAACTCCTGCTTTGCTTGCTCAACAAGGAGGGTAGGAGCGAACATCATTTTTTTCTGCAAGTATTCCTGCGGGCTTCTGGCAAGGCCCACAGCCGCTACATCAGGGCGGTTCTTCAGTCCGGATTTTTCTAAAAACTGCTCATTATTGCGGAAATATCTTTTGGCTTCGCTTTCGTAATCATATTGAACAAAATTATCAATTCTTTGCTTTGCCACGCCCGGCATATTATCCTGATAAATGCGGATAGAATCATCATTGATTCCACGTAAAAGATCCCTGCGGGCATTTTCTTTTGCGGCGGCTATTTCCGCAGGCTTCATCGTTGACTCTGCATATACCGCTGTCTGAAGCTTATCATATTCAGCCATCAGGTTAGCTTTGGCGTCTTCAACCGCTTTTCTGGCCTGTTCGCCTTTTTCTGGGTCATCACCTGCAGCTTTAGCTTCGACCATTTTTTTATTCAGCTCAAGCGCAAGCTGTGTTGTTTTATTCTTTTGCGCCTCCACAGCCCTTTCTTTAACCAGCATGGGCTCAACCATTTTCATTTCCTGAGAGAAATTAAACTTGGCGAACTCTTCCATTAAGGCGCCATTTGCCGGGCTGGTAGCCTTAACGTGATCATTTAGTATGGGCAGTAGTTGTGCTGGGCCTGCACGGGCGCGTTCGGTGATAATGTCTTCGAGGCTTTTACCGTTCTTACCCTTCTTTTTCCAATCTTCGTCATTAACACCGAGAAATTTCTGTATAGCGGCCATATCTTTGGGTTCTGCGGCCGCTAATTTCTGTGCTTCCTGATAGCGGGGCATATCTTTTTGAAAAGCCGCATTTACGGCTGCGTTCGCTTTGTTGTATTCAGGGGTGTTTGGTTGCATTCCCTGAAGTCCTGCACGGGTGCCGAACTGCATAACAGGGTCTTTCATTGCAATATGGAGGTGGCGCATCTTTTCCAATTGCTGAATCTGGTAAGGATACTCTGCTTCTAATGGTTTAATTATCCTGACGTAATCATTATACCTCTGGCCAAAGTTTCTTTCTCCACCGGGAAGCTCACCGTCAACGCCCTGAATAGCTGCCGATGATTGAGCGGAATACATATTATAGTCATTAATTTTATTTGCTTTCTGTTCGTATTCCTTATCAATATCACGCCCGGTTATTGCTCCACCAATTTCTTTGCTAAGCCACCCAATAGGTGATGCCGATAAGTCTTCACGGCTGATGAAACCTTCACGTAGAAATCTTTGGAGGTCCAATGATTCTGTGTTGTAGTAATTCTGCATATTTGCAGCAACCCTACGAAACTCTTTGGGATTCTCCATCAATTTACGGAAATCGATTGGTGTGCCATCATTATAGGCTGGCTTATCTCTGTCCATTGAGCGCAGGAACGCATCGAGGTTTTTATAATCTCCTGCCTGTGGTTTTAAGCCTGGTATATCCACAAATGTTGTGGTGGTTCCGGTTTGGCTATTTACACGGCGTATATCTGCTTCAATGCTGTTATAGGTATTTTGCATGTTTTGAATGTGTTCTGCATGTCCTTCAAGCTGGAAGGCGAGGGATGCGAGAGCCACAGGTGCGGCAATTGCTGCTGAAGCGGTCATAAGTCCACTTCCGACAGCACCCGCTGTACCCGCACCACCGCTGACCCATGCAGTAATTGCACCTGCTGTGCCAAGTGTAGAAGCGGTAAGGTTTGCGCTGCTCATTACTATACCGCGTGTATAGTGAGGGCTATTTTTGTCGGCGTTTATCGCTTCATATAGCTCATAACCTGATGAGCCGACGCCAATTACACCTGTTACAGTACCGAATTTTACGCCCAGTGTTGAACCTGGCCTTGTAAGGAGTCGCGTGTCAACAATTACGCCAACACCGCCAGAAGTCATATGTGTAACAGCAATTGTTCGTTTTATTGCTTTTTGCGTTGGAGAAAGCGAAGGATCATTTTCAATCTGGTTAAGTGTCATTGCCCCTTGTATGACGCCAGTGCTATTTAGTACACGGGATGCACGTGTATTACGTACATGTTCAGACATCTGCTTATTGTGTATAGATTCCGCATTCACATCGTGTGTTTGCTGTGCCTGAGTACGTATAGACCCCATTTTTTCTTGCTGGGCTTTTAGGGTTGCCTCTAATTCTGCAACTCTTGTAGAGCCAGGCTTTGCACGTTCTGCTTCCAGGTCGATTTGTGCTTGCTGGGCTGCTTTTGCTGCCTTCAAGAATTCTTGCTGCTGCTTGGTTCCGTTATCGTTTGGCATTTCTGCATTCGGGTCTATTGCCTTTCGTGACAACATGTCGCCAATGCTATCGAAGAACTCTACTTTCTGTTGATACTGAATTCTATTTGCAATAAGCGCAGATATTGTTCTGTCGGCCATGCTGGATGCTTTAAATTGCGGTGCATCTTCCATCAGCATCTGCAACTGCTGTGCGCGTGCAATTTCATGATTTATCCCATCCGGTGCATCAGCAAGTTTGACGACCAGTTTATTACCTTCCATTTCAATGCTTGGGATGTCATTGGTGGGTTTGCCATTACGGACGCGTTCTTCAGTTAGGTACCTGTGTGCTTCCAGCACTTCACGTGCCTGCTGCTTGTTTTGCTCGAATTGTGGGGATCGTGGGTCGAGCGATATTTCAGTACGCCCTGTTTTTATTGCTCCCACATAGTCAGTTTCACTATTTAGTTTAAACGCATTTAATAGTCGTTCTGATGCACCGCTATTAGTCATGCTTGTGCTACGAGGAACCCCATTCTGCTCATAAATCTGATTGTTCCGGAATTGTCTGCCGACGCTTTCATCAAGCATTGCTGCATTTGATGCTGCTGGCATTCTTTCCGTCAGTTTCTGGTATAGGGCAGGATTTTTCTTGAGCAGTTCTTCTGGAATCTCGATTACTGTTCCTTTTGCGCCCGGTCCTAGCTTCTTACGGAGTTCATCATTCTCAACTACTCGATAGCCTTCTTCTACAACCCTGCTTGGGTCGTTCAAGTCACGAACCTCCTTTGGTATGCCGAGGGCGCGTAGTGCTGATTCAACACCGTCTCTACCCTGCAGCCCTGTGATAGATTCTACTGGTATTAAGAACTTTTTACCTACCCCCGTGCCTTCTGTATAGACTGGCGCACGTGTTATCATATCCATCTGGTATCCGCCTTTTGTGCGGTACTCCACAGGATCGATAGTTGGCAGTGGTTTGCCATCTATCCTCGATTGGGCATCTGAATGCAGTATTTCAGTGCGGAAGCGATTAAGATGTTTATATCGCTCTGCTAACTCTGGCGTTAGTTTTCCCTCTGCTTCCAGAATCTCAAGTTTAACAACTGCCTCCGCATAAAAATTACGTAGTTTGTAACTTTCCAGACCCAAGTCCCTACGCATGCGGTCGAGATTTGCCCCACGCATTGCAGGCCCATCGCGCTCAATATCTGCGCGCATTGCTTCAAATAATAATGCCTTGCGTGGGTCGTTGCCATCCGCAAACGGATGAGATGTGTTGTTGTTGTAAATATTCTTTATGGAGTTATGTAGTGCCTCTTCGATTAGCAAAGGAGCAGGTTCAGATGATGAGGCAGCAAGGTATATCTCATTTTTATTATTTCTACTAAATCCCATTGCCCCAGGATCTTTACTATCGCGAAAATTCCAAAACCTGTTTGAATCCGCACCTTCCACCACAACAATTTTTAAATCCGGATTGGCAAGCGCAATATCAACCATTTTGCGGGTATTGCCATTGGGTGGAATTCTGCGGTACATGTCCTCAAATGCGGCGCGTGCATCTGCAGGGCTTAGGTGCTTAGCATATGGGTCACTTACTCTGTGAGCTTTTGCATGGTCCACTAATGCTTTTCGTCCATCTTTTACCATGGTCTCAAAATCCTGCGCAGTGCGCGTTCGCAACTGTTCAGGCATTTTCTTTAGTTCGTCATCATCAATTTTTATACTTGCGATTGCTTCTCGCTCAGGAGGTTGCGTTGGATCAATCGCTTTTGGGATAGGGTCTTCAGAAATTATCTTGGCGTTAAACTGCCGTCTTTCTTCTGGGCTAAGGTCAAAACGCTCAAGCACTGCATCAACAGATTTACGAAGGTCTCTATTTGCTAAGTTTTCTACACCTGCATCAACATATGTTTTTCTAATGTCGGCGTTTAGCTTTGTTCGCCCTGCCTCACCTTGAAATTCCGGTTGCTTGCTCAGCATTTCAAGAAATTCAGGTGTGTTATGTCCGCGCTTCAATGAATCAAATTTATCGCCTTGTGTATATTCTGCAATTTCCTTATTGCCAGGATATTTCGCTGCCAATGCTTTTACAGCACTTTCTGGATCGCGCGTAATCATCCGGCCGGTTTGTTCAATATTAATTTGATCTGTTAGATATGAAGAAGTCAGGTTTTTGCGCTCTGTAGCAATTCTTTGCTCATATGCTTTGAACTCGGTACGCAATTTCGCTTCATTGGCTGGATCAAGATCGCTTGCGCTAAGCACGCGGAACCTGCGCCTGTCATCAGTAAATATGCGTGCGGCTTGATCAATATCAGGATCTAGAGTGACTCCTGTATAGCCAGACTTTTCATTATACCGCGCTTTTGCATAGTCATCACGCGGAATGGCAGATGCTTCACCTGGCTTTTTGTAAAGGTCGATGACAATGTCGTTAGAAGTAATTTGAGCTTTGATATTCAGTTTGTTCTCTGCGGCTACGCGCTCACCAATTTTTGTTCCGTCTTTATGCACTTCCTTAACTGCATTAAAGAAGTCTTCACCTGAGGCTGGTAAGGTAACTCCTGGTACATCCACAGGTACCATTGGCACTTTGTCATAGCCATATTGGTTTGCATTAAATAGTGTCTGGGCATATGGCCTGTCGATCTTCGGGAAATTTATGCTGTTAGGATCAATAGGGCGGTCGGAGCTTACAAACTTTCCGCTTGGCTCATTTGACCGTGACGATGCTTTTTGCGTAAAATCTGTTTTATCTACCTTGTATTTAACGCCTGTTTCGGTTGATGCATTTTCCAGCGCAGTCATCAGTTTCTGACGATTAGTACCGTAACTCATTTCATTTACATCGGTGCCAACCATGGTGATTTTTACTTCACCGCCCGGGTTATCAACATTGGCTGCACGCAGTAATGTTGCAATTGATCCGCTATCGAGCATCTCGGGGCTTACATGCGCTACAACTTTATTTGTGCCGCCTGTTATTTCAATCGCGATGCATGAATTGAGGTTGTTAGTTGCAACAACTGGTCCGCCCCGCGCTGGTACAACTGTAAATTCGTGCGTACCTAGGAATATAGTACCTTTTGGATTGGGAAGCGGTGGTGGTGTAGGCCGGATAGCCGGCCTTGGGCCTTGTGGCCGCGACGGTGAATCTGGCGCATCTGGCGATTGTAGAGGCTTTGAGGGTTCCGGTACGCGGTTAGCCGTCTCATAGCGCTGAATTACTGTTTCTGCATCAGTCGCAAGCGCTCCAGAGCGCATCATTCGCCGTCCGGCATCGGTAGTATGCGCAAGGTCTTCTAGCTGGCCTGGAAACATTTTATCAAATGTGTGAGGCTCAAAATCGTACATATAAACCTTTAGCTTTCCATCTTGGCCGCGCACTATTTCAGTGTTACTCAGCAGATCGTGATGAAAAACTCCCTGTTCATTTAATGATCTTATGGTTTTTAATACCTGATCAAATTCTGCTGCCGTGATCGGCTTATCCTGGAGTTCTTGTGGCGCACCACGAAAGCCATAATTGCCAGGGTCTGTAAGCTGGCCAAGTGTCATGCCACGTGGAACAGCCTCGACAATGAGAAATTCGGTGCGTTTTCCCTCAAATTTGACGTCTGCCCTTATTTGTTCCGGGATATTATCTTTGCCAAGCGTTAATGGCTTTGCAATTACGACAGGTGAATTTTCGGGAATGGTTGCGTTTGCCGCTTTGCGTGTGCTATCCAGTTCTGGCGGTTCAGCAGTTTTGGCGAAATAGCGTTTTCCCGTTACCGGGTCACGCATTTCCCATACCTCAGGCGGGTTGCCCTTGGCTACGGTCACCAGCTCAAGCCGTTTGGCTATCTGTTCTGGCGTGTCCTGTGCGGGGGTATTGCCTGGGGTGGTACTGGACATCCGTAGTCTAACCCTTTTTTTATTATAGTTTTTTCAAGACGAGATGTTTTGTTAACCATTTTAGTTTAACATTCCATTATTAAGATTTATTAAAATATTAATGAACTTATGGTGACAAATATTGTATCGGTGAAGCCAGAAGGCGATGCGGATAAATCTTATATCCTATTGGATAATGGGGATAATGTTGCTTATGAGTTTGCCCGCCGCCTGCATGCGATAGCAGATAAGAAGGCGCGTAGTGGTGACCGCCTGAGAAAAGCATTTATTCCTAATGTTCTTTATGATTTAGAGGGCGGCTTACATTTTCGTCTAAATGACAAGCTAGGCGCAGAATCACCGGCATCGATTGAATTTATTGTTGTTTCTCAAGATCATAGAGATAAAGACGAAGTCCTCGGGCAAGTGCCTGATTTATTTTGTGAAATTGGAATTAAAGACGAAAAACTACTTGGTGAAATACGCGCAGGAATAGGCAAGAATAGTGCTATCACACGCTAACCTGAATCACGGGGACTTTTATGGGTGATCTGAATGTATGGGAATATAAAAGGATGGGTACACCAGAGCATATTTTGCTTAAGTCCGGTGTGGTAGCCATTGATAGTTCCGGCGATGAGTCCAAGGTCATAGCAGGCCCCAAATTTGCAGGGTTGTTTAAAGATAATGCTGTGCCAGCAATAGAAGATGTTGCCACACCTATGGTGGATCTGGTGTTTGCCAATCTTTTTGACAGGTCAGGCTACCTTGATGGGAGCAGCGTTAGGGTGCAGGCATCTGCTACATTGCGTGAAGCAGGAATTTCAGAAGCTGGACTAGCTAGCCTCAACAAGACTATTGATCAGACAGCAACAGAAATTACTTCAGAAATGTCAAAAGCTGCAAAGCTAAGGCGCTAATAAAATCGCTTATCTATCCGATGATTTGGCATAACACGTTTTGGTAGCCATTCTTGCTGTCGGCATCACATTTATGTTCCCCGTTTTCCACCACGCATTTACCGGCTACCCAGACATGGGTGATCGGTGGCTGTTGCATGATGAAGGTGATTGTATCAAGCAACTGGTCGAGGTTTTTGCCAGCCAGCATCGGTGAATCTACGGAAAGCGCAATTATGTCGGCGCGGCAGTCGGGTGCAATCATTCCAGCTTTTATGCCAAGCGCTTGTGCGCCTCCGGTGGTTGCGCGCAGGAACAGGTTGAAGCCGACGGATGGAAAATTTTCGTCGCACAGCACGGTGCGGCGGCGGGTGGCAAGGCGCTGGGCATATTCCATCTGGCGCAGTTCTTCCCACGGCGACACGCACACATTGCTGTCGGAGCCAATGGCAAAGCGGCCGCCCATTTTCAGGTATTCGTCTGCCTGGAAAATACCGTCACCGAGGTTGGCTTCAGTCGTAGGACACAGGCCGACTACTGCGCCGCTGCTGGCTATAGTCTTCAGCTCATCAAGGGTGGTGTGGGTGGAGTGAATCAGGCACCAGTTGGCGGCAACAGGCGCATTTTCCAGCAGCCATTCGGCGGGGCGCTTTTTGCTCCACGCAATACAATCATCCACTTCCTTTACCTGTTCGGACACGTGGATATGCACGGGCGCATCCGCCATGTCTAGCCTTGGCAAGGCTTGCATCAGTGTTTTCAGTGATTCGCTAGAAACAGCGCGCAGCGAGTGCGGCGCAACGCCGAGGTTCATATCCGCTGCTTTTGCCTGCCGTGCTTTCAATGATTCCACCAGCTTTAGGAAATCATCGATGCTGTGGACAAAGCGTTTCTGCCCGTCATTGGCGGGTATGCCGCCGAAATTCGATGTTTCATAATGCACGGGCAGCATGGTCAGGTGAATGCCGCTGGTTTCAGCTGCGGCGATGATGCGTTCCGACAGCTCCAGCGGGTTTTTATACCGTTTGCCATCTGCGTCATGGTGCAGGTAATGGAACTCGCCGACAGACGTATAGCCCTGCTTGAGCAGTTCGACATAGAGATGGCGGGCGATGATTTCGGTATGTTCCGGCGTCAGGCGTTGCTTGAACAGGTACATCACCTGCCGCCAGCTCCAGAAATTGTCGTCGCTGTTGCCGCTGGTGGCTTCGGTCAGCCCTGCCATGGCGCGCTGGAACGCGTGGGAATGTACATTGGACATTCCAGGTATTAGTAAATCAAATGTTTTTACGTCTTCGGGCGGTGTTGCGTTTGCTTCGATATCTGAGATATTGCCGGAGTCGTCAATAGACAGCAGCACGTTTTCCTGCCAGCCCTGATAGGTCAGCGCAATGTGGGCGAATAATTGTTTTGGTCTTTCCCATTGCATGGGCGGCGCTCTCCACTATGATGCTTTCAGCTATTTCAGAGGTATAGCGGAGATGAAGGCAACCGACAACCAAAAGCATGGCAACCCCGCATTCGACAGTGTGTGGGTTAATGCCAGCCTTGCCACTATGTCAGGCACGGCTTATGGCATTATTGAAAACGGCGCAGTCGCCATCAAAAGTGGCAAGATTGCATGGGTCGGCAGCATGGCCGAACTGGAAAAACTCCCCGATCGCGGCGCGTTGGTGATGCATGACGCCAAGGGCAAATGGCTGACCCCCGGCCTGATAGACTGCCATACCCACCTTGTTTATGCAGGCAACCGCGCCAATGAATTCGCCATGCGCCTTGAGGGCAAAAGCTACGCCGAAATTAGCAAGGCAGGCGGCGGCATTGCCTCGACCATGCGCGCGGTGCGCGCTGCAAGTGAAAGCGAACTATTTGCTGCCAGCGAAAAACGCCTGCACGCTTTGCTGAATGAGGGCGTGACCTCCGTCGAAATCAAATCCGGCTATGGGCTGGACACGGAAAACGAGCTGAAAATGCTGCGTGTGGCGCGCAACCTCGGCAACGCCTATTCGGTGAGTGTGTACACCACGTTCCTTGGCGCGCATGCTGTGCCGCCGGAATTCGCGGGCAAGGCCGATGATTACATCAATATGCTATGCAACGAGATGTTACCCGCTGTTGCACGAGAAAAGCTGGCGGACGCTGTGGACGCCTACTGCGAGAATATCGCTTTTTCCATCGAGCAGGTGACCAAGCTGTTTAACGCGGCGCGGCGATTTGGTATTCCGGTAAAGTTACATGCCGGACAATTAACCGACATGGGGGGCGCGCAGCTTGCCGCTAGTTATCAGGCACTGTCTGCTGAGCATCTTGAACATATTAATGAGGACGGCGTGTCGGCTATGGCGCGTGCAAAGACGGTGGCGGTGCTGCTGCCGGGCGCGTATTACATGCTCAAGGAAGTGCAAAGGCCGCCGGTGGATTTATTCCGCAAGCACCATGTGCCGGTGGCGCTGGCGACTGATTGCAACCCCGGTACATCGCCGGTATGCAGCCTGCTGCTGATGCTTAACATGGGCTGTGTTTTGTTTGGTTTAACGCCGGAAGAGGCATTACTGGGCGTTACGCGGAGCGCGGCACAGGCGCTGGGTGTTGGTGCTAAAGTGGGTACGCTGGAAAAAGGTAAAGACGCCGACCTAGCGCTGTGGGACATTGCCCATCCGTCGGAATTGTCGTATCACTTGGGTTATAACCCGTGCATGGGTGTTGTCAGGCACGGTAAATTCATCAATGTGCGGGAGAGGCTGGCATGAAGGAAATCACGCTTGACGGCGAAACGCTGGACATGGAAAAGCTGTGGGTGTTTTGCCAGAACGCGCTTAACCCCGCCGCCAAAATCCGGATTCATATTGCCAAACCCGCTGAAAAACGCATCAAGGCCGCGGAAGATTTCCTGAACAAGCTCGCCCATAGCGGTAAAACGGTTTACGGCGTAAATACTGGCTTTGGCTATTTCGCCAAGACGCGCATCAAGGATAAAGACATCGAGGAATTGCAGCATAACATTATCCGATCGCATGCTTGCGGCGTGGGTGAGGAGCTGCCGCGTGATTTAGTGCTGATGATGTGGCTGGTGCTTTTGAACTCGGTGTGCCGTGGCCATCGCGGGCTGGCGCTGTCACGTCTGCAAGAAATTATCAAAACACTCGAGGCGGGTATTCTCGCTTGCGTGCCTGCGCGCGGTAGTGTCGGCGCATCGGGCGACCTTGCTCCCACGGCTCATGCTGTACTGGCCACGCTGGGCGAGGGGGAATGCACCATGCCTTCCGGCAAAGGCTTTATAAAGGTGAAAGCCGCTGATGCACTTAAAAAAGCAGGCATCAAGCCATTGGTGCTTGGCCCAAAGGAAGGGCTATGCCTGATTAACGGCACGCAGCTCACCGCGTCGTTCGGCGTTACGCTGTGGCATGAATCCATGCAATTGCTGAGAACCGCCAACCTCGCGACCGCCATGACCATTGAGGCACTGCGCGCCTCCCACCACATGACTGATAAACCGCTGCTGAAAGAGCAACGCCAGAAAGGCACATGGGAATGCGGCATTTCCATTGCCAAATGGCTGGGCGGCGAAACGCAGGTTTCCAAAAGCCACGCCAACTGCGACCGCGTGCAGGACTCGTACAGCTTGCGCTGCGCGCCGCAGGTGCATGGCATGATGTGGGACGAGCTGGAGCAGAGCAAGGCGGTACTGGAAAAAGAAATCAACGCCACCACCGACAACCCGCTGCTGTTCCCCGAGCGCGAGCTGGTTATCCACGGCGGCAACTTCCACGCCATTTATCCCGCGCGCGCCTGCGACCGCATCGGCATGGCGCTGGCGACACTGGCTTCCATTTCCGAGCGGCGCATCAACACCGCCATGCGCACGGAAAAAAGCGGCCTGCCCACGTTCCTTATTGAAAATGGCGGGCTGAACTCCGGTTTCATGATGGTGCAGACCACCGCCGCCGCGCTGGTAAGCGAATGCAAATCGCTTTCCTTCCCAGCCAGCGTGGATTCCATTCCCACCAATAATGATCAGGAAGACCATGTGTCCATGGGGCCGGGCGCGGGGCTGAAGGCGCTGCAGATTATGCGCAGTGTGCGCTATGTGCTGGCCATTGAGCTGCTGGTAGCGGCGCAGGGGCTGGATATGCTGGGGCCACTCAAAACATCGCCGCAGCTGGAAGCGGTAAAAAAAGCCATTCGCAAAAAAGTACCTTACCTTGATAAAGACCGCCATCTCGCGCCGGATATTGAAGCCGTGCATGAAATGGTCAAAAACGGGGAGTTGCTGGCCTATGTCTGAAAAAGAAGATGCGATGAACGAGATGACCAAGCAAATGGCCGAGGCAATTAAAGATATGTCGCCCGAAGAGCGCAGGCAACGCGCAGGCACTCTGAAGAACATGCTGGATATAGAACTAAAGCGGCGCGAAATGGGCAAAAGCAACAAAGGCGGCGTGCTTAAATGGCTGGTGTCGCACTGGAAAGATGATTAAGGATAGGGCTTATCTATGACACCGATTGAAATAGCGTTTCTCGTATTCCTGCTGATGGCGATGACCAGCATGCGCGTGACCGCTGTGTGCTTCCACGGTGATAGCGGGTTTAACGTCAACCTCGCGCATGGCAAAAAAGCTATGGCCATTTCCAACCTCGTGTTTCTGGCATTCTTCGCCAGCATTGGCCTTGGCTTCTGGGTATTGCCGCTTCTGAACGCCACGGTAATACTGGTGGCGGCACTTTTCATACCGGTATTATTTGTGCGCCCGTCCAACCTTGAAAAATGGGTGAAGGGCAAACCCTACTTTGACATACTCACACTGCTGGTGTGCGTGGCCTTCTGGGTGATGGGGTTGGTGGGGTAGGTGTCATACCGCCCCCTACAATTGTCATACCGGCGTAGGCCGCATTTTTTAGCGTCATACCGGCGTAGGCCGGTATCTATCTTGAACTTATAAGGTGTGGACTCCGGCCTTCGCCGGAGTGACGAAATAAGGGGCGCAGTTCATAATACGGAGCAAGAAACGTGCCGATTTATGCTATTATTAGCATTTATGAAGACCACTTCTTTCAAGAAAAAGATCATCATGTATTAATACGATAAAAAACCATACCCAAATTATATGTGGTACAAAAAACTCAGTATTTAGCAGGGATACGACTGTTGTTAAGGCGATCAAAGGAAACGCACACTGAATATAATGGAATAGCAAATCAATTACCCCTTTATTGACGGCACTTTCTTTGCCTCTCGCGTTTCTAAAAGTTGGTGAAAAATTATCATTAAATATTCTGCCTAACCTTCTCCTTCTTGAAAGAATTAGTCGGTAATTATTCCAAATTATAATTCCACATACTATTGCGCTTATAAATAATACTCTAATTAAAGATTCCCACTGTTCGAGGTTAATACACTCTTTTTTGTCTGCCGTGGATTTTAAGTATTGGTGGAAAACAAAAGCAAGGATACCAGTGTAATACACTAATATGTCTATACTTCTTTTTTTATAAGTCTCTATATTACGAGCAGCATCTTCGTATAATGCGAGAAGTTCGGCGCGTGCTTTTTCTTCTTCGGCCATAATCACTCCACCATCGGCAGTTTGAGGCCTTTTTCTTTTGCGCACTCTATGGCGATGTCGTAGCCAGCGTCGGCATGGCGCATGACGCCTGTGGCGGGATCATTTGTTAGAACCCTTTCTAAACGCTGCGATGCTTCTTTCGTGCCGTCGGCCACAATCACCACGCCGGAATGCTGCGAAAAGCCCATGCCCACGCCGCCGCCGTGATGCAGGCTCACCCATGTCGCGCCGCTGGCGGTGTTGAGCAGTGCGTTGAGCAGCGGCCAATCGGACACCGCGTCGCTGCCGTCTTTCATGCCTTCTGTTTCGCGGTTGGGCGACGCGACCGAGCCGGAATCCAGATGGTCACGGCCAATCACCACGGGGGCGGAGAGTTCGCCGCTGGCGACCATGTCATTAAACGCGAGGCCGAGTTTGGCGCGGTCGCCCAAGCCTACCCAGCAGATGCGCGCGGGCAGGCCTTGGAACTTGATTTTCTTGGCCGCCATGTCCAGCCAGTGGTGCAGGTGTTTATTGTCCGGCAGTAGTTCTTTTACCTTGGCATCGGTTTTTGCAATATCCTTCGGGTCGCCGGAAAGCGCCGCCCAGCGGAACGGCCCGACACCACGGCAGAAGAGCGGGCGAATATATGCAGGCACGAAGCCGGGGAAGTCGAAGGCGTTTTCCACGCCGACTTCCTTCGCCATCTGGCGGATGTTGTTGCCGTAGTCAAAAGTAGGTATGCCCATTTTATGAAATGCCAGCATGGCGCGCACCTGCAATGCCATGGATTCCTTGGCGCGCTTTACCATTTCTTTTGTGTCACGCGTGCGAAGCGCGGACGCTTCGGCCATGGTCATGCCCGCAGGCAGGTAGCCGTTGAGCGGGTCATGCGCCGATGTCTGGTCGGTTACGGCGTTCGGTTTGATATTGCGCTTTACCAGTTCAGGGAAAATATCGGCGGCGTTGCCGAGCAGCCCGACCGATACGGGTTTTTTCTCGGCGCAGGATTTGTTGATAAGCGCGAGGGCATCGTCGAGCGTGTCGGCTTTGTAATCGAGATATTTGGTGTCGAGGCGTTTTTGTATGCGTGTGGGGTCGCACTCCACAGCCAGCATGCTCGCGCCCGCCATGGTGCAGGCCAGCGGCTGCGCGCCGCCCATGCCGCCCAAGCCGCCCGTTAAAATCCATTTGCCAGCGAGGTCGCCCTTGAAATGCTGGCGGCCCATTTCGGCGAAGGTTTCATACGTTCCCTGTACGATGCCTTGTGAACCGATGTAAATCCATGAGCCAGCCGTCATCTGGCCATACATCATCAGGCCTTTTTTATCCAGCTCGCGGAAATGATCCCACGTCGCCCAGTGCGGCACAAGGTTGGAATTGGCGAGCAACACGCGCGGTGCGTTTTCATGCGTTTTGAACACGCCCACCGGCTTGCCGGACTGGATGAGCAGGGTTTCGTCTTTCTCCAGCTTCTTCAGCGTTTCCACGATGGCGTCGAAACATTCCCAGTTGCGCGCGGCCTTGCCGATGCCGCCATAGACAATCAGCTCGTCGGGGTTTTCCGCCACATCGGGGTCGAGGTTGTTCATGAGCATGCGTAGCGGCGCTTCCGTCAGCCAGCTTTTGGCGCTGAGCGTGCTGCCGTGCGGCGCTTTTACGACGCGGGGTTTTGCTGCGGTTGCGCGTTCTGCCTTTGCCATGCGTGTCTCCCTTGTATCCTTGGCCGCAAAGCGTTAGCATGGCGGCATGGACAAATTTCATTATATTCCCGGCAATGTTCCCGTGGTGGTGAGTATCCCCCATGTCGGGACGCATGTGCCGCCTGCCATATTAGAGCGGTTTACGCCCGCTGCCAAGCAGCTTCCCGACACGGACTGGCACGTGGACAGGCTTTACGCATTTGCGAAAGAGATGGGCGTGCATATGGTGGTGGCCACGCATTCGCGCTATGTGGTGGATTTGAACCGCGCCACCGATGGCCAGTCGCTCTATCCCGGAAAATTCACCACCGGTCTTTGCCCCGCCACGTTGTTTAACGGCGATCCGCTCTATCTGGAGGGCAAAGAGCCGGATAAAGAAGAGATAGATAAGCGCATCAATGATTACTGGCGGCCCTATCATAACCAGCTGAATCACCTGCTGCGCGATTTACAGCAATCCTCAAAACGCGTGGTGCTGTTTGACGCGCACTCTATCTGCTCGCGTGTGCCGACACTGTTTGAAGGCAGGCTGCCGGATTTGAATTTTGGCACAGCGGATGGCGCGAGCGTGGATAAAAAATTATCGGAAGCGCTGGTGGAGTCTGTGCAACGCAGCCGTTATTCCGTGGTGCTGAACGGGCGCTTCAAAGGTGGTTATATCACGCGCAATTATGGTGCGCCGGATAAGGGCATACATGCCGTGCAGCTGGAGCTGGCGCAGGTAAATTACATGAACGAAGAACACCCGTTTGCTTACGATGAAGCTAAGGCCGCGCAATTACAGGTGGTGCTGAAAGAAGCATTGTTACTTGTTGTGCAGTGGGCGAGGGGCTGAAAAAACCTCTCCAAAAAAGAACAACCGCTTCCCCCATTACGGAATTATATAATAAGGGGAGAGGCGGTTGGTCTCTAGTCAGGATCTCTGACTGGTTGTGCTTCAATCAACACGGACGTTGTGGACGAGGTTCTTTTTCTCGGCCACCTTCAGCGCGCTGACGACTTCGTCGAGGTTTTCCAGCAACACGTACACGACGTGTTCACTGGACGGGCTGACCGGACTCATCGGCGGGATGATGGACATGTCTGCCCCGAACTTCCCCGCCATCTGACTCCAACCCCAGCTGCCGTCGTTGCGCTGCTGACCGGGACCCCAGTTCTCGTCCAGAAGGTTCTGGATGAAGGTGGGGTTCCAGCGGACGCGCTTGCGTTTACCACGCAGCCACGCCAACCAGCCGATCGCGTCGTTGAACATCGGATCACCGTAAAACGGAAACCACACTGCCACTCACCGGTTTTTACACCAGCAAGCCTGGACCTCGCCTGCTCGCACAGACAGAAAGGTCTAGAATCACCTTCTATTTTAGTTAATTTTCATTAGTCAGTAAATTGTTGAAAATGCATAAAATCCAATATTATTCAAATAGCAACAATCCATTATTTCATTATAAATCAATATGAAATAGCCATAAATGATAATAGGACGCGTAAGCAACCAAATGGTGCCACAACACCGCAGTGGAAAATAGCAGTTCTCTAATCGAATGATTTGCTGGTATCGCAGATGCAACAATCAATATCAGGTTTGTTTCTAAACTTTATTTAATCTGAGTTTCAATTAGTAGTTGTTGTAAAAATTATAGAATTCATTATTGTGCTACAGTCTTTCAATTATACCTCGATTAACCCACTATCTCTAGGAGACGACTAATGAAAAAAGTTATTTTTGCGAGCGCTGTAATGGCAATGTTTGCCGCTTCAGCAATGGCTGCGGAAGAAGCTAAAGATGCTGCAAAGGCAAAGAAGCCTGAAGGTGGCAAAATGTTTGAAGTATTAGATATCAACAAGGATACTACTATTTCTAAAGAAGAGTGGCTCATGCCGCACGACAAGAAATTTTCTGAGATGGATGCTAACAAAGACGGCAAAGTTGTTGTTGATGAAGTGAAGACGTATCAGGCAAAGCAAGCTGAAGCCCACAAAGCTGCCCAAGCTGCAAAGTCTGCTGCGAAGGAAGCCAAGGACAAGGAAAACAAAGATAAGGACAAGGCTGCCAAAGACGCCAGCAAGTCTAAGACTGCTTCCGCATCAAGCAAAACAACTTCCAAAGATAAGAACTAATTAGATATTGATGAATAGCCAGCGCTCCAGGGGGCGCTGGCTATTTTTCTGCTTATTTTTTGCTGTTATACTGTGGCATTAAATCCACTATAAGTCCGATATATCAACATATAGTGCAATTATAAATTGCACATGGTTAATGTTATGTGTTAACAGTCTATGTGAATATTTTATATATATAATTTCAGGGATGTCGTATGAAAAATAAAATTGTTGGCTTCAGCTGTGCGCTTTTGATGATGACGGTATCTACGGCACGCGCTGACTTTACACTTAGCGACATGATAATCGACTTCAACCCTGACTCGCCACGTCAATACGATGTCAAGGTGGTCAGCATGAGCAAAGAAACACAATACATTGCCGCTGAAACCTATGTTATCGAAAATCCCAAGGAAGAAAACGAAAAGCGCGTTCTGGTAACAGACCCGCAAAAATCAGGCTTAATGGTAACCCCAAATAAGATGGTTTTACCTGCAAATGCTCAGAAGGTAACCCGTTTACTGCTCTTGAAGCCGCAAACGGACCAGGACCAGGTGTTCCGCGTTGTATTTAAACCGGTGATTGAGGGTGTTGAACCGGATAAGAACCAGCAATTGTCACTCAAATTGCTTGTTGGTTATGAAGCCCTCGTAATTGTACGCCCTAAAGAACCCAAGATCGAGTTGACTGCTGAACGCAAGGGTAACGCGCTTACCATAACCAATAAGGGTAACACGAATGCTTACCTGCAGACTGGCGAGCAGTGCAATGCTACTGGTGGTGACTGTAAAGAAATCCAGGGCGAACGTATTTACTCCGGCCAGTCATGGACGGTTACCTTGCCGCACCTGAGTGGCACGGCTAAATTTACCGTGTGGGACGGTAAGAAGTCAGAACAGGTATCGTTCTAAGTCTTAGCTAGTGACTTAATCCTAACTTTTTTGCTGTTTCGAGCAGGGACGCTATTCACATTATTTTTCTGTGTTAGAAAATTGCCGCATAAAAGCGCCTGATATATATACATCTTTTATGATGTATTTTTAGTAGAAAAAATAGCCAAAAATAACGCGTTAAAATAACTTTAAGAATGCAAAATAAGTGGCTGTTTTTTAATAATAAAAAATCAATAAAAATTAGATAAAATTTGTCATAAATGTGTCACTCAAAAAATGGGGTGTAGGTGCTATATTGAATTACCAGATAGATAAAATTTTATTCAAATACACTGGTACATTTGTTGAAAGCATTATCACCCATGACACAGTCTAAAAACAGCTTCTCACTTCTTCTTACTGCCGCAGCGCTTCTCATGATGAATGTGAGTCCAGTGTTTGCAGCCATGAATGGCATGAGGGGAGATATGTCCATGGGTAGCCTCAAGGTCGGTATCACCAAGGCAGAAGTTGCAGTGATGAGTGGTGTGTCTGATATGGTAATCAGTGGCAATGGTAATGGATCAGATCTGACATGGAAGAGTACTGTATGCATCAGCAAAATGCAGGCGGGCGGTTACCGCATCGCTGCTGATGGTAATGTAGATGCCGATGGCAATTTCGTGATAGCCAGCGGTGATAACGTTATTCCCTATCAGGTAGCATGGAATTCCACAGATGAAAGCAATGCTGCGGCGAACGTAGCCCTTACACCGGGTGTTCCACTGGTGGTTTCGCAGACTGCCGACGATGCCCGTAAGTGCGGTACTTCCGCAAACGCCACAGAAGCCAGCTTGGTTATCAATATCCCGCAGGATGCAATGCAGATGGCACAAAAAGGCAATCTCAGTGAAAGCCTTACGGTGGTAATTGCTCCCAACTAATTTCTAATTTGCAGCACCCTATAATAATACGATTTCACATTAGCATAATAGGCAAGGTGGCATTTAATTAAAAATTAGTTAATTTACCATTAAAAAGTAGTAAATCATTCATCTTTCACGCGTATAATAAAAATAGATAATCAGCACTAATGCTGTGTCAATTATATGTGGTATTGCTCAATACTATATTATGTTCTGTCAGCGTTCCTCGTGGTGGCTATTACAAAACCTCCCATGGCTGATGACGCTGGCCTTGGCGCGAATTCAGTTAAACACAGTTCAACAGCCAAAATAACGCTTACCAAAGGGGACATAGCGCATATAAGTGGCCTTGACGATGTGTATATACCACCCCAGCTATCGGATGCGGATGTTATGTGGAAAAGGGCTGCGTGTGTTTATAGCACCCAGAAAAATGGCTACCGAGTGATGTTGGATCATGCCACCTCTACACCAAACAAAAAGACAGATAATAAATACGATATAGAATGGAATCCATCCGGCATTAATGGCAGTGGCGACGCATTACCCTTAAGACCAGGTGTGCCGGTTACAGTGAAAAGAACAGTTGGGGACAAGACGCTTTGCAGTCGTAACCAGCATGTGACGGAAGCCAGCCTGACAATAAAAATTCCCAAAGAATTCATGAAGAACTTTCACACAAAGAAAAATGCAGGCAGCATTACCGTACTCATGTCCCCTAACTAGTTTCCTGCTGCCTCCAATATATAATGATCAGATAAGTTTGTGGCTGCTACGGATGTATTCTCCGATTCTAGCGCCGCTTCAGGCTTTTCGCTATTAGGCATTAGGTGAGTTTCTTCTATGGCGATAAAGCATGATTGCCCTCGGGAGGTCAGCGTGCTGCAGAAATTGCGCGCTTCGCGGTTATCGCTAAAATCACTTACCCTCAACCGGTAAAACACCCCGAGCTTGCCGAGATTGACACGCACTATGTAAGGTTTCTTGCCTGAGAATTCTGCAAAGCTGTGCATCAGCATTTCCTGTACCTCAAGTGCCTTTTGCTGTGTGCGGAAAGCGCCAAGCTGTACCTCAACGCCGTCACTGTAATGCACCGGTAACGCAGAAGAGGATGCTGCGGGTGCAGGCATTGGGTCTTCGGGAGCTGGTTCTGTGCGTACGGCAACTTGCTTGGGATTTTCATCTTGTTCGGCGGGTGCCGGCCTTATTTTTACAGCGGCTTTGCTGCCCAGCAGTGGTGTTGCAGGTAGTGGCAGGTCTGCGACATCAACAGGCATCACAGGTTCAACCAGCACGGGCAACTTGGATTTTTTACCACGATGCCCACGCGGTGTTGTCGTGCGTGCATCCACAAAAAGCTGAACTACCTGTTCGTTATCGAGGCCGTTTCGGGTGGTTTTGGGCGCTTCTGATTGTGCATCCGCTGGGTTTTCCGGTGCGGCAGGATCTGTGTTTTCTGCGATGGGTACACATTTGAGCGGTTCAGGGTAAATGAATACCCCCGCTACGGGAGCTACTTCAGGTAATATTACTTCGCAATGTACCGCTGGTTTAAGCGGCGTTTCCGGTTCTGTCGATATGTCTGCCTGCGCTGTGGTTATTTCCGTGCTGACGGCTTTGGGTGCCGCCATGGCGCTTGCAATAATCTGGTCAAATAGATGATGCTCGTTTTTCGGTAAGCATGCTTGCTGATATTCTGAAGCAAGTGCCGAGCATAATTCATCCACCTCACTGGGTTTTACAATCGTCGCCTGACATTGTATGGCGGAAGCGGTTTCCGATGGCGCGGTTTCTGGCGGAGCTATATCCTGCTGGGCTGTATCATGCGGCGTTGGCGCAACAGTGCTTGCGCCTTCTGGGAGAGGTGGAATTTCACCGTAAAGTTCTGTGAGGGCGGCTTTCTGTTCTTCAGGACTCATGTCGGATTTTGCAAGACCCTTGCTGCTTTGTGCGGGAAGGGTGGCAAACACATCCGAGTTTTTCAATATGGACTCACGCGGTTTTTCGGCATTGCGCTTAAAGGTTACCTTCGCCAGGTTTAGCAATTCTCCCTGAAACATGCCGTTTTCGTCTGTTACAGTGATATTACGCCCTTGTTCCAGTTTAGCGTTTACCAGCGGTGTGCCATCGGGCATGACTACGTGGCCGAGTACGATATGGATTTTATTTATTTCCCACGTCATTGGCACAATGTTGCCGGGATAAAGGGTAATGCGCTTGGGGTTTGGGTCGTAATCAAGGTTTGTCGGGTCACCCGGCGCCACGGATATTTTGTAGGTGTCGTAAGGGTTCAGGAATACCGCCTGTGAACGGCCTGTTTTAAAAGTTTCGCGCTCAGAGCCGTTTACGACAACGCGCATCGGAACATTGTCGGCATTACCAGTGTTTTTAACAATAATACCGCTGCTTTTCTGTTCATTGCCGCCCCAGGTTATATCTTCCGTGGTATGCGCAACGCCAAGTGACATGGTACCTGAATAAAATTTATTTATCCCGTCTGCAGTATGTGCCTGCGAGCCGATGAGCTTTACGTTACCCATAGAGCCGCGATGATCTAAATCAGTGACATATGTGTTAGTCTTGGTCTCGTGGTTTGCTTCTGCAGCAATCGCCGTAATTTCACCCGGGTTTTCGCTATGTTCGTAAGCAACGCGGGTTGAGCCGGTGCGTGTTGAACTTTGGCCGCCACCGCTATCGGCGGTGCCTGAGCTGTTTAGGTTGAAGCCGCCAAGCCTCAATGTGTAGTTAATCATCGCGCCATTGGCAAACCCTTCGCTTGTCTGTGAGCTAAAGGCAGTGAATGTCAGCTGGCTGCTATTGTCGCGCCACAGGTCATAGCGCAGGGTAGGGCCGACAGAAAAATCCGGTTTACTGCTCTCTGTGTCGGAGTAGTCGGCTGAAAACCCGATATTGGCATCGGACGTAACCTGAAATGTGATGGTACCGGATATCTGGTTGAGGTTTTCTGTGATGGGGTCAACAGGGTCGCGGTCGTATTCTTTGCCGGAATAAATGGTACGCGCATTACCGGAGAAGGAAATCTTATCGTCCATAATATGGCCGATATAGGTGGCTCCAAAACCAAGGTCCTGTGCTGAGCTTAGCAATGTTGTGAGGCGTAATTGCTGGTTCGGCGGAAATAGCAGAAACGTACCCAGTTCTGTGAAGCCCTGATTTTTAAGCGTCATAAAGCTGGCATTTACGCCGAAGTCATCGCCCAGTCGCTTGACAACGCCAGCGCCGCTGACCATTCCCTTACCGAATCGCGGAAAGAACGGCGCTTCTGCGTCCTGCTCACGGATAAGACCGATTTGCCCGAAATAGATGGGCTGTTCTGCAGGGGGAATATCAAAATTCTTGGTGAAGAATTTTTTTTCTTCTGTTTGTGCGCCGCTTAGATCGCGTATGCGAACCGTGATTTCATACGAACCCTCTGGCAGTGCATCGGTGTTGAGAATTTGATTGCCCGCTTCGTAAAAATCGGTGGAGTACACATGGTCTTTGTACAGGATAGTTACCCACGATCGTCTCGGCAGGAACAGCGATAGACGGCTGCCTGAAATTTCGCGCAGCAGCAAATTGGTGGAGCGCGAGGTGGCGGTGGAAAGACCGGTCATCTGCACTTGTGGTATCAGCTGCATACCAAAGCCGTCGAGGAAGCCTGCGCGGTTATCCAGCCCCCATTTATCGAGGCCGGCACTCAGGGTGTTGATTCTCTCTGCGTCGTTATTTGCAAGAAATTGTGTGTTTATACGCGCAGGGCCAACGGCAATTGTGGAGTTGTCCAGAATGGAATAAAAGCGTTTTGCACCAGTTGCACCAGTTGCGCTGGCGCTTAGTGAATGTGTGCCTGAAAAACCATCGGGCGCAGGCGGCAGTATTTTTTCCGTCCTGTAATCCTGCTCTGCCAGCAAGTTGGGGTTGACGAACAGTTCGGCCTCAAAGCGGTCTTCGTAGAATATGACACCCGCTACTTCGGGTGTCAGCTTGCCGCAGCCTTCTTCAGGCACGCGGGCGCAGGTCAGCTGTGAGTTTGTAGGCATCTCCCCGGAAAGGACTTTTTTGATGGCGGGCATGGCATCATATTTGATGGCAGGAATTTTACTGACGACGTCTTCCGGCGTTGCAAACAGGATGCTTTTTGGCGTGTAGATAGCGCGGAAACTACCGACATACAGGCCGCCGTAAAACAGGTCTATCAGCGTTTCATTGGGCTGGTCGAAGGCTTCAAAGCCTCTGGGTACGCCGGCCTTGACCTTGAGTGTCGGGGCTGGCTTATCTTCCGCGAAGAGTGGGTGGATTACACTCATGACGCAAGTGGTCATCAGCAGGTGGCGTGTAATCTCTCGAAACGGTACCGACATTCCACCCTGTGCCAAATTGAGACAAACGGGATAACAAGATATAGTAGGAAATTCCCGTATTCAGCATAGAGTCACACAACATATATGCAAGAAGATAAATTTTTTATTAGCGGGGGCAGGGGGCGTTTACGTTAAGGTAAGGAGTAACGTCAGCGTACCCGTGTAGTTGCCGCTGCGTGCCGCTTCCATGGCCGCTACGGAAAATGTAACGCGTACACGCGCAGTGGGGCTGGCACCACCGTTACAATCCGTGCTGTTGACGGGGAGATCGGTATTGATGCGTGCGTTCTGGCGGTTGGTGAGTTTTGTGTTATGCACCATGTTTGCTGTTGTGCCACCACCGGGATTTGCTGCCCCGCCATCATTCCATTGCACGGTGTAGGTGATAAATTGTGCGCCATTGGTCACACGAAAATTGTTGGGCGAACTGGTGCCGCGTATGCCGTAGGTACGGTTGCTGCCGGTGGTGTTTTCGCGGTATATGCACACGAACACATCCATAACGATGGCAGGATCTCCCACTATCCATGATGGCCCAGTCATGTCAGAAAGGTTGGAAATGCGCACGCGGTCGGCACTTGCGTCGTTGGATGCAAGGCATACTGACGCGGCCAGTAACAGGCAGGAAATGCGCTTTGCGGAAGTGGACACAAAAGAAAGGGCTAGCATGTTTCCATGCTAGCCCCCACTCTAAAGAGCGTCAAAGGAATTATTATTCCGGCGCTACAACCATGGTCAGCGTGTCGGTATAAGTACCGGCAACTGCTGCGGCCATTGCTACGTTGGTAATGTCAACCTGAACGCTGGCGTTCTGTGAACCACCGCAAGTAGCACTCGCGCTGTTACCAGTCTGGCCGGTCATTGCAGTGTTGTGGGTCATTGCCGCACCACCGCCGCCGGTAGCATCGTTCCAGCTAACCGTATATACGACATAGTTTGCAGAACCATCATACAAGCGATAGTTCGCGCCGGTAAAGTTAGCGCTGGTGGTTGTTACTTCATAAGAACCTGTGCTGGTGTACACGCAAATATCATCAAAGCCAGTCGGTGCCGATGAAGCGATAGTCCACGCGCCAAGGTTGATATCGTTGATCGAGGTGATCTGCGCCTGGTCAGCCTTGGTAATGGTAATATCCAAGGTACCGGTAGATGTAGCGCCCAGAGTACCCTGTGTGGCTGCGATTGCAGTACCGCTTGACAGGATGGTGCTGGAAGCCAGGGCAGCAGCAGCTACATATGCATTAAGGCGTTTTGTAAAGTTACTCATATTAAAACCTCCATTTTATTTTTATTCTTGTTCTTTTTTTGTTCCCTGACTAGACGCTCTACATCTCTCCAGAGGTATGAACCCGTTTTATACTACCGTTTACATCTAATATCAGACTAACGGGTCCATCGGGTTATTAACCATAGTGGGCGAAATTAATTAATTAGAGGTTAATAATGGTAAATTTATCTAAAATGAAACCGACAGTTTATATACTAAAATTTTATTAAAATTAAAAAATATCATTATAGTACAGTTTAATAAATTCCATCGGCAGGTTGGATATATGAAATAATGTTTTAAAATATTAATTTATACAACCAAATCTTCTGCAACCTGCGCGCTAATATAATCATACTTATGAGTGTAAAAATAGACGGTCGCGGCCCAAAAGGGGCAGGTTTATTAATTTGGGGTGGCGATTATGGTGATGGTTCCGGTGTATTGCCCGAAGGGGGCGGCGGTCATAATGGCGTTGGTCACACGTATAATAAGGCGGGCGGTGGGGCCAGGGGTGGTGCCGTTGCAGGTGGAACTGTCCATGGCTGCTAATGTGCGGTTCGTTGTGTTAACGCCGGGGGATAGTGTTACACCTGTATTGGCAAGGTTGCCGACGCCACCAGAATTCCATGTAGCGGTATAGGCAATAGTGTTGATGCCGGACCTGGTTAGTGTGTATGCGCCGCCAGCACCGCTGCCTGTGGCATTAACGAGATAGCGTCCGGCGCTTGATGAATATACGCAGATATCATCCGAAATTAAGATAGCTCCGTCACCGATCTCCCAGCCTAGCACCACCATATCATTCAGGTCGGTAACGCGCGCCTGCGCAGGCTTGCTTACACTAACAACAAGGTTGCCGGTAGATGAGTTGCCAATAGTTCCCTGTGTGGCGGCTTCCAGAATGGTGGCAGCGGCAAATACGCTGAGCAGTCCGGCTGCTATGACGGGAAATGCGCCGTTATATTTTTTCATGTTCATGACCGCCTATTTACCAGAAATACCTGCACAAACAAACTGCTTATACGACCACTATATATATAGGCTATAACATGTAAGTTGCGCATGAACGCATTAATACACTGTAATTATTAAATAAATATTATTGTTTTGTCACAGGCAAAGGAATTAACTCCAATAAAGAACTACTGGATAAATATACACGATAAACTATGCTTTCCGCCACTGGACATAAGATCCGGTTATAAAATTGTAACAAGACAACGGGCGGGGAAGAGTAATGGCTTAATGCCACTCCCAGAATCCAGATTCAGTACATCGCGTTTGACGATAGCGGGTGTGCGCGCTCTTAGTAAAAAATTATAACGGCGCGTGCATAATATAAGGAAACAAGAAATAAGAAAAGCAATCGGGAGTAAGCACCATGTTGGGTATCTTAAATACCATTCAATTATACTGCGATAAATCCACCAAGGCGGCAGGCCAGTTTAGCGCACTTGAAGACGCGGGTTTTGAAATCGAAACCGCACCTGCCATGAGCAACAAGCATGTGTTTCACTTCACGGGACGTTGCCACCGTTCGATTGCCAGCATCGTTACTGCCGGTGCTAATCCTTACGACATTTATGCGCTATTGGCAGAAACTGAAATCGGCAACCCGTTTATCGTGTGGGAACCGGATGTGGTGAAGGGCATCTTTAAAGACCTCAGCGTCCTGCAAAAAAAGAGATACAACGGAGAAACGCTTTCGGAGCCAGAGGCGCAGGAAGAAGCGCGGCTGATGGCTGAGCTGCAGAAGCAGCGCAAGCCTATTATTTTCTTTGGTTCGGACGATGAATGGAAGGGCTTCATGGATTCGCTCGATCATCTGGCGGCGAGCGGCACATTGCGCGGTAACTTCAAAGATAACATTACGCGTTGCCACACGGTGGATGAGGTAAAAAAAGTTATTGATGAGCGCGTGCCGCAAGATCTCGCGGGCAAAAACCTTGCCGACTACCGCTACCATACCTATCAGCCTGGAGCGCAGCCCATTACCGATTATATAGCAGAAAACGACACGCGCACACGCCCGCGCGTGACCATTTCCTTCTTCGGCTCGGCGACTACGCGCAAGGAAGAGCATTTCCGTACGGCAGAAAACTCGGTGGATATGTGCGCAAGGCGCGGCTGGGGCATTGTCAATGGTAGCGGCGTTATGGGTGTTATGGGTGCGCAGATGCGCAAAGCCAAGGAAACAGGTGTATATATCCACGGCATTTCCGCACATGAGCGCGGCGCAGTTGGACTAAACGGCGCAGAAAAAGATCCGGTGGTCATCAAAAACAATGTGTCGCGTTATACCGATTGCAAGGACATGATACATCGTATCGAGTGCTACCTTGAGCATTCCGAGGGCATAGCATTGCTCGATGGCGGCCTAGGATCGGCGCAGGAGCTATTTATGGTGCTGGAAATGTTCCGCCAGCAGCACAAGGCTACCATGTATCAGGATACTACGGGCAGATGGCACAGTAAGCCACTGGTGGTAGTTGACGAAAACGGCACATGGGAGCCTGTCATCAAATGGGCGAAGGAACAATATGGTGAGGAATACCTCGCACCAGTACAATATGTGCGCTCGATGCAAGAGGCAGAAGAATTGTTCGCCAAGCAGTTTGAGCAGTTCAAGCCCAAGCTGCCCACGCCGGTAGTTGATAAGATAATCAAAGACGCCGAGGTAGAACTCGGTAAAATCATCAAGGGCATCAAGCCTGTTTCCGAAGTGGCTTTTGGCCGCCCGAAAACAGTGAAGGACTGGCAGAGCATTATGTCATTGGTGGACCTGACCGTACTCAAGGAAACTGCCACGCAGCAGGACATCACCGACTTATGTAAAAAAGCAAAACAGCAAAGCACGCGTTCGGTATGCATACGCGCCCAGCATGTACCGCATGCCAAAACGTTGCTCGATGATACAGGCGTGATGGTAATTACGGTTACTAATTTCCCTGAAGGTACGCTGCCGGTTGAGGAAGCTGTGCAGGAAATGCAGACGGCAAACAGCAAGGGACCTGATGAAATAGACACGCTGCTGCCACGCCATCTGCTGAAAGAAGGCAAATATGCCGAATGCTATTCCTACCTTAAGCGCGTGATTGGCTCGGTGGATGTTCCCGTGAAAGTAATCTTTGAATCGGCAGACCTGACGCCGGAACAGATTGCACGCGCCAGCATCATATCCAAGGCGGCAGGCGCGGCGTTTGTTAAAACTTCCACGGGTTTTAACCCCAAGGGCGGGGCGGATGTGGAAGCGGTAGAAATCATGAGACGCAGCGTAGGCGACACGGTAGGTGTAAAAGCCAGCGGCGGTGTGCGTGACTTCGAGCAGGCGATGGCCATGGTGGAAGCAGGTGCGGACGTTCTGGGCGCAAGTGGCCTGAGTATTACTTCACAGCAAGAGCGCGTTCCGGCAAGCCGTATGAACGACATATTCCAGGAGGCCTTGCCAGGCTACGCGATGCGCGGTACAAACAAAGGGACGGCGAAAGGATACTGATATGACCGTATTGTCTTTTGTTGAAAAAGTGGCGATGGAGCAAGGTGACATCATTATGCTCTATCGTGGCGTAACCATGTCAGGCAAAAACTTCTTTGCCTTCCTGCGCTGCGACCGCAAGGGTGTTGATAAGCTAAAGCAGGATACCATGCATTCGGAAGCGCGTGACCTCAACGAATATGGTGAGGTGATTTACATGGATTTTCTGTCCGACCCCGACAAAAAGGCCGAAGAATTCCTGACGCTTTACCTGCGTGTGGAAGAGGAAATAGCTGATCTGGAAGATGCGCTGTCATAATATAATATAATTAATTCAATATATTAAAACGTTCTGACGGCAATTCCATTGGCCCCGTAATTGTTTATTAACCCAATGCTTTATATTGTAAAAATCACGTTTTAGTGTGTCATTAAACCTTCATACTCATATAAACCTGCATAGGGTATGATAGAGGCAGGTAAAATAGTAAGGCATAGCTTGTGGTAACAACGCCCAACAATAACGGCTCTTCAGGTAGCTCCGGCGACAACGGCGGAAGCAGCAGCTCGGGTAGCGGCAACCAAACCACCGATATCATCAAAGATATGGAGGTGGAGAGGGTGTTGAACACGCCGGGCGTCAGTCAGGAGCATTTCAAGGAAGTGCTGGCCTATGCGCTGAGTCAGGGCAATAAATTCGGTGAAGAAACCATCAATAAGCTTAGGGAAGGCAGCAACCCTCACCATAGCACCGGACAGACGCAGGTGGCCGCGCGTGAACAAGGAGTACATTCAGCAGGTACGCCGCAGGACAAGAATAACAACGTGACCCCCGAGCCAACACAGGCTCCGGTTGCAGTCGCAACCCCGATTGCACAAGCTCCCTCGCTGGTAGAGCGCGCAGCGCAGGTTGCTGATACGGCTGTGAAAGCAGCAGGTCCGGCAGCAACAGCACATGAAGCAGAAGCGCGTCGCCATGGCGCATTTAACAGCGCTCTTTCCATGAATACCAATCAGGATTTGGCAGCTGGCAACCAGCCAACGCGTCCGGGCCAGTCTCAACAGTCTGTGAACAACAGTATCGATGCCAAAATAGCAGAGGCGGTAGGCAGTATCCGCGGGTTGCTCTCTGGCTCTATGCTCCATGTGTCTGACGGTCAAGGCATGAAGCTGACAGCATCTGCCGGTCAGGGTATCGTGAACCAGCCGGAAGTTGGCGCATCACGCATCACCTGATAAATTTCCCAGTTTTTAGCCAGCCTTAGAAAGCATAATTATAAACGTTTGAAATTCAGCTCGTTACCACTTTGCACGCCTATAAAAAACCTTTATTTTTCCTTGAAAAGCAGGGCTAACAAAGCTATATACGCTAGCTTGAAATGCTAGCTAGTTTTGAGGTTTTTGCCCATGTCTTCCATGCCGATGATGAGACGCTTTTATCAGGATCCTTACCTGCTCATCCGTTCTTTTACCCTGAATCTCGTTACTTGCGTTGCAGCGTGCGCGGCGCTTTATACCTATCAATCGCCGGAATTCTATAACTTCGAGTTTCAGGCATGGCATCTCGCGTTTGTTCCGCTGGGTATTTACCTTGGTGGTATCTCGGCAGTATTTATCCATAACGCCACTCACGGCAGCTTTCCGATTCGGTGGATGAATTGGTGGGCAGGCCAGTTGGCAGGTATGCACCAGCTCTGGGGCTTTACCGGCTGGAAGATTATCCATCTTGTACACCACCAGTATTCCGACGACGTGAACATGGATCCGCACCCGCCTGCAGGTAAGCCCTTCGGTCAGTTCCTGCGCACCATGTTTGTGCATTCATCCGCCAAAATCACCGAGCGTTACCGCGAGCATTACGGCATGACGGCGCGCACCAAAGCGCTGCAAACGGCGGTGTATGTGGTGTTCATCAGCTTGGCTGTTGTCCATATTGCGTTCTGGTATCTGCTGCTGGGGCCGGAAGTGTTTGTGTTTGGCTATATTCCGTCTTACATCACCAACCATTTACTGTTTGCGCATATCAACTATTATGCGCACCCGCAGAATGCACAAACGGGTGAGTACAACGCAGGCAATATGGACAGTAACCTGTATTACAAGCTCGCCAATTTCTTCTGGTGCGGCATTTACTACCACGACAACCACCACCGCAAGCCGATGCTGTTCAATCCTAAAAAGATGGCGACGTCCAAACGCCGTGATGAGGTTTCGCAGGAAATGGATCTGGCGGCTTAAGACGCAGCAGAGGCCGGATTTCCTGATTTTACTGTTTTGCGTGTATGTTTCTTCAGATACTCTTCAATCTGTAGTAGCCGCATTACAGGACATTTGATTTCGGCGCTTTCTGTGCGTGCAAATTCACGCATTTCCTGCAAGCAGGATAAAAATTTCTCGTTGGTGATGTATTCAAGTTCTATGCCGTATTTTTTCTTTATATTGGTCTTGATTTCCTCAAGGTGTCCTATCTGATTATAAGTAGCATCTCCCTTACTGTCTTTGACGATAGGACTCCACAGCATGAAGTGTTGATGGTACTCGGATAAATATTTTCTGGCGTATTCGATATCTTTTGAAAACTTGTCTGTAAGCTTCTGGATATTATTTGGGCGTTTGTCTTTCACATATTGAAGGCCTGTGGTGAGATGTACGGCTACTTCGCATATATAGACCTGCTTATTTTTAAGGTTGATACCAACCACATCGATTTCGCCCTGTGATTCGACGGTATAAAGATTGGTCTGGATAAAATCACATTTTCGTATGTACTGTAGGTAGGACGATACCAATTGTTCTCCTACGTTCAACATGCCTATTCTTTCTTGATGGGTTCAAGTTATCAGCGGTGGCGCTGGGCGATGTCGCGGCCCATGATTTGAGCGCGCGCTTCTTCCGGCAAGATGGCGTATTTGCCTAAATCAAACGTATCCCCAGCTTTGTACATAAAACCCTTCATGTCTTTTGCAGCGTAGCGTTCGCATTTGGCAATTTTTGCAAGGTCGGATTTCTTTGTGCTATCGAGCGTAATATCCGATGTCTTGTTGCAAGCGACCATAACGCGGCCCGGGCCATGTACAGTTGCTTTGCCGTCTTTGATGAGCAAGGCGGTCTTGTTGTCCAGCCCGATACCGATGCTGCCGGGCTTTTGTTCAATGGCGGACAACACACGGTGTTCGCGTGTACGGTCATTCAGGTGTGTTTCCACGCTGGCATTAAGCAGGCTGAAACCGCCGCCCACGGGGGTGGGGTCACCTTCTTTTTTCGGGTTGTTGCGTATCATGCTGTTGGCCATAATCATCGCGCCTGCAGAAGATCCGCCAATGACAAGGTTTTTATCCATGGCATAGCGCTCGCAGATAATCTGGTACGCTTCGGTATTAAGAAACAAGTCGGCAAGGGTTTCCTGATCGCCGCCGCCTATATATATAATGTCGGATTTGCGAAGCTGTTCGAGGATGGCGCGGTCGGTTTCAATACGGCTGCGGTCATGCGTGTCGATGCCATGTACGGCTTTTGCACCCAGTTTTTTAAATATGATTTCTTTTTCCTGCACCGAGACTTTTGCATATTTTTGCGAGGCGTTGGTAATTACCGTTACAACCGGCGGTTTGCGCGGGCAGTGTTCTATCATGGTGCGGAAATGCCCAAGCGGGTCGCATTCTTCTGCGGTCAGTTTATTTCCCTTTGCCTGCAACTCCGGTAGTTCGAGGGGAGGGTAGCCGCCACCAATAATCATCATAGTGCCGCGCGGGATTTGCGGGGTGGCGCTGTCAGCGGGTTTATCTTGTGATTGCGTTGGCCCATGGTGGAGCGCAAAGCTCACAAGTCCCGTTGCCCCAACAGCAAGGCTTCTTAAAAACCGCCTGCGGCCAATCTCGGTATTATCCTGTCCCATCCCTGTATCCGTTTTATATATTACGGCTTATATAATTAGTATAATGGTATTAACTATTGAAACAAGCCAAAACAGCTTCAGGAAGACAATGGCTTAGGTGGTTCTTCCTCGTCAGGGAGGTCGTCCTCCTCCACTACCGGCACTGCATAATCGCCACTTATCCACTTGCCAAGGTCAAGGGTGGCGCAGCGGCTGGAACAAAAAGGGGTGTGGTCTCTCTGGGCGGGCTTTCCGCAGATGGGGCAAGGCATATCAGCGCAGGGCTTTGATATTTTTTTCGTATTCGGCGGGGTTATTGCCAAATACGGCAGAGCCTGCAACCAGTACATTCGCGCCCGCTGCAATCACCTGTTTGGCTGTCTGCGGGTTGATACCGCCATCCACTTCGAGGTCGATGGTGCGGCCGCTTTCATTTATCATTTCGCGGATGATGCTGATTTTATCCAGCTGCGACGGAATGAACGACTGCCCGCCAAATCCCGGGTTCACGGTCATCACCAGCACGAGGTCGAGCAGGTCCATGACATATTCTATGGCAATGGCTGAAGTGCTGGGAACAAGTGAAACACCAGCTTTCACGCCAAACGATTTAATCAGGCGTAGCGTGCGGTCGAGATGTGTGGTTGCCTCGGCATGTACGGTGACGATGTCGGCACCAGCCTTCACGTAGGATTCGATATGCTGGTCAACCGGCTCTATCATCAGATGCACATCAAACGGCAGCTTGCTATAGGGCTTGATAGCCTTGATGACGGCGGGGCCGATGGTGAGGTTTGGCACAAAATGCCCGTCCATCACATCTACATGGATATAATCTGCGCCTGCGTTGGTGATGGCGCTGACTTCTTCGCCAAGCCTTGCGAAATTAGCTGAAAGAATCGAGGGTGCAATTTTGATAGTCATAATTATTCCGTCATCGTTATTCTGTCTTGGTCAATACTGCCGCATAAAACCCGTCCATGCCGTCATGTTCGGCAAGGTGGCAGGGAAGGGTACGCACTTCGCCGCGTTTGGTGATGCATTCTTTCATGCCGCCAAGTACGGACGCATCCACTGGTTTGAGCGCCACGTCTTTGCGTTCCTTTAGCAGGTTGGTGATTTGGTCTTCACCTTCTTCTGGCTGCAATGAACATACGGAATAAACCAGCGTGCCACCTGGCTTCAGCATGTCGAAGGCATGGTGCAGCAATTTTTTCTGTGTTTCAATCAGGCGTGTGATGTCTTCTTCGCGGCGGTGCCACGCCACATCAGGGTGACGGCGCAATGTGCCGGTGGCGGAGCAGGGGGCGTCAAGCAATATGGCGTCGGGCGCGAAGGCGGGCATCCACTTGGACGCGTCAGTGGTTACATATTCCGCCTGCAGCTTCAGGCGGTGTACATTCGTTTTCAGCATGGCGATGCGCTCCTTGGACATATCCACGGCAGACACATGCGCGCCCGCTGCTGCCAACTGCGCGGTTTTTCCGCCCGGGGCGGCGCACAGGTCAATCACGCGTTTGTCATGCACATCGCCCAGCAGTTTGGCAGGGATGGTGGCAGCAATATCCTGTACCCACCAGTAACCTTCGCTGAAACCTTTGAGTTGGGTGATATTGCGTGTGTCACGCAGGCGCACAGATCCCATGGGAAGCAACACGCCGGAGAGCTGCTCTGCCCAGAAAGCGGGATCCTTTTTCACGCTTATATCCAGCGGCGGTTCTTTCAAATGTATCTCGGTTATTTTGCGCGTTATCTCTGGGCCATAGGCTTTTTCCCAGCGTTTCCATAACCATTCAGGCGTGTTGATTTTTGCGCCGTCCTGTTGGGCAATGATGTCTTTCCCCTCGCGTGCAACGCGCTTAAGTACGGCGTTTACAAGACCGCTGTATTTTTCCATCTTCAGTTGCTTAGTCATTTCCACAGCGGAATGTACGGCGGCGTGTGGCGGTGTTTCCAGCCATAAAAGCTGTGTGACGCCAAGGCGCAGAGTGTGCATGATGCGCGACGTGCGCGGCGACAGCGGGCGTTCCATAAAACGATTAAGTATTTCATCAATTTGTCCGAGGCGGCGCAGCGTGGTTTTGGCTAGCAATTGCGCAAAGGCGCGGTCGGACGGACTCATGCCGGTAAAGTGGCGGTCGAGCGCCCATGCGCCATCGAGCGGCTTTTGCTTGTCTAGCGTATGCACCAATGCACCAAGCGCACATATTCTTGCATTTGGGGCTATGTTTGGTGTAGCGGAAATAGGATTTTGCGTTGATGTCATTCTTTTGGTACAGTGCCACTAGATTTGAAGTATTAAATTTGAAGTATAACTTTATTACACAAAGGCCGCAAATAATGAAGAAACTTCTTCTCATAAGTACTGGAATATTACTGATATCCGTACAAAACCTTGTGCCGAATGCCGTTTTTGCCCAGGAAACCGCCCCGCAACCTGTGCAGGAGGCAGGTATTGTCCCCCTGCCTGCACCGCATATGCCGCCCCCGCCAGCCCCGCCGGTCATGCGAATGATTGCGGTGGATGGTGAAAGCAAAGAGCAGTTTTCGCCGGATCAGGCCATTTTATCCATGTCACTCGTCAGTAAGGATGACAAGCTGGACAGTGCGAAGGTGCATAATGATGCGCTGGTTGAACGTCTGGTTAATATCTCGCGTGAGTTCAACATACCCAAGGATAATCTTGCCACCTCAAATATCTACATCTCTCCCGAATACCGCTATGACCAGCAGGACAATCAGCAGGTGCTTATAGGCTATATTGTCAGCCGTCAGCTCCGCGTAACCATGGATTCGCTGGATATACACGAACGCCTTCTTTCCGCCATCGTCAATGCCAAGATTGATCAGGTGAATGGTATCGAGTTCCGCCTTAAAAACCCCGAAATACACGCGGCAAAACTGCGCGTGAAGGCCTTTGAAAACGCAAAGGCGAAGGCGCAGGCGCTGGCAGAAGCGGCAGACGCAAAGCTGGGCAAGGCCATGATTATTTCAACGGTCAGCGGCGGTGACAATGTGATTCATCCACCCATGGGCATGCGCGGTATGGCAAAAGCGGCCATGGCAGAGATGTCGGTTGCCCCAAGCCTGCCGGGTATGATTGAGCTGAGCGAATCGGTCAACGTGTCATTCACGCTTGAGTAATGCGATGACCAAAACACCTAAAAAGCCTGAGAAAACCAAGGTCAAAAATAAAGTGGCAAAGGTTGCTGACACTAAAAAACCACCAGAGAAAAAAGAAGAATTCGGTGGCCGCGGCGGACCCGACCCCACGCGCTACGGTGATTGGGAGATTGGTGGCAAATGTGTTGATTTCTAGATAAGGCAGGTAGCGTTATGGCTAAAGAAAAAAAACAAAAAAAGAAAATGCACTGGTTTGATTTTCTGCTGAATGTCACCATCGTCACGCTGGTTGTCATGGCCTCGCTGCACGCAATACAGCCGATTATCACGCCGCCGGATCCACGTATTCCCGAAGCAAATCGTTATGTTGATAAGTTGATTGAGATTCATCCGGCGGAACTTGATTCAAAGATCAGGGAAGATGGTCCGAGCATAATGCTGGTTTATGCGTCATGGTGCGGGTATTGCCGCGTTATTGTGCCTGAACTGGTGAAGCTCATAAATGAAAAGAAGCTGGAAGGTATGCAGACTTTGTTTGTATCGCTTGATCAAAATAAGGAAGATTTAAGCAAATACTTGGTATTGGGTGGCTATAAGGACGTATTTGATCCTTATATGGTCTTAGAAGGTACGTCCACGGGGCTTGTTAAGCTCTCGGCTGAAAAAGGCGGTAATTACAAGGGCCAGATTCCTTACGTTGGAGTATTTGATAAAAAAGGAAATCTGGTGGCAGAGTCGCTTGGGATGACAAACCATAAACGTTTGCTGGATATGGTGAATAAAGCAATGCCTGCATCTGCCAAGCCATAGGTTTTTATGGGGCGATTACCTTAAGATTTTTAGGGTTATTGAATCCGAAAAATTATTTATATTTTAGCCGGTTATAAAGAAGTTACAATCCTGCTTGCATCCTGTGTCGGCTTCTGGCATCACTTCCATGCTTTAAAACTAACCTTCTTATTAATTAACCCATTAAATTTAGAACGATAAGGGAACAAAAAATATGTCCTCTGCAATGATGTTTATTATCGCATGCGGTATTGTATCGCTGCTTTACGGCCTGTTTGCTGGGCGTTCGATTATGGCGGCTCCTGCCGGCTCCGAACGTATGATTGGCATCGCCTCTGCTATTCAGGAAGGCGCGCGCGCCTACCTCAACCGCCAGTACCAAGCGATTGGTGCCGTCGGTGTTGTCATCGGCGTCCTGATTTCCATCAAGCTCGGCTGGTATGTAGGCCTTGGCTTTGCCATCGGCGCTATCTGCTCAGGTATTGCTGGTTATATCGGCATGAACATCTCCGTGCGTGCTAACGTTCGTACAGCAGAAGCCGCAAAATCTGGCCTGCAACCGGCACTCAGCATTGCCTTCAAGTCAGGCGCGGTGACTGGTATGCTTGTGGTTGGCCTCGGCCTTCTCGGTATTGCACTGTACTTCTTGCAACTGCAGAGCATGGGTTTGGAAACCCGCAAAATCATGGAAGCGCTGGTTGCGCTTTCCTTCGGTGCTTCGCTGATTTCGATTTTTGCCCGTCTTGGTGGCGGTATCTTCACCAAGGGCGCTGACGTAGGCGCTGACCTCGTGGGCAAGGTGGAAGCCGGTATCCCCGAAGATGACCCACGCAACCCTGCTGTTATCGCTGACAACGTAGGCGACAACGTGGGCGACTGCGCTGGTATGGCTGCCGATCTTTTTGAAACCTATGTAGTGACCATTGTCGCCACCATGCTGCTCGCCGCCATCTATTTCGTTGGCGACGTACAGAACACGATGATGATGTACCCGCTGGTTATCGGTGCCGGTTGTATCCTTACTTCGGTTATCGGTACGTTCTTTGTGAAGCTGGGTGCAAACCGCAACATCATGCAGGCGCTCTACAAGGGCCTGATTGTGACTGCGGTTCTTTCGGCTGGTTTCATTGTGTACGCGACCAAAGTTATGGTTGGTTTCGATACACCATACACCATCGGTGCGCTCACTTTCAACGGTGTGAACATGCTGTGGTGCGCAATGTCGGGTCTAGTTGTAACCGGTGCGCTGGTGTGGATTACCGAGTATTACACTTCCACTCAGTATCGCCCTGTTCGCAGCGTAGCTGAAGCATCCACCACTGGCCACGGCACTAACGTGATTCAGGGTCTGGCTGTTTCCATGGAAGCAACCGCAATTCCGGTAGTGATTATCTGTATCGGCATTATATTTGCCTTCATTCAGTGCGGCCTGTTCGGTATCGCTGTTTCTGCTACTACCATGCTGGCGCTTGCTGGTATCATCGTAGCGCTCGATGCTTATGGTCCGGTGACTGACAATGCAGGCGGTATCGCTGAAATGTCGGAACTGCCGAAAGAAGTACGCGAAACAACTGACGCGCTTGATGCGGTGGGTAACACCACCAAGGCCGTAACCAAAGGCTATGCTATTGGTTCGGCTGCTCTGGCATCACTCGTGCTGTTCGCTGCCTACACGGAAGACCTGAAGCATTATTTCCCTGATGTGAACGTACAGTTCCTGCTCTCTGACCCGTATGTGGTCGTTGGCCTGTTCATGGGTGGCATGTTGCCATACCTGTTCGGCGCCATGGGCATGAAAGCCGTAGGCCGTGCTGCTGGTTCGGTTGTGGTTGAAGTGCGTCGCCAGTTCAAGGAAATCCCGGGCATCATGGCTGGTACTGCAAAGCCGGATTACGGCCGTGCAGTGGACATGCTGACCAAGGCTGCTATCCGTGAAATGATTATACCAAGCTTGCTTCCAGTTGTTATGCCGGTAGCCCTGTACTTCGTGATCGAAGCGATCGCTGGTCAGGCACAGGCATTTGCCGCGCTGGGTGCTATGTTGCTCGGTATCATCGTGACCGGTCTGTTCGTTGCCATTTCAATGACAGCAGGTGGCGGTGCATGGGACAACGCCAAGAAGTACATTGAAGAAGGTCATTTCGGTGGCAAAGGTTCGGATGCTCACAAGGCAGCCGTAACCGGCGACACTGTCGGCGATCCGTACAAGGATACCGCTGGCCCTGCCGTAAACCCGATGATCAAGATTGCCAACATCGTTGCAATCCTGATGCTCGCCCTGATGGCAGCTTAATTTACTACGTATAATTTCAGAGCGGCCAGCAGGGAAACTTGCTGGCCGTTTTGTTTTTATACACAAAAAGAAAAGGGCTGCCTTGCGGCTGCCCTTTTCTCCGGAGGAATTGCTTCCTCCTGTCTTCGTTGATTCTCAGAACTCAATCACCACACGATCTCCAACAGGTTCTCGGTGGCGAGCCGCTCGTCCCAGCGGAGGTGCGGCTGCAGCTCCGGGTCGTTGATCAGTCGCCCGATCATGACCACGAGGAACTGCTCGTCGGTCCAGTCCGTGATGTCCGGGAAAGCATTGAAGTCGTCCTTCTTCGCCTTCTCGGGGTTCTCGGTCTTGGTCCGGCGGACGGTTGCGGTTGCGACCATCTGAGTCTCCCAGTCCACGCACTACGGATAACGTGCGTAAACAACACTAGAGTCAGGAACCTTCCGTAGGGGTCCCATACATCACACCCAAGCTCGAAATTGAGTCTGGCATGTGTTGCAATCACCTCCTATTAAACATTATTTTAAGGGCGTATAAAAGTTAAAATACGGCGTCGGAAAGCATGCATTTTAACTATATATTATATAAATCAGCCGGTTGATGTTTTAAGCATAAATCTTGTGCAATAAAGAAAAGGCCGCCTTGCGGCAGCCTCTTCCCCAGCGATTGCTCGCTGTGTGTTGCTAGATCATAGTGATCACGGGACGATGACGATGTCGCCGTTGCCGTCGCCGTTCGTCTCGCCATTGCCCGTGTTGTTCACGGGGGCGGGGGTCGGCACGGCCGTCGTGTTGTTGTCCTTCACGACCGCCTCGATCTGCTTGCCGAGCGTCTTCAGGTAGCCCAGCACCGCGGGGATGTCGTCCGAGTTCAGGGTGAGGTTGTACTCGCCCTTGTACGACACGCCGCTGACGCCGCCGAAGTTGACCGACACGTCCAGCTCCTTCATCGCGATCTTGATCTGCACGGACATCTGAGAGTCCTCCAGTCCTTGCGCTAGGGATAACGCGCGCAGACATACTAACAAAGGCTTACCCTAAGCCCTGAATTGTTCCTGCTCGATATGAGACAGGTAACAGAATTCCCCTCCAGTAAGCCGTATTTTGCTGGGTTTTTACAGTTAAGATATGATGACAAAGCGGTTAAAACGCGCTGTTTATATAGATTGTAACGGCATCGTAATAATATAGAAAAAGAAAAGGCCGCCTTGCGGCAGCCTCTTCCCCAGTGATTACTCACTGTTTACAGTAGTGTCCATCAGTTGCGCGGTTCGACCTTCAGCTCGAACTCGTCCGCGCCGGCCTTGTCGTTGACCACGAGTTTGACCTCGCAGTCGTCCAACGAGATCGGCTCCTCGATGATCTCCTCGATGATCTCCGCCATGGGCGGGGCGTCGGGGATGACCACGTCGTTCAGCCACTCCTCCTCGTCGAACGTGCCGTCGGTGCTCGCGTGCGCGGCCTCGAAGGGCTGCTGCGCGGTGCCGGTCGGCGTGTTGTCGTTGGCGGAGGCCTCCTCGAACGTCTTGACGAGCTTGTCGAACGCGGCCATCACCTTGGGCAGGTTGTCGGCCACCTCGCTGAGGAGCAGGATCGGGTCGTAGTGGACCTTCACGCTGATCTCCATGTTGCTGATGACCTCGCCGCTGTCGGTGGTGCTCGTGCCGCTGACGTTGAACAGAATCGTGCTCTTCATCGGACAGTACTCCTAGTCGTTGTGCTTGGGATAGCGCACTTAGACATAAGGCAAAGGCTTTCCCTAAAAGCCTTGAATTGCTCCTGCTCGATTTGAGACAGGCAACAGAATTCAAGGTAATTATACAATAAAACAGGGGGGATTTTGATTAACTTATTGTGAATGTTGAGTTAATTTTTAGCTACAAATCAATCTATTGCACCCGATAAATCTTTGAAATTTCGTTTAAAAAAGAAAAAGCCGCCGAAGCAGCTTTTTCCCAAAGGCATTACCCTCTGTTGACATCAGTGTCGTTCACCATCTCACTCGCGGATGATCTCGCCGCTGTCGTTGATGGTACCCGCCGACTTCGAGTTCTTCGCCTTGTTCTGCTTGCGCAGGTAGGCGTAGTACCCGTCCATGTCGAACTCCACCACCTCGGTCACCTCCGCCGTCACCACGATCTCCTCGTGCGTGTGGGTGATGACCACCGTGCCGTCCTCCAGCATGATGCCCGTGACCTTCTCCTCCTGCAGTTTCAGCTGCAAGTAGTTCAGGTCGGGGTCGTACTGGCCCTCCGTCACGGTGATGGTGATCTCGACGCTGCCGACGTTGCCGTTCTTCATCGGACACTGGCCCCAGTCCTGGTGCTGCGGATAACGCACCCGGACAACCTTCAAAAGGCCTTCCGCAAAGCCTTGAACTATCCCATTTCTCGTTGAAATGGCGAAAGAGTTCACTTTTGATTATATGCAAGTGTGGGGTGTATAAAAGTTAAGATATGATAACAAAATGGTTAAGCGGCAATAGTGCCGCTAAAAATAAAACAATAATATCAATATGTTTTAAAAAAATGCCGCGTGGCTATAATGCCCGATATAACCGATGGCAACAATGATGGCCACGGTTTTGGGCGGCACGTTCGCAAAACCTGCCAGAACCGGTAGAAGCTTGCATAATGGACCCCAGCTGAACAGCAAAAGAAAGATACCATAGCGCCTGAAATAATATTCGAAGCGGATAAACGCATCTTCGCTCATGGTCATGTTTTTTGTGTATTTGAGTTTTTGCAGCAATGTACCGAAATACCAGTTCAAGAGTTGTCCCAGCGTTGCGCCGATAACAGCAAGTATGACCGGAACGGTCATGTTATGCTCACCGAAGGCTTTCATGGCGTGAAAGGCGGTATCGTTACCCATGGGGATAATACTTGCAAGCCATGCTGCCTCAAAAAACACTTGTGGGTATAGGCTTGCGCTCATACGGCTTATGCCGTGCGGGAAATAACGAAATCGGCAAGGGCGCGCAGATTGTCGGCTTTCTTGTCGAACACGTCGAGATGCGAAATTGCCTGCCTGGTAAGTATCTGCGCGTGTTCGCGTGCGCGTTCAATGCCCATAACCGATACCAGTGTTGCTTTACCTGCGGCTTTATCTTTGCGGACGCTTTTGCCGGTTTCAGTGCGTGTACCTTCTACGTCGAGCAGGTCATCGGTAATCTGGAAGGCAAGGCCCATGTCATGCGCGTAGGCGCGCAGCAGGTTACGCATCATGCCCGGGGCTTTACCCAAAATAGCGCCCGCTTCGCAGGATACAGCGAATAGTTCGCCAGTCTTCAGGCGCTGCAGACGTATGATTTCTTCTACTGAGAGTTGTTTGTTTTCGGCTTCCAGATCCATCATCTGGCCGCCGACCATGCCCCAGCAGCCGGATGCTGCCGCCAATGCGCTGATAAGCTCGCAGCGCACGCCGGCATCAGCATGCACTTTCTGGCTGGCAAGAATCTGGAATGCATACGTAAGCAATCCGTCACCAGCAAGGATGGCAGCCGCTTCACCAAACGCGATGTGGCAGCTTGGTTTGCCGCGGCGCAGGTCGTCATTATCCATGGCCGGAAGATCGTCGTGGATAAGCGAATAGGTGTGGATGAATTCGATAGCTGCAGCAGTTTCAATGGCGGAGTCGATACTGACGCCAAAAAGGCTTGCCGAGCATACTGTCAAAAACGAACGAAGGCGCTTACCGCCAGACAGCGCTGAATAGCGCATGGCTTCAAGGATAGTGGCTTCGCCGCGCACATGGGTTTCACTATCTGCGGTTTTTGAACCTGTGGCTTTTGAAGTAGAGTTAAGTGAAATAACCGTGGTTTTGTCGGTTTCAGGAACCATCAACAGCTGGTCCATGCGCTTTGAAAGCGTGTTGGCTACATCGCGGATTGCATCCTGCAAATTGTCGGATTGTTTGATGACCTTCATAAACTCTACTGTGCGTCGAATGGTTGTGTTGATAATGCGCCGTCCTGAGATTTCAGGATTGTTTCTACCCGCAGGCGGGCATCGGCGAGTTTTTTCTGGCAGAAGTCCTTCAACTGGGTGCCGCGGACATAGTCGTTGATGGAGGCTTCCAGATCACCGGAACCGCTTTCGAGCTTCCGTACGATAGTTTCGAGTTCCTTCAATGCTTGCTCGAAGCTGGCGCCATCTGTATAAGCGGCTGAATTTTCTTCATTTTTAGGCATAAAACCCTATATTTCAATTCAATTGCGCGATTGTATGCAAGATGCAAAGCGGGAGCAAGCGGAATTCAAGATGAGCCTGATATAGCATAAGTTTATGCATTGTCATTATTTTTTAACAAAAACAACACTTTCGTTGTGATAATATGTGTCAACTTGTGAAAGAAATTTTATGGGCTTTTCTGACAAATTCTTATCCGAACGAGGTGGCAAGAGCGGCGTTTCCGCGGAAGGTGAAACGAAGCGCCTCGATGATTGGCTGAAATTTCTCGACAAGGTCGGCCAGCATGATCTCGAAGACCCGCAAAAGGAAAAAGCCAAGAGCATGATTGGCAGGCTGGTTGAACAACTGGAAGAAGGAAAACATGCCCGCCTTGCTCTGCTTTTGTCCAACAAGCAATCTGCTGAAGCAGTACAAGCCGAGCTGGTGGATGAAATAAAAAAATACTTGAAAGGTCATCACGACGATGAAGAAAACCGTCTGGATTTAGAGACGATGCACCGTCTGGAAGACCCTGACGGTGAGGATGACGTAGCCATAGAAACCGTTGAGGAAGAAAAGGAGCGCAAGCTTCGAGAGGAAGAAGAATCGGCGGATGAACTGTATTATGACGAAGATGAAGATGATGATGGCGTTGAAGACTATGTTCAAAAACGCAGGGAAAAAATAGGGCGCGAGAGAAGTGTTGCCGCAGCTATTGTAAGTAACGAACTGCAACAAGAGCAGGTTAGCCAGGATGATTCGGAAAGCTTGCTGGGCAGTGAAGAGATAAAGAACTTTTTTGAGTTCAGACAAATTGAAATAAAAGTGGAGCGCGGCGAACTGGCACCAGGCAGTGCCGAACGTTTCCTGAAGCAGCTTGAAAAAGAAGAAAAGCCAATCCGTTTCCCCGAAGGCTTCGAGCTTAAAGAAATCGAGCGCATGCTTGCTGAAAAAGATCAGGGTGCTGGCATGGCGGCTGCTACAACCTAAGCACGCTGATTAGGCCTTGAGCGCCTTCACCAGCTCTTCCGTTACCTTCTTGGCATCACCGAACAGCATCATAGTGTTATCCTGAAAGAACAGTTCGTTTTCAATGCCTGCATAGCCAGCGGCCATGCTACGCTTGTTGAAAATTACTGTTTTTGCGTTAGCGACATCCAGTACCGGCATTCCGTAAATCGGACTTTGCGGGTTGTTCTTTGCGGCTGGGTTTGTCACGTCGTTGGCGCCAATGACAAAGGCTACGTCGGTAGTTGCAAAATCATTGTTGATTTCTTCAAGTTCCTGCACGCTGTCATAAGGCACGTTTGCTTCAGCCAGCAACACGTTCATGTGGCCTGGCATACGGCCTGCCACGGGGTGAATGGCATAACGCACCTTGATGCCTTCTTTTTCCAGTGCCTGCGCCATTTCACGCACGGCGTGCTGCGCCTGCGCTACCGCCATGCCATAGCCAGGCACAATGATAACCGAGCTGGAATTCTTGAGCAGGAAGGCGGCGTCTTCAGGACTACCGCTTTTGATGGGTTTGTCATTAGCAGGGCCGCCTGAGGCATCAACAGCGGCGGAATCACCAAACCCACCGAAGATAACATTGATGATGGAGCGGTTCATGGCCTTGCACATGATGTATGAAAGGATAGCGCCGGAAGAGCCTACCAGTGCGCCGGTGATGATAAGCAACGGGTTGCCCAGCGTGAAGCCGATGCCGGAAGCGGCCCAGCCGGAATAAGAGTTGAGCATGGACACCACCACAGGCATGTCTGCGCCGCCGATGGGTACAATCAGCAGGAAACCAAGGGCGAATGCTGCAGCCGTCATGACGATGAACAGCATTTTGGATTCGCTGAAGCAGAACATGAACAGTACCACGACAATTCCGATGCCGATGCAGGCATTAATCATGTGCTGGCCGGCAAAGCGCAGGGGCTTGCCGGACATAATGCCCTGCAGCTTGGCGAAGGCGATAACAGAACCGGAAAAGGTGATAGCACCGATGACAGCACCAAGGCTGAGTTCTATCAGGCTACCGGGTTTGATGCTGCCGCTATTGCCAATGCCATAACTTTCCGGCGACCAAAGCGCACCGGCCGCTATCAACACGGCTGCAAGGCCAACAAGCGAGTGGAATGCGGCTACGAGCTGTGGCATGGCAGTCATCTGGATTTTGCGCGCGATGCTGATGCCAACCGCGCCGCCGATGGCGATACCCAGCGCAATCAGCATGTAGTTGGTGACGACGGGCAGGGTTAGTGTTGTGCCAATGGCAATTACCATACCTACCATGCCATACACGTTGCCACGGCGTGCGGATTCGGGAGATGAAAGGCCCTTTAGCGCCAGAATGAAAAGTACCGAAGAAAGCAGGTAGAGGAGATATGCGTAATCGCTCATGGCTTATGCTTTTCCTTTTTCTGGAACATGGACAGCATGCGCTGTGTAACAACAAACCCGCCGAAAATATTGACCGAGGCAATCACAACGGCGATGAAACCGGCAAGGTGTGAGAAACCATACCCTTCCGGCCCCAGCGCGATAATGGCGCCTACGATGATGATGCCTGAAATGGCATTAGTCACTGCCATGAGCGGTGTGTGCAGGGCAGGGGTAACTTTCCATACGACGTAATAGCCGACGAAGCAGGCCAGCACAAAAACGGTAAGCCCGAAAATAAACGGGTCAACGCCGGTGGTGTTCTGCATTTGCAGGTGCATGGCGTTGATTTCTTCGGCCAGTTCAGCGGCCTGCTGCGCCATTCTTTCTGCTTTCTCACTTAGTGAATCGCTATTGAGCATATTATTTTACCTGGAACTGTTTGTGTACAATTGAGCCATCGCGCGTCAGCAGGGTGCCTGTTACCAGCTCATCATCCCATTTGATGTCTAGCTTGCCTTCTTTGCCGATAACGAGGGTGGAAATGAAGTTATAGAGGTTGCGGGCATAAAGCTGGCTGGCATCCACAGCAACACGCGCAGGCATGTTGCTGTAACCGACAAGTACAACGCCATGCTTATCGACTACTTTATCCAATTCACTCAGTGGGCAATTGCCGCCGGATGCCACCGCAAGGTCAACGATAACCGATCCGGCCTTCATGTCTTTCACCATAGCTTCGGTAATCAGCACCGGCGCCGGGCGGCCCGGGATAAGGGCCGTGGCAATCACCACGTCCTGTTTTTTGAGGGCTTCGTGAATCAGTTGGGATTGTTTTTGTTTATATTCCTCGCTCATCTCCTTGGCGTAGCCGCCGCTTGTTTCGCCGGATTCGGCAGCAGGTACTTCAATGAATTTTGCACCGAGGCTTTCCACCTGTTCCTTTACGGCGGGGCGAACGTCAAACGCGGAAACCACAGCGCCGAGACGTTTGGCGGTGGCAATGGCCTGAAGGCCTGCAACACCTGCACCAAGCACCAAAACCTTTGCCGGTGCAACGGTTCCGGCGGCGGTCATCATCATGGGTACGGCCTTGCCAAAGGTTGCCACGGCGTCAATCACCGCGCGGTAGCCTGCGAGGTTACTTTGCGAGGATAATACGTCCATGGACTGTGCGCGGGATATGCGTGGCAACAGTTCAAGCGCAATGGTTGAGAGCTTTTTGAGGGAATATACATTGAAATATGACTGTGATGTGTAGGGTTCTAACATACCAAGCAGCATGCTGCCTTCGGGGATGGCGGCCATTTCGTCGCTTTCAGGCGGGCGCACTTTCAACACGATATCGGCGCCTTCTGCGCATTTTCCAAGCTCGCTGGCTATGGTTGCGCCAGCAGACTTATAATCTTCGTCGGAAATGGAAGAACCAAGACCGGCGCCGGACTCGACACACACTTTTGCGCCAAGTGAAATATATTTTTTTACGGTATCAGGGGTGGCGGCTACACGCAGCTCGCCTTCTTTACGTTCGCGCAATATGGCAATTTTCATTTGTGCTTTACCCTAGGTGAAAACCAAGTTACAGGCACAAAATGTCTAGACTATTTTACACAGGCTGCAAAGGAGAAAAATAATAATTGCAAAGGGATGGCCTAAGCCATCATGCCCATGCCTTCGGCGCGGGACATATTGCCCATGGATGGCGGGGAGAGTGTGCCAAGTTCACCGTAGGACAAGGAAGACACCGGCATGCCCTCGGGCATGAGGTCGCGGATGCTGGCAATCTGTTGCTGTGCTTCGATGGGGAGGCCGCCTATGCCCGCAAGAAAATTTTCCTTGCTGGCAATAATGCCTAAGGTGGCCGCAAGTGCGCCGCCTTGCGAAGTTAAGGTTGCCGCGGCTACGTTTATGGAGTTGTTGATGAATTTCGCGCCACCGTCTTCCAGCTTGAATGGCAGGGCGCCTGTTTCAAGGAAACTATCGAATTTCACGCCTACGGCTTTACTGAGCCATTTTACAGGGCCAGATAAAATCTGCATGAGCAGATCATCCATGCTTTTGGCGGGCGCGCTGCCTTTGCCAGCCTGCATCGATGCCTGCAACTGTTGTTGTGCCTGACCTGGATTAAAGGCGCTTTGTACGTTTGAGCTATCAACAGCCATGGTTCAAATTTCTCACACTATTTCATTATCCAGTGTACATGCATTCAGGCCAAAAAGCATATGATATGTATGTTACAATCCGCTCATTATAATACAAAAGGTTAACAATTGGTTTCGATGTCTAGTTTGGTCGATTGACCTGATCCGGGCTATCAAGAGAAAATGCAGGTATATCAACAACAAAGCGCTCACCCTCATGTGCCTCCATCTCGTACTTGCCAACCATGATGCCCGACGAGGTGCGCAGTGCCGCGCCGCTGGTGTACTGATACACATCGCCCGGTTTGAGTACGGGCTGCTCGCCAATGACGCCTGATCCATGCACTTCCTGAACCGCGCCGCTGGCATCGGTAATGTGCCAGTAACGGTTGATGAGCTGCACGGTTTCATCACCCATATTTTCAAGCTGGATGGTGTAAGACCACACATAATGATGCTCGTCTGTGTCTGATTGCTCGACAAGATAGTGTGGAGCCACCGTGATTTTTATATTGCGTGTGGTGCGTGTGTACATAGCTATGAGATACGAAAGTGAGGCATTGGCGTCAAGCGTTCGTTTTTCCGGACATGGTGTTGCATAGGCTGAACATGAACTCTACACATGCCATGATTTGTGAGGGGTCAATAAATTCATTGGGCTTGTGTGCCTGATCAATGCTTCCGGGGCCGCATATGATGGAAGGCACTCCATGATGCTGGAACACGCCAGCCTCAGTGCAGAAAGATACAACATGTTCCTGATTGGTTTTGGCGCAGTGCATGACAGTCTGGCATGAGGATTGCGCCTCGGCGGGGAGTGATACGCCGAGCATGCGTGATTTTGGCTGCGTAACAATATTTGCGCTATCGGATGTTTTGCGCATTTCCTTCAGCTTGTCTGCGCAGAAGTCTGAAAAGCGTTTCACCAGCGGTTCCGGGTCTTCACCCGGTATGGGGCGTATTTCCCAGAGGAAGGAACATTCCTTCGGAATAATGTTGCGTGCGGTGCCGCCATGGATGGTGCCGACATGCACGGTAGAAACCGGCGGCATGAAACGGCCATCGTTTATACCTGATTTTCTGATGTCGGCATTCATGCTGTTCAGGAAATGCACAAGGTCGCACGCCACATGCACGGAGTTCACGCCAAGGTGAGGCTGGCTGGAATGCGCCTCTAGACCTGTTACGACGGTTTCAAACGACAGCACGCCTTTGTGCGCGGTTACCACCTGCATCATGGTCGGCTCACCGATAACAGCAAAGGAAGGCATGGGAATATGTTTGGTGATATATTCAAGTAACACCGGTGCGCCGAGGCAGCCCACTTCCTCGTCGTAAGAAAAAGCCAGCCATGCGGGTTTTGATAATTTGAGCTGATTAAATACTGGCACCATGGCAAGGCACACGGCAATAAAGGCCTTCATGTCGGACGTGCCGCGGCCATAGAGTTTTCCGTCTCGTTTTGTCAGGGTGAATGGCGGGCTGTCCCACGATTGACCGACCACAGGCACGACGTCGGTATGGCCGGATAAAACGATCCCGCCGGCTACTTCAGGCCCAATACGTGCCAGCAGGTTACTTTTGTTGCCATCGGGCGAGGGGATGCGTACAGCCTGCACATTGTGTTTTTTAAGGTAGTCCTCGATAAAGCTGATGATGGGCAGATTGCTGTTACAGCTTACGCTATCGAAGCTGACAAGCTTATCCAGAAGTTCAAGGGCGCTTTTATTGATGTTATCAGAATTTTGCATGCTGTACTCGGAGCAAACTGAAGAACTCCTGTCGCGTGCGGTGGTCACTGCGGAAATTACCGAGCAACTGGCTGGTCTGCATAACCGTGCCGGCCTTGTGAACGCCGCGTGTGGTCATGCACATGTGGGTGGCTTCAACAACTACTGCCACGCCCTGCGGCTTGAGTACATCATTTAGCGTGTTGGCGATTTGTGCTGTCAATTTTTCCTGTACCTGAAGGCGCTTTGCGTACACATCCACCAGCCGTGCCAGCTTGCTTAATCCAACAACGCGGTTGTTAGGGATATAAGCGATATGTACCCTGCCGGTAAAAGGAACCATGTGGTGTTCGCAGTATGATTCGAATGTGATATCGCGCAGCACGATCATCTCGTCATAGCCATCGACATCCTTGAATGTTTTGTTGAGGATTTTAGTCGGGTCTTCTTCATAACCCTTAAAAAACTCTTCATAAGAGCGTGTAACGCGCCGCGGTGTTTCCAGCAGACCTTCGCGGTTCGGGTCTTCACCCGCCCAGCGAATTAATGTGCGTACAGCTTCTTCTGCCTGAGTACGGCTTGGTTTAACAACGGATGGCTTTTTGTTTTTTGCTTTTGTCATATAAAGTTCTGGCATTTAGTGAGTAGTCCACACTATATAGATAGTGTTTATAAACTCAACTAAAGTTCTGGCCATATTTATCACATACTTTATTGAAAACTGCGGATGCTGAAAATTTCGATACCATTCGTTGATTTGCGGGGAAAAACGCCGGTAGATCTGCTGCGTGCCTACCCTGACAGGGCGCTTGCACTTGTAAAGGCCGCCCGCCGTAGTTACGGCATGGTGTCAAGCGTGGCCTGCCTGCTGGGGCTTCCGATTGCTGACCGTCGCTCCCACAGTTGGCTAAAGCGCAGCAAAAACCCCTATTTATATGAAATAGAATCTTTTGCCGATATTGTTCGTTCGCGCGGCATTTATACTCTTAACCTGCATTATGAATGGGCCTGCACCACCGGTGTTTACCGTGCAAGTGACGGGGTGAGCATGATGCGAGTGCTGGATTGCCCCATACCATCTTTGGGCAAGCAGGCTATGGTGGTGCTGCAAAAGGGACGTGCGGGTGAATATTACAACATCACATGGCCGGGGCTTTCCGGTGTTTTTAATGCCATGGCGCCCGGGCGCTTTGCTGCGGCCATCAATAAAGCACCGATGCGCCGTCACAAGCTTGGCTATGTTGGCGACTGGGCAACCAACCACCTGCATATGAACCGGCAGGCATCACTGCCGCCGTCGCACCTGTTGCGTCAGGCTATGGATTATGCTCCGCATTATGAAGCCGCAAAACACATGCTGTGCAATGTGCCGCTGGCGGTGCCGGCTATTTTCGTTTTATCAGGCATAAAACCGGGCGAAGGCTGTGTTATTGAGCGTCTGGAAAACGCGTTTGAGATTACCGAGCTGGGTGCGGGCCAGCGTGTATGCGCCAGCAACCATTTCACCGGCAGTTTTGATGGGCATGGTAGTGGCTGGCGCCCCCGTGAACCAGACAGTCATGCTCGTCTGCGGCATGCCAATACGCTGCACGGCTATGAGATTGAGCAGGAACATTGTGACTGGGTGCAAGCGCCCATTGTTAATCCTCATACGCGACTGTGCATTGTTACAGACGCCGCGTCGCAGCGACTTATTGTGCAGGGATATGAAGGCATGACTAAAGCAACCGATCTGTTTAGCACATTGACGGAGGCCTATGATGAACGAAAAGCCGTCTGATGATCTGAAGCGTTTGGTAAAAGCCTTTGGCTATTCCGCTGAAGGTCTTAAAGCAGCAATGAAACACCCTGCTTTCCGCATTGAAGTATGGGTTGCGTCTTTCATGGCCCCGTTTGCTATAATGTTGGGAGATACCGCTTCTGAAAAGGCACTTATGATTGGCAGCCTAATGCTGGTGCTGATTGTTGAATTGCTGAATACAGGCATTGAGAGAGTGACCGACCGTGTCTCGGGCGAGTGGCATGAATTGTCAAAGCAAGCCAAGGACGTGGCGAGTGCTGCGGTATTGCTCAGCATTGCCAATGCACTTGTTGTCTGGTTTATCGTGCTGTTTTCCTAGGAGTTGCTGGTGGAGTTTGACGCGCTGACATTACCTACACGCAAATACGGTCTTTTCCGCAGGCGGCGCTTCCTGCCGATATTTCTTGCGACATCGCTGGGAGCTTTTAACGATAACATGCTGCGCTCCGGCCTTGTGGTGCTGATTGCTTATGCCATTGACAAAGGCATCGCGCTTCCGGCGCGCCCTGAAATACTGGTGACTATCTGTTCAGCACTGCTGGTTATACCGCTGATTATTTTTTCTTCCATAGCGGGGGGGCTGGCGGATAAATATGAAAAATCGCGGCTGGTGGTGTATGCCAAACTTGCGGAAATTGGTATCATGGTCGGCGCTTATATAGGATTCTCCGACAATAACATCTTGCTGCTGATGGCTTTACTCTTTGTCAGTGGTACGCACACGACCTTTTATAGTCCGATTAAGTTCAGCATCCTGCCCGACCATCTCCGTCCTAAAGAGTTACTAGCTGGTAATGGCTTCATGGCGGGCGGCACGTACCTTGCCACGCTGTTTGGTCTGATTGCCGGCGGTTTGTTGGTGGAAATGCCTGCCAATGTTATTGGCGAAACAGCCGTTGCCGTCGCGGTTGCGGGGCTGGTGGCTAGCCTGTTTATTCCCAAGTCGCATATTGCCCATCCGGATTCGGTTATTAGCTTCAACATCTGGAAAGGATCGAAGGAAATAATAGGGCATGCCTGCCGCGACAAGGTAGTGCTTATCTCTATTCTTGGCGTGTCGTGGTTTTTGCTGGTGGGGTCAGTATTTATGGCGCAGTTCGCGAACTACGCGCAGGCTGTGGTACATGGCAATAACGAAGTGTACATATTATTTCTCACTACCTTTTCCATCGGCATCGCTATTGGCTCTCTGCTGTGCGACACGCTGCTCAAGGGCGAAGTTTCACTTAAGCTGACTAAAATCACTTCGCTCGGCATTTCAGTATTTACTTACCTGATGGTGGTGACTACGCCTGTATCCTCCAGCGGTGAGTTGCTGGATGCACAGGCGTTTCTCGAAATGCCGGATCACTGGATAGTGCTGGGCTGTATGACTATGGTGGCGGTGTGCGGCGGCATTTTCCTTGTACCGTTTTATGCCATGCTGCAGCAGCGTATTCCGGCAGAATATCGCTCACGTGTGATGGCCGCCAGCAGCTTGAGTGATGCAGTGCTGATGACGATGGCGGCGTTCACTTCTGCGCTTTTACTTTCTATTGGTTTTGGTATTCAGGATTTATTTCTGCTGATTGCAACGCTCAATTTGTTTGTGGTGTTTTATGCACGAAAATTATCTACTTAGGCCAATCATATATTCATTGCTTAAGCTGTGCTTCCGCGTTGAAGTGCGCGGGGTAGAAAATTTCCACGCCGCCGGTGACAGGTGCCTTATTATCTGTAATCACCAGTCGTATCTTGATCCAATCATTATCGGCACTTTTCTACCGGAAAAACCTGCCTTTGCCATCAATATCTATCAGGCAGATAAGTGGTATTTTAAATGGCTCGATAAGCTGGCAAAGCTTTACAAGCTCGATCCGACGCGCCCGATGGTGATGAAGAAGCTCATTCAGGATTTACGCAAAGGTGCCAAGGTTGCGCTGTTCCCCGAAGGTCGTATCACCACCAGTGGCGGCATCATGAAAGTATATGATGGCACGTCTAAAATTCTCGAGAAAACAGGCGCGGCGATTCTCCCTATGCGCATTGACGGTGCAGAATATTCCAAGGTATCGCGCATGGGCGGTAAATTGCGCCTGCGTATGTTTCCAAAGATTGTTGTGACTATATTGCCGCCGCACAAGCCGGTGGAAGATGGTAACGAAGCGCGTGATTCGCTGGTTTATGATATGATGTGCGAAGCGGCGTTCCTTGCCTCAAATTACCGCACCAGCATTTTGTCTGCGATTGTGGATGCGTATTACCGTGAAGGCCCGAAGCATATAGTTGCCAGCGATGCAAACCGCATAGACATTACCTATAAAACACTCTTTACACGTGCCTTTGTACTGCGTGATGCGCTGCGTCCAAAACTTGAAGGGCAGGGTTATGTCGGCGTTTTACTGCCAAACGCACTGGCGGTGGCGGTTGCGTTTGTCAGCCTGCATATGCTTGGCAAAGTCCCCTGTATGCTCAACTACTCAGCAGGTGAAGCGAATATCCTGCATGGCTGCAAGATTGCGGCTGTCAAAACTGTACTTACCTCGCGCTTATTTATTGAGCGTGCCAAGCTGGAGACGGTTATCGAGGCATTGCAAAAAGAATATACGGTTATCTACCTCGAAGATGTGCGTGACGGCATTAGCCTTGCCGATAAGCTCAAGGGCGCATATTGCGCGCGCGTGTGCCGTGATGCAGTTGATTCCGTGCTTAAAACAGTCAAGCCAGATGATCCTGCGGTAGTTCTTTATACTTCCGGTTCGGAAGGTGTTCCCAAGGGTGTTGTCTTGTCGCACTCCAATCTGCTGGCAAATATAAACCAGTGCATCGCACGGCTTGATTTGCTTCCATCAGACACCGTGTTTAACGCGCTTCCGGTGTTCCATTCCTTCGGCCTTGCCATTGGTATGCTCATGCCGCTGGTGCGCGGTATCAAAACGATGCTTTATCCCAGCCCGCTGCATTACCGCATGATACCTGATCTGGTGTATGACACCGACGCTACCATCATGCTGGGTACGGATACGTTTTTCCGTGGCTATGCGCATTATGCCCACCCGTATGATTTTTGGCGCATACGGCTGGCGGTTGCGGGTGCTGAAAAGCTGAAGGATTCAACGCGCAGACTTTATGCTGATAAATTCGGCATGACTATTCATGAGGGTTACGGTGTTACTGAAACAAGCCCCGTGCTTTCAGTTAATACACCCATGCAACACAAAGCAGGCACGGTTGGCAGGCCGCTGCCCAAGGTAGAATATAAGCTGGAGTCGGTAGAGGGGCTAACTACGGGCGGCAGATTATTGGTCAAAGGTCCTAACGTGATGCTGGGCTATCTCAAAGCCGATGCCCCTGGCGTTATCCAGCCGCAGGGAGAATGGTATGATACCGGTGATATCGTTTCGGTAGATGACCAGAGCTATATCACCATTCAGGGCAGGGCGAAGCGTTTTGCCAAGATTGCCGGAGAAATGGTGTCGCTGATGATGGTGGAAGAGATTGCCTCGACCCTACATTCCGAAGTCGGGCATGCAGCAATTGCCGCAGCTGACGATAAGAAGGGCGAGCATATTGTATTGTTCACCGAACAGCAGGATTTGACCCGTGAGCAACTAATCAAGTATGTGAACGATAATGGTCTGCCAGAGTTGTGCCTGCCCAAACATCTGGTTTTCAGGGCTGAGATACCTCGTCTGGGCAATGGCAAGATAGACTATATGACGCTGCAAAAAGAGTGGAATTCCGCTTAAAAATCCAGACCACTAATTTTTTGATTTCTTGTTCTGCTGTATCATGCTGTCGAGGACATCGTTATTGTTACGGTCATTTTTTTTGTTCGTACTTTTTGATTGAGACTGAGGTGTTTTAATTACCCCCTTATTTTGCATCTCTTTTATCATCTTCTGATCAGCATTTGCAACGGCTCCACCTTTATTATCTCCATATGTTTCGTTATTAGGCGTTGAAAATTTTCTTTGCTGGGATTGAGGAGATGGGTAATTTGACTGGCGAGAGTTACGCTGCGGTACAACAACACTTGGCAAGCGCTTGGATCTATCATTTTGCTCTAGTTCTTGTGGTGGAAGTGGTGGCACTTCTATTTCCTCTTTGTAATATTTCGTGCGGTTTGGGTCTTTGATCTGCACTGTGCCACTAAACAAGTCCCAATTGTTTACGACCTCATCACAACGTTTTCTTACATCGTTAATTTGTCCTACGCCCTTTTCATGGCGATCGCGCTTTGAAGGCATATCATCGAGTTGTTTGTATATCCTTCTTTTAGCAGTATCAGATATGTCTTTAATAAGTTTTACATCTACCTGAAACTCACCAAGCAATTGCTCCTGAACGACTTCTACCTTGTCCTTATTTGCACGAATTGCTTTTGTAAGGTCTTCTGACTCCAGCTCAGTGCTTTGCTTTGTGGTGTAGCAAAAATACCAATACTGAAATGAGCAATTATAAAATATCAAATCTGCGAACAGATCGTTTTTTTGCTTCGCAAGTTTTTCTTCTAATTCTTTTTTAGCTTTTAAAACTTCGGCATCTTCTGCTTTCTTTTCGGGAGGTTTCTCTGCAGCGACTTTTTCCTCTTCGTACTTTGACCATTGCAATTCTGCGGCTACCTGTGCCTGAAGATTACGCTCCACTTCGATATCATAAAATTCTTCTTGCAGCGCTTTAGCCGCCTTATCCGCTATTTCTTTTTCTAACTTGCGTTTTTCCTGTTCTTCTTTGGATAAAGATTCTTCCTCAATGCTTTGTTGCTCGAATTCCCCTGCTTTTAATTCAGCGGCAAGTTTTGCTGCCAGCTCTTCTTCTGCTTTTTTGTTTTCCAGCTCTTCTTTGTGCATTTGTTCTTTTAGGGTTTGGGTCAAATTAGCTTCATTGATTTTTTCGTTAATCTGCTTTTCTATGGTCTTTATTCTTTCTTCTTCGGCAAGCTTTTCGGAATCCTGTTTGCGAATTAGTTCTTGTGCTTGTTCTTCCTGTGTTTTTTGCTGTTGCTGCTGGGCTTCTTTGAGCTGATCCTGAACTTTAGCCGTTTCGCTGGATAATTCTTCTAATGATTTGCTATCGTCTGCATTTGGCGTATTTGCGATGCCTGTAGCGGGGGGCGTGCTATCAATTCCTTTTTGGGCATTCTCGAGTCGTAATTTTGCAGTTTCAAGCTTCTGCTTTTCGGTTTCCAGAGCAAGTATCGCTTTTTGTTGCTGGGCTTCCATTTCGAGAGCGGCTCTTCTCTTTTCGGCCTCTAAGGCAAGCTGACTTGTTTTGTTATGCTCTTCTTCCAGTTTTTTATATCGTGATTCCAGGTCTTTATTCACTTTTTCATATGCGTCAGTTACTTCTTGGGATTTAAGGCGCACGAACGCATCCATTACGTCCACTACATCCTTGTTACCCGCTTTGTAAGCAACTGTTCGCGCTGTTTCGGAATAGTAGTCCGTCGCGTAGCTGTCGATGCCCTGATCAAGCAGAAACTGCACGGTTTCTGTATTGCCGCTTTTTGCAGCATAAAAAAGAGCATTCCTTCCGTCAGGGTCTATCTCATTTAAGTTGAGTCCCTGATCCAGATAGAGTTTAACGAGGTTTACCCCCTCAGAATCTTTTCTGCCGGCAGAAAGAAACAACAACCCAACACCATTATTATCTTTAGCGTATATGGAGCCACCCCTTTGAATAAGTAGTTTTATATCATCGGCTCTACCAAGATTTGTGCGGTACACCATTTCAGAATCGGGGGGAATGTTTTGTACCTCTACAGCTTCGGCGTTTTGCTGTGCATAAGCGCCAACGGGGATAGCCGTGGTTGAAAGCAATACAAAGATAAGAGCGAATTTATGCATAGTTGTTAGCGGCATTTCCTTGACAAATTTTTCTTAAACACCATATGGGTAGTATATTAATCAAATGTGAAACAGGTTCATTATGACGTCTAAAAACGAAGAAAAGCTTAAATTTTCAGCGGAAATCAGCAAAGTCCTTCAGCTGATGATACACTCGCTCTATACAAATAAAGATATATTTATCAGGGAGTTGGTGTCGAATGCTTCGGATGCGTGTGATAAGCTGCGCTATGAATCCTTAACGCGTACTGAATTAAAGCAGGAAGGCGGCGAGTATAAAATTGGCATAACCATCAACAAAGAAAAGAGAATTATTACCATTGCCGATAATGGAATTGGCATGGGCAGGGACGAACTCATCAACAATCTGGGTACGATTGCCAAATCAGGGACGCAAGAGTTCCTCTCGATGCTCACCGGTGACAGTAAAAAAGATATGCCGCTGATTGGCCAGTTTGGCGTTGGCTTTTATTCTTCGTTCATGGTAGCCGACAAAGTAACGGTGCAGTCCACCAAGGCAGGCCAGAAGGATACATGGCAATGGGAATCCAAGGCGGATGGTGAATTCACCATTACGCAGCTTGAACCCGCGACACGTGGAACAGCTATCACCATGTACCTTAAGGAAGGCGAAGACCAGTATCTCGACAAGTTCCGTCTTCGGCATATTGTGCAGACCTATTCCGACCATATTTCATTTCCAATCGAGATTACCGATGACGAGGGCAATACGGAAAAAGTCAATACCGGATCAGCCCTGTGGATGCGTCAGAAATCAGAGATCACACCTGAACAATATAAGGAATTTTATCATCATGTGGCCCATGCGGTGGATGAGCCATGGCTAACGATTCACAACAAGGCGGAAGGCACGCTGGAATACACAAACCTCTTGTTTGTGCCTTCAATGAAGCCTTTTGACCTCTACCACCCCGACCGCAAACCGCGCGTTAAGCTTTATGTAAAGCGCGTGTTTATTACGGAAGAGAATGTTGAGCTGGTTCCACGCTATTTGCGTTTTGTGCGTGGCATTATTGATTCGGAAGACCTGCCGCTCAATATCAGCCGTGAAACCCTGCAAAACAACCCGCTGCTTGCCAAAATCAAAGACATGGTGGTTAAGCGCGTGTTGCTGGAACTCAAGCGCAAGGCCGAAGCAGATAACGAAAGCTATAATACGTTCTGGAAGAATTTTGGCCCTGTGCTGAAAGAAGGCCTGTGCGAGGCGACTTCGCCAAGGCAAGCGATTCTGGAAGTATGCCGTTTCCACTCAACGCACCATGATGGCGATGCGCTTACCAGCATGGACGATTATATAAGCCGTATGAAAGAAGGTCAGGATACGATTTTCTATCTCACTGGTGATAGGCTGGAAACACTGCGCCTAAGCCCGCAGTTGGAAGGCTTTACCAAGCGTGGCATCGAGGTGCTGCTGTTGTGTGATCATGTCGATGATTTCTGGGTCAATGTGTTGACTGATTATAAGGGTAAAAAAATCAAATCTGTCACTCGCGCCGATATCGATCTTGAACAGATGGGCGATATAAAAGACGAAGAGAAGCCCGAAGAAAAGACGCCGGAACAGGAAGCTTCGATGCAGTCGCTATGCGCACGCATCAGGGAAATACTGGGTGACAGCGTGAAGGATGTGCGTGTTACCAGCAAACTTACCGGCAGTGCCGTGTGCCTTGCGGTGGAAGAAGGGGCGATGGACTTCCGCTTGGAGCGTTTCCTCATAGAACAGAAACAGATAAATACGGCTTCTGCAAAGATTCTTGAGATAAATCCAGACCATATCATTATACGCTCACTGGCCGGAAAATTGCTGGACCAAGGCTCAGCGCGGGATATAGAAGACGCAACCTGGCTTTTATTTGATCAGGCGCGGATCTTGGAGGGTGAACAGGTTGCAGACCCCGCTGCCTTTACGAGACGGCTGCAAGGCTTCGTAGAAAAGAGTCTGGCTGCGTGATTGCGGCCGAAGGTTGCACCGCATGGCGTAAAAGAGTATAACATCATACCCCCTAACAAGTGAGGTATGGCATGGCCAAAAAAAGTGCAAATCTTCTCGCCCGTTTTTTTGATAGCACTGGTGCAAGCGAGATAGATGCGTTGCATGAAGAGCTGCGCCTGCTTACTTCTTACGCCAGTGATACCGTATATCGCCTGTGTTACGAAACCATGCAATATGATTATGTCAGCCCCTCTGTTTTCCGGTTGCTGGGCTACACGCAGCAGGAATTCAAAGACCTCAATATCCGCAACCTGATCCTAGAGACACGCATCGTAAGCAACGGTATGAAGCCGGTGATTTCCTATGAGCATCTGGAAGAGGCGCGCAAACGCGGCGACCTTGCAAAATGGCAGGCGGACTACCTGATGCAAACCAAGGACGGTGGCAAGATATGGGTATCGGATATTTCACACCCGTGGCTTGATGACGATGGCAATATCATTGGTTCGGTCGGTAGCCTGCGTGATATCACTGAGCGCGTAGCCGCCGAGTCACTGGCCAAGGAAGAAATCGCGCGCATGGCAAACAGTGATCAGCTTACCAGTCTTTCCAGCCGCCGTTTTTTCTTCACCAAGCTGGAAGACGAGTTGAAGCGCATCAAGCGCAGCCACGAAGATTTGTCGGTGCTGCTTATCGACATGGACTATTTCAAAAATATAAACAGTAATTACGGGCAAATCGTGGGCGACAGCGTGTTGCAGGGGGTAGGGCGCATCATTTCCAGTTGCCTGCGTGAGACAGATACCGGCGCGCGCGTTGGCGGTGAGGAGTTCGGCGTTATCCTGCCCGACACACCGGCCAGTGGTGCATACTGGGTGGCGGAGCGCATACGCTCCAGCGTGGCCAAGGAAACCTTCGCGCTGGGTGATGAGAACCATTTGTTCGGCTGCACGGTATCCATAGGCGTTGCCTCATGCAGTTTTGACCAGAACCTTGATGCCGACACGCTTTATAAAATTGCCGACCAGCGGCTCTACATAGCCAAGCATACGGGCCGCAATCAGGTGTCGCTGGACGAATTGGCCGAGATACACTAAGTAAAAAACCCACATAACCAACTGAAATACCTAGTGTAATACTAGGTTTACCATGCCAGCTCAAGGGGTTGATTTTTTACAATTTTTCTGTATAGTTAATGAATAATTAATGACAACAGGGTGAGGCAGGAATTCGGGATGGGAGAACCGACCCTTATAAATACCCCCGATAAGGGAACCACCATTTCGTCGCAGCTTCGCGGCGAGACCATGGCCTATGCCGTGCAGAATGTCGCCTATAGCCTTGCGGCAAACCTCTATGAACCCTACATCAATTACCGCGTTCAGCGGCATTTTTCCAGACATAGCTCTTCACATCCTGCCCATGGCAATTACACACAAAATTTGGTGGGTGAATTCGCAGGTGACCTGATTGGTGCCGGCACATTAATGGCTGCTGAGTCATTCATGCCTAAGCAGTTGCACAGTTTTACACGTGCATTCAGAAAATGGGTGGATCCGGTATTTGACAAGGCCGCCCGTTTTTTTATGTCTAAAGATTGCAGCGCTCCTGATTATGAAGAAAAGCTCGAACGCTGGAAAACATTTCAGGAGCGCAATTTTGTACGCTCTACGATTATGACCACGGCAAGTATCGCAGGCAATATTGCTACTCAGAAATGGGTGGCGGGCAATCCTGCGCCTGTAGGTGTGATACTGGCTGGTAAAGTAGCGAGTTCAGCTGTGACCATGGCACTTGAGTTGGGTGCGCGTTTTGCATTCCCCAACCAGCTCAACAAACTGGACAGTTGGATGGGCGCACGCATTTCTCCTCTGTTTGCTGATAAGGAAATCACGGAAGCTCCTAAAAGTGAAAATGTTGCTAAAACTTCCCATGCAGCAAAAGTGCTTAACCAGCAGGCTGAATCCGCGCAAGCGTTATCTCGCTAAACCTGCAAATATTATCACATGGACTTCTCCGAATTAAACAAACAAAAACTGCGCCAATTGGCTGATTATAGCTGGGGCGAATTTCCATCAGGTTGCAGGCATCTTGATTTCAACGTCGTTAATTCACGCGAGGACGCCGCCACTTTTTCAGCGAAGGTGAACGAGGTTCTCGCAATTCTTAAAGATGCCGGCGCGAAAGAAAAACTGGATTATGACATAGGTCATGCGGCAAAGTTTCTGCTAAATGACATGTACCGGCTGGATATACCTTACCCCATTATCATCAATGATGAGCTGAACCAGTTTATCGGCCGCCTGCCTGAAGCCAGGCATATGGGGATTGCATGACCAGCCATCACATGGACAGCGACGCGCCCGGACTCAGTGCATTAAAGCACCTGTTCATGACAGCCTTTGTATTTGAAGGCGCAAAGAAGGGCGAGTACAAACTCTGGCTGACAGTGAAACCCTCCAGCGCACAAGACGAGGAACGATGGACGGAAGATTTCAGACTGTTCATGGAAAAATTCTCGGACACACTTGGCATTACTTATGATGCATCGAAGCTGGCACAGCATCTTGATGACAAGCAAGGCACAGTGATGTTTGAGTATGCGTTTCCTGCGCGTGAAATAGAGCAGGAGCGCATAGTAGAAACTCTGTCGGATTTTAACATCGGCTACCATGTTAAAGACAGCGTTGGCATCAGATTTCTGGAGCTGGGCAGGGAAGTACGGGATGAAGGAGAAAAACTAACGCAGCAGATGTTTGAGCGCAACGTGCTTGAAGAGCTGCATCTGGCAACAGGCATTGAGTGGACAGTGCGTGAAAATGCAAAGGGCGGCAGAAGTTACGAGCCGCTGTTACCAGTCCCTAATGCTTATGGCGCATTAATGGTTTTGTGCAGCAAAACGTGCCTGAACCTTGAAGACCATATCCCTGAAAAATTCCAGTCAGGCGCAGGCATGATACGCATTCCGGTCGAGGATATTGAATACGAAAATTACGCAGGCCTTAAGGGCAAGGATATCAGTGCGGTATTCAAACCTGCAGAGCGTGGGCGTCGCGGCTAGCGTTTGGGTATATTAGCATCGGATATCTGGACACAACGGAAACTCAAGCAGCAGCCTGATTACTGCGACCCAAAAGGCCTCTTTGCTGGCTTGAGCTGGCGGCGGGTGAAAGCCCGCCGCTTTTTTATAATATAATAGAGGGGCTGTTTACTGATTCTTTTTCATCATGGCGATGATGTCGTCCAGGCGCTGGTCCCGATTATCGGCGGTTGGCTGCGGCTGCTTGTCAGCAGGCTCGGAAAGTTGCTGGTCCAGATTGTTTTTATTATTACTCTGCTTCATCATGCTCACAATATCTTGTGTGCGCTTAATCTCATTTTCCTTTATGTAGGCTGTTCTTTGAGCAGATACTTGCTGTTTGAGTGAATCTTCGAGATTATCTTCGAAACCAAATTCGTTACGCATGAATTCAACAATTTCCTCGGGCGGATTCTGCAGGAAATCTGCAATAATGACGGTGCCGTAGTTGCTAAGCACCATAGGTTTCTTTTCTAGGGTGTTGTTATAGAACTCCTGATACAGGCTGGGCTTTACCGCTATATATGCATAGTAATGCCTGCCATCTGCTACCTTACCGTCAGTAAACGCTACCACATAGGTGTGCGTATCTATCTTCTCCAGTTCACGGGGGGCTGGGACGGCGACGTTGCCTGATTCATCAAATGCTAGTGCTATCATAGATATTACCTATCACGCCCTTCCAGCACTCTGGCCAGCAGTACCTGCGTTCGGCACTGACTGGGCAACCGTTGTAGAAGTATCCTGCGCAGTGAATCTTGAAGGCTGCTGCATATCGCCATTATTGCCTACTGCGGCTGATACTGTTGTAGCGGCCATTCCTGCATTATTTGCATCCGGACTGACGACACTACCTGCCGTAGCGGGACCCGATGCGGTTGTTTGGGCATTGGCGATTTCATTTACTGTCTGTCCCGAAGGCAACGCAGGCGCTGCTTTCGCTAGATCGGTTTCTGCAGTTTCTACTGCTTTCTTGAGCATATCCTGCGCGCGGGCCAATCCGCTGTCTTCCTTCACGAGTACATCGAGGGCAGCCAAATCCTTTTTCATTGCCTCAACTGATTTGGCATCAAGCTTACCTTGTGAATTCTCATAAAGCTTGAGATTGATATTGTCCTTGTCAGGAGTATCACCCCTTACAATTAGGTCATCTGTGCTTACAAATTTGCCATCTCTGTTTTTATCAAGCAATTCCCTAGCATATTCTGTTTCAGCACTGCGTGATACGTTTTGCATGATTTGACGCAAGGACGCCAGCTCGGGCTTTTCTTTTTCAAGTATTTCAATTGCCCTAAGGTCATCCCTCAGTACTTGTATAGACTTTTCATCAAATTTAGCGCCGTCTGCTACATAGGTTGCCCTGCTGATGTCGCCATTGCCATTCTTACCAAAATCCTTGATATCCACTTTTCCATCGCGGTTTAAATCAAGGCGTTTAAGTGATAAGTCTTTCTCAACTTTTGTAAGAGTGACGTCTGCATCGGCTGTCATTTTTGTCATTTCATCGCGTAGTTTGACAAAGCCTTCGTCTTTTGTCTGGTCTGCAATGATGCCAATGGCCGCTACGTCTTTTTTCAATTCTTCTAGTTGTTTGCGGTCAAATACACCGTCTTTATTCGCGTAGCTTTCAAGAGAGACGCTGCCTCTACCCTTCGGGTCGAGATCTTTCATATCGACCTTGCCATCCTTGTTTTTATCCAGACGGTCGATAGCTCCAGTGAATTGAGCTTTCTTTTCGGCATTTATTCTGTCGCGTTCTTCCTGGGCGACTTTTTCCTTCTCTTCCATGCGCCCTTCTTTGTGCGAATCGATGGCGGCATTACCTGCAATAGCTGTACCGGCACCCGCGACAACACCTGCTCCTAACGGTATTAATACGGGTCCTAATGTACCAGCAGATAACACGGTACCTGCAATAGCGGCCGTAGCAGCTATGCCAGCGCCAATACCTATAGCAATTGATGCGAGTCCTACACCGGCACGAGCCGTTTTATAGGCTACTTTATCATCTTCGCCTGTACCCTCTTCTTTGTAAGTGTCATAACCTACGGCAAGAAGTGCCAACGGAATAGCGGCTTTACCGGCCACTTTACCGGCAACACCCAGAGCTTTTGAACCTGAAGATGCACCTGCGGCTGCCAGACCTTCCATACCTGCAGCACCCATACGTGCAGCCTGTACTTCTGCTGCCACTATTGCTCCACCGGATGCAAGGTTGAGGGTGCCTAACGTTACATGCCCTGCGTCGCCATGTGCAATGCCGTCGCTAAGTTGTTTTGCACCAAATACAATACCCAGCGAGCCGCCGCCTATGTTTGAGCGCGATGAAATTATCGCAGCTTTATTGGGCTGTGCGCCACCTGGTGTGGCTTGCCCACCAGTACCACCGGTTGGAGGAGGAGGTTCACCTGCGCCTGCGCCTGCCCCGGCTCCTGCTTTTGGTCCTGTACCCTTTGCACCGGGGTTTACGCCATCATCGGGAACGGGGCCGGCCTTCGGATTATTTGCCTTTGGTGCTGGGCCGTCATCCGCCGCTGTCCCTTGTTTACCTTGGGGCTTTTCCTCTGCACCTTTTGCGGCGGGGCCATTCGCTTTCTGGTTATTCAGTGGCTGACTTTGCGGCATACGGTCATAATCTGCGCGCATTGCAGAATCACTGAGTACTTCGTATGCAGCCTGAGCCTTCATAAAGCGTTTTGGGGCATCTGGGTCACCCGGATTGCGGTCTGGATGGTGTTCTTTTGCCGCTCTGCGATATGCCTTCTGGACTTCATCAGGAGATGCGTTTTTATCTAAGCCAAGAACATCGTATGCCGAGCGACCTTCCATCATGTCGATTGCAGCATTAATCTTTCTGTTTGAGCTGCGCGGTCCGCGATCATGGCGCTTCTTTTCTTGCTGCCTTTGTTTTTCTTCGTCCTGGCCAGTCTGCCCTTTTTTCTGTTCTTCTTCTTTCGAACCAGCGCCTTTTTTCTTTTCTTCATCCTGTGCGCGACGCTGCTCTTCTTCTGCCTGTTGTTTTTGCCGTTGCTCTTCTTCGGCCTGTTGCTGTCTTTGCCTTTGTTCCTCTTGCGCGCGACGTTGGTCTTCTCTCGCTTGTGATGCAGTTTTTGATTCTTTTGGCAGGTCTTTAAATGGGCGATCGCCAAACTCTACCGGGGCAACTTTTCTGATTTTAAGGTAGTCTTCACCATCTACTTGCAGAACTCTTCTGCCGCCTTCTGTTCCTGATTCGCGAATGGTGGATTCAATACCTGCCATCTTCAAGGTTTTTTGTAGGTTCACCAATTCTGCTTCTGGCGCAAGGAACTGTACGGCTTTACCGGCGTTTGTTTCTCTGGCAGTTAACGTGCCTTCAGTCTTCATAACGCGCATGGTCTCGCGCGTAACAGATTCTGCTACCTGTCTGAGGTCAAGATTTCCGTTTTGGAAATTTCTGACGTTTTCAGCTTTTTTGATGATGTCTTGATCGTATGCCTGACTGCGCGGCTCGAGTTTAGGGGGTGCCTGACGCGGTTCTGTACGGGCTGCATTTGACTGGGTCGGTAATTTCTCGTAGTTGATCTCTACGGGCATGACCTTGCTAAGTTTTGCCAGATCATCACCTCTTACTTCCAGAACCGCCCTACCTTCAGAGCGCGAATAGCGGACTTCAGATTCAATGCCATTTGCTTTTAAAGATGCTTGTATCTTCGCAAGGTCTGCCTCTGGTGCAACCATCTGTATAGCAGGTGTCTCCCCAACCCCTGTTACGATAGTTTTTCGTACAAGGTTACCTTCTTTGCTGACACCGCGAATTTCCTGGCGCAGATTTGCTTCATTGAAATTCTTTACTTCAGCTGCAGTTGCGCCTGGTTTTGGTGGTCCATTTTTTACGGCTGCTTCATCAGCAATGATAGTGCGAGGGTCAGGTTTGAGTGCGTCCGGGTGGTTATGATTATATCGCTCGGTAATAGCTGCATCACGCGGAGGCGCTACGCGGTCATACTGCCTTCTTGTACCGTCATCTTCCAATATGGAATAGGCTTCCTGAACCTTCTTGAATTTTTGATCTGCAACAGGCTCACCTGGATTCCTGTCAGGGTGCCAGTCTTTTGCCTGGCGTCTGAATGCCTTTTTAATTTCGTCTTGTGTAGCATTTTGGCTTACACCTAAAACGTCATAGGCATTCTGATTGCCGAGTGAACTTACGGTTTGGGAAAAATCAGACATAAGGATATCTTCTTTATAAATAAATTAATTTTATTCTATAGTTAATATCTTAATTTAATATTTAGAATATTTTATTAACGAATTATGAAGAGTCTGTTAAGGTTAATTTTACAGTTACACCACTAAAAAATATCACATAAAAACAATATGTTAAATAATGCATTGCTAAAGTGGCAATTTTTAATATTATTGTGCTATTAAAAATAATGTTAATAATGTTAAAAGATTAATGTATTGATGGCAAAGGATGTGCTTATGAGCAATAAACTAATGTTTGGACCTGTGAAAACCCACCAAGCTCAGGAAGACAATAGTGAGGGAGCGCACGTAACTATACCGGTGCGTACCCATGGCGATTATTACGCAACGGATGAGGGTAAATACGCCATACTGGGCGCCAAGGCCTCTCTCGCTCAGGCTATAAGCGATGGTGTGTTGCCCAGGAATGCGGTTATTGAGCAATTGGATCCAGACACACTAAACATAAAGGTGCCGTGTGACACATGGGAAGCCATTATGAAGATTGGCAGCGAGCTAACAGAACAAATACCGATTGTTACAGGCGCTAAATACACTGAAGTAATTGTGCAGTCTCGCGCGTTGTAACGTCACGAATCAATAAAAGATTGTTGATTTTAGCCCTGGTTGCTCTCGTTCGTTGGAGCGGGGGTAGCTGCCGGAGCCGAGGTTGCAGCTTGTGCAACAGCTTCCTGCAGCGGTTCTTCCGAAGACCCCTGAGTTGGTTCTGACTGCGGCTGCGCTGGCAGCGATACGGAGTTCAGCAATTGCAGCAGTTGCGGCTGCAGGTTTGCCGCCTGCGCCAGCACGGCGGTGCTGGTATCAAAGCGAATGACATTGCTCGCCTGTTGTTCAATTTCAGCGCTAACATCGGTATTGGTGAGGCTACCTGCGCCGGCTGCATTGCCTGATGCTGTTTGTGAAAGTGCAGAGGCAGTGGCAAATAAGCCGTCACGCGTGCCTTGTACGGTGCGGATAACATCCTGCAATATTGCGTTGGCATCGTCGATTGCGGTTTGTGCTGCGGTGGCGTTTGCGATGCTGCCTATGTCAGGCAACGATCCCTCGAACAGGTCATCAGCGGTGACCGCTTCAATATCAATGCTGACCACATCCTCGGCGTCATTGCCCACGCGGAAGTCGGTGGTAAGGCCTTCGAGCGGCCGTATGTCGTTGAAGCGCGTGTTGCTGACGATGCTATCAATCTGCGTGAATGACTGGCTGAACCGCTGTTGCAGGAAAGCGCGTTGCGCATCGGTGATGGCGGGGCTGGTGGACTGTTCGGCAAGCGTGGTCAGGTTGGAAACGATATCTTCTATCTGGCTGAGTCCATCTGCGGCAACATCGAGCAGGGTGAATGCCTGCGCTGCATTGCTGGAGGCCTGACGGAAGCCGGAAGATTGCGATTGCAGATTGGCGGCATTGAGCGCAGCGCCAACATCATCAGAAATATTCAGGATACGGTTGCCGCTGGTGAGGCGGCCTGCATTATCGGCAAGCGACTCACGCAACTGCTGGTTACCCTGCAGCGCCGGTGCTAGTGGTGTACTTGATAGCGTAATGGCCGAAACCATGCCAAAGCCCGAATCCGTTCATGGATAGCCCTACTTGGGGTTTCCAATTCTGGTACATGCGGCCCACCTACATGATGACACCCGATAATCTCTCATTTTAACACATTACTTTAACAAAGGGTGAAAAGAAACAAATTCTTTTAAAAATTATTTATTTACAGATGGTTGATGTTGCGCTTCCTCAACGATTAGGCGAGGGGGATTTTGGCAGGTTCATCTTGCCTTGTACTGTATTTGCCAATTCATCAGGACTGACATCCTTCCAATCCAGAGCGTTAAGCGCTGATAGCGCTTCCGGCGATCCTTTTAGTGCTGGCCGTAATATCTCGGCCAGAAGCACACTCTCACTGTAATTTATTTTTTTGTCATTGTTCAGGTCACCGCCATCTCTGATTCTTTGGCCCACTTGCTCAGGTGTTAGCTTAGGGGTGAATATGACATCCCTGTCGATGTCGTAAGCTTTATAAAATTTGACAAGATGCGGCTTCAATTCATCAAAGTTTTTGGCAGAGCGTATGGTTTCCGGGTCAAGGTTTGCAGCTTTTATTGCCGGATTATCCTTATCCTTTTCGACAATATGCGCTACGCGATCACGAAGGCTGCGGAAGTGAATATCCTTCATCTCGGATCCGGGGATGAGCGGGGGATCGCCCAGAAAATATTTTAATGTAATCCGGTCTTGTTCTACTTCATGAGTGGTAATGCTGTCGCTATAGGAACCACCGTATAGAACTGTCTCCGGGTGTTTTGCATTCGGCAGGTTTTTCTTCTGCCAATCTTTTAGAAAATCACGGTCAAATTTACGTTCTACCCAATAGTTTTTTACTGCTGAACCATCCGGCAATACACCTGATTTCTGAAGTTTTGATGATTGTGCATAGAATGCTTCACTTTCCTTTTTGCTGTTTTCATTGTCGTTTCCCCCCATAACAGCGACGGCGGTCTGCCAGTCTTGTTTGCTGCTGAAAACAGGTGCGGGCGATCCCGATGAAACAAGCCAGCTATCAATAATAAATCCTGGTGATTCTGAAATCTTCTTATCCTTCTGATAAACGACAACTGCCCAGTGATTACCATTTGATACATAATCCCATTCAGTGTCTGGCGGCAGACAACCAGCATCACGCAAACCCATGATAATAGAGCCGGTAGAGGCTGCTTCACCTACACATCCCAATTGTGCATGTTTGTCAGTTTTGACAAGTTCGCTACCGTTTCCATGATCAAAAAAATCATTGCCTGACCAATTGGGAAGGTCAAATTTAAGTCTATCGATTTTGTTTTCTACTGCTGCGACAAAACGAGATATTTTTTCTGGTGTAGGATTGGATTTTATGTCTTCTGCCAGCTTTTTGATTTCAGGGTCTGTTTTGATGAGTTGTGTTGTCTGTGCCTGAATATCGCCCATGTCTTTTTTGAATGGCTTAGTGTATCTGTCCTTTACATCCGGACGCGCGTCATATCTTGGGTCCATAGCGTGTTACTGTCCCGCCCGAAGAAGGCTTATTTTTTATTTTGATTATACTAGAGTGGCGTAAAAGATGGATGAAGACTCTGTTAAGCTTGTATTTTTATTATTAAACAATGGATTGTAAAAATCAAAGGCGGGCTTAAACGGCAATTCATTGGCTAAGTGGGTTGTTGCTGAATATTCTGTATTACGAAAATGTAATGCCCGCGCGAGGTTTAATATAGGCCGTTGGAGTTACATTCAGGGGATGGCATTAGCGAAAAAACAGGTATTTTTTTTAGCCTATTTTCTGTTGGCAAACTCATCGGTCATGGCCGATGATACACAAGGTCAACCGCGTGACTGGATATGGGTGGTGCGATCGCTGCAGGCCAACGGCGTCAACCCCAATGCAGTGCCGTGGGCAACGGTCAATAATGCCTGTATGCGCTTAACGCCGGGTTCCGAAGAGTTTGCCGACTGCCAGTATGAAAAAGCCATGAACCGTGTGCAGCATGGCAGCGACCGCACGCAGTGCGATGCCGAATCGGTGGCAAACTATCCTGATTCGCTTTCCGACGGGGCGCAGACCATAACCACAAACGCCAGCCAGACGACGGTTATCACTCACCCGAGGATGACGCCTTCAGAAATTCGTACCGCACGCATCGGCTATTTCCGGCGCTGCATGACGGATATGGGATGGAAAAATCCTGACAATTACCTGATGGGTAAAAAAGATAGCGATAACGTCACTGAGGGTAAGTAGTGGCTACTTCACTTCGCGCGTAGAGGCTGCGGCGGCTAATTTGCTTTCAAGAGTTTTGGCGAACGGCATATCCATGAACGGGTCGCGCAGGGCGCTTTTATTGACGGTAAATGCTCCGTCGGCCAAATCGGAGGTGTCGATGTTGACGTCGTTTAAGGTTGCGTGCATGGCAGCTGCGCCTTCACCGGAAATGGTGTAGCTGACATCATTAAGCGGCCCACCTGATTCCCGCTTGGTTACTTCCACATTTTGTCCGTTGATGCGTGTTTGTGCCATAACAACTCCTTTAGTGTTATCCTCTTATCCCATAGAATATTAACGGATTAAAATTAAGCTTTTATGAATGTAAATAATTATTATATAACAATATATTAATTTTATTGAGGCGAGTTATATCCCTAAAAAACCTAGTCCTTATTAAGGAGTTCGTATAGAATGCATACGCAAAACTAGGGAAGCCCGATTATGAATAACACGGAAGCGATAAATGCAAAGTGGAAGGAAACTATCGTTGCGGCGATAGGCAACAGTTATACCTCTACCATTGGCACAGTGACGAAAGACTGGTTGCTGGATGACAAGCATGTGCAGGTACTGCCTAAGGAAGGCGGCATGGTGGAGCTGGTGATTAATTATCCCGACATGGGCGATGACAGCGATATATTGCAGGTCACTATTCCCAAGAAAATAGCCGCGACGCTTCAAGAGCTAGGCGCAGACCCCAGCAGGACAAAACTACGAACAACTGCGTATAAGGACTATAGCTGGATGTGCTATGGCGGAAGCCTTAATGTGTTGCTGCCTGACAGCCCCGAGACAATCGAGTTACTGGGCAAGGTTGCGAAGGGAGTTGGCACTGCCAATCTTGCGTTGTTTGACCTTCAGGAGCAATTTACTGCACAGTTGGCAAAGCTGGCGAAGGACTCCAAAATACCTCAGCCGGAAATTGATGAATGGCTGAAGAAGCTGCCAGACAGGCTTGCAAAGGGACTCCAGAAAACCAGCCAGCAATCTCTGGGTTAAAAAGTCTGCTTGCATGCTTCCTTGACGATAACAGGCCATTTTAGCACAATCGGCCTTAAGGTTATCAGTATTACAGGTTATTTGGAGTTACTCATGAAACGTCTTCCCATAGTCGGAGTTATTGGGTCACACACCGATAGCCATACGGAGTTTGCTAATCCGTTGGGTCGATTGATTGCCGAGAGTGGGTGTCATTTACTGACGGGCGGTGGCGGTGGTGTGATGACAGCGGTGGCTCATAGCTTTACGTCTCATCCGGTGCGCAAAGGGCTGTGCATTGGTATTGTGCCGATTGAAGCTGTAACTGATCTGAAAAAACCTCCGAGATATACCAACCCATATATTGAAGTACCTATTTTTACCCATTTGCATCAGCGTGTGATAGATGGGACTGCTATGCCCATGGCGCATAATGAGGTGAATATTTTGTCCAGTGATCTGATTATCGGGTTGCCCGGTTTAAAAGGCACGGAAGCGGAAACCTCAATGGCTCTGGTGTTTGATAAGCCGATTATTCTTTTCGGCAACAAGGCAGAATTTAGCAACTTCCCTGATGCAACAATGGTGGCAGAGGTGATTGAAGATGTGGGCCGATTTATGCTGAAAAAAATTCATGAGCACAAACCTCATTTTTAGCTTCAGCTGTTTCTGTTTTGTATAATTATATAGCCCCGCGCCCGCCGTTGCCTTTCGGCAGGTAAGCCGCCAGCGTTTCGCTGTGGCCCAGTTTCAGGAACGCGCCCGTTAGCGGAATCTCATAAGACACGCCTTCATCGCCATGCGGCTTCAGCGGGTGGGCATCATCAAATGTGCGTTTGCCGGCGACGGCTTGCACACGTGTTTCGCGGTAGAGGTTGCGGAACATTCTATCCAGCGCGGCGATTTTCTTGTCGAATTTCGGGTCTTCCCGCAGGGGAGAGATATCCGCCGAGAATACATAATCCTTCGCGCGTTCGCTGTAGCGTATCTGGTACTGGCATGGCCAGCCGGTGGTTTGCTGCATGGCGTTACCCAGCATGCTCACGGCTTGGTGGTAGCTCTGTAGTTTGGCATCCAGATATTCCCCCGCGTGCGGGAAACCGCTGGGCGGGTTTTTCCCGTCGGGGCTGTAGAGCATGAGTGCGATGCGCCCGTCATCTTCATTCGCCATTTCCACGAATTCTTTTGCAACGCCAAAACAGCGCAGGCCCGCGTAATAGGCTAGTGCTGTTTCATGGTCATCGTAATATTCGGTACGGAGCGGTATTCTGGTCATGTTTTAGAATGCTTCCCCTCGCGAATTAGCCATATCTTTTGCACGCAAATAACTGAATCCAACTTCGCGGAAGGAGGGGTTTAGTTCTTGCTTAAGTTCTGCCGACATTGTCGTGGCTACTTTGATAGCGGCTTGCTGCCATTGTTGCTTGCTTTCATCGGTGGGGTAATAGCGCGGGTTGGCTTCACCCTGTATAACGATGTTTCCATTCCCCGCATCGTACATACCCACGGACACATAGGTGCCGTGTGGATTATCGGTGCTGATGGTTTCATTCTTCACATCTGCTGCTTTTTTCTGCCATAGCTTCGCAAGCGCAGCCAGATCGCCCTTGGTTTCTATCCGCAGTCCATGGGTGGTGGCGCCTGTTTCCGGCTCTGCTGCAACGGAGAGTGATGACTGCTTAAGTTTGGCGCGCAGTTGCTCGGCGGTTGCGGATACATCATTCAGGCCGCCGGAACTAGTCACGGCAACTGCAAGCTCGCCACCTTCAGGACAGCTTAATGCCGTATCATACACCACATAAGCGGGATAGGTCGTGTAGTTGCTTTGGTCGTTCACACCGCTGCGACGGATGAACGACAGGGTTTTATTCACCAACTCTAATGCTTGTGCGTGGGTGGTAATGCTTGCGTCGGAATAACCAACATTGACGCCGCTGAACATGGTGGTTTCAATTGCCATAGGCCTTTTCCTATTAATTCGATTTATCTTTGCGCCGCGTTGCCGGTTCGTTCATTTACAACGCGGCCTATTTTGTCCGTCAGACTCCATGTTTCATCAAATGCCGCTTTGTCAATTCCAGTAGCACGTCCTTTGTCCTGTTTAAGGGTCGCGCCTTCACCTAGAAACTGGTGGCTTCCGGCACCCCATGCATCTTTAATGACGGTTGGTTTTGCAATGGCCTCGTGAAGCAGTTTTGATGGCGTGCCTTTGGGCCTGAAATAGGCGCCTTCGCCATTCATGTCGCCGCCCACCAATTCGTATTTTTCATCTAGAATCTGCTGACCGTTTGATACGCCGTTTGTATCACGTGGAATAAATGCATCCTCTACACCACCGGGGAGCTTGTTGATAAAAATCAGTTCTCCGGCTTTTGCGGTCATTCGCGATTCTTCGACTTTACCGGGGCTGGTAACAATTTCTTCTCCGTCTTTGGCTACCCTGATGAGAGTTGGTTTTGTCTTTTTGCCAGATACGGCTTCTGGTGCATCAAAATTTAAACGCGTGGTGTCCAGAACGGCATAATCAACGCCATCGCTATGTCGAATAGTTTCACCTGTATAGGCAGAGCTGATATCGACCATACATCTTCCCCCTGTTAAGATTATTTAATAAAGCAGCGTATGGCTAAACTATAATAATTTGAAGTTAAGGTTGTATGACGATGGTACGCTTTGATAGCAGGGGTGAAATATTATATATAATTTTTACAATATATTAGCATTATAAAATGCTTTATTATTTTATAAACCGTATCCTAAATTTGTCACCAGTAAAGCTTCCTCTATAAGCCATTAGTGGGTTCATGAGGCTGGTTGAGTAGCTTTTTATATTTCGCATGGGTGGATTGAGTGCCTGTAGATGATCAAACGTAGCTTTGGAGTTATCTTTTACTTCGGCCTTGGTCATTTGAGGAAATATTGTTACGTCTCCGAAGTAGGTAGCTTGTGTATTACTATCGACAATAAAATCGAGGCCGCTGTGCATATTATAAATAGCACCTCTTTGGTTTATTATTCTGATGTAAGATATTTTCGCAGGTCCTGATGGTAGTGCAATAGCGATATAATCATAGTAAGGCAGTTCCTGATTATGATTTGAATCTTCTCTGCTGGTATAGCTGCTGCCACAGGTTTCATTATCGTTAGAATCGATAAAGCAAATGCGCACATGCTTATCAATATCCCCGATTGCGTATGTTACTTTACCAAATGCAATTCGCTTATTTTCGGTGAGGGATTTAGAATCAAATTTACCCATGGGAGTACTAGAACATGCGCTGCACATGAGCAGAGTCATCAGAAAAATAAAGTATCTTTTCATTTCATGCTCCAAACCAATTTTTCTTTAATTCTTAAGTGAAAGGATTGACTCGGGTCTGCTGACCCTCGCACAAAATTAGGTAATTTTGTGTGGCTGCGCCATCCATTTTTTCTTACTGAAAAAATGACGAACCTTCTGCTCAGGTTCTCATCATTTCACACCATTAAAAAAAGCACCAAGAAGGTGCTGTTTTTAAATGGTCGGAGTGAAAGGATTCGAACCTTCGGCCCCTACGTCCCGAACGTAGTGCTCTACCGGGCTGAGCTACACTCCGACACCCGAAATTTCCTGTCGTTCTGGACTCCAGCCTGCGCTGGAGTGACGAAAGAAGGAAGCTTTATAATTAATTACAGAACGCAGTGCAATAGGTATGAGGGACAACCTGACCACCGCAGTTGGTATGGCACATGCGGTAGTTCTCGCCGCAGCTGGCCACGCAGGAGTTCGAGCTACAGTTATAGTATTGCTGAAACTCATGCTGCTTGCGGGTTACAGGCTGTCCGGAGGCGTTCTGTACCGCGACATATTCCAGATATTCATTGCGCGATTGCAAACGGCCACGATCCTCGCAGCTCATTTCCTGAATCTGGCAGGTTTGCTCACAATTTGTCTTGGAAAGCAGGCAGTTATTGGCACACTGGCGGCCAATTTCGGTTTGCGGCGGCAGGAATTGGTAATCCGTCTGGTACACAGGGCCGCATGCGCCCAACAAACCAATTAATATCAATAACTTAAACTTTTTCATATCAATAAACCCTCGAGGCGCAGAAATCCACAATATCGAGCATGGCGCGCTTTTCGGGGCAGGCTTCAAAGACATCCAGCGTTTTGCGGGCTTTTTCGCAATAGCGTTCGGCCATGCCTATGGTTTTGCCGATGGCGTCGTATTTTTGCATAATCATGATGGCGGTGTGCAGGTCTTCCGGCTTTTGCTGCAGGTTGCCCAGCGTGCGATCCCAGAAGGCCTTTTCGTCACGCGTGCCTGCGCCGTAGCAATAAATCACCGGTAGGGTGATTTTGCCCTCGTTAAAATCATCGCCAACGGTTTTGCCCAACGTTTCCTGATCAGCGGAATAGTCCAGCGCATCATCCACCAGCTGGAAGGCAATGCCGATATAAATGCCGAATTCGCGCAGTGCATCTGCCCATTCGTCATTTTCGGCAATCACGCCGCCCAGTTCGCAAGCGGCGGCAAACAGTGCTGCGGTTTTAGACGAAATCACCTGCAGGTAGCTTTCAATGCTGGTTTCCGGCGCGCCTTCGGTCATCAGCTGCATCACTTCGCCCTTGGCGATGATGGCTGATGCGTCAGAGAGGATGCGCAGTGTGCGCATGTTGTTGTCACCGACCATAAGCTGGAAAGCCTGACTGAACAGGAAATCGCCCACCAGCACGCTGGCCTTGTTGCCGAACAGTTCATTGGCGGTGGCAAGGCCACGGCGCAGCTTGCTTTCGTCCACCACATCATCGTGCAGGAGCGTGGCGGTATGGATAAATTCTACGGAAGCGGCCAGTGCGATATGGCGGTCGCCATTATAACCGCAGAGCTGTGCGGAAATAAGCGTGAGCGCTGGGCGTATGCGCTTGCCGCCGGAGGCGATAATATGGCGGGCAATGTCGTGAATCAGGGTTATTTCGCTTTTGACGCGTTCGAGAATCAATGTGTCCACGCGCTTCAGGTCATCGCGTACAAGATGGTACAGCGCATCGAGTGATGCTTGCTGCGGCTTTTTGACGGAAGCGTTTTGTGGCATGGGCAACAATTGGTTGGGTGGGTTAGATTTAAGACCCTACTATCTAAGACCAATCGGCTAAAAAATACAGAAAAAAGAAAATCGAAACTTTAGGCCATCAGGTTGTTATGCGGCTTGGCGCCAGTTTCTTCCATAGGTTGTATCGGGAATTCCTTAACCGATTGAAATTGCAGGCTGCCTCTATAACCCGTCAATTCTCCGGTGTCGTTATAGATTTGGGCGAGGTCATTTTGCACATCAGCGGGCAGGGGTGTTTTGCTGCGGATAACGAGGTCGAAATGTGTCTGCTGGTCGCCCTTGCGCACAAAGCCGTCCATCTGCATTTCACCGAGTTGGCTCATGTCCACTTCCAGTATGAAGCGAGTGTCGTCGTTGCTCTTTTCATTTTGCTGTTTATTGCCCTGTTTTCGGTCGCGCTTGACGAACAGGCGTGCCTGCTGCACCTCGCCTTCCACCGCCACGGGGAAAAACAGTGTTTGCCATTGCTGCGGAGTGACCTCCTGAAACTGCTTGCTGATGCTCATGAATTCCGCACCTGCTTTTTGCAGCAGCATGCTGTGGCCGTTTTCATCCAGCCACTGCGCATTGTTCCTGCCCAGCCAGTCGCGGAAGCTGCCCGCACCCAATGCATTGAGGAAAAACATCATGCCTGACGGCAGTGATTTGGGGGTAAGCAGCGTTTGCAGGTTAGCGCCTTCGTTCATGCGCAGCCACGGCATGTTGGGCTGTATGAAATCCATTCCTGAGGCGCTGTCGCGGCCGGAAAGCAGCTTGAATATCTGCTCCAGTGAATGCCAGTGTTTTGCCAGTTCGGTTAGTGGTGCGGGTTCGACGGTATTTGCGAGTCCCGCTTGCTGCGCGGCAGGCAGGATGGTTTCAAAAATTTCAAACGTAATTTTGCTGCCAACGGGAACATTGCCGCCCGTTTGCAAACGCACCACGCCAAGCGGCGTTTGCGCCAGCACTTCGCCTCCTGGCTCATTGCTTACTACTGTGGCAAAAATGTTTTGACCCGCTTGTGGTATGGCTGGTTGCGTTGCCGTAGCTGGCGTGTAGATAACGCTGCTGCCAGAGAATGTATTAGATGAAGCATTGGGGTTTGCTGCCACAGTCAATGGTTGGCCCTTAGCCTCATTCGGGGTGCTGGGTTGCACTAAAACGCTGTTTGCACCGGTTGTAGCAACTGTATTTGCGGCAAGCGGTGATGGGTTCTGCGCAACATTTGCAGCACTCACGGTCACGGAGGTTTGTGACTGTGCTGGCGGGGCGCTTGCTGTGCCGGCAAGATTGGTCGGCGTAGCTGCCGTGGGTGTTATTTGGCCGCCGCTGGCGCGCGCATAGGCGGCATAGGGAGGCGCAACTCCGCTTGCCGGTTGCGAAGGGGTTTGCGCATAGGTGCTGCCGGATGCGGCGGGTATGTTCACGGCAATAAGCCGGAATGAAAGCTGCGTGCCAAAGGGCAGGGTGGGGATGTTGGCGACATCACGCGGCAACGCCACCAGCGTTCCGCTGATGATGGATGATGGCAGGAGTGGCGCGGGTGTATTGCCGGTTTGCTGCGCAATTGCTGGCTGCGCCTGCGTAGATAACGGCTCGCGCGAGAGGATGGCCTGACTGAGGATAACGTCAGGCCGTGAGGCGAAGGACGATTGCGCTTCTGCCGCTTCCGGCGACTGGCCGTCCACGCTGAGTATGTGCGCCAGTATGCTTCCGGCGATATTCTCGATACGGATTTGCACTTCGCTTCCGATTTTCAGGAAGAAATTGCTGACAAAGGTGATGTCACCACTTTCTACTGTGCGCAATACCGGATTGCCGCTGGCGTCACGGTTGACAATAAATCCGGTGAGTACGGTGCCGGGGGTGAGGTTGGAGATGGCGTTCTGCGAGCCATAAACGCTGCTTTGGGCATTAGACGGCTGTTGCACACCTATCGGTTGCTGCGGCAGAATCGTTATCACCCGCAAATCAACCATGTGCGCCTACTTTTGCATTAGTTTGATGGAAAGCACCGCAGCATCGGTAGCTGCTGTTGAATGTGGTGCTTTGATAAGCAGCGATTTCTGGCTGCGGATACTGTCTTTCACTTTGTTGTCACGGCGGATAATGCCAAGTAGCGGTGGCGACATGTTCAGGAAGTTGACACAGGCCTTGTTCAGCGCGTGGTAGGTGGCCTCTCCCTCTCGCTGCGTAGCTGCCTGATTGACTACAATGCACATTTCCGGCGCGTTTTTGTTGGCCTGCGTGATTTTGATGAAGGCATAGGCGTCGGTCAGCGAGGTCGGCTCATCCGTCACCACCACGATGCAGCGCGAGGCCATAGATGCGAGATGTTGCACGTTATGCTCGACGCCTGCGCCGAGGTCCAGCACCACCATGTCGTAATTCTTACGCAGTTCCCTGAGTTCGCCCATGATCAGCTCCAGCTTTTCCGGAGGCATGTTGGCAAGCGTAGTGGAACCGGAACGGCCCGGGATAATGTCGAACCCGCCTTCATTATATTGGGTGATGGCTTCCTTAAGGGTATTTTTTCCGGAAAGCACGTTGCTCAGGTCGCGCTGGGGGGTGAGGCCCAGCTGCACGTCAACATTCGCCAGCCCGATATCGCCGTCAAACAGCAGCACATGGCGGCCGGAACGGGCAAACAAATGCGACAGCGTTACCGCCAGCCATGTCTTGCCCACACCGCCCTTGCCAGAAGCAATGGCAATGATGTTGTTGCTTAAATTACTGTTTTTTGTGCCTTCTATCATATTTTTTGACCATTACGCATGTTCATCATGATTGCAATCATGAATTGGTTAATTTCTTATAATGTAGCAATAAGCCTGCCAAACCTGCAGCATCCACTGGCTGCAGCGAGTCAATAATGCTCGACGAGCTGCTGACATGGCAGAAAGCCAGCTTATGGGCTGCGGCGGCGGCCAGAATACCGCCAAAACGCTTGGCAGTATCGGTGCGGGTAACCAGCAGCCTTTCAACGGGCAGGGCCATGAATGACTCCACCACATCAATGGCCTCCAGACTATCCCCGCCTGCGGGCAGCACCATCACTGGCTCGACATCGTCGAGTTTTGCATAGGCTTTCAGTTCATTCATTTCGGCATTGTCGTAGGGGTTGCATCCGGCGGTATCAATCAGCACGCGGGCGCGCGGTTTGCACGCGGCGACTATTTTTTTGAGTTCTTTGGTATCGTTGGCTGCATGCAGCTCCACGCCCATGATGCTGGTCAGGGATTGTAGTTGTTCAAAACCTCCGGCGCGTTTGTTATCGGTGGTGATGACTACCGTATCGCGTTTGCCTTGCTCGTCGTTCATCACCAGAGAAGCGGCGATCTTTGCAATGGTTAGAGTTTTACCGATTCCGGGCGGCCCTACCAGCATCAGCCTTTTGCCTGCTTTGGAAAAATCCAGTGGTTGAAAACTGAAATAGCCTTCAAGTATTTTCTCCAGTGACAGTTGCAAGAGGCGGTTGGGCTTGCCCTTGCGGGCGCCGATATGCTGCAAGGCTTGCAGTGCCGCTAGCCATTTGTCGGTGGCCTGCTGCATCATCTTGGCGATGAACAGTTCCGGCATGTTGTGGAAGCGCAGCACTTCCTGAATATCGTAGCGCAACTGGTCGGCTTCTTCGTTGCTGTGCTGCATGGCCTTCGGGTTTACTGAAGGGCGCGGCGCTGACTCAGGTTTTTTCGCTTCTGCTTTCTCGTTGTGCGGGCGGGCGTCGTCATCCACGGCGGCGGTGAGCGTAACCGGCCCTTTACCTTTATTATCTGTGCTGAGGATAATGGCATGTTCGCCCAGTTCTGAGCGCACCATCTTCATGGCAGCGGGCATGTCATGGGCTGTGAAGGTGCGAAGGCGCATGGTTTATGTCTATATCTGTCCCAGGGTTTTAATGCGCGCCTTGGGGTGAATTTCATTCTGTGAAAGCACTACGGTGGATGCACGGAAGCGTTCAACAATCGAGCGCACATAGGGGCGAATGGTCGGGCTGGTAAGCAGCACAGGCAATTCTCCTTGCAGCGCATGTTTGTCGAACTGCGCGCGTACGTTGAGAATGAATTCCTGAATACGGCTGGGGGCCATGGACAGCACACGTTCTTCGCCGACAAGCGTGAGCGATTCGATGAAGGTCTGTTCCCAGCCCGGCGACATGGCGACGATGGGGATGTATCCGCCGTCGCTGGTATTGGAATGGCTTATCTGGCGGGCCATGCGCATCCGCACGTGTTCCGTGATGCTGCCGGTATTGTTGGTGGAGCGGGATGCTTCGGCGATGGCTTCGATAATGGTGGACAGGTCGCGGATGGATACGCTTTCTTTCAGCAGGTTTTGCAGTACGCGCTGTACACCGCCGACGCTGATTTGCGTAGGAATGGTCTCCGCCACCAGCTTCTGCTGCGTTTTGCCGAGATCGTCGAGCAGCTTCTGCGTTTCGGAGTAGGAAAGCAATTCGGCCATATTGTCTTTGATGATTTCAGTCAGGTGCGTGGTGACCACGGTTGGCGGGTCCACCACGGTGTAGTTATTGAACAACGCTTCTTCGCGGTATTGTTCAGGTACCCACATGGCGGGCAGGCCGAAGGTCGGTTCGGTGGTTTCTTCGCCCGGCAGGGTGATTTTGCCGCCGCTGGGGTTCATCACCAGCAGCATGTCTGGCTTGATGTCGCCACGGCCGGATTCGATTTCCTTGACCTTGATGACATACGTATTCGGCGGCAATTGCATATTGTCTTGAATGCGCACCGAAGGGATAACGAAGCCAAGCTCGCGCGCCATTTGTTTACGCAGGGCCTTGATTTGTTCCGTCAGGCGGTGGCCTTTCTGGTAGTTTATAAGCGGCAGCAGGCCATAACCCAGTTCCAGCCTGAGCGCATCAATCTGCAGGAAGTCGCCAGGCTGCTCTTCTGCTTTCTGCTGGCCGTCTGCGGTAGTTGTACCACCAGGGCCTTCCAGTTGCCTTGGTGCGCCGGGTTTACCGGGTGCTGCAGTACCAGTGGCGCGTTCAAGCCCAACCGGATTTCTGTTCAAGTACCAGCTGCCAAAACCGGTTAGGGCTGAAAGCACAACGAATGGCAGGGCAGGAATGCCTGGCAACAGCGCCATAGCGCCAAGAAAGACGCTGGTAATGCCTAGTGCGGCGGGGTGGCGTGTCAACTGGTCGAGTACGGCTTTTTCCGCTGAACCTGCCACACCGGACTTGGTAACCAGAATACCGGCGGCGGTGGAAACGATAAGGGCGGGAACTTGTGAAACCAGCCCGTCACCAACGGTCAGTGCGGTGTAGGTCGTAAGTGCATCAGCGAACGATAAATCATTCTGTACTACGCCTATGAGAATACCCGCGACGAAATTGATGAACGTAATGAGCAAACCGGCAACGGCGTCACCACGCACGAATTTGCTAGCACCGTCCATAGCGCCGAAAAAGTTGCTTTCGTCTTCCAGTTCCTTGCGGCGCGTCTTGGCCACGTCTTCGTTGATGAGGCCTGCCGACAAGTCGGCGTCGATGGCCATCTGTTTTCCGGGCATCGCGTCTAACGAGAAACGTGCTGATACTTCGGCGATACGGCCTGAACCTTTGGTGATAACCACAAAATTCACGATGGTAAGAATACCGAAGATAATAGCACCGATAATTACCGATCCGCCCATCACGAACCCGGCAAACGCCTCGATGACATGTCCGGCGGCGTCAGTGCCTTCATGGCCGTGGCTGAGGATAAGGCGGGTAGAGGCAATGTTCAGCGCCAGCCTCAGCATGGTTACAATCAGCAGGATGGTGGGGAATGAGCTTAAATGCAGCGGTTTTTCTACGAACAGCACGGTCATAAGCACGATGACAGAACAGGTGATAGAAACGGTAAGCATCATATCCAGCATCAGCGGCGGCATCGGCAGGATAAGGAAGACAAGTATGAAGATAATCGACACCGCGAAGAAAATGTCGCGGCGCTTCAATGCACCAACAGCAAACAGGCGTATCGCAGGGCCTGAGAAGTTAGAGGCTGGGGCTGCTGCGTCTGCCATGTGCTACCTCACTCGGCGCCGGTCGGGGGTGGCGGGATGGCGACACCATGTTCGCCGTATTGCTTCAGCTTGTTGCGTAATGTGCGTATGGAAATACCAAGGATATTGGCGGCGTGCGTACGGTTGCCGAGGCAGTGGCTGAGTGTATCCAGAATCAGTTCCTGCTCTACGGATTCGACCGTGCGTCCGACAAGGCCGCCGGTGTTGTTGCTTATCTGGCGCGATACGCTGCCGCCGCCGGAAGCGGCTACAGCCTGTTCCGGCATGCCCTGCAGGGCGATGGCGTCGGGTTCGATGATGCTGCCGTTAGCAAGCAATACCGAGCGGTGCATGGTGTTTTCCAGTTCGCGCACATTGCCCTGCCACGCATATTGCGTCAGCTTGGTAATGGATGCATCAGAGAGTTTGCGCACGGGTACGCCGTTTGCTTTGGAATATTTTTCGATAAAATGCTCGGCCAGAGGCAGGATATCTTCCTTGCGTTCGCGTAAGGAGGGGATATTCAGCGGAATGACGTTGAGGCGGAAATATAAATCCTCGCGGAAAGTGCCTTTTTTAACAACTTCCTGCATATTGCGGTTGGATGTGGCCAGCACGCGTATATTGACCTTGATGGGCTTGCTGCCGCCGATGCGGTCAACTTCACGCTCCTGCAGCACGCGCAGCAGCTTGGATTGCAGGCGCAGATCCATTTCGCTGATTTCATCAAGCAGGATGGTGCCGCCGTCGGCTTCCTCGAACTTGCCGATACGTCGCGAAGCAGCGCCGGTGAACGCGCCTTTTTCATAGCCGAACAGTTCGGATTCCAGCAAATTTTCAGGAATAGCAGCGCAGTTCACGGAAATCATCGTTCCGGAAGCGCGCTTGCTTTTGCGGTGGATATAGCGGGCGATGACTTCTTTGCCCGTGCCGGATTCACCGGTAATCATGACGCTGGCGTCGCTGGGGGCTATCTGGTCGGCCATAGCGATGACCTTGGCCATAGCGGCGGAGGAAAAGACCAGCGACTGTGTTTCTTCGGTGATGGCTTCCAGAACGGCGGCAATTAGCTCTTCGTTTGGAGGCAGGGGGATATATTCCTTGGCGCCGGAGCGTATGGCTTTTACGGCGGAATCCTTATCGTTCTGCAAGCCGCAGGCGATTACCGGCAGGTTGAAGCGTTCACGCATCAGCAGCGTTACCAGCTTTTCGATGTCTTCACGCACTTCAATCATGACAAGGTCCGCGCCCTGGCCATCGCGAAGGGCTTTCATGGCGGCTTCGATATCTGCAACATGCGCTACTTTTGCACCGCGTGAACGTGCAATCGCGCTGGCTGTGCCTATCTGTCCGTAAAGATCACCTATAATCAGTAAACGCATTCATCAAACCTTATTAATGCTTATCACTCTTGATGATTTCCGTCATGGTGATACCGATACGGTCTTCCACCACCACGACTTCACCGCGTGCGACAAGGCGGTTGTTAACGAATATATCAATAGGCTCACCAACTTTTTTGTCCAGTTCAATTACTGCGCCACGGCCCAGCTTCAATAGCTGACTTACCTGCATGCTGGTACGGCCCAGCACCACGGTAATCTGCACAGGGATTTCATAGACGTTTTCGAGGCTCAGGTTCTCGCTGATACCTCCGGTGATGTTTTCTGCTGTGTCTGCCATAACTTACTCCTTATCAGTCTCTAGTGTTTTTGGCTTTAGCGTTTCGGACTCAGGCAGCCCTGCCTGAAGCGTATCGAGGTGTGCGTTGGTATCACGTGCTGCGGAGGCCACCATATTCTCCGTTACGCGGTCGGTTTGTTCCAGCAATCGCTGCGTGTTGCGTTCCATTGCGCCGTGCTTCCATTCAATGCGGCAATCTGCTTGCGGCATATCCGGGTCACGCAGTATGGTGATGTCGGTTGCCGATTGCAGGCGCGAGGTGAGGTTTTCCAATTGTTTGGCCAGCATATCACCCATGCTTTCATGTACGGTAATGGTGAGTTTAGGCTCTGCCAGCAGGGTTTCACAGCCGCGCATGGCCATGTCTTCCACTACGGCTTTGGCGTTGTTTTCCAGCGCCGCACCCGCCACTTTTTTGGCAATGGCCAGTGCTATCACGGGCATTTGCTCATGCACATCCAGCACCATTTTGCGGTAGTCAGCAAACAGGGGGGTGATGTGCTTTACAAAACTTTCCACATTTTCCAGCAGTTTTTTCTGTATATCCGCCTGCACGGTTTCCATTTGTTTTTTGCCGTCTTCTATGCCTTCCTGAAAGCCGCGCTGGTAGCCTTTCATTTCAGCGTTCTTGAGGTCTGCCTCGCTGAAGGTGGGCGGCGGTGGAGGCGGTAGCGGCACGTCTTCCACTACGGATTTTACCGGTTCACGCGTTTTACGGAACGGTGAACCGGAAGCGGCCTGCACCACTGCTTCGCTTACGGTCAAATCCCTGAAATCAAAACGCTGTATCTGCATACTATAATTCTGCCTTCGTTAGTAAATGAGCTGGTCGTCGGCACTGTCACCGGCGATGATAATTTCACCCTTGCTGGACAAGTCTTTGGCGATGCCCACAATATACATTTGCGCTTCGTCCACGTCCTTGATGCGCACAGGTCCCATGGCCTCCATATCTTCGCGCAGGATTTTAGATGCGCGTTCGGACATATTCTTGAGAAAGAGGTCCTTGATATTGTTGGAAGCCCCTTTGAGCGCCACCGCCAGCTTGTCTTTGTCGATGCCGCGCAGCAGGGTCTGGATACCGGAGCCGTCGATTTTGATGAGATCTTCGAAGGTGAACATGAGGGCGCGCACGCGCTCTGCCGAATCGGCGCTGCGTGTTTCCAGCTTACCCATGAACTTGGCTTCGGCGTTGCGGTCGAAGTTGTTGAAGATTTCCGCCAGCATTTCGTGGCTGTCGCGGCTCTGGCGTTTGGCGAGGTTGCTCATGAACTCCATGCGCAGCGTTTTTTCGATGCCGTCCATCACGTCTTTCTTCACGGCTTCCATTGTCAGCATGCGCATAATTACCTCCATGCTGAGGTCTTCCGGCAGGTTCATTAACACGCGTGCGGCGTGATCCGCCTTGATTTTTGACAGTACCACCGCGATGGTTTGCGGGTATTCGTTCTTCAGGAAGTTGGCCAATACTTCTTCATTCACGTTACCCAGCTTGTCCCATGTGTTGCGGCCAGCAGGACCACGGATTTCTTCCATGATGGTATCCACTTTGCCGCGTCCCAGTGCCTTCACCAGCAGGCGCTCTGTGGAGTCAAGGTTACCAATCAGTGATCCGGACGCAGACACCTGCTCGTTGAACTCAAGAATGATGCGCTCCACGATGTCGGCGTTCACCTGGCCTAAGGTGGACATGATGCTCGACAACATGCGGATTTCATCGTCATCCATAAGCGTGAACAACTTGACAGCGGTTTCTTCGCCAAGCGTCATCAGGAAGATGGCGGCTTTTTGCGTGCCGTTCAGTCTTCTGAAATCGTCTTTATTATCTTTGGGCGAGGGTGCCATAATGCCTCTTTAACCTTCTATTATTTGCTGCTTTGTGTCCATTGGCGAAGCACGTTCATGCTTTCCTCCGGATATTTATCTACAACTTCGTTGATTTTGCGCATGGTGGATGATTTCATGCCACCCTTAATATTTGCAATATCAATCAGCTTGTCTGTTTCCGATTCTTCCTCGGGCGGTACTGCTCCGCTCGGACCCATGCCGCCGCCTGATGCCGCCGCCATCGGAAGCGCTGCCATACCAGAATGCCCTTCAAGTGCGGCGAGTTCATCACCTACGCGGCCACTCGGCGGGGTGGTATGCTTAATCAGGTGAACCACTGCAGGGCGCAGGACCATCAAGATAGCGAGGATTGCAACTGCGGCGATGATAACCGTCTGCATGATTGACTGTAGTTCAATTTTGAAGCGGTCAACGAAGGATGATTCACCAATCGCCTGTGCGTCTTGCGAGAAGGGCATGTTCACCACTTCCAGCTGGTCGCCGCGCTTTTCGTTGTAGCCGATAGCCGATGCAACCAGTGTCTTGAGCTGCTTGAGTTCTTCTTCCGTACGGGCGGTATAGGTGGTTTTGCCCTCTTCATCGGTGATGCGTACACCATCGACCAGTACGGCGACGGAAAGTTTATCAATGGTGCCGCCTTCGCGAATCTGGCTTTGCACGGTTTTGGAAATTTCAAAGTTGGTGGTTTCGTCCTTGCGTTCGATTGCATGGGTGCTGGAGGCCTTACCATCTTCACCGCTGGAGGGCAGAGCAGGTATATTATTAGCTACGCTGACCGGGTCTTTGGGTGTTTTTTCTTGTGAGGTTTCTTTTTCGCTGTTGGACTGGCTGGAGCGTGCCACCTGACCATCGGGATCATATTTCTCGGAATTGATAGTGGTGCGGTCGAGGTTGATATCGGCTGCTACATGTACCTGCACCTTGCCCGGGCCAATCACCTTTTCAATGAGCGCTTCCAGTGAGTTTTGCACACGTTTTTCATAAGCGCGGCGGTATTCTTCAGCGACACTTGCGCCTGCGCTCATGCTGTCGCCGTCACCGCGTGCGAGCAGGCGGCCATTGCTGTCAACTACCGTTACCCTGTTGGTTTCAAGCATGGGAACGGAAGCGGCGACCAGATGTGTGATGGCGGCGACTTCGCCTGACTCAAGCGTGTTGCTACCGCGCAATTTAAGGGTTACGGCGGCGCTTGGCTTCGCCTTATCACGCGTAAAAAGTTCCTGCTTGGGCATTACTACATGCACACGCGCTGTTTCCACCCGTGACATGGAGGCAATCGTGCGGGCAAGTTCACCTTCAAGTGCGCGCAGCATGTTGATGTTCATTACGAAGTTAGAGCTGCCGAACGTGTCAGAGCGGTCAAAAATCTCGTAGCCAATCATGGAGCCGCCACTGGGCAGTCCTTGCTGCGCCATGGTCATGCGGGTGTTCAGCATTTTGTCGGACGGTACGGCAATAGCAGTGCCATTGGCGCGCAACTCGTATGGAATACCGCTTTTATCAAGCTCTGCTGTGATTTTGGCGCCGTCCTGTATGCTGAGGTCGGTATAGAGCAGGGACATGCTGCCGGTGGAAACACGGAAGGTAATCATGATGAAAAATGCAATCATCACGGCAGCTGCGGCCGCGATTGCGCCCATCTTGGCAAAACCCATGTTTTTCGCTGTTTCTGTCAATGAACTCACAACTCGCCTCCATTATTGCCGCGCTTTCCTGACGGCTCTACTTTCAGTTTATGGTTTCACCCTAACTAAAAGTGGTTACCAATTCGTTAAAGTGCGGCATTTTTTTCCTACTTCAACAATAAAACATATTTTCTATTGTTTGACAAGCGATTAGGAAAAATATATTGGCTAACTATGAAAAAAATGCCTAGTTATCGGAGGTTAGACTCAGGAGCTGGATGCTTTTTCGTACAGCTCTGCCAGTGCTGCAGCAAACATGGGCAAGGTGAGGGGCAGGGGTACTATCATGGTCATGCATATATAATGAGTCAGTATCAGTATGACCACCAGCCTGAGATATTGCTGGTTGTTCTTTTGCAGCAGAAGACGGGAGGCGTGCATGGACTCCACCATTTTGTATTTATGGTCGAGCATCAGGAATGGCACGAAGATGTAATAGACCGAAACAATCACCAGCGGCAGCACCAAAAGCACCAGCCCGCCGGCCATCATCAGTGCCAGCGTAATGCAAGATAGAAACAGTGTTCCCAGTATGGGCTGCAGGCGATTGTTGAAGAAATCACTCGAGAAGGTCTGGCCACGGTAAAGTCGCAGCATGAACACGAGGTAGAAATTGTGGCAGGTGACACAAAATATCCATGCAAGCAGTCCGCCCTGTAAATAGCCGAAGCTACCGACCAGCCACATGCTAGCCATGACATTGAGCAGCACAAGCAAACCCGCATAAACGGTCATGATGTTGTGTTCCAGCGTGAACTGCCAGCTGTTGCGTATCAGGCTGCTAATGGAAAGGGTAGTTTGAGATGCTGTTTGCGATGAGGCCTCAGGTGCTTTTTCACGCACAAAAAAGTGGGATATTTCCTCAATCTGCTTGGCAGGCATAGAGGCGGGGTTGTCACCTACATGGATAAGTGTGTCCGGTCCGACCTTACCGGTGCGGATACGGCGCATGATATTGACCAGATTGTGTGGGCCGTCCTTGATGCCGTTGAGGTCGATATAATAGGTGTTTTGCATGGCGCATTTAACCGGATACAATTATTTAATAACAAGTATATTCAACGGATTAATTGGCGCTCTTAAACCAATATATCAGGCGGCTTCTTTGGAAATATGAAGGATAATGTCCGCGAATTCGCTGAGATACACCGAGCCTTTGACTGTGCGCTGGATGATGACATTGCGCTTGTCCTGCTTGTCGCGGATACGCTTCACCAGTTTGGATTTTTCCAGAGCATCGACAGCACGGCAGATGGCCGGTTTAGAAATCATCAGATCGTCGGCGAGGCTTTTGATGCTATGTGGCGGCGGCATCAGATACACGTTCATCAGCACGGCGGTCTGGCGTGCAGACAGGTCCATAGGCATTTTGCGCAGGGCGGTGGAAGTAACACCGTGCCAGAAGGACAATGCACGGATAGTCTTGGAAGAGCCGATTTTCTCGTCTTTGGTATATGACATTTTTAGGTATATCTTTCTTTAATCAGTGCATAAAGGGCGCGTATCGCCATGGCCTCGCCGCCTTGCGGGCGGCCCGGTTTGGCGCTTTGGTTCCATGCCATCATGTCGATATGCAGCCAGGAGGGTGTTTTACTCACAAATTCCTGTAAATACAAGGCCGCAGTAATGGCGCCGCCATAAGAGCTTTCGGGGTCGTTGGACAGGTCGGCGTGATTTGTATCCAATTGACTTTTATAATTTTTCCAAAGTGGCAAGCGCCATAGAGGGTCGGTCAGGCTCTCACTAATGGAAGCTAATTGATGGGCTAGCCGGTCGTCCGGTGTGAAGAACGCGGGAATTTCTGTACCCAGTGCCACACGCGCCGCGCCCGTGAGCGTGGCACAGTCCACCAGCAGGTCAGGTTGCTCGTCGTCTGCTTCAGTGAGTGCATCGCAGAGTATAAGCCTGCCTTCCGCATCCGTGTTGCCGATTTCTACCGTGATGCCCTTGCGCGTGGGTACAATGTCCAGCGGACGCATGGCATTTCCGGCCACGGCATTTTCTACAATCGGCAGCAGCACTCGCAGCTGCACGGGCAGGCCGGTTTCCACCATGGCCTTGGCCAACGCCAGCACACTTGCTGCACCGCCCATGTCTTTTTTCATTAGTTTCATGCCTGACGACGGCTTGATATCCAGCCCGCCGGAATCAAAGCACACGCCTTTGCCCACCAAGGTGATTTTTGGCGCACCTTTACGCACAAAGCGTATATCCACAAAATGCGGCGGCACACTGCTGGCCTTGCCTACCGTGTAAATCATGGGGTAGTTGGCTTTCAGTAATGCTTCGCCCTTGATGATATTTACATTGCCTTTGTGCTTGCGTGCGAAGCTGGCAGCTTCCTGCGCCAGTGCGGCTGGATTCATGTCGTTGGCGGGTGTATTTATCATGTCGCGCGCCCAGAAAATAGAGCTGGCCATGGCTTTCACATAGTCCATGTCACAGCCTTTTGGCGCCAGCAATTTTGCAGTCGGATGGCCATTTTTTTTGTAGCGCGAGAAGCGGTAGGTGGCTAAAGCCCAGCCGAGCGCCATCTGTGTGGCGGTTTCGCCAGTAAAGCTGCCCTCAAGGTGGTAGTGTTGTTCAGGCAGCTGCGTGGCCAGCGACGCAATACTCCAGATATTCGGTTTGTCGTCGATACAAAAAGCCACACCCGCAATTGCGCCGCCAGAGGAAGGCAGCAGGCAATGCTTGCCTGTAGTAGCTTTGAACTGCGTTTCCTCGAGCCAGTGCCGAGTAGTGGCGGGTTGCTTTTTACACCATGCCTCATAGCTTTTAGCTTGGAAAGTATGGATAGGTATGGATTTGGCGCGTGAGCGCTCGGATACGGGGAAGCTGTCTGGCATGGCTAAAACTGCATAGTGAGCTGAATCCTCATACATAGCAAAATTGTAGGTAGTGAAACAAGGTTATAATGAAGCGGCACCTTGGTTAATATCCATTTATAAAGCCCTCACTGGACAAGTGTTCTTTTATGGATTACACCTTTAAAAAATTAAAAATAATTAATAAACCCACAGGGGGTATCGTGCCATCACCAGAAACTTCATTTCTGAAGTATTACTCCGACGCGCGCAAAATTGCGGCGCAGAATACGCTAGTACGGCTCATCTACTGCGCCATCAATGACAAATACATAGACCCTGCGGAGGTCACTTTTACCATCGCCGAAAAAGACAGCGGAAAGACATTCGCGCTGGGCAGCAAGGCGGAGGCGCTGGACTATCTCTATAGCCGCCAGCCGGATCAGGACATTGTGATTACGATGGAAGAGAAGGGCGCAAAAACCATTGTTGATGACCCCAGCGAGTTCTGGCTATGGCTAAAGCTAAGCCTGGAGGCGAAGTTGGGCGACAATTTTGACCCGGATCTTTGGCATTCCGCGCAATATGCGATGATGGAAAGTTTAAGCAAGGAAGCGCTTTCCGTGGCCAAACGGCTGGACATGAAGCAGCAGGTGGCCAGCCAGAGCGCAGCACACGCCAATACATGGGACTGGGTGGTGGATACCCATACGCCGGATTCTGATTCCGTGGATACATTTTTCTACCAGATAGGATCGTTCGCAGGCAGCCAGCACCATCCGTTGTCGAAGCTGCGCCGCCACATGACAAACGGCAGGGCGGTCGATGACGAAAAGCAGATGCTTTACTTTGCCGAGTATGGCAACCATTTCCCGCTGCCTGTGCTGGCCGTGTCTAAGCAATGCCTGAATGTGTATAACCACGAATCAGCGCCAGATTATGAACAGTTCTTCCGTGAAAGTTATCCGGACGCACATAAGGCATGGGAGGAATCGCTGCGCTTCAAAGGCAAAGACCCGAAGGATTTTTATCCGGCGCCACTGCACCCGCTTAACCTGAGGCCGATGAAAAACAAGCTGGATAAATGGGTACACTCCGGCGATATCCTTGAGACAGATGCCACCATTGAAGTTTACCCCAATATCTCTACCCGTTCCGTGCGCCCGAAAGACAGCGACGCAGGTCATATCAAAACCACCATGCCGGAAATACAACTTACCGGTTACCCGCGCTCGCTGCCATTCTTCGAGGCATCCTCCGCGCCGGGTATCACTCACCTTGCGAAGGAAATCAACAAAGATAATGGCGGTTTTGAAGGTACGCTCCAGATTATCGCAGAGCCATACGGTTTTTACTTTACGCCGGATAAGGGAAATGATGACGCCGCCGAAAACGGCATCTACCTTTCCGGCCTGTTCCGCGAAAATCCAAGAAAATTAGTTCCGGCCGATAATTATGTGATGCCGCTGGCGTCGCTGATTAGCAATGTTGGGAGGGACGAAGACGGTCATTCGCGCTCATTCCTTGCGGACATTATGAAATCAAACAGTGTGGGTGATGCGGATCAGGCAAAAGACTATTTCCGCGACTATGCGCGTACGGTGCTGACAGGCCAGCTGGGTATATTCGCCAAATACGGCGTGTCGCTGGAAGCGCATCAGCAGAACACCTATGTTGCCTTCAGCAAAAAGGGCAGGCTCAACACCACTATTGTGCAGGACATTGTCTCCAACACCTATTTCTACTCGCCCGTGCTAAAATATAATAAAAAATACAATAAGTTATCCGATGAGAGGGAAGAGCAGCTCATGTTCGAACCCAAGGACATGCAGGAGCCGATGCAGCAATTCATCCACACCACGCTTAAAAGTCACCTGATACCTGTGGTGGCGATTATCAGCCGTGAGTACGGGATAGATAAACATGAACTGATGACTATCCTGAAGAAAGAGATCGAGCGTACGCTCGAGTGCGCTAAAAAGGAACAGGAACCCCACCTAGTGCCTGCCGCCAAAGAAGCATTCGGTGACCATCTCAAGAACATCGGAAAGGCGCTCTTGCAAGACCCGACGCTCGATAAGGCGATGCTCACCATGCTGCTCACCCGCACCTATGCCCGCGTGGGCGTTGAGCATGAAAACGCGTTTGCCGCGGCGCTGTAGTTAAGTTGATTTTTTGCTTTAAAAATCAATTACAAATAATTGATTTATCTATACATCTATCTGTTGCATAATGTCAGAGCGCTGGGCGGTTTGCTCCTGAATGAAGGCGAAGCGGTGTTCGGCTTTTTTGCCCATCAGCTGTTCCACACGTTCGCGGGTTGGCTCGATTTCTTCTTCTTCGATGACCACCTTCAGCAGGATACGGTTGTTGGGGTTCATGGTGGTTTCCTTGAGCTGCGCGGGCATCATTTCACCAAGGCCTTTGAAGCGGCCGACTTCCACCTTGCCCTTGGCGGTTTTGACGATTTCGTCTTTTTCCTTATCGTCCTGCGCGTAGGTCGTCTGGTTGCCGATGGTGATGCGGTAGAGCGGTGGGCGGGCGATATACAGGTGGCCGTTGTGAATCAGCTCGGGCATTTCCTGATAGAAGAACGTCATCAGCAGCGAGGCGATATGCGCGCCATCCACGTCGGCGTCGGTCATGATGATGACCTTGTCGTAGCGCAGGGCGTCTTCGCTGTAATAGCTGCCGGTGCCGCAGCCCAGCGCCAGCACGAGGTCGGCGAGTTCCTGATTGGCCTTGATTTTATCCAGCGAGGCCGAGGCCACGTTGAGGATTTTGCCGCGTAGCGGCAATATGGCCTGTGTTTCACGGTTGCGTGCCTGCTTGGCGGAGCCGCCTGCCGAGTCACCTTCCACGATGAATATTTCCGTGCCTTTGCCGCTTGAGCGGGTGCAGTCGGCCAGCTTGCCGGGAAGACGCAGTTTTTGTGTTATGGCCTTGCGGCTGACTTCCTTGTCGGCCTTGCGGCGCAGGCGGTCTTCCAAACGGTAGATAATGTGGGCGACCAGCTTGTTGCTGTTTTCCGGCGTACCGGACAGGTAATGGTCGAAATGGTCGCGCATGGCGTTTTCCACCAGCCTTGCCGCTTCGACATTCACCAGCTTGTTCTTGGTCTGGCCCTGAAATTGTGGGTCTCTCATGAACAGCGACAGCACAATGACAGCGCCGCCGAGAATATCTTCGCCCTGCGCCTGTGCGATTTTCTTATTGTTCACCAGTTCGCCGTAAGCTCGGATACCTTTGTTGATGGCAGAGCGCAGGCCGGATTCATGCGTGCCGCCTTCAGGGGTGGGGATAGTGTTACAATAGGTGCTGACGTAGGTTTCTTCGTCTTCGGGCCAATCAATCGCCCATTCGATGCGGCCAAGGTTACCGGCCAGTTCCGCTTCGCCGCAGAAAGGCTGCGAGGTGATGGTGGCGCGTCCTTCGAGCTGCTGGGCAAGGAAATCGCGTAGGCCACCAGGGAAATGGATGGTGGCATCAGCAGGCACTTCCGAACCTTCCGGCAGCAGCGATGGGTCGCACACCCAGCGAATCTGCACACCGCGGTAAAGGTAGGCTTTAGAGCGCGCTAGCTTATAGAGCCTTTCAGGTTTGAACTTGGCCTTGCCAAATATTTCTGTGTCTGGCCGGAAGGCAACTGTGGTGCCGCGCCCTTTGGGGTCGGCGCCGATTTCCTTGAGTTTGCCGGTGGGTTCACCGCGCGAGAAGGACTGGCGGTAAACCTGCTTGTCGCGCACCACTTCCACCTCCAGATAATCCGACAGGGCGTTGACCACGGAAATACCAACACCATGCAAACCGCCGGAGGTGTCATACACTTTGCCGCCGAACTTGCCGCCGGAATGCAGCATGGTAAGGATAACTTCCAATGCGGATTTTTTGGGGAATTTGGGGTGTGGATCTACCGGAATGCCGCGGCCATTGTCGCGCACGACAATCACGTTGTCTTCGCGCATTTCCAGCTCGATTTTATTAGCAAAGCCTGCCACCGCTTCGTCCATGGCGTTGTCGAACACCTCGTTGACAAGGTGGTGCATGGCAACTTCGTCGGTGCCGCCAATATACATGCCCGGCCGACGGCGGACGGGTTCAAGTCCTTCTAGAACCTCAATATCTTCGGCGGTGTAGGACTGGGTTTTAACTTGTTGCTTGGTATTAAATAGGTCGCTCATGGCATCGGTGATAGCAGGAAATCAGCGGATTTCAAGGGTTTTGAGTAAACCATGGATTCATTGGCACGGATTGATTGGCCTGCCGCTTGCAGGTTAGCGGATCTTGTCGCCATTGCCGGATGGGCGGTAATGCGGCGGGTCGTCCGGTCCCTCCAGACGTTGTCCGACAGTCATGAGCAGTTCGGCAGCGTCACTCAGCCGTACCCGTTCGCTGTGGCTTTCCAGCAGGGTTGGTTTTGCCCGTAATACATGCTTGATGGTATCGATGGCATTAAGCACCTCAACATGGTCCACATGCGCAGGCGGTAGGCGTTCTGCCATGGCAGGGCCTTTTACCAGTAGGCCGTTTAAGCGCGTCTGTATGTCTTCCATATCGGCATCGAACTGTGCGGCAATCACCTCGACGGGAATATCGAAGTTGCCGAGTGTGTCTTCGTAATCGCGCATTTGGTCGGCATAATAGCGGTTTCCGGGAAGGGCAACGCCTTCTGGCCGCAGCGGAGCATACTCGGTGTTGGAAACCATGATGTTTTCCGCCAGATCAGTGCGTATGACCGCAAGGACCTTGTCTATGGCCGGATTTGACGGCATACCCTCGACCATTTCAAATGGCCGCGCCTCTACGATTTGTTCGGCTGATATGAGTGACTGGTCAAATATCTTGTCTGGTAGCGGATCTGGCATGTCTTTCACCATCTATTATCTGTATGGCCATCTCAGTAATTACATGTTTAGAGGGTAACAAAACTGGTTTAAATATACATTAATTTTCATTAATCAATATGGTTGATTAGTTGCCCAAACATAATGAATTTTTATAAAATACTGTATTTAATCAATTTTTTGTGGTTTAATGATGCTGTGCTTTGAGTAAAGCAACGTAATAAAAGCTTCATACTCATATGTACAAATTATGATTAGAATACAATGAGTATAGGTAATTAACGAAAAAAGGCGCGTCATGAGCTTTTTAAAGAGCGCAGGCACATTTTTGATAGATTCGTTCACGTTCCCGGTATCCTACCTAACCAAGTTTGGTAGCGGTGGCAGGACGATTGGCGATATGGTCACAGGGACGCAGCGCCCGCCATCTACCAATGGCTTTATGGGTAATACCGCTTCTCTTGTGGTTGATGTTATTACAGCCCCTCTTACCGTGTTCGTAAAGGCCTTCACGGGGAACAGCATTGGTGACTATGTTACCGGTAATACCGATGAAAAATGGCAGCAGGCGGAAAATGCGTCACTCGCTCAAGAAAATCAAATGGTGGGCCAGCGCGTCGCAGCGCAGGATGGTATGGCAAGGGGTCGATCACAATCCGTATCCACTCAGAATATCGGCGCAGCGCAGGCCGCAGGCCGCAGCCGCTAGTTTTTCACTTCCAGTAATCCTGCAATATCACCCACAAGCTTTTTGGTAGTGGATATTTTTTCGTCAACAGCTTTCCAGTCATGCGTAAAGACCAGTTTCTGGTCGGGACGCGCTTTCAGTGTACGTACATTGCGTGCCACAAAATCCAGCAGGGCATCCGGCTTTTCAAAGCGGTTATCGCGGAAGGAAAGCACTGCCCCCTTGGGGCCAGCGTCAATGCGTTCAATGTTAGCCTTGCGGCATAACAGCTTGATGCCAAGGGTGGAGATGAGGTGAGATACTTCTTCCGGCATGGCGCCGAAGCGGTCGGTAAGTTCGGCGGCAAAGCTGTTGATCTCTTCTTCATTCGACATGTCAGCGATGCGGCGGTAGAGGCCTAGCCGCAATTGCAGGTCAGGCACATATTCTTCCGGTATCAGCACCGACAGGCCAAGGTTGATTTGCGGTGACCATTCCTGAGATTCCGGAGCATATTCAGACAGGCTATCCTTCTGGCCGGACTTCAGCTGTGCCACGGCTTCCTCCAGCATTTGCTGATATAGCTCAATACCCACTTCGCGGATATGGCCAGACTGTTCCTCACCGACAAGGTTACCGAAGCCGCGTATATCCATGTCGTGGCTGGCCAGCGTAAAGCCTGCACCCAGTGTGTCGAGCGTCTGCATTACTTCCAGCCTGCGGGTGGCGTTTTTAGTCAGTTGTTTGTGGTGCGGCAGCAGGAAATAGGCGTAAGCGCGGATTTTACCGCGGCCCACGCGCCCACGCAGCTGGTAGAGCTGCGACAGTCCGAACAGGTGGGCGTTGTGTATAATCATGGTATTGGCGGTGGGGATATCGAGGCCGGATTCAATGATAGCGGTTGAAAGCAATATATCAAATTTGCCGTCGTAAAACTGGTTCATGATTTCGTCCAGATCGGAAGCAGCCAGCTGCCCATGCGCTACGGCTATCTTTGCTTCCGGTAGCATTTCGGCGAGATGCACCTTAAGTTCGGCGATGTCCTTGATGCGTGGCGTCACCACAAAACATTTGCCGCCACGGTGCATTTCGCGCTGGATGGACTCGCGTATCACCACTGAGTCGAATGGCATTACGAAGCTGCGTACGGCAAGGCGGTCAATCGGCGGGGTGGTAATCAGGCTGAGTTCGCGCACGCCGGTCAGCGCCATTTGCAATGTGCGCGGAATCGGTGTGGCCGACAGTGTAAGCACATGCACGTCGGATTTCATTTCCTTCAGCTTTTCTTTCTGCGCCACGCCAAAATGCTGTTCTTCGTCCACAATCAGCAGGCCAAGATTCTTGAATTTAATCTGCTTTGAAAGCAACGCATGTGTGCCGATGACGATATCCACCTTGCCCTCGGCTAGCTTTTCACGGGTTGCCTTCTGGTCCTTGGTCGGTACAATGCGCGATAGCTGGCGTACGCTAATGGGGAATCCTTCAAAACGTGCCGAGAAGTTGCGGTAATGCTGTCGGGCTAGCAGGGTAGTGGGAGCAATTACCGCCACCTGCAATTTATGATCGGCTGCGCAGGCGGCAACGAATGCAGCACGCAACGCTACTTCAGTTTTTCCGAAGCCGACATCGCCGCAAATAAGCCTGTCCATCGGTTTACCGGAATGCAGGTCTTCCAGCACATCGAGGATGGCGCGTGCCTGATCTTCCGTTTCGACATAAGGGAAGCGGGCGCAGAAATCATCATAGGTTCCGGTGGCTGCTTCAAGCACCGTACCTTTGCGGATAAGCCGCTCGGCGGCAGTTTTAAGGAGGGCTTCGGCGGCTATTTTGATGCGCTGTTTCAGGCGTGCCTTGCGTGATTGCCACGAAGCGCTGCCAAGCTTGTCAAGGCGTACGCCGTCTTCTTCCATACCGAAGCGCGACACCATGTCGATATTTTCTACGGGCAGGAACAGCTTGTCGTCGTCGGCATAAATGATTTTCAGGCAGTCATGTGCTGCGCCGGAAACGGTAAGTGTCACCAGCCCTTCAAATTTGCCGATGCCGTGTTCGCGGTGGACCACCAGTTCGCCCTCGCCAAAGCTGGCGGACTCGGCAAGAAATACGTCAGATTTCTTTTTCTTGAGCCGCGCGCGTGCTATGCGTTCGCCCAGTACATCCTGTTCACTGAGGATGCTGTATTTTTCGGTTTCAAAACCGTTTTCCAGCGGCAATACGGCAAGCCCCACGCTTTTGCCGCGTATGCTTTTTATATCGTTCCAGCTGTCTATTTTCAGGCAGTGGAAATGGTGTTCCTTGTCTCGTTCCATCAACAATGTTTGCAGGCGTTCGCGTGACCCCTGCGAGAAGCAGGCAACCAGCGTGGCCTTGTTCTTTGCTGCCGCTTTTTCCAGCGAGTCGCGAAGCTGATCAAAAGGCGTGCGGTCGGTCTGCGACTGCGTAAAGCGTATGGCGGGGCGGTAGCCAACGGTGATTGTGCTGGCAGACGGTGCCTGTTCCACGAACGGAGTGAATATTGCGCACTGCAGGCCAGCCAGCATGGGTTTCCATACACTCAGTGTGAGGAAGCACATGTCCGGCGGCAGGGGATTGTAGATGCTTCCGACAGAAAAGCTGTTTTTGGTTGAGCTGTTTTTAAGCGCGTTGATACGTGCCTCATAGTAATCGAGGATGCTTTCCTGACGTTCTTCAATGGCAGTTTGCGCTTCATTATCCATGGTCACCAGCGCACCTTCGCAATAGTCAAAGAGCGTTTCCACTCCGGTGTAAAACAGCGGTAGCCAGTGTTCCATGCCTACATAGTTGCGCTTCTGGGAAATACTTTCATACAGCGGGTCTTCCTTAGAAACGGCGCCGAATTGCTCGCGGTAGCGCTCGCGGAAGTTTTTTACCGTGCTGTCATTGAGCAGCACTTCGCTTACGGGATATAGTTCAATTTGTTCAACACTGCCTTCGGTCAGTTGCGACAGCAGATCGTAGGGACGGATGCTTTCTATGTCATCGCCGAACAGGTCGATTCGTATTCCTTCCGTTGCACCGGAGGGTACGATGTCAACAATGCTGCCGCGCACGGCGAATTCGCCGGGTTCCATGGCTTTTCCTGTGCGCTGGTAGCCCTGCGATAACAAATAATTGACCAGTTTGTCACGGTTGAGGCTTTGCCCTTTTCGTATCGAAAAAACGACATCACGCATCGCAGTGCGCGGCGGTACTTTCTGTAATATGGCATTGGCGGTAGTGAGTACAATACGCTTTGAAGGGCGTGAGGCGTTGTTTGCCAATGCTGATAGCACCCGCACGCGTTGGGCGGTAATAGCAGCAATTGGCGAGCTGCGGTCATAGGGCATGCAGTCCCACGCCGGGAATACCATCACTTCGGCATCGGGTGCGAAGAAGGAAAGACCTTGCGCCATCATGTCGAGGCTGCGGTCGTTAACGGCGATGTGGATAATTGTCTGAGGACGGTTATCTAGCTTTATGCGCTCCGAGCATAAATCGGCCAGCACCAGCGCTTCGGCTCCGGTGGGTACTCCTGCGAGCTTCCATGGTATGAATTTTGGGCGGGTGATGATGGGCGATGCGGTCATGCGGCAATAATTTTATTCGGTTGGCAACCCGTAGGTTTTAAGCAGCGCCAGCAACGGTAGGTAATCGGCAGAAGAAGGGGCGCTTTTATCGGTCAGCCAGTCCCAGATATCGGCATCGGCCTCTTCAAGCAGAAGCTCATAGATATCAAGCATTTTACTGTCCAGGTTTTCCAACTGACCGTCGGCAAAATGTCCCAGTATGACATCCGTTTCCTTGCAACCACGGTGCCAGCTGCGGTAACGCAGGCGCTTGATGCGTATTTTAGGGTCTATAAGTGGCTCTGGCATAGTTAATTTACGGCTTTTTTAATAGTTTATTCATTTTCTTGGATTAGCTTAATCTATGTATACGTCTCATAAGTTAAGGTAATTCCCTATGATGCTTAGTCACCGCGGCAGCGATGCCGTCATCACCGTTTGCCAGAATAACACCGATAAGTCGATAGAAATAAGCGACATCAACAAGCAGGCTGAAGAGATGCTGGGTCTTACCAGCAAGAAATTCAAAGGCAAGTCGCTTGGAAAGATTTTACCCAAACGCATCAGTGAAATGCTTGAGGAATATGTAGAATTTGAAGATGGCGCTAACGATGTCGGCAGCGTGCTTGGCCGCGTGCAGAGTTTTAGCGTCATTGGAGGCGACGGTAAGGAAACCAGCTACCGCCTTAAAGTGGTACGCGCTGATTCAAAAGATGACATGGTTTTTTTCAAGCTGGTGCTGCACGACAAGATGGGGCTTCGCAAGAACGAAGCTGTGCGCAAGGTGATTCAGGATAATTTCAAGGGCCACGAATCGCTCGATCCCGACACCGGCCTGCCTGACAAGCATTCGCTCAATAAAGACATCGAGCTGATGGACTATTACAATAACAAGGGCGACGTAAAGTCATCTTTCGCCATCATCCAAATTGATCATTATGATGAACTCTTTGCCCAGTATGGCCGGACGGTTTGCCACACCATTATCAAGCATGCCGCCAATATTTGCCGCCAGTCGCTGCGTCCTGATGACGTAGTGGGTAGCGTTAGCAGCAAGCGCGTAGGCGTGTTGCTGATGGATACGACCACGGAAGCTGCTCGCATGACCTTTAACCGTCTGCGCTGGCAGATTGCCGCTAATCCCTATGTCCTGCAGGATAAAACCAGCGTTGGTCTGAGCGTGAGCATCATGTTCTGCCGTGTTGGTGGCCGCAATAACGACAAGGGCGTTATGGAAAGCTGTATCGAGGCTATGGACGCCATGGGTGCAAATGCGGTCAATGTACTCAACGAAGTGGACGAAACGGGCAAGAAGCGTACTTCTGCTGAATAATCCGCTCATTTGACTTATGTATGACTAACCGCTACTTTTCCAAGGTAAAGTGGGGTTAGGCCATGCGGCATGAGTTGCTTTTTTTCCTCTATTCCAGCATTTCTCGTATCAAGGGTGTAGGTGGCGCAACGGCGAGTTCGCTCCAGCGCTTGCTGCCTGCTGCGACGGTGCTTGACGGTAGCGGCATGCCTATTGTTCGCGATTTGATATTCCACCTGCCGGTCGGGTTGGTGGACAGGCGCTTTACCTGCCCTCTGAATACTGCGCCAGACGGTGTGGTTGCTACCTTCGTTATTACTGTTGAATCACACTTGCCGCCGCCACCGGGCATACGCCGTGGTTCGCGCAGGCCGTATAAGGTGATGTGCTACAACGACACGGGCGAAATCACGCTGGTGTTTTTCAATCCGCGTGAGGACTACGTCAAACAGGTGCTGCCTGTAGGTTCGCGCCGCGCCATCAGCGGGCGTATTGATCACTTCGAAAATCATTTGCAGATGACACATCCCGATATTATTGCACCGGTGGATAAGCTTGCCGAGGTGCAAAAGCCCGAGCCGGTTTATCCGCTGACCATCGGGCTTACTTCACGGCGTATTGCCAAATTTATCGCTACCGCCATGGAAAAGCTGCCCGACCTTCCGGAATGGACGGAACTGTCATGGGTGAAAACCCATAAATGGCCGACATGGAAAGAAGCGATTAATGCCGCGCACCACCCCTTGTTGCCCGAGGATTTGGAAGTAGCCTCGCTGCCCCGCGAGCGCCTTGCCTATGATGAAATGCTTGCCAACCAGCTCTATCTCGCGCTGGTACGCCGCCATATGCAGCAGCAACCGGGCGATATCATCAGGGGTACGGGAAAACTCGCCGAGGCGCTGGTGGCAAGGCTGCCGTTTACACTGACAGGCGGGCAGCAGTCGGTGATGAAGGAAATAGCGGACGACATGACATCCGGCCGCCGCATGTGCCGCCTGCTTCAGGGAGATGTGGGCAGCGGCAAAACGATTGTTGCACTCCTGGCCATATTGCGCGTAGTGGAAGACGGCAAACAGGCGGCGCTGATGGTGCCGACTGAAATCATTGCCCAGCAGCATTATAAAACACTTTCCGCGCTGATTGAGCCGCTGGGTATCAAGGTGGCTCTGCTGACCGGCAGCGTGAAGGGCAAGGCGCGTAAGGAGTTACTGGAAGGGCTTGCCAGCGGCGACATACCCGTTGTGGTAGGCACGCATGCGCTGTTTCAGGAGCAGGTGAATTTCAGCCACCTATCGTTAGTGGTGATTGACGAGCAGCACCGCTTTGGCGTCAGCCAGCGCATGGCGCTGACCGCCAAGGGCAATGCGCCACACTTACTGCACATGACGGCCACGCCGATTCCGCGCTCGCTGACCATGACACTATACGGCGATATGGAATGCTCCAACCTGCGCGAAAAACCTGCAGAGCGCCAGCCGGTGACAACAAGGGTGATTCCGCTGTCGCGCTATGACGAGGTGATGGAGCGCCTGAAATCAGCCATAGCAGCGGGTGAGAAGGTGTACTGGATATGCCCGCTGATTGAAGAAAAATACATCGAGGGTGAACTGGAGCTGACGCCGGAAGGCGATCTGGCAGCGGCAGAAACGCGATTCAGGGAATTTAAAAAACGTTTCGGCGATGTGGTTGGTCTTGTACACGGGCGCATGAAGAGCGATGTGCGTAACGAGGAAATGCAACGTTTCTCAAGTGGTGAATTGCGTCTGCTGGTGGCCACCACGGTGATTGAAGTGGGTGTGGACGTGCGCGATGCCACCATTATCGTGATTGAGCAGTCCGAGCGTTTCGGCCTGTCACAGCTGCACCAGCTGCGCGGGCGCGTGGGCCGTGGCAACAAGGCGTCGGCATGCGTGCTGCTATATAGTGACAGGGCAGGAGATGTCGCACGCTCGCGCCTTGCCATATTGCGTGACAGTAACGACGGCTTTGCCATCGCCGAGGCCGATTTGAACATACGCGGTGGCGGCGATTTGCTGGGTACGCGGCAAAGCGGCCTGCCGCGCTTTATCTTTACCGACCTTGTGCGTCATCAGGCATTGCTGGAACATGCACGTGACGATGCCGCTAATCTGGTAGCCACCGACCCGCATTTACAGGGGCAGCGCGGTGTGGCGCTGGAGATATTGCTGCAGCTGTTCGGGTTTGAATTCCAGCGGCAATCCGATGCCGAACCGCTGGCCAGCGCAAGGGCAGCGCAGTCTTAAACCTACGCAGCGCGGCCTTTGGCGGCGGGGGTTTTGAACTCTATCAACGGTTTTAGCGCATTCATCATGATGACGGCTTCGCCCTCAGCATCTTCGAGCGCCTTGCTGCTATCATTGCCGGCTGCTTTGAATGTTTTTTCATGTATCAGCGCTACAGGCTGGTTCAGGTCATACACATCGCCATCTGCCCCGTTTACAATAGGGAACTGGAGTTCCTGCTTGCCTTTGACCATTGACGACACATAGCGCGTTACCGTCTGTATCATCAGTTCGCTGTAGCGCGCATCGGCGTCTTCAAACCATAGCAATACGGCAGGCTGGAAGAGGGAAGGGCCTTGCTGTGGCGGGTCAGGGTCCTCGCGCGAGGTGGCGTGCTGCAGGCGGATAGGCAACTCGCAACCGGTGGCCGTGTGGATTTTTCCGAGGATATCCATCACCTCCGCTCCTGTTTGAGCAGGTTTGGAGATGTGCAATTGCGCAGGCCTGCCGCGTTTTGATGGCACAAGCTCCATCTCCATACCGATGTCGGATTTCAGGTTATGTTGCGCGCGTTCAAGTGCATCTTCTGTGCCGAACAGGGTAAATACCACCGGTTCCGGCGGCAGGTAATCCGGCCTTTCTTCTTCGGATGTGGCCAGTACATTGCCATCTATGGCGGTCAGTTTGATATCGGCAGAGGGTACGCCGAGCTTCTGCTTGCAATGCCCCATGATGACAGTTGCAAGCTGCAGGGCTTCTTTCTTGGTTTTGTTCATTTCCTGCAGGTGCGAAACCGAAAGCTTCGTCCCGTTATTTGATCGCGTATAGAAATAATACGCCATATTTGCATCGAGGGGCTGCTGTTTCAATTTGCGCTCCACCACGTCCATCACCGTGCGTTCACGCAGCGAATATGGTTCTTCACGCTCGAGGCTTATAATCACATCAGCGGTGTAGAACTTCGGCTGTTCCGGTTCGACCATGATGCCGGGGCCATCCATATAATCTTCCGTCTTCACATAATGTTTGGTGAATTCCGGATCAGAGCGGCGCAACTCACCATGCTTGTGCGCTTCCGGCCTGAACTGAATCCCGAGGTCACACTGCGTTTTGTCGAATATTTTTTCTACGATGTCGGCAGCCGACGGTGCATTCTCATCGCTCAGCGGGTGCGATATGACTACTCGCAAATGCCTCTGCGCGTCGATGTCGATATAGGCCTTCGGGAATTCTGCCCGCAAGATTGAACTTGCTGCCGCAAGATCGAGGCTGTTGCCCGATAACAGAACGGTGAGGTGGGCTTTATCCGCTTTTTCTATAAGCTGGATGTCGTCAATCTTGGTGTCTGAAGCACTTCCCTGATGTGTCATATAATTTTTCGCTTTTGTTATAGTTATGCATGAAACTTTAGCCAAAAACGGGCGTAGGTGAAGTTAAAAGTTTATTACAGTTAAATAAATGCAGGCTGATTGCGCATCCTAGAAGGAATGCGCAAAGAAACACGCGCCGTTAATGCACAGGTCCATTAAACAAGCTATTGGAATTTATGTTTATTTAAGCCATAACCATAGGTTCGCTGGCGCAGAGCATAGCGTCCAGCCGGTCAAGCAGAAGGCTGATATGCTTGATATCGCGGGCTTCATACATGCCGTTTGCCGAGGCCAGCTTAAGCCCAACCACCTTGCCGTTGCTGGAAGGATAGGTAACTAAGCTGTTGACCAGACGGCTAGCAAAGCTGATTTTTATTATCTGCTCCACGGTATCGCGAGCCAGTTCGCCAACGAATTTTACCGAGTTTTCCCGTGGGTTAAATAATACACGCATACGTCCTCACAACAGATTGTACCAAATTAAAACAAGCAACTTTCTTTTGTCATGCCACAGAATGATTAATTTTTTATCAATCAAATTATGCCTATGATGAAGCTTGTATCCCGCTCTTGTAGCCAATCTTGGCAGACGGCCGGAAAAGAAAAACCGGCCGTTTGTGTAAGACGGAAAACAGGTGATGTGGTGCAATACACTGTATTTAATACAAAAAAATTAGTAACAGGCCAAAGATGGAATAAGGTTATGGACGACAGTATGAGCCCGATGGAGCGGCGCGTAGTTGAATATCATGTGTGGAAAAACCAGTACCGCACTGAAGCACAGGCTGCGAACGATGATGAAAACGGCACGCACATAAGCGGCAGCAATGCTGACCAGTTCCTCGGTTTCAAGGAAGACCTGCGCCCGCTGACACAGCGTGAGTTTTCGGCGCGCGTGTCAGAAAAATGGCAGAGCATGAACGCGCTCGACCTTGGCAAAGCTTTTGGCGAATACGAAACCGACTGCCCGGATTTGCCGGGCATAAGCACTACAAGGTCAGGCGACAGTAACGCTCGCCAGCTTTAACCACTCCTGCAGTTAGGCGCTTTCCCTAATCCGTCATACGCGGCAATCAGCGCATCAAAAATAGCACCGGTGGCGTAGTGGCGCTTGCCCTTGGCTTCATCCACAGCAGTGCTGCACGCATCCTGAACCAGTTTGTATAGCGGGTCCTTTTCTGTGCTGCTGTTGTTTGGTTCATCAACCTTCGGGCGAGTGGGGAACTGCGTTACCACATTATTTGCCAGGGTATCGGCAAAAGTGGCAGCAGCCGTTGCAGGCATTACTAGTTTAGCAGTACCCAGCACAGCGGCTTTGGCAGCATCCCTGTCTAGCCGCGCTTTCACGCGTACTTCCTGACGTGGTTTACCAGCAGCGGCAGCTTTTTCCACATCAAGCACCTGTAGCAAGGCAGCCTTGAGTGTGACGCCACGGTCAGTAAGGGTAGATACATCTTTCATGGCCTCGTCGGCCTCCTTGATCATATCGACCTTAGATGAGCCTTTTGGGTGAAGTGTGATGTAACCATCTGCAACGCGGCGGTCTGTTTCCAGACCTTTGCTTTGCATACGTGCCTGCAGTATATCTGCAAGGCGGTCGCGCACCTCATCCTTGTTGCCGGTTTTGTCATTAAACGCCGTGTCCTTCGTGAAGAAGGTGACATACAGCGTGCTGCTTCCCTCGCCCGGTTCGGACCCGGAAAGCACTACGCGTACATCATTGAGACGGTTTTCTTTGTTAGTAAGAAGTGAAACATTCTTCCTTGCCATATTAGTCCCTCCCTATAGAGATAAGTTCGCTCTAAATTTTTATTTTTATTGTGTGACTTTTTTGTATTGGCAGGCTTTAGGCTAATACAGGAAATTGACGTGTCAATGTGGAACGACAGGCTAAAGCTAGGTTTATTTCATTGCCTTAACCATTTTTATGTTTACTTATCCACAGCTATGGTCTATAAGTCCGCGCCATAAATTGGGGTAATTTGCGCTTGTGCCAATTTCTTAGTGCTACGCACGCTCGCGCGCTTCACGCTTCAATGCTTCCGCAGATTCATATAATTCATGCAGCGCGTCGAATAATTCACCGATGGCAAAGCGCCGTTTATGTTCGTCGGCGATGATGGTGGAATTGCATGAGTTGCGCACCAGCCTGTATAAATCATCTTCGTCTGTGCCTCGGTTTGCAATTTCGTCTTTTGAGATAGCCGGACGTGTGGGGTAGTGGCTGACCAGAATGGTGCTGAATGCTTCAGCAAAGGCTTTTGCATCGCGGTTAGGCATCAGCCGTTCAACGCAGCGGATTATGACTTCGCGCGCATCCTTCTTGGTAATCGAATTGCGCAGTTGCTTGTTAGGTTCATCGAGGTCGGCGTCCATCTGGTCCTTCGCTTTTTCATCGTTCAGGCTGCGCAGAAGCTTAAGGTCAACATCATAGACCTCCTTGGCGGCGTCTTCGAATTTCATGCCGCTGATCGTGAGTTCTCCGATTTCTTCCATCACTGCCTTGGCGTGATCAAGCATGATATTGCTGTTATTCTTCTCGTGTATGAACGTGCTATTCAATGTGATGGTGAAGTAGTTTATTTCGCGTTTGTAGGTGGTGGGTATGTCGTATAACGCGAGGCGGTTGCGTATCATCTCCGCCATGTAGTTTTGTACGCCTTCAGGGATGTTGGGTAAGGTAAAGCGCGCAAATAGCGTACTCTCACGCGGCCCCTGCGACGCGAGCATAAGCTTTAACTGGCTCTTATTATCCAGCAATACGATGCGACGTTTTTCTTTTGCCATGTAACCCTCCTCCCAGAGGTGTTTTTGGTCTGGCAATATGCATTCAGGGTAGAGGGTTGCCGTCTCAAGTCAATAAGAATCGGCTGCGTAATAATTAATGAATAGTCCGAAATTACCGTGTTAGTAAGGCTTTGCCTTCACTGGAAAGCTATAGATTTTTTCAACACTGCCCTTGCGCCCAAACAGGATATTGTAGGTGTCTTCCTTGGGGAAATGCACGTTGTTGGCTATCATCGTAAGTACCTGCACACCTTCAGTGCCTACCATTTCCATGAATCCGGTGACGGAAAACAGGGCTGTATCGTCAGAGCCGCGCAGCTCAACGGTAATGTCATCGGCCTGCGGCAGTTCGGTTTTGAATTCGATACGGGTGGCAAATGTAGTCAGGGTGGCGGGAAGCGAGGGAAAATAGATGACGCCGGCATAGGTTCCAATCAGTATTTCCTTGCCGCTGGCCTCGCGCCGAACGTCATCACAAATAACGACAGAGGTGGCCTGAACATCTTTACCCATAGCTATTTCCTGTATTTTTAGTGGTTTTCAGGCTATACGTTATATAGCCAAGCTTGTATTTATTCACGCGAAATATACAGACGTGTTTTTTATTCCAAGGAAGTTTCAGTGTCATAGGAATCTGGAGCAGAATCGCCCGCTCGGAAACCCGCAGAAAACAAGGCATTTCAGGGGGACTGGTAAAAAAACCAAAAAAGTTGTTTTTGCTGCTTGACACCCATCACAAGTTTTGCCATAACAGCCTTCCTTTCTGAAACGGGTAATTCAAAAAACCCATTTCACCGATTCATGTTAAAGCCTTGGTTTTGATGTGCAATCTGCCGGTTGATAGTGTGAAGAGCATTTATGCGCAGGTGATGTTGTGTCGCGGCTAACGGGTTCTTTCGGAGCCCGCCAACTTCGGTTGGCTGACCAGGCTGGTCAGAGTGTCGTTGAAATTAACAGCACAATATCATTTGCACAGTTTATATGTACAATAACTAGTTTGCGTAAGTCCAAGGCGCAGCAGACTAGGTGATATTGTGCGTGTTTCCGAAAATTTGAGACCAACACCAATTGGTGTTGGAATTTGCCAGTTTGTTTAGAACTTGTTCTAAACATCTGACAGAATCACAACTTGAGAGTTTGATTCTGGCTCAGAACGAACGCTGGCGGCAGGCTTAACACATGCAAGTCGAACGCTGTAGCAATACAGAGTGGCGCACGGGTGAGT
>JAGVLO010000010.1 GCA_020049775.1 Alphaproteobacteria bacterium | reverse complement strand
CGGGTTTGGCGCTGGAGCTGGGTTCGGCGATGGCGACGGTGATGGTGACGGACTTGGCGCCGGAGCTGGGTTCGGCGATGGCGACGGTGATGGTGACGGTGACGGTGACGGGTTTGGCGCTGGAGCTGGGTTCGGCGATGGTGATGGGCCCGGTGACGGTGATGGTGACGGGCTCGGCGATGGTGATGGTGACGGTGACGGATTTGGCGCTGGAGCTGGGTTAGGCGATGGTGACGGTGATGGGCTTGGCGATGGTTCTGGAGCAGGAGATGGCTCTGGCGAAGGCTCTGGAACAGGAGAAGGTACTGGTTCAGGGGTGGGTTCTGGGTTAGGCGATGGTTCTGGTGGAGAATCTGCTGCGGGCGGAAAATCTCCTCCGCCAATTTCGTAACCTATGGCAGCTGCCGCATGTGCTGAAGGAACGAACAGGTTTTGTACCAGGCCGCTAATGTCCAGATTGAGTAAATCGTAGCTTGAACTGGTTTGATTTTGCCGAGGCTTGCTTAAAGCGGTTACATGGCTTGGAGGGGGCGACGGTGTATAAACATTAGCTTGTTGGAGTGTGGTGGAGCTATCCACATTGAAGAATTCATCAACAATTTCTGATACGGAAAGATTCTGGAGTCTAAGCTGGCCGATATTGAGTGTATGGGGTTCATGGCTACTTTCTGGGTATTGGCGGGATTGTTCAGAAGCCAGTGCGTTGTTTTGATCAGAAAAGCTGGATAGGCAGGACGTCAGAAGGAACAGTGACCACTTATGCTTAAGCGCACTGATATTCCTCTGTTTTTTTTGTATTTTTCTTATTTTTTTTGACACAAAGACCCTGTCCCTTGAAATAGGGAATTCCTACCATCTTTCAGAGTACGGATTTTTTGCTGTTTTTGCAACTGCGTTTTGGCCCGCAAGACCTTTAAAAACCCAAGGTATTTACTTGCCCTTAACCAGATTGCTCACACGCTGGGAACAAAAACTTAACGTCTTGCGCAGAAGTAAGGCGTAAGCTGTTATTCACATACTATTATATAACATTTTAGCAAATTTTTTTACGTTTTTTTTATCAAAATATATCAACGAGTTGTCTCTAAATGATGGCGCTTATATACTGAACTTTGTATGCGCATATTAAAGAAATCGCTAATAAACGTCTAACAACAGTGAAAATTTGGCGGAGAAAATAGATTAAAAAGAAATGTGACAAAACGAAGACAGAATGATGTCAAATTGATGAAGATTTACACAGCTAGTGCCTTTGCAACCACAGTGCTTGCAATGTCACTGGGCTGCTCGCCATTGGGCGGGATCATCTGTGAAAGGATTTTCTGCGCCTCTTCGCTTTGCTTTTTTTGATAATCCTTGTCTTCGAGTATGCGAGCAGCAACGCCGGCAACCGTCAGCGCAGTACATTCGCTTTGCAACAATTCCGGGTAGATTTCACGCTTTGCGATGATGTTGATCAGGTTGACGTATTTGATGAGGCTTAGCCGCTTGAACCACCATGCGGAGATAGCATGGATGCGATATGCGACCAGCATGGGTATCCCCGCCATGGCAACTTCAAGCGTTACTGTGCCTGATTTTGCAAAGGCAATGTTGCTGGCGGCGATGGCGTCCCTTTTTTCCTGATCGTTGGATGTAATGATGGCGCGGAACGGACAATTTTCAAAATAAGGACCGACATGCATCATCATGCTTTTGGGAACGGCAACCACGATGGCAAGGTCCGGATAACATTGTGCAAGCATGGAAATAGCATTTGCAAATACAGGCAGAAGCCGATTTATCTCATTCTGTCTGCTGCCAGGCAGCAGACAGAACACGGTGGTGCTGTCGGCGATTTCATATTTTTTCCGGAATGCCTGGGCATCGCCGCGCTGGTTTTCGACAATCACCGGATGGCCCACCCATGTGCAGGGCAGTTTTGCATTTTCAAAATAGGGAATCTCGAACGAGAAAAGCACCATGATATGGTCGAACAGTTTTGCGCAATATGCCGCGCGCTGCGGCTTATAGGCCCATACTGTCGGTGCAACATAATGAATGCATTTTCCCTTGTAGCTTCCGCCTGCGCGCAGTTTTTCAATAACGCGGAAACAGAAACCAGGTGAATCAATCGTGATGACGATGTCCGGTTGTTTGCCAAGTATATCAACCTTGGTGAAGTTAATGCGCGAGAAAATAGTCACGAGGTGTGGCAGTAATTCCACGACACCAAGCAAAGAAATTTCATGATACGGAAACAGGCTGACCATGCCTTCTTGTTCCATCCTGTCGCCTCCGACGCCGAAAAACAAAATCGGGCGTTTGATTTGACGTTTGAGAGATTGCATGAGGTGGCTTCCGATGAAGTCTCCTGATGCTTCTCCTGCGATGATGTATATTTTCAGAGCATCTTTGTGGTCAGTATCACCAGTTTTTATATCGCTAGAAACCGGCAGAATTTCTAGTGTTTCCGATGCTTTTCCGGTGTCATTCATTGGGTGACACCTATGACAAAAAGCCCTAGCTCGTCGGCTTTGCGTATGACGTTTTCTTTATCAAGTATTAGGCTGCTTTGTGCTTCAACGGCGATTCCTGCGAAGCCAGCGCGGTGCATTTTTTCTACTGTGTCTGGCCCGATGCTGGGTAGATCCACGCGTTTTTCCTGTGAAGGTTTGCACGCTTTCACCAGTACGCCGCCTTTTTGTTCGCGCCGCAATTTTGCGCAGCGGTCTATCAACGCATCGGTGCCTTCAGCTGCCTCAACGCCGAGTACATAGCCATGCTCAACAATCACCGCTTGCCCGACATCGAGTTCACCTAGGGTTTTTGCCACTTTCAGGCCCTTTGCAATATCGTTTTTTGCTTGCTGGTCCGGACGAATTCTTCCCAGCGCACCTTCGGGTGCAATCAATCCCCCCATCACATCATCAGAGCCGATGACCTTAAAACCTTCTTCTTCCAGAAAACTGACGATGGCTTTAAGCAAAGCGTCATCACCGGAGAAAAACGCACCACCCATGCGCGCGAGCAGTTTTGTTCCCATTCTGTCCGGACGCAACGAAGAAAAATTAGGACGGCGGATACCGCCTGCCATGACCACTTCATCCACATTCGCCGCACGCAAATGACCGATAGCTTCTCCAACTGCACCCAGTCGCACAACAGCATGTGGCACATGCGAAATAGCACCTACATCGGCAGAGTTTTCAAAGGCGAGTACAAACACGTCGCGGCCCGTAGATTGGCAGATTTCAAGGATTTGCAGGGGAAGGCGGCCGCTGCCAGCCAGAATTCCGAGCGTGGACTGAGCTGTGGCCTGATTTTTTTTTATCATGGGTTATGCAGCCTGCGGTGACTGCTGTCCGGATTGCTTGGGAACACAGAGTGAGCGGGAACCTTTACTATCCATAAATGACAAAATTTCCATCACTTCGCCGATAGCTTTATATTCCTTGCGTGCAGATTCAACACGTTCTGCAAGTGTTCCGTTGCCATCTTCAAACAGCATTTTATAGGCATTGCGCAGGGCATGGATTGTGTCGCGTTCAAACCCACGGCGCTTGAGGCCCACAAGGTTAAGGCCAGCGAGATTTGCCCGCTCACCCAGCACTGAGCCATAAGGAATAACATCATGCTCTACGCCTGACATGCCGCCAATGATGGCGTGCGGGCCAACACGAACAAACTGGTGAATGGCAGCAAGGCCGCCGATGATGGCGTGGTCCCCGACTTCGACATGGCCCGCGAGCGTAGCGTTATTGGCGAGAATGACGTGATCACCTACGCGGCAATCATGCGCCACATGCGCACCGACCATAAACAGGCAGTTTTTTCCAACGGAGGTCAGCAACCCGCCGCCTTCCGTTCCCGGATTCATTGTAACATGTTCGCGGATGGTGGTGTTATCACCGATGACAAGCTTGGACGGCTCACCTTTGAATTTCAGGTCTTGCGGCGCATGGCCGAGTGAGGCGAAGGGGAATACCTGACAGTTTCTGCCGATGATGGTGCGTCCGCTGACTGCGACATGCGATACAAGGCGCGTGCCTTCGCCAATCACTACATCGGCATCCACAACGCAGAACGGGCCGATGCTGACATTGCCTGCAAGGCTAGCGCCATTGGCAACGACGGCGGTAGGGTGAATCGATGTACTCACAAAAAATCCTTCGCTGTTTGCTTGCCTTTCGGCAGCATGATTAGTCTAGAATCATTGCAGAAATAACGGCTTCTGCAACCTTGACGCCATCAACGGTGGCAACGCAGGCAAACTTCCATACGTTGCGGCGGCTTTGCATTTTGTCCACGCGCACATGCAAGCTGTCGCCGGGTACAACGGGTTTGCGGAAGCGTGCTTCGTCCACCGACATGAAATACACCAGTTTGCCTTCCGATTCCTTGCCCAGTGTTTCCACCACCAGCACGGCCGAAGTTTGCGCCATGGATTCGATAATCAGTACGCCGGGCATGACCGGCTTTGATGGGAAATGGCCCATGAAATGCTGCTCATTGACGCTTACGTTCTTTAGGCCGATGGCGTATTGGTCGGGTACCATTTCGATGACTTTATCAATCATCAGGAACGGATAGCGGTGTGGTATCATTTCCATGATACGCTCAACAGAAACAACGCCGGAAGCGGCAGAAGATACTTTTTCTTTAGACTCCATAGTTACAACCTTATTCATATCAGTTTATTCAGATGTTTCTTTTTTCTTTAGTAAATTTGCTACGGCGATGGTCTGGCGGTGCCAGTCTTTCACGGGTATAGCGGGCGAACCGCCGTATGTGCTTCCAGCGGGAATATCGGTCATGATACCTGACTGCGCGGCAACTTTTACACCACTACCGATATGAATATGGCCGGAAATGCCCACCTGTCCGCCCAGCATGGCGCCGTCACCAATCTGCGTACTGCCTGCAATACCACATTGTGCGGCAATAATCACATATTTCCCCAACTGTACATTATGGCCAATCTGTACCAGATTATCGATTTTGCAATGATCCCCGATTATGGTGTCGGGGCCAGCGCCACGGTCTATGCAGGTGCCGGAGCCGATTTCAACGTCATTGCCAATCATAACGCGGCCGAGTTGCGGTACTTTTACGATGCCTTTGCGGCCAGGGGCGAACCCAAAACCGTCCTGCCCGATATGGATGCCGCGGTGGAGGGTAACGCGGTCGCCAATCATGGTGTGACTGATGGTGCATAGTGCGCCGATACTGCATTTTTTGCCAATCACTACACCATCGCCAATGGAGGTGTTTGCACCGATCCAGCAATCATCACCAATTATTGCCTGCTCGCCGATGACGGCGCCCGCATCAATCCGTGCGCCTTTTCCAATAGTGGCGGTGGCGGCTATATGTGCTTTTGCTGATATTTCAGGTGTAAAAACAGTATCGGAATAAAAATGGCGCGCTATCAGTGCATAGGCAAAATAGGGTTCTTCCGTAATTAAAAGTACCAGATGTTTGGGCGCACGATCGGCAAATTTGCGGCGTACAAAACAAGCGCCTGCCTCGGTCAATGCAAAGGCATCGGCATATTTGATGTTGTCGAGAAAGCTGATGTCGTCCGCCTGCGCCTTATCCAGTGGTGCGACGTCACTGAAGCGGCGCGAAAGGTCGGGCGTCTGTGAACCAGCAAATACCACCTCGACACCGGTCAGGGTGACGATGTCACTGATACTCGCAGGAGCCGGTTTTTGGAAAAAGCGGCTATCGACCATAGGTTAATCTCACATGTCATTTATAGAGAAAACCACCCGCCACATGCGCATTGGCACAGGCAACGGGTGGCTCACCGATAACTAATTATTTCTTTTCGGAAACAGCTTCAAACTTTACGTCAACTTTCGGCAGTTTCTGATTCAACTTGGTCAGCACTTCACTGGTGATATCAAGTTTTTCGTCGGCATACAGTATCTGTGAAGTGGGCAGTGCTACGGTAAAGTTCTTTTCCTTGGCCATACCTGCAATGATTTCGGTCACAGCTTTCTGGATGTCATTGATAGCGCGTTCAAACGCGTTATCCAGCATCGCTTTTTTGGACTGCACTTCTTTTTGTGCGCCAGTTACTTTGGTGCTGAAGCTGCGGGTCTTTTCTTCAAAAGCCTGCTTGGAAAGCGCGCTACGCTGTTTTTCAATTTCCTGATGTTCCTTCTGGAACTGTTCATCTTTTTTGCTCAATTCGGATTGCAGGGCTTTCATCTTGCCATCAATCTGCTCGCGTACGCTTTTAGCCGCGCTGGATTCCTGCATAATTTTCTGGATATTTACGGTGGCAAAGCTTGGGCCTTCGGCGTGCGCGGCGGGCGCATAGGCCAGCGCAATGGCTGCAAGCATGGAATAAAAGCGGGTAGTCTTCATGGTAAGTAGTCCTTTCATAACGAAAATATAGGCGGTCTAGAAGCGCGTGCCGAAACTGAAGCGGATATTTTCGGTGCGGTCAACCGGTTCTTTAAGAAATGCGTGGGCAAAATCGATGCGGATAGGCCCAAAAGGCGAGGTCCAGAGCAGACCTGCACCACCACTAGCGCGCAGGGCGCCGTCATCGAAAATATTAGCACCCGTGCTGTCTACTTCCCAAAGGCTGCCGACATCGCTGAATACAGCGCCGGACAACCCTAATTCTTCAGGTAAACCAAGGGGAAAGCGAAGCTCGGCTGTGCCGACATAGTAGCTGTTGCCGCCGAGCGCGTCCGCCGTGCTGATGTCGCGAGGGCCAATACCGGCTTTTTTGAAGCCACGGAACGTATCACCACCGATGAAAAACCGGTCATTGATGCGCACATCGTCACTGATGCCAGCCACATTACCACCGGAGCCAAGGAAGCCCAATACCCATTTGGGGTAGACAGGGTAGTAATAGCTACCCTTCAGTTCATTCCTGATAAAGCGCGAATCGCCGCCGAGGCCCGCGAATTCCTGTATGAAGCTGACATAATAGCCCTTGGTGGGCGAGAATTTATTGTCGCGGTCATCATAAGAGAGCGAATGGCCGACAGCTGACGTTATATTCGTGCCCTGCTGCTCGAGAATGAATGCGGAAGCGCCAATATCAACGTCTTTAATCGCAGTCTGGCGGATGAGGTAGTACACTGTGTGGTTGAGCTTTTCGAGAAGCGCATATTTGCCATGTATGGTTACGCCCTTCGAGTCGCTGATGAAGGAGCTTTCTCTTTCGTAATCTTCATACAGGCGGTAAACATCGAAACCGGCGGCCAGTTCATAATCAAGGAAGTAGGGCTCGGTAAAGCCTAACTGCGCCTGACGGCGGCGGCTGGCGAGGGTGAAGTTGCTTTTCAGCTCCTGGCCTCTGCCAAGCAAGTTGCGCTCGGCAATGCCCACCTGACCGAGTACACCGTCAGTTGTCGAGTACCCCGCACCCAGATTGATTTCACCGGTGGATTTTTCTTTTACGTCCACATTGACGACGGTTTTATCCTCTGCGCTGCCTTCTTCGTTTTTGACTTCTACTTTTTCAAAGAAGCCGAGGTTATTGATGCGCTGCTCGGAGCGCTGGAGCTTCGAGGTGTTATATGGATCGCCCTCATTGAGGCGGAATTCGCGGCGGATAACTTCGTCCAGAGTACGCACGTTACCGGTGATGTTGATGCGTTCCACGTACACGCGCGGGCCGGGCTTGACGATGTAGGAAAGATTGACGATTTTCTTTTCCTTGTCGCGCTCCAGCTTGGGCTGGATATCAACGAACGCATAGCCGAGGTCGCCCAGCTCGTTAGTCATCGCTTCGATGGACTCTTCCACCTCGGTGGCGTTATAGGTGTCGCCTGCTTCGGTGATGATAGCGCTGCTGAAATCCGGTGGTTCTTTGCTTTTTAGCTGGTTGACAACTTTAATGTCGCCGAAGGTATATTGCGGGCCTTCATCGATTACGAAGGTGACATAGAACGAGGTTTTATCGGGTGACAACTCCGCATTGGCAGACTTGACCTGAAAATCGGCAAAGCCCTCGCTCAGGTAAAAGCGGCGCAGTAATTCTTGGTCGAACTGCAGGCGGTCAGGATCATATTTGTCATTGTCGGATAGGAATTTGTACCAGCCGGTTTCTTCGGTGCGGATAGCTTTGCGCAGCGTATCGTTGTCGAAGTTCTCATTGCCGATGAATGTAATTTTTTCAACGCGCGCAACGGGACCTTCGTTGATTTCGTACACGAGATCAACGCGGTTCTGGTCCTGCTGGATGAGTTTGGGTTCGATAACGGCGTTATAGCGGCCGCCGCGGCGGTAGATGTTCAGCATGCGCTGCACGTCGCTTTGCACTTTGTCGCGTGAATAGATGGCGCGTGACTGAAGCTCGATTTCCTTCTCGAGGTCAGCCGTATCGACACTGCTGTTGCCCTCAAATGCAACGCGGCTGATAACCGGATTTTCAAGCACCTGCACGATCAGCGTGTTGCCCTGGCGCAGTAGTTTAATATCGGCGAAGAAACCGGTGGAGTAGAGGCTTTTCAGGCCTTCGTTGATATCGGTCTGGCTGAAGCTCTGGCCCGGCGTGATTTCAAGGTAGGTCAGGATGGTACGCGTTTCGATGCGCTGGTTACCTTCAATCCTTATATCGCGGATAGTGCCGCTGCCAACGTTGCTGGCCTGTGTTTCGCCTGCGGCATCGTTTGCCGGCTGGGCATACACTGGAAAGGTGGCAAGGCTGCCAAGCAATAAGCCCCAGGCAGCGGCGGATAATATAGAGCGGTGAACCATTTAATCCCACTTAAGATATACGTGTTATAGCCTGTTAGTCATGGGGCAAAAAAAGATTTAAATCAAGCGTAAATAGCACAGAAAAGTGGTTGTTTTCTATTGGGTTGCGAGTGTTAAGCGTCATTAACTATTTGCGCGGGATTTTATGGCGTTTTAAGAATTGCGTAAACAAGCATGATTGCGGCTTTGCGTGATATTGCCGTTTACCGGCGACTGTTTTTTTGCAGTGCATGCGCGTTTGTCACTGAGAACAGGCAGCAAAGCGAGTGAGGTGAATTATTTATATATTTCAATTTACTATGTGTTTTTATGGGCGGGCATGTTCACAATATGTTCACGAAACCGTACCGGAATGTTCATAAAATCGCTCGGTTTTTTTGTTATACTGACCCCGTTGCTTGGGTTTGTTCTGTAAAAAGTTCGGACTCTAAGGATGTGGTCATCTAAAGTGGAGGTTTTCCCCTCCCGCCATACCCGCAACACCGGCCTCAAACTCCCAGAAGGAGAAGGCCTAGGAGACTCCAGCAATGGAACTCGAGAAACTCGGCGACAACGTCAGCGTCAAGGTCACCTCGGAGGACGGCAAGTTCGGCCCGATCGACATCCTCGTCCGCACGCCGGAAAGCGTGACGTACGAGGGCAACCTCGACACCGCGGCGATCCTCAGCGCGCAGCTCGACACCCTGCAGAAGCGTACCAACGCCTATGTCGGGGAGCAGTTGCTCAACTGGGCGAACGTCACGGCGGCGAAGAAGCTCATCGGGACCCAGCAGGTCAACGACCAGCAGGTCTTCGTGAACGACTTCGGCGACAAGACGAGCTTCGAGGTCAGCGTCACCAGCGACAAGGCGATCCTGATCCGCGTCTGGCTGCCGGTCGGCATCCAGCTCGCGGGCAACAAGCCCATGGAGGTGCTCAAGGGGGAGTTCATCAAGCTCCGCCAGCGCATCGCCAAGGAGCTGAAGTCGGCCTGCAGCAGCTACAGCTCGGAAGTCAACATCCGCGCCGTGCAACTGTTCGGGAACGACCTCGGCTTCGACGTCGAGATCACGGCGGAGGGGGCCATCCTCTTCACCGACGACGACGACAACCGCCTCGGCTTGCCGAACCGCGGTGTCAACGTCGTGTGATTCTGATGTAGTCAACAAACCGAACGTGCTTCAACCCACCCACAACCGCAAGGAAGTGGAGTGGGTTGAGCCGTTTCTGGTGGTATTTCTGGGGTTTATTTTTTCTTTTTATTGCGCTTGAGTGCCAGCTTGGCGGTGAATTCACCCAGCGGTTTTTGGCCGGCTTTATCTGTTGTGGAAGTAGCGGGTGGCTTTGGCTTGGCGGGCTTGGGTTCTTTGGGTTTTGCCACGTTTAATGTGCAGTCGATATAGTAGCCGCTTTTTTCTGCCGTCTTGATTTCCAGCACATATTTTTTAACGCGTTTTTCTTTACCTTCGGCACGGCCAAAAATCATCAGGTATAATTTGTTGGGGCCTGGCACAGCAGCGTGCGGGTATTCCTGCTGCAATAGCGTCAGTTCAGCCTGCGCATTTTCCACGGTGGGGTATGCGCGTTTTTTTTCAATGCTGCGCAATACAGGATGTCCCCAGTTGGGGTGCCGCTGATCGACACGCTTGCGTTGCGGATGAATGGAAAGTTCGATATCCACCTTACGCACAAAAAAACCGAACTGTTTTGGTTCAGTTTTTACGCAGTGAATTTTCAGAAAGTTGCCAATCGCTCCTTGTTCCTTTTGTTCCGGCGTGATGTCGTAATCACGCACCCATAAGGTGCAGGACGCCGGTGTATCGGCATGATCTTTGTGCTTTGAAATAAAATACATCGATTTGATGATGTCGAGCTGGGTAGTGGCTTGTTCTTCGGTGGCAAATTTATAATGGTTGCCGAGTACGGCTTGCATTACTTGGTCTTTGATCGTTGCAAACCGTTTTTGCGCGGGCATAAATTATCAGGAAACCTGAAATAATTTCATAACGTCATTGATGATGGTAAACGCCATCAGCGCAAATAATATGGCAAAGCCAAGCTTAAAACCATATTCCTGTACGCGCTGCGCGAGTGGCCTGCCGCTTAGGGCTTCGGCGGTGTAATACATCAGATGGCCGCCGTCGAGCAGCGGAATGGGAAATAAATTGACCAGCCCGAGATTAGCCGAAAGCATGGCAATCAGCCACAAGGTGGTGTGCAGGTCGCGTTCTGTCGCCTGTCCGGAAAGCTGTGCGATGCCAATCGGACCCTTCAAGTCATGTACACCACGATCACCGACAATCATCTGGCCAATGACTTTGAGTGTGGTCTTGCAAATGATGTAGGTGCGGCGCACCGCCTCATACAATGCACCGCCGAGATGCGTTTCCTCATATTTGATTTCGGCGCTCTTGATGCCTATCAACGGACGCTTTATTTTATTGCCCAGCCCGTCATCATCTTCCACCTCCTTAGGCGTGAGTACAATGGTCATCTGCTCAGTGCCGCGCGTGACATAGAGTGTTACCGGTGTGCCGAGGTTTGTAGAAATAAGGTAGGGAATATCATTGAAGCTGGAGACTTTGTCCTCGTTAATCTGGGTTATGCGGTCACCAGGCTGCAATCCTGCCGATTGCGCGGGCGAATCAGGCATGATCTGTCCAACGATCGGGTCAACGGAAGGAAGCCCCGAGGTCATGATAAAGTAGGTGAGTATGGCGATGGTCAGCACAAAATTTGCCAGCGGTCCGGCGCTGACGATGGCCATTTTCTGCGGAAGCGACTTGTAATGGAAGGTGAGTTTTTTGTCCAATTCGCTCATTTTTTCTATGGCTTCGTTATCAGCGGTGCTGGCTTCCGACGAGTCACCGAACATTTTGACATAGCCGCCCAGTGGCAGGAGTGAGATTTTCCAGCGCGTGCCGGATTTATCGTTCCAGCCGATGATTTCCTTGCCGAAACCGATGGAGAATGCCTCGATTTTCACGCCGCAGAGTTTTGCAATAAAGTAATGGCCGAATTCATGCACGAATACGATGACGCTCAGCACAATAAAAAAAGAGCCAAGCGTGTGCAGTAAATCCATGATCATATTTTGTATCCTGTTGCGTAGGCGCGCGCTTCATTGTCGCAGGCCAGCACGTCATCAATCGTTTCAAGCTGTGTATTGTCGGTCTTTTCTATTGTTTTTTCAACTATTTTAGCAATGTCAGTAAAAGCTATTTCCTTATTCAGGAAACGGCTGACGGCAATTTCATTGGCGGCGTTGAGTACCGTTGCGGCATTTCCGCCTGTTTCCATTGCACTGCGCGCCAGCGCCAGAGCGGGGAAGCGGGCGGTATCCGGCGTTTCAAATTGCAGGCTGCCGATGGCGGCAAGGTCGAGTTTTGCGACCGGTGCCTTAATGCGCTGCGGCCATGCCAAGGCATTAGCAATCGGAGTACACATATCGGGCATGCTCATCTGTGCCAGCACCGAGCCATCGACCATCTGCACAAGGCAATGCACAATCGATTGCGGGTGGATAAGCACTTGCAGCTGTTGCGTCTTGAGCGGGAACAGCCAGTATGCCTCGATAAGTTCTAGCCCTTTGTTCATCAGCGTTGCGGAATCCACCGAGATTTTCGCGCCCATACTCCAGTTGGGGTGACGCACGGCCTGCTCGGGTGTGGCCGCTTTCATCTGTTCATATGTCCACGTGCGGAAAGGGCCGCCGGAAGCGGTGATGGTAACTTGCTCCACCTGTTCGGGATGTGCGGTGTCAAACAGCTGGAAGATGGCGTTATGTTCGGAATCCACGGGAAGCAGCATTGCTGAATGTTTTTTTACTTCGCGCATCATCAGTTCGCCGGAGCAGACAAGACATTCCTTGTTGGCCAGCGCAACGGTAGCGCCACGGCGGATAGCCGCCAGCGTTGGTTTCAGGCCTGCCGCGCCGACAATGGCTGACATCACGATATCAGAAGGAATAGACGCCGCTTCAACTACAGCGGCTTCACCCGCGGTGATGTCAATGCCTGTACCCTGCAATGCTGACTTTAAATTCGCGTAGTGAGCTTCATTGGCCACCGCCAGCCGCTTGGGTTTGTACTTGCGCGCCTGTTCTATCAGTAGTTCAATATTGTTGCCGCCGGTGAGCGCCGTGACTTCAAAGCGTTCGGGATGCTCGCCAATAATTTTGAGCGTGCTTTGTCCGATAGTGCCGGTGGAACCGAGCAGCGTAACCGTTCTCTTATGCGGCGCTGGCAGCGTTTTAATCTTGCTGCTCATGAAGTGGTTCCGAACACAGCAAGCAGGAATGTGTACACAGGTATTGCGAATACCAGTCCGTCAATGCGGTCGAGCAGACCGCCATGGCCGGGAATCAGCGTGCCGCTGTCTTTGACGTCGGCCTGACGCTTGATCCATGATTCGAATAAATCACCGCCCTGGGCGATGGCGGCAAGGAAGGCGCCGAGGAAAAAAGCGGTCACCGCAGTAGCGGGGTAGGGTGTAAAGGAACAGGAGATAAGTGCAATCAGCGCTGCGGCGAGCATTCCTCCGGCTAATCCGGCCCATGTTTTTGCAGGGCTGATGGCGGGTGCGAGCTTGGGTCCGCCGATTCTGCGGCCCGCGAAGTAAGCGCCGATATCTGTGGCGCAGACAACAAGGACGATAAACAGTACGGGCAGGGCGCTTTCATCACGCAGCCAGATAAGGCAGGCGCTGGGAATGGCGGCATAGGCAACACCGGCCAGTTTCCATTTTTTACTCCAGCCGATGGTGAGCGTGTCCCATTCGCGTATCATTTGCGTTGCTGCGGCAATCACCAGCGCCACGAACAGCCAACCGCCTATCATCAACGTGATTAGGGTGATGATTGCAAGAATACCGCCGGAAACGACGCGCGTTTCAAGCCCCGCCCATGGATATGTTTTTCCTGTGGTGCTATTCTGCTGTTCCATAACGTCGCTCGCGCTGGCTGAAATCCTGAAGGGCGGCTTTGAATTCGGCGCCGCCGAAATCTGGCCACAGGACGGGTGTAAAATAAAATTCGGTGTAGGCTGATTGCCACAGCAGGAAATTGGAAAGACGTTGTTCACCGCCCGTGCGTATCAGAAGGTCAGGCTCGGGTAAGCCGCTTGTGTCGAGGGCATCGGCGAGCATGTCTTCTGTGATGTCATCGGGGTTCAGTTCACCGGCTTTTATCTTGCTTGCCAGTTTTCGCGCGGCGCGCACTAGCTCCTGGCGGCTGCCATAGCTCAGCGCCACGATGAAGTTGAAGTCAGTATTGCGAGAGGTGAGTTCAACAGCATGGTGAATGCTTTTCTTGATATCTTTATCAAGCATCGTCAGGTCACCAATAAAGCGCAGGCGTATCCGGTTTTGGTGCAGCGTTTCCAGCTCCTGCTCCATGTAATGCTTGAGCAGTTGCATGAGGTCATTAACCTCTTCGCTGGAGCGTTTCCAGTTTTCGGAAGAAAAGGCGTAAATGGTGAGGTGGCGCACTCCGGAATCACGACAGGCATCTAGCACGTTGCGTAGCGAGTCGGCTCCTTTTTTATGCCCAGCAGTGCGCGGCAGGCCGCGGGCTTTGGCCCAGCGTCCGTTGCCATCCATGATAATGGCGACATGCGCGGGTATCACCTGCTGTGAGGTTTCCGGCGTTGGCGGCTTTGATTTGGGAGAGCCGGAAAACTGCATAGCACTATCGCTTAATGACCCATGATTTCTTTGTCTTTGACGGCCAGTGCTTCATCAATTTTCTTGATGAATTCGTCGGTGAGCTTCTGTATATCACCTTCGCGCTTTTTGTGTTCGTCTTTGGAAATGTCGCCGTCTTTTTCCATTTTCTTCAGAGCTTCCATACCGTCGCGGCGGATATTACGAATAGCGACTTTTCCGCCTTCGGCATATTTACCGGCGATTTTGGTTAGTTCAACGCGGCGCTCTTGTGACAATTCGGGAATCGGCACGCGCACCAGTTGTCCGTCGGCAACGGCGTTGACACCAAGTCCTGCTACATTAATGGCTTTTTCAACGGACTTCACTACAGCTTTATCCCATACCTGCACGGCAAGCAGGCGCGGCTCAGGCACGCTGATATTGCTAACCTGATTTAGCGGCACCATGCTGCCGTAGGCATCGACCTGAATATGTTCGAGCAGGCTGGCATTGGCTCGGCCTGTGCGCAGGCCACCGAATTCCTGATGGAGAGACTTAAGAGCGCCATCCATGCGGCGGCGCAGTTCATTTATATCTGCAGTCATGCTTACCTCTTGGTTTTATCAGTAATCAGGGTGAATTTGCCTTTGCCGCACACGGCCTGCGCGATGCAATCCTTGTTGTGGATGGAAAACACCATAATCGGTATGCGGTTCTCTCTTGCCAGTGCTATGGCCGATGCGTCCATCACTTTCAGGTCACGCACCAGCACGTCATGATAAGTGAGGGTGTCGAAATGTTTGGCTTTCTTGTCGCGCTTGGGGTCGGCGGAATAGACGCCGTCCACCTGTGTGCCTTTCATCAGCAGGTCGCAGCCCATTTCGTTGGCACGCAGAGCAGCAGCTGTGTCGGTGGTGAAAAAAGGGTTGCCGGTGCCGGCTGCAAAAATCACGATGCGCCCGCGCTCCATGTGGCGTACGGCGCGGCGGCGGATATAGGGTTCGCAAATCTGCATCATACTGATGGCTGAAAGCACGCGCGTATCCATGTTGAGGCGTTCTAGCATATTCTGGATAGCAAGCGCATTGAGAATGGTTGCGAGCATTCCCATATAGTCGGCGCTGGCACGCTCCATGCCTGAGTTGGCGCCTTCGATGCCGCGGAAAATATTGCCGCCACCAACTACGAGGCACACTTCAACGCCAAGATCCACGGCGCTTTTGATATCGCGGCAGATACGCTCGATGGTTTTCAGGTCCTGACCGTATTGCTGGTCACCCATAAGGGCTTCGCCGGATATTTTAAGGAGTACGCGGCGGTATTGCGGTTTGGATTGCGCTTTTGGCATGGATTTCACAGTTGTGGGTTTTTTGAGCGGTTTGTTCATAAGTCTCACATGTAGAATAAAAAAATCATTTCAGCAAAATATTTGTGATTTCATAAAGCTGGGTGCGCGCCCGCATAAGGAAGAAGCCCTGCGCGGCTAGGTGGTTGGGCAGGACAACGCTATCCGGCGCGGCGTTGAGTACAAAGAAATTATCAAGAACCATGCCTGCTTTCAGGCTTTCCAGCATTTGATTCCATACGGCTTCCAATTGTTTTTCCTTGATAATACCAGAGAAGTCTTTTTGTATTTCGCGCAGCAGCAGGTAGTCGGCATAGAGCCTGCCTTTGGTGTGATAGTAGAGGTCGGCGTCAGTATTAAAGTTAAAGCCGGAGCCATTTTCGATGCGATCAGCAAGGGTGGCCGAGGAAGAACCAAGGTCATTGGCCATGCGGTTTAGGGTCTCGATCAGGTTGTCGGCACGGCGGTCGAACACGGCATTACCCTTGGAAAGGCGCGTATTATAGCTTTTGAGAGACTCCATGCCTGCGCGGTATTGCGTTTCCGAGGAGGCGGTGGGCAGCATGGAAGTTGACAGGTCAAACAGCCAGACATAGGGGGAGTAGTTAAGCAAGCCGACGGCTTTCTGCAAATCAGGATCAGTCTGGCTGGAGCCTCGTGTGCGGCCTATCTGGTCGGACATTTCGATGGCAAAACGTGCTACGGTGGAAATGATGCCGCGCTGGAACGCAGGCATGCGCACCAGCATAGAGCCGGGATAGAAAAACGGGTCGCTGGATACCCAGTGGTTTTTGTTGGTTTCGCGGTCAATCAGGGCAATGGCCATGGCAACAGAGTGACTACCGCCTTCTACGTTGAATTCGTCGGCGGTGAATTGCTCTTTGTCGTTGATGGTATGCACCCACACCATGCCTAGCGGGTAATAGACCAGCATGATGAGCAGCAGCAAGCCAATAAGCCCCTTGATGACATATCCGGGTAAATGCTTGAGGGACTCAATGATGTTTTTCATAGCCTGCCAGTGTCTCGGATTACTATATGCCGCGCTGTTGTAGCAGGAGTTATGGGAAGCGGCAATACTCCTTATTTTATGATGGCTTGACCACGGGCTGCTAATATCCTAGCGTGATTTGTGTGTTTTACGGGGTATTATGGTCCAGCGCTCGGTTTTAATCTTTTTCATTGCCTTGTATCTTATAAGCACGCTGTATGTCATGAGCGTGTTTATCCCTGGTTCTGCCTATGGAATCAACAATACGCCTGTAGGCAGAGAGGTGCGTCCGCCGGTGGCTTACCGTGTGCTGATGCCAACGGTTACCAGTGTCGTGCGCTCGCTTATGCCTGATACGCTGGTACAGGCTGCATCGCCCTACCTGATATCGGCGCGTGACAGCGAAGTGGGCAAGCGATTGCTCAGGTTGAGCCGTTTACCCGCAATTCCTGAACCTCTTTCGGATGCAAGAATTTTTGATACATCGATCCAGATGTTTTTAGTGTGGCTTTCACTGCTAGCATTTACAGCCATGCTGTATTTGCTGACGAAAGAGCTTTTTCCGGCGATACATGCCTGTGCGCTGCTTGCGCCACTGGTGTTTTTGTGGCTGCTACCCGTTCCGCTATCGCGCTTTGCCTACACCTATGACTTTGCGGAACTGTTCTTTTCCTGCGCCACGATGTACCTGTTGCTGAGGCGGCAATGGTGGTTTTACATGGGGTGTTTGGCTGTCGCGACGCTGAATAAGGAAACCAGTATATTTGTAATATTTTTCTTTATCGTCTGGTTTTATCCCCGCTTACCAAGGCGCTTTTATATCAAACTATGCATCATGCAGCTACTGCTGTATGCAATTGTGCATGGCATGGTTTACCTGCATTACAATATCCATCTCGAAGCGATGCACAGATACAGTAATTTTGTTCAAAAATTCACGGTGCATATGAACTATATGTACGGCTACAGCTTCCATACATTTATTGCGTTTCTAGGAACGTTGCTGCTGCTGTTTTACCGATGGGAAGAAAAACCGGCGTTTCTGCTCGGGGCGCTATGGATGTTTTTGCCGAATATGGCGGCTTATGTTTTGTTATGCAACGACGGTGAATATCGCGATCTATTCTGGAGCATGCCACCGATGGTGATATTGGCAACACACAGTCTTGTGCTACTTACGAATGCACACAAAGTCACCTATCTTCAGGTCGCAGCAAGGCCATAAAAATGCCCGGCAAGCGTTAACCAGTCGGGCATTTCCAGATAGCAAAGTAGTTGCTTAAGCGGCGGTGCCTGCGGCAGCGGCTACTTCAGCGGCAAAATCGCTTTGCGCCTTTTCGATGCCTTCACCAAGACGGTAGCTGACGAAGCCGGTGACTTTCACGGGCTTGCCCATTTCCTTTGCGGCAGCTTCCACTACCTGCGATACCTTGGTCTTGCCGTCGATGACATAGAGCTGTTCGAGGAGTACTACTTCTTCGTAGTATTTGCGCACACGGCCTTCGACCATCTTTTCAATCACGTCAGCCGGTTTGCCGGATGCCTGTGCCTGTTCACGGTACACGCCACGTTCGCGGTCGAGCTTGGCGCTATCAACATCGGCAGTTGAAAGCGCTTCAGGGCGTGCAGCGGCGATATGCATTGCCAGCTGCTTACCGAGTGTTTCGAGCTTGCCTGCATCGGCTTCGGATTCCAGGCCGATGAGGATAGCGATTTTACCCATGCCCGGGGCTACGGCATTGTGGATGTAGCTTGCAACTACGCCCTTGCTTACCGAAAGCGTAGCGCAGCGGCGCAGCGACATATTTTCACCAATGACGCTGATGGCCTGTACCACTTCGTCGGCGACGGAGCGGCCATTGCCGTAGGCGGTGGCTTTTAGCTTTTCAACATCACTGCTGCTGTTCTTAAGCGAGAGTTCAACAATGGCTTTGGCAAGCTGCTGGAATTGTTCATTGCGCGAAACAAAGTCGGTTTCGGAGTTGAGTTCAATCACGGCACCTTTGGTACCGGAGGTGGAAACGGCCACTACGCCTTCTGCGGCTACGCGGCCAGATTTCTTGGCAGCAGCCGAAAGGCCCTTCTTGCGCAGCCAGTCAATAGCAGCATCCATATCACCTGCATTTTCAGTTAGTGCTTTGCGGCAATCGAGCATGCCTGCGCCGGTGGTTTCACGGATTTGTTTAATTTGTTCTGCAGTTACTTGGGTCATGATGCATTCCTTATTAAAAAATGGATGGTGGCGGGTGGATGGTGGATAGTGAGTTATCACCACCCACCATTCACGATTCACTACTCACCTTATTTTTTGCCCGGGGTCTTTTTTACGGTGACCGTCGGTGCTTTTTTCGGGGCAGGAGCGCCTTTACGGACACGCACGCCTTTTTTCTTATCCGATTCTTCGCTTTCGGCAGGAGCGGCTGCGCCCTGTTCGTTTGCAGCGTCCATCGGCAGCACTTCGGTCAGGTCTTCGCGTGCGCCGAGGTCAGCGCCGGTAGAGGTCATGCTCTGCTGAATGCCCGAGAGTACCGCGTCGGACAGCAGGCGGCAATACAGGCGGATAGCGCGGGTGGAATCGTCGTTACCCGGTATCGGATAGGTTATGCCGTCCACCGAGCAATTGCTGTCAATGATGGCGATGATGGGGATGCCCAGCTTTTGCGCTTCTTTAACAGCGAGGTCTTCCTTGTTGGTGTCGATGATGAAGAGCATGTCCGGCAGGCCGCCCATGTCCTTGATACCACCAAGCGATGCTTCGAGCTTGTCACGCTGGCGGGAAAGCGACAGCATTTCTTTTTTGGTGAAGCCGCCACCGACCTGTGACAACTGTTCTTCCAGCTTGCGCAGGGTGCGGATGGATACTTGTATGGTACTCCAGTTGGTGAGCAAGCCGCCCAGCCAGCGCTGGTTGATGTAGTACTGGCCGCAGCGCTTTGCTGCTTCAGCTACAGGTTCAGTCGCCTGACGCTTCGTACCTACGAACAGGATGCGGCCGTTATTGGCAATGGTATTGCGCACGGCAGCGAGGGCCTGATGCAGCATCGGCACGGTTTTGCCAAGATCGATGATGTGGATATCGTTGCGCACGCCGTAGATGTACGGCGCCATGCGGGGATTCCAGCGTTTTGTTTTATGGCCAAAATGAACGCCAGCTTCGATGAGCTCGCGCATGTTAAAAGCGGGTACGGACATAGTGTTTTCCTTCTTTTCCGGTTAAACCTCGGCGGCATGTTGTGATTCCCTTTGGGAACACCGGAGGGCTTATATGCATCGCATATGAGGCCCCATGCAACCTGTGAATTTCCCTTTTCGCCATGATGGTGGCCACCATGGAAAGGGATGGGCTTGATACTATGAAAACATCAGGGCTGCAACCATTTTTTGCCAGTTTTACCGCGTGAAACGACCCAAAAAGCAAAGGGGCAGCCAAAGCCGCCCCTTGTGCGCTCATAGGCAATTGTAAAATAATATTATTTTGCTATTTTCCCGTCCTTGGTGGCGAGTTTGGAGCCGTCCTTGGCCTCCAGTGTGGTGTCGGGGGCGGGCGTCCATGTTTTTCCACCGTCGCTGCTTAGCTTGACATTTTCACCTTCTACCAAAGCCCATGAACCATCCATCAACTCTACCTTTTTGGCAGCATTGGCGGAAGTGGCGGGTGCGGCGCCAGCTCCTGCTGCTGCTCCCACAGCCTCGGCTGCAGGTGCCGGCGTTGCTGGTGCGGGAGCTTCGGCGGCATGGGCTAGAGCAGGTAATGCCAATGCGGTGGCTAGGGACAGAACAATGCGCATTTTCATAGGAATTATCCTTACATATGGGTTTTTGTGAAGGGCGACCTACCACTAATAGCAGGCCATAATCGACTTTCCCGCTATTCATAGGGCAATCATGGCTAAATATCAATAAAAACCTGTATTTTAGGGTTATTTCCGCGACAGGTTCTGCCACTGCTTCGCATGTTGCGTTGCGGCAGAGATATGTTTGATAACCAATGATTTTATAGGGGTTTATGTAACAAAACATTCATAAAAAGATTTTGTTTAATCGTGGTATATGTCGGATAATGAAATAGAAACAAACCAGCGGGGAAGGGAGGCGGCGGCCAGGGTTCAAAATCAATGGACAAGCCTTTATCTGATACCCAGAAAAAAGACGGACTCCACGCAGATTCTGCGCACGCTACTGCGCAATCGGTGATCGCTGCTGCTTTGCCCACTGCCAACGCACCGTCTTTAGGCGCTTATGCCGGCAAGACCACCAACCTTCCTCCCGGATACCTGAAATCAGAACCGCAAGACGAACCGGCCAAAGCGCCGGATCTTTCCAGTAAAGCATGGGAAGAAAGCAAAAACACGCCGTGGAACGCCACGCCGCAAGGGCGCCTTGCCATACGCACATTTTCACGCGGGGTGATGGGCGCAGCGTTTTTTGCTGCGGGCGGTTTGCTCGCCAGACAATGGATGAAAGGCTATGATTCATCCAAAAGCCTTACTGAACAAGAAAACCCTCTTCAGTACATTGCAAAGGGAATTGATAGTGTTGTCGGCGGGCCTATCCGCTGGATGGTCGGCGCTGTTGCAGGTGAACAGGCAGGTATTGATGCTGTAAGCTTCCGCCCCACGAAATGGGAAGGCGGGCGCAGCCTTGGTAACGAAGTGGTCAATGTTACCTTTGACTTTTTCTGCGCAAGTATTGGTGACGCGATGGGGCGCGACATCGCCAATAATCTTGACCCCAACATCAAACAAAAAGCCTGGCATGACGAAAAGGGCAAATTCAGCATTACTGCTACCGTCAAAAATATTGCCAAGACCGCATGGCGCTATTTGTCTTACAATGGTGGCGAGGACTGGGCAGTAGCCATTCCTTACGTATATTTCATGAAGGCGCAACGCTCGGTCATCAACCATTTCAGCCCCGGGTTCAAATATGATTTTGATCGCAGCCTCAATGGCGGCGCGTTTAAAATGGATGATGAAAATAAAATCAAAGGCTCGTATGGCGTAGAAGGCGCTATCGACCTGCAGAGCCGTTTCATGGTGTATAACATGGGTACGCTGATGTACCGTGAAGCATACAACCATGTTGCAGATAAAATAGCGGGAAAGCCCTCCGCATTATATGGTGCGCCGGATGCAGACCATGGCAAAAAAGGCATACTCGAGAAAATCGGTGACCTTGGCAAATGGACAGCGCGGAGCATTATCAAGGCGGGCATTTACATGGCGCCTGCCGTGCCGTTCTTCTGGATTACGCGTACTGCGCAATCTAAACATAAAGCTGCATTTGTACATCCGGAAAAAGGTATTCTTGGCCATGATGATGGCACTCGCAAGAATTCTGTTCGTGTACACCACACAAATAGTATGATCTCAGAAAATGTTTATTATTCTGACTATCACGATGGTGGATGGCATCGCACAACCCCTAATTTCCCTAATCCAATCCCAGAAGAATTTGCTCCATATTCACATGGAAAAAAACTGGTAGATAAAACATTCGATGCAATCGGAGGAGTCAATAAACAAGTTGTTGACTATGTTATTAAGCGTGAAGGTATTGCGGAACGAATTGATTCTGCTACCAGCCCGTATGGCGGCACTTATGTAAAACAAAAACTGGGTATAGATCAGTTAAGAGAAGTTGCGCCTGACTTTATTAATGCGGCGGTTGCTTACACCCCGTACATGTATGCCAAGGCAGAGTTTGCCAATTTGTGGGACGATGGCAAAACGGACACGGCAATTGAGCGCCTGATTAATGGCGCAACCAGCTTTAACTGGGGTGAGTTCAAGGCGGGTGCGGGTGAAGTTTGGCGCGCCGTAACCAAACAAAAACTTGCTGACCCGCAACGTGAAGCGGAAGCACAGCGCCGCATCAAAACCGACCAGTCCGCGCCGGTGGATTTTATCAAAACACATGCCGAGCGCACAGAAGATCTTGCTTCTAAAAGCTCTGCTTCGGAAAGTCAGCTTAGTTGGCAAGAGCGTATGGTCGCGGGCAAAGCTACACCTAAATTTGATACTACGCGCCCTGTGGATTCACGCCCCAAGAGCTTTGCTGAAAACGAAGCCATGAAAAAAGCGCTGGAAGAGGTAACGCCTCCCACCAACGCCATTAACTAACCTAATCAGCAATTATTGTGTTAACCGCTAGCGCGACCGTCCGGATTTCTCCGGAGTGCAATTAAGTCCAAAGCATCATGCATTGCATCTAAGATTTTGTCTTCAAGCGCATATTGTTCGTCAGTAAACGATGCCCTGTTGCTCCTAAAGTTTTTTATACGGGCATAATATATGGCTTCCACTCTGTGGGTATAATCAGAATCACCTTCTCCGGGTAACCTTGGTAAAACAGGTGTGCCACGGCGCAGGCTGAATTCTTCCTGCTTATAATCCATCGGCGCCCTTTTTGCTGGCGAGTCATTAGGCGGTTCATCTACCATAATTCATAATCCCATTAGGCGAAGTTATTGGTTAATTATTAGTTAATAAAGTAAGCTTTGTCAATCCATTTTAATGGGATAGGGGCATTCCGGATTTGCATGCTACGCCCCATTTTGGGAATATCCAGCAATACCAGATTGTTGAAGTCTACCCCTTCGGGCCTACCATCGTCTCGGGGCGCACCCATTCGTCGAACTGCTCGGCGGTGAGCAGGCCAAGGGCAATGCCGGCGGCTTTAAGGGAGGTATGCTCCTTATGCGCTTTCTTGGCGATTTTGGCAGCATTGTCATAGCCGATATGGGGGTTAAGGGCGGTGACCAGCATGAGCGATTCGTTCATCAGCTTGTTGATGCGCTCCTTGTTGGCTTCGATGCCGACCACGCAATTGTCGGTAAAGCTGACGGCGGCGTCTGCCAGCAGGCGGATGGACTGCAGCACGTTATAGATAATCACCGGCTTGAACACATTAAGCTCGAAATGGCCGTTTGAGCCGCCGATAGTGACGGCTACATGGTTGCCCATCACCTGCGCGCAGACCATGGTCAGCGCTTCGGACTGGGTGGGGTTTACTTTACCCGGCATGATGGAGCTGCCCGGCTCGTTTTCTGGCAATGAAAGTTCACCAAGGCCGCAGCGCGGGCCGGATCCGAGCAGGCGTATGTCGTTGGCTACTTTCATCAGCGATACGGCAATGGTGTTGAGCGAGCCTGATGCTTCCACGAGCGCGTCGTGGGTGGCGAGTGCCTCGAATTTATTGGGGGCAGTGACGAACGGCAGCTTGGTGATGCTGGCTACTTCCTTGGCAAAGGCTTCGGCAAAACCTTTCTTGGCATTTAAGCCGGTGCCTACCGCAGTGCCGCCTTGCGCCAATTCATAAAGTGCTGGCAGCACGGCTTCTGCACGGCGGATGCTGTTTTCCACCTGTTTGGCATAGCCGGAGAATTCCTGCCCGAGTGTCAGCGGCGTGGCATCCATCATATGGGTGCGGCCGATTTTGATGATGTCCTTAAATTCTTTGGATTTAGCAGCCAATGCGTTGTGTAACTGCTTGAGTGCAGGGACAAGGCTGTTGTGGATTTCCTCGGCGGCGGCGATATGCATGGCGGTGGGGAAGCTGTCGTTGGACGACTGGCCCATATTCACATGGTCATTCGGGTGAACAGGTTTTTTGCTGCCCATTTCGCCACCGGAAAGTTCGATGGCACGGTTAGAAATCACTTCGTTGACGTTCATGTTAGTCTGCGTGCCGGATCCGGTCTGCCAAACAACCAGCGGGAAATGGCCGTCCATCTTGCCGTCTATGACTTCGGAAGAGGCGGCGATAATCTTGTCACCGATGGCTTTATCCATTACACCCAGCTGCATGTTGACGCGTGCAGCGGCCAGCTTGAGGATGCCAAATGCTGTTATTAGCGCCTTGGGCATGGTTTCGCCGCCAATCTTGAAGTTCTGCAGCGAGCGCTGGGTCTGTGCGCCCCAGTAACGGTCGGCGGGTACGTCGATATTACCAAAGCTATCAGATTCAACGCGTGGCTTATTCATGGATTCCTCTAATTTTTTCAATATATTAGTCATGTTGGGCGGGCTTCACCAAATTGTAACTTAAGAAATAGTCTATTACGGCTTATAGTAAACCCCATAGCCTGCTGTAAAGGCCTAATTCTGTAACGCGGAGAACCTTATGAGTGATTTCGATTTAATCAATTTCATGATGATTGACGATGTCAATCGCAGCACCAAGAATCACCAGCTGCTGACTGACCTTCAGAGCAAGGCCGAATATCTTTCCAAAAAGACCAGCGCCGAGCCGATGTCGTGGTATGAATTTCAGCAAATGTCGCCCAAACAAGAGCCGCACACACTGCGCAATGTTACCATGGGTGCGTTGATAGGTGCAGCGATAGGCGCAGGTATCGGACTTTTTGCCTTGCCGTTGTTACCTGCCATTGCATTGACAGGCGCTTTTCTTGGGGGCGTGGGTGGTGCATTTACCAGTACGGAAAGCACCCGCCGCACCAATCAGGTCAAGGGCTACGAGAAATACCTGAATGAATTTGAATTGGGCCATGCGCGCGGCGTATTCCCGCAGCAGCAACAGCCAACGCCTGAGCTACAGGAAGGCAAAAATGTGGAACGCTTGCGCGAGTCACAGGCCAATGCTGCTGAACAATCCTGCAATACGTGCCAGCAGCGCTGACGCGTTATTCGTTGTTTTCCTGAAGGAAGGTGACATGCCCCATTTTGCGGCCGGGGCGGACTTCTTTTTTACCGTATAAATGAATTTTGGCGTTGGGGGCGGTGGTGTGGCGTTCCCAGTTCAATACGTCATCACCAATCAGGTTTATCATGCGTGCTTTGCGCAGATGTTCCGGTGAGCCAAGCGGCAAGCCGCAGACGGCACGCACTACCTGCTGGAACTGGCTGGTGATGCAGGCGTCCATGGTCCAGTGGCCGGAATTGTGCGGGCGCGGTGCGAGTTCATTGACCAATATGTCATCATCACGCGTGACAAACATTTCCACTGCCATCAACCCTATTAAATCAAGGCCAATCGCAATGCGCCGCGCGATGTCTTCTGCCTTGGCAGCCAGTGCTTCCGGAATGGGGGCGGGGGCGATGGTTTCAGCAAGAATATGATGCTCATGCTTATTTTGCACAGGGCAGTAGCATTCGACATTTCCCAAAATATCGCGGGCAACGATAACCGATATTTCCATGCGGAAACGCACAAATCCCTCGAGTATGGCTTCGTCGCATTTCAGTTCCGGCCACACGGAAGGCACATGGCGCGTGGCATCAATCATTATTTGGCCCTTGCCGTCATAGCCCATCTGCGCGGTTTTAAGTACGGATGGCAAACCCAGCGCATTAGTGGCGGCCACCAGTTCCTGCGCGGAATTGACGGGGCGGAAAGGGGTGGTAGCGACGCCCATGGCATTGAGCGCTTCTTTTTCCAGCACACGGTGCTGCGAGATTTTCAACACATGCGGGCTGGGGCGCACCGGCACCAGCTTTGCCAGTTCTTCCACCGGACCAAGTGGAATATTCTCGAATTCATAGGTAACCACATCGACGCCGCTGGCAAAGCGTGCCATGGCGTTTTCATTGCGGTACGAAGCGTTGGTTACAGATTTAGCGACTTCGATAGCGGGTGCGTCTTCCTCCGGACAGAACACATGCACATGGTAGCCCATGTCGGCTGCAGCCATGGCAGTCATGCGGCCAAGTTGACCGCCGCCGAGGATACCGATGGTAGATCCGGGCCGCAGGGGTGGCGGTGACTTCGAGTCATCCTCCAGCTTTTTGGGCTTGGCAGGCTTGCTGTTCATGGCTTGGGGACAGGGTTTACGGGTACGCTCTTGGTCTGGCGGCTACGCCAGTCAGCAAGGCGCTTGGCTAGTGCAGAGTCATGCAGCGCAAGGATCGAAGCGGCCATAAGTCCGGCATTGATAGCTCCTGCCTTACCGATGGCCAGCGTGCCAACCGGAATGCCGCCAGGCATCTGGGCGATGGAAAGCAGGCTGTCCAGTCCGTTTAAGGACTTGCTGGAAACAGGTACGCCAAGCACGGGCAGGGTGGTCATGGAAGCGGTCATGCCCGGTAAATGCGCAGCGCCACCCGCTCCGGCGATAATCACCTGAATACCGTTTTTCTGGGCGTTTTTTGCAAAGCCATAAAGCCGCTCAGGTGTGCGGTGGGCAGATACGACTTGCTTGCTGTATGGCACTTTCAGGCCGTCGAGCGTCTGGGCCGCATGTTGCATGGTCTCCCAGTCGGAGGTGCTGCCCATAATAATGGCTACGGGGGCGGCTTTTTTAGCCTTGGCCGCAGCGGATTTGGTGGTGGTTTTCTTAATGCCCATCGGGTACATGCCTATCGCAAATAAAACGCGAAACCTACATCAACCGCCTAGAAAGTCAAAGAAATTTAGCTTATACGAAGCGGATTTTATATGGGTGCAGGCCTATCAGTCTGATAATTTTGGCTGTTTTAGGGGGTATTCTGATTTGCTGCACTGCGGATATTGCTTTTAAGTTAGCGGATTTAATGCTATACATGTGCAGCTAAAACATGGGGATTCAGCCGTTTATGGGGGTAAACCCTGCCGCGCTGGAAAGTAATATGAAGACAGACGCTGTTGAGATGATTGTAAAGTCAGGTAATGCTGCTAACTCGAATGTTAGCCGCCGTGCTGCCTCCGAGCGCATGAGTATGCTGGGCATACCCGAAGAAGAGATGACCCCGTCAGTAAGCCTTGCCGTTTCTGCCCTCATGGAAAAACTCGACGATGTCAGCCGCGAATTGTCGCGCACCAAGGAAAGCCTTGCCGAGATTGAACAGCTGGTCGATGTGGACTGCATCGCGCCTGTACCAAACCGCCGCGCTTTCATGCGCCGGCTTGGCTGGGCGATTACCATGCACGAGCGCTATGGGCATCCATCCACGATTTTGTATTTTGATATCAACGATTTCAAGTCCATCAATGATCAGCATGGCCATGCCGCAGGCGACATCGCTATCCGACATATTTCGCAGATACTTTCTACTACCATGCGCGAATCTGATTTCATGGCGCGTATCGGCGGTGATGAATTTGCCGTGATCATGTATTATGCCAACGAAGACGCCGCCAAGATGCGCGGTGGTGAAATTGCTGAAAAGCTTGTGAACACCCCCTTTATTTTTAATGGTAAACCCCTGCATGTGACTGCTGCTTACGGTTACTACTCTATACGCAGGGGGGACGATGCCGAACTAGCGCTGGCTGCGGCTGATATGTCTATGTATGTGGATAAGCGCCGCTACAAAGAAAAATCCAATAAATAACAAATCCTTATTATAGCAGTCAACTATCCTTCAAGGGTGCAATCCATTGTTGTACTCGCCAATGGCATTTGCTACATTACCCGCTCAAAAATGTACTAAACAACAGACTATCTAAACAATATGGGGACGTTGCACATGGGTATTTTCACTAACAGACTGGTCAGGAACGTCACGGCGCTTGTAGCGCTGGCTGCGATGTCATGGGACGGTACGGTTCTGGAAATACGCGCGGCGGCGGCGGCTGAAGAAATTGTCACCATCGGCACTGCCGGAGTTACCGGCGTGTATTACCCCGCAGGCGGCGCTATTTGCCGTCTGGTGAACCGTGGTCGCAAGGAACACGGAATACGCTGCATGGTGGAATCGACCGGTGGCTCCATCAACAATCTGGAAATGCTGCGCAAGCACGATCTCGAGATGGGCGTCATCCAGTCTGACCTGCTGCATCAGGCATATAGTGGCACGGACCTGTTTACCGATGTGGGCGCCGACAAAGAGCTGCGCGTGCTTTTCTCGCTGCATGCCGAGCCATTCACAGTCATTGCCCGCAAGGATTCTAAAATCAATAGTTTTGACGATCTCAAAGGCAGACGCGTTTATATCGGTGCGCCTGGTTCGGGTATGCGTGCAACCATGGAAGATCTGATGGCGCGCAAGGGCTGGACCAATAAAAGTTTCACCAGCGTGGACCTCAAGTCTGCCGAGCAGGCTGGCTCTCTGTGCAGCGGCAAGATTGACGCCATGGTTTATGCAGGCGGCCATCCTAACGGTGCAGTTCAACAAATCACTTCATCGTGCGCCACCAAGCTGATTGATGTTACCGGCCTTGTCATTGATAGCTTAATATCCGAACATCCTTATTACTCGCAGGCGCTCATTCCGGGCGGCATGTATGTAGGTAACACTAAGGACATCAAGACATTCGGCGTGAAGGCCGTACTTGTGGCGTCCACTGAGCTTGCTGAAGACGAAGCCTACCAGATTGTAAAAGCCGTCTTTGACAATCTTGATAACTTCAAAACCCTGCACCCCGTATTTGCTACGCTCGAAGCAAAAAACATGGTGCAGCATAACGGCGTTGCACCGTTTCATGCGGGCGCAATCAAATATTACAAGGAAAAAGGCCTGCTGAAGTAATCACCCGCTTTTTCCGCATCCCTTCAGAATTATCCGTTCACTTTTCTTTCAGAGAGTCCAATGGCAACAACAATGAAGTCACTGTTACAGAAATTATGGTTCCGCGTATTGCTCGGCCTTGTGCTGGGGATTGTTTTTGGTTTTGCCATTGCGCCAATGACGGCCGACGGCCCGCTGGGAATGGACGGAAAAACATTTCTTACAACGTACATCAAACCCATCGGCACCGTGTTCATCAACCTGATTAAAATGGTTATCGTGCCGCTCATTTTCTTCTCGCTGGTCAACGGCATTGTCAGCATGACGGATGCTAATTCGTTCAAGCGCATCGGCATGAAATCGGTATGCGCTTTCCTGCTGACGGGCGCTTTTGCTGTGTGTATCGGCCTTGGTTTTGGGACGATCTTCCAGCCGGGTCTTGGTGTTGATTTAAGTGCGCTTTCCTCGCTTTCAGGTACGGCAGTAGCGCCTGTAACTGCGGCCAAGGAAGTTAGTGTTATCGAGATTCTGGTGGGGATTATTCCACCAAACGTTATCAAGGCGATGGCGGATGATCATATTTTGCAGGTGGTGGTGTTCGCCATTTTTGTGGGTATTACGCTAAACCATCTTGGCCACAAGGTGCAAAACCTGATTGACCTGATTAAGTCTGCCGCAACGCTGGTTTTCAGCCTTATCGAAACCGTTATCCGTTTTTCTCCTTATGGTGTATTTGCGCTGACGTCATGGATGGTTGGCACGCAGGGCATGCCTATCCTGAAAGCGTTGGTGGTGCTGGTATTTACGGTGATTGGCGCGTTGCTGACGCAGTATTTGCTGTTCGGGCTTATGATTATAGTGTTTGGCCGCATGTCACCCATGCCGTTCTACAAAAAGATGTTTGAGCCACAGCTGATGGCGTTTTCCACCAGCAGCAGCAAGGCAACGCTTTCAACGGCCATGCGCGTGGTGAATGAGCGTATCGGCGTATCCAAGAGCAGCACCGCTTTCGTGCTGCCGCTGGGCGCATCCATCAACATGGACGGCACGGCAATTTATCTGGGTATCTGCGCGCTGTTCTTCTCGCAGGCGTATAATATCCCGCTCGACAGCCATCATTATTTCATCCTTATCCTGACCGCAACGCTTGGCTCGATTGGCGCTGCTGGCATCCCCAGTGGCTCATTGTTCATGATGGGCATGGTGTTTACTTCCGTCGGTCTGCCGCTAGAAGGTATTGCACTCATTGCTGGCGTTGACAGAATCCTCGACATGATGCGCACCACCGTCAACATTACCGGCGATTCGCTCATTACCGTTCTGGTGGACAAGTCGGAAGGCACGTTCGACACGGAACTGTACCACAAGGTCGACGCCTGATTTAAGGATAAGCTATTAGAGGAAAATTAAACGCCGCGGTCATTACCGCGCGGGCGGTTGTTCGTGCGGTCGGTGTTGGTTTCGTTTACAGTCGGCGCGTTTGGATCAGGCGTCGGAATGTTTCGTGCCTGACGGTTGATGTCCATCAACATATTACCTTCCTGCTTGATAGCAGCAAGCGCCTGTGCATTGAGTCCTGCAGGCATGTTAGGAATAGTGGGAGCGCTGCGGCTGCCGCCACCAGAACCACCGGCCGGATTGCCCGTAGCGTTATTACCCATACTGTTGCTGCCCGTGCCTTGGCGCTGCGGATCGTTGCGATCCTGGCGCTGGTTGGGGTCTGTCCTGTTGCTCTGGCCGTTAAGTTGTTCCACTGTGCCATTGACGCGGTTGTTCCTGCCGGAGCGCGCGCCGGATTGTCTGTTGCTCCTTGATTCCCTGTTTGTATTTGAGCCGCTCACATTGGCAGAATTATTTTCCCCGCGTCGGTTTGCCTGCGCTTCGGTACGCGGTTCGCGGTCGTTGCTGCGCACGTCATCTGCAAGTTTTGCATTGAGTGCTAGCTTGTCGGTAGCGTTACCGCGATCATTGGATTTGCCTGCAGAGGCAGTGGACATCGTATTGCTACGGCTTGAAGATTGTTCGCTGCCAAGGCGTTCTTCCGAATATTTCCCCTGACCCGTGCTGCGGTCATCCGCAGACAGATCACTGCTGACCTTGTCGGCGCGTTTGCCACCCGCACCGGAACGTGACCAGCGCTTGGCACGTTTCTTCCTTTTGGCCTGATTGCTGGATAAAAGCTCAGCCGACATTTCCTGTGCCTGCTCTTCTGCTTTGTCCTGATCCTGCTGTTCCTGCGCCTCAATCGCGCCTGCTGCCTGCTCTAAGCCGCCCTCCATGCTTTGGGCAATGCGCTCGATGGTGCGGTCATGCAGCTTGTCCCATTCCTGCGGGTCCTGCGTAGCATCGGCGCCAATTTGCTGCGCGGAAGCAACGCTGTTTGGCATTTCCTTGGCGGCCATCAGTTTTACGGCATGCGAGAAGTCCTGAATAGCTTCGACACCTTCCTGTATGCGCTCGTCCTTCATCAGCTCTGGGTTGATGGTTGCTGCTTCGGACACAAGGTTCTTGTACATATCGACCATTTCGTCGATCTTCTGCGCAATCGCTGCTTTTTCGTTGGCGGTGCTGTTTTCGATTACCTGACGGATGGGCTTGCGGCTTTCTTCCATGTCTTTCAGGCGGCGCAATATATCATGCGCCAGTGCGATGGACTCGATACGCGCCGGCGGGTCGAGTGTTTCCACCGAGCGCATTTTGCGTGCCGATTTCTGGATGCGGTTACTCATCGCAATCAGGCGGTCGCTTGGGCTGCGGTCATATACCTGATTGCCGGTGGCGCGTTCCATACCGGTTGACATGTTATCCAGCAGGCGGTCGAGCGGCTGATCCTGACGCATCTTTGCCTGTTCAGGCATCGAGAAGATGTAGGCTTCCAGCTTGGCTGCCTGCGGGTGGTCTTTCGGCAGGTTGCGCAGGGCATATTCAGCAACCGACAGGCGTATGGCATCGGCAGCGTATTTACCATCTTGCACGAACATGTCGTTAGCCACTTCAGGGTTACGTGCTTCTGCAAGTTGCATCTGCAAGTCGTAAATTTGCACCAGCTTGTTAATTGTCTGTACCTTGTTGGCCTGCACTTTTGGCGTGCCTTGATCAATCCATTCGCTTATGTCGCGGTCACCAAATTCCATGTTGCGCAGCGCACGCAATATTTTGCGCGCTTCTTCGACAGAGGCTTCCTTGGTGACCTGCTCCAGTTCTTCCACCGGCATTTTGGGTACGGGCTGCATGGCCTGATCAGAGGCATTGACTACTTCCTGCACGGGGTCTGTGATTTCCGGCTGCAGTTGGGGTGTTACGGCCGTGGCAGCCGCAGCTTCTGCCATCATATTTTTCTGGCGCGGCGGTGGCGCAGAGAGATTCTCGGGGCTATAGGGCGTGTCATCCAGCGGCGGTAATTCCCATATTGCATCCGGCTTCAGGCCCAGCACTTCATTCAGCTTGTCGCGTAGCGGCTGCATAGGTGCGCGGTTGCGTTGTTTAGAAAGAAGGTATTTATACATCTCGGCGGCGCCGACGCCTTCGATATTGGAAATATCCCTGCTTAGGGATTGTGAAAACATACGATTAAAGGATGTATCATTTGCCAGTGCTTCACCCAGCGTGGAAGCGATTTCTTTTATTTTTGGCACATGCCTTTCATCGCCCGGATCGAACGATCCGTCACGCAGGTAAATGCCAATGATGTCGTTGCGCATGACCTCTAAGTTGGTGCGAAGGCCTTCGTACTGCGCGTAGTCGGGGTGGTTTTTATCGTAAAGGCCACGGATGCCTGATTTTTCAGCGATGATTTTATCAAAGAACAGGTATTTCCCCGGGTTGAAATGCAGGCCGGTGCGGTCATCTTTTACCAGCTCGGCATGTGCCGCCCATGTGTTTTCTTCGGGGATAATGAACTTGCCGACGCTTGGCCAGAAGTGAACCTGACGCTGAGCGCTGACGGAGGCATTATGCGCTGCCTGAGCCGCGGCTTCATTCTGTGCATTGATATTTGCAATTTGAATCTGTTCGGAGCGATCAAGGTTGTAAACCGTATATTCCTTGCTGCTACCGTAGTCATATCTTTTTGAGTATTCCGCGCTTTCCTGGCTATTACCTGGCTTTTGGTCATAGTCATCATCGATGCCATCACGGTTATTGTCACCAAAATTTCTGGGAGGTCTTGCCATGCAATAGCCTTACGCCTTTCAGGGCGCGTTAATGGTTATGACTGCTGAATCTGTACGCCACCTTCAGCTGCCGCCGTGCCGAGTGCATAAACGCACAAATCTTCAAAAGACACGTTATTTTCAATCGCTATTTTGTGCAGGCGCTCGAAACTATCCATTACTTCCTGCGGGATATTGCCGCCGCGGACGCTGGATAACCACCATGACTGGTGTTGCAGCGGGTGGCGTTTCGGGTCAGGCTCGCCCACATAAATGTGGAACGGGAATTTCTGGCCGTTAAAGTCGCAGGGAACAGTAAATCGTTTCATAGGCTTAACTCCATAAACCAATAGCTCGTGATTACACGCTACCAATCTAGCACAGGTATATTACTAAATTATGACAGAAGTGGCAAAAATTATAAAGCTATTTCAGTTTGTTATAAAGCGAAACGGCCATGCCACGCGCCCGCAGGGCTAGGCAGCGGATAATTTACGATATTTTGCCGTATTTGAAGTTATCGGCGTAAGCCTTGCGGACATGGCTGCGGCTATGGGGCTGGAATACTTCAAACGGCAATTTCTGGCGCTGGGCATAGGCAATGGCTGTTTCCTTGGTAGGGAAACGCAGGCGGATTTCCTGCGGCATATCGGTCATTCCTGTCCAACCCATTAGACTATCAACAAAATATGGCTTTTCTGGGGCGAATTCCAGCACCCAGTCCTTGGATTTGCCCTTGCCGGACTGCATGGCGGATTTATCGGGCTGGTAGATTCTGGCTTTGGCCATATTCAGGTGTATCCAATAATTTCAGGTGTGGGGAATATGAACCAATTCTATATGGAATGCAATAGCTTCTAGAGGCCGGTGCCTAATGGCGGCGTTTTTTACGCGAGTTCTTATTTTCTTTATGCTTGTTGCGGTGGTGTGGGCGGTTTTTGTCGTAGTGTTGCTTGTTCGGACGCAGGCTTTTGTCAGAGGGTGAAGGCGCGTATTGCGGCTCAAAAATCAGGCTTCCGGTCATGGCATTGGCAGTCTGCACGGTGATAATCAGTGTTTGACCGATGGCAAACGTGTGCTTACTGCGCTGTCCTTTGAAACAGGCATGGCGCTTGTCAAAGATATAAAAATCGCCCGGCAGGTTGCGTGTAGGCACAAAGCCGGTAATGCCGGAATCGCTCAGAGTAACAAACAGGCCGTATTCATTGAGCGAGCTGATGACACCGGTAAAGCTGTCGCTGATGTGGCGGCTCATATAGGCCACCTTGTAGCGGTCGCTGGCTTCGCGTTCGGCCATCATGGCGCGGCGTTCCGTTTCCGAAATATGCAGGGCGACATCGGCCAGTCGTGCGTTGATTTTTTTTACATGCAGCTTGTCGTGCAGTTCTTTGTTGTCCTTGCTAATGGCGCTGGCAAGGGAGCGGTGTACCACAAGGTCGGAATAGCGGCGTATGGGTGAAGTGAAGTGGCAGTATTTCTCCAGTGACAAGCCAAAATGCCCGAGGTTTTCGTGGCTGTAATAGGCCTGCATCTGGCTGCGCAGCACCGAGGTGTGAATCATGTAGGCATCCGGCCGGCCTTCCGAAGCGCGAAGTACGCGGTTGAAATGCGATGCACGAAGACCACTCCCCGCCTGTAATGAATAGCCGGACATTTTCAGCAGGGTGTAGAGGTCTTCGAGTTTTTCTTCTGCCGGTGGTTCATGCACGCGGTAAATAGCGGGTTTTTTCTGCTTGAGCAGAAAATCAGCAGCGGCGACGTTGGCGGCAATCATATAGGCTTCAATCAGCCGGTGGGCTTCCTGCCTTGGGCGCGGGGCGATGTTGGCAACATTGCCCGAGGCGTCGAAGAGAATTTTATATTCCGGTAGGTTCAGGTCGAGCGCACCGCGACGGTCGCGCTCAGTGGACAGCGCCCCATATGCAGCAAAAAGCGGTACGATAATGCTTTCCAGCAGCGGATGCTTGTCGGCCATATCCGGCGGGTGTGAATGCGTGCGTGAATGCGTATGCGCGTCAAAAGCCGCCTGCACCTCGGTGTAGGTGAGGCGTGCCTGCGAACGCATCAGCCCGCGCACGAATTTATAGCGGCGCATGTTGCCTTCAAAATCCATCCATAAATGAACGGCAAGGCAGAAGCGGTCTTCACGCGGCACCAGCGAACATAAGCCATTTGATAAACGTTCCGGCAGCATAGGAATGACGCGGTCGGGAAAATAAACCGAGTTGCCGCGCTCGAACGCGTCGGCATCCAGCGCACTTTCTTCTTTCACATAATGCGCGACATCGGCAATAGCGACAACGATGTGCCAGCCGCCGGGATTTTTTTCGTCGTCATCAGCTTCAGCGAATACGGCATCGTCGAAATCGCGCGCGTCTTCGCCGTCAATTGTCACCAGCGGTATGTCGCGCAGGTCCTCACGTTCGGCAGACAGCGCTGGCAGTTCTGCTGCCTGCGCTTCGTTAAGCGCTTCCGGAGAAAAAATAGCGGGCAGCTCGTGCATAGCGGCAGCAATGAGGCTTGCGGCACGTGGCGTATCCAGCCTGCCGAGGCGTTCATTGATTTTGGCGTATGTCATGCTCATTGAAGGCATGCCGGGCATGGTGACGCCGGTGACCAGTTCGCCGTGCAGCGCGCCGCCCGTGTCGCCGCTTGCGACCATAAAACTTTCTTTTTGCCTGCGGCTGATAGGTTCGATGATGCCGCCGTCGGATGTGGCAACAAACACGCCAAGCACGGACTTCGGTTGCTCGCCGGGCAGTATGCGAATTGCCAGCGCGTGGTAAAGCTGCGGCCGCACTTTACGGATTTTGCACAATACGCGGTCGCCCACTATGGCGGCGGCCTGCCTGCCGGATTCAGTGACGACGATGTGTGGTGGCTTACGGCGCGGATCCCAGTTGAGGGGTTCACCTATCAGTTCGCCGTCTTCGCTGATGCTGGTGATGGCCAGCACTGCGACTTCCGGAAGGTGGCCAGAGGTGGAGCGAGCGGAGGACGGGGCGCCTTTTTTATGTTTGCCCGTTTTTTCTTTGCGGTTTGAATGCGGCGTTGGTTTTTTTTTGCTCACGGATCAGCCTGATATGGGTGAGGCGAGTGTGACAGACTATTGGTTGCGCGGCAAGTGGCAAGATGGGGTTGTATGTCTTGTAACCAATGGTTTGCGACGGCTTAGTGTAACGCATGGCTTGCTGTTTTTGTGCGCGGCATCAGTGATGTGGTCGATGATTTTTTTCCCCAGCGAACTGGCGCCGAATTCCGGATGCCACTGCACACCCAGCAGGAATTGATCAGCGTAGGGTCCAGCCGGATCTGCTTCGATGGCTTCCGGCAGGTAACCGTTAGTGCCATCGCGCATACGGATGCTGTCGGTTAGTGCGCAGATGCGCAGGCCATGGCCCACGCGGTCGATAGCCTGATGGTGCAGGCTATTTTCCATGATGACCTTGGGCATGTCGTGTTCATTGTCTTTGCAGAACGGCATTTTGATGTTGCGCGCCATGTCTGCAAGTAATGTTCCGTTTTTGATGATGACGGGAACGACAGGGACATGCGGTGCGATGCCCTGTTTGCACTGCATATGTTTGTTGCAACCGACAAGGTCCGGCAGATGCTGGTGCAGTGTGCCACCGCAATATACATTGATGCGCTGCATGCCGCCGCAAATGCCAAGTACGGGCATGCCGCAGGCCAGCGCGTGTTCCAGCATCAGTGTTTCATAACGTGCGCGTGCTTTGCTGGTTGGTGTAGAAAATTCGCTTTTGGTCATCGGATGTACGCACGCTTTTGCGTCATTTTTTTCGTAGCGGTGGATATATTCCTTGGGGTCGATGTCAAAATTATTGCCCATCAGCACCAGTGCGTGAATGCGTGCGATATCTTTTTTAACGGCGCTGCGTAAATGCTGCGCTTGACTGGAAAGGAAAACAGGCTGGCAGCCAGAGTCTTTGATATTCTGCATCATGGCGCGCACGGATTTGGTGTGGCGGCTTGCCCCGCTGACGCCGATGATTATGTGTTTGCCATGATGTGCCATACCCCCATCTTAGCAAAGAAGAGTTAAGAAATTAACCAATAGGCAGGCGGCTGATTAACCGGCTTTTTTAGCCTTTGATTTGGTTGCTGGTTTGGCTTTGGCAGCGGGTTTTGCTTTAGCAACAGCTTTTGCCTTGGCAGGGGCTGCTTTTTTTGCCTTAGGCGCTTTAGCTTCTTTGGTCGGCTTTTCCTTGGGTGCTGCTTTTTTGGACTTGCCGAAAGATTTCTTGCCGCCCTTGGAACCGGAAGCACCGCGTGCAGCAAGCAGGGGCAGCGCTTCTTCCAGCGTGAGTGCATCGAGCGACGCGCTCTTGGGGAAGGGGGCATTGACCTTGCCGTGCTTGATGTATGGCCCGTAGCGGCCTTTATAGATGGCGACTTCCGCGTCGTCATCGGGGTGTTTGCCGAGTACGCGCAACTTCTCGTTGCCGCCGGACTTACTTGGAGCGCGCGATAATACGTCAACGGCGCGGTTGATACCGATGGTCAGCGGGTCTTCGCTGGCAGGAAGCGAGGTGAACTTGCCGTCATGCATCAGGTAAGGGCCGAAGCGTCCGTTATTGACAATAATCGGTTTGCCTGTGTCAGGATGCGCGCCGAGTTCACGTGGTAATGACAGGAGTGCCAGCGCGATTTCCAACGTGATATTTTCCAGCTTCATGGTTTTGAACAGGCTGGCGCGCTTGGGTGTTTTGCTTTCGCCTAGTTGCACATATGCGCCGTATGGGCCTTTGCGCAAGCTGATGCTTTCGCCGCTCGCGGGGTCTGTACCCAGTGTTTTTGGCAGGCGCAGTTCGTTGCCGTCTGCATCTTCGCCGTTACCTGCGGCACTGCCGAGCTGTGTTTTGTAATTACAATCCGGATAGGCGGAGCAGGCGATGTAAGGGCCGAAGCGGCCAATCTTGAGACCGACTTTCCCTGTTTTGCAATCCGGGCATTGGCGCGGGTCTTTGCCGTCTTTAGGTGCGCCGAAGGCATACATGGCGAGCAGCTGGTCGAGCGCCTCTAGTACCTGTGTAACGGTGAGCTGTTTGCTTTCTTCAATTTTTTTGATGAACTCGCCCCAGAATTCGTGCAGCACTTCTTTCCATTCACGCTCGCCTGCGGAAACGTCATCGAGCTTTGATTCAAGGTCGGCGGTAAAGCTGTATTCCACATAGCGTTCGAAGAAGCTCACCAGAAATGCGTTGACGAGTCGGCCAAGCGATTCGGCGATGAATCGTTTTTTATCAAGGCGTACATAGCCGCGGTCCTGCAGTACTGAAATGATGGAGGCATAGGTCGATGGGCGGCCGATGCCCAGTTCTTCCAGCTTTTTAACAAGGCTCGCTTCCGAGTAGCGCGGTGGCGGCTCGGTGAAATGCTGTTCCGGCGTGATTTTGTTTATGCCCAGCTTCTCATCATGTTTTAGTTCCGGCAGGCGTGCTTCGCTTTCATCGCCTTCCTTATCGTCGTCGCTGCCTTCCTGATAGAGTTTCAGGAAGCCGTCGAAACGCACGACGGAGCCGCTGGTGCGCAATACGGCCTGCTTGTCGGTGGCGGCCATATCGACAATCAACTGGTCGTAGAGTGCGCTTTCCATCTGGCTTGCGACCATGCGCTTCCAGACGAGTTCATACAGGCGCAGCATGTCGTTATCCAGATAGCTGGCCACGGCGTCCGGCGAGCGGGTGACATCGGTGGGGCGAATAGCTTCGTGTGCTTCCTGCGCGTTTTTGGATTTGGTTTTATACTGGCGCGGAGCGGGCGGCATGTAAGGGTCGCCGTATGTACCCATAATATAATTGCGGGTGGCGGCGACGGCTTCCTGCGATACGGTGACGCCGTCGGTACGCATATAAGTAATGAGGCCGACCGTTTCACCGCCGAGCGTGATGCCTTCATAAAGCTTCTGCGCAAGCTGCATGGTTTTCTTGGCGGAAAAACCGCATTTACGAGCCGCTTCCTGCTGCAGGGTGGAGGTGGTAAAGGGTGGCGCAGGGTGGCGGCGCACTTCCTTCGGCTCCAGCTTCGAGACCTTATACTGCTTGTGGCGCAGTGCTTCGGCGATTTCATTGGCTTTTTTGCCATCGGTGATGGTGAATTTCTCCATCTTCTCACCTTTATACTCTATCAGGCGGCCCGCAATGGGGTGGCCGCTTTCGGAAACCAGCGCAGCCTTGATGTCCCAGTATTCGCGGGAAATAAACAGCTCGATTTCCTGATCACGCTCGCAGATGAGGCGTAGTGCAACCGATTGTACGCGGCCTGCCGACTTGCTACCTGGCAACTTGCGCCACAGAACGGGCGACAGCGTGAAGCCCACGAGATAGTCGAGCGCGCGGCGCGCCTGCTGCGCGTTGACGAGGTTCATGTCGATGTCGCGTGGATTATCAAAGGCGGCGAGTACGGCTTTTTTAGTAATTTCGTCGAAGGTGACGCGGTGTACCTGAAGATTTTTGTGGATGGCTTTTACTTCCTTCAGTGCTTCCAGCACATGCCATGAAATAGCTTCGCCTTCGCGGTCAGGGTCGGTCGCGAGATAGAGTCCATCAGCTTCCTTAACGGCTTTTGCTATGGTGGAGAGGTGTTTTTTGGAATCCTGGTCGGTTTCATAGACCATGGAAAAATTATCATCCGGCTTTACCGAGCCATCTTTGGCGGGCAGGTCGCGGATATGTCCGAACGAGGCAAATACCTGATAATTATTTCCGAGATATTTATTGATGGTTTTTGCTTTAGACGGGGATTCGACGACAACAACTTGCATAGTTCGGTTCGGACCAATCGTTGATAGGGTGTATAATCAGGCGGCGGAGGTTAATCCAAACCCGCCGCTAAAGTCCACAGGATTATAAATCCAATTGTGTAACCAAAGGGTAAACGCCGCCTATGATACGGATACATCATTATATATTATATATAATGATGGGCAGCAGGCGGGTGGCTTGGAATTTTTTTTAGGCGGCTGAAGCCGGTTCTTCCACTTCGGTGAGTGCAACTTTATTACCTGCGGCGCGCCGCAGGCGGCCCGCCAGCTCTAGTTCCAGCAGCACGATGGCCACGGTCTGCGCGGGTATTTGCGATTGTTCAATTAGCACATCTATTCCTACCGGCGTGATACCAAGTTTCTGAATTATCAGGCGGCGTGCTTCCTGTAACTCATTGTCGTCCTGCTGTGAAAAGGATGGTTCGTGGTGGAAAGCGGGGGTCAGGCTTTCTTCCATTCGCCTGCTTCGCAAATGCGCTATGCCATGCACAATGTCTTCAACGCTTTCGACAAGTATTGCGCCTTGCTTTATCAGTTGGTTGCAACCTTTAGAGCGCGGGTCGAGCGGCGAGCCAGGGATGGCGAAAACCTCGCGGTTATTTTCAAGCGCGAAGCGCGCGGTAATCAGCGATCCGGATTTGGGTGACGCTTCTACCACGAGTGTACCCATGCTCATGCCCGCAATGATGCGGTTGCGGCCGGGGAAGCTGCCGCTATAGGGTAGGCTGCCGAAGGATTGTTCGCTGATGATGGCGCCGGATTCGCGTATCTGCTGGTAAAGAGGGGCATTTTCCGGCGGGTAGATATTGTCTATGCCTCCGGCGATGACGCCGACTGTGCCGGTGGCGAGTGCGCCTTTGTGCGCGAAGCTGTCGATGCCGCGTGCAAGGCCCGAGGTGACGAGCAGGCCATGTTCGCCCAATTCACGTGCAAGCTTGTGCGCCAGCTGGCAGCCATTGGCCGAGGCATTGCGCGCACCTACCATGGCGATGCTTTCTTTCTCCTGCCACACTTGCGTTGATCCGGATACGGTGATGACCGGTGGCGCATCGGGGATGTGGTGCAGCAGTTTCGGGTATTCCGGCGTGCCATACATTATCATATATGCGCCGAATGACTGGGCAGCCTCTATTTCTTTGAGCGCCTGTTCCTCGGTATATGGCATGAGTGTCTGCTTGCGGCCACCTCGTGAAGAAAGTTCCGGCAATGCTGCCAGCGCTTTTGATGCGGAACCGAAACGGCGCATGAGCTGGAAGAAAGTAACGGGGCCTACGTTGTTTGTGCGTATCAGCCGCACCACATCAACAAGTTTTTCATTGGCAAGGCTGGGGTAGGTCATCATGCTGATATCAGCTTCTCTCGCTTTTGCGGAAGACATGCTCAGTGCCTTCGAGCAAGCGCTTGATGTTGCCGCGGTGCGTGTAAATGACCAGTACTGCAAGCATGAGGCACACTATCGCAGCTTTTTCTATTTCCAGAAGATGCGCTGCAATACCTGAATAACCGATGCTGATGAGCGAGGCGAGTGACGAGATGCGCATGAAAAAGAAGGCCGCCAGCCAGATACCGCACACGATAAGCCCAAGCAGCGGGCTTAGCGCTATAATCACGCCCAGTGCCGTGGCTACTCCCTTGCCGCCACGGAAACGCAGCCACACCGGAAACACATGCCCTAGCACAGCGATGAAGCCTGCCATGGCGGCTGAATAATCGTCATAAATATAGCGTGCCAGCAGCACGGCGGCGATACCTTTGCCTGCGTCCAGCAGCAAGGTCAGCACCGCGATACCTTTGCGCCCTGTGCGCAGTACATTGGTGGCGCCGATATTGCCGGAACCGATTTTCCGCAGGTCGCCAAGGCCCGCCATGCGTGCAAGCAACACGCCAAACGGGATGGAACCCAGCACATAGGCCAGCGTGAATACGCTGCAGAACCATTGTAATGTAAGCCAGTCTATCACGTTTTTGCCTGCAAATATTATTTTACGCTGTCGAGGAATCCCTGCAGCATATAGCTTGCGGCCAATTTGTCCACCAGTTGCGCCCGCCTTTGCCGCGAGAGATCTGCTTCAAGCATGGCGCGCTCTACTGCCATGGTGGTGAGGCGTTCATCCCACATCAACATCGGAAGTTGCACCTGCTTGGAGAGGTTACTGACAAAAGTGCGGGTGGACTGCGTGCGCGGCCCGTGACTGCCGTCCATGTTGACCGGATAGCCAATCACCAGCCCCGCCACTTTATGCTTTGCGATGATGTCCTGAAGCTGTTTTGCATCCTTGCCGAATTTGCTGCGTTCGATGGTCAGCAGGGGTGAAGCAATCGAGCGCAGCACGTCGGACAGGGCGAGGCCTATGGTGGTGTCGCCCACATCCAGCCCCAGAAGGCGTGATTCTTTGGGTATGTGACGTGTAAATTCTCCGGCAGTTTCAATGAGCATAGATTATCAGCTTGTCATTCATGAGTAATCGCATTAAAAACGGCTTTCCCACCTTCGTTCAAGGATTGTTTATGCTTTTAGACAAACACGCCGTTGCAAAAATTGCCAAATTGGCCCGTATTGACGTGTCTGATGCTGACAAGGAGTTCTTTTCCAAAGAGCTTTCCGGCATTTTTAAATGGATGGAACAGCTCAACGAGGTGAACACGCAGGGCGTGCAGCAGATGACTTCGGTCTCTGCGGTCAAGTTGCCTTGGCGCGAGGACAAGGTTACCGATGGCAACCAGCAGGAGGCGGTAGTGCAAAACGCTGCCCAGAATGACTATGGTTGCTTTGTGGTGCCAAAAGTAATCGAGTAATCAATTTTTTAATTTCAGGAGTTCGCAATGGTTAAAAAGAGTATCGCTATGGCAATTTTTGCCGCATGTATGGGAATCACCGCTTCCGCACAGGCCCTCACGCTTGAAGAAATGAAAAGCCCGGGCAGTTCCCTGATATGGCGCGAGACTGACAAGGATATGCGTACCATGGACGTTGCCGACTACCTGTTTTCCAAATACGCTAAAAACGCTGTTTCAGAACAGCGCATTGCGAATGTAGAAGAATGCCTGCATAGCGAACTAAAACCATATGAAAAGCTGGAAGTGGGCAATAGCAAGGCGCCGTCGCTTTCCAGCCTGCTTAAAAAATGTAAGGCATAAAAGCCCGGGCAGTGCCGGTATCACAAGACCGCCGGCGCTGCCCACATACATATAGGGGGTGTCAATGACTGTGGATGTGGCAGCGTTTCACAAGGCTATCGCCGATGGCCTCCTTTATGATTTACGCGAACCTACAGCCGCCAGCGGTCTGCATGAGCTGGACAGCGAGGGCAGGCAAAAAGACAGTCCTCTCAAGGATTATCCGGCATGGCGCAAGGCCTTTGACCAGCTGGTAAAGGAAGTGGGTATCCGCAAAGATCCGGTGCGGGGCATGGTTGCGCCTGATGGGTTGAAGCCGGAAGGCGTGTCAAAACTTACCAAAGACCAGATGAAGCTGCTGGTGGATTTTGGTAGCAGCGAGAGTGTGGGCAGCCGCAGGCTGGTGCAGTCGTCGCGGGCGAGCCTTTTCCTCGGCGATTTCCATCGCCGTTATAGCCCGCTATTCATTGGCGAGATACATGAGAAAGCACTACATAATGCCGCTGAGAAAATGACGAAGTGGTGGCAAAAATATGTTGAAAAACTGATGGATATCATCAAAGATAATAAATACCTGATGTATAAGATCACCATCGAAAACGCCAATTTGCTGGCCGATGACCCCACCGTTCCCAATACCATTGGCACCGGCTTTGCCAAACCGGAGCATTTCCGCGTAGATCCTGAAAAACTGCGTGAGGCCCTGTCCGGCCGCGGGCGTTCAGCTTCGGCAGTGTCGGAGTTCGGCACGCTGTTTTTCCGTATCCATAACACGGCCAAGGCCCACAGCCATTCTCACCACGAAGCCCAGATGAAACAGATGCAGCTGGATTACATGCATGATGTAAAACCGGCGCTGGAAGAATATAAAAATCTGGATAAATCGCTGCAACCACTTGCACAGCAGGGCCGTACCCCTTAATAAGGGTGTAGTATACATTATCAGGAATCCCTATGACGTCACTGACCGACCTTACACTCGCTGACATGCGCGACGGCCTGAAGGCTAAAAAATTCTCCGCCGTGGAACTTGCCGAGGCACATTTATCAGCCATCGAAAAGGCAAACGCGCATTATAACGCCTTCATCACCATCACGCGTGACAAGGCGATTGCCATGGCAAATGAATCGGACGCACGCCTTGCTAAAGGCCAGGGCGGCACGATTGAAGGCATTCCCGTTGGTGTGAAAGATTTGTTCTGCACCAAGGGCGTGCTGACCACTGCTGCATCACACATTCTCGATGGCTTCAAGCCACCGTATGAATCCACCGTCACCACCAGAATCTGGGATCAAGGCGGTGTCATGCTCGGCAAGCTGAACATGGACGAATTCGCCATGGGGTCTGCCAACATCACCAGTTATTACGGGCCGGTCAAAAGTCCGTGGAAACGCAAAGACGGCGGCCCCGACCTTGTGCCGGGTGGTTCTTCCGGCGGTTCGGCGGCAGCGGTTGCGGCTAATTTGTGTCCGATTGCGCTGGGTACCGACACGGGCGGTTCCATCCGTCAGCCTGCGTCCTTCTGCGGTATTGTCGGCATTAAGCCGACCTATGGCCGCTGCTCGCGCTGGGGCATTGTGGCGTTTGCCAGTTCGCTTGATCAGGCAGGGCCGATTACGCGCACAGTACGCGATTCTGCGATTATGCTGAACGTCATGTGCGGGCATGACCCGAAGGATTCAACATCGTCGCCGCTGGCGGTGCCGGATTTTGAAAAGGTGCTGACAGGTGACGTCAAAGGCAAGCGCATCGGTATTCCCAAAGAATACAGGCCAGACGGTATTGACCCCGAAATCCTCGCCATGTGGGACAAAGGTATCAAGCTACTCAAGGACGCGGGCGCGGAAGTTATCGACATTTCACTGCCACACACCAAATATGCGCTAGCGACGTACTATATCGTTGCTCCGGCGGAGTGTTCTTCCAACCTTGCTCGCTATGACGGCGTGCGCTACGGCCTGCGCGTTATGCCGGAAAAAGGCGGCATCAACGAACTGTATGAAGCAACGCGCGCTGCCGGTTTTGGCAAGGAAGTGAAAAAGCGTATCATGATCGGCACGTATGTACTCTCTGCCGGTTATTACGACGCGTATTACAAAAAAGCGCAGCAGGTGCGCTGGCTGATTGCCGAAGATTTCCGCAAGGCATTTGAAAAAGTGGACGTCATCCTGACGCCGACTGCGCCTTCTGCCGCCTTTGCTATCGGCGAAAAACAGGACGACCCGATTATGATGTATCTGAACGACGTGTTTACCGTGCCGACCTCAATGGCGGGGCTGCCGGGCATTTCGATTCCGGGGGCGATTAACAAGGACGGCCTGCCGCTTGGCCTGCAGCTTATCGGTAAGGCGTTTGATGAAGAAACAGTGCTGGGCGTTGCCTATGCCATGGAAAAAATGATTGGATTTAACGCAAAGCCGCAGGGCATAGCGTTGGGAGTAGCAGCGTAATGACGGTAATTCCTATGAGCGACAAACCAGCTATCGAACCAAGACTGCTCAAAAAACGCCAGAAGCACAGCCGCGTGTTTGCCGTGCTGCTGGTGCTGTCACTGCTGGTGGTTGATAATTCACATGACACGTTGGGCATTTATTATGAAATGGCGACATGGACAGGCGTGCTGCTGATTGCAATATGCGTGCTTGGCCGCAGCTATTGCTCGGCGTTCATCGGCGGCATCAAGAACGACGTGGTGATGCGCGAAGGGCCGTTTTCCATCGTGCGCAACCCGCTTTATGTGTTTTCGTTCCTTGGCGTAGTGGGCATCGGCTTAGTGTCGCACATGGCGGCAGTGCTTGCCATGCTCGTGCTTTCCTTCATCGTGTATTACAAGTTTGTGGTTGCGCGCGAGGAAGCCTTCCTGCTCAATAAATTCGGCGAGCAATATAAAAAATATTTCAACGAAGTGCCGCGCTGGTGGCCAAAATGGTCGCTGTGGCATGAGCCGGAGCAGATTTCCGTGCGCCCGAAATTCCTGCGCCGCACCATGATGGATGCGCTGGCATTTTTCCTGCCCATTCCGTTTTTTGCCGTACTCGATTACCTGCATGAAATGGAAATCCTGCCCGTGTATATTTTCCTGCCATAAAGACTATAGAGACAAAACATGCAGATGATTAAAGGCAATACAGGTGACTGGGAAATCGTAATCGGGCTGGAAGTGCATGCCCAGATTACCACCAACTCGAAATTATTTTCCGGTGCTTCTACGCAATTCGGTAATGAACCGAACCAGAATGTTGCATTCGTGGATGCGGGCATGCCGGGCATGTTACCGGTTATCAACGGGAAAGCGATTGAACACGCGGTGCGCACCGGCCTTGCGCTGGGCGCGCAGATAAACCTGCGCTCGATTTTTGACCGCAAAAATTATTTCTATCCTGACCTTCCGCAGGGCTACCAGATTTCGCAGTATCTTGATCCCATTGTCGGTAAGGGCGAAATATTACTGGATATGCCGGAAGGTGTTGTAAAAAAAGTCGGCGTTACGCGCATCCATGTCGAGCAGGACGCAGGCAAATCGCTGCACGAATACAACCCCAAATTCAGCTATATCGATTTAAACCGCGCCGGTGTGGCGTTGATGGAAATCGTGTCCGAGCCGGACATGCGCTCGGCGGATGAAGCGGCGGCCTATCTCAAGAAGCTGCGCTCTATCGTGCGCTATATCGGCACGTGCGACGGCGATATGGAAAAAGGCAGCATGCGCTGTGACGCCAACGTGTCTGTTCGCAAACCCGGCGGCGAACTTGGCACGCGCTGCGAAATCAAGAACGTCAATTCCATACGTTTCCTGCACAAGGCGATTGAGTTTGAAGCCATGCGTCAGGTGGAAATCATCGAGTCCGGCGGCAAGATTAATCAGGAAACGCGCCTGTTTGATTCCGCCAAGGGCGAAACCCGCACCATGCGCACCAAGGAAGACGCACATGACTACCGCTATTTCCCTGACCCCGACCTGTTGCCGCTGGAGATTACGCAGGGCTTTGTGGATGACATTAAAAAATCGCTGCCGGAACTGCCAGACCAGAAAAAGAACCGCTACATGGAAACCATGGGACTCTCGGCCTATGATGCGAGCGTGATTGTAGCCGAGCAGGAAAATGCGCAATATTACGAAGAATTGCTCAAAGGCAAGCACGAACCCAAGATTGCGGCTAACTGGATGACGGGTGAATTATTTGGCCGCTTGAATAAAATGGGCGTGGATATCAGCCAGTCGCCCATCAGCGCGCAAAAACTCGGCGGCTTGATTGTACTCATCGAAGACAACACCATCTCTGGCAAAATCGCCAAAGACGTACTCGATTTGATGTTTGAAACCGGCAAGGACGCCGCCGTGATTGTCGAAGAAAAAGGCATGAAACAGGTAACCGACACCGGCGCGATTGAAAAGGTCATCGACGAAGTGATGACCGCCAATCCCGACAAGGTGGCCGAGTACCGCTCGGGCAAGGACAAGCTGTTTGGCTTCTTCGTGGGGCAGGTAATGAAAGTCTCGGGCGGCAAGGCCAACCCGGCAGCCGTTAACGACCTGCTCAAGAAAAAACTATCTTAAACATAGTGTTACACTGAAGTCGGGTAGAGGTTAACATGGCATGGGCCTTGCTTATAGTAAGTCCGTGGAGTGTTAGTGCATGTCACCAATGAATAGCTATCGTTATACAATACCAGCAGCTGCTCTGCTTATCCTGTCGGCCTGTTCGCCGGAGGGCAAGGAAGCGGCCAATGCCAATTATGAGGCGGCCAAGCAACATGCAAAAGTTGCAGCCGAAAACGTATCGGGAGTGGCAAATAAACTGGCAGGTGATTTGAAGGAAAACGCCTACAAAACGTCGTATCAGGTTCAGAAATGGGCGGCCACGCCGCCAGCAGCGCCGCCTGTGCCAAACGCGGTTGCGCAGTCCTATTGCTACCGCTCGATGCAGGATGTGCTGTGCTACCGCGCGCCGATTGCAGGGGCGGAATCACGTCTTGTGGCCTATCAGGGTACCAGTGCTGAACCGCCACCACCTGTGATTACGCAGCTTTTACCAACACATGAATTCGATTCCAGCCAGTTGCCGGAATCCCGTGTGGCCAATGCGCGGCCTGTATTTATCGGTGCTGCGCCGGAAGTGAAGGATGAAAAACCTTCCCTCGATATTCCTATCGACACGCCGCTGGAAAAAGTGCCGGAGCAGTTGCCCAACCCCGCACTCGTCCCTCAACTTTAAAGTATTCCTGCTTTAAGCAGCGGCGAATTTAATCTGCCGCTTTTTCCATTCCTGCGTATCAAAGCTGCCGCAAGCGGGGCAATGTATATCCCATGCTTCGGTGGAATGGCCGCAAGCCATGCATGTCCATTCCGGATCTGGCTGTGCGGCTTGGCTGCGGGTGAACCATTTGCCGCCTGCGTTGGGGTCAGAGGAAAGGCCTTGCTCAACGGCGGCCATCATTCGGCAGGCGCGTACACTTTCTTCGCGCACCATGATTTTATTCAGTGTTTTATAAGCAACATCCCACTGGCGGTTGTTGATGGCGGCCTGTGTTTCCAGCAATTCACTTTCGATGGAGTCAGGACTCATACCGGTCAGCTTGTTGACCAGCTTCATCTGCGCGTCTTTTGGCTGGCTGGAAATGATGGAGAGATAGAGCGCTCCCAGCTGTGCGTGCGGTGCGCGCGCCCATGTACGGCGAATCAGCGAGAGCGCTTTCTGTTCCTGATTGTTGGCATGATAGGCCTTGGCAGCAAATAATATGGCGGGTATGAAATCCGGAATTTCGCCAAGACAGAGGCTGGCGGCTCTCAGCGCGCCTTCATGCTGTTCGGTGGCCAGCAACTGCATGCCCTGCATCAGGTACAGAATACCGCGGAAATGTTTTGCTTCGGCGCGGGTAAGCGAGCGGCGCTTCAACGATTTCTGCACAGAGGCTTGCGCTTCCTGCCAGTGGCCCATACGCACATGCAGGCTGAGCAGCGATTTGATTTCCTTGGGGTTGATGGCGTGGGCGCGTTCGGCCATGTGCAGCGCTTCGGGGAATATTTGCTGTTTTTTGGCGGCGTCGCTGAGCGAGCGTGCGGCGATATATTCCGTTTCCTTGTAATCGAGCATTTGATCGAGCAGGATGCGTGTGCGCGCGTCGTCGCCCTGACTGCGCGCAATCTGCGCCGAAAGCAGCAACGTCATCGGCGTACGGCCCAGTAGGGCCTCGGCCTTGCGTGTGTGGGTTTCTGCTTTTTTTACGTCTGCCGCTGCAAGCGCAGCCACACTGAAGGTAAGCTCGGTCAGCCCTTTGCGGTAATGCTTCATGTTGCGGCGCTCTAAGAAATCGCCCGGCGAAAGCACCACGCGGCGTACAAAAATATAGCCGTAAGAAAGCACAAATGCCGCCGCAATACCCAGCAGCAGCAGGAAAGCAAAACTGGTGTCGGCACGGTAGTCAAACCAGTAAATGGTAACATTGCCTGGATTTTCTGCTATCCACGCGGCCGTGATGCCAAGGCAGGCAAGGAATAAAACTAACAGGAGCAGGTTTATCATTCGCTGTCGCTATCGGCTTCGGGTTCTTCTTCGGTTTCTTCTGCTTCAGGTTTCTTCTTGGGTGTCGGCTTTGCCGCAGGTTTCGAGATGACTACGGGCTTTGTCGTTGCAGATTCTTTAGGCGTGGCCGCAGCTTCTGCCGCAGGCTTGGCGGCCGGCGCTGGCGCGGGTACAGTTGGCTCTGCTTTTGGCTTTTCTGCTGCCGGTGCGGGTGGTGTGGTGACGTTGGCAGGCGTTACTTCCGCGGTTGCCGGTTCTGCCTTGATGACTTTGGCTGGTGCTTCCGGCAGCGGCTCAGGCGGCTGCACGGCAGGAATATTTTGTGTGAGCGCTACTTGCAGAGCGTCCATTACATCGTGAATGTGCAGGTGGCGCTTCGCTTTTTCCAGCCATGGTGCCATGGTGTTTTTTGCCGGAGCGGAAAGCTGCTCGAGTTCTTTCAGGCAGGTGCTGATGTCGTTTTGCTTCAGCCTGTTTTCAGCTCGCGCCATGATTGCTTCATCATTGACGCCCGTTTGCTCGCCTGTTTTGCGGATCATGATCAGCGATTTTATGTTGCGGGTAAAGCTGCCGGAAGGGTCGGTGGCCTTGAGCGCTTCCGGCAACAGCTTTCCAAATTCACCCTGCAAAGCCGAAAAGCTTGGTGTGCCTTCCTTGGCGATGGGTTTCAGTTTTCCGGCCAACTCCTCGATGGTGCGGTTGCCTTCGCTGAACTGCAGCAGCTGCGTGAGTTGCATGTCAAACGGCTGGCCCTGATCGACGGCTTTTTTCAGGGGAATGAACGAGGAGAATGCGGACAAGTGATGTGCCGCCTTTATCTGGTTGTGGGCGATTTCCGTGCGTATGGTTTTGATGGTGTCCTGCTGGTGCTTTACAGCATCTTGCTGCTGTTTGAACGCATCCTGCTGTTGCTTGAAGGCCGCGTTTTGCTGCTGGAAAGATTCCTGCTGTTGCTTGAACATGTCTAGCTGCTGCTTGAGTGTTTCCTGCTGTTTCTTGGTTTCTGCCTCAACCTGCGTGATACGTTCACGGTCGGCAGCGGTTTCATTTAACTTTTCCTGTAAGCTTTTGAGTTCACCTTGAAGTCGTGTCAGCGATTCTGCCTGAATCACATTGTTTTTTGATTTTTCTGAATTGCTTATGTCCGCTTGCGGTATGCCGCCCGCTTCGAGCATTTTCATCTGGGTTTCCAGTTGGGTGACGCGGTTGCGCAGTTCATTAAGCTGCAGGCCTTTTTCATCCAGCATTTCCTGAAAGCTCTGGCGCTTTAGCGGCTGGTTCTCAGATGAAGTAATTATGGTAGAGCCGGTTTTGGTAGCGCTATCACCTGTGGAAAGCGGAGTAGAGTTATTAAAGATATAAAAGCGAGGTATAATCGCACCAAACACTAGCCAAAAAGCAAAGAAAAGACTCAGCACAAATATAAGTTTACGGAAGCCCGCCGATGCGCTCCTCTCATGAACTTTAGTATTTTGTGTTTCTGCTGTTTCAGACATAATTACCCATTGGCGAGGAACACATTATCTATAGAGTTGGCCAGAGATGCAAGCGTTGGTTCATGGGCAACATGTATGGCCAGCCACGGACGAAGCGTAAGGCTGTCGGCAACGGTTTCGCTCATGCAGAATGCGCGAAGGCCCTCAATGCAGTTGCTGATGCCATGCCTGTCGACAAGCGTCATGAATATTTCAGCGGTACGCTGTGACAGGAAGGTGACAGCATCCACCTGCCTGCGCCTGAGCTGTTCCACCAGTGTGTCGGAAAGCCGCTGGGCTGCCACGGTTTCATACACCACGATGCGCTCAACCTTCATGCCTTCTTCACCCAACTCGGCGGCGAGGTCGGTGCGCACATCTTCACCGGAAGCGTAAATGAAGCGCGAACCTTCGTCATAACTTTCCAGCACCTGTTCTACCATCAGCTTGGCGTTACCGCCTGCCGCGCTTACGCGCGTAAACCCTGCGGAAAGAGCGGCCCGTGCGGTGGCCTCGCCGACGCAGATAAGAAATAGGTCGCGTATCTCCGTCAGGATAGACAAGGCCTGTACGGCGTGGCGACTGGTGACAAGGATGGCATCAGGATCATCCATTATAGCGTGGTGTATGGCATAGCGCTCGTTGTGGCGCAGCATTATATCCATTAACGGTTCATGTATGGCGCGGTAATTGCGCACCTGCAACATCTCTGCAAAGCCGTATTCATCGCCTTTCGGGCGTGTAATTAGGATGGTTTTATCCATATCACGAACCTGCCGCAAGCGCCTCTATGATTACCTGCGCCTGAGCGTATGGGTATTCATCGGTCAGTGTGAGATGTATATGCGCTGCCATACCTTTGGGGGTAATGGATTGCAACCGTGCCAGCGCAGTGCCGGACAGTTTCAGGCCGGGTGCGCCCGAGGGCTGGTTAACCACTTCCATCTCGCGCCAGCGCACACCCATGCGCAGGCCGGTGCCGAGTGCCTTTGAGCAGGCTTCCTTGGCGGCAAAACGCTTGGCATAGGTGGCGGCAACGGTTTGTGCGCCTGCCTTTTCGCGGCTTCTGGCTTTTTTCTGTTCAACCGGCGTAAACAAACGATTTTCAAAGCGCGCACCGAACCGCTCCAGCGATTTTTCAATGCGGCGTATGTCTGTCATGTCGCTGCCGAGGCCGATAATCACGCCTGCCTCGCTGACCCGGGCTTTTTGCGAGCATCGTCCATTTTTTTGCGCATTTGGTGGATGGCGTCTGCCAATCCGGTGAAAAGGGATTCACCCATCAGGAAATGGCCGATATTAAGTTCAATGATTTCCGGTATGGCGGCTATGGCTCCGACATTCTCGTAGTTCAGGCCATGTCCGGCATGCACTTCCAGCCCTAGCGCATGGCCAAGGATGGCGGCTTCCGAAATTTTTGCAAATTCATCGGCGCGGGCTTTGCCCAGCAGGTGGCAATAACGGCCGGTATGTAGCTCGACAGCGCGTGCGCCAATATGTTTTGCGGCGTGGAGTTGCTCGTGCATCGGTTCAATAAACAGTGATACGCGTATGCCCGATTCTTGCAATTTATGCACGAAAGGACGCAGCTGTTTCTGGTATTTCACGGCATCCAGCCCGCCTTCGGTGGTCAGTTCCTCGCGGCGTTCGGGAACGATGCACACGGCGTGCGGTTTCACACGCAGTGCAATGTCCATCATCTCGCCGGTCATAGCCATTTCCAGGTTCAGCGGCAGCGGCACTTCCGCGCGCAGGCGATCGATGTCGTGGTCGCGGATATGGCGGCGGTCTTCGCGCAGGTGGGCGGTGATGCTGTCCGCACCGGCGCTTTGGGCTATCATGGCGGCACGTACGGGGCAGGGATGCTCGCCACCACGGGCATTGCGCAGCGTGGCCACATGATCGATGTTTATTCCTAGGCGAATTGTCATGAAGTTTTAACTGTTTTTAAGCTTTAAGATGCCATAAAATAACGCATATGAATGAATCTGTCGATTTATATGAATCCCTGAATAAGGCATTGGAAAATAGGATTTTCCATAAAAATGCCACGGTCGTTATCAAGTCGGATGGCGAGCTGGAAGGCCTAAGCGGGAAAAAAGATGAAGTACGGGTGGCTTTTCCGATGCTTAAGCCGGAAAACGAGGAGGCGCTGGTCAAAAGGCTGATGCAGGCGTTTCCGGAATATGATGTGCAGGCGGCGCGAGAAACCATTCAGGAAATGCGCGACTATGCCCAATCTAACTCACAAAACCGTGAATCTCCTTTTGACTACACTGAAGACCAGATTGTTGCCATCCGCAATATCAAACGCGAAGCGCTGCAAGAACCCGAACTGCTTGAATATTTTCTACGCGAATCGAAAAAAGCAGGTGTAGGTGGCGATATGTTGCTGACGTCACGCCGCGACATAAGCGATGTAAGTACCCTGACCGACCCGCGCGGGAAGGCGGCTTACGATTCGGGAACACATGATATCGCATTTTCAAGGGAAGGTGCTTCGCTGATGCAGGAAGAACTGGTGCATTATGCCGACAGTAAAATGGGCATTTCCGCAAAATTTGATTTACAGGCACTGAAGCGTGAGCGCGAGGCGGTCAGGCGCATCAGTGATATACTCAGAGACCCCGAGCAGGTACCCGCCATGGTAGAAGACCTTGTGCGCGGTATTCCGCAAGATGGCAGTCTTATCAGCAGTGATCCGCAAAGAACGCAAAGAAATATACGCGGCCTCGTTGCAGGCATTAAGCGGGGGTATAATCTGGAGGGCTACAGCTTTCCTATCGAACAGCTGCCGGAGAAAAACCAGCGTGCTGAACAGTTAGCACATGTGTACATGCAGATTGCCATGACGGATGAAAAAGACATGAAACAAACTCTGGCACTGCTTGCCAAGATAGCTCCGACCATGGCTGAGGCGTGCGATGATTTGCACGAGGGCGTGCGCTCGGAAATCAAGCGCATGCGGGACAGTCAGGGCGCGCTTAAAGACGAAGGATTTGACATGGGCAGCGGCTACCGCGCACAGGTGCAGCAAACTGACCGCAGTAATAATGTGGGGCGTGCTTAAGTCTGGTAACGCTCCACGCTCTGCACCACTTCTTTTGAACGCAGGTTGGCGATGATGTTGTTGAGGTGGCGCAGGTCATGCACCTCGATATCAATGAGGATTTCAAAGAAATCAGTCGAACGGTTTACAATCTTGAAATTGCTGATATTGCCATTTTCCTTGGCAATGACATTAGTCACGGTGGCCAGTGCCGCCGGTTCGTGGCTGACCTGCGCACGCAGGCGTCCAATATGTCGGGCGTCGGCCTGATCATGTTCCCACGCTACGTCAATCCAGCGCTCCGGTGCGTCGGAATAATTTTCCAGCGTTTCACACTCCATGGTGTGGATGGTGATGCCTTTACCGGTCGTGACAATGCCGACAATGCGGTCGCCGGGAATGGGGTGGCAACAGCCGGCAAAATGAATCGCCATACCGGGTATCAGTCCCTTGATGGGCATGGGCGTGCCGTGGCCGGATTTTTTCTTGCGGAAGGGGCTAGACAGGCTGGAAAGCATTGATCCGACGGCATTGGCGCTAGTATCTTTCTTCTGGCCAATGACGATTTCAGCTACCTGCTGGCGGCTTAAAACGCCTTCGCCGACTTCGGCCAGCAAATCTTCCACCGATTTTTTGTTGAATTGCGGCAGGTGCGGCTCAATAAGCTTTTCATTGAATTCTTCGCCTTCCTGCTTGAAAGTTTTAGCCAGAACGGCGCGGCCCAGATTGATGTATTCAGCGCGCTGCTGTGTGCGCACGAATTTACGGATTTCGCTTTTTGCCTTGCCGGTGACAACGAAACGCTCCCAACTAGGCGACGGCGTTTGTGTTTTACTGGTGATGATTTCTACTTGGTCGCCGTTTTTCAGGCGCGTGCGCAGCGGCACGATGCGGCCATTGATTTTAGCGCCGACGCATTTATCACCCACGCCGGAATGCACGGCATAGGCAAAATCCACAGGCGTTGCCCCGCGCGGGAAGGCGAGGATGTCGCCTTTGGGCGTGAAACAGAACACCTGATCGTTATACATTTCGAGCTTGGTGTTTTCCAAAAACTCTTCAGGGTTGGATGACTTTTCCAGAATCTCCAGCAATTCGCGTATCCAGCGGAACTGCTTGCCATCGCGCGTGGAGCCGTTATCGGACGAGCCGCGGGACTGCTTGTAGGCCCAGTGCGCGGCAAGGCCGTATTCGGCAATTTCTTCCATTTCCTTGGAGCGAATCTGGATTTCGATGCGCTGCTGGCCGGGCCCCAGGATGGCGGTATGGATGGATTGATAGCCGTTGGATTTTGGCGTGGAGATATAATCCTTGAAACGGCCGGGAATGGTGTGCCACTCGGCATGGATAGCGCCCAGTGCCTGATAACATTCGGGTATGCCATCTACGATGATGCGGAAAGCGATAATGTCGGAAAGCTGTTCAAACTCGACATTCTTGGTTTCCATTTTTTTCCAGATGGAGAAGGGCGTTTTTTCGCGGCCATGGATGGTGAAATCCTTCAGGCCCGCTTCTTCCAGCCGCTTGCGTATGATGTTTACCGTTTTTTCCAGCTCTGCCTGTCCTGCTTCGCGCAGGAAGTTCAGGCGCGTGACGATGGATTCGCGCGCTTCCGGATATAACTCGGCAAAGGCAAGGTCCTGCAGTGATTCCTTGAGGTTTCGCATGCCAATGCGTTCGGCCAGCGGTGCGTAGATTTCTGCGGTCTCGCGTGCGATGCGCTGGCGTTTTTCAGGTTTCTTGATGTGTTTGAGTGTTTCCATGTTGTGCAGGCGGTCGGCCAGCTTCACCAACAGCACGCGCAGGTCTTCCGACATGGCAATCAGCAATTTGCGGAAGTTTTCCGCCTGATTCATGTTTTCGGATTTTCCCTCCAGACGTGACAATTTCGTCACACCGTCAACGAGACCACGTATTTCCTTACCAAAACTGTTTTCAATGTCCTCAAGCGTGACTTCAGTATCTTCCACCGTGTCGTGCAGCAGCGCCGTGACGATGGAAGCGGCGTCCAGCTTGAACTGCGTGAGTTTATAGGCAACTTCAACAGGATGAGAAAAATAGGGGTCGCCCGACGCACGCTTCTGCGCCCCGTGCGCTTTCATGGCAAAGACATAAGCACGGTTTATCAGGTCTTCGTCGGCGTCCGGGTCGTAGGATTTGACTTTTTCAACCAGTTCGTACTGGCGGATCATGAGGGTATTTCTGCTATAATTTCAATGGTTAAACAAACTATAATTTCATTGTAACCCAATGTATCTGCCATGAGAAGCATATTCGCAAGCGCAGCAAATCCAGTTCTTGCATGCGCTAATTTTGCCACGAGCAATTCATTTACCAAGGTTAAGCTTTGTTCATAAACTGCCCTGCAAGGTGCGGATTTTTAGGCTTTTTTAACATTTTCACTTAATACTTTCTTAAGTAAGCAAAGGATAAGATGAGCAAGTAAAACATAGAGAAACACATGTCCGGACGTACCATATTATTTTTGATTCTTGCCGTTGTCGTTGGTTTCGGTGTGATTGCCGTAAGGAATCGCATGAACCAGCAACCGGAAGTGCAGCAAGTGCAGGCGACCAAAATATTGGTGGCCACGCGCGATATTTCACAGGGTAGTTTTATCGAATCGATGGACCTTGAGTGGAAAGAAATGCCGGAAGAAATTACCAAGAACACAGCTTACATCAACGAAAATACGGCTTCGCTTGATAGCTTCAGTGGAGCGATTGTCCGCCGTTCGCTTAGGCAGGGTGATCCCGTTGCTGCGGCAGCGCTGACTAAAACAGGCGAAGGCGGATTTTTGTCTGCTGTACTCGAGCCTGGCATGCGCGCGGTATCCATTGCTGTGACGGCGATTTCCGGCAACGCAGGCTTTGTTGCGCCGGGTGATCGTGTTGATCTCGTAGTCACGCACCGCGCACGCCTGCCGCGTGGTGAACTCACCGGTATCGAAACAGTTATCAGTGATACGTTTATCAATAACCGCCGCGTGGTGGCGGTTGACCAGATGCTCGATAATCCCGACAACAAGGCCATGATTGCCAAGACTGTAACGGTTGAGGTAACACCCAAAGAAGCAGAGATGATTTCAGTAGCCGCCGAAATGGGGAAAATTTCACTGGTGCTGCACAGCCTTGGTAATGACCCCAAAGTGGCAGCCAACGGAAAGAAGCCGGAAGACGTGGGCGCGGTAAGGGATACGGACATCAGTAAAATGCTTGAAAAGAACACCAGCGTGCGTGTGATACGTGGTGACAAATCAGAGAAAATTGGATTTTAAGCGGAAGCACGAATGATACAGAGCGTGAATATAGATTTAAAGAAAGTTAGGTTTGCAGCGGCGTATGCGGTGCTTATGCTGCTTGCGGGTATTGGCGCTGTACTTGCCGATGATATCAGCCTTACGGTAGAGCTAAACAAGGGTGCGATGGTAAAACTTGACCGTCCGGCAACATCTGTGGTGATTGCCGATCCCGCAACAGCTGACGTGCAGGTAGTATCCCCCAAGCTGCTTTTTGTGCGTGGCATAACAGTGGGTGAAACCAGTCTTTATGCGGTGGATGAAAATGATGAACCCATCATGACGGCAACGGTGGACGTTACCCATAATCTCAGCAGCCTCAGGCAAACCATTAAGCGCGTTGTTCCTGATGCGGATGTGACGTTCAAGACGGTTGATGGCGGCCTTGTCATGGACGGGTACGCAGCGTCTGTCGATGAATCGGAAAAAATCAGGAACGTGGCGTCAGCCTTTATGGGTGCGAACGACCGCATGGTCAACATGATTAAAACAGGTGGCTCTGACCAGGTGATGCTGAAGGTCAAACTGGTTGAAATGTCGCGCACTGACCTCAAAAATATCGGCGTAAACCTGCAGAATGTAACCAGCAGCGGCAATTTTGCATGGCAGGTGCTTCAGGGCAGCGAAATTCTATTTCACACGGCTGACCCAGACGTAAATGCTTTCAGCAGCTATAATAGTGTACTCGCTCGCGGCTCCAGCACCAATACCAACGCGCTTATCAGGTACAAGGATGTCAGCGGCTTATTGGATGCGCTGGAAACGCAGGGTCTTGCGCATGTTCTGGCAGAACCAAGCCTGACGACAACTTCAGGACAGCCTGCAAGCTTCCTTGCCGGCGGCCAATTTCCGCTGCCTGTATTTGGACAGAATAACACTGTAACGCTTGACTACCAGCCGTTTGGTGTCAGCCTCAACTTTACACCCGTCGTGCTTTCGCAAGACCGCATCAGCCTGACGGTTGCGCCGGAAGTAAGCACGCTTAACTTTAACAACCCGATTCAGGTATCCGGTGTGACGTATCCGATTCTGGATACGCGCAGGGCGTCTGCCGTGGTTGAGCTGGGTAGCGGCGACAGCTTTGTACTGGCGGGCTTGCTGAAAAATGAATCCAGCAACAACATTGCTAAATTCCCGGGCGTGGGTGACATTCCTGTGCTTGGCGCATTGTTCCGTTCTACGCAATTCCAGAATAACCAGACAGAACTGGTCATATTGGTGACTCCTTATATTGTTCGCCCAGTGGCAGACCCGACAAGGCTTCAGACGCCGCTTGATGGTTACAAGCCGCCGTCAGACCTTGAATTGCTGATGAAGGGCAGCCTGTACCAGCAGCAGTCCATGGATGAGGAAGAAGGCGGTAAAGGCGATAAAGCCGATAAAGGCGATAAAGAACCAAGCGAAGATGAAAGCAAGCACTCCATGCTGAATAATGGCCGCAAGAATGATGCTGTGCCGAAGCTGCATGGCGAGGGCGGGTTTATACTCGAATAGGGACAGCCATGAAAAACCAACTGAAAATATCTGTATCTTTACTGGCGATGTTGCTTCCGGCATGCACGGCTGATCGCGATCTGCAAGGTATTGATCCTGTAAAATATTATTCCGAGCACCCGATTGAAAACAGTGTGGAGATGCGTGACGCCATGCATTCGGTGCGTTTTCAGGCCGACAGTAACAGCTTGGATGATGTGCAGGTGCAGAAACTGAAAAAAGCGTTTCACAGCATATCGCCCATGGCATCCGAGAATGTGCGCATACAGCTTGCCACCGACGATTTCAGCAATGAAGCGCGCCGCCATCACGTTTCGGCAGTGTTGCGCAGCATGGGTTATCCCAAAGAAAAATTTGCTTTTGAGCCAAGCTCATCCATTTCGCGTGATAATGTAAGGATTACGGTGGAATATGCCACGGTTTTGACACCTGATTGTCCGGACTGGCGTCGTTCGCCGGTAACAACCTACAGCAACACATCGCAGGGTAATTTTAAATGCGCTACGGTTGTCAATTATGGCGCGATGGTTGCAAACCCGCGTGATCTGGTGCGCGGTTCTGGCAAAGTATCGCCGGATACAGAGCGTTCTACGCGTGTAGTCGAGCAATACCGCAGTGGCGTTACAAGCGCTGCTAGCAGCTCGGCAGCTGATGCGGCAAGCGGTGCGGCAGCTTCGGCTACTGGCACTGGCAGTGATTCGGGACAGGGAGATAGCGGAAGCGCCCAGTAAAAAAAATTAACAGAGCGCTTCAAATAAAAAAAGAAACGAAGAAAGAAGCTTATGGTGGGTACGTCAAAAAAAGAGGCATCGGATAAACCGCCCTTTCTGGCATTCGTCTCGAATACCGGGGACATGGACGTGCTTAAGTCATTTTGCCAGAATCAGGACTGGGCAGATGATCTAATCCTGCAAGGCGACATACGCACGGCTGCCGAATATTTGAAAAAAAATGTATCCCCTGCATTGTTGCTTGTGGAGCTTCCCTCCGCTGCTGATGCAAGCGCACAGCTGGACGCGCTGGCGGAGGTCTGTGATCCTGACACCAAGGTGCTAACGATTGGCGACGTCAATGAATACAGCTTCTATGTATGGCTGATTGACCTCGGCATTTCGAATTACCTGCTTAAACCGCTGACTGGCCCTGTTGTGGAAACGGCTTACAACAAAGCTATGTCTATCGGAGGTGCGGGCGGGAAGGACAAGACTCCGGCGAAAATAATTGCAGTCGTTGGCACGCGCGGTGGCGTGGGCGCGACTACCATTGCGCTTAATCTTGCAGGGATTATTGCCACAGGCGCGTCAAAGAAAAATGTGGCGCTGGTTGATTTGGACCCGCAGGAGGGCACGGTTTCATTATCACTGGATATTGAACCAAGCCGAAGCCTGCGTGACGCGCTGGAAAAACCTGACCGTATCGACTCGCTCTTTATCGAGCGTGTGATGACTAAGCCGATGCCGAACCTGTCAGTGCTTTCAGCAGAAGAGAGCTTACTGGAGCATATAAAAATCCATGAAAATGCCGGTGACATGCTGCTTAAAGAGCTACGCGCCAAATTTGATTTTGTGGTGATTGACGTGCCGCGTTACCTCAATAACTATGCGCGCCAGTGCTTAAGGAAAGCCGATTTCGTGCTGGTGGTAACGGAGCTGACACTGCTTTCGCTGCGCGATGTACTCAGGCTCGGCGATTTGATGCGTGAGTCATTCAAGATGAATCCGCCGCTTATTGTCGCCAACAAGGTTGGCTTTGCCACCAAGCAGGAAATGAAAGTAGCTGACTTTGAAAAAGGTATTAATGCCACGATTGTCTACAGCATACCTTTTATGCCGGACGTGTTCATGCCCATCAGCGCTGATATTCCTGCCGTGAAAGCAAAAGGACATGTGTCTACGCGCCCGCTTTATGAGCTGGCGGCCCAACTCGTGCCTGTGCTGAAAAAGTCTGGGGCTAAAGAAAAGAAAGGCCTGGGCCTTTTTAGCATGGGCAAGAAAGCGTAGGATGCATGTTTGGCAGACGCAGCACAGAAAAACCTGAGAATGCACCGCCCCCGTCGGCGGATGAGGTAATCGCTGCGGCTGAAGAAAAACCCGCTGCTGCGCCTAGCACGGAAACAGAGGCACAATCTGCCGGCGCGTCATCAGCTGCTGCGGAAAAGGTGCAAACAGAGTTAGATGCTACCAACGCTAAAAACAAGAAAGCCCGTCAGGATATGCTGCTTAATCCTGATGAAGGCGCGGTGTCCGCTGTGGTTACGCCTAAGAAGGCAACCGAGATGGATAACACTAAGGACAAAATTTACGGCCTGCTCATGGAGCAGATTGATATTACCACGTCTTCGCGCCTGCCGCGCGATGAGCTGAAACGCCAGATTATCGAGCTTATCGGTGAAATCGTAATCGAACAGAAATTGCCGCTCAACCAGAGCGAGCAGCAGTTGCTTGCCAACCAGATTGTCGATGACATGCTTGGTTTCGGACCGCTTGAGCCGCTGCTGCGTGACGAGGCGATAACCGATATCATGGTTAACGGCCCATATCAGGTATATGTAGAACGCAAAGGCAAGCTGGAATTGACGGATGTAAAATTCCGCGACAATAGCCACGTTATGGCGATTGCCACGCGCATCGTTACCGGCGTCGGCCGCCGCGTGGACGAATCCAGCCCCATCTGCGACGCGCGTCTTCCCGACGGCAGCCGTGTAAACGTGATTGCGCAACCTTGCGCTATACGCGGTGCTTCTATTTCCATTCGTAAATTCTCCCAGAAAAAAATTACACTGGATGTGATGGTGGGTACGAAAAATATTTCGCAGCCGCTTTGTGATTTATTGAAAATCTGCGGCGCGATCAGACTCAACACCATTATCTCCGGCGGTACCGGCTCAGGTAAAACAACCATGCTTAATGCCGTATCGCGCATGATAAGCCACGGCGAACGTATTGTAACCATCGAGGATGCGGCGGAATTGCAATTGCAGCAGCCGCACGTCGTTCCCCTTGAAACACGTCACGCAAACCTTGAAGGGCAAGGGGAAATCACCATGCGTGATCTGGTGAAAAACGCTCTGCGCATGCGCCCTGACCGCATTATCCTCGGCGAAGTACGTGGTCCTGAAGCATTTGACTTGCTGCAAGCAATGAATACGGGCCACGATGGTTCAATGGGTACATTGCACGCCAATACCCCGCGTGAGGCGCTTACGCGTCTGGAAAACATGATAGGCATGGCAGGTATCAACCTGCCCAGCAAAGCGGTGCGCACGCAAATTGCCAGCGCCGTGAATCTCATTATCCAGATCAGCCGTATGCGTGACGGCGTACGCCGCATAACCCACGTAACCGAAGTGGTCGGTATGGAAGGTGATGTGATTGTAACGCAAGACCTGTTCACCTTTGAATTCAAGGGAGAAGACGAAAATGGCAAGCTGGTGGGTGATTTCACGTCAACCGGCATACGCCCCAATTGTACGGCACAGGCGGCTTATTTCGGTCTGGATCAGGCATTGATTGAAGCCATGGTGCAGGGGCAGCAGGGCAACAAGAGCAGATAACACTATGGATAATGTAACAATATTTGTTTCTGTGCTGGTGGTCTTCTCGGTGCTGGCACTGCTGAAAGCCTATTACGACATGCGCAAACAAATGAAAATGCGCATTGAGCGGATTGTAACGCAGCGTCGTGGCATGGCTGCAAAGCGCACCACGCAGGACGTATCGTTGCGCCGTAAGACTACCGAAGAAAAAGGCCTCGTTTACTGGCTAACAAAGCCACTGCCGGACTTCAAGCAGCTTGCTAACAGGCTTGAGCGTGCAGGCGCAACCATGACCGCCAAGCAGTATGTTTTCCGGCGTGCCATGTGGGTGCTGGGTATCATGTTTCTGACAAAGAGCATTCTCGGCCAGCCATGGTGGATAGCTGCCGCTATAGGCTTGGTTGTGGGTGTATGGATTCCCTATAAATTCCTGAATATGAAGATAGCAAAGCAAAACAAAGCGTTTTTGCAGCTTTTCCCCGATGCTATTGACCTGATTGTGCGCGGCTTACGCTCTGGCTTGCCTGTTTCTGAATCGATGATTGTGGTGTCGCAGGAAATTCCTGATCCGGTTGGCAGCGTGTTTAGCAATATTTCTAACTCCATGAAGCTTGGGGTGTCGCTGGAAAAAGGGTTGCAGGAAATGGCGCGCAAACTCGACATGACCGAGTTCAACTTCTTTACCACCTGCATCGTGTTACAACGTGAAACAGGTGGCAACCTTGCCGAAATTCTCAACAACCTCTCCGAAGTATTGCGCAGCCGCTATATTATGCGCATAAAAATTAAAGCGATGTCTTCAGAAGCGCGCGCGTCTGCCATTATTATCGGCATTTTGCCGTTTTTCGTATTTGCCGTTGTGAGCTTCCTCAGCCCTGAATATATGAGTCCGTTATTCAATGATCCCACGGGTAATTTATGCCTTGGGATTGCTGGAGGCATGTTGGGTTTTGGCGTGTGGGTAATGCGCCGTATGACGCAGTTTGAGATTTAGGGGGCAGCGATGTTTGACTCCCTCAGAAGAATGATTCCACGGTCCTGGCTGGCTAACGACATGTATCTAATTGTTGGGCTTGTCTTTGTTGTGTTGTGCGCTATCGGCATTTATATGACATTCCGTCCGCGCGATAATGTATCAAACCGTGTGCGCATTATTCAGGAGCGTCACCGTGCTATGATCAGCCAGACGACGATTCCGAAAAAACGTAACAAAAAGCCCGAGGCAAGCGTTAACTTCATCCGCAAGGTGGTCAATGGCCTTCAGCTTATCCAGAAAAACCAGATTGGTAAAACAGAGGCCTTGCTTGTGGAGGGCGGTTTCCGCTCGAAAGACGCGATTTATGTCGTGGCGTTCTTCAATCTCATATTGCCAATTTTACTGGGTATATTCGGATTTTTTATTATGAAGACATTTGCCATTTCGCCCAAATCACGCTGGCATAATTTTAATTATATATGGCCGGTGCTTGGTGCATATATAGGTTTGAAACTACCTATGTGGTATGTGGCGCGCGCGCGCAAGAAGCGCTACCACATGATACGAAAATCACTGCCGGACCTGCTTGACCTTATGACTATATGTGCGGAAGCAGGCCTTAGCCTTGCAGCATCGCTCGACCGCGTGGCGAAGGAACTGATACTTGCCTATCCTGAAATATCGGAAGAACTGACCATTACCTCGCTGGAAATGGGTATATTGCCGGACAGGAACAAGGCGCTCAGCAACTGGGCGGAACGATGTAAATTACCGGAGGTACGCGGTATTGTGGGTGTATTGATTCAGACTGAAAAATACGGGACGCCGATTGCACAGGCGTTGCGCGTGCTTTCCACCGAATTCCGCCAGACGCGTATGCTTAATGCCGAACAGAAAGCGGCGCGTCTTCCTGCGCTGATGACCGTGCCGATGATTGTATTTATCCTGCCCACATTGTTTATTGTGATTATATCTCCAGCCATCATCAAGCTGCTAAAGACGCTTGATGACAATCCTTTATAATTGGGCTGTTATAATCAGCAGATAGCGTTATTTGATTTCTGTACTCCACTGCCCGTGCTTGGTGGGGTAGGAAGATTTCTTTTTATTGTCCGATGTACGGTTGCCTGAGGATGGGGACACGTCTTCCGGCCTTGCGTTGCCTGCTTCTTCCTGCTTCTTCTTTTCTTCTGCAGCTTTTTCGGCTGCTGCCTCGGCTTCAGCAAGCTTTCTGGCGTTTATTGCGTTCATATCAACAGGCGCCTCTGCGGGTTTTTTTACTTCAGCGGCCTTCTGTTCCGCTAATTTCTTGTCATCGGCAGCTTTAGCGGCTGCGGCTTTCTCTTCGGCCTTCTTCTTGGCTTTTGCCACTTTTTGCTCTGCCAGTTTTTTCGCTTCTGCGGCTTTTTGTTCTGCTAATTTCTTCTCTTCAGCAGTTTTAGCCGCTGCGGCCTCAGCATCGGCCTTCTTTTTAGCTTCTGTAGCTTTTTGCTCAGCTAGCTTTTTTGTCTCGGCTGCTTTTTGCTCTGCCAGTTTCTTTTCTTCTGCAGCTTTAGTGGCTGCGGCCTCAGCATCGGCCAGTTTTTTCGCGTTGGCGTTTTGCTCTACTGTCTTCTGCGCTTCGGCTTGTTTCAGCTCTTCATCATAGGCAGATACAGGTGGCGGCGCTGCACGCTTGGCAGCGGTTTTTTTGTTGCTCTGGCGTTGCTTTGCGTAGTCTGTATAAAAGCGCAAGTTTTCTTTTGCTTGTTCCTGCGAAAGGTCCTGCATATTGAGCGACAGGGCTTTTTGCTTGTCACCCTTTATGCCATAGGCGAGCGCGAGGTTTTGGCGTATGGTTTTGTTTTCTGCATGCTCATGGCTGAGCGGTTCCAGTAGTTCTATAGCCTCATCGACCTGATCATTGAGAATCATAGACATGGCGAGGTTGTTCTGGATATTGACGGCACCGGGCTTGAGCTGGAGCGCGTGGCGGTACATGTCTTGTGCTACGACATGGTTACCGGCCTTGTCAAAGGCGACGCCCTTGCCGTTATAAGCGGCAGGGTTATTGCGCGAGATGGCGCTCAGCTGTTCAAATACAGCTATAGCTTGTTCCGGCTGTCCGGAATCGACCAGCGCATAACCAAGCTGCACCAATACATCGGCATTATCCGGTTCTCTTTTTTGTGCTTCTGTCATCAATGCTAATGATTGCTGCGGCTGACCAATCCGGCGGTATATGGATGAAAGCTCGAGCGCGATTGGCAATGAATCAGGCGACTGCTGCAATGCCTGTCCGTACATGGCGGCTGCTTCGGCAAGGTTGCCTTGCTTTTTTAGCTGCTCGGCAAGTGCGATGGTTCTTTCCTTGTCGCTACTGGAAGTGTTTGGAGCATGCGAATCCAGACGTGTAGCGTATGCGGGCTGTGTGTAGGCAGCGGCGCAAGCCAGCAGGCTGACACCAATAAGCAATCGGTACGACAAACGGGCCATGCGTATAAATCCCCACCAAAAGTTGATACAGAAATTGTAACAATCGAGGGGTACTTTACTGGCTTATACGCAAATTCGCAAGTGAGTCGCCAATTTTCTTAAAGATAGTGCTAAGTGCGGCCGTTGACGGTGCTTCAAAATAGAACTCCGGCTTGCTGGCACAGCCCAGCAACATGGCGCGGCTTTCTGCACTGAATGATGTGCCGAGCGCAATTGTGTATATAACGATGCCGTTACTGTCCATGCTGTTACATACGTTGGTAGTGCGGGTGTTCATTTCCGTTTCAGCGGCTGACTGGTTCGTTGTTCCCAGCTTGCCATTGCTTAAGTACCAATATGCGCCGCGGCTGCCGTTGCTGATGGTATTGTCACCATCGGTAAGCAACACTACGGCTTTGCTCATGAGCGGCTCGTCATAGGCCAGCGGTAGGCTGTTGGCGTCCATCTGGCCTCCCCAAAGGCCACGCCATTCCGGTGATAAAAGCCTCCAGCCCCATGCCGCGCCTAACACAACGTGAGTATTACCCCGTGCCTGCAGGTCATCAATGGCTGTGAAAACGGTGGATTTCTCAGCTACCAGCGGTGTTATGGGGGTCGGGCAGTATTTATTGGGGCCGTGTGTACCCGGGCCAGCACCGGATTTATAACCCCAGCCCGAGGAGGTGGAACAGTTGGTGCGGCTCGTATTGGTCCCATACCAGCCGTTATTGCCATCACACGGCCAGAAATAGCGTGGGAAGGGTGCAAGAAGGGGTGTTATATCGGTGATGTCATTACCGGCAGCTTCGCGGGCGTCCACGCAGCCATACCAGCCGGTTGGTCCGTAATTGAAGGTATCACCGCTTACCCATGTAGCTCGTGTATTGCCAATATTGACGGCTTGTGAGAACGGCACAAGTCCAACCCAGAGGTTCTCGCTGGTGTTGTCTGCGCCGTATAGCACATTGAGTAGCTGTTTGCTGGCGTCTTTAGCGGCCTGTAATTTACTAACACCTGTTACGCCGGATGACGATGTCATTGATCCGGTGACGTCGATTATCAGCACCAGCTCCAGACCTTTCTGGGCGATGGTGATTTCCGTGCTGGCAGATACGGCAACGCTGGGGATACCAAATAATTTCATAAACGTTGTAGGCACTGTGCCGGTTGCTTGTACGCGCAGGCGCGTGTTTTCATCAAGCGGTGTGGTTACGAGAGGGTTGATGGTTGCGCCCATGTACCCGCTGGGATAATTGGCATTGAAGTATTTGGTTACAACCGACTCCGGATCTTCGGTACTGATAACGCTACCCGCGGCCAGACCTGCGGCGTCAATCGAGTTTTGCAGGCGCGAATTGACAATCTGCACACGGCCCATGTCAACCGCAATGCCTGCGGCGCCGAAAATAGCCATGGACGCAAGGCCGACAATCGGCATGACCGCACCGCGCCTTGATTTGGCCAGTGAACGCAAAGTCCCCAGCGGACGTATTGTGCAAAGATGCATGTGTTTTATAAAGCGCTTCATAAAATGCCTCCTTTATAGGCCCATGGCTGGCCGCCCAGCCAGTTCCATGGTGTTGGCAGTTCCAGCATACTAAGTGTGGTTAAGCTGCCAAGGCGTGGCCGGAAGAAACCCGTTTTGTACACGGTTACATTTCCTCCCGGGATAATATTGGTGCCGAACATCGGCTGAAAATTATAGAACACTTCACTGACAATAACATTTTCCAAATCGTTCATGATAAAACCACTTGGCATAGTCGCATTGGCGCCAGGCGTTCCTACGCGGCTGGCATTGGTCCAGCTGCCACTGCTGCCAGAGCTGGTATATTGCCAGTTCACGCGTGGCGGGTTAGTGCCTGTTTTGGATACGGAAGAGATAATTACATAGCCGTTTGCGCTAAAGCTGTAAGGTTGCATGACCTGACCGGCAGCCTGTACAATCGTATTGAGTTCTGTTGAGCTTATGCTTTCAGACTGCGTGGCGACGTCGGACAGCGTAACGGCGACTTTTTCCAGCTTTTGCGTAATCAGTATATAGCGCGTCAGCTCTACGCCACCCAGCAACAACATGGCCAGAAAGGGTACGCATAATGCAAGCTCTACCGCCGCGTTACCACCACGGTCGCGCAGGAATTTTCTCATTGTATGTTGCATTGCATTCATCATAGTTTGGCCATTCTTTACATCAGTTATCAAAAGGCTCGTTGCGCACGACCGTACGCACGGTGACGTCAAAGATACTGCCTATAACTTGGTTAACAAAAGGTGTCTGTATGGTCCATGGATAGCTGACGGTATATACTACCACGTCGCCTGCACCGCCCAGACCCGCTTTACCCATATCGGCATCCCATGTTCCGTTGCCGTTGACATCGGAAAAATGCACACCGGGAGTGCCGGGGCAGGGCGTGGCCGGCGGGCTGATGCAGGGTTCAGGCTGTCCTATGTTGTTAAAGTTAGAGTAAGACTTGCTGTCGATTTCTATCAGATTGGGATCGAGCAGGCCAGCGGTCTTGTCTTTAACACTTTCTATAATTTGTTCTTCACGCGTGCTACCCACGGCTGTGTAACCTGTCTTGCCGAGGCGTGACGTGATGTTGGTGGCGCTTTCCATGGTGGCGAGTGTAAACATGATGAGGGAGAATTCGATAATCCCCATCATCATGATAAAAAATACTGGTGCGATAAGTGCAAATTCGAGAGCAGCAATACCAGTCTGGTCGCTGCTTATATTTTTGCGGTGACTCTTATTCTTGCGCAACGGTTTTGAACAGCCGTGCGATATTCTGTGTCGATACACCAACATATTAGTAATAACGTTGCGTATAGGTTTATCATTGCTACAGGATAACATGTCAGCTGTTAAGGATGGGTAAATAATCCACGATAATTAACTGATAGTTAAGCTGTTTTTAAAACGCTTTCCATGTATGTTTCACCTATATTTGGTTTGAATTTTAAATTAATTTGTGACAGCTGATGATAAGAGTTGATAGAAGGAAATACGCCTGTCATACCGTGATAATGGACAATATCTTGATAGTGGGTGATTTGTTGAAATTATGAGCATGTACCGCAACCGTTACCGCCTTAGCCTCGTCGGCATGCTTGCCGAAGTTAACTGGGTAATTGTTCTGGTGATGACGCTGATATGCTTCATCGGCTTTGCAATGATGGTATCTGCGGGCAATGGAGATGTGAATCCTTATGCTTCTTCCCAGGTCAGCCGTTTCCTGGTTGCGTTTATCATCATGCTTGTGCTGGCCCTTGTTCCCATGCACTTGTTGCTTGATTATGCCTACATACTTTATTTCATCGGCGTCTTTGTCCTGCTGGTGGTGGACATCATAGGCCACACGGGCATGGGCGCGCAGCGCTGGCTACGCTTCGGCGGTGTTAACCTGCAACCTTCCGAGTTTATGAAGCTTGCCGTAATTCTTGCGCTGGCCCGTTATTTTCACCAGCTGCATCCGGAAGATATCAGGCGTCTGCCTTATCTGCTCATACCGCTTGCTATGCTGGCTGTGCCTGCGCTGCTTATCCTGCGCCAGCCTAACCTCGGCACAACCGTTATTCTGGTTTCCGTAGGCGGCATCATGTGTTTTCTTGCCGGTGTGCAGTGGCGTTATTTCATTGCGATTTTTACATCGGTGATATTTGCCGCGCCATTGGCATACCACTTTCTGCATGATTACCAGAAGCGACGTGTTATCACGTTCCTCGACCCGCAGCAGGACCCGCTGGGTGCAGGCTATAATATCCTGCAATCAATGATCGCCATCGGCTCTGGAGGTTTGTTTGGCAAGGGCTATCTGCAAGGATCACAAAACCAGCTGAACTTTCTGCCGGAAAAACATACGGACTTCATATTCACCATGTTGACGGAAGAGTTCGGGTTCCTTGGCGGTCTGATAATGCTCATATTATACGGAATGCTGCTATGGCTGGGCATGCTGGTTGCCTTCCGCAGCCGCAGCACCTTTGGCGCGATGATAGCTTCCGGCGTGGTGGCGATGATATTTGTGCATATATTTATTAACTGCGCGATGGTGATGGGTATGTTGCCGGTGGTAGGGCTGCCCTTGCCCTTGATGTCTTATGGCGGCAGTATCACGGTATCCACTGTGCTGGCCATCGGCCTGATGCTTAATGCCTACACGCACCGTAACCAGTTCCCGACCCGTCTTACGCCTAAATTGTAACCCGGGGACAGCCTTAATATTTATTAATACATATATATCATTTGCTTGTCTTAAGACTTGTGCGCGAAGCCATTGTCCTATATTGTGTTTTTATTGGATTAACCGAAAAACACTTGCAGGCGTGACCACCGCGAAAAACGCATGAGTCCTGCGTCGCAGGTATAAAGTGATTGCCTATGCTGCATGGTTCACAGAGTACCCGCGCATCGGGTACGGATGTGGGTGCGTGTGCCGATGAGCGTGTATATGCCGCGCTTGATCTTGGCACTAATAACTGCCGCTTGCTGATTGCCGCGCCGTTTGTCGCTGGCGATGAGACAGCGCATGTTGCCCCTTCCGCACATGCTCCCGCTATCAAAGTGTTCGATAGTTTCTCACGCGTGGTGCGTCTGGGCGAAGGTGTTGGCGCGTCCGGTGAACTTTCTGAAGAAGCAATGGAACGTACGCTGGCCGCACTCAAGGCTTGCCAGAAAAAACTCAGTCGCCACAGAATCACCAGCGCACGCTTTGTTGCTACGGAAGCTTGCCGCCGCGCCAATAACGGCGCAAACTTTCTTGCACGCGTGCAGGCGGAAACAGGTATCGCCATCGACATTATTTCCAGCGAGGAAGAAGCGCGGCTTGCGTTTCTTGGTTGTTCATCATTACTGGCGCAGAGTTCACAGCGTGCAATTGTGTTTGATATTGGCGGCGGCAGCACGGAACTGATGTGGGTTGATGTGGAGCGCACACGCCATGGCGCACACTTGCAGGCTGACAACCAGCATATTACCGACTGGCTGTCTGTAGGCCATGGGGTGATGAATCTGGCCGACCGTTTCGGCGGCACCGGTTTTTCCGACATGATGTTTGATGACATGGTTCGGTTTCTGTCGGAACAGCTAAGGCCTTTTGATGAGGCTAACAGCATCAGCCAGACCATTGGCGATTCGTCGGTACAGCTGCTTTCCACGTCGGGTACGGTGACAACGCTTGCGGCCATACATCTTGATTTGCCGAAATATGACCGCGCACGCATCGACGGCATTACGCTTAAAATCAGCGACATCCGCGCCACTATCCGCCGCTTGCTGGCCATGCGTCCTTCAGAGCGTTTCAACCATCCTTGCATCGGTCCTGACCGCGCCGACTTCATTATTTCCGGCTGCGCCATATTCGAAGCCATCAGCAGTATGTGGCCGGCAGGACAAATTACCATTGCTGACCGTGGTGTGCGCGAAGGCATAATACTTTCATTGATTAACCAACAGCCCTGATATTACAGACTGCCACAATGACAAAATCCCCATCCAATTCCTCCGGAAATCGTGAACTCAAGAAACGTGTAAAAACCTCGCGCGGACGCAAGCCGTCTTCCACGCGCTGGCTGGAGCGCCAGCTCAATGATCCGTATGTAAGCAGTGCCAAGCGCGACGGCTACCGGTCACGCGCCGCCTACAAGCTGATTGAGATGGACGACAAGTTCAACTGGCTGAAGCCCGGCAAAAAAGTACTCGACCTTGGCGCAGCGCCTGGCGGGTGGACGCAGGTGGCTGTATCACGCGTTAAATCAGGCGATGAAGAACCGTCTGTTATTGGCATTGATTTGTTGCCGATGCAGCCTATTGCCGGTGCCATGCTGATGAAGCTGGATTTTATGTCGAGCGTGGCCATGGCAGAAATTAATGCACATATCAAAGACGGTGTGGACATCGTACTTTCCGATATGGCGCCCAACACCACCGGACATTCTGCCACTGACCATATACGCATTATGGCGCTGCTGGAAGCTGCTTACCCATTTGCGTGCGAAGTGCTGCGCCCGGGTGGTACGTTTGTCGCCAAGGTATTTCAGGGCGGAACCGAACGTGAGCTGCTCACTATGATGAAAAAAGATTTTGCCGTCGTGAAACATGCCAAGCCAAAAGCCAGCCGTAGCGATTCCTCTGAAATGTATGTGATAGCCAGCGGCTTCAAGAAAGCGAAGGCATGATGCGTTTTATAGTTTTATTTTCGCTGGCGTTACTTGTTGCATGCGCACCTACCCGCCAGACATACCGCGCTGTTTCGGCGGAAGAGTCGCGCTTTAACGGGGATTTATTTTTTCTCGCTGATGAAACGGCGTTGCCGTACCGTGTGTGGAAACCATCAGCAAACCCAAAGGCGGTTGTCATAGCGCTGCATGGCTTTAATGATTACAGCCGTGCATTCGAAAGCACCGGAAAACATCTCAGTAAACGCGGGATTGCGGTATATGCGTATGACCAGCGTGGCTTCGGCGCTGCTCCGCACACCGGCATTTGGGCAGGTGAGGAAAATCTGGTGAATGACCTTGCCTATTTCGTAAAGGCGGTATCGAAGCGTCATCCGTCTGCTCCTGTGTATATTCTTGGTGAGAGTATGGGTGGAGCGGTGGCGATTACCGCGCTTGCCGATCCGGCATTTCCCAAAGTTAAGGGCGTGATACTGGTTGCTCCGGCCGTGTGGGGCGAGGACACGATGAGTCCTGTGTACCGTGCCACCTTGTGGCTGGCAGCACATACTATTCCCTCCTATGAAATGACTGGCAGCGATTTGAAAATACTGGCGTCGAATAATATTCCCATGCTGCGGCGCATGTCGCGCGATCCGCTAATAATAAAAAAGACCCGCGTGGATGCGATTTATGGCATCGTTAATCTAATGGACTCCGCATATCGGGATGTACCACAGGTGCAAGTGCCTGTGATGCTGCTATATGGAGCGGAAGATCAGGTGATTCCCAAAGACCCGATTGAACAAGCACTGGGTCGTTTTTCCGCGCCAGTGCGCTATGTCCATTATCCGGAAAGCTATCATATGATGCTGCGTGACATTCAGGGCGACACGGTATTGGCCGATATTTCCAGCTGGATAGCAAACCCCAAGGCAAAATTACCTTCCGGTGTTGAAAAACAAAAAGAAATCAAACTGGAAAAAGCCAAGAATTAACTTGCCTGCAACGCCTTGCTAAATTACCTTCCTGCGCGAGTGGTTCCCGCAAGGGATCAAAAGGGAATGGGGTTTAAATCCCCGGCTGTACCCGCAACTGTAAGCGACGAGTCTGTAGCCACACATGCCACTGGGAAACCGGGAAGGCGGCTTCAGACATTGACCCGCGAGCCAGGAGACCTGCCGCTTATGTGTCACGCAAGTGTTTGGAACGGGCATATTCCTGATACTGGTTCTTTTTGCCTGCAATCATGCAGGCAGGCGGTTCTTCTTACGTGGTGGCATTGCAGAATGTGAAGTTTCACATCCGCAGTTTGCCACATTCATTACGTAAGGAGCCTTAACATGACTTTCAAACCATCCCTGTTTTTTTCACTTTTCGCAGGCAGCATTTCTGTTGCCTTGTCCCTTTCCATCGCGTTTGCAGATGACAGCAAAACATTGCCGCAGATTGTCGTCACCGCCACGCGCTCGCCTGTGCCATTGTCGCAAGTGGCCAGCAGCATAACGGTGATTACGCGCGAAGATATTGAACAGCAGAACCGATCTGATGTTACAGATTTATTGCGCCAGGTGCCGGGCGTCATTGTAGCCAGCAACGGCGCGGCAGGCCAGACGGCACGCGTCTTTATGCGCGGTACGAATTCCAACCACGTGCTGGTGATGATGGACGGCGTAGCGCTTAATGATCCGTCTGATCCTGGTAACGCATTTGATTTCGCTAATATCAACACAGATAACATAGAGCAGATTGAAGTGCTGCGCGGCCCGCAAAGCACCCTGTATGGTTCGCAGGCGCTTGGTGGCGTCATTAACATCATTACCAAAAAGGGCGCTGGCAAGCCGCGCTCTACAGCGTTTGCCGAATATGGCACGTATAACAGCCGCAAGCTGGGCGCAAGCAACTCGGGAGAAGTTGGTAAAACAGCGTATAGTATTTCGGTGAGTGAGAATTTCAGCAGCGGCATTTCTGCGCTCTCGGAACATCGGGGCGGTAATGAACGCGATGACATTGGCTCGCAGACCGTATCGCTAAACCTATCCAGCCAGTTGACAGATAATTTCACTGCTAAGCTGAACACGCGCCTTAACCGCAATGAAGCGGAATTCGATAGCCTCGGCGGATTCGCGCGTCCGGCAGATGATGCATTTCCCAACAACGACAGCCGTCAGTTTAATGGCCGCGCGGCGAGTGAACTTTCATTGTTTGATGGACAGTGGGTACAGGAGTTCAGCTTTTCGGAATTGAATGTAAACCGCAACCTGATTACGGAATATTTTGATGCCACTTTCACCCCGTTTTTTGGCCGTCAGCAATTCCTTGGCCGTCGCGAAACGATTGACTGGGTACACCGTATCCGGCCACAAGAAGGGCATTTGATTACGCTTGGCACCGAAGCATGGAAAGAGCATTTCAAGACCAACACGCTACGCGCCAATGACGTAAGCAATCAGGCTTACTTCGCTGATTACCAGTTCAATCTCGGCGATCATTTTTTCATGCACACAGGTGCGCGCGCCGATAACCACCAGACATTCGGACAGCAATTTACGTGGAAAGTTGCGCCGGGCTACCTGATAAAATCCACCAATACGCGGCTTAAGGTGAGCTATGGCACGGGCTTTAAAGCGCCGTCGTTGTCGCAGCTTTATGATCCGTCTTCCGGTAATCCTGCCTTGCAGCCGGAAACCAGCCGCGGCTGGGATGCCGGATTTGAACAAAGTCTGATGGATAGCAAACTGACATTTGGTTCGACGATATTTCGCAACTACATCCGCCAGCTTGTAAGTTTTTCGACAACGCCGCCGTTCGTGGGTATCAATATCGGCAAGGCGCGCACCGAAGGGGTAGAGAGTACTGTTTCCTATCGCCCCATGGGGGATTGGGAATTTAATGCCAGCCACGTATACACGCTGGCGGAAGACCGCGTGAATGACCGTGATTTGTTGCGCAGGCCAAAGCACCAGTTTAACAGTGGTGTGGTGTATTACTTCAACAGCGATATGGATGCAGGCATGAATGTGCGCTATTTCAGTGACCGCCGCGATTTCGATATCAACCCGCCTTACAGCTATCTTGATGTAAAATCTTTTGCCGCCGTCGACTTAAGCGCGAATTACCGTATCAACCCCAATCTTGCCGTGTATGGGCGGCTGGATAACCTGTTGGATAAACGGTATGAAGAAGTCTATAGTTATGGCATGCCCGGACGCTCATTTTTCGCAGGTGTAAAGACCTCTTTTTAGCCTTTATTAATGATTTGATTTTGCTTATTTTATTGTGCTAACTGAATCTTTACCGCCAAATAACACTATCTTAACCTGTTAATGCTTAGATAGGCTTATAGAATGTGGTATGATTTTTGAATGCGTTCAGGCAACCGGTAGGTTTTTTGGTTGCCCAGAGAGAAGGTTGAGCGTGGGTTGTTGCAATAAAATTGGAAAAAAATTCAGTGTAGCGCTTTTGTCGGCGACTGTTTTGTGTACGTCCGTGACAACGGATGTCTCTGCCGCAACAGTGACGGATACACTGATTGAAGGTGCAAAACTCTGCACTCGTCCACTGCCGCGCTATGAACGCCAGTACGGAATTCCAACGCATCTGTTGTCTGCCATCTCCTCGACGGAGTCGGGCCGTTACCATAAGGGCCTGAACATCAAAGTGCCGTGGCCGTGGACTATTAATGCCGCCGGCAAAGGGTATTTTTTCAGCAGCAAGCAGGAGGCCATCGCCTCGGTGAACAAGCTGCGCGCGCAGGGTATAAAAAGCATCGACGTCGGTTGCATGCAGGTGAACCTGCTGCACCATCCGCAAGCTTTTGCATCGCTGGATGAAGCATTTGATCCTGAACATAACGTGGCCTATGCCGCAAGCTTCTTGCGCAGCCTGTATCAGGAAACTAATTCATGGAAAGAGGCCGCTGCCGATTATCATTCGCGCACACATTCACGCGGAACGGAATATGCAGGTCATGTATATAACAGCTGGTATAACATCATCGACAAGCTGCGCATGGCACAGGTAGAAGTGCCAAACAGCTCTGTCGCAGCGATGAACGATATGAAACGTGCCGTGCAGAGCGATAAGTCTGTGAACGGCGACCATCCGTATGGCGCAAAGAGCATCACCGTTTCCGGTAAACAGCCGAGCGGTTCGTATGTCAAGGCATCACCGCAGGGCAGCGCCAGTGTATATATTCCCAACGCGCAACGTTTGCCTGAGCAGCGTGGCAAGCAGGTGGCAGCCTATCAGCCTCCGCGCATGAACAGCATTCAGGTTTCCAGTAATCCGCGCCGCGACAACAGCATCATTGTGGTCGGCTCGGATACCAGCAGCAATCAGGTAAGGCATGACAGCATAGGCATTCCAACCAAAACACCTGCGGCAAACGTAACCGTTACCAATACCAATGCGGTAAGCAACTCGCATACTTCAAACAACACGGCGGCAAATAACACTGTGGCAAATAACACGGCGTCAAATAATGTACCGTCAGATAGTGGTGTCGTGCGCGCTGAAGAAGCCGTGACGGTAGCGCAAGCGCAACAGCCTGCCTCTGCGCCGAAAGTGATTTATGTGAATGACAGCATCCAGCAGGCCAGCAACAGCGTAGTGGTCAAAAAGTCAGGGCCGACTTTTATCTTTCATGATTAGACTACTTGAGAAAATAAAAGCTTTCCCGTATATCATACCCTGCATCAGCCTTGTGTAAGGATAGCAGCGAAATGAAACCGTTTGAAATTATCGAAGTATCATCCCTTGAAGTGAAATGCGATGGCGGCGGCGGCTCTATGGGCCACCCGCGCGTGTTTTTGCATATCGATCAGGACAAGGGCGAAATTACCTGCCCCTATTGCAGCCGTCTTTACCGTCTCAAGTTGCTTTCTGGCCAGAAAGCCGGCAGTTCACACTAATTCAATCGATACGCTAACTATACACTAAGAAATGCATGGATTATTGCGGGGTTTCGCAAGTGCAGCAATCCTATCGCTCTGTATTTCTGCGATAATTATATTGTGCAGCGCCGCATAATGGTGAATTACCAATGGTTTGTTGCATATCGGGACAGTCATGGCATAATGCCTATCCCACCAATTCAAGACTTTTCGGCAGGAGGCTGATATGTCCGTCGCAGATTACCTCATTATTGCCCTAATACTGGCAACGTTCGGCGTGCTGATAGCGGGCATTGCACTGATGGGCATTGGTGGCCCTGCCAACGTAAAATATGGCAACAAGCTGATGGTCGCGCGTGTATCACTTCAGGGCATGGCGCTAGTGATGCTTGCATTAATGTTTATGCTGGGTAAATAATACCCGCAAATGGTCAAGCTCAATAAAATTTACACACGTACAGGCGACAAGGGCGACACAGGCCTTGTTGGTGGTGAGCGCCGTCCGAAATATGACCTGCGCGTAAAAGCCTATGGCACGGTGGATGAGGCGAACTCCTTCATCGGCGTGGCGCGGCTGCATGACGGTGCTAAGACCTATGACATCAACCTAAAGCGCATACAGCATGATTTGTTTGATCTCGGCGCCGACCTTTCCACGGTCTATGCCAAGGGCGAGGACAAGGCATTACGCATCGCCAGCAAACAGGTGGTGCGCCTTGAGCAGGAAATAGATCTGATGAATGAATGGCTCACGCCGCTGGATTCTTTTGTGCTTCCCGGCGGTAGCGCGTTTGCTGCACACCTGCATCTTGCACGAACCGTGGTGCGCCGTGCCGAGCGCATTGTATGCGAACTGGCCGAAAAAGAGAAAATCAACCCGTTTGCCATTGAATATTTGAACCGCCTGTCGGATTTCCTGTTTGTGCTGTCGCGTGTGGCCAACAACAACGGCGCGGCCGATGTGTTGTGGGAACCCGGAATAAATAGGTAGAACCGCGTGTTAGTCTATGCTAACAGATAGGCTTCACCAACTTAAGCCAAGAAGAAATTCATGAAAATTCTGGTCGCAGTTAAACGTGTGGTTGATTACAACGTGCGTATCCGCGTGAAGCCGGATGGTTCTGGCGTAGATACCGCCAATGTTAAAATGTCGATGAACCCGTTTGACGAAATCGCCGTCGAAGAAGCGGTTCGTTTAAAAGAAAAAGCTATTGCTACGGAAGTGGTTGTGGTTTCTATCGGTGCAGATACCGTACAGGAAGTGCTGCGTTCAGCGCTTGCCATGGGTGCGGACCGTGCCGTTCATATTGCTGCCGATGGTGAGATACAACCATTGGCAGCAGCCAAATTACTCAAAGCGCTTGCCGATAAGGAGCAGCCGCACATCATCATTACCGGAAAACAGGCGATTGATGACGACTGCAACCAGACAGGGCAGATGCTCGCAGCGCTGCTAGGCTGGGGTCAGGGAACATTTGCCTCAAAGCTGGTAGTAGAAGGTGGCCATGCCACGGTCACGCGTGAAATTGACGGTGGGCTTGTCACAGTGAAGCTCAAACTTCCGGCGGTGGTGACCACTGACTTGCGCCTGAATGAACCACGCTATGCCACGCTGCCCAACATCATGAAGGCGCGCAGCAAACCACTGGTAAAAATGACAGCACAGGAACTGGGTGTGGATACGACTCCGCGCATCGCTTTCCAGAAAGCGGAAGAACCAAAGAAACGCAAAGGCGGCGCCAAGGTTGGCTCGGTCGAGGAACTGGTGAACAAGCTCAGGAACGAGGCAAAGGTCATATGATTCTTGTCATTGCAGAACATAATAACAACGCGCTGGGCAGCGCCACGCGCAACGCGGTAACAGCGGCAACGCAGCTGGGCGGTGATGTACATGTACTGGTGGCAGGCCACAATTGTGCAGAAGCAGCGAAGCAGGCTGCATCGGTTGCAGGTGTAACAAAGGTACTGGTGTCGGACGCGGCGTATTACGCATGGCCGCTGGCAGAAAATATCGCGCCGCTAGTGGCTTCAATTGCAAAAAACTATACGCATGTGCTGGCCGCGGCCACCACGACCGCCAAAGACATCATGCCGCGTGCAGCGGCGCTCTGCGATATGTCTCAGGTGTCGGAAATCACGCTGGTGGTGGCTGCTGATACGTTCGTGCGCCCCGTATATGCGGGCAATGCGCTGGAGACGGTGCAGTCGAAAGATAAAATCAAATTCATCACCGTGCGCCAGACGGCGTTTTCACCTGCGGCAGCTGGCGGTAATGCTGCGATGGAAAATATTCCCGCTACACCGGACAGCGGCCTTTCATCCTTTGTGGATTTGCAGGAAAGCAAGTCCGAACGTCCCGAACTGGCTTCGGCGCGCATTGTGGTTTCCGGCGGACGCGGGCTTGGTTCGGCAGAGAATTTCAAATTGCTGGAAGCTTTGGCTGACAAGCTTGGCGCTGGCATCGGTGCATCGCGCGCGGCGGTGGATGCGGGCTTTGTACCCAACGATTATCAGGTGGGGCAGACCGGAAAAGTGGTTGCACCTGACCTTTATATTGCCATCGGTATTTCCGGTGCTATCCAGCATCTCGCAGGGATGAAAGACAGCAAGGTGATTGTCGCTATCAACAAAGATGAAAATGCGCCGATTTTTGAAATCGCCGATTACGGGCTGGTCGCCGACTGGCAGACTGCGCTGCCTGAACTCGAAAAGCTGCTCTCGAAATAATGCCCGCCGCCGACCGCATATCGCTTGCTATCGTCCAGATGAACCCGACGGTAGGCGACCTTGCGGGCAACGCTTCCATGATTGAACGATATTATCAGCAGGCGGCCAAACAAGGCGCAGGCCTTGTGGTGTTTCCGGAAATGGCGCTGGTGGGATATCCGCCGGAAGATTTGATTTTATCGCCGGACTTCCGCAAGCAGGCCATGCAAACGGCGCAATCACTTGCCAAAAAAACCACCAAAGATACAGCCATGTTGTTTGGCTGTGTGTGGGAAGAAAATGATAAAGCCTATAATGCGGCGCTATTGTGCAGTGGCGGTAAAATCGCGCATGTGCAATATAAAACCATGCTGCCTAACGAGGGCATCTTTGATGAGAAGCGCCTGTTTACCGCAGGCAGTGGCACCAAGGTAGTTGAGTGGAATGGTTTGCGCCTTGGCGTACTTATCTGCGAGGATGTGTGGCATCATGACATGGCGGAAGGGCTGAAATCGCAGAAAGCAGACATAGCGATTGTCATCAACGCTTCGCCGTTTGAAGCAGGAAAACTTACGCACCGTTACCAGAAGGTGGTGCAGGCCGCACAGCACACAGGCTTGCCTGTGGTCTATGTCAATATGGCTGGCGCGCAGGATGATATTGTGTTTGACGGCGGTTCGTTCGTCGCCTCAGTCGCGGGTAAAATCGAGGTGCAGTTGCCCGAGTTCAGTGCAGCGCACTACATGGTGGAATTGGCAAAAACAGCACAGGGCTGGAGTGCATCATCAGCTTCACATGGTGCGGCCATGGCAACAGAAGAAACACTCTGGAGCGCCATGAAGCAAGGCTTGTTTGATTATGTGGGCAAGAACCGTTTTTCCGGCGTGGTGCTGGGATTGTCGGGTGGCATTGACTCCGCGCTGACTGCTGCGCTCGCCGTGGATGCGCTGGGCGCAGACCGTGTAACGGGCGTGCTGCTGCCTTCGCACTATACCTCGCAGGACAGCACGGATGACGCGCAGGAAACGGCGCGGCTGCTTGGCATACGCACCATGGAAATCCCCATTACTGACGGCATGGAGACGTTTGAAGAAACACTGACGCCGGTATTTCAGGATGGCGGCTGGATGACAGACACCGCTATCGGCGGTAACCTGCAGGCGCGGCTGCGCGGCATCACGCTGATGGCGCTGAGCAACAAATTTGGCTGGATGCTGCTTTCCACCGGCAATAAGTCAGAACTTGCCGTTGGCTACAGCACGCTTTACGGCGATTCCTGCGGCGGCTACAATGTTATCAAAGATTTGTACAAGACACAGGTCTATGCGCTGGCAAAATGGCGTAACGCCAAGGGCAGGGCGATACCGGAACGCAGCATCACCAAAGCGCCGACCGCCGAGCTTGCCCCCGGCCAGAAGGATGAAGACCAGCTGCCACCTTACAGTATGCTGGACAAAATCCTTGAGCTGCATATCGAGGGTAGGCAGTCGGCAGAAGAAATCATTACCAAGGGCTTTGCAAAAGACGTGGTAGAAAAAGTACTGCGGCTAGTGCGCATGAATGAATATAAACGCCGTCAGTCCTGTCCGGGTGTCAAGCTGTCGGCCATGCTGTTTGGCAGAGACAGGCGCTATCCGCTGACTAATAAGTTCTAAAATTATTTGCTACGATTTGAAACCGGGCTGGTGTTTACCGGTGGTGTTTCCGGCGGCGGACCTTGTAGCTGCGGTTGCTGTACTCCTATTGCAACGCCGATGGCTGCCAGTGGCGATACGATTTTTGTAACATTGACTGCTACTTCATCGATTGCCATTCCTTTGATTTTTTCTATACCAGTCCCTCTTGGGCTTGCCGGATCGTAGGGTTCTTTCGGTGTCATGCCATGTCCCTTACTGTTTTCTTTTTATTTTATCACAAACCCGGCTTGCGGATTATGAAGCTTTTATAACAGCTAAGTAGATCCAGTACGCTGAAATACAATGACTAATCAGGTGGCTTTTTGCTTAAATTCGCAATGCTGCCGGATAATGCAATTGGGGCAATCGGGCTTGCGCGCCTTGCACACATAACGTCCGTGCAATATCAGCCAATGGTGGGCGTGCTGTTTCCACTTGGCGGGAATAGCTTTTTCGAGCGCGTCTTCGGTGGCGTCCGGTGTTTTGGTCTTGCACAGGCCGATGCGGTTGGCGACGCGGAACACATGGGTATCAACGGCGATGGTGGGTATGCCAAGCGCACAGTTCAGCCATACATTGGCGGTTTTGCGACCAACACCGGGCAGGCTTTGCAGCGCTTCACGCGTATGCGGCACTTTTCCATCATATTCCTTTAAAAGCTTTTCGCTAAGGCCGATGATATTCTTGGCTTTTGCGTTAAAAAGCCCAATGGTTTTGATGTAGCGCTTCAGTCCGTCTTCGCCCAGCGACAGCATTTTTTTAGGTGTATCGGCCACAGCAAAAAGGGCCGGTGTAGCCTTGTTTACCCCCACGTCGGTGGCCTGAGCCGAAAGCACGATGGCCACCAGCAGGGTAAAGTCATTGCTGCAGGTCAGTTCGGTTTTAGGGTGGGGATTGGCCGCCGCTAGCTTCGAAAACAGGGTATCAACTTTTGCTTTATCCATGGAAAAACAATGTTAGGATGCGCCAAAATACACATAAAATTGAACACTACCGTAATACGAGGATAAGGGAATGACAATAAGAACACCGCAACGGATGCTGATAGTGTGGACCTTGTGCTTTTGGGCGCTGCCAGCCTATGCGATTGGCATGGGGTCTGGCTCATCAGTCTTTATGGAAGACCTGACATGGAAGGAAATCCAGAGCAAAATCCGCACCGGTACGGTGACGGCCATTGTACCGACCGGCGGCACGGAGCAGGGCGGCCCGCATCTGGCAACCGGCAGGCAGAATATAGTGGTGCGCTACACCGCCGGACAAATTGCGCAGGGCGTGAACGGGTTGGTGGCACCGGTCGTCAATTATGCACCGGAAGGGCGTATTTCTCCACCGGAGGGGCATATGCAGTTTCCGGGTACATTTTCCGTAAGTCAGGAAACTTATGCCGGTATCCTTGAAGATACTGCCCACAGCCTCAAACAGCATGGTTTCCGCTACATATGTTTCATCGGGGAACACCGCGGAAGCCAGAGCATCCAGCAACAGGTGGCGGACAAGCTGACCTCCATGTGGCATAGCGAAGGGGTACGGGTTATCAATGTTTCCCATTACTTTGGCCGCAACGGACAAGAGGAATGGAGCGATCAGGCGGGCATAAAAGTACCTTCGCCTGAGGTACATGCTGGCCATATCGAGACCTCGGAAATGATGGCGCTTGACCCGGGTGGTGTGCGTGATAATCTCAGGCTTGCCTATACCGAGCGCGATTACAAGAATACGGGGGCGATGGGTGACTCCACTCAGGCATCAGCCAAATATGGGCGCCGGTACCTTGGATTGAAACAGGAAGCTGCTATCAAACAGATTAAAAATGCCATCTCTGCTAATGAATAAAAAAATCCCCAGCCGTAAACGCGCGCCAAAAAAGGCTCAGCCGAATAACAGGCACAAGCGTAAGCGTCACCATTTTATTGCTGCGTGGGTTCGCTCGCCTATGGGTATGGGGGCGCTGCTTCCCAGCTCACGCCGTCTGGCCAAAGCTATGGTTGCAGAAATTGATACTGATAAATCTGGCGCTATCATCGAGCTTGGCGCTGGTACGGGCGTGATGACACATGCGCTGCTGGAAGCTGGTATCCCGCCGGAACGGTTGCTTGTTATCGAGCGCGACCCCAAGCTGCACGCCACACTGGTAACACAGTTTCCAGACCTTACCGTGCTATGCGAGGACGCTGTAAACCTGCAGGAATTGCTGACAACTCACAAGATTACAAAGGTATGTGCCATTCTCTCCAGCATTCCTTTCCTGACCATTCCAAAACCCGTCGGCAAGGCGATTCAGGAACAAATGGCAAGGGTAATAGACAAGGACGGGTTGGTGGTTCAGTTCACCTATGGCATTAAATCGCCTATCAGCAAAAAGCAGCTGGAAAGCTGCGGTATGTATGCCAAGCGCACCAAAATGGTGATGACCAATGTGCCGCCGGCGCATGTGTGGGTGTTCCGCAAAATATAGTTATTTTTGTGTCTTTACGGCCTTCAATTACCGCCCATAGTCTGAATGGGCTGTTTTATAATAATATTTTATATGTGTTGGACGGATTATGCTAACCAGTTTTTAAGTGGTCTTTGGCATAATTAAGTCTATGACAGAACCGCAAGTAGCACCCATCATTATCAAAAAAATTATCAAGGGCGGCCATGGACACCATGGCGGCGCGTGGAAAGTTGCGTATGCAGACTTCGTGACAGCGATGATGGCCTTCTTCCTATTGATGTGGCTTATCAATGCTACGTCGCCGGAACAAAAGCGTGGTTTAGCGGATTATTTTACGCCGACCATCGGTATCAAAGACTCTATGGGTATTGGTTTTCAGGGCGGTAAAATGAAAAGCAGCAAGCCCGGCAAATCCAATCGTGACACCACTGATCCCGGGGTAGTGGTGGGGCGCATAGCACAGGGTCCCGTGAATGCACCGCCGGCTCCTAAAACCCAGACGAATACTGAAGCAGGTGAATCATCGAACGACACGGAAACGGTTGTCGAGAAGGGTGAAACGCTTGACCAGACCGCAGATATTGAGGAGTTCAAATCGACGGAAGAACAAGTCAAGCAAATGATTGAAAAAGACCCCGACATCAAGGAATACCAGAACGACATTATTGTCACCCAGACACCGGAAGGTATGAAAATCGATCTGATTGATGACCGCAAAAAACCAATGTTTGAAAAAGACGGTGCATTATTGACGGATGCTGGAAAGAAAGTGCTGGACTCTATGGCCGTGGTGATATCCAAAACACCTAACAATATCTCTATTCATGGCCACACCGATGCCGCCAGTGCAGTTCCTAACCCGCAATATACGAACTGGGAACTATCTGCGGACCGTGCAAATTCCGCACGCCGTTTTTTGGTAACAACCCAGCTTGAACCCGAGCGCGTACTTAAGGTCATAGGTCAGGCAGATAAAGAACTATTGATGCCGCAAGAGCCGACTAATCCCCGCAATCGCCGCATCACCATTCTTGTTATGCGCGGATCTTATTTTCGTGATACGAACAAGGATGTAGCGCCTGCCACGCGTACGCTGCTTTCCGTTCCCGAGGTGAAGCGCAAGAAAGAAGAAAAACCTTTAGAAACAGCACCGGCAAATGACGAAGGCGCACAGAATAACGAAACCAAGGATAATTCATTGTTTACGGAAATTGGCAATGGAAAGCCTGTGGAGAGTGTCACTCCGGAAGTAGTGCCTGCCGGGCGCGGTGTTTTGTCTGTGCCGAATATTAAACCCAAAAAACCTGCGCCAGCGCCGGCCCCCTCGGCGGGAGAGGAAAAAGTATCACCTGCAGCAGGTAATATGGATAAACAATGATGCATTTTTTCAACGCAGGGGTCTTGCTATCAATTGCGATACTTGCTTCAGGTGCGGCAAATGCAAAAGATACAGATAAACTTTATAAAGTTGGCGCCGGTTTTTTTGTGAACAGGGGTTATGTGCTGACTAACAGGCAGATTGTTCAGAATTGTTCTAGGATTTTTCTGCATGGGGCGGCAAATGGCAATGAAGCTATTGTAGCAATTAATGACAAGAAAAATGATTTAGTGTTATTGCGAAGCAATGCAGTACCGATTTCAGCCGCAACGTTTCGAACCAATTCTGTGGCTATGCGGAGAGGTATGCCCGTAATGGTGCCAGCGTATCTTTCAGGTAAGAAGCGGGATAATCAATTGCAAGTTGGGCAGGCTCAAGTAGTTGACCGAAACTCAGTTGATAAAGAGCAAAAAAACTTGGTTTTTAGCAGTATTGTTATGCCGGGAGCTATCGGGGCGCCTGTATTAGATTCCTCAGGAAATGTTGTGGGCGTGGTTTCCGTTAAGCCTAAGGACTATATGCAGAGCCTTGAGTCTAAAAACAATAAGATGATAAATAATATTTTTACATCGACTAACGGGCAGCATGCCCGTGAATTACTCAACGAAGCCAAAATCCCTTTTCTTGAGGCGGATTCCAATTTACACCTGACACCTAAGGAGATTTCTGAAAAAGCAAAAAGTTATATCGTAACAGTTCATTGTACATATGATGATACTACCCAGAAACAGAAAAAGCGGCAGAAAAACCCTGAAGAATAAGGCAGTATTCGGCTTGCGCCGACATACTTTTATTTTGCCTTTGGCCGCAGCAGTACTGATCTCCACGCACCCAAGTTATTTGTTTGCGCAAACGCAGATGATTAGTTACAGCAGCGGCACAGGTTTTTTTGTCAGCAGCAACGGCTATGTGATTACCAACAATCATGTGATTGACGGTTGCGTTGATATCAAGCTTTATGGTGCGGTCCCTGAAATTGAGGCTGAGTTGGTCGCTAGTGATGAGAAACACGACCTCGCGTTGCTTAAAGCACAGCTATCGGCGCCTAATTTTGCTAATTTGAGCAATCAGAAACAACCGTTGAGGCAAGGTGATCCTGTTATCATCGTGGGCTATCCGGGACAGGCATGGAAGACAGGTCAAACCACCACCAATCAGGCACAGATACTCAATACCAAGGGTCCAAGGGGTGAGGAGCATTGGCTAGAATTTTCTGACACGCTGGCGCAGGGCAATAGCGGTGGGCCATTGCTGGATGCGTCTGCCAATGTAGTGGGCGTTGTGGTGGCCAAAGTGCGCAGCTATATACATAACGAACTTGAAAATACAGAAGAGGACGTGCGGCATTTTGACTTGGCTATTACGCTTCCCGTGGTACGCGATTTCCTCGATGATAATAACATCACATATGTTGAAGCCGATTCCGGCCTTTATTTATCCGCAGGCCACGCTACGGATATTGCAAAGCGTTTTGTGGTAAATGTGCGCTGCCGTTATGACGAGCAGGCGGCAGAAAGATACAGCATACAGAATGCAAACACGCAGATAACGGGTGAACCGGAAGAAATGCGCTAGTTGCGCAAATGCTGCGTATTAGTTCACCAGCTCTTCATCGGTTTCAGAGGCCGTCTGCTTCCCGCTGCTAGTCGCCTTGGTGATGTTGAAGGTGAGTTCGCCATCAGACACGGTGACTTTAACAATGCCACCTTTGGTCAGCTTGCCGAACAGCACTTCGTCTGCCAGCGGACGTTTGATCTTCTCAGCAATGAGGCGGGCCATGGGACGAGCGCCATTAGCGCGTTCGTAGCCACGGTCCACCAGCCATTTACGCGCCTTGTCGTCGAGCTGGATGGTGACATTGCGGTCAGCCAGCTGTGACTCGAGGCGGAAAACGAACTTGTTGACGACATGTGCAACAATATCCGGTGTGAGATGATCGAACGAGATGATAGCATCCAGCCTGTTGCGGAATTCCGGAGTGAAGGCGCGGGAAATTGCTTCCTTGTCTTCACCTGCACGGTCGATCTTCGCAAAGCCGATAGGTGCGCGGGCCACGTCAGCGGCGCCCGCATTGCTGGTCATGATGATAATGGCGTTACGGAAGTTGACTTCCTTGCCGTTACTGTCGGTCAGGCGGCCATAATCCATCACCTGCAACAGGATATTGTAAACGTCCGGATGCGCTTTTTCGATTTCATCGAGAAGGATGACGCAGTAAGGCGTCTTGTCCACGGCATCGGTAAGCATACCGCCCTGATCAAAGCCGACATAGCCCGGAGGAGCGCCGACCAAACGTGATACGGAGTGTTTCTCCATATATTCCGACATATCGAAGCGTACCAGCTCCATGCCCATCTGCACGGCGAGCTGCTGCGCCACCTCGGTTTTACCTACGCCGGTCGGTCCGGTGAACAGGTAATTACCGATGGGCTTTTCTTCTTCACGAAGGCCAGCGCGTGACATCTTGATGGCAGAGGCAAGGGCTTCGATGGCCTTGTTCTGGCCGAATACAACCAGCTTCAGGTTTTTCTCTAAGTTCCTCAGCACTTCGGCATCGTCCATGGAAACGGTCTTGGCCGGCATGCGTGCAATTTTAGCCACGATGTCTTCGATTTCCTTGTTGGTTATGCTTTTCTTGCGGCGTGCTTCCGGCAACAGCATTTGTGCGGCACCGGCTTCATCGAGTACGTCGATGGCTTTGTCCGGCAGTTTGCGGTCCGGTATGTAGCGGGCGGAGAGTTCCACAGCGGCTTTGATGGCAGCGTTGGAATAGCGCACCTGATGATGCTCTTCATAATAAGGCTTCAGGCCACGCAGAATTTTGATGGAGTTTTCAATCGTCGGCTCTTCGATATCCACCTTCTGGAAGCGGCGGGCGAGGGCGCGGTCTTTTTCGATCGAGTTCTTGTACTCTTTATAAGTAGTCGAACCGATACAACGGAAACCGCCGCGAGCAAGTGCCGGCTTCAGCAGGTTGCAGGCATCGAGTGCGCCACCGGAAGTGGAACCGGCACCGATGATGGTGTGGATTTCGTCGATGAACAGAATCGCACCTGGGATTTTTTCAATTTCCTTGATGACGGCTTTCATGCGTTCTTCAAAATCGCCGCGGTAACGTGTACCGGCCAGCAGGCTGCCCATATCGAGGGAGAAGATAACGGCGTTGCGCAAGCACGAAGGCACTTCACCACGCACGATACGAAGCGCGAGGCCTTCGGCAATGGCGGTTTTACCAACGCCAGCGTCACCAACATATAACGGGTTGTTCTTGGTGCGGCGGGCAAGGATCTGGATGGTGCGTTCCACTTCTTCCTCACGGCCAACCAGAATATCGGTTTTGCCGGATTCAGCTTTCTTATTGAGGTTGACGCAATATTGCGACAGGGCGTCGTTCTTTTCTTTTTCTTTCGGAGCCTGCGGCTTTTCCAGTGATTCGATTTCTTCCGGATCGAGTTCCTGGCGCCATTCGGCAATTTTCTGGTTGTCAGCATATTTTACGATGCCGTGTGAAATATAGTTCACCACATCGAGGCGCGACAGTTCCTGTTCCTGCAGGAAATATACAGCGTGGGAATCGCGTTCGGAGAAAAGCGCAACGAGTACATTAGCGCCGGTTACTTCCGATTTGCCAGCAGACTGCACATGGATGGCGGCGCGGTGGATGACGCGCTGGAAACCGGCGGTCGGGCGTGATTCTTCGAGTTCTTCAACAACGAGAGAGGTGAGTTCATTTTCCATGAATTCGGAAATATGTTTGCGAATGTCGGGGAGGCTAATACCGCAACCGCGCATTACAGCGGCAGCGTCCGGGTCATCGGTCAGTGCATAGAGCAGATGCTCAAGCGTCGCATATTCGTGACGGTACTTCTTAGCGAGGGCGAGCGCTCGGTGCAGGCTGATTTCCAGATTTTTTGACAGCATGGCAATTAACTCCCAGTGCAACGTTGCGAAACATTTTTTTATGCCTTTTCTACGCGACATTGCAGTGGATACTCATTGCGGCGCGATAATGTAATCACCAGCTCCGCCTTAGTCTCCGCGACATCCCGCGTGAAAATACCGCAAACACCTGCGCCCTTGTTGTGGATCTCAAGCATGATGTTGACTGAAGCTTCATGGGTCAGGCGGAAGATGTCTTTTAGGACAAAGACCACAAAATCCATTGGTGTGTAATCATCGTTCAGTAACACCACCTTGAAATAGGGCGGACGTTTGGTTTTCACCTCCGGTTCCGCCAGCAGTAATCCATCTCCATGGACTTCCCGCTTTTCCACCCCACCACCGTTTCCGGAGGCTTTTATATCGCTACAAGTAGCAACAGGGTATTTCTCGGTATCTAGTTTCATTATCGCCATAAACGTTGAACAATGCGTTAAGTGAAGATTGCCAAATGATTAAAAGTACAAACAATTTGACCCTTCTGCCACGGTGAACAAGCTAAGATATTGAATCACCGCAAGGTAATGTTATATCCTATTTTTATAAAAAAGGGAAGCGGCAGGGTGAAAAGCACTGTTTTCCTAGCTTTTTCAGGTATAAGCGTCTTAAAACAGCATTTTTCCTAGGTTTTTTAGGGGGTCTGACAGCGGCCTGACCGCAGTCCCTTGCTTTCAAAAAAAATGGACTCATTTTATTTCATGAAGACATGATTGCGAGGTGGTTTTCCACAGGACTGAATCCTCTGAAACCATAGGAAAACCAGGGCTTTCAGAAGGAGATAAAAACTGCGTAAAAAAAATGCAGAAAGCATGTTGACATCGCTAGGAACGGGTAGTATATCAATGCTCCCTTCACCGATAGGTTAAAGGTTTTCGCGGGAAACGCTGCTGGTTTTACCATGGCTTTCCTCGCTGCAGATTGATATTGTGAATAGGTTTTTCTGGCTTTGCTACTTAGGCAGGCTCTTCACTCAGGATGGTTACACCCAGCCTGAACGAGCCGGGTTCTGTCATACGGCATTTATGATGAGTAAATGTAGGCGGAACTTATAAGTAGCGAGTCGATGTTGTGTTTGAAGTCTAGTAAACGTACGTTTCCAAAACCTTCGCGGGATTTTTGGTTACACTTGGAATGAGACAGCAATGTTTTGTTCTGTACGTTCATGATTCAGACATCGTTCAAATAATGATTTTAAATTTAATAAGTATGTTAAGTGCATCTGGTGGATGCCTTGGCGGTAGAAGGCGATGAAGGACGTGCTACGCTGCGAAAAGCGTCGGGGAGCTGCGAAGAAGCTTCGATCCGACGATGTCCGAATGGGGGAACCCACAGCTTATGCTGTACCCTGTCATGAATTCATAGTGGCAGGGAGCGAACCCGGGGAACTGAAATATCTAAGTACCCGGAGGAAAGGAAATCACAGAGACTCCCTTAGTAGTGACGAGCGAACGGGGACTAGGCCAATGGTCATAATAATTATAACTAGAATGCTTTGGAAAAGGCAGCCATAGTGGGTGAAAGCCCCGTATAGGTAAACGGTTATATGATCTTCGAGTAGGGCGGGACACGTGAAATCCTGTCTGAATATGGGGCGACCACGCTCCAAGCCTAAGTACTCTCTACCGACCGATAGTGAACTAGTACCGTGAGGGAAAGGTGAAAAGCACCCCGGCAAGGGGAGTGAAATAGACCTGAAACCGGATGCATACAAGCAGTAGGAGCTCGTAAGAGTGACTGCGTACCTCTTGTATAATGGGTCAGCGACTTAATGTGTCGAGCAAGCTTAAACCGTTAGGTGTAGGCGTAGCGAAAGCAAGTCTGAATAGGGCGCTTTAGTTCGACGTATTAGACCCGAAACCTAGTGATCTAGCCATGGTCAGGTTGAAGGTAGGGTAACACCTGCTGGAGGACCGAACACACGCCCGTTGAAAAGGTCGGTGATGAACTGTGGTTAGGGGTGAAAGGCCAATCAAACTGGGAAATAGCTGGTTCTCCGCGAAATATATTTAGGTATAGCGTCAGATGAATACCCCGGGGGGTAGAGCACTGGATGGGCTAGGGGGTCCCAAAGACCTACCAAACCTAACCAAACTCCGAATACCCGGGAGTAATATCTGGCAGTCAGACAGTGGATGCTAACGTTCATTGTCGAGAGGGAAACAACCCAGACCTACATCTAAGGCCCCAAAATCGTAGT
>JAGVLO010000014.1 GCA_020049775.1 Alphaproteobacteria bacterium | reverse complement strand
GGTGAAACCATTATTCACAATGCTGCGCGCGAGCCGGAAGTAACCGACCTTGCGCATTGCCTGCAGAAAATGGGCGCGCAGATTGAAGGCGTGGGCAGTGACGAACTGCGCATCACTGGCATGAGGCAATTGCATGGCTGCAATTACACAGTGATTTCCGACCGCATTGAAACCGGATCTTATGCCGCTGCCGTTGCGATTACTGGCGGTGACGCCGAGTTGCTGGGCGCGCGTGCCGACCTCAATGAAGCGGTGATTGAGAAATTTGAAGCCGCTGGCATCAGCATCACGCCAACCGAGCGCGGCCTGCGCGTGAAACGCGTGGCTGATCGCATTCAGGGCATCGATATCATCACCCAGCCTTACCCGGGCTTCCCCACCGATATGCAGGCGCAGATGATGGCGTTACTCAGCCTTGCCGACGGTGCGTCTATGATTACCGAAACGATTTTTGAGAACCGCTACATGCATGTGCCGGAATTGACGCGCATGGGCGCAAAAATTGTTTTACATGGCGGTGCATCTGCCATGATTCGCGGCGTGCCGGAACTGCGCGGCGCTGAAGTGATGGCCACCGACCTGCGTGCGTCCGTGTCGCTGGTGATTGCGGCATTGGCTGCCAAGGGTGAAACGGTTATCCACCGCGTGTATCATCTGGACCGTGGTTATGAGCGGCTGGAAGAAAAGCTGGCCGGATGCGGCGCACAGATTGAGCGCCTGTCCTCGCGCCAGACCACCAAAACCGAGGCGGCCTGATGTCGTCAACGGAAGGGTTGGTGATTGCAGTTCCCAAGGGGCGCATTCTTGAGGAACTAGTTCCACTGTTTAAACAGGTGGGCATTACTCCCGAGCAAGCTTTTTTTGATGACGCAGAGCGGCAATTGCAATTTTCCTGCAAGGGTTCTGACATACGTCTGATTCGCGTGCGCAGCTTTGACGTAGCGACGTTCGTGGCGTTTGGCGCAGCGCAAATGGGCATTGCCGGAAGCGATGTGTTGATGGAGTTTGATTACAGCGACCTGTATGCGCCGCTGGATCTCAAAATAGGCCATTGCCGCCTAAGCCTCGCCGAGCCGGATGATATGCAACCGCAGGAAGATTTGATGCGCGTAAGCCATGTGCGCGTGGCCACCAAATATCCCAACACCACCCGCCGTTATTTTGCCGATCGCGGTATTCAGGCCGAATGTATCAAGCTCGGCGGCGCTATGGAGCTTGCCCCCAAACTTGGTTTGGCGCGCCGCATTGTGGACCTTGTAAGTTCAGGGCGTACGCTTAGAGCCAATGGCTTGCATGAAACACAGGTGATTGCCGATATTTCTTCACGCCTGATTGTCAACCGCGCTGCTTTCAAAACACGTAGCACGGAAATCAGCGCGCTTATCGATAAATTCCGCGGGGCGGTTGATGCCCGTTAAACTCTCCATAGACCAGCCCGATTTCGCTGCGGCTTTTACGCGTTTCCTTGCCATGCGCGACGAGCAGGCGGCACAGGTGGGCGATACGGTGCGCGGCATCATAAGCGCCGTGCGCACAAGGGGTGATGAAGCGTTACTGGAATATACAAAGCAGTTCGACCGCTATGAGGCAACGCTGGAAAATATCCGCGTTACGCCGCAGGAGATGGCGAATGCACTCAGCCTGTGCCAGCCGGAGCTGATGACATCGCTCAAGGTTGCCAGCAAACGAATACAGGAATACAGCCAGCGCCAGTTGCCGCCTGATCTTGATTACACGGATGAGCTGGGCGTGCGCCTTGGTCACCGCTGGACGCCGCTAGACTCAGTGGGGTTATATGTGCCCGGCGGCTTGGCCGCTTATCCCAGCTCGGTGCTAATGAATGCTATTCCAGCGAAGGTGGCGGGCGTGCAGCGCTTAGTGATGGTAGTGCCTGCGCCGGAAGGCCAGCTCAATCCGGCACTGCTCGGTGCGGCGCATGTGGCAGGCATTGAGGAAATTTATAAAATCGGCGGCGCGCAGGCAGTGGCCGCGCTTGCCTACGGCACGAATACGATAGCACCGGTGGATAAAATCGTCGGCCCTGGTAATGCGTATGTGGCGGAAGCCAAGCGGCAGGTTTTCGGCAAGGTCGGCATTGACATAATTGCCGGACCGTCGGAAATTCTTGTGATTGCCGACCGCAATAATAATCCGGCATGGATAGCCGCTGACCTGCTCTCGCAGGCCGAACATGACACGCAGGCGCAGTCCATTCTGATTACACAGGACAAGGCCTTCGCGGCTGCCGTTGAACAGGAAGTGCAAAAGCTATTAGCCACGCTCACACGCAAAGACATTGCCAAGGCATCATGGGATAAATATGGCGCGATTATACTTGTGGGTAACTGGGAAGATGCCTGCGAGATTTCCAATGCCATTGCGCCGGAGCATCTTGAATTGGCGGTGGACGATCCGGAACTGTTTTTGCCAAACCTGCGCCATGCTGGCGCTATTTTCCTTGGCCGTCATACGCCCGAAGCCATCGGTGACTATATCGCTGGCCCGTCGCATGTGCTGCCCACCTCGGGCACGGCGCGCTTTTCGTCTGGCCTTTCGGTGTTCGATTTCATGAAGCGCACATCCATTATCGGTTGCAGCCCCGAGGCGCTTGAGAAGCTCACGGATTATGTCGAGGTACTGGCTTATACCGAAGGGCTGGAGGCACACAGCCTGTCTGTTACCACGAGGCGCAAACCATGAGCGGCGAACGCATTTCACGCATTGCACTTGATGACGGCGGCATCAAACACCGCTCCGTAGAGGCGGAGCATGAACGCATGGTGGCCATCACCGACCTGATGCACGAAAATACGTTTGAACCCGTGGGGCTTGGCAGCGGGCCTTATGATGTGCTGCTGCGCATCGAGGAAGGGCGGCTGGTCTTTGACATACGCCCCATGGAAGGCGAGAAGAAAACTAAGGTTTCGCTGTCGGTACAGCCGCTGCGAAGCATAATCCGCGACTATTTCCTTATCTGCGAAAGCTATTACGAGGCCCTCAAGGCTGCCAGCACCGGCAAAATCGAGGCCATCGATATGGGCAGGCGCGGGGTACATAACGAAGGCTCAGAGCTGCTCGAAGGCCTGCTGAAAGACAAAATAAGAGTGGATTTTGCGACCGCAAGGCGCTTGTTTACTCTTATTTGCGTTTTGCATATTAAGTGATATAACCCGTCTATAAATAAATATTAAGGATTAAACAAAGCCTATGGCAAAAGAAGAACTTCTCGAATTTCCCGGTGTGGTCACCGAACTGCTGCCCAATGCCACCTTCCGTGTGAAGTTGGAAAACGGCCATATAGTAATTGCCCACACGTCCGGCCGTATGCGCAAGAACCGCATCCGTGTACTGGTGGCAGATAAGGTTATTGTAGAAATGACGCCGTATGACCTGACCAAGGGGCGCATTAAATTCCGCGAAAAGTAATCGGGGAAGGGCTATAATGACCCGCCCGCGTTTTATCCTTGCATCCGCATCACCCCGCCGCGTTGAGCTGCTTGCACAGGTTGGCATTACGCCTGATGAGATTATCCCTGCCGATGTCGATGAGACTCCACATAAAAACGAAACACCCATCATTTATGTACAGCGCGTAGCCCGCGAAAAGGCAACAGCCATAGCGGCAAAGCATCCGGACAGTGTGGTGCTGGCCGCCGACACCACGGTTGCACTCGGCAGGCGTATTATCGGCAAGGCCGATACGGAAGCGCAGGCCTATGAATATCTTTCGATGCTCTCTGGCCGCTGCCACCGCGTTTATACATCGATATGCACCAGCCATAATGGCAAAACCCGCCAGAAGCTGGTGGGCACAGTGGTGCGGTTTGATCGCTTAAGCGACAAGCAGATAAAAAACTACATTGCCACCGGCGACTGGAAGGGCAAGGCAGGCGCTTGTTCTATTCAGGGCAGCAGCGGTGCTTTTATTCCGTGGATTAACGGGTCGTTTTCCAACGTGGTTGGCTTGCCGCTCACCGAGACATGCCAGCTGCTTGCACAGGCAGGAGTGACAGTATGACCGCACATGTGGCAACGGTAGCGTTTGAAGGCATCGAGGCGATGCCGATTGATGTGCAGGTACAGATGGTGTCCGGCCTGCCGTCGTTCACGATAGTGGGCCTGCCTGATAAAGCGGTGGGCGAGTCGAAAGAGCGCGTGCGCGCGGCAATGCATGCGCTGGGCCTGTCGATGCCGGTGAAGCGCATTGTAGTCAATCTCGCGCCCGCCGATATTCTCAAGGAAGGCAGCCATTTCGATTTGCCGATTGCCATTGGCATGCTGATAGCCATGAGTGTTATTCCGCAGGAAGACATCAATCAATATGTTGCGCTGGGCGAGCTTTCGCTCGATGGCGGCTTGCTTCCGGTGGCGGGTGTGCTTCCGGCGGCGCTGCATGCGTCTTCGGAAGATAAGGGGCTGATATGCCCGCAGGCTTCAGGCGGCGAGGCGGCATGGTCAGGCTTGCAGGATATTCTTGCGCCGTCGTCCCTGCTTGCGCTTATCAACCATTTCAAGGGTACGCAGCTATTATCACAGCCTGCATGCGATACGCAGCCCTCAATGGCACGTTATACCGACATGCGCGAAATACGCGGCCAGCATGTGGCGCGCCGCGCACTGGAAGTGGCGGCGGCAGGCGGCCATAATTTATTGATGATAGGCCCGCCGGGTGCGGGTAAGTCTATGCTGGCATCCTGCCTGCCCGGCATATTGCCACCGCTGGATGCGTCTGAGATCCTGGAAGCGAGCATGGTGGCAAGCATTGCCGGAAAGCTGGACGGCGGACGCCTGAGCCAGAACCGCCCGTTCCGTGAACCGCACCATTCCAGCTCGATGGCGGCGATGGTTGGCGGCGGCAAGCGTGCCTTGCCGGGCGAAATTTCGCTGGCGCACCACGGCGTATTATTCCTCGACGAATTGCCGGAATTTCCGCGCGCGGTGCTGGAATCGCTGCGCCAGCCGCTGGAAACAGGGCGCATCAGTGTGGCGCGCGCGCAGGCGCATGTTACTTATCCGGCGCGTTTCCAGCTGGTGGCGGCCATGAACCCGTGCCGCTGCGGTTACCTTGATGATGCTGGCCGTGCTTGCAACAAAGCGCCGCGCTGCGCCGTGGACTACCAGTCTAAAATTTCCGGCCCGCTATTTGATCGCTTTGATATGGCAATTGAGGTGCCGGAAGTGGCCACGCTCGATATGCTCAGCCAGTCATCCGGCGAGGCAAGCAGTGACATTGCCGCCCGCGTGGCGGCGGCGCGTACCCGCCAGAAAGCGCGATTTGCAGCTTTGGGCATGAAAGACCGCATTAATGCCGAGCTGTCAGGGGAACGCCTGCATGATCTGGTGAAGCCTGATGAGAAGGGCCAAAAGCTGCTGGAACAGGCCACCGAAAAACTGAAACTCTCCATGCGCGGCTACACACGCGTGTTGCGCGTTGCGCGCACGATTGCCGACCTCGCGCAAAGCGAGGCGGTTACGCAGCAGCATGTCGGCGAGGCACTGTCATACCGCCAGCTGCAACTGGGGCGCATGTTTGAGGCCGCCTGATGGGAAAGTACCGCGCCTGCATACGCGATAATACAGGCAAGGGGCGATGTGACCTTACCCTGCTATACAGCGATCCTGTTATACTTAGAGAAGCGGTTGCCGATATGGCTGCGCCGTTTACGGATGTTGGAATCACCAAAGTCATGGCGCTTGATGCGCAGGGTTTTGCCCTTGGTGCGCTGGTGGCGCAAGCACTGAGCGCGGGTCTGGTATTTGTGCGCAAAGCAGGAAAAATTGCATGGCAGACGTATTCGGTTGAAGTGGTGGATTATACGCGCACCGCAAAAACACTGGAAATTGCTGAAGGTGTGCTGGATTCAAATGACAAGGTGCTGGTGGTGGATGACTGGAGCGAAACAGGCGGTCAGCTTCGCGGGGCAATTGCATTGGCTGAACGCTGTGGTGCTGAAGTCATTGGTATGGCGGCCATTAATATTGATGATGCCGTGTTGCAGGATACGCGTCTGTCACCATACAAGCTGCATTATATCGAGCATTACCGCTAGAAATGCTTAAATCCGGTCTTTGACAGCTTTATTGGGTCGCCCGCTTCGTCCAATACAGTGACGCCGTTGCCTTCGCCTACACTGCCGATGGCGGTAATGGGAAGGTGCAGCTCGGCAGCCAGTGCCGCGATAGCGAATTTTTTGTCGGCGGGCGCTGTAAAGAGCAGCTCGTAATCATCACCGCCAGCAAGGACGGTTTCCCACAACGCCTCATCATTTTCCACCAGTTCTGCAGCAGCTGGGCTAAGCGGTATTTTTGCTTGTTCAATGGTTGCAGACACATTCGAGGCTTTGCAGATATGGCCGAGGTCCTGCACCAGCCCGTCGGAAATATCCATGGCGGCGTCGGCGATGCCTATCAGCGCGCGGCCAAGTGCTACGCGCGGTTCCGGCAGCAGGTAACGTTTTTCTAGAAATGTGCGGTTTTTCTCTGATGGTGTATTTGGCAAGGATTTTTGCAGCAGTTTAAGCCCCAGCGCGCTGTCGCCCAGCGTGCCGGACATGTAAATGATATCGCCTGCTCTGGCGCGGTTGCGGCGCAGTGCATAGCCCGAAGGCACATAACCTGCGGCGGTAATGGAAAAAGAAAGCGGGCCTTGCGTGGATATGGTGTCGCCGCCTGCGAGATGGATGGAAAAAAGCGACTGGTCATCTGCCAGCCCCTTTGCAAAATCGCCGACCCATTCAGGAGGCATGTTTTTTGGCAGCATCAGCGCCAGAAAATAGGCCACAGGTTCTGCGCCCATGGCCGCCAGATCTGACAAATTGACGCGCAATGCCTTTTGCGCAATATGCTGCGGTGATTCAGTGCCTATGAAATGGACGCCCTGGCTTAGCGCGTCCTTGGTGATGATTATATCGCTGCCGGATTTACTGGGTATGATTGCCGCATCGTCGCTTAAGTCAAGCGCACCTTCGAAGCCCTTACTTAAAGGGCGCAGATACTGATGAATCAGGGAAAATTCATCCATGCCGGATTATTCATACCGCTGCACAAGGCTGCTCAGCAGGCCATATACAAAATCTACCTCTGCGTCACTGAAGAAGCCGCGCGTGATCTTTACATATTCATCGATGATAATTTTCGGTTTGGTAAGAATACCGAAGAAAAGCTCATAGACAGCGCACTGTAATATAGCTACCAGAACGGGGCTCATGCGCTCGCGCTTCCACTGTACGCTAAGTACACTGTCGATACGGTGGTTGATTTCGTCGATTTCACTTTCAACGCCGTCGAGCAGATTTTCTACAAATTTGTAATTAGGCTCGAGGCGCATGCCCACCACCAGCTCCTGTTCCTGCTTGTTGTTTTGCAAGCGTTCTTTCAGGATTTCCACCTGCTTCGCGGGTACTAGTTTGATGTCGTGGAAAGAGCGGGTATATATGCACTGAATCGCAGCGATGCGCGCCGCGGTCCTTCTCTGGAGCGATGTGTTTGGCCTTGGTTTTGCAGGTTGCTCGTCCATGTCGTCCCTAGGCAGGTTTGGTTTCACTGAGTTTGCGCTTAATATCTATCAGCTGCAGGCAGGCGGCGGCGGCATGGCCACCTTTGTCTCCCTGATAGCTGTCGGCGCGTACTTGCGCCTGGCCTGCAGTATCTACAGTCAGTATGCCATTGCCGATGGCGGCGCTCAGCTGCATGGAAAGTATCATTAGCCCGCGGGCGCTTTCGCGGCAGACAATGTCGTAATGCGAGGTTTCACCACGGATAACGCAGCCAAGCGCGACATAGCCGTCGTACTTGCCGGTGGCAATGGCAAAGCGTATGACTGCCGGTATCTCGAGCGCGCCGGGTACGCCGATAACCTCGTAAGTAACGCCTGCGCTGGTCAGGTGCGCGGTGGCCCCATGCAGCAGGTCTTCTGCAATATCTTCATAAAACGTAGAAGAAACAATAAGTACATGCGTCATAGTTACATTCCAATCGGTTGATAACCCTTAATCGTAAGCCCGTAACCGTCCAGACCAATAATCGTGCGCTTGGAATTAGACAGCAATATCATGTCACGCACGCCCAGGTCGAGCAGTATCTGCGCTCCAATGCCATAATCCCTTAAATCCATGGCGGCAATAGGCTGTTTTCCAAGCATCAGGCGCAGGCGGTCAGAGACAGAGGTGCGTATAGGCTCGCGTATCAGCACTATCACACCGCTGCCGTGTTTGTCGATCTGCTGCATGGCGGCCTGCAATGCGCTGCTGCCAACATTGGCGTCACCCAGCATGTCTTGCAAAAGGTTCAGCGAATGCATACGCACATGCACGGGTTCCAACGGGTTCAGTGTGCCTTTGACCAGTGCGATATGCTCGGCATATTCGTGGGTGGCGGTGTAAACAATCATTCGGAATTTACCGCCAAAACGGCTTTCAAAATCATTTTCGATAACACGCGTCACCAGCTTTTCCGAGCGGCGGCGGTAGGAAATCAGGTCAGCAATGGTGGCGATTTTGAGGTTGTGTGTTTTAGCAAACTCAATCAAATCCGGCAGGCGCGCCATAGTGCCGTCGTCATTCATAATTTCGCAGATAACGCCCGATGGGTTGAGGCCTGCGAGTTTTGAAATATCCACTGCTGCTTCGGTATGTCCGGCACGTACCAGTACACCGCCGTCTTTTGCTACCAGCGGGAAGACATGGCCCGGCGAGGCAATGTCGTGTGCTGCGCGCGAGGGGTCGATGGCGACCTGAATGGTGTGCGCGCGGTCAGCGGCGGAGATGCCGGTGGTCACGCCTTCGCGGGCCTCGATGGAAACGGTAAAGGCAGTCTGGTGGCGGGAATTATTCTCGCGTGACATGAGGTTCAGGCCAAGTTTTTCTATGCGTTCGCGTGATAGCGACAGGCAGATGAGGCCGCGGCCATGCTTGGCCATGAAATTGATGGCTTCCGGCGTGGCAAATTGCGCAGGGATAACAAGGTCGCCTTCGTTTTCGCGATCCTCGTCATCAACCAGTATGAACATGCGGCCGCTGCGCGCTTCTTCGATAATATCTTCAATGGGTGAGAGATGTGCTGCGTGTGTCATACGGCGGCCTGTGTTTCCAGTAAACGCGCCACATAGCGCGCGATCATGTCGATTTCTATATTGATGGCGTCACCCGTCTTGCAGCTTCCCAGTGTGGTGACTTTCCATGTGTGGGGAATGATGTTCACCCATAAACGGCTACCTGAAACCTTATTGACGGTAAGTGAAACGCCGTCGAGCGTGACCGAACCTTTTTCGGCAATAAAACGTGCCAGCGGCTGCGGCGTATCAATGGCAAGGATGTAGGAATCGCCTTCCGTCGCAATGGAATGTATGGTGGCGATACCGTCCACATGTCCGGTGACCATGTGGCCATCGAGCGTGTCGCCCAGTTTCATGGCACGCTCGAGATTGAGTCTATTACCCTGCTGCCAGCGCGGTGATGTGCGGTTTAGTGTTTCTTGTGAAAGTTCGGCGGTGAAAAAGCTGCGGCCATTGGCAAGTGTTCCCTTGTCGATAACGGTCAGGCAAGCGCCGTTACAGGCGATGGATTCACCCAGAGCCATTGAGTCGGCAGGCCAGCCGCAGGCGATGACCAGCTTCAGGTCGCCTTTCTTTTCAGCCGATTCGATATGGCCTATGTTGTTTATGATACCGGTGAACATTCCAATACATCCATACTGTCTGGTGGCAGTGTTACATGCTCAACCGCATGCCAGCGTGCCAGTTGTGAAAGTGCAGGGGAAAAGCTGCCCCCGAATGCTGCCAGCCCGTCATTGCCAATCACCAGCGGCGCACGAAACCAATACATACGGTCAACCAGCCCGCTTTGCAAGAAGGCGGTGGAAAGCACAGCACCTGCTTCGACCAGAAGGCGTGTAATGCCTTGCTGTGCCAATATCGACATGGCTTCAGCAATATCAATTCGTTCTTTACCCGCGCTGGCCAGCATTTTGATGCCAAGCGATTCTAAGCTTTTGTTTTGTTCATTCGCGGCGTGCAGGCACCAGACGGGCAGCTTACGGGCATTTTGCGCTAGTTTCGATTGCTCTGGAAGGCGAAGTTTGCTGTCAAATACTATGCGCACCGGCGATTTATCTTCAAGACCGCTCAGGCGGCAGGTGAGCTGCGGGTCGTCGGCGAGTACGGTGCCGATGCCGGTTGCGACCGCGTCATACTGGCTGCGAATCATGTGCGCGTATTCACGCGCTGGTGCAGCCGTAATCCATTTGCTTTCGCCTTTGCCTGTTGCGATTTTTCCATCCAGCGATGTGGCGATTTTCAGGCTGATAAACGGACGTTTTCTGGTGATGACGGAAAAGAAACCGCGATTGAGCGCCGATGCTTCATTGCGGCATATGCCTTCTGTCACTTCAATACCTGCGGCTTTCAGCTGCGCTATGCCTTTGCCGCTGACCTGAGGGTTGGGGTCGGTGCAGGCGGAGACAACATGCCTGATACCGGAGCGGATAACCGCTTCCGTGCAAGGTGGTGTTTTACCGTGATGCGAGCATGGTTCGAGCGACACATACAGGGTGGCGTCTTTTGCTTGTGCGCCTGCCTGCTCAAGAGCCTGTGTTTCGGCGTGGGGACGCCCACCGCGTGCAGTGTAACCTTCGGCGATAATGTACCCGTCCTTGACAATGACAGCGCCTACGCTTGGGTTAGGCCATGTCTGTCCAAGGTTTCTCCGCGCCAGTGAAAGCGCGGCCTGCATATACTGCTCATGATCCGCGTGCATAGGCGTTTGCTTATATTATTGACCGTGATAGGCAGGTTGCGAAGGGTAGGCGGGCGTTTTCTGGCCATCTTTCTGCGTGGCTTCTTCCTGTTCTGCTTGCTGCTGCTTGTACATTTCGCTGGTCTGGCGGCCTGATTTGGTAAGGCACTGCCAGTGCTCGCAGCGCTCGCCAATTACCGGCATATGGCTGCCCAGCGCGTCGGCCTGCCTGCCAACCCAGTTGCAGCCAGGCATTGCCAGAATCAGGGCAATGCTTGCGCTATATTGTGTGATGGTACGAAGGCTTGCCATTATTTTGTTACGTTCTTTCCCAGCTCGCCGACGATGGTTTCAAAATCCCTTGCTTCGCCGAAGTCTTTATAGACCGAGGCAAAACGGATATAGGCGACGCTGTCCACTTTCTTCAGCTCCTCCATGACGGTGGCACCGATTGCCGCTGTGGGGATTTCGTTTTCGCCGAGGCTTTCCAGCTTTTGTGTGATGCGTGTGACCAGTTGCTCGAGCTGTTCGCTGCTCACGGGGCGTTTGCGCAGTGCCAGTTGCAGCGAGCGCGCCAGCTTGTCGCGGTCGAACATGCGGCGTTCCCCATTTTTCTTGAGTACGGTAAGTTCGCGCAGCTGCACCCGTTCAAACGTGGTGAAGCGCGAGTTGCACTCAGGGCAATATCTCCTGCGGCGGATGGTCAGGCCATCTTCACTTGGCCGTGAATCCTTCACTTGTGTATCGGCGTGACCGCAAAATGGACATTTCATAGGAACACCTTAATGGTTAGACTATTTCTGGTTCAGGTTTGGATAAATCGGGAATGACTTGCACAATTTTTCCACGCGTGCGCGCACTTGTTTTTCTACGGCGCTGTTATCGCCGCCCCCATTTTTTTGTATTTGGGCTAGGCCGTCGAGTACGTCGCCGATGAGCTCTCCGACCTGACGGAATTCCGTCACGCCGAAGCCGCGCGTTGTGCCTGCCGGTGTGCCGAGGCGGATACCGGAAGTGACAAACGGCTTTTCCGGATCAAACGGAATGGCGTTTTTGTTGCAGGTGAGGCCAGCGCGCTCTAAGCTTTCTTCAGCGGCTTTGCCGGTGAGCTTTTTCGGGCGCAGGTCAACGAGCATCAGGTGGTTGTCGGTGCCGCCGCTGACAATGTTCACGCCACGCTTTACCAGCGTATCGGCCAGCGCCTGCGCGTTAGCTACAACGGCTTTGCCATATTCCTTGAACGAAGGCTGCAGCGCTTCGCCGAAAGCAACCGCTTTGGCTGCGATCACATGCATCAGCGGGCCGCCCTGAATGCCGGGGAAAATAGCGGAATTGAATTTTTTGCCGAGTTCCTCGTCGTTAGACAGGATCATGCCGCCGCGCGGGCCGCGCAGTGTTTTATGCGTGGTGGTGGTAACGACGTGTGCGTGCGGCAGCGGGCTGGGATAGACGCCTGCGGCAACGAGGCCTGCGACATGCGCCATGTCCACCAGAAGGAAAGCACCAACGCTGTCGGCGATTTTGCGGAAACGCGCCCAGTCAACCACGCGTGAATATGCGGAGAAACCGGCAATGATGAGCTTGGGTTTATGTTCCTGCGCCAGCTTTTCCACTTCGTCGAAATCGATGGTGCAATCGGACTGGCGAACGCCGTACTGTACTGCCTTGAACCATTTGCCCGACTGGTTGGGGGCGGCACCATGCGTCAGGTGGCCGCCAGCGGCCAGCGACTGGCCGAGGATAACATCACCCGGCTGCAACAATGCGTTGAACACGCCCTGATTGGCCTGCGAGCCGGAGCTGGGCTGTACGTTGACATAAGTGCAGTTGAAGAGCTGCTTGGCGCGGTCGATGGCGAGCTTCTCTGCCTTGTCAGCAAATTCGCAGCCGCCGTAATAGCGCTTGGAAGGATAGCCTTCGGCATATTTGTTGGTGAGTACAGAGCCTTGCGCACGCAGTACGGCGTTGCTTACGATATTCTCAGATGCAATCAGTTCTATCTGTGTTTGCTGGCGGTGAAGTTCGCCCTCCAGGGCTGCAAACAATTCGGGATCGGCATCAGCCAGCGAGTCTTCAAAGAAGGCATTATTTTTAGTCATGGTTTCACTCAGTGTCATCTTGGGTTGTTTTGCAGTCGACATGTTCGCCTTATTCCTTACATCAATGAATAATTATCCCAGTTTGGCAACGCGCGCCTGATGACGCCCGCCTTCAAAATCGGTTGTGAAGAACTGCCTCACGCAGTCTTTGGCGTTTTCCACGCCGATAAGTCGTTCGCCAAGGCAAAGCACGTTGGCGTTGTTGTGCTTGCGCGAAAGCGCTGCGGCCAGCCCGTCCTGACACAGTGCAGCGCGAATCCATGTATGGCGGTTGGCGGCGATGCTCATGCCGATGCCGGAACCGCAAATCAAAACGCCCTTGCAGTTGCTATGGTCTTTCATCCAGTGTGCCAGCTTGTTGGCATAGTCGGGGTAATCGACCGATTGCATGTCGCGCGGGCCAAGATCATGCACTGAAAAACCAAGCGCCTCGATTTCTTTTGCCAGAATTTCTTTCAGCGTGACGCCGGCATGGTCGGAAGCAATGGCGATGGAACGTTCATTCATGGTTGCACTTGCGCGGTCAAAATTGTAGCACTACACACTATATATAGTTAGCGAATCAGCCGTTTTTGCCATGTAATTGCGGTTAGCGCAATCAAAATCTGATTTAATTCAATGACTTTACTAGAAATAACCTTGTTCTTTTTAGCGGCGGCAGGCGGCGGAGCCATAAACTCGGTGGCAGGCGGCGGAACTTTCATTACATTTCCATTGCTTACGCTTTACGGCATGACTCCGTTCCAGGCCAATATCATGAGTACTGTTGCCCTGTGGCCAGGGAGTGTTTCGAGCGCTTTTGGCTACCGGAAACAGCTAAATGTAGAAAAAAAGGTACTTTGGCGGTTTATACTGGTCAGCATTATTGGCAGCGTTCTGGGGGCGGAATTATTCCTCAATACATCCGAGGTCGCCTTCGAGCGGCTTGTGCCATGGCTACTTCTGGGAGCAACGCTGCTTTTCACATTTGGTCGCCACGGCATCAAACTGCTGCATCAATTTTCTGGAAAGGTGACGGCTGCCAGCTTGCTGCTGGGCGTTTTTTTACAACTCGTCATCGCCATCTATGGTGGATATTTCGGCGCGGGCATCGGCATATTGATGCTGGCCATGCTGCAGCTGATGGGCATGACCCATATTCACCAGATGAATGCGCTGAAAACAGTGCTGGGCAGTACTATCAACGCAGTGGCGTTTGCATTATTTATTATGTCCGGCCATGTGATATGGCCGGTGGCGGCGGTGATGGTGGCAGGTGCAATTACCGGTGGATATTTCGGCGCGAAGCTCGCCATGAAAGTATCGGTGGAAAAGATACGTTTACTGGTCAGTGCCATCGGGTTCGGGATGACCGCTTACTACTTTTTTTAGTGGGTGGGTAAAACTTTAAACACAAAATATTGTAAATTTGGTTGAGTCGGTGGGAATGCTGGCTATAATCGGCGTTAATAAAAATTGACCCGAAAGGACGTGCCATGAATCAACCTATCTTTTCATCGTCAGGTATGACAGCGCCTGCGAAGAAGGCTTATGTGATTGTACTCGGCAACGAAAAAGGCGGTTCCGGCAAGACCACCACTGGAATGCATCTGATAATTTCCTTGTTGCGCCTTGGCTTCAATGTCGGCAGCATGGACATTGACTCGCGCCAGCGTTCGCTCTCCCGCTATCTCGAAAACCGCAGGCAGACCATGCTGAAAGAAGGTGTTGACCTGCCGCAGCCGCAGCATGTCATCATCCAGCGCAGCCCGTTCAACATCGTGCAGGATGCCGAGGAAGATGAGCGTGACCGCTTTACCAAGGCGCTAGAAAAACTCGCTTCAGTCAATGATTTCATCGTTATCGATAGCCCTGGCAGCGACACGTTCCTGTCGCGCACCGCCCATGCTTATGCCGACACGGTGATTACACCGATTAATGACAGCTTCGTTGACCTTGATGTGCTGGCGACGGTGGACGGGCAGACCATGAAAATCATCCGCCCCAGCATCTACAGTGAAATGGTGTGGGAGCAGAAATTGCAGCGTGCCAAGCGTGATGGTGGCTCGATCGAGTGGATTGTAATGCGCAACCGCTTAAGCAACATTGACGCCAAGAACAAACGCTTTATCACGCAGGTGTCTATCGAATTGTCACGCCGCATCGGTTTCCGCCTTGCGCCGGGCTTTTCCGAGCGCGTGATTTTCCGCGAAATGTTCTTGCAGGGACTCACCGTACTCGACATCATGGAAGCAGGTAGCGGCAGCCTTTCCATGTCGCATATTGCGGCGCGTCAGGAAGTACGCGATCTTCTGAAGATGCTGCAAATCCCGCTTCTGGATGAGCGTCTTGCCAAGACCAGTGCGGAATCTACCAAGATTGATGCTGAAAAAGAAGATGAGGCGCCGGTTGCCGTTACTGCCAGTGTCGCGGTTAAACAAGACGTAGCTGAACTGGCATAATCGCGCGTGCCATCCACATTACTCCAGCCGGATTGTTTGCATGGCACAAAATAACCGTAATAGACAATGGGCTAAGGACTGGTTGTCCGTAGGTGGTGTACTTGGCGCTGCCATACTGCTCTCGCGTCTCACGCGTACGCCGCTCGCCAGCATTCTGGCGCTTTTGCCATTTTTATTGCCATACCTGAAGCAGGCCGAACAGAATACGCAGCAGCAAGGTTCACCCAGCGCACGCATGACGCATGAAGAGGCGTCGCTGATATTGGGCATACAATCCAAGGCATCGGAGGAAGAAATTAAACTGGCGCATCGCAAGCTGATTCAGAGAAACCATCCCGATCAGGGCGGCAGTGATTATCTCGCAGCAAAAATCAACCAAGCGCGAGACGTGCTGCTTGGCAAATCATAATGTCCTTAATTAGATCAACAGCGACCATTGGTATTTACACGCTTATGTCGCGTGTGCTTGGCTTTGTGCGCGATATAACGATTGCCTCCGGCCTTGGTGCCAGCCATTTGTCAGACGCATTTTTTGTCGCCTTTAAACTTCCCAATTACTTGCGCCGTCTGTTTGCCGAAGGCGCGTTCAACTCGGCTTTTGTGCCTATGTATGCGGGTATGATGTCTTCTGAAGGCAAGGACAAGGCCCGCCAGTTTTCCAGCGAGGCCATGTCGTTCCTGACTCTCATTTTGTTGATAGTTACCGGCTTGTTTATTATTTTTATGCCGTGGATTATGCAGGTGCTGGCGTTCGGCTTTGTCAAAGACCCCGTGAAATTCACATTGGCAGTAACGCTGACGCGCATCACCATGCCGTACATATTATTTATCTCGCTGGTGTCGTTGCTGGGCGGGGTGCTTAACAGCGTGCATAAATTCGCGGCGGCCGCCGCCGCACCTATTATTATGAACCTCTGCCTGATTATCATTCCCTTTTATATTGACCCGTTTACCCCAACCGGTGCGCATTCGCTGGCGATTGCTGTTATGATGTCCGGTATTGCGCAGTGGCTATGGATGGTATGGTTTTGTTATAAAGAAGGCCTGCTGCCAAAATTCCTGCGCCCGCGCCTGACGGCGGATGTAAAAAAACTACTGGTGCTAATTGCGCCCGTTGCGCTGGGAGCAGGAGTAGCGCAGATCAACCTTTTTATTGACACCATCATCGCGACCTATTTCGACAGCGGCGTGTCCTATCTTTATTATGCCGACCGTATCAACGAGCTGCCGCTAGCGGTTATTGGCATTGCCGTGGGTACGGCTTTGCTGCCGATGCTTACGCGCCAGCTACGTGAAGGCAAGCTTGAGGAGGCGCGTCAGAGCCAGAACCGCGCTATTGCGTTGGCGCTGTTTCTGAGCCTGCCGTCGGCGGCAGCGCTGATGATGATAGCCGAGCCTGTGATTGCCGCAATGTTCCAGCGCGGCGCGTTTGGCGCGGTGGAAACTGCCGCTACTTACAAAGCGCTAATGGCGTTTGCGTTTGGCCTTCCCGCCTTCATACTTATTAAAATATTATCGCCTTCCTTTTTTGCCAATCAGGACACCAAGACACCGTTCAAGATTGCGCTGGTCTGCATTGTCGTCAATCTGGTGCTGAACCTGATACTGATGATGCCGCTGAAACATGTGGGCATGGCACTGGCGACATCGATTGCCGGATGGCTGAATGTGGCACTTATGGTCGTTGTGCTGCTGCGCCGTGACTGGATGGCAATAGAGGCAAACCTTATAAGGCAGGTGCTAAAAATTGTTGCTGCCTGCGCTATGATGGTTGCGGTGCTTTATGTGATGCAGCCGCACGCGCTTCTACTTATGAAGGAAGCGGATGAGCTTTTGCGCTTCAGCCTGTTGCTGACGCTGGTTTCAACCGGTATGTTTGTCTATTTCCTGATAAGTTTTATACTCAACGCTATGAATATACGCGATACAACCAAACGCTGGCTACGCCGTAAATCTCTGTAGGATTAGCGTGTTGCAGCAGGCGCTGGCATCTCCGTGGGTACGGGTACCAATGAAGCAGGGGCCGGTGCGTCAGGAGAATTTGTTACAGACGCTGCGGGTTGCTGGACCTCTTGCTTCAAATCCTGCAACCGCTGTTGTTGTTTCTCAATCAGCTCAACCCGTTGCTGGGGATTGAGTTCATTCCATTTTTGCGCTTTTGCAGCATTGGTCTGCTGTTCAGTTTCCCATTGCGACTCTGTCATGGAAGAAAGTTTCGATAGGCGGTTGCGGTTATAGTCAAGTGCCTGCTGTAAAGTTGCCGGAGCATTGGGGTGTTTCTTACGTTCTTCTGGCCATTGTGCAGGCGTCAATTTTTCCAGTTCTGCAAGCCGTGATTTCACTTTTTCACGTGCCTGATCAAGCGTTACCTGAGCTGTAGGCGCAATAGCTGCGGCAGCACTATTATTATCCAGTGGAGGAAGTAATACAGACGGGGCCGATACGCCACCTGTTTGAGTTACATCAGCAGCCGGCGGTTGTTGTATAGCTGGGGCAGCAGCCTGCGGAGCTGCGGGAGGTGGTGCCGCAACCGGATTAGATGCCGCTGGAGTAGCAGGTGTCTGGGGTGCTTGTTGCGTTTTCGGTGACTGCGTGCCAGATTGTGATAATATGGCAAACACCACAATCGGCAGTGCAAGGACAGCGATAATAAGCAGGGTGCGTAAGTTCATGTTATCAAAACCTTTTATATATACACACGATGACTGATATATGGCTGGTCTATAGCACATTTCCTAACCGTGCAGAAGCACTTTCTGTTGCGCGGCAACTGGTGGAAAAACATGCGGTTGCTTGTGTGGACGTGGTTGACGGCATAACATCGGTTTACCGCTGGCAGGCAGAAATACAGCAGGAGAGCGAGGTTGCGCTGATAGCAAAGACATCAGGCCATGCACTCAATACCGCGATTGAATTGATTAAATCATTGCATAGCTATGATATGCCGTGTGTCACTGCATGGCCTATAGAAGCTGGGCATTTGCCATTTTTAAGTTGGGTTCAGGAAAAAACCAGCAGTTAAGTCCGAGTGTTCAGGGTGATTAAACTGTTGCATCACCCGCATCTTTCCCTTATGACAATTTTCGCCAACGTGCTGGGGCGTAGCCAAGCGGTAAGGCAGCGGTTTTTGGTACCGCCATTCCCAGGTTCGATCCCTGGCGCCCCAGCCAAAATTTAATCCGGCAATGGACGATATAGTCCGATTTAACCCATAAAAACAGCCAATTTAGTGGGTTTATTGTCCAGCCAGCTACGATGTGAATTGTTGACATCTGTGGGTGAATGTGGGTTAAAGTGTGGGTGAAACCAAAATCATAAACTCTTTCACCCACATTATGAAAATACTCACAGATATAGCGGTCAAAAGCGCAAAGCCTGGTAAAAGCGTCAAAAAACTAAGTGGAGGCAACGGTCTTGCCTTACTGGTTTACCCCAATGGCAGTAAGTATTGGGCATATAGATACCGCTATCTTGGGAAAGAAAAATCACTCTCCTTGGGCGTATACCCTGAAGTCAGTCTCGCAGAAGCGCGGCTCAAACTTATAGATGCCCGTAAACTCGTATCTGATGGGCAAGACCCTTCCGAGACACGGAAGGCCGTGAAACGGCAGGCACTGGTCTCAGCCGAAAACAACTTTGAAATAATAGCACGTGAATGGATTGCTGCGAAAAGTGCTGCCTGGACGCCACGCTATACAGGTTTTCTGAATAAACGGCTTGAAAACGACCTTTTCCCCAAGCTGGGCAGCCGCCCCATTAAAGACATTACCGCTCCCGAACTGTTGTCCGTAATACGCATCATTGAGAAACGCGGGGCGCTAGAACTCGCCAACCGTGCAATGCAATATTGCAGCCAAATTTTTATGTATGGCATTGCCACTGGTCGAGTTGAACGGAATCCTGCTACTGACCTGAAAGGGGCACTCAAGACACATGTCAAAAAGAATTATGCCCATCTTAAAGAAATTGAATTGCCGGAATTTTTGGAAAAATTAGAAGCTTATGACGGTAATTTACAAACCAAGCTGGCCGTAAAGCTACTAATGTTTACCTTTGTACGCACTACAGAACTACGCGGGGCTACTTGGGATGAAATAGATTTGGATAAAGCCGAGTGGCGTATCCCAGCCGAGCGTATGAAAATGCGCCGTGGGCATATTGTGCCGCTCTCAAAACAAGCCGTTGCTGCACTCAAAGAGCTCAAGTTACTCAATGGACAGTGGAAATATGTATTCCCCAACCCCCATAAACCAATCAAACACATGAGCGAAAATGCAGTGCTTTATGCACTTTATCGCATGGGCTATCATAACCGTACGACTGGGCACGGTTTCCGGCATACCGCATCTACCATACTTAACGAAAGTGGCTTATTTAAAGGTGATGCTATAGAACGCCAACTTGCTCATGTGCAGGGCAACAAAGTGAGGGGAGCCTATAACCATGCCGAGTACCTACCCGAACGCCAAAAAATGATGCAATGGTGGGCAGATTATCTAGATGCAGGAGCCAGACGGCAAAAGGATATTGTAAGGAAATCCTGCAAGATATAGGCTGCACCCCATTATCACGGGGGGAACTATGGAAAGCATGGATTATTGGCGATTGTGTGATGAGCTCACTGTAAAACAGGCAGCCCTTCTTATTGTGGATGAAGACCCTTCCCAAAATGACAATATAGAAAATTGGGATATGGCTCGCCGCCCAATCGGTTATGAACCAGCGAAAACGGCTCTTATACATGCCATACTACGAGGCGACATTCAGGCAAAACTAGTGCCGCTCATAGACCATGATTTTAATGGCGTTCCCTGTGGAGACATACCCAATAGTGTAGACATTAATAACACAATACTATCCGTTTTTTCTGTAAAACAGTTTCTGAAAAAGCGCGGTTTTACGAAAGGTTTTTTCTTCCCGCCTGGAGAAGATGAAAGTCCTGACTACCTTTCCAAAGACAACCCTTATTATGCGGCCAAATTGGCAGCAGCTATGGGCGCATGGAAAGCAGTCAGCGAAAACCCTGCATCACTAAAAGGAAGGACGCCCAAACAGGCGATAGAAAAATGGCTTCGCGAACACGCAGGTGAATATGGCTTGACCAAGGAAGATGGAAATCCAAATGAACAAGGAATTGAGGAGATAGCAAAGGTAGCTAATTGGAAACCTAGCGGCGGGGTGGCAAAAACACCTGGCAATGATGGATAACCTACCCACCCATTTATAGTACTGTAATATATTGGTTATCTAATTTTGAATTTAATTTCTTACGTTTTATCACCCCACCTGTTCTTAATGAACCCTAGGGGATTATCGGCATTTTGCGTGGGCAAGTTTTTTTGAACCCGCCCATCTATTCTATTGCTGCTGGACGTGCATAACTCCGACTGTTCTTCAACAAACGGAGTAGCACTATGCAAAACAATTCTTCCATTCCTTCCACTGGTTTTATGCGGCTCCCTGCCGTGCTTGCCGTTATTCCCGTGAGCAAATCTACATGGTGGGCTGGTGTTAAAACTGGCCGTTATCCAAAAGCCGTAAAGCTGGGTGAGCGCATCACCGCATGGCGTGCCGAAGACATCCGCACCCTGATTGAAAAAACCAACATACCCGCCCAATAGTGTGGGGTGGTCAGTGGCGAAAAAGAAGCGCACCTATAACACACGCCTGATTAGACGCAATCGTAGCTATACAGTGCAGGGAGTGGCTGACTTGTTCAAGCTACATCCCAACGCCGTGCATAGGTGGGGACTGCCCTATATTGACGAGCAAAAACCTCAGAGGGTACATGGGAGCACCCTCATTGATCATTTGAACGCCAAGCAATCCACCCGGAAACATACGTGCAAACCCAATGAACTTTATTGCTGTAAATGCCGGAAGCCACAACCAGCATGGGAAAACACCGTTGACCTGATAATCCGCAATCCAAAGCAGCTTAATATCACCGGATTATGCGCCGTGTGTAACACCGCCATGAACCGGGGCGGCTCCATCAAAAAAATCCCTGAATACCAAAAAATCTTCAATGTCCAAACGGTACAGGGGGAACACATAGTAGCGTGTGGCCATTCCCCCGTTAACTGTGAGTTATAGAGGAGCCGGTAAACCATGAAAAATTACACTGCTAGAAATGAACGAATTAAGGAAGAATACTATCGCTATCGGATTGAGGTGGACGGCAAGAGTGAAAGTGCCATTGACGGCATCTGCAAAGCCATCCGGCGTTTTGAAGAATATAATAACTTCAAGGATTTTTCCACTTTCAACAGGGAACAGGCGGTAGGGTTCAAGAAGCACCTGATGGGACTAAAAACTGCCCGTGGCGATGCTCCACTTACCAAGGCAACCATGCTTTCCACCGTCAGGAGCATTCAGGAATTTTTTAAATGGCTAGCCATGCAAGATGGTTATAAATCAAAAATAGACCCGCTCGATATTGGCTACCTGAACCTTACAGCAAGAGATGTAAAAATAGCGCATAGCATGAAATTACGACCATTTCCTTCCTTAGAACAAATCCGGGCAACGGTACAGGCCATGCCTGCCGATACCGATATTCAGAAACGTAACCGGGCGTTGATAGCATTTACTATCGTCTCTGGCGCAAGGGATAGCGCCATTATATCCATGAGCCTGAAACATCTGGACACTCACAAGTGGATGGTAACACAGTACCCGGATGAGGTACATACAAAGCGTAGCAAAACCATTATTACTGGGTTTTTCCCTATAGGGGATGACTTCAAGGCGGTTGTATTGGAATGGGCGGAATATCTGGTGAAGGAAAAATTGTTCAGCCCGGATGACCCATTGTTTCCCAAAACCCGCATAGTTCCAGATGTCATCAACGGCTTTCAGCCGGATGGACTCAGCAAAGAACACTGGAGTACTGCCGCTCCGATGTGCAAAATATTCCGACAGGCATTTGAAGCGGCTGGGCTGCCTTATTTCAACCCCCATTCTTTTCGGCATACGCTAGGGCATGTGGCAAAGGATTACTGCAAAACCCCCGAAGATTTTAAGGCATGGAGCCAAAATCTAGGGCATGAAAGTGTGCTGACCACTTGGGGCAGTTATGGACAGATCGAACCGTACCGGCAATGTGAAATCATTAAGGGTTTGAAGAAGCAAGAAAATGCTGATACAGCACAACTAAAGAAATTGCTGAAACTTGCCGCTGATAGTCTATAAATAACAGGTAATCAGTTATAGGGCAGGATATGGCGCAGGCGGATTAATAATGAAAGAACAACAAATTGAACAAGATCTGATCAGCAAACTGAGTGATCTTAAATACCTTTATCGCGATGATATTCGTGATCGCGCCGCGCTGGAAAGAAATTTCCGCGAAAAGTTCGAGGAACTTAACAAGGTTAAGCTCACAGATAACGAGTTCTCACGTTTACTGGAAATCATCGTCACGCCAGATGTGTATGCTGCCGCACGCACGCTAAGAGAGCGCAACAGCTTTGAACGCGATGACGGAACACCGCTGAATTACACGCTGGTGAATATCAAGGACTGGTGCAAAAACACCTTTGAAGTGATCAATCAGCTGCGGATTAACACAGACAACAGCCACCATCGCTATGATGTAATTCTGCTGATTAACGGCGTGCCGGTCGTGCAGGTGGAATTGAAAACCCTACAGATCACCCCGCGCCGCGCCATGCAGCAGATCGTCGATTACAAAAACGATCCCGGCAATGGTTACGGCAAAACGCTGATGTGTTTCCTACAGATATTCATCGTCAGCAACCGCACAGATACTTGGTATTTCGCCAACAACAACAGCCGCCACTTCAGCTTTGATGCGGATGAACGCTTCCTGCCGCTTTACCAGTTCGCCAGCGAGGACAACAAGAAAATCACCCAGCTTGATAATTTCGCCGAGAAGTTCCTCACCAAATGCACGCTTGGGCAAATGATCAGCCAATATATGGTTCTGGTTGCCAGCGAGCAGAAACTGCTTATGATGCGCCCTTACCAGATCTATGCGGTGAAAGCGATTGTGGAGTGCATCCACCAACGCTGTGGCAATGGTTACATCTGGCACACTACCGGCAGCGGCAAAACCCTGACATCCTTCAAGGCATCTACACTACTAAAGGACAATCCAGACCTTGAAAAATGCCTCTTCGTGGTAGATCGAAAAGACCTCGACCGGCAAACCCGTGAAGAGTTCAATCGCTTTCAAGAGGGCTGCGTTGAGCAAAACACCAACACCGAAACACTGGTGCAGCGCCTGCTATCGGATGATTATGCCGATAAAGTAATTGTCACCACCATCCAGAAGCTGGGGCTGGCACTGAACGAAAACAGCAAACGAAACAAAGCAAAACAAAAGCAGGGCAAGGAAACATATACAGAGCGCCTTGAACCGCTGAGCAACAAGCGTATGGCGATTATTTTTGATGAATGCCATCGTTCGCAGTTCGGTGACAGTCACGAAGCTATCAAAGAATTCTTCCCCAATGCCCAGCTGTTTGGTTTCACGGGAACACCAATCTTTGAACAAAACGCTACCTATCAGCAGGTTGAAGGTGAGCAGGCTTCCTATAAAACTACAGAAGACATCTTCCAAAAGCAGCTGCACCAATACACCATTACTCACGCGATTGAAGATCGCAATGTGCTGCGCTTCCATATCGATTACTACAAGCCAGAAGGCGTGCAGAAAGCCAAACCCGGAGATCCTCCGTTAAAGAAAGCAGTTGTTGAGGCCATTCTTGAAAAACACGATGCCGCAACCAACGGGCGCAGGTTTAATGCTGTTCTGGCTACCGCGTCGATCAATGATGCGATTGAATATTACAATCTTTTCAAGGACATTCAGAATAAAAGGCAGCCAACAACTGAAGGCTTTCAGCCGCTGAACATCGCCTGCGTGTTCTCTCCCCCCGCCGAAAGCAGTAATGACGCCAAGCAAATGCAGGAAGACCTGCCGCAGGAAAGAGAAGACAACAAGAAAAACCCCAAAGAAAAAGAAACCGCGCTAAAAGCCATCATTGCGGATTACAACAAACGCTACAAAACCAACCACAGCATTGTTGAGTTTGATCTGTATTATCAGGATGTGCAGAAACGTATCAAAGACCAGCAATACCCTAACCAAGATTTCCCACACGCGCAGAAGATCGACATTGTGATCGTGGTGGATATGCTTCTTACGGGCTTTGATTCCAAATACCTGAACACCCTGTATGTGGACAAAAACCTCAAATTCCACGGGCTGATTCAGGCATTCTCGCGCACAAATCGTGTGCTGAACGATACCAAGCCCTATGGCAATATCCTTGAGTTCCGGCAGCAAGAAGATGCCGTGAATACTGCGATTGCGCTGTTTTCTGGCGCAAGCTCTGAACAAGCCAAGGAAATTTGGCTGGTGGATAAAGCGCCGGTGGTGATTGCGAAGCTTGATGGAGCCATCAAGAACCTCGACGAGTTCATGAAATCACAAGGGCTGGAAAACAAGCCAGAGGATGTGCCAAACCTGAAAGGCGACGCCGCACGCAGCCAGTTCATCAACCTGTTTAAGGATGTGCAGCGCCTCAAAACCCAGCTGGATCAATACACCGACCTGAACGACGAGCAGAAACAAACCATCGAGCAGGTGATCCCTAAAGAGCAGCTACAAGGCTTCAAGGGCGTGTATATCGAAACCGCGCAGCGCCTTAAAGCCCAGCAGGATAAGGGCGGCGAGAATACCTCGCCCGAAGTGCAGCAGTTGGATTTTGAGTTCGTGCTCTTTGCCTCCGCCGTGATTGATTATGACTACATCATGGCACTGATTGCCAAATACTCCCAAGGCACCAAGGGTAAACTGAAAATGAGCCGCGATCAGTTGATTGGCCTCATTGCCTCTGATGCTAAGTTTATGGATGAGCATGAGGACATTAAGGAGTACATCTATTCCCTAAAGGAAGGCGAAGGCCTGAGCGAGAAAGCAATCCGCGATGGTTACGCCAACTTCAAAGCGGGAAAAAATGCCAAGGCGCTGGCCGTGATTGCAGATAAGCACGGGCTGGAAGCTGCCAGCCTACAAGAATTTGTGGATGGTATTCTCCGTCGCATGATTTTTGATGGCGAACAACTGAGTGAATTACTGGCACCGCTGGAACTGGGCTGGAAAGACCGCACACAGAAAGAGCTGGCATTGGTAGAGGATTTGGCCCCACTGCTGCACAAACTTTCCCACGGGCGCACCATATCGGGGTTAAACGCCTATGAGCAATAAAACCAAGAGCGAGAAAGTTGTTCGGCCTAAGCTACGATTTCCTGAGTTTAGCGGTGACTGGGAATATAAAGCATTAGCCCCCTACTTAGAAGAATATGCTGAAAGAGTGTCCGCCAGCACTGAACTTCCGATTTATAGCTCAACCAGAACAGGACTTAAACTTCAGAAAGATTACTTTGACAACAGAGAATTAGCTAATGAGGGCGAATATGGCGTGGTGCCAGAAAATTACTTTGTTTATCGCCATATGAGTGATGATGGATCATTCAAATTTAACATTAATAAGACTGGTTCTTCTATAGCTGTTAGTAAGGAATATCCTGTTTTCAAAACAGTAAATCTAAGCGCAGAATTCCTTTTATATAAATTGAACTATGGTGACGACTTTAAGCAGCTTGCTTTTGAACAAAAGAAAGGCGGAACTCGAACAAGGCTGTATTTGAATGTCCTTCGTTCTTGGAAAACGCTATTACCTTCTCTACCTGAGCAACGACGCATAAGCAATTGCTTGACATCGCTGGACGAGTTGATCGAGGTGGAAGATCAAAAGCTGGATGCCCTTCAGCGTCATAAAAAAGGGCTGATGCAGGAACTCTTCCCCGCCGAAGGTGAAACCCTGCCCAAACGCCGCTTTCCTGAGTTTAAGGACGCCCCAGAGTGGAATTTTAAACCTTTAGAGAAAGTTTGCGATGTTCTTAATAATCGTAGAAAACCGATCTCAAGCGAGTACAGAGAAAAAGGCGAATATCCCTATTACGGCGCAAGCGGCATTGTTGACTACATTGATGACTATATTTTCAATGAACGATTGGTATTAGTTGGAGAAGATGGCGCAAAGTGGGGAGCATATGAGAAAACAGCATTTATAGCGGATGGCAAATACTGGGTTAACAACCATGCCCACGTATTAAAACCAATAGAAATCAACGACACACTATTGGAAAATTATCTGGTGAGACTTGATATTACTCCATTTACGACGGGTAAAGCACCTCCTAAGCTTACTCTGGGAAAACTCAAGAGCATCCCGATACCTTATCCAAAGAGCAAAAAAGAGCAGCAATATATTGCTGACCTATTATCCTCTATCGACGATCTCATCGCCGCCCAAAGCCAAAAACTCGATGCGCTGCGAGGTCATAAAATAGGGCTGATGCAGCAACTCTTCCCTGTCCCCTCAAATGAAAGTGAGGGCTAAGAAATGGAACTTTCAGAAATCGCAGGCCAATTAAAAGACTTAAAAAATACTATTCACGACAGAGGGGCGGCGAGAGAGGAAGACGTCAAAATCGTCTTGATTTATGCGTTTAACGCCACTGGAAAGACTCGCCTGTCAGTGGCGTACAAAGATGCAACCAAGCAGGAAGAGCAACACACGGGCGTTTATTATAATGCTTACAGCGAAGACCTTTTTGTGTGGGAGAATGAACCAGAAACCCAGCTGATTGTGAATGGGAGTAGCTTAAATCAATATCATAGCTTTATAGATGAAGATAAAGTCCGTGAGAAGCTAAAGCCATTCAAGCCACAGTATGATTTTGAATTTGTGCTTCATGCCAATTTAGTGGATGGGATTGAGTCGATATTCTTCTTTTTGCCAGATGACCCCGACAGAAAAAGAATAAAAATCTCCAGAGGTGAAGAACGCATTTTCGTTTGGTGCTTCTTTTTGGCTTTGTTCGAGGTTGAGGGCTGGACAGATCAGCAATCCAGCCACTTCTTTATTGATGATCCTGTTTCTAGCTTAGATGATCACAATATCTTCATCACTGCCTCAACCCTTTATGATTTGATTGAAACGCACTACAAAAACAGAAAATTTATCATCACCACCCATCACATTGGCTTTTTCTCAATCCTTGCGGATTGGCTGACCAAAGGCGACAAAAGTGAAAGATACAGGAAGCTAACCAAGCTCTTTATCCTGAGCCAGAAGTCGGGTGATTTGACGCTTGAAAGTCCAAAGAACGATGTTTTCCTATATCATTTGCACTTACTGCAAACACTGGAAAAAGCGCAGGCCGAACAGCTCTACACGTTCCATTTTGCACTGTTGCGCCAGATTCTTGAGAATATCGCTTCGTTCTTAGGTGTTGGACAATTTGGGTATGTGCTTAACCAGATAGGGATCGAAGACACTGAACAAGTGACTCGGATCATCAATACTCTCTCTCACCAAAAGGTTTATCATTATCAGACGGAAGTAATGAATCCTGATAACACGGAACTTTTCAAAGAGGTGTTTGATAAGCTCAAAGCAAAATACAATTTCAAATTACACGCGGAGGTGGCGGCATGACCGAAGAACAACAAAAGGAATTGGGGAAAATCCTCTGGGCAATCGCGGATCAGCTGCGCGGCGCAATGAACGCGGATGATTTCCGCGATTATATGCTTTCATTCCTTTTCCTGCGCTATCTTTCGGACAATTACGAAGCAGCTGCAAAAAAAGAGTTGGGAAAAGAATATCCTGCACCTAATGGTCATACCACCCCGCTGCAACGCTGGTATGAAGAAAACCCTGACGACGTAAAGGCGTTTGAAGACCTCCTGCGCCGTCGGGTGCATTATGTCATTAAGCCCGATCACCTCTGGGGCAACATCGCAGAAATGGCACGCAGGCAGGATGACGAGTTGCTGCATACCCTTCAGGAGGGTTTCAAGTTCATTGAAAATGAATCGTTCGACAGCACTTTTCAGGGGCTGTTCTCGGAGATTAACCTAGCATCTGATAAACTGGGAAAGACCTACAAGGATCGCAATACGAAGCTCTGCACGGTTATCACCAAAATTGCAGAAGGGCTATCCAGATTCTCAACGGATCAAGACGCGTTGGGCGATGCCTATGAATATCTGATTGGCCAGTTTGCGGCAGGTTCGGGCAAAAAGGCTGGCGAGTTCTACACCCCACAGCAAATCTCCACCATTCTTTCCGCCATCGTGACGCTGGATAGCCAAGACCCCAAGCTCGGCAAGAAAAAACATCTGGATAGCGTTTTAGATTTTGCCTGTGGTTCGGGATCGTTGCTGCTCAATGTGCGTAATCAGATAAAAAAAGAAGGCGGTACTGTTGGCAAAATCTATGGGCAGGAAAAAAATATCACCACCTACAACCTCGCACGCATGAACATGCTGCTGCATGGAGTAAAGGATACTGAATTCGAGATTTTTCACGGTGATACGTTAGAAAATGACTGGGACATACTCCGCGAACAGAACCCAGCGAAGAAGCCAGCTTTTGATGCGATTGTAGCCAATCCTCCGTTTAGCTATCGCTGGGAAACCACTGAGGCAATGGCGGATGATTCTCGCTTTAAGAGCCATGGCCTAGCGCCTAAATCGGCGGCAGATTTTGCCTTCCTGCTGCATGGCTTTCATTACCTGAAGCATGAAGGCACGATGGCTATCATCCTGCCGCACGGCGTGCTGTTCCGTGGTGGAGCGGAAGAGCGTATCCGCCAAAAACTGCTGGATGACGGTCATATCGATACCGTGATCGGCCTGCCAGCCAATCTCTTCTACTCCACCGGCATTCCCGTGTGCATTCTTGTGCTGAAGAAATGCAAAAAGCCAGATGATGTGCTGTTCATCAATGCCAGCGGTGAAGACAATTTTGCTAAAGGCAAACGGCAAAATCAGCTACTGCCAGAACATATCGAAAAGATTGTAAAAACCTATCAATTCCGAACGGAGGAGGATCGTTATTCAAAGAAGGTTTCTCTGGAGGAAATATGCGAAAAACACGGCTATAATCTAAACATCTCACGCTATATCAGCACAGCAGAAGCAGAAGAGGAAATTAAGCTGGAAGTAGTGCATGAAACGCTACAAGGCCTAGAACAAAAAATCGGCGTGGCTTTCAATAAGCACAATGAGTTCTTGAAGGAGCTTGAGTTACCGTTGTTACCAGTCAGCAAGGCTTCAAAGAGCTAGAATTGTTTGCTGTAGGGGGCGCTTTTCAGGGTATTCCCTATTTGATAGGTGACACCCAGAACCATACTGTAACAAAGTGAAATGGTAAAAATTAGGTAATATATTAAGATGGTAAAGTTCACAAAAACTCTTATGAAAATCTACTTTAAGGTATTAAACTAGCTATTAAGGAATTGGTAACAAATAAGGACTCTTTATGCAAATTGCTCTCGTCCAATTAAGCGATATACACCTTAAAGCAGCACGCGAAGCTAACCCAATCCTTCAGCACGGTGCTGCTATAGGACGTGCAGTAGCCTCTGTTTGTATGGGAGTTTCTCATGGAGTGCTTGTCATTTCAGGTGATATAGCGTTCTCTGGCAGTCCTGGCGAATATGCTTTTGCTGAAGAGCTTATCCAAGATATTAAATCTGTCCTTAAGGATACTTTTAATCCTACCAATTTTTCAGTTTTAACCATTCCGGGCAACCATGATTGCCACTTTGGACAAAACACCTCAGTTAGGAATATTTTAATCGACAGTGTAAAGCCGGGGCAATTGGATGAGGCAGTTTTTAATGCATGCACTGACGCTCAAAATCATTATTTTGAGTTTGCAAACAAACATATTCCTACAAATAATGCCCTTACAACGAGTTACGATAAACTATATCGCCGTGTGGAACTTCCGGTTGCTAGCAAAAGAGTAGTGTTTCACCTTGTAAATTCTGCATGGGGATCTCAAAAAGAAGAAAAGCAAGGCAATCTCTATTATCCAGTAGATATACTAAAAGATAAAATCACAAACGCTGGACAGGCTGACCTTGCTGTTGCTGTCCTTCACCATCCCTTTAATTGGTATTCTGCCGAAAATGCTCGTCAGCTTAGGCAGATATTAGAAGATAATACCGATCTCATATTAACTGGACATGAACATGTGCCAGGAGCTTATCAGAAATGTACCGATCAAGGAGAACAAAACGAATATCTTGAAGGTGGTGTACTACAAGATAGTCATTCTGCTGATAATAGCACCTTTAATGTTGTTATTTTTGATACAGCCAAAGGTGAGCAGCAAACCCATCGTTTTGAGCTGGTAGGAGATGGGTATGCACCTGAAGGAGAGGCGCTCTGGCGTCCTTTCGAGCGGAATAAGCGATTAGTACGCAAGCAGTTTGATTTTACCGATAGCTTTTATAATGTACTTGAAGATGCTGGTGCTGGTTACACCCATCCTCACAAAGACCCCGTAACTCTCAATGATATTTTTATCTATCCTGACGTACGTGAAATAAGCCTCACTCAGGAAGGCTCAGAAGGTGTACTAGTTCGCGGAAGCAATCTTTTAACGCATATTCTGAATAATACTTATGTACTGTTTCTTGGCGAGGAAAAAGCAGGCAAGACTTCATTGGCTAAAACGCTTGTAAAAGATCTTCAGCGTAATGGTAAAGTGCCAGTTCTGCTCAATGGAGAGCAATTTCATAAGCAACCAGATATTGATAAAATACGCAAACGTGCAACTGAACAAGTAGAGACGCAGTACGGATCAGGTCGTGTGGATAAATATTGGCAGCTTGATAAAGATCGTAGAGTTGTAATTGTAGATGATTTTCATAAAACACCATTTAACCGAAGCGGACGTAGCGTAATCGCTGGTGTGCTTAAAGATTTATTCGGTCATGTTGTCTTCTTGGGTGGAGAGGAGCTGCGTCTGGAAGAACTGTCAATGGCAGGAGACGAGGAAAAATCCCATTTATTGGACTTTAAGCAATGTTCGATTCTCCAATTTGGCTATGTCTTACGGCATAGGCTTGTTGAAAAATGGTGTCGTTTAGGAAAAAACTATACTGATAACGAGATTGAAACTCAGCGTGCCATTAAGCGAGCAGAGGATCAGATTTCTACAGTTATCAGTATCGACTTTATTCCTTCTTTTCCGACTTATGTCCTTATATTATTGCAGCAACTTGAGATTGCATCGAAGCTGACCACTCAATCAGGCTCATTTGGGTATTTATATGAAGTTCTAGTTACTGCTAGTCTTGCTCGCAAAAGAAATCCCAAAATTGATATTGACGCTAAATATAACTATCTTACGGAATTTTCGTACTATTTGTATAACAATCAACGTCATTCATTAACTTTAGAGGAGATGCGCGATTGGCATAAAAAATATACGGCAGAATACCGCCTAACATTCGACTTCGATGACCTATTAGGTGAACTGGTAGAAGCAGAAGTAATGGACAATAGGCATGGCGAATATAAGTTCCGCTATAAGTATCTGTATTATTTCTTCGTTGGTCGATATTTCCGAGATCATATCAATGAAGATACAATTCAATCTCGCATTGATGATTTGAGCCGACGTCTTTATCATGAAGAATCGGCAAATATCATGATTTTTCTCTGTCACCTTTCAAAGGATGATCGAGTGCTCAATGCGATGTTAGCAGCAGCAAGAAATCTGTTTACTGAAACAGCAAGATTCGATGTTTCCAAAAATTCTGAATTTTTCAATAAGCTGAATGTCGATCTCCCTAAAATTATGTTGGCTGCACGCGATCCTCGTGAAAACCAAAATAAAGCACTTGAGTCTCGTGATGAGCAGAATGGTAGACACACAGGTAGTATTGCTCACATGTGCGCGGCATCAGAGTGTGCGGACGAGTTAACTCCACAGCTCGCACATAATGCGGCATTTAAGACTATTCAGATTTTGGGGCAGGTTCTAAGAAACTTTACTGGTTCATTGCGTGGCGATCCCAAACGTCAGCTAGTTGAGGAATGCTATGGTCTGGGATTGCGTGTCTTAGGAGATATTTTTGATAATGCCGAAAAATCGATGCCGCAATGGGTCGAAGGCCTTAGTGAATACATAAAGTCACGAGGTAAGAAAGTTGATGAAGCTAAAATTCAGACCTCAATAAACAGATTTATTTACAATATACTACAAGCTGTAACATGCGGTGTGATTAAACATGTCTCCGATTCTGTAGGAACAGAAAAGGCTGAGCAAACGCTTAATGAGGTTGCAAAAGGCAATGATAATGCCACCGTTCAAGTGATTGATATGGCGGTAAAACTTGATCACTATAAAGACTTTCCCAAAGTAAAAATTGAAGCATTGATCAAAGAGTTTGCGAAAAACAATTTTGCTTTAGCAGTCGTACGTAGAATTGTATGGCAGCACTTTTATCTTTTCACTACGGACTATGCCCTTAAACAGCAAATCTGCCAAAAACTAGGGATTACTGTCGAACAGCAAACTAAGCTTCTATCGCAAGCGCCCAAACGGCAACAAGCAAATAAAAATACAGAAGAGGTGGCATAATCTGGGATTCTAACTTGCTTGAACCAACCCAAGAATTCTAATTTTCCTGGTAGGTAATTGTTAACCACGAGTTCCTTCCTGGCAAGCGACACAATTTGTGGGTGAAATTGCGGGTGAAGTTAAGGTTCACTTTTAATTTGGCCATTATAAAATAGCTGCTTAGTTGTTTATTGTGAATCCTGGCGCCGCCAAAATTCTCTCCAGAAACGAATAAAATCATTATAAATCAACTGGAAAGAATTCCTCAACATTTGTTTGTTAAAATAACTTAACTATATACAATACCTACACCCGTAAAAAATGAAAAACAGGGAGCGGTAACAAGGCGTAAGGGTGCGCTACCGCTGAAACAAGTCGCATGGTTATATTTTATCAGGCGTGTTGAAGCATGAGCCAAAAGGAAAAGAAAACGGCTGGCGTTTCCACAGGACATGGTAGCAGGCACCATGCCCATAATCCTGCTGGTCGCGAAGAACGCGAAAGTTTTGCTGATCTGGTTGAAAAAGGGTTCAGTAGCAATCAACGTTTTATCCCATTTCTTCACCAGCTTCTGGAGCAAGAGTGGGACATAACGCCAGAACAATTCCGCCAGACCGTAATACGAAATATTGATACCCGGCTGCGACGTGAAATGGCGCGTAAGGATTTCCTGCCTGGAAATTTGCCATATGCGGCACAACGTTATTTGAAGGAGATGCATATGGCATCTCCGGTACCGGATAATGAATTGCCCACACGTATGCCGGTACCCCCTGTTTCAGTACTGAAACGCTGGCTCGACAATAAATCGGCGCCGGACGGAACACAGATGTCCATGCTGTCCTATGCATTTGACTTGTCACCCAAACAGGAACAAAAAATGTGGAAGATGCTTCAGGGCAAACCCCTGACGCTTCTTCAGGTGATGCAATCGGTAAGGCGGGGGCATAGTGGTGCTGCCGCTTTTATGCTTATACAGGCATCAGGTTTTACATACGAACGGCTCGGGGAAATACTTGGCGCTCCTTACAATACCATCAGCAGCTGGGCGGATCTGCAGTCACCAAAAATCAGCAGTGATGTCGAGCTGGCGGGTAAATTTGCAAAATTCATGACCCAATGTCTGGATGAGGCAGGTGGAGAACTGAAGTCTTGGCAGTTATCTTCAATACAAAGAGATATTATCAGTCTTTTGACAGGCAAAGATCTGGAAAAGCAACCTTCTTCTGCCAAAGATGCTGCGGGGCGCTTTCAATTGATCCTTGAGGAAGAGTTTGAAAAACTACAGGCGGCAGCGGAACCTGAAGCGCATAAAAACGCCTTCTCAATATTTATAAATCATATACTGGACTCCTGGGCGGTTAATGCCAACTACCTGAATTTTATCAATGAGAACAATGGTAGTAAGGAGGGTGATGATAATCATATATCAAAATATTCATTTTATGCATGGGCGAATGGAGAGCAGAAACCGCATGATCTACTGATGCGAAAAGTTATCAGCGGTACGTTTATTAATCAGGATCAGGAACTCAAGCTGTGGAAACTTGCGCATGGAAACCGCATTACCGCCGATGAAATTAAAAATCATGTTACCGTGGGTAACAGCGGAACTTTGATAAAGAATCTGATAGGAGCCACAGGTATCAGTGCTAATCGGTTACTGGAAATGATTGGCAGAAAAACAGGCAATTTTCTCGAGTGGGTGGATGAAGATCATCCTAAGAAAATTCAGGAAGTGGTACAGGCGCGTAGGCTGGCTGATATTGCGTTGGCCCATGTAATTTGGGATGAAATGCCGCCCCCACCTGAAGAGGTGGAGGCATTGAAAAAATCTGTCGTGGATGTGATGACAGGCCGGACATTCTCCAAAACTCTGGGGGATATTGTGCTGGAAGCCCTCGAAAGCGAAGATCCTCCCGGACATATGGTGCAACAATTGACTGCCAGAATGAAAAGTCAGACCAACGCAGATATCGCCCAAACCATAGGTGTTACACCAGTGGTATTAAGTCATATGAAATATGGCCTTAGAAAGAGTGTGCCTCGTTTGTGTTCGGAGGACGAAGCCATCATGTTGGTAAATGAAGCAGGCGGCGGGGACAAAGATACTACCCTTATGGCGGTAGATGTACTTACACAGACGCGTTCTCCCGCCCAACTGTTGAATTTGGCAGAAAAGGGGGAATTATGGGTTGGCAGCATCAGTTCTGAAATACGCAAGCGGCGTCACCTGAGGCGTGAGGATGTACAAAGCACATTTGGCTTGAGCAAAGGAATCATAGAGCGCTTTGAGGATATTTTGAGGCCAAGGCCTGTAGCAGACATGGAAAATGTCGGGCGCTTTGCTGAATTTATCGGTTTTACCGGCGATGAGCGCCGTCGCTTCGCTATCATGGCAAGCGGGCAGACGCTTGATCCCATAGACGTTATCATGGCGGATGCAGAGAGCCACCGCTGTAGCGTTCAGGATGCGCTCCGGCGCATGTGCCAGCAAACAGCGATGCCGCTGGAAAAAACGGCGGAAGCTATCGGCCTGCCAGCACAGCAATTATCAGGCTATTGCAAGGGTGATGAGCCGACGTTGTCCTTCCCGAAGGCCGCGTTGGACAAACTGGGTGGGCTGTTTGGTTTAGCGAAAGACTCCGCCGGAATGAAAAAATTGCAAAAACTCTACATTCCTGATGCAGCGCGTATTATGGAAATGGTTGAAACCCAGCAAATGGAGCGCAGCGAGGGCTTAAAACATTTGTTTATACTCGCAGATATCACGCCGGATTATCTGGTGAAGGAACATCAGTTGCCGGAGGCGGTAGCAACGGATACCGATGCCTTACTTAAAGACAAACGCTTGATTCCAATATTTTCGGTAATGGCTGAAAAGCTGCAGCTTAACAAGACTGAAGCTGAAGTTATGGATTTCATTTTTAATCCCGAACGCGGCCATACCAAACAGAATTTTGGTAAACATATTAAGCAATACCGTAATGAAGTAATTGGTGGAATTCTTGGTGAAGTGGTAAAACAAAAGCAGGAATGGGAAACGCTGACACGCGACAGTGAACCTTACCTGAAGCTCTTTGACGAATTTGCACAGCGAGTTCCCACCAGTGCGCAAAATTCATTAAAGACAGCGCGTGCGCTCCTGACGGGCCAGCTAGGCACTAGCGATGTGGGTGCAATGATTATCGATCATGCCTTCCGCATTGTTGCCAAGCATATCGTTGTTGCCACGCCACCGAAGAAAGATATTAAGAACGGTGAATGGCGTGGCAATATTTTTGATGCGGTAAACAAGCTGCTCTTCCAGCGTTCATGGGCGTGTAAGGAGAGGATTGGCATACCCAAACTTGCAGAAACTGCAGAAGAAGCGCGTCAGCAGAAGAAGTTGTTATTGGCTGATCCGGAGGGAAGTATGATACTGGCAGCCGTTATCGCTACCAATAGCGGGGGTATAGCACAGGCAGCTATTGGAAAACTCAAAGACCTGCCAAAATATGCAAATAACCAGGAACTGATGATGACAGACCTGTGGATAGGTGCTGAAAGCTCTGACGATGACAAGGTCTTTGTTGGCGGCGTGCTGGATACTTTTCCGAGATGGAATCCGGCAGGCGCACGCTATAGCACTTTTGCCATCAATATGGCGAAATGGCGAGCCACGCATTTGTACAATGCAGCAAAAGAAGAAGGCACGATTGATGGCCATGCCGTTATCAGCGATACAACACAGGCGCATGATGAAGAAGGCGATAACGTCAGCAGTAACATTGATACGGTTTCACTACAACGTTACAACCATGAGCGCCGCCTAGACCGTGATGATCCGGAAGAGGTTACCGACACGCTTTCCAAAGTGCGTATGGCGCTGGATATGTTGCCGGATACGGAAATGAAACTTCTCACTGCCATTTTTGAAGGTTTTATGGATGGGCGCGCACCTATGCTGCATGAGCTTATACCGGTCATCAGCAAGAAAGCAGAGGGCTTGACCAAGGAACGTGTGCGGCAGAAGCGCCTTGACGCCTACACGCATTTTCTGGACGCGTGGAAAGTGGTGGCGCCGGATGAGCCGATGCCGGTGGGGCTGGAGCGCTTCATCGAACGCATGAAAGAAAGAGATAATGATACCTATACCGGAAGATTTTGAGAGCTAAATTGAACATCAGGTTACATGTATGAAAAAATGGGCTTCAGTATTGACGTTAATGGGCGCAGGCGTACTTGGCGCAGGAGAACCCGCACCCGCTAACTTGCCAGGCCGTGGCGTTGATATGCGTAAGGCGGCGGATACTCCGCTACCAGACATCAGGAAATACACAGAACAAGCAGAAGAACCAGCAGATGTTGATATCGTACAATTCAAAAACGCTTACGCGAAACAAAACAGGAAAGAAAAAGCAGAAGGCTTCAGGCAACTAAACGCAAAACAGCAGAAAGCGTTTTTTGATAGCCTGAATAGCGATCAGAAAATGCTATTGGCGCAAGCGGAAATTGATGAATGGACAACTGTGAATAACCATGTGCGCCCCAGCGCCATGTTGTTGCTTGATGCCAATCAGGAATATATGCACGGGCTGATGACATTTGCTTATGAACCGATTGATGTGGTGGCGATAGGGCTTAAGGATTTCAAGGAAAAACTTGCCCCTAAGATACACCGCGTGAATGTACGATCGCTGCGCGGGAATGCTTATGCTTCTGGTATGATTATGGAGGCAACGATTGATCCGTCTTACAATATCATGGGGCTACCGGAAAATCCTGAACCGCGTTTTGCCCGCGCAGATTTTGCCATTGACCAGCCTGGTGGCATGTTGCGTATTTCCGGAGATGGCAAGCATGTGTATTTTAGTTTTCCGCATGCAGATAAAACTGCAAAGAGGAATATCGAACTGATTCCTGCAGATGTGGACGCGCTTTATCAAAAAGTGACGGAAGAGGAATTTAAGGTCGAAAATAGCTTTGTACCCATGCAGCAGGATACGTCTGCAACGGCGCGTGATATTTCACTTCCTATGGAAAACTTTGGCTGGCTTGGCCTGAATACCGCGCCGGGAGCGGTCATAGACTTCACGGGATTTAAGGGCGTAAAAGACAAGCCTTTCTCGGTTACAAGCAATAGCAATGCCAATTTTCTGTTTGACAATCATACACGCAACGTAAGCATTTACGTCAATAGCCTTGGATATAACCAGTTACCGTATCAGAAGGTGGCCATACTGGAAGTCAGCCCTGAAATAGCAAAAAACTTTAGTGTCAAATATGAAAATGGCGGGCGCCGCACGATAGCGAAGGGTGATGAAGAGCTGGTTATTGATGGCTCGCGAAGAGTGATAATTACAGATGCAGAGCGTGGCAACAAATTCACCTCTGGCGGCGATTTTATGCTGCCGGATCCCGATCTGGAAAAAGCGGGCATCAAGATAGACGGCATCAACAGCACATTACGCATACGCAGCGGAAATCACTATGTCGATGTGCCGCTGATGCGTGACACGGACTATGTTGCGGCGGATGAGCAGCTGGAGGCGGCCATCAGACGGGCAACTGCGGCGTTGGAAGCAAAAGTAAAAGGCGTTGGGCGCTAGTGGGCGGCTTTTCTTGCGGCGTCCCGCGCTCCACCTGATGTTGTTGCCAATTTTTTCTCAAGCCTTTTAGCAACCTCAGTAATGAAACCCTGTGTGGTAAGTCCTGAATGTCCGCAAAGATCACGTGTACCTTTGCCATCGGCCATGGTTTCGCACATCGCATCATACATGCATACGGTGAATAGCTTTATCTGGTCTGCAAGATCTTTGGCGATGAGTTTGTTTTCCAGACCAAGGTTTGCCGAATGGTCGATGGCGCCGCGCAGGGCATGTACCATGCCAAGTGGATTAACCGACGTTTCCTCCCCCTTCATGTGGGCGTGGTACTGGTCGGCGATCGTGCCGTGTGAGGCTTCGAATTCCATGATTTTCTGGCCGTTTTCCTTAAACCCAGTCAGGACGGACAAAATGAACCCAGGTGATTTATACACTTGTGCCTGTTCGTCGGTCAGCCAGTCGCCGTCATAATTGTGGGCCACCATGGAGAAACCGCCCTTTTTCCATGTTACCATTTTCATGGCGGCATCGTCTGATAGCAGATGGCGCAATTCACCACCCGTTTGTTTCAATAGGTCTTTGGCGAGGAACTGTTTTTTATAATCACGGTCAAACACATTTTTCATGATTTCCCAGAAGGGTTCCTGCCATTTGAACACGGTTTTTTTGGTAACCACATAAGGTGTAACACCAGCGGCAAGCGATCGCTGGAAGAAATGATGCGCTAGTTGTTCGACGTTATCCAGCGGGTTGTGATACGCTACGGCGGCATTCTTCTGATCGGTCAGTGTACGTTCGTCAATGACAGTTTCCTTGCCGTCGGAGGAGGTGTAGGAAAGTTTCAATTTGCCGGGGCCGACAATGCCGTATCCGGCACTGTATTCACCACCGACGGCGTGGCGGCTGAACATTACCGGATTTTCATATCCCATTTGGTTTTCGAGGCCGGTGACGCGTATGGTATCACGGTCAATGCTATAGCCATTCCATGCGGTGCGCATTTTGCCGTTCGGGCTTCCCAGTTTTTTGGAAAGCTTCATTTCTTTAACCTGATCTTCTGTCGGGGTGATGGTGGGTTCTTTAAAAATCGCGCCGATTTTTTTGCCTGCCTCAATAGCGCTTGCCAGTATCTTGTCATTACTCTGGTCGCGCGATACACAGGACAAATCAAACATTTCCCACGCTTTTGTATCAAGGTAGGGATCAATCCAGTGCGATAGAACCATTTTCATGACCTCGCGAGTCATTTCTTCGCCGGATATATACACCATCGGCGGCAGGGAAAGTTTATGGCCAAGGATATTATTGGGGGTATTGGTTGACGGGGTCATGTTGTTTCAATCTTTGTTATAAACCATTCATTTATAACTATTAAGTATTTATTTTTTCTTAAGTTTCGCGATTATCATCGCACTCTTTAGTAAAAAAAGCGGCAATCTCAAATAAAATCGTTATAAAGAATAGGATATTACCAACAATAGGCGACGGTATATAGTGACAATGATCAAGCGCACATTTCTATACAGTAGTCTTGCCATAGCCTTGTCTTTGGCAAGTATGGCCATGGCTAATGACCAACACACCATCACTATAACAGCGGATGAATGGTGTCCGTATAACTGCGGTGAGGGCGACGAGAACCCGGGCTATATGGTTGAAATCGTCCGTGCGGCGCTCGGTAAATCAGGCATTGATGTTGTCTATAAAGTAATGCCGTGGTCGCAGGCGATAGAAAAAACGAGGGCGGGTGAATATGAAGCGCTGGTGGGTGCAGCGCGGGGAGATGCGCCGGATTTTCTTTTCCCTGATGTATTACAGGGAATTTCCATCAACCAGATATGGGTTCGCAAGGATTCCGCAATGGAGTATAAAAATCTGAATTCTCTCAACGGGCTGAAGCTTGGTATCATCGAAGACTATTCCTACGGCAAGAAAGTAGATCCCTACTTAAAAAAACGTATCAGCAAGGGCGGTGACGATATTAAGGTTATCAGCAGCGAGAACGCCACGGAGTCCAATATTTCAGAGCTGGTTGCTGGAAACCTTGATGTAATTCTTGAAGATAAAAACGTGGTCGAATATTATTTCGCCAGCCGCAATTTGCCCATGGCACTTAAAGCTGTCGGTAATTCAGTCGATATACAGGACTATGAAGATACGTTTATTTATGTTGCGTTTGGCCCAGGTAACCCTAAGGCAAAGGAATATGCAAAACTTTTGACCAAGGGCGTACAGGAAATGCGCCGTAACGGTGAGTTGAACGCCATTCTTGCAAAATATAATGTCAGTGGGACTTACCAGTTTCTTGGTAAAAAGCCCGACAGGACTGACGCTAACTCAACATCTGAAGCTGGAACAGAACTATTGAAAGCTGAATAAAGGCGATCACGGTGATGATGCCGGCATAGTGCAGCACTTTCCATCGCCCTTTACGCAGGTATTTTATGCCAAACATCAACAGTATAATCATAGGTATCAATGCCGGTTGAATAAAGCGGAAGTCAAAGCACCATATCAGTTTGCGAACAAGCAGGAATGTTACAAGTGTGATGAATGGCAGTACAACACCATAAAATAATGGCGTCATTCTGATGATCTGATTGGGGGTTATCGCTCGTAAGCCCATCACCATATATCCTAGCAATACCAAATGTAGTGGATGAAGCAGGCTTGCAATATATGCGGCTTTCCATACCAGTCCAGTAAGCAATATGCTGGTTATCATGAAGTTGAGGTAATATATTTTCTTTTGTTCAAGGTTAAAGGGGCGTTTCATTAGCTCCGTAAATTCGAACGACAACAGGCGGTCAATGCCGATGCTGAAATTACCAATGCCGCCCAGGTAATTTTCAGGCAATCCCTGTTTAATCCAGAAATAGTTATATATCCAACGGCCTAAATTAAACAGAATGCACAACATGATTACAAAATAGGCCGCCAAAATTTTCCGACTGAAGAAGTACCTAAATGTACAGCGGCCATACACAAGGTTGGACAGCATGGTTGCTCCAAGCACAAAGGCAGGTACGGCTCCGGAGGTTTTTGCGGTGAACCCTAATCCGCAAAGAATGAGCGCTTTCATAAGGTGCTGGGGCAATAATGTATTGTGCCACAGACATGCGTAATAAAAACAGGCAGCGTAAAAGGCATAATAGAACACATCATTGCTGATGAGATTTGATTGGTAAATGCCTGATGGCCAGATAGCTAATAAAGCTAATGCCAGGTAAAAATAATGGCCTTTAAGGAATAGTTTAAAACACTTCATTCCATAGTAAAGCAGCACCATGCGTAACAATACGGAAAAGAAGCGAACTCCTGTCCATGGGTCAATAACACCGGAAATGTCCAGCAGCTTGATAATAATAGCGCATATCCAATAGTACAATGGCGGATGCCAATATTCGATACCGGTGTAATCATATGGTTTAAAGAAATGCACACTCATTGCATTTATGTAGGCAACATGGCCATCAAGATCTGTAGAATCTAAAAACTGGTATATGAAATGTAACCACTGGAAACCCAGCATGCAGCCTGTCAGAAATATTACTCTTGTTGTGAAGTCACAACCGGATTTTTTGAGTGAGATCCATATCAGGCTGGCTAGGCAGGCGATCAGTATTAGGCTAAATGTACTTTGCAATATATCTGTGCCAAACAAAGGCGCCCCTGCTGTTAGCAATACGATGAACGGATAATCTTTAAACCGCGGCGTTTCATAAGCCGTGAGAACCACTTCGAGTTTATTAGCCCCGATGTTTAAATGGTTTTTCAGGTCAACAACGGTTTCAATACAAAGATCTTTTCTATCAGCAACCTTAAAATTATTTTTCTGACCATTGATTTTGTATGTTGGCAATAGGCATTTGACAGGGGTTAGTCGTAGGGCTGTATTTCCATAACCTTTATAAGTGAAATCGATGGAAACTTTATGGTCTTGCTTCTTTTTCAGTTGGAGAAGATAGGGTGATTCTACCTGAACCGGGGGAGCTTGCTTGCCCTGTAGAATCTGCTTTCCCTGCAACTGGTAGGTTACAGAGGTAATGGAAAGACCCGAAAGATTGATGCCAATAAATGATAAAAACCCCACTATTATCAATATCAGGATTTTTTTATTATGGCTTAAGTCGAGTGTCATAAAGGATTCTACACCGCATGCGTGTGGTTTGATTACAATATATTGTTTTATATCACTTCTTTTTGGTTAATGCCATGCCTCTAAAAACCAATACAATCCTTAAGAAATATTAATTAATTATTGATAGCATGAGATAATCTGTTACTCTGTTTCCCGCGTTTCCTGCCCACATTATTTTTAAGGATATTCCATGGGATTTATAGCTGATAATTACGGTGTCGAACAAACCACTCCGCTGATGACGGACAAGTATCATTTTACCACCGCCTATGCCTATTGGCTGGAAGGGCGAGCGGATAACCCATCAGTATTTTATATGTTTGGCCGCAAGGAAGCGCTTAACGGCGGCTACACGGTGGCAGCTGGCCTTGAAGGTGTTATCGACGTTGTTAAGCGTTGGCAGGAGCATGGCTTCAGTGAGCAGGATATTGCTTTCATCAGGTCCCAGAAAACTCCCAGCGGCAAGCAGCAATTTCCCGATGAATTCATCGATTACCTTAAGAACATGCAATTCAACCTCAAGATAGATGCAGCACCGGAAGGCGCAGTATTTTTCCCGCAGGAGCCGGTGTTGCGCGTGGAAGGGCCGATAGCGCAGGTGAAAATGCTGGAATCTGTTGCGCTGGGCTTGGTGAATGGCCATAGCGGCTATGCAACACATGCGGCGCGCCAGAGCGACGTGGTAGAAAAAGAACTTGAAAACGGATCGCCCAAAGGCGCTGCCAGCGTACAGGGCTTGCGCCGCGGCCCCAGCCTTGGTGCAGCTATTGAAGCTTCGCGCAGCCTTGGGCTTGGCGGATATACCAGCAGCTCTACCGGCACTGCCGCCAAGCAGTTCGGACAGGTGTTTGCAGGAACTATGGATCACGCATGGGTGATGACCCACGAAAAAGAACTGGGCGAAGTGCCACTGGCAGAAATGATAAGGCTGCGCGATGAAGGCAACATCGCTGAATTGCAGCAGGCACTCAAGAAAGACGCCTTCCGCAGCTTTGTGATGGCGCATCCGGAAAGCGGCATCCTGCTTGTCGATACCTATGATCCGTTGCAGGGGCTGGAAAACGCCATTACGGTTATCAAGGAATTGCGCGAACAGGGGCTGGGTAAGCAATATGGTGTGCGCTTCGATTCCGGCGATATTGTAAAATACTCCAAGATTGCCCTGCGTCGTTTTGCCGAGGAAGGTTTTGTCGAAGGCCTGAGCAAAGAAGATGTGCAAAAAATGGATGATACCGAGTTGCTGAAATATGCGAACAAGGCAACTGTATTCTGCTCCGCAGCTGACGGAATCGATGAGCATTCTGCAAAAGAAATGCGTGATGCTGGTGCGTTCTTCAAGTCATGGGGTGTGGGTACTGCCGGCTCGCATGTTGCACCGCTTGGGCTGGTGTACAAAGCTGCCAGCGTATATATGGATGTATTGGGCGATAAGGAAATGCCGGAAGGCGCAGCCATGACACCGGTGATGAAGGTGGCGGCACATGCTCCTGTGAAATCTTCTAATCCGGGTCGTATCAATTCACGCCGTTTCTATACCGAAGACGGTAAATTGTCGCATGTGGTTTTATATGATGAATCGCTGGGGCTGGATGCAGAAGGTAAAGCCGTAAACCTGCGCAATTTTCAGGATAACCGCAGTGGTGTGAGTTCCGCTGAAGGCAAGGACCTGCTGGTGCCGGTGTTTAATGCCAAAGGAGAGTATGTATATCAGGAGCCAGCGCAGAAGGAATCATTCCCCGGCAGCGGCAAAATGGTTACCGACCTTGCGGCCATGTCAAAAACTGTGAAGGCGCAACTCGGCATGCTACCCGAAGGCGCCCGTATTGTTGCCCGCCCGCGTGATGAAGTGCTACAGAAAAAACTGCTGGCAGCTTTTAAGTCGGCAGAAAAAGGCGGTCAGGGTACATTGTCGCTCGACATTGCAGCGCTGAAAGCCAGCCTGCCGCAAGAAGTAGAACATATACCCGTATTCCTCGACCAGAAACTGTTCGACCAGCGTATGGAGTGCGAACAGCGCCATCTTGCGCATTCCAACCGTCAGGGTGTGGCGGAATACACGGAACGCTTTGAGGGTGGCAATGCGCCATTCGCGCCGGGTGTGGCATCTTCCGGCACGCTGCAACTTGCAGGCGGACAGGAAAAGAAACAAGCTATTCAATAAGGAGACAGTATGACCCGTTTTATCAATCACAACGGCAAAAAAACCGCAGTCATTAATATGTTCATCGACCCGGAAAACGGGTTTTTGAATCCTCTGCTTTCACCTGCTCAGGGCGGATCGCTCTATGTGCCAAAGGGCGAAGAAGTAGCGTCGTTGATGGGCGATATTATTTCCCAAACCAGCAATGGCATTTTTGTGATTGGTCAGGATTACCATCCGGCAAACCATATCAGCTTTGCCGCTAACCATCCGGGTGTGATGGAATACCGTATCGGAAAATACAAGGAACTGCTTAAGGCAGAAGGCCAGAATGTTCCGGAAAATGAGGCGGACTTATATCTACCGGCACAGCAGCCTGTGTTGTTTTTTAAAGGCTTCGACAATCCCCCCACATTTTTTCCGTTCGAGGAAATTGTGCTTGACGGCGACCGCAACATCATTGGCGTGAAAGAAGCAGACGGGCGTGTCCGCAAGGTAGAAGTGGAAACCACCAGCGGACTTGCGCCATCGTCCAAAGACCGTGGCCGTGTTAGCAAGGTGTTGGACAACTATTTCGATCAGACATTTGATGAAATGCGCGCCAATGGCAAGCAGCTAAGCACGCAGACGCTGTGGACCGAGCATTGCATTCAGGGAACGGAAAGCTGCAAATATCCCGATGCCATGAAACTGCCGGAAGGCCTGACACGCAAATTGTATGGCGACATGATGTCAAAAAGCATTTATCACCGTGATGCTACCTCGGGCAACGAGTTCCATGTCATCCGCAAGGGCAACCGTTCGGAAGTGGACAGTTATGGTATCGGCGTAGAAAACGATGGCGAGACAATGACACCTGCGTGGGAGGTATTCCGCGATATCGCTTCCAAGCTGAAATCAGAAGGCTGCGAACAAGTGATTGTGAATGTCGGTGGCCTTGCCAGCAATTTCTGCGTGGAATTCTCTGCCAACAACACAGCTGACTTTCTCGCAGGCCACTTCAAGATGCGCGGTATGGATGCAGAAGTGAACTATGTGCCAGAAATTAGCCGCGGCATCCCGATTCCCGGTGGTGCAGAGGTGCCGTTCAGTGAAGCAGGTGCGCCAGTGCGAATGCAGCAAACTCGCGGAATCAAATCTATCAGTCTTGCCGAAGTTCTGGATCAACAGAAGCCGGGAAGAAGCGCCAGCGGTGGGCTACAACTTGCCGGTGGCCGTGACCGGCAAGTAGCGGTAGGCTGAAATGAAAACAGCCTTTGCAAAGGCGGTTGCCAGCCGTAATGATACGGTCTATCTGGTGCATGGCGGTGAGGATTACACTGCACAACCCGCTTGGTATTTTGTGAGCGTTGATAATATCCGAGTGCGCGCATTTCAGAAAGCGGTTAGCGCCGGTGCTGTAAGTTTTGAAGAATTCGGCACTATCCTGGAATCTGGTTACGGCGTTGAGCCGCCCTATGCCATTATCGCCCATATGCGTGCCAATTACGGATATGCGGGATAAGCGTTATGCAAGAAAGTCTGCGCGGTAATGCTAATAACGTAAAGGGCGATCTTGCCACACGCGGCATACGTTACGGCATTTCCATAGGTCGCCGCGCGCCGATGCACAGGGTTCACGTCGATTGCCTTCGTGAAATCAAGGAAGCCGGACTTGAACCTGTAATGTTTATCGGATCAGCAAACAATGCTGACAGCCCGCTATTTGATCCCATACGCAATCCGCTGACGCTGGAACAGCAAAAGGAACAATTGCGAAGGGCTGTCCCCGACTTATATGATGACAGCCGTATTTTATCGATGCCGGATCTTGGGCATCCCGAAAAATGGTTCGACCAATTTTTCACCATGATTCAGAGAGGCGATTTTGCAGGAAAGTCGGTGGTACATTACCGATCAAAAACATCTGATACGTTGCAGGAAGATAGTAAAATCCGCGCGCTCAGTTCTTATGCAAAAGGCTTTGCCGAACGCGGCATGGGTGCGTGGGAATCGTTCAATATACATCCTGACGATGATAAAATGAACGCTACTGATTTGCGCAAGCTGGATCTGGAGCATCTGAGTCCGTCCCAGCGAGCGTTATTTGCTGCGCCGGATTATATCACCGCCATTGCAAAAAACGCGCGTGAGTCCAACCCTGACAAAGCATTGCTGGAGCAGGCAGGAATACCGATTACCATGCTAGACCTCTCACTGGAAAGGCTGCACCGTGAGGCAGCTCTATCTACTGCAGGTATAATAAACGAAGCTAAAAAATCAGGCGCGGTGACAGCAGATACTCTATCCGCCGCCGCTATAACCATGCTTAAACATAAAATGAAAAGCGCACAGCCTATGACGACCGAAGCCCCATTCCAGATGAAAATCGCCTCCGCTAGCTGTAACCAGACCGGCGGTGATTGGCCCAGAAATATAAAAAATATATGCAGGGCCATCGACATGGCGGTTGGTGACGGTGCCGATATGTTATGTCTTGAAGAGCTGGGCCTGAGCGGTTACGAGCGCGGCGACGATTTTTATTATTCCGATAACATGAAAACACGTGAAATGCTGCAGCTGATTGCTGACTATGCGGCCAGCAAAGATCCGAACCTGATTATATCGGTGGGTCATCCGTGGTATTTTGCGGATAAATCGCTACCTTCTCAGTTAGAGCGCCTGCAAAACCCGCTTTATAATATTGAAAACCAGAATTTCAATGTGCAGTCGTTTATTAGTGGTGGCGAGATTGTTGCCATGTCCGCCAAGTCCTATTTGTTCAACTATGAACGCGGTTATGAAAAGCGGCATTTTTCGCAGTTCAGCCAGCGTGCCGCAAACGAATATAGAAACGAATACGGGCAGGGCAGGGACGGCGCGTTTTCCATAGCGCTGCCAGAAATTGACCTGGGTAACGGCGTGAGCATGCCTAAGAAAGTCATACCATTTGGCGACCCCGTGGTGCAGGTGGGAGATAGCAGCAAGCGTGCCAACCTTTATCATGTGATATGCCATGGCAAATGGGTTGGTTCGCGCTTTGAAGGGCAAGCCGAGGACAACAGCGATTATGAGCGCGACAACCCGCTGGCAGTAAAAAGCAATGACTTTGCTATCACTGTAGCGATTAACCCTAATGCAAGCCCTCCGGCCGCAAATAAAATCGATAAGCATTACGAGCTGGACACGCTGGCATCACGTCATTGTGATGTCTTTGTGGATACTGACGGCTTAGGAAGTTCCGGTTCTACCTTTGCACAGTTTGGCGGGCGCCTGATGGCGCAAAAGGGGCAGATTGTTTCTGAAGGGGTGCGCAATAGTTTTAAGGATGTAGCCTACACCAGCCAGATAGTGAGTGTAACACCGCCGGTTGATAAAGGACACGCGCCGCACGTCGTGATAGCGCATCAGTTCAAAGATAAGTACGCAGCACCCGTACAGGATGGCCCTGCCCAATGGGAAAAAGGCCCGCGCCGTGAATTTGAAGAAGAAATGCGCAACGAGTTGCTCTGGTTGTTTGACTATATGCGCAAGAACAAGCTGCAGGGCATAAGTCAGGCGCTTAGCGGCGGTGCGGATTCTTCGTATAACGCGACCAAAGTGGGCTTGATGGTGCAACTGGCTTGCCATGAACGCGGTGTAGAAGGATTTTTTGATGCCATGAGCCATCTGAAATGCAAGCCGGAAGCCATGCGCATATTGAAAGAAAAAGGCGAAGAAACAGCTATCAGCTTTATTTCTGACCAGATGCTGACCAGTGTCTATATGGGTACGGATAACAGTTCACTCGATACGCTGCGTGCAGCATTCACATTGGTAGTAGGCGGCAGTACTGACAAACAATCAGATGTTTACAAACAAATAGATGCGCAACTGCAAACACTTATCGATGGCACGCAATCAGATAAGCAGGTCGCAGCCAACGTCAGGCAATTATTGGCGGATAAAAAGGATGACGCGTCTGTTTATGCAGGCATTGGCGGTGAGTTCCATTACCGTAATGTGCAGCGGTTGGTAGAAATCTACGCCGAGATTTTCTCTGGCGTGAACCCGGGCAAGACGGAAGATGCGCGAGAATTAGAGATCCGCAAGGAAATAACAGCCATCCTGCAGACCCGCGCTGATGATACTACACGTGAAGAACTAGAGCGCCGCGTTGAAGTGGTGAAAGCAACCTTTGAGGAAGTTTCGCATGATGTGCTTTCCACGGCAAGGGAAGAGCATCAGCTGGCGTATGAAAATATTCAGGCGCGTCTGCGTCAGGTGCTGATTATGCTGTTCTCAAACGTTGAAAATAAGATTGCTATCGCCAATCCTAACCTTGATGAAGGGCGTAATTCGTATGCTACATGGGGTGGCGACCTCCATGGCGGTATGATAAGCGGCAATGCTCATAAAAACAAACAACGCCAGCTGGACCATATGGCATTGCTTGAAGACCATGGGCTGGAGGGCATTAAGCCGGTGAAAGCACTGCACTGGGCCAACAAAAACAGGCCATCAGCCGAGCTGCAGCCAAAGAGCAAGGACGGCAAGGTAACGCAGTTTGACGAAGACCAGCTTGGCCGTAGCTTTGAGCAGATGGATGTGATTTCGCACTATATGCTTTACGACCGCCCGTCTGTGCAGAATGAGCGCAAGAATAATCCCACAGAGGTATTGCAAAAATGCTGTAAGCATAAGGCATTTGAAGGCGACAGCATAGAGATGTTGCATGACCGTATCCGCTTGTCTTACGACAAATGGGCGCATGCGCAGTTCAAAGTGCATGGCAGCCCAATTGCCTCGACTTACGGCAAGAATATTGACCATCAGTCATCTTTGCGCACACCCAATACAAGCGCTTTCCATAAGCCGGAACTGGCGCAAATGGCGCTTCATTGCCTTGATGAAATGGCAAGGCGCGATGGTTCAAATATCGAGGAGCTTACCGGCGGGTATAGCCTGCGCGAGCTTTCAACACGCGCATTGGTAGATGATGAGTTTGGCATGGCGCTTACCTCTAAAATGTGGACACCTGCTGCTACAGATGGCCGCAAGCTGAAGGTAGGGACACTCTATGATCATATGAAGGAAAAAGGCTTCGATTCATTGCTTAAGGCGAACCCTATGGCAGATATATTGCAAAAGGCAGGTGACTGGAGGAAGCGGGCATCAGCGCGTGATCCAGACAGCACTAAAACCGCATCATTACAATAGGAGAGTTGTATGAAAATTGGTCTTTGTGTGTTTCCCAAATTTACCGATACGCATTTGACAAATCAGTCAACTCATGAGCTTGGCCAAAGGCTGGAACCAAGTGTACTTTATCTTGCATCAGAGCGCCCCGGCGATGTGAATATCTTTATTGAAGATAATGATCCTGAAAAGGCAAAAGACTGTGATTTAGTTTTATGCTCTGTTTACACACGTGGATGGAAGGAGTTCCAGAAATTTTCTGAGAAGGTCGGCAAAGAAAAGATTATTGCTGGCGGTTACCATCCATCGGCTGATCCGGCAGCGACAGCAAAGTATGCTGACAAGGTGGTTACGGGTCTTACATCAAATATCGAAGAAATCATTGAAAGCCCCCAAAAGGGTGTTGTGCGAGGCAAGCCAGGCTCAAGAAAAATGCATCGTGAACTCGTGGATATGAAGAAAATGCGTCAGATATATCCAGATGTCTTTCCTGGCATGATGACGGGGCGTTCTACCTCTAGTGTAGGCTGTCCGTTTGATTGTGAGTTTTGTGCGACACCTAAGTTGTCTGACAGGAAAATGACAACCTATGAAATTGAAAGGGTAGAGGAGGACGTTGCCGATCTTAAGCAGCGCGGAGTGAAGGCGGTATTTGTTAGTGATGAATCGTTCACGACGCGCCCACAACTAAAGGAAGTCGCGCAAGTGTATGGCAAAGGTGATTTTGATGTTTTATACTCTTTTGGTACGGCAACAACGCTAACAGACGAGAAGATGCGTTTTCTTGCAGAAAACGGCTGGCATAGCTTGAATCTAGGGCTAGAAGAAATTAATACCAGCTACCGTAAAAACCGTGATCTTGCATCGGCCATCGAACTTGCAAAGAAGCATGGTATAAAAATTAATCTGAGTTTTATTGTTAATGATCATGGCAAGAGCTTGAATGAATCGTTACAGGATTATCATGCGCTTTTCCAAGCTTTTTGCGATTACAAGCCTGCAATGGTTGCGGCTAATTTCATGATGCCGTTCCCTGGTACTGGTATTTGGGATCGCTATAAAGATCGTGTTACAGAAGACGATTTTATAAAATTTGATTCAAAAACGCCTGTCTTTTCTAAAGAAAAACTTGCTGACTGGCATAAGCACATGGCTGTGGCCGTACAGTTGGCCTACTACCATTCGGATGCGTATAAGGAAGTGCGTAATTTCCATAATGGCGATAATCTTGATTTACGTTTCCGCGAACTGGAAAAGCAGTTTGGCATGGAGAATGAAGGCTGGAGAAAATGGTTTGATCCTGAAAAGCCCGCGAAGACACAAATTCCCGAAGGCCTTAACCCGAATGAAAAAGAAAATGAAATGCCGGAGCTTTCAAGCGGCAAGCGTAAGGTGCAAACTTATAACCTGCCAATTATAAAATAATCTGCATGCGTCCGATACCTCCGCATTCCACAGACCTCACCTATTCCAGCCATTTCCGGCAAGAAGATCTGGAAGAGGTATGCAATGCGCTCGGCTATTCCGATATCAAGATGGTCACGACCGCAACCCTTGCGTCGGAGCGTGTGCTGTATCACGCCTGCCTTAACGGGATACAAACCTATGTAAAGATGTCTCAGGTGGATGAAGCGGGTAGGGCAGAGGAAATAGCTGTGCTTGCCGATGGCATGTATGCGAAATTGCATGATGAATATTGCAGGCGCGTGGAGCGGGCAAAACCTATACTAGCTGCCAAGCAAAATGAAGCAGGGTTCTTCTGTGAACAGATAGAAAGAGTAGAATCTGGAAAACGCTGGGACCCTGTGCGCTTCAATAACACATGGAACATTATTGACTATCCACCGCGCTGGCAGAAAAAAGCCATTGAAGCTTACGGCACTATTCGCAGCCGCATGGAAACAGGCGACTATTCACCGAGGCAGGGCGAAACGCCGGGTAGCCTGACAGCCTACTGGACCGAGCGTAATCTTGAATACAAGCATTACCGTGATATCGGACGCAGCATGGTGGAAGAATATATTCAGCAAAATTTTACATCGGAAAAAATGCTGACGATGCATCCGGCCAGTGACCGTCTGATGACGTTATTTATCGGTAGCATGGGCAGTGGCAAGAGTGAAATGACCAGGCATTACCTGAAACAACTGCCGGATGACGTGCGTCAGGATCTGGTTTTACATAATGCCGATTATCTGAAATACGCATTGTACAAAAGCGCCCATGCGGAAGGCATGTTACCTGCGGATCACCAGTATGCCGGGCCGGAAGTGCAGGCGGAATCGTCCAATGCGCTGTATGAGGGGACACGCAAGCGTGGTTATCTCGCGCGCCAGAAATTCGAGGCCCCGAATGTAGTACTCAACAGTATCGTGCTGGGTTCGTTTGAGGTGCTGGAAGGCATTGCCAGCGGGGGAAAAGTTGTTGCACATCATATCTCCATCTCAAAAGAAGAAGCGATAAAAGAGGCTGATGTGCGCAGGAAGGCAGGGGGCAGAGCGCCAAGCGCCACAGATGTCGGCTGGTCAACGGCTGCTTCGGCAAACAGCCTTTTACTGCTGACACAACCGCAATTTCGTGAAACCGATATTACCGTGCATCTTTACGAGCGCCACGCAGGTAAAGCACCGGCGCATTATGGTACTATTGATGCTGCCAAGAGCATGATGTATGTGCATGATGTTCATGCGTTTGCTGAAATGTGCCACTGTGCGTTTCCGCAAATGAATGAGGAGGAGGCGCTCAGGGCTTACACGGAAAAATTCCTTGCTTCCGGTTTTACATTGGCCATTACCAAAGATGCCCAGCTGTCAGAACCTGTGGCAGTAATCGATAGCCAGAAAAAAATGGTGATTTCCGATATTGCAGCCTTTGAAGGAAATGTTGCCCATCGCAATGTATTGCGTGATATGGCGCTTGGTACACAGCTTGGCGGTACTATACAGATTGCACCTGCTGAGCAGAAAGGTGGCCTGCGTGCATTACGATAACAAGAAACTGCTGGAGAATGTTATCACACTCCAGCCCGATTCATATGCAGTGTTGTCACAAGAGCAGCAAAGGCATGAAGAGCAATTGCGGCAACTCATGCAATCTGTTGATAAATCCACCAAGATCCATCAGACAGAATAATATTATTTTCCAAATGGCATCGCCTTACAAGCGTGTTCCAGCCAGTCGGCTAGCAGCTTCACCTTGTTCGATCGGTAGCGATTGGGCGGCATCAGGGCATTGATTTGCAGCATCGGCGATGTCTCGTAGGCGGGTAACACACGCACCAGCTGTTTGGCTTTGAGGTGTGTGGCGATAGTAAAAATGGGCAGCAGCGCAATGCCCACCCCGTCCAATGCGGCTTGTAACATCATCTCCGCTGTGTTGGCCTTGAATGCGCCTTCCAGCCTTATCGCCCCATACCTGCCTTGCTTGTCGCGGTATTTCCATTCGCTTGCCCCGCCATGAATGGAAAAGGCAATGAAGCGGTGGTCTTTTAATGACTTGGGTGAATCGGGTAATCCGTGCTCCGATACATACTCGGGCGATGCCACAAGATACACGGGACAATCACCCAGCGGTCTTGCAATCAGGCTGGAATCATTGAGGGTGGCGATGCGCACGACTATGTCATAGCCTTCGGCTATCACGTCTATCTTGCGATCTTCCAGCGCCACTTCCATTTTTATTTCCGGATATTTTTTGGCAAAGCTCGACAGGGCGCTCAGCAAATGCATATGGCCGAAGGACAACGGCACATTGATACGAAGCACGCCTTTGGGTGTTGCCTTCATATCCTGAATCTGCGCTGTGGCTTCCCTCAATTCCTCCAGAGCGTGGCGCGACCTTTCATAATAAACAGCGCCTTCATCGGTGAGTGTCACCAGCCGTGTGGTGCGGTGAAGCAGTTTGATGCCAAGGTCTTCCTCCAGCGCCATCACCTGTTTGCTGGCGGCAGGGCCGGTCATACCCATCTGCTTTGCTGCTTTGGAAAAGCTACGATTTTTTGCAACTTCTACAAAGACTTCCGTGCGACCGAGAGAATCCATATTAATAACCAAATAGAACTAATAATGTAACATATTAGCATATTATCATTATAAACGGAATAAGTAATAATGGGTTCATAACCACAACACATGGAGATTTTTATGAGTAACTATCAAAACAATACCTACACTACACAGGATTACGGCGCAGCATTGCTTCGCGTGACACTCGGCACGTTGCTGTTGTCACACGGCTTGTTGAAGGTTTATGGTTTCACCATCCCGGGTACGGTTGCTTTTTTTGGCAGCATGGGCCTGCCGCCAATTGCGGCATATCTTACTATTTTCGTCGAACTGGCAGGCGGCACGGCGATACTGCTTGGCGTATTCACGCGCCTTGCTGCGCTACTGAGCATTCCGTTGCTGGCGGGTGCAACATGGGTGCATATCGGAAATGGCTGGGTGTTTTCTAGCCCCAATGGTGGCTGGGAATTTCCTGCCTTCTTAGTCGCAACGGCAGCCGTTGTGGCATTGCAAGGCGCTGGCGCTTTTGCACTCGACCGTGTTAAATTCGTATCCAATATATTACCCAAATTTGCTACTGCCTAATTGTGCGCAGAAGCCAAGGAGAATGTTATGATTAATGTCTATCCCTATGAAACACTTGGTCATGCTGATCATGGCTGGCTGGACGCAAGACATCATTTCAGCTTTGCGCGTTACTGGAATCCCAAGCGCACCGAGTTTGGCACTCTGCGTGTTATCAATGACGACCGTGTTGCTGCCGGCAAAGGCTTTTCTACCCATCCGCATGACAACATGGAAATCATCACCTATGTCCGACAGGGTGCTATTACCCACAAAGACAGCATGGGCAACACAGGCCGCACCGGTGTGGGCGATGTTCAGGTGATGAGCGCAGGCACGGGCGTATTTCACTCCGAATATAATCTGGAAAATGAAGACACGATTTTATACCAGATATGGATTGAACCCGGTGAACGCAACGTTGCTCCGCGCTGGAAGGCCAAGGCATTTCCAAAGGAATTCGTGGATGACGTGCTTCCTGCACTGGTGTCCGGCCAGCCGCAACATGCGGGCAAGGACGCGCTATACATTCATCAGGACGCGGCCATTTATGGCGGGCGCATGAAGGCAGGCACGGTTATCAGCCAGAGCGTCAAGCATCAGGCATACATATTGGCGTCTGAGGGCAGCTTCACGGTCAATGGCGTGATGATGAAACAGGGTGATGGCGCTGAAATCACCGATGAAAAAACCATCACTATCGCCGCTGCGACGGATGCTGAAATCGTGATTATCGACGCGCCCGCACATTGATTTGCAGATGGCCCGAAACCATATTATATAACATTGTATGAAAGCATGAGGAGTTTATGACCAGTTTATTTGAAGGCCTGAAAATGGGCGACCTAACACTTAGAAACCGCGTTATCATGGCGCCGTTGACGCGCATGCGCAGCAAGCAGCCGGGGAATATTCCCTATGATCTGAACGCGCAGTATTATGCGCAGCGTGCATCGGCGGGTCTGATTATTTCGGAAGCTACGCAAATCTCGCAGCAGGGGCAGGGCTATCCCGCTACCCCAGGCATCCATTCGCCGGAGCAGGTAGAAGGCTGGAAAAAAGTAACGCAGGCAGTGCATGCCAAGGACGGAAAGATTTTCCTGCAGCTATGGCATGTGGGGCGCGTGTCGCACAGCTCGCACCAGCCGAATGGCGGGTTACCGGTATCGGCCTCTGCCATACAGCCGAAAAACAGCGGTACATTTTCTGCTGACTGGAAGCCGGTTACGCTGGAAACCCCGCGTGCGCTCGAGAGATCAGAAATATCCGGTATCGTTGCGGATTATAAAAAAGCGGCTGAAAATGCAAAGGCCGCAGGTTTTGACGGTGTGGAAGTCCACAGTGCCAATGGTTATCTGCTTGACCAGTTTTTGCAGGACGGCTCTAACCAGCGCACAGACCAGTATGGTGGCTCGATTGAAAACCGCGCGCGTTTCCTGCTGGAAGCTATGGATGCGGTGGTCGGCGTGTATGGCAAAGGCCGTGTAGGTGTCAGGCTTTCTCCTTATGGCACGTTCAACGACATGCATGATAGCAACCCCGTTACACTCTTCACCTACGTCATGGAGCAGCTCAGCAAACGCGGCATTGCTTATGTGCATGTGATTGAGCCGCGCTCTACTTCTGCTGGCGGCACGGATGAAGTGATGCGCGATGCGCCATGCACTTCTGACTTATTCCGTAAGCCGTTTAATGGCGTATTCATTTCGGCAGGCGGCTATACCCGCGAGAATGCCATAGATGTCGTCGGAAAAGGCACGGCTGACGCAGTGGCGTTCGGCCGCCTGTTTATTTCCAACCCTGATCTGCCGGAGCGTCTGCAGAAAAACCTACCGCTCACGCGCTATGACCGCAGCACATTTTATGGCGGCGAAGAAAAGGGATACACCGACTATCCGTTTGCGGAGGCAAAAGCGGCCTAGCCGCCCGCTGCGCGTGCCTGCCCATGCATTATAGGGGTTTTGAGCATGGCAATTTTGCCATTGCCCCCGATTCTGATGTCAGGCATCAGCGTTGCAATTGATGCGGTTGCGGGGTCGGGTGCTTTGATGCGCGACTCCTCGACATGCAGGCCGCCTTTGGTCTTTGCTGCATCATCGCCGTCGCCAACTAGTGCGCTTCCTGCCAAAGCTGCGGCAGCACCAAGGAATCCACGGCGCGAGGTGATGGCTTCACCATCAGCACTTGCCAGTGCCAGCGCAGCGGCTGTGCCGATGCCTGTTCCCTTCGGTTTATTGATGCCGCTTTGCTTGTTATATTGCGGATCGTCTGAATCATAGATGACGCGGGTTTTATCGCCTTGCTTGACGCGTACTTCAATGTTAGTGCCACGGATGAAAATAACATCGTTCTCCGTTTGCATTTTATTCACAGTAGTACCATCCGGGTAGGTCAGCGGAACGGTGGTGACTCCCGGCATCGGATAGCGATCCAGCTTAAACTTACGCGGATTTTCTTTGATGAGGTCCAGCTTTAGCTTGGGATCGTCGAACTCCGGAATTTCGATAGTGTATGTCGTCTTCTCTTTGCTGCCGCCTGTCAATATGAGGTCGGTGTACCACCAGTTCTGGATAGGTTTTTGTGATAACTTCACCGTGCCACCGCCGGAAAGCACGATGCGTCCGTCCAGCCCGCTTAAATCCGTCGTGCCTTTTGGCCCCGGGCCATGCAGCCATGCGGGCGGACATTCCCATGCGTTCAGGCTGCTATTTCCGCCGTTGGTTGGAGGTATCTTGAGTGACTTGCCGTTAAAAGTGACGCTTGCGCCATAGCCCGTATTGCTGGCTACGCTGATAGTAGCGCCTTCCGGCACCATGGATACGGCATCTATGGCTGGCGCGGAAAGTTTTTCTATCACTTTGTCTTTTCCATCCCTGTCGCGTTCTTTGAATATGATTTCATCCTGTGCCATGGCAGGTTTCTCATAAATCGTGCCTTCAAGTGCTTTTTTGTCTTCAGCAGTACGGCCGCTTTCGGGTGCGCTATAGAGTATTTCGCCCCAGCCATCTCCTGCGCCCTTCAGCTGCACATGCATATTACGGAAGCCGCCACGTACATGGTCCTTGCTTCCTTCCGGTATCACGATGCTGCCGCCGCGATAGGCTTTTTTGTCTGCAAACATCTCGAATGAGTCGCGCTCAACTACAAATAGCGCAACGCCGTGTGTTTTTGGGTCAGGGAATATAATCTCTATATCGTCGGCGCGGCGCGTTACTTTTTGCGGTTTGAAATTTTTGGTGGTCAGGTCTTTCGAGGTATAGGTCGATCCGGCATTACCTATCTCCGCGAGCAGCCCTTCTCCCACATTACTGTACACAGGCACTTTGAGGATGTTTTCAGCCTTGGATTTATCAACACCTTTGCGGCTTATCTGGTATTCCCAGCGCCTTGTGTCGCCAAATTCGTGCTTACCGCCATATTGATCTTCATAACCCAGCGGCGGGTTTTTTGTGGTTTCCACCAGCACAATATCCAGTGCATCCTTGCCGCTCGTGCGGATGCCGATATTAGCATTAAGCACAAGCTTTTCATCTTTAGACTGCTTGTGGACGGTGCGACCCCAGCCTTCCTTTGTAGCCAGATATTCATCTGGTGTAAGCTTGCGTCCTTTGTCATCGCGCAGCAAATCATCTTTGCGCTTTTCAAAGTCACGGTAGTGAATCATTTCACCGGTTTTTTTATCTACGCCATGATAGCTGAATTTTGCGGGCTGGCCGCCTGTATTCAGGGTGATATCGGCCTGATAAACCTCTACCTGCTGCCACAATCTCTTTTGTTCTTCACTTAAATCTTCGCCTTTACCAAGGCGTGAACGTACCGTGCCTGACATGGCTATACTCCCTTTGTGCGTACAATTGCGATAATCCTGTTTCTTTTCTTAATTTTTGTAGATTGTTAACACGCCTTTTTAATTATGAATGTGACAAATTCATGATGATTTTGTTTCCCGAATTGATACAGGGCTTGGGGTTTAATTTTAAAAAAATTACTCAATTTATAGGACGGCGGCATGGCTGCGCGAAAACAATATATCTGTATGATATATTTAAATATAATGGTATGCCACAAATAGTTCACATACAGAAATCCACGCTTCGTGTTATCATGATAATCCCTCATGGTTAATGCTACAAAAACAAAAAACAGGGAGTACAAACATGACGCAAGAACCAAAAAAAACCCCCATTGATAAAACGATAGGTACCGCTAAGCCCGCTCAGTTTGTTGCTGAGCATGGAGTTAATCTTGTGCTGCAGTCAAAGACGGTGACGCCTGCGCAGATCGCTGAACTTGAGCGTGATTTAGGACCTACCATCAGCAAATTGCTTAAATCAGGCAAGGAAGGCCTGGTTCAGATTAAGGTTTCACCTGAAAAGCTGGCTAAAATCCATGGCCGCTTAGAGAAGGCTGGCTGGGTACTTTCCGTGCTGGAAGGTGCATATGAAATACATAAAGAAGATGGCACAACCCATAAATTGCAGCGTACTGCCGCTGTCGTTGCAGAGAATCTCGTAGGCACACTTCCCGGCGTGCTGACCTCGACTGGCGTAGTTGCGAATACTGCCATTGGCGGCGGCGCACTAACTGCCGGAGCCGCGACAGGTGTTGCTGCTGCTGCGGTTATTGTTCCTGCGGTTGCGGCTTATATCATAAAAGCCGATGCCGAGGTGATTATTGAAACTTCCCGTTTATACGAGAAGACAGAAAAAACCTTCAAGCCGGATATGAAAAATCTCAGCAATCTTCTGACTGCTGAAAAAATGCTCGAGCCAAAACTTAAAAAACTCGGCGCAACCTACGTGAACGGGCGTGTTGATTATAGCGTCGGCACAAACCGCTATCACATGGAAAAGGCTATTTCTGAAGAGGTGACGCGCCTTAAGGATGTCATGGAAAAGAATGATTCCGCGCTTCCGCGTACCATGGCGTTTACTGCAAAGCAGGCCGAGATGCATTTTGAATATCACAGCGCCAAGGAAGATTTGCGCCGTATGCAATCTGCCAGTACGGAATTGAACCAGCTCCGTGAAAAATATAAATCGAAGAAACTGGATCTCAAAGGCGCACAGGCCAGCAATTTTTCGCTTGGTGAAGTGATAGAAAGTAACGGTCCGGATATGGGTTCTGTACCAGCTACCGCCTCTAACGAAAAGCAGCGCGGCACGATTAGCTGATAGTTGCCTGCTTCTCCAAAAGTAACAAAAACCAGCCCCAGTGTCCCGGGGCTGGTTTTTATTTTATTGGCTAATTTATTGTTATATATAAACAATAAATTTGATACGCTGTTTTTTGTAATCAATTATTAACATTAAATTCAATGGCGGTATGGTATAGTTGATAGTAATCAGAAGCCTAGAAGTGGCGACCGGATATAAATGAACGCACCTACCCAGACCAATATTACCCCTGAACAGGCAACCCAGTTTGTGCAGTTTCTGACTGGCAATCCGCCTGTAGTGCAGTCATCCGCTGCCAATCCGGAAATGACCAATAAGGCCATACAGTTTGGCGCAAATAATCCGCAAGCAATGCAGGTAGCGCGTGATAACCCGCAATTGGTGCGTCTTGCCTCTCAAAATCCACAAGCGCTGCAATTCGTGGCATCCAACCCGGATGCGGTAAAGACTGCTGCGGCAAATCCTGAACTCGTCAGGCTTGCCCGGGAAAATCCGGAGGCGCTGCGTTATGCAGCAAATAATCCGGACATGGTTCGACGCGCGGCAAATAACCCAACGGCGACTTGGGCAGCGCAAGCTGTACCCGGGGAGACAGGGCGCATGGCCAGCGTTGCAGATGATAATCCGGAAGCAGTGAAGTTTGCCCGCGACAATCCTGAGTTGGTGAGAATTGCGGCTGAGAATCCTGAGCTTGTGCGCTTGGCCGCAGATAATCCTGAAGCTGTAAAATTTGCTGCTGAAAACCCAGCTATGGTGGATGTTGCAGCAAAAAATCCAGACCTGGTCACTTTTGCTGCACAGAATCCGCAGGCGGTGCAGTTTGGTGCAAACAACCCGCAATTAATGCAATTTGCTGCACAAAATCCTGCATTGGTCACTACAGGCATGCAGCTGGTTTCTTCTAATCCCCAGTTGCTATCAGTATTACAGCAGAATCCACAAGTGTTGCAGATTGCCACCAACAACCCTGAACTGATGAATGGCGCGCTAAAGATTGCGCAGCAGAATCCGCAGCTGATGAATGCGATCGCAGGCAATCAGGAACTTATGGGTTCAATCGTGAAGGTGGCTGCCGCAAACCCTCAATTGCTCCAAACCGTGACTGAAGTGGCGACGCAAAATCCGCAGATGATGGGCTTTTTGACGCAGAATACGGAACTCATGAATTCCATGAGCCGTATGGCCACACAGAATCAGGCATTGATGCAATTGATTACACAGAATTCTGAACTTTCGAAATCGGTGATGCAGTTTGCTGCGCAAAATCCAGAGATGATGAAAACGATTGTAGGGCTTGCTGCACAGAATCCGGCATTGATGAATGTTGTTACCGAAGTTGCAAAACAGATTCCCCAAGTGATGACAGCCATTACACAACTTGCCAATGAAAATCCAGGGCTGGCAAATACTATCGGCCAGATTACCGGCATGGCACCGCCCGTGCAGGCGCCGGGCGTTCCGTCTATGCCCGGAATGTCGCCGGATGTCATGAAGCAACTTGCTGCCGCCGCTTCATTGTTAGGTAATGTCGCGGGTATGTCGCTCACCGGAAGCAGTCCAACAGGCAATACATCTATTATGCCTGGTATGGGTAATAGCCCGTCAGGCCCTGCTGCAACACCAAACCAGCCAGCACCAGTTGCAGGTGTTGGAGTTGGTGGACGCTAGACAGTATTTGTCTGCTTTTACCAAGCATGCATCCGGCAACCGGTTATTTATCAAGCCTTTGGCTACTGCCGCTCAATTTTTGTTAAACCATTGATTAATCTATTTTTGTTATGTTGTGGCTAATGTAAACCTATCTGCACAGGCATTGGCAGTGAGTAAACAGCAAAGGCATCTCTTTAAATTGCAAATGACTACAGCAATTACCGCAATCGGATTGCTTGCTGTAGAACCAGCGCACGCGTTACCACAGGGTGGGCAAGTGGTGGGCGGGGCTGCCAGTATATCGTCGGCAGGTTCACAACTTACGGTACAACAATCCACGCAGCGTGCGGTCATCAACTGGCAGAATTTCGATATTTCTGCTGGCGAGCATGTGGTGTTTCAGCAGCCGTCTGCGTCATCAGTCACACTCAACCGCGTGACAGGTGGCATGGGCGCTTCGCAACTACTCGGTAATCTCACTGCCAACGGCACCTTGATGCTGGTGAATCCAAATGGTGTGTTTATAGGCCCATCAGCACAGATCAATGTTGGCAGCATAGTAGCTACCAGCGCTGATATTCCAACAGAACGCTTTATGGCTGGCGACGACCGTTTTTATATCGCGGGCAATCCGAACGCGGGGATAGTGAACCAAGGTATCGTCACGGCCGCTGATGCAGGTTTAGTCGCACTGATTGCACCGAATGTAATAAATGATGGCTACATACAGGCAAAACTGGGCAAGGTGCAGCTTGCCTCGGGGGATACATTTGCCCTCGATTTGTATGGCGACGGGCTGGTTTCACTGGAAGCAAGCGATGCTGTCACCAGCCAGCTGGTCCGCAATAGCGGTATCATCTCTGCTAACGGCGGACAGGTTATCATGACTGCCGCTGCCGCCAGTGAAATGGTGAACAGCGTAATCAATATGGAGGGGATTATAGAGGCCACAAGCGTTGCCGAACGCAATGGCGAGATTATTATATTCGCTGAGGGCAGCAACGCAGTTAAGAGCAACAATTCGGGAAGTAAGGGTAAGAAAAAAGGCAACAGCACGGTACTGGTATCCGGTGTGCTGGATGCCTCAGGCCGCAAGGCCGGTGAGAGCGGCGGGAAGATTACCGTAACCGGCGATAATGTGGCGCTTCTGAATGGCACGATTATTGACGCTTCCGGTCACACAGGCGTATCCGGTACCACTGCGGGCAAAGCGGTATCGGCATACCGTGAGAGATCCGCCGGCGGGGATATACGCATTGGCGGTGATTATCTCGGGCAAGGCGACACGCCGACGGCACAAAACCTGTATGTGGATTCGGGAGCATTGATCCTGAATGAATCATTGTTCACCGGTGACGCCGGACGCACTATTTTCTGGAGTGACGGGTCCACGCAGTTTTACGGCAATGTGTATGCAAGGGCACTGGGTGGCTTAGCTGTTGATGCGTTGACATGGAATGCAACACAAGGTGGCAACGCGGGTGATGGTGGTTTTGTTGAAACTTCAGGCCATCAATATCTTGATGCACAGGGGTATGTTGACCTGACTGCCAGCAACGGGCGAAAGGGTACCTACTTCCTCGACCCGAACGACATCACCATCTACGGCAATGTGGATCCGGCTTTTGTGAGTACGGATGGTGGCATAAATCTGAGTAGCTCGTTGCGCCAATGGTTGGATGTTAGTGATACCACTAAAGTAACACTCACCTATTCAACAGATGCTCTGTCGGCTGCCACAGCAACTGGTACTTCCGGAAACAATACAATAACCACATCAACCGACGTCTCTGCAAATCTTGCTGTTGGTGTGCGCATAAGGCTTGGATCAGCTGGTAGCGTGACAACGGCTGATACTATTGGTGCAGACACATACATCATAAGTGCTATCAGCGGCACAACGATTACCTTGAGCAGCAACCTCACGCAAAATTACAGTGGTAGCACGGTCTATCGTGGGTTGGTCAGCCAAATTACCGACAAATCTGCACAGAATAATACGACAATTCAAACAACAGAGTCTAGGATGCCATTATGGATTGGTAATGGACAGAACGGTAAGGCGATTGCCGTATTTGACGGAGTTGATGATTTATTGGTTAAAGCGTCCTTCAGTCTTGGCAGTAGTGGAGTCTCTGGGAATAACCTAAGCGGCTTCCATGCGTTACAAGAAGTAAGCGCATTAAATTATCCCATGTTTTGGGTTTATGCCCCAGGGCAAGTTGAATTTAGAATGTTTGCCAGCACAGGACATCCTGAAGTCATTGCGGTCGGTGAGCTAATGCGGCTTAGCTCTAATCAAGTTGGCAATAATATCATTATGAGCGGTGTGCTAAATAATGCTGCCGATACAGGGAATCTTTGGATTAACGGCGCTCAGGGTACTCAGACAGGGACGGGGGTATCAATTCCAGATACCGCCGATAATTATGTGGGCGCACGCAGTCAGGGCGCTTACCATGCTAACATGAAATATTATGAATCGATAACATACAATTCTGTGCTTTCAGACACTTCTCGCAATCTGGTTGAACAATACCAATCAGCAAAATGGGGAATCGCGCTTACTCCTCCGGGTACAGGCGCTACAGAAGTAGCAAAAGCCACGGCTGCGGATGGGTATTCGGTATTTACCACACGTTACCTTGAGCGACTGAGCCAATCAGCCAATATTTCCCTTCAGGCAACGAATTCTATTACCCTGGATTTCAAGGGGGACATACTCTCGCTGGCGGCAGACCGCAGTCTTACACTGGCTACCACTAATGGCAATATTACCTCAGCATCAGCGGGTGCTATCAATACCAGCCGTACGGCTGCTGGCGGTAATATCACCATGACCTCCGGCGGAGCGGGTACTATTAACGTTAGCAATATAACACTCACTGCCAGTAGCGGCGGTGTAGTCACACTCAATGGAGTAGTGCAAGTCGCATCAACAAACAATGTGCCATCAACAGAAGTGGCCCGCATGTTTCAAACTCTTAGCCCTCAGAACAATTTTCCACTATCCACAGGTGAAAGCAGTCAGGGTGTATTAGTCAACAGTAATGAGTCCGAATCCGATAGCGGCACTGGCAACCAGCAAGCAAACATAGCGAATAATACTAATACCAAACTCGTGCTTCCAGAGAGTGTGTCACCGGAAATCCTCATAGATCCGGAGCTGCAGCGGTTGCTTGGCTTGCCGGAAGAGTTATGATTTCAGGCCATTTAAGCCTTTATTCCTGAAAGATAGTGTTATATCACAGGGTTTTGCTATTAATGCTCCTGATGGTTGGTATTATCGACGCCTATGCTGCGCCTCACTGAGATCAAACTTCCGCTCGACCACCCGCCGCAGGCCATTAACGAGGCCGTCATTGCGCGCATTGGCATTGCTGCACATGAGCTGGTTTCCTGTACCATATTCCGCCGTGCGCATGATGCGCGCAAGAAATCGAATATCATTCTTATCTACACGCTTGATGTGGAGGTGAAGGACGAAGTCGCCATCCTCAAGCGCTTCGCCAAGGACAACAATGTAAAACCCACACCGGATTTAGAGTATAAGTTCGTTGCAAAAGCACCGGAGAAACTGGGACAGCGTCCCCTGATTATCGGGGCTGGGCCGTGCGGCTTGTTTGCGGGGCTGATACTGGCCCAGATGGGTTTTAAACCTATCATACTCGAGCGCGGCAAGGAAGTGCGTGAACGCACAAAGGATACATGGGGGCTGTGGCGCAAGTCGATACTCAATCCTGAATCGAACGTACAATATGGTGAGGGTGGGGCAGGTACATTTTCCGACGGCAAACTCTATAGCCAGATTAAAGACCCGCGCCATCTCGGGCGTAAGGTACTCACCGAATTCGTAAAGGCCGAAGCGCCGCCGGAAATCCTCACCGAGGCGCATCCGCATATCGGTACATTCCGCTTGGTAAAAATGGTGATGAACATGCGTGCCACCATCGAGTCGCTGGGCGGCGAATACCGCTTCGAGCAACGCGTGACCGATTTTGATATTGATGTAGGCAAAGACGGTAAGCGCCAGCTGCGTGGTGTAGTTTTGGCAAGCGGCGAACATATCGTGTCTGACCATGTGGTGCTGGCCATCGGCCACAGCTCGCGCGATACATTCTACACGCTGCACGAGCGCGGCGTATATGTGGAGGCAAAACCGTTCTCGATTGGTTTCCGTGTGGAGCATCCGCAATCGCTTATCGATATAGCGCGCTTCGGTACGTTTGCCGGAAATCCTATTCTTGGCGCGGCGGATTATAAGCTGGTGCATCATGCGTCCAACGGGCGCGGCGTCTATAGTTTCTGCATGTGTCCGGGCGGGCAGGTAGTGGCGGCAGCCTCCGAGGAAGGCCGTGTGGTGACTAATGGCATGAGCCAGTATTCACGTGCCGAGCGCAATGCCAACGCAGGTATCGTGGTGGGTATCACCCCCGAGGATTATCCCGGTGGGCCGCTGGCGGGTGTGGCTTTCCAGCGCAAATGGGAAGAGGCCGCTTTCATTGCCGGTGGCAAGACCTATGCCGCGCCTGCGCAGCTGGTGGGTGATTTTATCGTGGGCAAGCCTTCGACTGGCTTGGGTAGCGTGATTCCTTCCTACAAGCCGGGCGTGACGCCGACCGACCTTAGTCCATGCCTGCCTGATTATGCAATTCTGGCGATACGCGAAGCGCTGGTTGGCTTTGGCCGCCAGATGCGCGGGTTTGATATGAACGATGCCGTGCTGACGGGTGTGGAGACGCGCACGTCTTCTCCCATCCGCATCAAACGCGATGACCACACATTCCAGAGCCTGAACACGAAGGGACTCTTTCCCGCAGGCGAAGGTGCCGGTTATGCTGGAGGTATATTATCAGCAGGCGTAGATGGCATTAAAGTCGCCGAAGCCGTGGCGCAGAGTATGCTATCCTAGCTGTTAGTGCTTACTATGCGCGCCTTCGTGGTTGCCATGGCTATGGTGGTGTCCTTCCACAACTATGTCTGCTTTTGCTGAGGGTTTACCTACGGTAACCGTGCCATTCATCAAGTCCGCATGGGGATGGCAGTGATACTCATAAGTCCCATCTTTTTTGAAAATATAGGACCATTTCTGGCCTTTTTTTTCCAGCATGGGGCTGTCAAAGCCTTCGGCTCCTTTGGGGAATGCGCTTGTCATGACATTATGTGAGTCGTCCTGTGCGTTTATCCATGTGACGGTATCGCCCGGCTGGATTGTAAGATGCTGCGGGCTGAAACGGTAGTCACCCTTATCAGACGTAGAGATCATCTCAACAGTATATTCTTTTGCGTAGGCCGGAGCTGCAAAAACAGCGACAGTCAATGCGGTAGTAATAATAACTTTCTTCATAAAATTTCCCTTCAAAAAATAAAAATTAAAACATTAAACGCAAACCTGCACTGGCGATAAAATCATCACGATGTTCACCTTCTCCTATAGAAATCGAAGCGGTTTTACCAAATTTACGCTCGTAGCGTATGTCGAAGTAGGGAGCGAATTTCCGTGTGATTTCATAACGTGTCTGAATACCGATTTCGCCGTTTGTCACGCCTGCGCCTGTCTCCAGTTCCGGCACATTGTCTGCCAAAACATTCACTTCGACATAGGGCTGCACCACCAGCTGCTGCGTCAGCATCAGGTCGGTTTCTGTATGCAGCCGTGCGCTTACGTCGCCGTCGTCACTGACGAACATATGCGCCTCGGTTTCAAACCAGTAGGGCGCAAGACCACTTACGCCAGCAACAACATAGCTGGTTGCGCGAGGTTCGGAATCAAAGCGTATGCCAGTCTGCGCATCCCAGAATGTGGAGATGTTGTAGCTGTACATGCCCCAGAATTCAGCGTCATGGGTGTGGCCGTTCTCCATTTCGCCTTCGCTTTTCAGCCAGAGCTTATGGTTGTCGCCACCGATCCAGCCGTCAAAATCCCACGTGGAGATGGTGTCGTCGCGTCCTGCGCCGCTATCCATCTCCAGCGTAAATGCATGGAATATCTGGCCGCCATGTTCATCGCTATGTGGCCTTTGCGTGTTGCTGTCATCGGCAACGCAGGGCAGGGTATACAGCACTGCCGCAAGTGCAATCAGGTTAGTGCGCATGGTGTCCCCCTTTGTTTTTGGTGGTGCTTGTTGGTGGTGTGTATGCAGGTATTTCCGAAGCATCGAGCTTTGCGACAACGGCGGTTGTCATCATGCCGGACATCATGTGGAACAGCAGGTGGCAATGGAACGCCCATTCACCCGGTTCGTCTGCGGTCAGCAGCACGGAATAGGATTGCCCCGGTGGCACGATGACTGTGTGCTTGTTGGGCAGCTTTCCCGCAGGCTGGCCGTTTTCAAGTTGCACGAACATACCGTGCAGGTGCATGGGGTGAGCCATCATGCTGTCGTTGATGAAGGTCAGGCGCACACGCTCTCCGTAACGAAGCATGACTGGCCCTGATTCTTCATATTTTTTACCATTCAGCGTCCAGATATAACGCTCCATATTGCCATCGAGGCGCACTTCAATGGTGCGCTCCGGTTTGCGCGTGTCCTTCTGTGTACCAAGGTAGCGCAAATCCTTGTAGTTGAGCGCCTTGTGGCCTTCCGGCGTGCCTGTTTTTGCCCAGCCGCTGACGGTGGCTGATTCTGTGGTCATGTCCATATCGGGCATGTCCTTCATCATGTTTTCCATATTCATATCAAACATGGAAAGCAACGCGCGGGGGCGTTGCTTCGGCATTTCGCCGCGCATGCCCTCGCGCGGGGCAAGCGTGCCTACGGCAAAACCGGTCCGGTCAATGGGTTCGGCGACAATGCTGTAGGCTTTGTCTTCCTTGGGTTCCACAATTACGTCGTAGGTTTCCGCAACGCCAAAACGGAATTCATCTATGGGCAGTGGTTCTACATTTTGTCCGTCGGCCTGCACTACGGTCATTTTCAGGCCGGGAATCCGTACGTCATAAAACGACATGGCGGAGGCATTGATAAAACGTAAACGCACACGCTCGCCAGATGTGAACAGTCCCGTCCAGTTGTCTTCAGGTGATTTGCCGTTGATAAGAAAGGTATAGCCGCTGACATCGGCGAGGTCTGTCTGTGACATGCGCATGTGTCCCCAGTCCGTGGCATCATTCCACACTGCCTTGAACCCTGATTTTGTTACATCACTGAAGAAATCCCCTAGGGTGCGCTGTGCATGGTTGTAGTAGGCAGAATTCATTTTAAGGTTCTTATGAATCATTGAAGATGACTCGGCTGAAAAATCGGACAGCAATACAACATAGTCCCTGTCTGCATGTACAGGTTCTTTATTTTTAGGCGATATAACAAACGCGCCATAAAGCCCGTCCTGCTCCTGTCCCATGCTGTGCGCGTGATACCAGTAAGTGCCGGATTGGCGTATTTTGAAACGGTAGGTAAAAGTTTCTCCTGGCTTTATGCCTGGAAAGCCGTTTAGACCTGGTACGCCGTCCATCCCGCCAGGCAACAACAGCCCGTGCCAATGTATGGACGTGTCCTCCTTCATATGGTTAGTTACGGTGATGATGGCCTCATCGCCATCTGTAAATTGCAGTATTGGGCCGGGGATAAAACCGTTGACCGTGATTTTCTCTGTCGGATAACCGGCATTGGTTACCATATTACGGTTTATGTCGAGGTGGTATTCTACTGTCTTGGCATAGGCAGGCGATGCATAAAACAATAACAATGCGCCAGAAATGCGGAAGAAATTACGAACATACATAATAATACTCCTGAAATGAATAAGAGGCGTCACGCGCGAGCGACGTGCCTTAAGGTAATCGGGTCAGGAGTTATTGCTTGGGAGGGTTATCGATAGTAGCAGGATTTGCCGCCAATTTAAGGGACGGCACAATAGGCACACGGTTGCCAGAAACTGCGGATGGTGACTGAAGATTGTTATTACGGTCAAAAGAAACAGGGATGCAATGCGAACATTCGCATTGTTTTTTGACTAAATCACCAGAGGTTTTAGCGCTGTCTTTATCCTGTTTGTGACAGTCTGGCATGTCGCTTGTTGTAACATTGTCGGTTTTTGAGCAACAGGGCATCGTTGCTGCGTTGGAGGTTGCAGCAATAAAAGTAAAAAGCGTGAAGATAAGGAAAAGCCTTAAAATATGTCGTATGGCTGTAATTATGCCTTCTCTGCAGGGTTTTGCCAACAAATATATCTCAGGTATGCAACAAATATATCTCAGGTATGCATAGGCCCTTGCAGGGAAAGGATATTCACTATTCCTTAAAATATATGGGTTATATGAATTTATTTGTAAACAGGTCAGGTAAACATAAAATTATGCGGCTCAATAAAACAAGCTTCCTCTTTCTGGTCATATTTATTGAGGGTTATGTGGTGCTGGCGAGTGAACTGCTCGCCATCCGCCTGCTGGTACCATTTGTTGGCAGCGGCACCGAAATCGTGTCGATTATTGTCAGTGCCGTGTTGCTTCCCCTCGCCATCGGCTACCATATGGGTGGCACGGCGTTTAAGAAACATTACAAAAAACGCACGAAATCGGGTAAGTCCTTGCGCTCGGTGCGCCGTATCCTCGGCCGCAATATCCTGATTGCGCTTGCTGTACTTTCATTCGGTCTTTCCTACATTTTCCTTGAGTGGTTTTTTCTGAAGATGGTTGCCATTGGTATCCAGAACCGCCTGCTGCAAACGGCTATCTACTGCCTGCTGTTTCTGGTGGGGCCTGTCTATATACTTGGGCAAACCGTGCCGCTGGTAAGCAATTATTTCTCGCGCCGCAAGCTCAGCGAGATTACCGGCGTCATGCTGTTTTTCTCGACCACCGGTTCGTTTTTCGGATCAGTCTTTTCCACTATTGTGCTGATGACCTATGCCGGAGTGCATGTCACGGTTATGCTCACCCTTGCGTTGCTGGTTGTCCTTAACCTGCTCTTGGCGCGGCGGCTGGCCAGCCGTGGTTCGCTTGTATGTGTTTTGCTTGTTATTGTGTTTGTTGGACTCAACGGCAACGTTGTAATGAAGGCGATGCATATTGTATCTGACAATGCCTATAACACGGTGCAGATAGGCGTCTCGCGCGATAAACAAACCAAAACGATGGTACTTAACCGCTCGATTGCATCGCGCGTTAGCAAAGACCCGAACGAGCGCCTGCACTATATCGCCTATATCGAAGATAATTTTATTACTCCACTGATGGTGGAAAGTAGCGCCCCGCGCGATATTCTGGTGCTGGGCGCTGGCGGTTTCACCCTTGGGTTGTATGACACCAACAATAATTATATTTTTGTGGATATAGACCCGTCGCTCAAAGAAGTGGCGGAGGCACATTTCCTGCCCGGAGAATTGGCTAAAAACAAGCATTTCGTGCCAGCTTCGGCGCGGGCGTTTGTGCGCTCCGAGACCAAGAAATACGACCTTATTGTGATAGATACGTACACCAACATGATGGCTATCCCAATGGAAACAACCACGCAGGAATTTCTGCGCGATACAAAAAAACTACTAAAGGAAAATGGTGTTGTGGTGGCCAATATTCTCTCCAGCCCAACCTTTTCTGATATTTTCACAGCGCGTTACCACAACACATTTACGAGCGTGTTCCCGACTTCAACACGTCAGATTATCGGCACGATCGATCCATGGAACCACAAGCCTCCCGTGGCCAATGCGATATACAGCTTCTACAACACCGCTCATGCGCATGAAGATGCTATCTATACCGATGACAAAAACAGCTATTCGCTGGATAGATAATAATTTCATATAGTTAGTATATTCAGCCCCCCAAACCGCCTAATTGTTGGAGGTAGTGAGGTGCGCATAATTTTTTAGTTAAGTGTCTGTTATTTCTAGAATTATTATTTTTGTACGACAATCATTAATACGCATTGGCAGTCATGAATTATTCACAGGACTGTAGCGTTTTTTCCGCTAGGATGTCGGGGCGCCGTACGTAAGTACGCGCGCAGGGAGAAAACAAAAAAATAAAAAACAGGGTAGATGAGTGTTGTCCACTGCATCCAGTTCAGCGCGCTCTGCGTATGAGATTTTAGGTCTGCCGTCATTGCCCGGCTTGCCGCCTTTGCCTGAGGGGCAGGCGGGAAAACTGCCGTTTATAGACCAGAGGGTAGAGCTTGTACGTTTGCTTGCGCAAAGCATGAACGAAACTGCCTTCCGGCGTATCAAGAAAAAAGTGGAAGCGGGTGAGGGCAATGATGCTGAAAAAACGCTGGTTGCTACGCATGAACCTCAGCCAAGCCTGCTCGACTGGCCGGATGTGGACGCGTTCCTTGATCGTGTGGAAGCGTCCGTGCCGCCTGCGCGCAAGGCATTTTTTGCGCAGCATCGCCTGCTGGCGCGGCATGGTGCTGAGCATGGCGTTTTGCCGGAAGGCGTGCCACGTCTTGATTTGAATGATGCTGAGCGCCAGCTTCTCTGGGCAGCCACGCTTATTCATGCTTTCGCCAATGACAAAATCCAGCGCTCTGATTTTACCTTTCACCCACTGGTGAAAGCGGTAACTTCCAGCCGTTTTGTGGACGGTATGTTCAACCGCCTTGCATTTGAACTGCCAGGACAGTGCCGTTTGATTGCCGGTGCGCCGGGCAGCTGGTTTTATTTCTCGCCAGATTCAAAAATGCCGCGCATTAACCTCGATTTGTGTCACTGCCTGATTACCGGCGGCGGGTTGTATGAAGCGCAAGGCGGCTATCTCGGGCATTACGAACCGATTGCCCATCACGAAATCGGCCACGCCAAACTCAGCAAATTCTATCCCGAGAGCATGCAGAAAATCTGGTCGCGCATGGCAAGCCTCGCAGCCAAAGGCGGCATGAAATTGCCCGATGCTTTTATGCCGGACGGTTCGCCCAAGCCGACTTATCCCTCGGGCAGCAAGGTAACGGTTGAGGAGTTCAAGGAATTCATGGCGCTGCATGCAGAGTTCACCATGCGCCAGCGTTTCTGGAATGCCTGCGAGGATAATTGCGTTAACCGCTATTCGGTAAATCTTGGCGATCCTGAGCATATCGCCACTCCTGCGCTACGGCACAAGGGTAATCTTGCCGACTCACAAAATGTATTCCGCACCATTCAGGAAACAGCGCCGCTTATAAGTAAATATTTTGCGCCCAAGGAGAAGCTGGATAAAAAAGGGGAAGGAGAGGAAGAAAAAGCACCTGATGCAAGCCAGCGGCTCGCCAATTTGTCGCATGCGGTGAATATGGCGTTTTATTTCCGCAACCGCCTTTCGCCTGATACATCTGAGGGGCGCGCCTCCATCGGCGTGCAGTTAGATTTGTTGCCCGCAGAAACGCCGGAAGAGCAGGTGCAGATGTGGGAATATATCAAGGATGTTACGCGGCGCATTGAAGGGCTGCAACCGCATGCGCTTGATGGCCCGGGCCGTATGTACCGTCTGCAAGATCCGAATACAAAAGAAATGCACCTTGTAAATTATGACGGCGAGGTGAAGCTCTATAACCGCTGGCGCAACGAGGAAATCGAAAAGCTGTTGCGTCTTGCCGATCCGCTGATTGCTGAAATTATGAAGCAGAAAAAACAGCAGATTGAAAAAGCCGTCGAGGACATGAAAAAGAATCCGCAGCAGCAACAGGGCGGTGAAGGTAACGGTGGCGAAGGCATGGAGGTCGAAGGACTGGGCGAAAAAGAAAGCGATATGCCATCCTCCACGCCGCAAGGTCAGGGCAAGCAGGACCACGACAAACGCACAGGCGCATCTCAAGGGGATCAGGATAAGGAGGCCAGCCAGTCTGAAACCTCCGAGTCACGCCGCAAGCGCGAAGTGAATGGTGAAGACCCCGATGATAAAGACAAGAAGGAAGGTGAAGGAAAACCAAAGGGAAAAGATCCCTACGCCCACACGCCGCGTAATGTATTGCCGATGAACAGTCCAGCCCAGCAAGGGGCGGGTAGCCAGAAATCCGCCATTGAAAAACTGGTGCTTGGTGATGGCCGATCCTACCGTGATTTGCGTGGCGATACCGACTATGTGCAGGCGAGCGGCGAAGTGGCAGGCATATTGCAAGAGCTTTCTGAGCGCGTATCGAAACGAGTAAAAGAAGTAAGGCCCACGCGTTTTGATTTGCCCGGTGGCGGCGGCAACTTGCTTGAGCGGCTTGATCAGGACAGGATGGAGCAGTTGGGTAACAAGCTGGCGCAGGGCAGGGCTTCGCTGGATGATTTTCGCACCATGCGGCAGGAGGAAATTGTCACCAAGCCGGTGGTGCATGATATTGTATTGCTGATGGACGGTTCGGGCAGCATGGGAACTGGTGCCGGCAGCCGCATGGAAATTGCCATGAAAACTGCCGCGCTCGCCTATGACGGGCTGCGCAAGCTGCAGATGCAGGATACTAAGAATGTGCGCTACCGCCTGTTCATGTCGCTATGGGGTGATGAGGAAGACTGGGCAAAAGACAAGGAAGCCGCTAACAAATACCTCATTGCCGAACCCGGCATGAAAGACAGCGAAGTGGAAGCGCGCATCGAGCGCGTTCTTACCGGTATTTCGTCCGGCACATTGCTTGCTCCGGCTTTCCACAATATTCTGAACCGCATGACGCACCATCCGTTGCCCGCGGGTCAGAAGCACGGCATGACGCATTTCATTATTCCCACCGATGGTGAATTGTATGACGAGAATGCCAGCAGGGAAGCCATCGACCATGTGCTTAAAATCATGCCCAACGCCACGGTGGATGTATTGGTTACCGCCAATAACGGAAAGAACAAGCTACGCGACCTGATGACGGAAATGAAGCAGCGCCACCACGGGCGTGTGGGTGTGGTGGATGCGGATTGGCAGCATGCACCTTCGCAGGTGGTGGCATTGCTTAAGTCGCGCCAGCGTTCCGGTGAGATGTCGCTTGATCCTGTCACCGAAGATGATTTCCAGTCGCAGATTGGCGCTGCTGGCCGCCGTAGCGGAATGGGGAGGTAGCATGAAAACTGGCCACCTGCCCAAGAAGGATTACCCGCCTGTGCTGAAGATGCTGGTAGAGGGGGCTATACAAGGTGATAACGATGCTATCAAGGAAGCGCTACGGCAGGGCGCGGATATCCATGCTGACCGTGACGAAGCTCTGCATCTGGCGGCACGCAATGGTCAGACGCATTCGGTCAGGCTGTTACTTGAGCGTGGTGCCGATATACATGCGGCAAATGATGTGGCCTTGCGCTGGGCAGCGGAATGCGGACATGCGGATACGGTAGAGTTTTTAATTAACAAGGGCGCGCATATCCACGCCAATGACGACGTGGCATTGCGTGAGGCAGCGCGCGAGGGGCATTATGTCATCGTAGAATTTCTACTGAATAACAATGCCAACCTGCATGCCGAGAATGAAGATGCAGTATGCTGGGCAGCCTTCAAAGGCAACAAGGAAATAGTCGCCCTGTTGCTGGACTGGGGCGCGGATATCAATGCCCGCAATGGTGAAGTGTTGTCAGGTGCTGCAGGTAATGGCACTACCGAAACCGTGGAACTACTTATCGAACGCGGGGCAGATGTGCATGCGGATGGCGAAAAAGCTCTCAAAGCCGCACTGGAAAATGACCGGCGTTATTCGGGGCTGGCGCTGCTGCGCCACGGGGCAGATGCGCAGGCCTGTATGGAGGCTGATAATGCACCTGCGATTAAAGAATGGCTGATGGATATGAAATTCAGCGCACGCAGGCATTTTACACATGCGCGACCTAAAGAGACGCAGTGCTTCGAGGAAGGGAAATTGCATGAAGCTGTGCTGGACGCTTGCGCCACGGGCCAGTTTACCAGTCGTGTTGCTGCGCCGCTGATGGAGTCGGCGCAAAAAACCGACCGCAAGCTTTTTCAGGAAGTGTGGGACGCGCTGCCTCGTCATTGGCAGCATAGCCACCAGAATACCTACATGCAGTTTATGAAAGAAGGTGGCCTGCAGCCACGTCTAGGCATTCATACGCAATCCCTTTCAGGTGATGCGGCAACGCACACTAGCAATACGGGGAGGTAGCATGGATGATCTAGATGACCAGCTTGTTGCCGCTGCCGAAAAAGGAGATACGCAAGAGGTAAAACGGCTGATCGCAGCTGGAGCAAAATCGCTCAATTTTGCGCTGGTCTGGGCATCCAAGCGCGGGCGCAACGAAGTAGCAGAAATTCTGCTGGATGCGGGTGCTGATATTCATGCCCAGGATGATTTTGCCGTGCGCATGGCGGCGACCGAAGGGCCGGTGTCCACCATTAAATTGCTGATGTCGAGAGGGGCAGATATCCATGTCGGCAACAATTGGGCACTTCGTAGTGCCGCCGTGAACGGCCAGCGTGACAATTCTATTTTCCTAATGCGCTGCGGTTGTGATGCGCAGCAGACATTTCCTGATGACGACATGCAGGACTTTCGCCTGTTCCGATGGCTAGACGAGGTGGAGGCAACACTTTCGCGCCGCTTTGTCCGCAAGCCGTTGCGCAAGCAATGTTTCGATGAATCGGGTGAATTGCAAGAAGACATTCTTGATGCGTGCGTCACCCGCCAGTTTAATACGCTTATTGCCGTGCCGCTGTTATCTTCCGGCGCTTCCGAAGACCGGAAGTTATTTTCAGATGTATGGGAGCAATTGCCTGCACACTGGCAGGTGCAGTACCAAAATAGCTATATGCAATTCATGAAACAAGGTGGGCTTGCTGACCATATTGAGGCGCCGCCGCGCCAATCTGCCGTTGCAATTAACAGGGCAGGGAGGTAGCTATGGTCGGACACATGGGAGGACCAGAACTGCCGCCGCTGGAACAGGCGCTGGTTGATGCTGCCGAAAACGGCCTGAATAAAGAAATCCTGAGATTGTTGGCAGAAGGGGCCGATATTCACACGGATCATGACTGCCCGTTGCGCTTGGCGGCTTATTACAACCATATGGATACGGCAAAAATATTGCTCGACCGCGGCGCGGATATCCACGCGCTTGACGACGAAACATTATGGTGGGTGGTTGCATCGGCGAGAGTGCCGCTAACGGATAACACGCGATTCATGGAATTTTTGATCGAGCGCGGTGCGGATGTGCAAGCGCATAATAATCGCGCGGTTCGCAAGGCTGCGCAGAGTGAAATGCGCGATAACACGCTTCTGCTGCTGCGTCATGGTGCAGACCCGCTTGCCAAAGATGCTATTGATGGCAAAGACTCCTTTCATAACACCGATCTGGATATATGGTTGGAGGAAGTAAGGCAATCTCTGGCCGGTAAATTTTCTGTGCCACCAATACATGAGCAATGTTTCAGCGATGATGGCAGGCTGAAGGAGCAGGTGCTGGATGCCTGCCTGACCGGACAATTCGAGTACATGGTCAGCGTACCGTTGCTTGCTTCAGGAGACGAAGATGCCCGCCGGTTATTTGCCGATATCTGGCATGCCCTGCCTGCCTGCTGGCAGGGCCAGCACCAGAACAGCTATGTACAGTTCCTGAAGTCAGAAAATAGGGCAGGGCCACACGCAGCCCGCATCCAGGATAAGCCGTCACTTACAAGGAGTGTGGCATGATGCATTACGAAATTACACCGCTCGATGAAGAACTGATAGAAGCCGTTGAGCGCAACGACATCGATGGTGTGAAATCAGCAATGGCCCGCGGCGCCAATGCCAGCAGTTATGGTGACTGGGCGCTTACGTCTGCTGCCGAGAGAGGTTTTGCGGATATATTGAAATTATTAATTGAAAATGGTGTTGATGCGTGTGCCTGCAGGAGTGAAGCACTTTTTTATGCGGTTAAGAATGGGTACAGGGATGCGGCCTTTGTCTTGTTGCGGCAGGGAGCGGATCCTTACGCGCCTCATAATGAAGAATTAAACGCATATGAAAATATTGTATTCAGAAACTGGCTTTCACATACACGCCATCAGACTGTAGGCTATTTTTCCGAAGGTGCGCCCGATGCCGCCAGGTATTTTACCGAAGGCAGGCTGAACGACCATGTGCTGGATGCCTGTGTTGTCGGCCAGTTTGCAACATTAGTGGCAACACCGCTGATAGCTTCCGGGAGTAATGGTGACCGCCAGCTTTTTGCCGACATATGGGAGGCACTTCCCGTGGTCTGGAAAAACCATTACCAGAATAGTTACATGCAGCATGTGAAGCAGGATAAGCCATATCTTGCTAGGGATTCTCAGAGTGAATGGCGTATTTCTGCAACATCTGCGGTTGCAATGGGGAGGTTATAATGCAGTCAGACGCTAATGCTCTCCTGATTTATGCCGTTACCGCCGGTGATGAACATATGTTCCGCGAGGCCATCGATTGTGGTGCGGATTTACATATGGAAGATGAGCGTGCGCTCATTCAGGCGGCCAAGCACGGCAGGCGCAATATGGTCAATACTCTTATAGAGCGCGGCGCTGATATCCATGCACGGGATGATATGGCACTGCGTGAGGCAGCAGCATATGGCTACCGCGATACGGTGTATTTATTGCTGCAGCATGGCGCGAATGTGTATGCTGATGATGGAGAGGCCTTCCAGCGTGCCTGCTTTAACAACCGCCTGGAGACTGCAAGATTGTTGTTGCGATATGGTGCAGACCTGCATGCCGGACATGACCGCGCGCTGCAGATGGCGTGCCAGAACGACTATCTGGACATGAGTGTATTGCTGCTGCGCCATGGCGCTGATCCATTGGTGGTGCAGCCGCCTTATGACCATGCTATTGGTGGTTGGCTGTATGAAATGAAAAAGCAGCGCACCGGTCATTTTGACGGTAAGCCCACGCACGCACAGTGTTTTGCTGATGACAGCCCGTGCAATCTGCGCCTGAGTGATGATGTGCTGGACGCTTGTGTCCGCGGGTTATTTGCCAAGTCCATCGGCACGCCGCTGGTGGAATCGAATAACACGGCCGACCGCCAGCTTTTTGCCGACATATGGGAACAACTGCCTGCGCACTGGCAGAATGTAAACCAGAACATTTATCTGCAATTCGTCAAAGCAGGCGGAATAACCCCAGGCCTGAGCGCACATACACAGACATTAAAGACTGCAACACAAGGGAGAACGTTATGAGTACTTCTAACATGAAGCTGGTTGCCCCCGGGCGCGATGATGACCGCTTTATTATCCCCACGCTGGATGCTAAGGGCAATGTCACCACGCTGGCAATTGCGTTTCCGCAATTTCTTTCCAGTGGGTCGGACATGCAACTGGAAGGTGATGCCATTCGTCTTTCCGTGCTTCCCTGCATGATGGACCATATGAATGATGCCCTGCGCAAACTTGATATGCCCGATCCCTCCGATCATGACTCGCGCGAGCGTAACCGCACGCTGATACTGATCGGCGAGCCGGGTATCGGTAAAACCACGGCCTCGCAGGTATTGCGCCAGATGACGCGTGGCAAGGAATTCCTGATTAACTGCTATGACCGCGATATGAGCGAGCTGATAGCCGAGACCACGGTCGACGGCCACCATAAGTGGGAAACGCTTGAGCAGAATGTCAATGATCGTATCAGGCAGAAAACACTCAAGCCCATTTCCATGAAAGTGGTAAAAGAGCAATTCAAGGATTACCAGAACGCAGATGGCACGATTGATTTTGCTAAAATATCTGATAGCGATCAGGCGGAAGGCTCGCGCACACGCATGCAGGCACTGGAAGATATTGCCGAGCATGAAGGTCTTATCAGCCGTGGTGGTGGCCATCTCATCACCAAGGTGCCGGGGCCGCTTTATTATGCGCTCAAGGCAGCCAAGGAAAGCACGGTGCCGGTTATCATAACGCTGGATGAATTCGCACGCAGGCGCGACGCCGCGGGCGGTGACCCGAAACTCTACGAAGTGCTGGCAGGTACGCGCCCTGACCCGAACGAGGAAGTCATTATCGATGGCGGTAACGGTGAGCGTTTTGCACTCAGCAATAACGATTTGCGCCGCAATGGATCGCTGGTGGTATTTACCGGCAACTACATGGATGCGCGTGACGACAGCATCAAACCGCTTCCGGATGCGCTGGCCTCGCGCCTTGCCACCATCGGCATCGACCGGCTGGGCGAGCGTGACTGGGCGCACCGTGTCCAGCAGCTGCTTTCTGGCCTTCCGGTCAGCACATTATACGAAGCGCAGCGCGACCGTTGGGAAGGAACAGGCGCGTGGGAAGGCCAGCCGCACGATTTTGTGGATTACCTGACAGTGCTACGCAAGCGCGGCATGGCCGAGGGTGAGCAGAAAAATATTCCTGTTACCCATTACAGCTTTATCAACAATTGGCAGCGTTTCAAGGACGGCACCGAGCAACTGGCGCAGTTCATGAGTGATGTGGCGCAGATGGAAAATCCGCGCTCTGCCCTTTATGACAGGGCGGATAATGTACCGGCCATTGCCGCGCTTCAGGAAGAGGTGCAACGCCGCCCCAAGAATCATCCGGCCGGGCAGGTGCGTTTTGACCTGCGCCTAATCCAGCAATGGATTGAAGAAGCTATGCATGATGCGCCGCCGGTTACCGAAAAAGGCCGCCGCCCTGCCAGAAGGCCGGGTCCGCTGCTTATGCCGGAAGAACAGTTTGGCACAAGGCTGGTAAATATTATCCACAAAAAAATCGACCAGCTTTATCCCGAGCGCAACCCCCATAACCAGCATATACGTAACTGGGTAGAAGGGCTGATGATGCGCCATGGCATATTCCTGCCAGACTTGAAACCCACGCTTACCGATAAGGTAAAGGGCGCACTGGACGAACAGGATAAATTACAGCATGGGCCGGATGTGCGCACCTCCGGCGAGGCGCAGTCGGTTGCTGATTTGCTCAACACCCCGCGTGATATCGGCAGGGACGCCACCATCAAGGCATGGCAGGAAATCATCGCCGGTTACATACAGCAGGCCTACCCTGACCATTTCGAGGCGGGGGCCGACCTGAAACCCGAGTATGTTATCTCGTATTCGGCAGTTAAACATATGCTTGATAACGTGGGTGCAGACCTCCAGAAAAAAGCTTCGGCTATTATAGAGGCAGATGGTGGTCTGGATCTAGTGCCGTCTATCGACATTGCACTGCCACAGGCAGGCGCAAGGGATGCACAGTTTACGCTGCGTATTGTCAACCAGCAGACCTTCGATTCAAAGAATGCGCGCGACATACTTTCGCGTTTGCCTGACGAAGTCAGTGCGTCGCTTGATGAGACATGGCAGCGCATGGCAAAGGGCGGCAGGCAGAACCGCAATGCCGCAGACCCAAGCACCATGCGCTTGCTGATGACGCTGGCGCTGCCGGGTGCATCCGGTCAGATCATACCCAAGCTGTTTCCCAAGGTTGAGGCTATTCCCATGCTACCGATGCAGATGGCGGCAGGCCAGCCCAACGATGCCAATCTTGGCATTTCTACGGTGCAGGTGGGGATTGATGAGCAGGGTAAGCCGGACGCGCTACAAGTTCTGGTACGCTACCGTCTTAGTGGCTCGGTGGTGGACGGAAAGCCGGAGCGGCTTATAGACAAGGTTGTGCTAATCGGCAATGGTCCGCCTGTGCCGTCAAAGTTGGCACAATATTTATCCAAAGCGGCGAATGTCACCTATATAAGCCGCAAGCAGGACAGGGTGCAGGATCGCATCCATGCGGAAGTGGATGAAATGGTGCGCTACGGCGAACATTGCCGCAGGCAGGCGATACAAGAGCGCGTGGAGGCAGATTCAAAACTGCAACCGCTGCGCGACGAAGACCGGGCAGCCCGCATTGTGGCAGAAATGACCAAGCAGATGCGAGGGCCAACACTTGCCGAGCAATTGCAGACAGCGCTGCAGTATAGTGTGTGCTACACAGACGATTATCTGGCCACGATGTCCGAAAGCCTGCCGGAACTCAAAGATATTCCCGCTCCGCAACTGAAAATTGCTGCACCGGACATTATCGCAAAATCAAAGAAACTATCGCTTACGGACATGCTGGCCAATGGTGACGTTATGTTTGAGCCGGATAGGCCGGTGATGTTGATGCAGCAAAATCTGGATGCGGCGCTTATGCCTGCCCAGTTCCAGACACGTGCCACACGGTAAAGGAGAAATGCGATGACCGCTAAACCACAACTGAATCCTGAACTTCTTGCTATGGCGCGGCAGATAGCGCCGGAAGCCGTGCGCATGCAGGCATTGGACCGCAAGCTAGCGCAGGTGCGTCTGAGTCATGTTTACGCCGTTAATCCCGGCTGGGAAATGGAAGAGCTGGCGAGAGCTGAAGGCATGTGCCGCGTCACTACTGCTGATGCGCTGGCACATGATCTCGGCAAAGGCGAGGACTGCACGCTCTTGGTGCATGCCACTGCCTGCGCGTCGCTTGAAATGCTGAAGTCGCTGCTGTCACACGCAACGGCTTGCAGCACAGTATTTTATGAATATGAAGTGTAACGGCTGAAGCAGGGATTTTTGATGCTGCCCGTACTCGCGATAATGGATGATTTTCCCGAGCGTGAACGCGCGTTGATGCAGCATATCAATGCGGGTGATGCTGCCAAAGTCAAAAAAGCCATCGAGGGCGGGGCGGATTTTCATATCGCCAATGATTATATGCTCTACCGCGCCGCCGAGCAGGGGCATATAGACGTGGTTAAACTGCTGCTGGATTTAGGTGCGGACATTCATACAAAAGATGACCTTGCCATGCGCTGGGCGGCCCACAATGGCAAAACAGCAACCGTGGCCTACCTGATAAGCCGTGGTGCGGATGTCCATGCCGATAACGACATGGCGCTGCGCTGGGCCGCCCAGCATGGGCGGGACGCCACCGTTTCATTACTGCTTGATAATGGCGCTGACATACACACGGGTAATGATATTCCCTTATGTCAGGCTGCCATACACCACCATAAAAGTACTGTAGCGATATTGCTTTCGCGCGGCGCAGATGTGCATGCCGATGAAAACTCGCCTTTGCATTGGGCATTGATTGGTGGTGATAGGGATATCGGCGTCATGATTCTGCGCGAGGGCGCAAAACCCTATGTCAGGGAAAACCCTGCAAAAAGCCCTTCGCACGATACACTTCTGGCAGAGTGGCTTGAGGATCTGCGCCAGTCGGTTGCCAAGCATTTCAACATCGGCAAACCTTCGAGAGTGCAATGTTTTTCTGGGCCAAAACTACTGCATGAGGCGGTTTTAGATGCCTGTGTCACGGGCCAGTTTGTGCCGTGCATTGCCACACCGCTTATCAACTCACGCAAGACGGAAGACCGTAAATTATTTGCAGATATATGGCAGGCGCTGCCACCACACTGGCAAGGCCATTACCAAAATACCTGTATGCAATTCGCCAAGGAAGGTGGCACGAAACCTTTTGCGGAACGCTATACACAGCCATTCCCTCCGGATGAAAAAAAATCAGGGCGGCATGCATGACGATTGATGTCAATCAGCTGTTGCTTGATGCGGCAGAGGCAGGAGATTGCGACGCCATAGAACATGCATTGCGCTTGGGGGCGTACCTTCATGCATTTGATGATGACGCGTTGTGCAGGGCGGCGGGCGCTGGCCGCAATGACGCAGTGGACATGCTGATAAGCTTAGGCTCGCACCTGCATGCAGGCAATGATGAAGCACTGCACCGCGCGGCTCGCAATGGCCATACCGATACGGTGGAATTGCTGCTTAACTGCGGCGCATATATTCATGCAGGTGATGACGATGCGCTCTACTGGGCGGCCTCAGGCGGACATACAAAGACGGTTTCGTTCCTGCTTGAACGTGGTGCGAATATTGACGCCAAGGATGGCGAAGTGCTGAAAATTGCTGTTGCTAACCGTCATCAGGACACATCATTGTTACTGCTTAGGCAGGGAGCGGATCCAGCTGCTCTTCTGCCACGGCACGAGGAGCAGTTGCAGGAATGGCTACAGGAATTGCGGCAGGAGACAGCCATACTCCTTGGGGATTTATCTTTAAAGCGTCACGACTTTTTTGACGGGCATGCGCTGCGTAATGAGGTGCTGGATACATGCAGCACCGGACAATTTCCTTATCTTGTAGCAGCCCCGCTGATTAACTCGGGAAACGTAAGCAGCAGGAATGTGTTTCAGAATATCTGGGACGAATTGCCGGCGCACTGGCAGCGGCAATACCAGAATTGTTACATACAGTTCCTGAAAGAAGGCGGCTTCAGCCGGCCTTCGCTACAGTCCATGGCTCTAAGCAGGTAGAAGTTTTAGCACGCGTCATAGATTTGCTTACGCCGCGGCCATACCTGGCCCATCGTTGGCCATATCCTTGCCTGTCATGTACGTTGCTGTGTATTTCTCCCAATATTGCGCAATTTCCTCTTCGCTAAAATTCACAAAATATTGGGTTATGCATTGCGCCCCAAAACATTTGCGCCTTTTTACTGTGTTCATGACATGTCTCCTGCCTGTTATGCGTTTGTGCCGCCATCCACCGGTATCAGTGCGCCGGTGATATAGCTTGATTCATCGCTAGCAATGAAAGCAACCACATTGGCTATTTCCTCCGGCGTTCCTTTGCGTTTCATGGCCGTCATTTGTTCAACGCCGTCTGGAGCCATGTCAGTTGCGATAGGGCCGGGGGCGATAGCATTCACGGTGATATTCTGCTGCGCGAGGTCGAGCGCCCAAGCGCGTGTCATTCCCGCCACGGCGAATTTTGTAGTGGTATAGCCGCTGGCGCCGGCAAAAATAGCGCGTTCGCCAAGTACGCTGCTGATATTGATAATACGCGCTCCTGGCTTTAAGTGTTTTATTGCGGCCTGTGTTGTGGTGAATACGGAACGCACATTAACGCTAAGCTGATGTTCGAAAGCCTTTTCGTCAATCGCACCAATTACGCCAGCCGCTTCAAATACCCCGGCATTATTGACCAGAATGTCCAGTTTACCGAACTCTTTTACAACTGCTTCAACCAGTGCAGGCATCTTTTCTGGCACACCTGCATCAGCGTGAATAGTGATTGCCTTGCGTCCTAATGCCCGGATGCTCTCAGCCACTTTTTCTGCCTTATCTCTTGAGTTTGCATAACTGATGGCGATGTCTGCACCATTTTGTGCCAGTTTAAGTGCTGTTGCCGCGCCAATACCGCGTGAGGCCCCAGTGACGAGGGCAACTTTATTTTTGAGGCTGGTAGTCATGATATATCTCCGATATGGTTGATTTGATTGCATTTGAAAAGAACATTTATTGTTCAATAGTTCAATAATACTGAACTATTGTATTTAGTCAAGTCCTGTGTTATAATTTTTTTCATGACCAGATTTATTCATCCAGCAAAAGAAGATATTACGCTTTCAGGGGTGCTGGCTGCGTTGTCGGACCCCATGCGCATGAAAATATTTGTAGGGCTTATGGATAATAAGGGGTGCATGTCATGCACGGAGGCTTCTCCATGCCCGCAGATTGCAAAATCCACGCTTTCCAATCATTTTCGTATATTGCGTGAAGCTGGTCTGATACGCACCACCAAGCAGGGCGTTGAAAACCGAAACATTATTCGCCTTGATGACATCAATCAGCGCTTTCCCGGCTTGCTGAAGCTCATCATTAAGCTGGCGCGTGAAGAATGTGATGCATCAGACGCGTAATAATTACTTGAAAAATATAACTAAATAATAAGTTCATCAGTGCTTGCTATGACCTGAAAGCCCTGATATTTTCTAAGAAAAGTTAATAAAGAGGGCGGGTGTTATGGGTATTGATGACAGATCCGGCAAAGATCTTCCAGACGATGATGAAAATCCGCCGCCGCGCGATGAACATTCATCGGAGGATGGTTCACAGCATTCGCCACGTGGTGAACAGCCGTCACAAGATGATTCTACCCCACCACCACAAAATGACAACTCGCCAGACGATGATGAACCGGACGTTGACCAGTCATATGGATTAGTCCCTACAAGCGGGGCAATGATGCCGTACAGGCACGGCCCGGGACCACTGCGTGATAACATAATCGCGATTCTTGGCAGTCTTTTTGGCAATACGACAGCGCATATGAACATGGTGATGCAGAACCTGCCAAACGCCATGGTTGACAAAAAAGTGGCTAAGAACGGGGTAACCGTGCGTCACCTGCCGAATGTATTTGATGGGGTGGATTCCTATTTCAAACAAATTACCTATGCATTGAGTCGTAATCAAGACCTTGTGCCGGACGAAGTTGAGTTGCAGAATATCAAGCACGCTTTCCTGACACTGCGCATGATACAGACAGAACTAACGAATCTTGTTGAAACCTATGGCCAGCCAAAAACCGAGCGTAGCGAACGCCTGACCCCCAAGCCGTACGTAGAGAAAGACATGCAGCAAGGAAAGCGCACCACGGCGCTTGATATCGGTGCGGTGTTAGGCGGTCGTTCTAGAAGGAGTCCGCAGTTGAGCGCCAGCGAACAGGCAACCCTAAAGCTGCTGAGTGCGGATATAGGGTTTTATTCAATGATAGCCGCGCATCTGGTTGGTGCGCAGGTGGTTGGTTTTGATATCTCCGAGAAGGAAAATCTGGATAAGCATGTGGAGCGGGAAGAGATAGACAAGATTATGGCGGTCACTCCCCCGCAGCCTTGGGCGGATGCGATGAAGAAGCTCAAAATCCAGCTGCCGATGATTGAGGCAAAAAGCTTCAGGATAGTTACCAGGTAGCCTACCCATCAATGCTGTAAATATTATATATCAGTATATTAATATATAAAACTCTCCTTGTGTTCGTTAATATAATTAACTAAATTAATATCCATATGTTAATTTAGTTTACATTCAGTGCGGTGAGGGTTCACTGCAATTTCCAGGAGAGTTTAGATGCAATATTCACAAGAAGCCACCAAAGCCACCCAGCAAAAAATGGATGCTGCCATTGATAACAAGGATTTTTCGGCGTTTAACGGCGCGTACATGGAGTTTCTGAGGCAGTTTGATTCCTTTAACCAGTCACTCTCGGCAGGCCCGACACAAGTGCAGTCGCATAATGCGATTTTTGGTCGTAAAGGTTTTTTCCTGCAACAAACCAATAACGAGCAGGCCAAGCAGTTGCTGACCAATGCGCGTGCGGCCAGCAAGGTAATGGAATCGGTGCCAATTGCAGACCGCATTGAGTTCCTAGGTATTCTGGAAGAGAAAATCACCAAATATCAGGATGCCATCATGACCACCATTACTGCGGATACTGGAAAACCCATCGAGCTGTCCAAAGGTGAGATGGGAAAGGGCAAAGAATGGTTTGATTATGCGCGTGACGAAGCTGAAAAACAGCTTGGCCAGAAACACGTGGGCAAAATTGCCAACCGCATGCGTCCGCAAGGTGCTGTGCAGGTAATTGGCGCGTACAATTATCCCTATGCTCTGGCGATTGGCGGTATTGTCGGTTCGCTCGCTGCCGGCAATGGTGCTATTGTGTCTGCGCCGCTGAAAGCGCCGAACTGGGTATTTCCGTTTATGCAGGCCGCGCGTGAAGCGGTGCAGGAATTTGCCGATAAGGCGAAAACAGAAGGCAAGCCTTATGCCGATGAACTGGCAAAAAACACAGGCAATCTTATCCAGTACAGCGTGGGCGTGAATACCAACCTGACCAGCGAGGCGGATGTAGTGCATTTTGTCGGCGGCGATACGGTGGGCGAAATCATCCGCAATTCGCGCGGTCGCAAGCCCACCATTCTGGAAATGGGCGGCAGCAACGTGATTACCATTATGAAATCTTCGATGGACAATGCTCCGGCTGAAAAAATTGCCGAGACTATCTATGCCGGTTTTGGTCCGGCCACTGGTCAGCGTTGCACCGCCCCGAGGTTTTTATGTGTGCAGAACGGTGCCGAAGCGGTGACGGAAGCGCTTAAGTCTAAATGTGACGAAGGCCCAAAGCCAGATGAAATAGGCAACCCTTTCAAGCAGGGAATAAAAATGGGTCCGCTGGTAGATCGTGGCGCGCACCAGAAAATGAAAGAGGCCATTGCATTGGCAAAAGAACTCGGCGCTACGGTGCATGGCCGGCTTGAGGTCAGCAATAATATTGTGCCTTTGGCGTCAGCGGAAGATTCCTACTGGGTAAACCCGATAGTGATTGACTGGTCATGCGTGGATATTACTAACGCAGAAAATGCTCGTAAGCTCAATGATTGCTTCAAGGATGAAATCTTCGGGCCGCTGGTTCATATCGTGCATCCGGTGCAGACGCTGGATCAAGCCATTGCGACGACCAAGCGTCTCGACAGCCACGGGCTGGCGGCAGCGATTTTTACCAACGATCCGAAGGACGTTGAGCATTATGCCCATGAGGTTAGCGTTACTTCTCTGGCAGTCAACGGCGCTCCGAAAGACCAAAGCCCGCGCGGGCCACACGGCCATCCGGGTCTTGCGACCATCGGTGGCGACAGCCATTTCGGGCTTTACTCCAGCCGTTCCACCATCGCTTCCATGCGCTAAGCCGGAAACGCTTTAGCGTCCTGCGGCGTTTTTCACCTGCTCCGGCTGGTCAAGCTTGAGTGTGGTGATAAGGCGGTTGGCCAGTTCCACGTCTTTTGCAAACGTATCAAACTGCGCGCGCGCTGCCTGAAATCTATCTTCCGGCCAGAATTCCGACGGTACTTCCGCCATGGCTATTTGCTGCGGGCCTTGGCCGCTGACATAGTAGTTCATCATGTCTCTCGCATTTTCTTTGAAGCGAACCGCCAGATCACTTATGTCTGCCGATTTCCCTTTCATCCTTCTGTTGATATCGCTGGCCGTACCTACAACATCGCCTACTTTCGCCGTCACTTTTACAAAGCCCAGATGCTGGCGTTTGCTTTCGCGGCTGGCCTTGTCGTGCATATCCCACACTTCGGTGTAATCGCGCTCATCATAGCGCTTGTAAGCAGCGATACGCTCCAGCGCGGCAACCAGTGTCCTTTTGTCTTCTACCTGCTGGCGGATTTCCTCTGAGGGTGGTGGTGGAGGTGCGTCATGTTGTGGTCTGTCACCATTAAAACCATTCACCAATGCGAGCGATCCTGCGCCAACAAATGTTCCAGCTGCTCCCGCGAGCAGCAATTCCCGTTTTCTTGAAGACATATTCACTCCCTGTGATTTTTATTTATGATTTTGATTGCATAGTATTAGGTTATCGCGCCCTGTCAATGTAGCCGGAGCGAGTATTTATATGCTGGCCATGTCCCATTGTGGGAATATATAAGTCATTATAAATAATAAATTTTATACTTAATACTAAGTAAATTAAGTATCAGCTTGTCATGCTGTTGGTCAAAGCATATAACTGTATAATATATTAACAAAAATAAACGAATAGGCCTATGCCCAGACCCAAAACATTTAACGATGAAAAACTCGACATATTAAGCCAGAACGTAGTAGGCCTGCATGCTGCAAAGTTGCGCTATGCTGGTCGGACAGGAGATGAAAACTCTACCAACGCCTATAAAAACGACGCTGAAGTAAGGCGCTATGCCGATGCCATATTTGCAGAGTTTTCCACACTATCCAAAACGGTGTTGCAGAAAGAAGCGATCAGGGGTGTGCAGCAGGCGAACGCGAAGCGCATTGATATAGATGATGTTGAAAGCATCGCACTGATGGGCCAGCCGGGTACGGAGAATTTTGGTGGCCTGATGGGCGCAATTCTGAAATGTACACCGGACAAAGCACCCAGGCAGGCTATAGAATATTTTAAAACCCGCATGGGCGGTGAAGTGATCGACTATTTCAGGAGTGTACTCGGGCGTGCCGGTTCTCCCAAAAGCGCGGAACAAGTCAAGATTTACGGCGCAGGTTCCTTGCAGGGGCTTCAGGAAAAGAGGGCCGGTGAAGCTGAAAGGTTGCAAGAGGTGGTTGGCACATACATGGGCATGGATGCCAGCAATGAATTTGGCATCAATGACGCGCGCGCTTTCATGATAGCACTGCAGGCGCTAGAAGATCCCCACCAATCCATTATCAGACAAGCGCTCTATGAAGGGATAGAGAGTAAGGATGGCGTGGCAAAGGTGGAAAGCTGGGTAAAGCGCGAGAGCAAAGGCAAACAAGGAAGAGACATCAAGGGTGCGATCACCCAACTGAAATTTGCTTATCTGCAGTTGAGTGATGATGAATTACCTGAGCTGGTGGTGGGCCATAAAGACAGACTGGAGCAACTCATCAGTGAGCCTGAAAGATCAGCGCAGGCCGTGTATGATTTCGCCAAATCCATGGGCATCACGCTAAAGGTATTAGGTCACGAATGCGGGCTTTCCGAAAGCCGTATAAGCCAGATGAGGGCCAACAGTCAGGTTCCCAAAAGAGTTATTGAAGTACTCGGCCTTCAGGGACGTGTATCCCCGGCAGCAATACAGGTTCTTACCAAAAAAGATGAACCGGCAGCTGTGGTTGCTGGTGACGTTACTATTGGCAATTCTCCCATTGCTCCGGAACGGTTCAAAACTGGTGAATCCGGTATTGTTATCGACGGTTATACAACAGACGGTTCTTGGAAAAGATGACAAAGGCCGTTACTGTAGCGATCTCAGCGGCTTTGTCCCGCTGAACGGTTGCTTCGCGTGCTGTTTGATTCCCTAAGCGGCTTACCTGTTTCCAGCATATGTTCGATACGTGCCATGGTGGCCGGGGTTTTTACCAGTTCCATGAAATTATCGTGCTCGAGTTTCAGCAGGTCACTTTCGCCCAACGCTTTACCGGTGCTGGTATTGCCACCTGAAAGCACATTGGCCAGCGCCTTGGACACGACCACATCGTGTGAATTCACCCTGCCGACCCAAGACAAACCATCTACCATTGTGTTGAGCGCCATTCTGGCTGTCCTTCCGGGGAGGTAGATTTTTTGTGGTACAGGTGGTGTATAATCCTTGACCATCTCGGCGCAACGTGCCTTGGCATCGGCCAGTATGCGCGAACGGTTCATGCTGATGCCATCCCCCTCGCGCAGGATTTTCATGTCGCGTGCTTCTTCGGCAGAACCAGAAAACTTACCATTGGCGATGCTTTGGAACACGGTGGAGATATCGCGGATAGCCGCCACGGTACGGCCTTCCGATGCGAACCATCCCTCCAGTTTCTGGGTCTGGTTTACTGCCACATGGCGCATCAGCATTTGGGTGCAGCCGCCCCAGCCCGGAACGAGGCCGACGCCTGCTTCTACAAGTCCGGCATAGGTCTCAGTATGTGCCTGTACAGCATCGCTGTGCAGCAGTAGTTCGCAACCCCCACCCAGCGTCATGCCTGACGGCGCGGCCACAACAGGGAATGCAGCGTATTTGAGTGCCATCATGGCGTTTTGTCCGCGTTTGATAATGGCGCTTATCTGGTCCCAGGCTTGCGCTTTTGCCGCTGTCTTGATTAATCCGAGATTTGCACCGACCGAGAAATTTTCGGCATCGCCGCCGATGACAAGGCCTTTAAAATCTTTTTGCACAAGCGGGATGGTTTGCTCGATCATGCTCAGCGTATCAGCGTCGAGCGCATTGGCCTTGGAGGTCAGCTCGAGGCAGACGATACCATCGCCCATATCCCACAACGCAGCGGATGCATTTTTAATGATGGGTTGCGAGTGCAGTTTGATATCGGCCAGCGTCAGCACGCCTTCCGGTTGCGCAACGGGGACGTAACTGCCGTCCATGCTGAATGCCTTGCGCATGCCGTTTTCCACGACATAAAGTTTTTTGCCGCGTGCTTGCTCGAGTATCGGCGGAACATCCCGTCCTTCTGCTTTCAGCTTGTCGCAGAACCAGTCCACGCCCAGCTTGCCGATCATCTCGAACGGGCCGGATTTCCAGTTATAACCCTTGCGCATCGCTTCATCGACGGCGCTGATGTTATCAGAAATTTCAGGCACCAGAGAGGCTGCATAGCATAATGTGTTGGAGAGTACTGCCCATGCATATTGCCCGCCTTCATCACCATGTTCGAGCAATGCGCGCAGGCCTCCTTTGGCGGCGGCCACGCTTTCCATCGGTGCTGGTCTGGATTCCGGGTGGTATTCACCTGTTTTGAGGTCAATCACCTCTTTGATTTTTCTGTCACCCAGTTTCTTCAGGCGGTAAAACCCGCCCTTGCCTTTGCGGCCGGTGTTGCCTTCGGCAATCATCTTTGTCAGCAGTAATGGTTCGTTATAGGTTTTACGGAAGACATCTTTTTCGGGCAGTGCCGTTACCATGGATTTTGCAGCCAGCGGCATCAGGTCGATGCCCACTAAATCAAACAATCCGAAAATACTCGTTTTAGGCATTCCGGCGGGAACGCCCATAACCGCATCTGCCTGTTCAACGGTCAGGCCGCGTTTCATGGCTTCCTGCAATCCCTGCATCATCCAGTACACGCCAATTCGGTTGGCGATGAAGCCCGGCGTGTCTTTGCAGGTAACAATACTTTTGCCCAGCGCCTTATCGGCAAAATCACTGACAGCATCCACAGCATCGGTGCGCGTGGTGCCGCCGGGAACGATTTCAAGCAGAGACATGAAACGCGGTGGGTTGAAAAAATGCGTTATCATGAAATCCTGTGTAAAACTTTCCGGCATTCCTGACGTCAGCATATGCAGCGGCAGTGTCGAGGTGTTGGACGATACAATCGATCCGGGTTTACGCACGGCATCCACTTTATTATAGATATTCTGTTTGATGGTGAGGTCTTCTTTCACCGCCTCGATAATCCAGTCACAATCCTTGAGCAGGTCGAGGTCGTCTTCGTAGTTACCGCAGGTAATGCGCTTGGCATTTCGCTTATGGGTAAATCCCGGGGGCTTGCTTTCAAGCTGCTTCTGGACACCCGCCTCAGCCAGCATATTGCGGTTCTTGGCATCCTTGGGAACCATGTCAAGCAACACCACTTCATATCCGGCGTTGGCGGCTTGTGCGGCAATGGCGCTTCCCATTACGCCTGAGCCGAGTACTGCAATTTTTTTGATGCTGGTCATGTGCATTTCCCCTGATTGTATTTCTGTTAATTTTTTTAACTTATCTTTATAAGTGGTAAACAACACCTGTAAAGCACAAAAGCTTTATTTACCTTGAAGCACCTGGTTTGGCTGAATTTCCTGTATTGCTCCAATATGGTACGGCACGGTTTCATAATAAGAAAATCAGGTAACGATGTGTAACGTATAGAGGAGTCACACATTAGTGCTTTTCAATTAATTAATTTCGGTTAATGTGGCCCCTCACCTTGCACGTTCAAGCAGGGGCAAAAAATACTTATGACATCAGGGAGACGCTATGATTGCAAAGCCAGCAACAGAATTTACCTATCCCACGCAGGATGACGTACGCCTCAATCCTGTGCCGGATGCAGGCAAGCCGTGGTGGGAACGGGTAGAAGGCGAAACGCCGCAGCCCCCGAAGACCGAAAGCTGGAGAAAATACAGCCCCGATGCGCAGCTTAAGGAATATGAATTCCTGCTGAGGGATGTCCTGAAGGTTGACTCGCTTGAGGGCAAGGTAAAAGGTTATGACAGCACCAGCGGTAATTTTGCTGAGATCAATAGATTTGCAGGAATGGCCACCGCCATGCACGATGTCAGCCATGACGGTGACCGTGACCCGGTGCGCATGCGCATTGTTTCCAATGAAGAAGGGCAACGGCATATAGAAACATTCCTGCCGCCCAGTATATCCGGCAGTGATGGTGGTGTCGGACTGCACCAGAGATTTTCCGAAGAAGGCTGGGCTGGTATGTCCGGTGACCACAAATATGGCGGCCTTGACCTGCCACATGCCTTCAGTGGCGCTATTTCCGAAATGATGATGTCGGCGAATCCGGGCTATACGGTGCTGGAAATGCTGTCTTCAGGTGTTGCCAAGGCCATCGAAGCCAAGGGCAGCGATGAGTTGAAAGCACAGTGGTTGCCGCGCATCAATAGCGGGAAGTTTACAGGCGCCATGGTGATGACCGAACCAAATTACGGCAGCTCGCTTATCGATATGGAAACCACCGTGCAACTAGATGCAGATGGAAAAGCTGGCAAGGTTTACGGCTATAAACGTTTCCTTTCTTCGGCAGATCACAATGCAACAATAGGAAAGAATGGCGAGCGCAATATCGTGCATATGGTGCTGGCACGCACAGCGGATGCCGATGGCAACCTGCTGAAAGACGATAAAGGCCGCGCCAAATTGTCACTGGTGCTGGTGCCGCGCGTACTGCTGGATAAAGACGGCAATTACGTTGATGAAAACGGCAACCGCGTAGACAAGCCAGATACCAACCATGTGCGGGCAGCCAAGCTCAATGACAAGATGGGGCTGGAAGTACAATCCAATACAGATGCTGCCTATGACGGATCCAAAGGCTTTATCGTCGGTGAAGTGGGCGATGGCCTGAAAAATATGTTTGTCATTATGAACGAGGCCCGAATGGCAGTAGGGCTGCAGGGCGTTGGCATTGCCGAGCTGGTACGCCAGAACATGGAACGCTATGTTGCGGAGGAACGTAAGCAGGGCGTGGGCGGACAACTCGTCAATTACCCGGATATACAGGACAAGATACTCACCATGCGCGCACACATCGATGCAGGGCGCTCCATTGCAGCGGAAGTAGGCATGGCGTTTGATCAGACAATGCACGCTGACACGGATAGCATGACAACCAGGCAGAAGGCAGACCTGCAACGCTATGTCGATGTGATGACGCCGCTGGTGAAATGGGGACTAACGGAAAAATGCGACCGCGCCATCGATCAGGGATTACAGGCAATGGGTGGTGCAGGCTATATGCGCGAATGGGGTATAGCACAGGCCTATATCGATTCACGCATCGCGCGGATTTACGAAGGTTCCAACCCGGTGCTTGCTATGGGTGTGGCAACCTTCCAGCTGAAAAACATGGATGCGTTTCTGAATAAAATACGCCGTGATATGACCACACTAAATGCAGACGGTGATATGGCGGATATAACCACGCCGCTGAATACCGCTATCAACACCTTCCAGAGCGCTACCGACTGGATGCAGGTAACGGGCCTGCGTGCAAAAAGTGGAGACGAAGTTGCGATACAGGAATTTCAGGCAGCCGCCAGCCATTACATGGAGCTGATGTATGAAGTAGCGGCAGGTACGGCATTGGCAAAAAATGCCTGTGTCGCTAAGCAGAAGCTGCGTGAATCAGCTACACTTCCTGCCGAGGACAAGGCGTTTTATGAAAATAAAATAGCAACTGCGCGCTATTATTCCAATGCGGTGATTGCGCCTGAACATGCCATGCATTACGCCAAAATGACGCTTAATGCGCGCTATCTTGAATTGCCGGACCGGGAAATAGAAAGAACCGAACCCACACTGATGCAGCAAGGTGCAAAAACAGCTACGCTGGCGCTGGTAAAGGCAACGCGGCTGGTAAGCGGGTTTTGGCAGGGTGAAAATGGGAGGGACGGACAATGCCGGTAATCCAGATGGAAGAAACAAAATCATTCCTAAGCAACCTGAAATCGTCGGAAGAATTGGCATTGGAGCTGGTAACCGGTAACAATGCTGAAGGCAAACCGCATTACGCCCTGCTTTTGCTTCCTGTAAATAAAGTGAAAGAGTTGAAAATAGCCCTCTCCATGAAAGATATTGTCCTGGAGGATTACGGGCAGGTCATGGCCAGAGGGGATGGGCATGAGCCACCTGCGGATCTGGTCGAGGATATATTGGGATTGTTGACTGCAAAATAAATTGCACCGGAATTGACACGCTATGAGCGATGCTGACCAAAAAAAACTGCCGGTAGAGAATAAAGTGGGTTCCGTATCCGAGGACACGATAGCCAATACGGCCATGTACACTCGGCGCCCTCCCAAGACAACGGCAGAGTTCTGGAGCGAGTTTGCCAAAACAGGCAACCCGCTGGCATGGTGTTTGATGAAACTGTGGGAACCCCATTTTGAATTTGCGCCACAGCGCGTGTATACAGATGGTGAGCAAGGACAAACATTGCAGCCCCCCATCAGATACGGACTGAAGCATTACCGTGTAAACGACCTGCATCTTGATTCCGGCGAGACCGTCACTGCATGGTATAAACCTGCCGAAAAGGGATACCCGACAATTGTGTATTGTCATGGCAACGCCGGTTCACTGGATGGGCGTGCAGCCATCCTGAAAGAAATGACCGATCGTGGGTTTGGCGCCATCATTGCCGGTTATCCGGGGTTCAAGCGGCGGCGTATGCCCCCTTTGGTGCAACCTTCCGAGAACGCCTGTTACGCCACCGGCCATGCTATGGTGCGCTACCTGCAAAACAGACGGGGAGTGCCAATGGAAAATATTGTGCTGTTCGGTGAATCACTTGGCGGTGCTGTGGCACTCAGGACAGCGCTGAATCTGGAAAAAGGTGTCCCAGAAATGGGTTATGAGCCGTGCAAAGTACCGGCGGTCATCTGTTACAACACTTTTACGTCCTTGGTAAAAAGAGCTAAGGAACAGTTTCCCATGCTTCCGGCCGATGCATTGATGGGTAACCGTTTTGAATCCGACAAAATCATTGCCAATGTGAAGGCACCTGTATTGCTGATGCATGGAAAAGCGGATGAATATACGTCGTGCAGACATTCAATTGATCTGGAAAAGGCATCGGAAGGTAAAGCCACACTCGAACTGCTGGATGGTGTAACCCATTCGGCAACATACCCCGGTACAGACAAACAAGACCCCGAACAATTGCGCCGCCTGATAGATTGTGCGCACCAGTATCTGCATGAACGCGGATTGTGCCCGTCACCGCCGGTAAGGAAGAAAGCTGCGGATGATGTGGGTGCAAACTGGAAAACGGCTGTCACCAAGCCAGATACGCTAAAAAATGATGAATTAGGAAGATAGCGTTTTTATATCTGCTCTACCTAGGACGTCCTTGGCCAGCGCTACGATCTGCGACCTGATGAGTCCATGTGGCGCCAGGCGATGTACTGTCCACCGCATTATCATTTAGGCCAACTGCCGTCCGGCGCGCGGGCTGATACCAACTCATTTTTGCCTTGTCCGCTGGTTCGATATCAACGAAGTGAATAAGGTTATCTGCGCGGTTTGCATCTAGTTCCTGATCTACGAACATAGCCGTAAGCTTTGACCTCATGTCCGTCAGGCTGGCATAGCCATAATGAACGGCATCTCGCGGGGTAAAACTTTCTTCCTCCATAAGCGTTTGCAGTGACTTGAGACTTTTTAGCTTCGCTTCTTTGGCTTGGGTTTCCGTAATGCTGTCGCTAGCGAGGGCGGTACGTAAGGCTTCAACCGAATCCAGCTCTAGGGCTACAGCAGCTTTAACCTGCTCACGTCCGGTATTAATTCGATCACGCACATCCTTAAGCGTCATGGTTTGAACACGGGTTATTGCCGTGGGTACTTCCCAACCGCTTTCGGTTTGGCCCGGCTTGTCATCATCCTGAACCATACCTTGAAGTCGGGCAGGGCCGGGGGTTGGTATGAATCCGTAGTCCTTGATGACAAGTCCGGTCAGGGCTTCATCACGATAGCCAAGAGTGGGATTTACAGTTGCCATGAAATCTTCCCAGCGCGGGATCTTGATAGTTTGCGTAGCAGAATCGATTTTGCTAGGCACAGGCTCTAACGCCTCTACTGCAATCGGCAGGAATCGCCCGCGTGCCGGGGCTTGCATGCCGCTATCCTCAAACCGGTTGGCGGCAGCGGCATAGACTTCCTGAAAGTAAGGGCCTGGTGCAATTTCATCGGGGGAAAGCACAACCGGTTTGGCGGCCAGAAAAGTACGTCCGGATTGCGCTCCGCGCAGGAAAAGATAGGTATCCGGTCCTGCTTCTGTTAATGCCCGCCGTTGTTCATCATCAGGATCGATCATGATGATCTTGCTGGCGACATTGTGGTGGCCAAGCGGCGCCTCAAGCATGCGGTCGGGTACGTCAATAGTCAGTATCTTGGCATCCGGCGGCACGTCATAAGGCGTGTGTTCGATTGGTAGGCCGCGCTTCTGGGGGTCATAACCAAGCAAGTGGAGTTTTTCATCCGTCAAAGAATTCTCAAGCAACTGGCGGCGAGCAAGTTTTTCGCATTCATCCAGAATACGCTCGGCCATGAAGCCGCCGCGCATGTAGATGTCCCATCCTCCCCATTGCTCGTCTTCGGCGCGTACATCGCCCTTGCGCAGATTATCCCGTATGCGCGCAATTTCCTTGAGCGCCTTGCTCGCGGTCATCCAGCGCTGCGTGTCTGGGTCTTCATGAGGCGCCCCATGCAGCCGCAGGGCGCGTTCGGCAGCAAAATATTCTTCCCATTTTCCCCAGGCACGGACATCCTCATCGCGTCCGTGGTCCGCCATATATTTCTTTACCCATTCGATACGTCCGGCATCGCGGAACATGCGGGCAATCAGCTCAGAACTCCAGTTAAGCTCTTCCATATTTATTTTATATTCGCCAGTACGCAGGCGGTTGGCAAGATCGCCTTGCTTCATCCTGTTGAGATCAGCAAAATCAATGTCATGTCCGCGCTTGTCCTGCACCGTAAAACGCGTAGTGTTGTCATGAAATTCATACATTAGTTCGGCACGTAGCTTCCATATATACTCTCTGGCATTGGCTGAAAGCTGTTTGCATTCCTCTGTGGTCATCACATGCGGTACGCGCTTGCGCCGGCCTTTATTTTCTGGATCAGCAATATAGTCCCATTTCGCTGGAATGAAGTTCTGGTCGGGCGGTGGCAGTATTTTGAAGGGTGAAGATGCGGGCTGGCCTATGCTGGGCAATTCAGCATCTGCATTACCGGCATCGGGGGCCGCTTCGGAATGATCATCGTTCGATGCACCCACGTCGGCACCGCCAAAATATTTTTGCAGGTGATTATCTACGGTTTTCATCCGTTCGACAAAAGCATCGAGCGTATCTGGTCTGTCTTCGAATTCCACCGTTTGAGGTTTGATGGCCCGGCGCAGCACACCGTCGATATTACGATTGCGGCGAAGCGCTTTGACCCATTCGGCATGGACGGTCTCGGTTAAAAGAACCTTTTTACCATCCATTTCGAATTCATAACGCTTGGGCGATGCAATGCTGGTGAAAAGATGTTCTTCAGCCTGCGGATTGCGGATGGTTTTGTAATCAGGCATGAGCGGCATGGCCATGCTGTGCGCCTGCATCAGTTTGCGGCCAAATTCTTCATGCGCTATCACGAAACGGCGATTAGCCTCGTGCTGCTCTGGATCTCCGCCTAGTCCTCGGTGGAAAGCCATCTCTGCCGGTACAACGGGCGGATTCTTGCGCAGGTTGATAACTTCGCATAAGGCGTCGGGCTGGCCGCGCTGGGTCTTGATCATGGTAGCAAGATCCTCGACGGACATATCGAGGAGCTTTTTGCCGCGAAAAGTGTACTTATCAATCGGCTGATCGAGATCAGTGCGTATCATTACTGCCTGCCTGCGCTCCTCGATTTCCTCATTGATATTTACGCACACACCGAAATGAAGCTGTGCGCCATTCGGGTACATATTGCGGGCGAAGGCACGAAGCGGGTGAGGTGCAAAACCTTCTCCACCAATCAAGAAAGGTTTGATGCGTTCGAAATCGGAATTGATTTCAACCGTGCGTACGGCGTCAGGCGCCCGTTTACGCAAGTAGGCCTTTAGTGCGATGGTTGCATCGACGTCATAATCGGCATTGGCATGCGCAAGATTCCGGTCATATTTAGAGCCATCGGGCATGCGCACACCTTCGTCAAGACCACGCTCAACGATGGGGTCGCGGGTGTTGGCTTCCATGAGGCTTGATAAGGTAAAGGCCTTGTATGGCTGGCCGGTTGTCTTGTCGATATTGGTGCCGGCTTTGAATCCGTTTTCGCCGCCCTCGTCAAGCAGGGCAACGAGCTTGGCCAGATCCATCGTATCCACGCGGAATCTGCGGTATTTCTTGGTATGGGTCAGGAAAATCTCATCACTCATAGCGCGATGCAAGGTTGCCCACAGCACGCGGTCGTCAAAACGCTTGTTGTTGTAACCTTCGGTCATTGCGGGGGCGGCAATACGCTTCCAACGAGTTCCGTCGGTATCGCGGTAGGTCTGCGCGCCGTCAGGAAGTCTTTCCTCTTCAGGATACTGATAAGATAAAAATTTCCCGCCCTGATGCAAACGGATTGATGCTTCTTTTGTGCCATCGGGACTTTTTATGGTGTACACTCGGACTTCTTCTTCTTTGCCCGAGTTGCTTGTTAGTGTGATGGCCTGATCGGCCAGTTGGTCCCAGAGTTTGCGGTAGGGGTTACGGAAGAACAGCATGATTTGCGCTGCTGCGATATGCGGGGCGACGCGGCCTTCGGCACGGTAGAGCGCATCGGGCCTGCTTTGTGTCACCAACGCTGCCTGAGGCGAGATTACAACATCTTCAGGCACCTGAATATCAAGTTTCACCTCATCAATAATCCGTCCCTGAAGATCGACAACCTTTCCGCTGAACTGGGTAAGTGCCGCGAATGTGGTGTTCAGGTCCGTCGTTTCAGTGTCATAGACCAAGGACAGTATGCGGCCAGTCTTAATCAGGTGTTCAATATTATCCCAATCGAATTGCTTGCGCAGCCAATGATCTGAAGCCGGCTTGGTTTGATCGGGCGTAGGGTCGTTTGAGAGGGCGGCGGCGGATCTGCTAACCATGGCTTACGTCCTTGCAAAAGCGGCAGACTGCCGCTGGGATTGTGAGAAAAGACGGTGGCGATGTTCGTGGCCAGGAAGGATGGGGCCGCGGTCAAGACGTTCTGGTGGTGGCAACATGCGGTTTTCCGGTACCGGTTCTGGGCGGGTAGGTGTGCGCGCAGCTAACGCCTTGACGGTCTGTTCGGCATCGACCGTAGCAAATGCTGTTTCATATACACCATCAGCACGTGCGGTGGCACGCAGGCCGTCAGAACGGAATCCGCCTTCGGCATCCTGACGTACAAGCCGCCTGGCTTCCATATGGCCGCCATAATATTTTCTCTGCTGGCGTATGGTGTGAATGCGAATGACTGACGCTACCGTCCTACCGACGGAGTGAATATCGGTCGATTCTTTACTATCACCTGCCTTAATTGAAAGGCCTTCGAAATTGGGTACAACCCTGTCCATGTAGCGCTGGCCTGAGGCGGTACACAATTCTGCGAGGCGCTGGCCACCCTGCGGGTCAGACGTGTGCTGTGCTGCGGTGACGTCAGCTTTCACCATGTTGATCCAGGCGTTGCAATCATTCTGATGGCCGTGGCCGCCAGCGTGAATAGGCATGCCGGTTACCACCAGCGAGCCGTCTTCTTCAACCTTGAATGATTTGCCAAGCTTCTTGAGTGACTTTGTGATTTCTTTGCGGCGGCCTTCATCGATATTGTGAATCTGGAATCCGTCATGGAGTGCTTGTACTACGGTAAACCCGCGCGAGGTAAGTTTGCGCACCATCTCGGCCTGCTTCTGGTCGTTGCCTGGAATTGCGGTCTGGGAAATAGCAACCACATTGTTTTTGGGATCGACAGGGCGGGCTGTATGGCTGCTGCTTGGGTTGCCGTCCATCAGGCTGCGGCCTTCAGACAGCGCAGACAGAGCCGCGTCAACTTCGACATTGGTACCCTGCGTTCCGGTCAAAAGTACAAGCCGCCGCCAGTCATGGTCAGGCCTGTTCATAATCCAGCGCGAGGTTTTGGAAGTACGCCCGACGCGTACGGACCCGAGCGTCACTTTCTCGTCAAAACGATCCTGTAACTCTGCTTCCATTACATCGCGCGCCTGATAGCGGGCGAATTTGTGGGGCATAGCCTTAAGTTTCTGGAAAGTCTTCAGACGTTCTTTTTCAACCTCTATCCTTCCCTCAATCTCGGCTTTTTCACGCCCGCGCGCTGTTTCCTTACGGGCTTCAAGCGTATCGATTTCCTTCTGGACACATTCCTCGAAATACTGGTCAAGATACAACTGTATATTGTTGCGTGGCCCTGGCTCATGACGCAGGTCGTTGACACCAAGGACATTGGCAGTTGTAGTGGTTTTTTCCAGATTAGTGCCAAATTCGGTTAAGTCACGGTCAGCACGTGTAGCCACTCGCAATGCTGTTTCAAAACGATTGTCATTGGTTGAAATCATGGCCAGTAGCATGCCTTTTTCTTTAAACCAATTAGAGACTTCAACCAGATTTTCCTCAACCTCGCCTTCCGTCGGCGCCCATCCCTGCCGCAGGATCGAAGTAATATCCATGTCGAAATAGGTTGGGCCGCGGTCGGCAATCTTTGGATCAATATCCGGGATTTCTGCCAAAAGGCGGCGGTTACTACCCGTAAAAAATTCCTTATTCAAATGATCCGTGTCAACTGGCGGGCCGCTGTAATCTTCGCTGTTGTGGCGGCCATAACGGGAGTCGCCATGGTTGAGATAGGAACCGATCCATTTTCCATCGTAATGTCCATGCATACAAAATGGTGTGCAGCGAGCCGAGTGCGGCGTAGCATTGCGGGCATAATCCACCGAAATCCGCGCCTTGCCCTCCTTGTCCTTGATGTGTAGCCAACCTTCGCCCTTGAGCGGCGAAAAGGTCGGCAGGTCATCCTGATGGATGCTGGGATAGGTGCGCAACTTGTCGCGTAGCGCACGGATTACTTCAGGCGTAGCATGCACCACTTTGCCCTTCAGGTAACCATACTGGATGTAGGCGAAAAGCCCGTCCGTATGGTCAAGGTGCCGATGGGTAATCAGTATGTCTTTGCAGTGCTTGAGATGTTCGACGACATCGGGCGCAGCCGAGATATTCGCCTCGTCCTTAGGACTTAGGTGCAGGCCGAGATCGACAATAACGCCGACACGGTCAACCTTGCCATCTTTATCGAGTCCCTCATGATAGACGACTTTGGAATTGCCACCAATCGCTTCGCCGAAACCTTCGGCGATTTCTTCCATATTGTTACCGCCGACAGAAATCATCGTGAGCCTTCCGCCTTCAGACAGCGGCGGCGGAGGCTCGAATTGATAAACCAGATCGTAAAGGTCATACTCAACCAGATGATCCATAGAAGACGGATATTTGCGGTTGCGCAAATCATGCAAAATACGGTTGGTTGTTCCCAGCGCCCGCATCCGCGTCAGTTGGTCTTCGCCCGTAAGGTCCTCACCGAGCAGGTTGAGTTCTTCGAGTGTGGAGCGCCCGGCGCTGTCAGTTTTCCATGCAACATTGGTAAGGCGGGGAATCGCATTCGCAGGCTTGCTTCCAAACAGCGACGTGGGTGCGATTGCCGTTGAAACTTTTGGATTGTCACCTTCGCTGATACGCGCTTCCGTTGTAAAGACCGTGCCGGTTTTCGGATCGGCGGCTTGCATCTGGATTTCAGGGCGCAATCTCTGATGTTCATCGAGTGTGTTGACGCCAAAACCCATCAGTGCCAGCGCCACGGCAGACGGCACTGTGAGCGTGCCGTTGACCTTGGCTCCGCTGGCATCAGCCGCATCAAAGTCAAATCCGCCTCTGGGCGACTGGCCGGTAATCACCAGCCGTTCGCCAATCGCATCGTGCAGGGCGCATTCCTCGACTATCTTGGCGACTTCGGGAAGCTTGCCGTCGCGTATCTGGCGGTTTACTTCACCTACTGCCATCATTACTCGGGAGAGATTATGCATCACTCCATGGGCGGTGCTTTGGCGATGATCTTCATGCGCAAGATCACCGTCATTTACAAGATCGCCATCATCCGCTGCATCATACAATTTTCGGCCAAGTACCCAGACCGAACGCGGGATCAGCGTTGGCGTCTTGACTGTGTGGCCATCGGCCGCAAGCCCTGTCGATTCCGCCGGTTCAAATTCAATGTCGAATAATTTTTCCGATAACTGCTCACCGGACGGCAGCATGCGCCAATAATAGGTTCTGATACGTGTAACGCCATCCTTGCCATCCAGTGTGGCATTGGTTGTTACTGCCACGGCGCCGCCGGTGCGCGGGTCAATCGCCGCTTCGGCCAACTGTACAGGACGTGTAATGCCATCCGCGCTGGCTGGATTATCAAGTCCGACAAGGCTCAGGAAACCGCGACGCTGCCAGCCGAAATCGCTCATGCCAGACCTCCTTCCACCAGCGACTTGGTCCACATGGCTTGTGCAGGTTTGGACAATAAAGGCAGTATCAGCGCATCATCAGGGCGCTTTCTTTCTTGAAGGGCTGCTGCTATTTTGGCGAGTATGGGTAGTAGATGCGGCAGGTCAGTTGCAGAAAGTCCTGCATTGCAGGTAAAGGCTTCAACAGGACACAAGCCGAGGGCATCAGCGTGGCCGATCGTCAGCGAAAGCACATTGAAAATCCGACGCTCAGGACTATTACCTTGACGGTGCAGTTCGAAAATCAGGGTTTTGCCACCTGACGGCGTGGGCGCAATGCCAAGGTGAAATACGCGGTAATCACCGTTGGCTGGATTGACATCAACCAGCTCAGCGCGTTCACCCACCACAAGATTGAGTGTAATCGCGAGCGCTTCAGAATTAATTTGGCCATCATGCAAAACAGAAGGCCGGTCCCAGAGTGCCTCGGGCAGTTTTTCTTCGCGGTCAACGCCATCATCGGGAAAATCGGCCGCACAAAGATCGTGTTCTAATATATCAAGCAATTCCGGGGGCAGAAAATGCGCTAACAGCGAGCGGTCAGGCAGGTGCGCCTCCGCCAGCGGCCGGGCTAGCGCCATAAGGGATTCCGGTAGTGATGCCGCGGACACAAGCCGTCCCAGGCGTCTTGCGCAAATCACGGTGGCCACGCCATCCTGAACCCGAAAATCCAGCGTTAGCAAGGTAAAGAGGCGGCGGCCACGTCCGGGAAAGCCAAGCGCATAACTTGCTGTCACCCGTGCGCGCGTGCCATTATCAAAACTGTCACGGCTGAGCGAGGCATAGTGTACTTGTCCTGTCGATGGATGACGTTCGAGTGCCGCAACATACCCCCGGTGGCCCAAAAGCGCATCAAGCGCGGCCAGGTCAAACTGGTTGGACATTGCAGCTGGCTGGGTCATCTTTGCGCCCCGCGTGAATCGACATGTATTTCGTCACGGACGGTGCGCTGCTTTGCCAACCCCTGTTCCCCCCGCAGGCGATCCTGTGCCTTGATGTAATCCTCCATCCGGCGGTTCTGCACGATTTTCGCCGCCGCCCTGTCGGTATCATCATTTGCAACTGGATCAGCGTAGAGGCGTTCGCGCGGCATCCACAGAGCAGCCTTGTCAACCAGAAGCGCCTTGGCTTCGGTTGTGACAGCTTTCGCTTCCTCACGGTTGTAGCAGGTCAGCGATTCATCGGCGGTCAGGGGGCTAACAAGCTCACGGCTCTGCTTGCCACCGCTGTTTTGCAGCGTGGGATCCACCAGAAGTTCATGCAGAGTGACAAGGCGGGCAAGGGCAAGGGCTTGCTCGGGTACACGCACATCGGCAGCGGCGGCGCGCTTGACTTCTTTGGTCAGCAACTTGATGTCATCGAGAAGCGTTTCAGGTGTCGCGGTATCCGAAGCGCTGACTACGCGCAACGTCGATTGCTCACCGGCAGGCCGTTCGACAAGCCCTGCCTGTATCAGGCGGGCGCGGACACGCAGCTGCACCAGATCATTTGAATGTTCCCATCCCTCCTGAAAGACCGCGCGGTCAACGTTGCGGTCCAGGAATTTCATCTGCAGCGCAAGCCGCATTTGCGGGCTGGTTTCTGATGCGCCGGGGGCGGCCACGAAACGGTTGGGTCGATAATCAGGCTCACCCATCTTGCGGAAATGCTCGATAGCATCGGCAATACGCAGGAAGCTAAGCGTATTGACAACTACCTCGCCTGGGTTTTCGCTTTTGAGCTTTGCCTTGAGTTCCTCGGTGGCTTTCGAATTAACCGATATGACCTCGGCGATATCACGGCCTAGTGCGCCGGCGGTTTCATTCATGTCCTGCACACCGGCTGCCTGCGCGCGCTTGAAGCCTTCCGTGCCACGCTTAAGATCGGTGAACACCATCGTTGCCATGGGTTCAGCGCTGGGATAAATGCCGGTCTCAGTTGCGCCAATGGCGAAGGGAAGCGCTATCTGTTCCCATTGCGAAAGTTTGCCGTAGAGGTCATCTTCGAACATCATTGCCTGGGAGCGCTTTTCAAAGAAACGCTCGTGGCTGTCAAACAACCGCTGTGGTGAGGGATCGCTCTGCGCGAGCTTTGCCATGAGTGGGCGTGAGGGCTGCACTGATAGCATGTCGAGCGCGCGGGCCGAAATATCATCGGCAAACGTCTTGTAGGCTTCACGAAGATCATTTGGCAGTTCGGTTAGTGGGGATTTAGCAGCTTCATGATATTCGGCAGGCAGGTCATCGAGCCGCATATACTGTGCGCAATGCGCCAGGAGAATGGGCTTTAGCTCAGCCTTCAGCCTGTCCATGGCTGCAAGCTCTTCAGGCGGACGAAACTTTAGCACAGGATGCAGGCTTACACCTTGGGGAGGGATGGTGCAGGCGCGTATTTCGTCGTCAATCGTAAAAATCTGGGCCAATGCCGTTGCCGCTTCGCGCGGTTCAAAGCCCTTGCCAAACTGGTATTTCAGCATTTCGGCTGTCTTTTCCGCGCGCGCACGCAGCGTTACCGGTTGGCCCTCTAGATCAAGCACGTCCATGTCGGCATTGGGCCGCGACGGAATCTGACCAGATTGGATTAGCACGCCGCGCATCATTTCCCAGATGGAGTTGCGCGAATAATTCCAGTCACCATCCAGCACCATGCCTTTGCATTTGTCGATCGTGGGATACCAGAAGGCCATGAAGTCTTCTTCTTCATAGCGCTGCCAGCGTGTGAAGGCGCCGGTGCGGGTCAATTCGCGCACTGCACCTTCCCGCACCACGGGTGCGATGATCATTTTATCAGGTTGTGTACGGCCAGTGATTCGGGCGCGGCGCAGATTATCGGTTCTGTTCGGCGCCATCACCATTTCGTTATGCCTTTTCGGGCCGAGATGCTCTTCTGCCTTATACGTAGTTACGGCCAGCTCGCCGCCTGTTGTTTTATGCGAGATGTTTTGCTGGTGGAGCAGTTCGTGCGCTCGCAGGCCGGAAGAAATGCCGCACGGAACATAAACCATGTCTGCGTCCTGTGCGATTTCAGAAAACGCGACCCATTCGACCGAAACGCAGGCACGGGTACGGTCGGACTCAGGGTAGATACGCCTGTCGTAATAGGCTGTGTGATCATTGCGTTTCCCAAAGCCGTTAAAGCGATGCGCAATGCTGCCATCGAAATAATTTCCGATGCGTTCGAGTTCAGGATTTTTAGATGCAGGTGCAGGCTCTTGCGCTGCAAACTCCAAAATTTTTGGATCAGCCATATTTATCCCCTCGCATAAGCCGCCGGTTGATCCGGCTGGCAACTTTATATTCATATAAGGGATACAATTGAATTGGTGAAATGGCAAGCCTAGAGCGGCTCTGCTAGAAAAACCCAATTCTTTCGCAAGGTTGTATTGCAGCTATGTCTGTATTTTATAGGCACAATATTCAGTAACATCAGAGAATGGGGATATTAATTTTGGAAACTGGCTCTGGCGTTGGTTTCGGGGGCGTGGTTTAAGCCTTCGGCCTTTAGGTTTCGAGGCTTAAAAACAAGCTACTACAACATATTATAATAATTTATAACAACTAATGGGATAGTGTTCTCAGCCAAAGATTAGCAAATTTGAGCCATCTTTAGCTTTGAGATGCGGCCTGTAAATCAAATTATTTGAAAAATCAGCGTTTTTGTGCATAATACATTGCATGTGTAATGATCACGGCCAAGGAACATATGGTTCTTGCGCATGGAAGATGACAACACATCGATTAAGTGCCGGACTATCTGGCTATCAGATATCCATCTGGGAACCCGTGACTGCAAAGCCAAACTCCTCCTCGATTTTCTTCGCTGTTATGACGCAGAAAAAATATATCTTGTAGGCGATATTATTGATGGCTGGAGCCTGAGGCGCCAATGGTACTGGCCGAGTTCACACAGCACCGTCATACAGAAAATATTGCGCAAAGCCCGTAAAGGTTCCGAAGTTATTTTCATTCCCGGCAATCACGATGAGTTCCTGCGCCCGTATGTAGGGCTGCAACTGGGCGATATTAAATTACTGCGCGATGATATTCACACGACGGCAGATGGAAAACGCCTGCTGGTCATGCACGGCGATGAGTTCGACGGTGTAATTAAATATGCGCGCTGGCTGACGCATGTTGGTGATTATATCTATATGAAGTTGCTGACACTTAATCGCTGGCTCAATCACATCCGCAGGAAGATGGGACTTTCCTACTGGTCGCTTTCCGCGATGGTAAAACATCAAGTGAAGCAGGCCGTGCAGATTATCAGTGATTTTGAGTACTATCTTGCGGATGTTGCCGACCGCCGGCAGGTCGATGGTGTGGTCTGCGGTCATATTCATCAAGCGGAAATCAAAAAGATAGGCGCTATTCTGTATTGCAATGACGGCGATTGGGTCGAAAGCTGCACAGCGCTGGTGGAATGGTTTGATGGTCGGCTCGAAATCGTGCAATGGGTCACTGACCAACACCAGCTACAGGAGGAAATGGTCTTTTCATATACAAGGTTAAACGAAGAGATTGCCGAATATGAGGAGAAGGAAAAGGAGCCTGAATATGCATGATGTGCTGATTGCTGCGCCACATATCCTTATCCTGTCAGCATCGGTAGGCGCAGGACATATGCGTGCAGCAGAAGCTATCAAATCAGCACTAGAACAACTGCTTCCGGATGCAAGAGTGGCTCATGTTGATGTTCTGGGGTTAACCAATCCGGTATTTCGCAAGGCCTATGTAGATGGTTATTTTCAAATGGTGAAGCGCGCACCACATTTGGTTGGAAAATTGTATGATATGCTGGACAATCCTGACCAGAAAGGCATTGGTAAAAACACACGAGTCACTTTCCAGCGCGCTAATTTCAAACAATTGACTCGTTTACTACGTGAACCATGGAACCTTGTAATCAGCACTCATTTTCTTCCGCCGGAGCTGGTTGCACATTTACGTCAGGATAAACGCAATCCGGTCGCATATCCGCAGGTGACAGTAGTTACCGATTTCGATGTGCAGGGTCTATGGATTAACAGCCCATGCGATGCTTATTTCGTTGCCGTGCCTGAGGCACGCGATTACCTTATTTCTATGGGTATCCAGTCGGATTGCGTGCATGTCAGCGGCATTCCAATTGACCCTGTTTTCGCTCAGCCAAAACAACACGCAGATTGTCTGCGTAAACATGGCTTTCGCAATGATCTGCCGCTTATCTTGCAGATGGCAGGTGGCTTCGGTTTTGGGGATGTTGAAGAGATTTACCGCTCCCTGCAGCATATAAACACACCGGTACAGATATGTGTAGTAACAGGGAAAAACGAACGGCTGAAACAACAACTGGAAACGGTTAGCTTACAGTTACGCCATCCATGCCGTATTATCGGATTTACCCGTGAGATTGATGAATTGATGGCGGCAGCAGATATATTAGTGAGCAAGCCGGGAGGCCTCACGACCTCTGAAGCTTTGGCGCGAGGTTGCCCGCTACTGGTTGTTAATCCAATTCCAGGACAGGAAGAACGAAACAGTGATTTCCTATTGCAGAACGGATGCGCTATAAAACCATTTCATCTGGAGACCATTGGTTCAGAACTGGACAGGCTTTTTGCTAATCCTAAACGCCTGCAAGCAATGAAAGAAGCTGCACTGTGCTGTGGGCGTCCGGATGCCGCCCGAAAAATAGCGGTTGAGTGCCTGAAGTTACTTACTCACCAAATAGTGGAATCCCAAAAAGAGACAGCTTTTATCTGAGCCCGTGGCTTCAGAATAATCCTATATAATAAATTATTCAATGGGTTATGCCATGGGTGGGATGATGTATTGCCCTCATACAAAAGTTTAAATATTTTAACATAAATCTTGTATCATCGTACAAGCATAATAAAGCCGCTTTTAAGAGTCAGGCAGGCCTGCAATGGGTATCAGGGAGAAAATTGAAGCTGTTTTCTTTACTCCGCTTCCGGGGCTGAGTGCTATTCCGGGTGTCAGCTATATTACCGGATCAGCAAAGCTTAAAGATCTCCGGAAAAGAGCCAAGCGCGATCTGGATAATCATAAGATACAGGAAGAATTACAAAATATCGAAATTGATTACGGAATCATGGGGGCTGCGGATGTCCGTGACCTCCATGACCGCGAGATTCAAACCACACTGTTTGGCAAACCGGTATATGACAAAGATGCAGACACATTCCTGCAAGCTTCGCCTGACCCGTTGTTACAGCCAATACTCGAGCAATTTATTGATCTGGAGGTTTTAAAACGCAACATACGCAATAATCTGCGCCCACCGATGGAAAAGCAGATTGAAGTGCTGCTGGAGGAAATAAGGAAATCAGGCAATATGGTATCCAGGAAGCTGGAAGCCATGATAAAAGAACACCAGCGCACACGCCTGACTCTTCTAACCGAACGTACGCATATGCTGAGTCAGCGGCAACAGGTGTACAGCATGGTTGAGTCTTATCTTAAGCCGTCACTTGCGGACAGCCGCATGACTGAAGAAAAAGAAGGCACGCCGAAGATCGATCCTGTTTTAGCCAGGATTCTTGATGTGCAGAATTTGGCAGAAAATATTGCAACCTCTAAGATAGATGACGCAGATGTCGAGCGTGGTATTGAAGCGCAATACCAGAAATTGGCGGAGTTGCAGGCTCTTGGTGATGCGTTGAAACAAAAGATACATAAAGAAACACATGACCAAAAGCGCACTATACGCAAACGTGCTACAGTGGGCGTCTTGCTATTGGCAACTACGGCACTGGGTGGGTTAGCCGGTCGGGAAATGACCGCGCTGAACCGGAGAGCGCAACCCTACCAAAATATTATCAATCCTGCTTTTTCACCTGTTCCTATTGTCGATGACGAGTGGGATCAGGCTATCTTTAAACATCGCTATCATAACCCTTTCGGCAAACCGGATATTGCCATCAGCGGACATCATGTAGAGAATCCCTATGGGGATATCAATCACGGAATGGCGGCTGCACGCATATTTGACGTCGCTGCGCGAGTTGCAACAGGTGAAGAGGATGTGGAAATAGATCACGGCCTGTCGCACATGCATTCACTTGCTAGCCGTTCTGTTTCAACGCCTTTCCTGTATCAGAGTTATTTTGTGCCTGCGCGCAATGCAGAGGTTGAGCGCATGATGACTTCAACAGAGCAGCATTATGTACTCAGTAACAGTGTGGTGTCTAATGCTTCTTCGTCGATAGGAAGCCGTGACGAATCTGCAGAAAGGGATTTATTTTTCCGCACCACCCAGCCTTATTTCTGTGCATGTGGTAATGACGGCAGGGAAGCTGACTTGGGAGGCACGCAATATTCAAGCGCCATTATGCATTTGCCGCGGCACTCTTTCCAGATTGGTTATGCCAGTGATTACAGGTCCGGAGAAGGAAGGGTATCGGGCATTAATACTTCGCCGGGCAATCACCCGTTTCCTTTTATGCTAGGCTTTGTGCCTGAAGAAGTGCCGGACATAGACCGTGAAACTGGTAAAATGACAGAAAGAGCAGCTGATGAAGGAGGCAGTTCCTATGCAAGCCCAAGCATTGCAGGCAATGATTTTGCCCTGATTAAAGAATACCCACAACTCACGATGGATCAATACCATTATGCGTTGGCCTTTTCTGGTAACCGTCACAGAATGTCGCAGACTGCGGGTGCGGTGCGGGAAGGAAACGACATGGCGTTTTACGAAGATGTAGGTTTTGGTGTGCCAGATCCGGCAATGGCCGAACTAGTTGCCCAGAACATGCTTTATAATCGTACATTAGGCATTGGAATGAATGATAATCCACAGATTATTTATGCCAATCCGATGCAAATGGGCGAAGCGCGCAAGGGGCATACATTCACGCTGCCGGATAATAAAGGCATCTATAAGGTAAGTTTCGAAATTATCGCTCCTGAGAGTGATATGCCCGCCCAGATAAAAATCACTACTGCCAGTGGGTATAAAGCTAACATCAGGCTGGTACCCGGCCAGCGCGTCAACCGTTTCACCTGGTATGGCGATATGGGGCTTACGGGCGGAAATTATCATATTACGGCCGATCAGGATGTGCGTATTGGTATGGTGGCACATGTAAATGAACCAGACGCTATTACGGGTGGTATCCGTAATCGTGACCAGCTGCTCAGCACTGAAGAAATCAAGCAACGCATGGATGTAGATAAACTCGAGCAGCTAGGAAATGTTCAGCTTATTACTCCCGCGGTTGTTGACTATCGTACTATGCAGTTATCTTCAGCAAAAATCAGCACCGCAGATAGATCACTTCCCGGCCGTTGATTACAGATTATCAGGTTAAGAAACCTGTGGGCGGCAAACCAAACGGATCAACATTACCCGCAGCAGCATCCTACATCGCGATGCTTTGGCGGTGATGGATTGGGTTTCTTCTCGGCTCGGTTTCTCCATGGCATGGGTCATATGGCTCCAATTCAAAGGCGAATGCGCCCGCGACAGGCTTGTCATTAGGTAAGAGGTTCATGGTCTCCTCAATCTCCGCTTTAGTCGGCACCTGCTCAAGAAGTTCTGGTTTGCCGACGACAGCCATGGCAAACGGCTTGCCAAATATCCGCGTGGCCATTTCACGCACTTCTTCGATCGTGATGTCGCTGGTCAGCTTCGCAAAAGCATCAAGACGGTAAACAGGCTCGCCCTCGGCGACCTTTTCCAGATTCCTGAAGGCCATATTTCTTGGGTCTTCGGCAAACTTGATGTACTGGACCGCCAGTCCATCCTTGTAATCCTGCAGGGCTTGTTCTGTAAGGTAATGATCTATATTGGCCATGAACTCAGCAAATGAACCAATCAGTTTTTCTGGTGGCTGCTCTGATTCGAAGCGGATATTAAGCGCATCGGTAACCGGGTCTGGAAAACACGCTGATCCATAGGTCAGGCGTTCATGGTCACGGATTTTAATGCCTAGCTGCACATGCAAAATATTTTGCAGTGCCTGTATAACCCTGACTTCTTTGGTATTGGGTTTTTCGTCCATAGTGCCTGCCTGCCATAAAAAGTGATAGGAAAGCTTGCCGGTTTGGTCGAAAGGCACGCGGACATCGCCGGGAGTAAAATCCATGGGCGGATGGTCGGGCGCATAATGTTCACGGTGTGATGCGCCAAGGACGGTCAGCCTGTCTGTCACGATTTTCAACAATTCCTCATCTGTTTCCTGCCCCTGTATGCAGATGGTTGCATTGGACGGAATATAGTGGTCGTGCCAGAATTTGCGTAAATCTTTGGAAGTAGTGCGGTCGAGGCTTTCCGGAGTGCCGATAATAGGGTGGCCTAATCCGCCATTAGGGTACGCGGACTGATAGAAGGCAGCATGCATCAAAGTGCCTGCGGGATCATCGTCGGTGGCGAGTTCGGTTTTAATGACGCGGCGTTCCCGGTCCACCTCCTCCTCCTTGATGCGCGGATGCTGTACGATATCAAGAAGCACATCGGCCGCATCGGCCAAGTTGGTATTTAGCACGCTTTGGCCATCGGACTGGAAGAAGAAGCTTGTCTCCGTATTGTTGGTAGAGGCATTCACACCGCCGCCCCATTTCCTGAATTTCTGCATAATGCTGGTCTTGGCTGGCATGGCAGGGCTGCCACGGTTCAGCAAACTGCCGGCGAACATAAGATGTTCAAGGAAATGTGCAATTCCTTCGTGACCCGGTGGATCGTCACGCGAACCACTTTTAAAGCTGATGCTCATGCGAGAGGTTTTTTTAGTGGGCGTGGATAAGGTGATTACACGAAGACCATTCTGGAAAAAAAATTCACGCGGCATGGCCAGCGCTTGCGGATCATAGGGTGCTTGTTCGGGATTGGTCATGGCAATGATTCCATAGATTAAGGTTTCTACTATGAGAAATTTTTTCTCTAAGGCCGTCTGGTATTGCGCAATCGTATTAAATAATATTAACCATATAATGCGTATCAGCTGATTCAATCAGACGCAAGCACAAGGATTTTTGACAGTACGTGTGCGGTTGAATATTGCTCAGCACAAAAAATCGCTGAAAAAGGTCAGTGCTTAGCTGCGGTAATATCGGGCTAATTTGACAGAAAAGTTAGCGCACCCTGTTTCTTAATTAAATAAAAATGTTATATTACAATATATTATATAAAAATGCAGTATCTAATGCCATAACATCCGGAAGAATATTTCCCCCATTAACTTTTCATGTTACAAAATAGTATGACCTTGATGCAATCCACGACCGCCCAGCCTCCTATCGTTTTCTCCAGAAGTGAGGTAACTCCTCTGGGGTTTGCCAACAATCCTTCCGTATCGACAGCGCCACATGACGGCACTGTTGATGAGAATACGCATACGAAGCAGACACCTGTAGTTTTTTCTCAAAGCGAATCCATTCCGCTGGGATTTACAAACAAGCTTTTGCGTAAGGCCGCGTATGGGTTCGGCATTACGAGCTTTCTGCTTACGGGTCTTTCCGGTATCTCCAGTAAGAACTATTGGCGAACCGCTTCGGGTTTTGGATCCGCAGGTATAAACATCGCCTCGTTATTGATGCCGGAGCGGGATGATGCGCTTCCCAATGCATCGATACCCGGACAGATGACGCACTCCATACTCCATCCACAGGAAAACACGCTGTTCTTCAACCGTTCTTCAACATTCATCACTGACATTATGAAATTTGCTGCCGGCCTCAATAGCGCCAGGAAAACCGAGGTGATGGAGGGCGTATGGAAAATCGCGACCAAAGCAATAGACATTGCCGGCATAAGTGATCAGGATAGGCGAGAGAAACTTGCCCTTAAAGAGGGCAAAGATGTAAAGGACGTAAGCAGCCCGCTTCGAAAAATATTCGCAAACCGGTTCGTCTCGCTGACCAGCTCGGCAGTGGCGGCCGGATTGCAGATTGCACAAGGCATGCAGCACAACGACAAAAAGATGACAGTTTCGGGCATTTTTTATTTTCTTGCCGTTACGTCCTTATTTGCCGATAACATCATCATGGAAGAAAAGATCAAAAAGGCAGATGGCGGAAGATCACGATAACGGCCTTATGCCGGGTATACTGGTACTGGTGAAGGGGCGGGACGCGTCCGGAAACCCACAATATGCCTATGCAGCCATTGCTTTCGAAAAATACGACGCATTTCTGGATGCACAGGCGTCAGGCACATATGACCTCAGTGCTTTCGGCACTATCCTTCATTATGGCGAAGGACAAGAACCGCCCCTGAAAGTGCAGAAAGAAATGGAAGAGAAGTATGGGGCGCTTCATGATTTCGAGCAGCAACTCATGGCCGCCATGAAGGATGCCACCGCATAATCCCGTTTTTAAAGATATAGACCCCATTTAATAGCTTATCTACATAGACATAAGCAGATTCCAATGCTAAATGGTTGCGTAATTTGCATTCGTTAATGGGAACGGCATGAATAACTATCGTTATCTAAATCTCATCCTGATAGTGAATATCTTTTTCGGGGTGATCTGCATCCCCACCGCAGGAAAGCTGGTGGACGTGTTTGGCGTTCCTTTGTCCATCACCATTTATTTCTTTCCGTTTCTTTATATTTTTTCTGACATTATCACTGAAATTTATGGATACGCCCTCGCACGGCGCGTGCTGTGGTACACGATCATTGCTCAGGTGGCGGCGACCATTTTTTTCCAGTTTACCGTATATTATCCCCCCTCGGTCTCGATGGCTAACGACCAATCGTTTGTCGATGTTCTTTCGAGCGCTCCGAGGCTTGTGTTATTCGGCACGATGGCCACCTTCATCGGCGAGATCGTCAATAACTATGTGTTGGCGAAAATGAAGGTCTGGACGAAAGGCAAATACATCGCTGTTCGTTTCGTGATGTCGACCTTAAGCGGACAGTTTGTAAATACGGCATTTTTCTATGCGTTCGGCCTCTGGAACATCTTGCCTGCGGATATGCTGATAAAAAGCATCCTGATGGGAAGTGTGGTCAAGATATGCGTGGAAATTGTCATGTTGCCTGTAACGCTAAAAATATCGGCAAAGCTCAAGGAAGTAGAACATGTCGATTTCTATGATGACCACACGGATTTCAATCCCCTGAAATTATAACGTCAGGTAAAGGCCATAAGCCGTTTGCGGTGTTTCCACAAAATTGTGGCATTGCATCTATATGGCTGATTAATAACAATATTTCCATATCCATCACGCAGTGTACTAAAGCTGGTGTACTCCCCGACAAAAGCGCCACTCGTCCCAAATAAGGATAAGTGGACACCGCCGTAATATAAGCCTACTGTAGGCGCAGCCTTGATTAAATCAGGTGAACCGCTTTAGGTTTTTAAATCCCCATATGCATGAAAAGAAAAACACCATTCTGGTGGTGGAAGATGAACCCCAGATTCAGAAAATGCTTGGCATTCTTCTCGATGTTGAAAATTTCAAGATTGCCGAGAGTAGCTCCGGTAAGCAGGCGATACGCATGTGCGCCTCCATCAAGCCCGACCTGATTTTGCTCGATCTCGGCCTGCCGGATATGGACGGCAAGGAAGTGGTCACTGCCATTCGCGAGTGGTCGCAGGTACCGATTATTGTGCTATCCGCACGCGCAGACGATGAAGAAATCACCATCGCGCTCAATATGGGTGCGAATGATTATGTAACCAAGCCCTTCAACGTCGAGGTGCTGCTGGCGCGTATTAATGCTGCACTACGCACTAGTGCGGTGCGTGAGGCTGGCGAGCCGGAATTGCGTAATGGTGCGCTCCGCATGGACTTAGTGCGGCATGAGACGTTTCTGAATGACAAGCAAGTTGCGTTCACTCCCAAGGAATATGACCTGCTTCGGTATTTTATGGTTAACCGTGGAAAAATGCTTACCCACAAAGAAATTCTCAAGGCCGTTTGGGGTGCTGCCCACGGTGACGATACCACTTATCTGCGCGTCTATATCGGGCAGATTCGGGAAAAGATTGAAAAAAATCCCAAAATGCCTGCCTTTATCATCACGGAAGCGGGCATCGGTTATCGCATGGAAGTGATACCCGTCACGTCGGCGCAGGCAGCTTAGCCCACAGCATTAAAGTGGTAGATTTGTCTTGCGGCCTGTAACCATGCTGTAAACCAGACTGACAACAAAGAGTATTACAAATACTGCCGCCAGAAACCTGGCGATTTCGGCGAAGTCAGCGGCGAGGCCACCAAATCCCAGAATGCTGGCGCATACCGCCAGAATAAAAAAAGTAATCATATAATTTAACATCGTTATTCTCCTAAATAGATATATATGTTGGCACTATTCTTAAGTTAATTGAACCTGACAGAAACCGGCTTCTGGTCAGCAATAGTGATCGCCTGTTTTTTGCTTAGTCCGTCGTTGATTCCTTCTACAACATAGCGCCCGTTTGGCAGGTTGGCATAAAAGAGCGGCCCTCCGTTAGTATCGAGCTGTATATTGTTTTGCTGGTCGGTAATCACAATGTGAATATCGCCGGAATAGTGGCCGGTCTTATCCGCGCTTGTGATGCGAAGGTTATAGTTTCGTTTCACGGCTTCCAGAGCATCGGTTTCTTCTTTGCCGATACCACCGGACAGATAGGAGATATTTCCTTGCTGCTGGACTGGCGGCAAAGCGTCATTTGCCCGCGCAGGGGCGATAGACACTGTAGCCACAATGGCGGCAACCAGTGCTGAGATTGTAAATGGTGATTGGGTCATAATGCCTCCTACTTCCAAATCGGCTTGCCGAGATCGATATCTTTTTTCTTGGTGAGTCCTCCGGCAGCAGCACCGAGAGCGCCGCCTACCACGGCACCCGTTACTGGATCACCGCCTAGAACAGCGCCGCCTACGGCACCGACACCGGCACCAATGCCAGCGCCGCTGAGTGCGCGTTCGCCCTGCGCATCACCACATGCGGCCAGAAAGGTCAGGGCTGCAATGGCTAGTGTAGTCGTGTATAACTTATTCATAATATTCTCCGTTGTTGGAATTGATGTAAGAACACCCTAGCGGAGAGTTTATAAACAGTACGCAGGACAAAGGAGATTAGGCGTAAGGGGGGCGTAAGGCATTAACTCTCAGACATCGCCTTTTCTTCCAGTTTAACCACATCTTCTATAGAAACGGCATGGGTGGATGTTTCGCCGTCTTTATGGATATGGGTCGCCAGACTCTGATAATCTTTTTGTAAGGAATTGATTTCACCTTCGCTTAAATCTTCGATGCTAATCATACGATTGTTAGCGCCGTGCAAGGCTGCGATGATCTCATTCAGCTTGATCTGCATCGCCAGAGAGTCTTTGTTCTGCGAACGCTGAATCAGGAACACCATGATGAAGGTAACCGTGCCGCCGGCAACCCTCATTATCAATTCCCAGTCATTTGAAAAATACAGAAACGGGCCAGAGGCCAGCCATATCAAAGTGAATCCAACAGCCATGAGATAAGCCCATGGACTGCCCGCCCAATGGGCGGAGCGGTAGGCAAGGTTTTCAAGGAATTTGATATTCTCGGAAGGTAAGGTCATAGATTTGGTCAATTTCAGGCTGCTGCTTTCGGGCTGCCGTTTTCCCCCAGATGCTTGACCAATATGTCCTGTAACTGGTGAGGGTTAAACGGCTTGGCGATGTAATCATCCATGCCCGCCGCGATACATTTCTCGCGGTCGCCTTTCATGGCATGTGCGGTCATGGCAATGATTGCCACCGGCGATGAGCCTTTCGTTTTTTCAAAGCCACGGATATGGCGCGTGGTCTCATAACCATCCATCACCGGCATTTCCACATCCATTAGGACAATAGAATATTTGCCGGGCGCGAACTGTTCTATCGCTTCCTGCCCGTTATGCGCCACTTCGTAACGATAGCCGAAATTCTTGAATATCATGGTGGCCACGAGTACGTTCGGTTCGTAATCTTCGACCAGCAGGATAGGTAGGGTTTTTGCATTGGCCTGCATATCGAGGTAAATGATGTTTTCCTGATAGTGTTTTTCACTGTCGCTGTCGGTGGCTTCCACCGGCAGGCTCAAATTCAGAACGAACGATGATCCTTGCCCAACCACACTGGTAACCGTGATAGTGCCACCCATGCGGTTCGCAAGTGCCTGCGAGATGGCAAGCCCCAAGCCGGTGCCGCCATATTTGCGTGTAATGGAAGAGTCTGCCTGAACGAATTTGCCGAAAACAAGGGTGATTTTATCTTCCGGAATGCCGATGCCGGTGTCTGTCACCGTGATTGTAACCTGTTTCTTGCCATTGCCTTTACCGCCATTGGCAAAGAAAATTGACACGCTGCCTCCGCGCTCTGTGAATTTAACGGCGTTGCCGACCAGGTTGAGTAGTATCTGGCGAATGCGGCCGCTATCGCCGATATAGGTTTTATAAAGCCCCGGTTCATAATGGACGACAAGGTTGACATCTTTTTGTTTCGCCCTGACCGACATGACGCTGACGATCTGATCAAGCAGAGAAGTCATAGAAAATGGTGCATTATCCAGAGCGATGTCATGCGATTCCATCTTGTCAATGTCCAGCAGGTCATTAATCAACCGCATGAGTGATTCCGAACTAGTCTGCAATACATCCACGCATTGCTTCTGCCTTTCATCAAGTTTGGTGGTAAGTAATATATGGGTAAGTCCGATCACCGCGTTCATCGGTGTCCTGATCTCATGGCTCATATTGGCAAGGAAGTCAGATTTCGCTTTATTGGCTGTTTCAGCCACGAGGGTAGCTGCCTCTGCCGTAAGGGTAGCCGCCTCTGCCGTAAGTGTTGCTGCCTCTGCCGTATCTCTCGCTTTTTCGGTAAATTCTTGTTTGGCCGTAGCGGTAAATTTAAGTTCTGCGGCAGTCGTTAAATTCAGTTCCTCCTTCTGCTGTAACATCATTGCCTGTTTGGTAGAGAAAGCTTCCGCAGTTTTCCTGGCACTTTGATTTACGCTGATACACGCCATAACCAACCCCAGCGCTATGGACGTAAGGAGAAGTGACGCATAGAAATAAGCACCCTGAGTATAGGTGAGATGAAACAGCAGACTCAGCAAAAGCAGTGCATATAGAGCGTAATGCAAGGGGAATCGTTTGATCGAAAGTGTGATGATCTTACCCTTTGCCGTATCATTCTCTCGCTTGACCATATCGAGGAGGTTGGTGATATAGCCATTCAGCTTGTGCGCTTCTTGTAAGGCCGCCTTGATAAGCGCATCCTTATTTTCACCGGTGATTCTATCTCGGGTATGTTCATAAATTTCAAGCGAACCGATGATGCCTGCGAGTGGTGTTTTGAGGTCATGCGCCACCGAGTTAAAAACGCGATATTGCAGCTTTGCACGTTCCTGCTCAAATTCGCTGTTTTGCGTGGTTTTCATAAGGCATGCTACGCTTCACTGGATAAAATAGATATAAACAAATAGCCATTATTGCTGGTTTGTAGCCTTTTTAAGGTCGTCGCCTGCATCTTTTGCCGCATCCCCCAGCTTTTCACCCGGTGTACGGTCTTCCAACTGCCGCGAGGCTTTATCGAGGCCATTTGGCAATTCATTGATGGCATCGCCGATTTTATCTCCGGCGCTGCGCCTGTCCGGAGCGTTTAGCACATAATAACCAACAACACCGACTACGAGGGCTAAACCAGCCATTATTAAAAATTTGCTTTGGGATTGTGTATTCATACTGTTATTTCTTTCAGATTATGGAGTTTTGATTTTGGATATTTTAGTGCCTTCGATGCTTAAAGAAGCCATCAGCCCCTGCTGGTCGAAAATGAAGGCATAGGCATCATCCTTTAAGGTAGATGACGATAGATTTTTGGAGACGCCATCATCCACCATCACCACTGTCGGGCCGACGCCGATTTCCCAGCCATGTGTTTCGTGAATATATTTGACCGCCTTATCACTCATCAGGAACACTACATATCCGTAAGATTGCGCGCCTGCCTGCCAGCCGAAGGATGCGGTGACGGAATTATAATATCCATTATTTTTCCCTTCTTGCCTCAAAACACCTTCGCCATAAGCACCGCCGAATATGAGGCCAGCTTTGACGATGTTAGGGAAAATAAGCGTCGCTTTCGCTTTTTTTGAAATCTCGGCGGCGAGAGGGTTGGTTTTGATGAGCATTGCAATCGCCTGGGTGGAATCTTTATCCAGATCCTCAGCGGTAGCTGCCATTGCATTATTCATGCTTATAGAGACGATGGATGCCATCGCCAGTATGCATGTAAGCAATATATTTCGTGTGGTTTTCATTGGTCTTTCTCCTTTGATGTTGCTGAACAGCATGATTCTAACCATCAATGGCGTAAGGATGCTGTAGGAAAAAAATCCAGTGGCGTAAACGGGAGATAAATTTATGTTTAAAAACGGTAGGAAAGCGTCAGTACACCAAATTGTTCGGGTGCTAGCTGCCGGTTGAACTCGCGGGTCATAAACACCTGCGTGTAGGAAAGCCGCGCCTCACCATAGGTCACTGCTACCCCCGCTTGAGTACTGCCGACAAATGGTTTTTTACTGATATGCTGGCTGCTGGCAAATGTATTGCCATCGAGAAAAATATTACGCGCCACGCCTCTGCCTTCAAAACCTGCAAATATATATCCACCCAGTTCCCTTGTAGGAATAAAGAAGTCTGATCCGGGCAGGCTTGGGCGCACACGCGGTGGGCCGTAATCCGCCGGCAGGTCATAGCCGATCCTGAACATAGTGCTGACAATCGCGTCCGTCTCAATATTGCCGAGATTTACCCCGACTGCGGGCGTAAAATCCACACCGATACCCATCGGTGAAATCTGATAGAGTGAACGCCATTTGCGCTCATAGGTCAAAATCACCCCTGGTTCGGTTTTAAGCTGGTTGTTCCAGCCTTTCGGGTCTGGGCTGTCAGTAATGCGCTTATGTACGAATTTTTGTGTTTGTTCGGCGAAAGAATAAGGGCCAACGACGCCTACAGTCAGCATAACATTATCGAGTGTTTTTCCGGTATCCGATACCACGCCGATAGAACCATACAACCATCCGGCGTAAGGGCGGTCAGTTAATATCGGTGTCCGCTGGCTTAGGTCTGCCGGTGTAAACATGCTCTGGCCAAGGGCAACGCTTAGGCGTTTATCCCCATCGGAGGCCAGCGGCAGGAAGTGATCCGCTGACCATTTTATCCAGTCAGGCGCATTGGCTTCGGATGAAAGCCAGCCAGCGCGGACGCCATTGGTGTATCCACGGTCCGTATGGGCAAATATGTCATTTTCATACACAAGGCTGAAAATGCCCTTATCGTCCTCTGGCCTGGCAAACTCTGTGGCCTGCGCTTCTGACACGAACAGCAGCCCGAAGGCTGCTGTTGCATGAATCAATAAGAGTTTAGTTTTGTGCATAGGAAACAGTAAGAAAATCACTGGCGAAAATCCAGCATCTTTTATTGGTCTAGCGTGCCGGAGAAACGGACTTGGACATATTTACCACATCGCCATTTACTGTCTTTTCATGCGTGATGGCAGTTCCTTCGGTAGTCGTTTTCTCTGTATCGGTTACCTTCACACTGGTCTTGTTACCAAGGCCCTTGGGATCGGTTGAGCTTTCTGAGGTAACGGTTTTCTTGGTGTCGCCTTTGGAATTAACCTTCATACTGGTGTTTTGCTCAGAACTGCGGGTTGTACCGGCAGCATCAGTGCGGCTAATCATGTCGTTTCTTTCGTAACTGCCGTTAGCATTTGTCTCAAAACTGCTATCGGATTTAACCGATTTTCCGTTTACGGTGGCCTCATGCGTGGAACTTACTGCACCATCCTTACTTGTTTCAGTGTCCTTGGTCATCGTCACATGCTTATTGCCAAGTCCCTTAGGGTCAGACATGGTTTCTGTGGTTACGGTTTTATCCTTATTACCCTTGTCGTCCACAGTGATGTTGATATTTTTCTCATAGCTGTTTGCAGTGCCGTCCATTTCCGTCTTGGTGGTGTTGCTTTTCTCGCTGAAATTGCCTATCGCATCTTTCTCGATTTTAGTCGTTGTCTGATACATTTCCTTATCAGCAGAAAAGGCAGGGGTACTCAGGGCAATTATGGCGGTGGATGTCAGTAGAATATGTTTCATGTTCATAAAATCTCTTTCAAAAAATGTTTGGGTTAATTTGGTTATATCGAAGTGTATTAGTCGTTATTGTCGGCATGTAGCATTCTTGGTTGGAATATATTGGTTGCCAAGATAAGCGCCGCCAATGACTCCGCCGATGGTAGCGGCTGTTTTACCATTGCCATTTCCAATCTGGTTGCCTATGACACCACCTGCAGCGCCGCCAGCGATAGTGCCAAGAATATTGCGATCATCACAGCGCGGCGATGCCGGTTGCGCTACCGCAGCTACTTGTGTGTTTGGACGCACGGATACACCCTTCCGGTTCTGCGGCTGTACACTCTGTGCATTGAGCTGCATTTTGGGTTGTGTAACGTAGGCAACTGCGCCGGCACCTGCTGTAAGCACTATTACGGCTGCAATGATAATGATTAGTTTTTTATTAGTATTTTTCATACTATCTCCATTGTAATCGCCCGGTGGTAATATGAAAATCACCGGGCGATTTATGCGTTCAGATATGCAACTTAATTATGCAGCTTTGGTCGTAACGACACAGCCGCAGCTTGCCTCAATTTCTTTAAGGCTCTTTTCAACAGCCGCCTTATCAACGCCCTGTTTTTCTGCTACATTAGCAATGAATTTTTCACGGTTACTGGTGCTTTTGTAGATAACAAGATCGCTATCGGTAAGCTTGGGCCAAGCCTTCTTAAACTCAGCGTTGAGTTTACCGATTTGTTCCTGTGTGAGTTCTTTATCCATATAATTCTCCTTTTGATTGACCCTGCCGAATGACAGCGTTGACCATGAATGACATTTCAACCATAAGGATACGATGGGGGTTATCCCCTGACGTGTAAGGAATCTGTATGGAAGGACAGTTTGTCGAAAGATAGGTATAGACCTCAGACTTTTTTGCCTTAAGCGCATAGGGATGTTGTTGGAAAATGGCTCTGGTGTTGGTTGCGGGGGCAGGATTTGAACCTGCGGCCTTCAGGTTATGAGTTGGAATCCCTCATTTCTATGCCATTAATATTTATCAATATTCTTCCTGCGTTCGCACGAGTGTGCTTACCAGTGTGCTAATAATGGCACTTTTTCACACATTTTGTAACTGCCGCTATAGCCTCGTGCAGACGAACATGTATTGATGGTTATGCCCGCCCTGCTTGTCGAGGGCTTCGGTATCGACACGCCAGCCGCATTCTTCGAGCAAGACCCGCAAGGACTCGCGAGAAAGATCGTTCACCCAGCCCATGCTGCGGCGTAACTCCACGGCCTGGCCTTGGGTGATGTCGCAGCAATAGGTAAGCAGCAAGCACGGCGCAACCTTTGCGGCCTGCAAAAGCGGCCAGGCAGGCTCATGGATATATTCGAGCACGCCGAGAAATGTTACCCAGTCGTAGCGTCCTTCTGGAAACTCCTTGCGGTTCAGGTCGATTACCAATGCGCCGGGGGCGCGTTCCACAACGTCCGCACCAGTGTAGGTGCAGCCGGGTGCGAGCGCTGCCTTCAACGCCATAGCACCGCAGCCAATGTCCAGCACCTTTGCGCCTGCGGGGATGTGCGTTGCTGCACGCTGGGCACGCGCGTCCCACTGGGTCGCGAGATTCTGGATTTGTGCCCAGCGGGCGGTGTCGGTACTGCCGTCAGCGATAAGCCGCTCGGTTTCGCGTGCGCGGTCGGCATCGGGCCGTGGGGGAACGCGTGCGTTCATAACAATGCACGTATGGCAGAAATGACTGTCAGCATGGTGGGAAGTGCGGCGTCGCGGCGTGTGGTGAATCGCGTAAAGTCGTATTGAGCGATTTCGGGTGAGGGAAGAGCGGTGATGAGTGGGAAATCCAGACTCTCGGCGAAATAGACCTGCCGCAGATCAAACGGCATGAGGAACGACACGTTTCCCAAAGATAGCGACTTCAGGTGAGCATGCAGGCGGTTACCGATATGGGCGTCGCTGGCCTCATAGAGCGCGAGGTAATCCTGATAACGCGTGCTGCTGAACACCTCGTACCCTTGTTGCTGGGCGAACGCTTTAAGGTCGGTGTTCCCATAATCCTGGTGCAGAGCAAGCACGCGGCGTTTGGCAGAGAAATACTTCGGCGCTTGCTCCAGGATGGGCATTTGCTCAGCCAGTCTCGTCCGGTCGGTGATGGTGACAACGAGCTGGTCGTATTCCTGTTTACAGGTGAATGGCTTTGCAATGCGGTCGAGTGGGTAAGCGACCGGGCAGGAGGTCATGAAGACTTTGTCCTTCAAATGCGGCGCGGAGCGGACGACATACTGCCAAGACTTATCGCAGCGGACGGACATACATGGGAAGCGCTCCAGTATGGCGGTGAGCAGTTTCACCACGCTGAGGTGAAGCCCCTGCGTTACTGCGGCCGCACCATAATGCCCCAGCCCGACGAGGATCACCGGTACTTTGAGCTTCTCCAGAGTTTGCAGGGTAAAGCCGGGCGTGGGGGCAAAGTCGTCACGCAGCGTATTGGCACCGGCTACCACGAGACATGCGGTGCCGTTGATGGTTTCGATGTCGGCATCGCTTAAGGGCGCACGGCTGGAGAAGTAATGGCTGGCTCGCGAACCGATCAGTTTCTCCGTGGAGTCGAGAATGAACCCGTCGCCTGCGTTGGGCTTTTTGGGGTTACCGGGCGGTAGAAGCCAAGGGGTGAGGATGGAATAATTGGCGGTGGGCAATGTCATGGAATGCCCATCGTTTTGGCCAGTTCAGGCATCCACTGTTTCCGCTTGCCTTTCATGTGGAGGATAAACTTGTCGTTCAGCTTTGGCAGGTTCGCTTCTGTGATGTCGTAGTCAAAGGGAGAGTAGTTGTAGACATCGCATTCCATGAAGCGTACTTGTGCGCCAGCATGTTCAACCAGTTTAGGGCGTTTTTCCACGAGCGCGCGCCCCACCATGCTCATGAGTGCGAACTGGTCGCCACCCCATTTGCGTATGTCCTGCGCCATCAAATTGGTGAAGCCGCCTCTTGCATGTAATGCGTCGTAGCGCGCCATTTGGTCTTTGAAAAAAGCCGCTGCTGCTGAAGTGGGGCGTGCGAAAATCACACCGCCGTTAATGGGGGAAGCCCGCGTGTTGATTGGTACATCGTTCGCATCTAGCGCAATGCCGGGGTGCAAGCTGTAGGTGAGGCCAACATCAAACGGAAGTGAGAACACCTCACCCAGATCACGGTTCACCAGTATGTCAACGTCCATGAAAACAAGAGGTAGCGCACCGGGTTCCGCGGCACGCCTCGCCACATGTTCTCCGTACATGCGTGCGCGTTCATACATCAGCAATTCTGTCTTGAGTGCAGGGTCGCGGATGACTTCCACGTCCGGATAGGCGTTGCCCATTTCGGTTGCGCCGTCGGTGAGCAGGGTGATGCGGCTATCTGGGCTTCGTGTGCGAATGGAGCGCACGCATAGGTCAAACAGCGTTTCGTTGGGGAGTTCGCTGAATCGCAGCGCAGGGGCAGGATCGCGAACATGGAACAGGACGATCTCGTTGGTGTAGGTCATGCCTTTTAGTACCTCGCGCGTTCAAGCACGGCCATGCAATGCCTCTTTCCGATGGCGGCAGGCGATTAGCACCGGAGTTACGTCGCTTGGATTCATAAACGAATATCTCATGCAAGAGAAACGCATAGCGGAATGCAGCAGGATGCGCAAGAAGTATCGACAGACGGCCGATCTATCAGGCCATAGTGCATCATGAAAGCACATGGCGGCTGGCAGGTCCGGCAAGTGGGCAGGGATCGATGCCGGATGCCGGCTCTTGTTGGCTCGGCTGACAACGCACTTCTTCTCCATTTCAATTCCGGCGGCGAGTTCGCGCCCGCGTCCCGCACTTCCGGTGACTGGATGGATTTCGCATCGCCGCCGTACCCACAAACGCACGATTCCCGCGAGAAATCGCGGTCAAACCGGGCAGGCTGCCGCAAACTCCACTCGACGAAGCTCTACCCGGTTCCATCGCGTTTCCCCTTCGAAAGAAACGTCGCAACCGCCTATGTGGGCATGAGTTGCGTCACCTTCTCTGAAGCCCAGCGTAGGCAGTCACCCCCAGCCTGCATCCCCGTGAATTCCAGAAGCCAGCGGTAGCATCCTTCAGCCAAAGAAGGAGAAACCGATGGCAACCCTCACAAACAAACCGCTCAACTGGTTCAAGGTCGCCCCGCAAGCGCGGCGGCATTTCGATGAAGTAGAGCTTCGCCAGCTTGGCGAATCGCTCAAGGTCAAGCAGCTACAGCCTGTCCTCGCCAAGCCGACTGGCGAACTAATCGCCGGCGAACGGAGGTTGCGGGCAGCGTCACTCGTTGGGATTTCTGAACTTCAGGTCGTCATCACGGAAGAGCCGCTCACCGAGTCGCAGTTTCGCATCCTGCAACTGACGGAGAACCTGCACCGCGCCGACCTGCGGGACTCCGAGAAGTGGCACGCCTGCGAGGAACTGCTCCGGCTCAATACCGGCTGGGGTAACAAGGACCTGGCCGCTCACCTAAAGCTGGGCGAATCCACGGTCACAAAGTACCTCGCTCCGTCGCGCTGCATTCCCGAAGTGCAGAAGGCATTGGAGGCCGGGCAGGTCGGCATCACCGCCTGCTACGAGATAAGCCGCGTTCCCGAAGTGCGGCAAGCGGAGCTGCTCCGCCTGAAACTCTCCGGCACTTCGCGCGATGGTCTCGCTGAGCACATTCGCAAGCAAAAACGCGACGCCGAACCGCAAGTGCGCGTGAAACGCATCTCGTGCCCGTTGCCATCGGGCGTGGGCATCGTGGTCACCGGCGCGGAGCTTTCGCTCGATGACCTGATCGAAGCACTGGCCGAAGCACAGAAGGAAGCGCGCAAGGCGCGTGAGCAGGGGCTGGATGCCAAGACATTTGCCGCCGTGATGAAGGACAAAGCCAAGGCCGCTAACTGAGGATCACTCCCATGACAAGCAAAGAAGACCTTGTGTACGGATTGCTGTTTATCGCAGCCGCGATGGCCATCAACTACGCCATCATCCGGCGGAAGGCTCTGCGGAACGCGGGCAATGCCGTTCGCGACATGCTCGATGCTGTCCTGCTCCGCTGGAGCAAGGACGATCCTTTTACGCTCCGCGACTTGCTGAATGGCGGCGTGGCCGTCTTTGGCCGCACCGGTTCGGGCAAGACTTCGTCAAGCGGCAAGGCGCTTGCGAATGGCATCGTTCGCCATGTAGGAAGCGGCGGATTGATTCTGGCGGCGAAGCCGGAAGATCGTGCCATGTGGGAAGGCATCTTCAAGTCGGCAGGGCGCAGCAATGACCTACTCGTGTTCTCGCCCGAGCATTCGCTGCGGTTCAACTTCCTCGATTGGGAGAACCTGACCGGCGGCGGGCACACGCGCAACATCACGAAATGCATCACGGTGATTGGCGAGACGCTGCGTTCCAGCGACACGGCAGCAGGCGAGAACGCCGACTTCTGGCAGCGCGAACAGGAACGCATGATCCACAACGCCGTGGAGGTGGTTAAGCAGGCCACCGGCAAGGTCAGCGCGCCCTCGCTGCAAGCCTTCATCACTACAGCCGCGATGCATCCTTCCGTCATCGGCACGGATGAATGGCAGGCGAAGTTCCACAATCAGTGCCTGAAGGCAGCTTACGAGCGGCAGAAGTCGCAGACCGAGCAGCACGACTTCGACATGGCCCGCGACTATTGGCTGTCGGAATTCCCGAACATGGCGGACAAAACGCGCTCCTCGATCATGACGGGCGTGATGGGCATCCTGCACACGTTCAACACGGGCACGGTCCGTGAACTGGTCTCGACAACCACGAACATCACTCCTGCTGACATGTTCCGGGGCAAGTGGATTCTGGTGGACATGTCGCCGGCGGAGTGGGGCGACATTGGCAACTTCGTCGCGGCGGGCTGGAAATACCTGACGCAGAAGATGGTGCTCCGCCGCCATGCGATTGAATCCTCGAACCCGGTCTGCATCTGGGTGGACGAAGCGCAGATGTTCGTCAACAGCCACGATTCGCACTACCTGGCACAGTGCCGCAGCCATCGCGGCTGCATGGTGTATCTGACGCAATCACTGCACAGCTATTACGGCACGCTCAAGGGCGAGACCGGCAAGCATCAGGCGGATGCGTTGCTCACGAACTTCCATCACAAAGTCTTCCATGCCCTTGGCGATGTGCAGACGGCGGAATGGGCCTCGGGACTGATCGGCAAAACGCTCACAACGTTCCACGGCGGCTCGATGGCTCCGCAGGACAGCTTGATGGATGAATTGTGCGGTCGCGGCCGGTTCACCGGCTCCTTCAACACGCACTACGAGAAGATTCTTCAAGACAACGTGTTCCTCAACGGCATGAGGACGGGCGGCAAGGCCAACGGCCTGCTCTGCGATGCCATCGTCGTGCGCTCGGGCGAGCCATTCGCGGGCGGACAAAACTGGCTGTGGACGACGTTCTCGCAGAAGTAGTCAACCAAACCACATCAACGGAAAGTAGGTGCTTTGTGTTCGACCAAAAACAAAACGATCCGCGACAGAGAGAAGACGGGCTTCGCTCTGTGCTCTGGGGACTTCGATCACTCGCGGCGATCACCTGGCCCTTCACTCGCAAGGACGTGGGCAGTGAATGTCCCGGCTCCGCCGGACTCGGCAGCGTGTTCATCGTGTTCCTGACTGCGATGTGTGCGGACACGACGCCCGCTTGGCTGCTGCTCTGGATTTACGTCCTCGCGTTGCTGCGGCTACGGGCGGAGTGGTTCCGAAACCGGAAGCGTGGAGTGGTTCTGCACCGGTATTGGGACGGCATGCCGTGGCTGACCCAGAAGCTCCTGCCTCGCGTGCAAAGCATCAGCAACCTCAAAGGCTATGAGGCGTTCTTCGTCGCCTTCGTCGGTATTGCACTGACGCATGTTGATCAGGCGGTCGGTGGACTCATCATCGCATCCGCTGCCGCGAGCTTCTGCGTCGAGGCCACTTGGGTGCAGGTTCGCAAGAACCGCGTGGGTGCGATGCGGGATGCACAGATGGAGATGAATCAACTCATGGATGACTATCACCACGGCATTTAACCAGAAAGGAGGTGGTGTATGGCTGGCGAGAAAAGCACATGGGAGCAACTGCTCGCCAAGCGTGCTGAGTGGGCGGAACACCAACCGTCACTCGGCGCGGAGTTGAAGGCGATGGCCCGCGAAGCCGTGAAGGACATTCGCGGCACGGTCCATCAATCGTGGTTCGGGCAACCGGAACACGGGGCGGAGTTGGGAACGCCTCTGAACCCAACACCGCAAATGACAACGCAAGACCTCGGCACGGTCCACGGATCGTACCAGGCGATGTTAGACAGCTACGCGGCACAGGGCCGCGTGGCAGATGAACGGGAGAACGAGCGCTAACCGCTCCGCGAACTCAAGGAGACTTTACCGTGATCAGTCGAAGAAACCTGCTTCAACATTTCTGCCCGAGCTGCGACACCGAGTTCACGCTGTCGCCTGAGTTGTCAGGGCAGGTACTGCCATGCACGACCTGCAAGAACAGCTTCCGGGTTCCTGGTACGCCTCCGGTGGCATCACTGGAAGTCAGTACCGATACCGGACGGCCGCTGACGGCGGAGGAAACGGCGGAGTTCTACAACTCGCCGGCTGGCCGGGCGTATCTCGCCAGGAAAGCACCGAACGCAAACGGCGTGCTCGCAAGGCGAACCGTGCAAGCGGACCTGGTTCCCGATGCATACGAGCCGATGCCGGATGCTCGTTACCCGGTTCCTCGCCGGGACAACGACAAGAAGGTCAAGCTGTGGTTCCTGAAATGGTTCGGCATTGAAGTCGATGTCGATCCCAAGACACGCAGTGCGATGGCGACTACCGCGCTTGGCGGAATCCTCGTCGCGCTTGATGCCGTCGTCATGGCCAAGCTCGGCCTCAAGTCGAGGACGTGAGTTCCAACCAACCATCACCACGGGCGCGGGGACGCAAGTCCCCGCCCCATTTCAGAAAGTGAGTGTGACCATGTTGTCTTTCATGACCACCGTGTTGTTCCTCGGTGCCCTGCTGATGCTG
>JAGVLO010000003.1 GCA_020049775.1 Alphaproteobacteria bacterium | reverse complement strand
GGGCGCAGATGCTCTTTTCTGGTGCTCACGCCGTAGGATTTCTTTGTCCAATAGCCGCGCGGTGGGCGCGGAATGCTCATCTTCTTGCAGATTTTGGCGAGGCCGACATCGGAAATGCCATAGCGCTTGGCCACCTGCATCATGGGTTCCGCCCATATTTCTTCGTAGAGTTTCTCGCGCTCGAATAGCAGGGTTTCGGCGGTTTCTTTGCTCATGCCTGCATCAGCTCCGCCACCGGCACGCGCAACGCGCAGGCAATTTTCAGCATCTCATCCAGCGCGATTTCGTTTTTGCCGAGTTCGTAATGATCGAGCAGGCCTTCCGAGATGCCGGTGAGTTTCGCCAGTTTGCGCAGTGTTAGTTTCCGCTCACTGCGGCGCTGGTGGATATTACGCCCGATGGTCAGGCGCAGATGGCGTAACAGGTGGGTGCTGTAAATTTCATATCTCATTCCCTATCGGATAAGACATATGCAGCTGCGGTCAATATTCTTTTGCATTATTATTTATATTCAGTATCTTGAATTACAATTAGGAGGTATTGATTGTCAGATAAAATTATGTTATAATCTGACAAATAAGAGGATAATATGAAATCTATAACCGACCAGATAATCAGCCGGATTAAACGCAGAAAGCCGGGTTGGGTGTTTACGCCCAAAGACTTTCTCGACGTTGGCTCGCGCGCGGCAGTGGATCAGGTGCTGTCCAGACTGGTGAAACAGGGCATGGTTCGCCGCCTTGATCGCGGCGTATATGATTATCCAAAACAGCACCCAAAACTCGGAACGCTTTCACCAGATTATGATGATCTCGCTCGTGCATTGGCGGGTGGTGATCTTGTGTTTCCATCCGGCGCGGTGGCCGCAAATACGCTTGGGCTATCTACCCAAGTCCCCGCCAAATCTTTTTACGTTACGAATTCCACTGTCCGTTCACGTTGCATTGCGGGGCAAACCATTAAGCTCAAGCGCGCGCGGGTGGCCTTGCTTGATAACGTGCATGATAAAACCAACTTCGTATTACAGGCGCTTTCCTATCTCGGGAAAACAAATATGGATGATCAAGTTATACAACGTTGTGTGCGTGTGCTAAGCGATAGCGATATGCAAGACCTCAACAAAGCAATGCATCACATACCTAGCTGGATGGCGGATACGCTGCACAAAATACAACGGGCAAAGCATGGATAGTTTTCTCAAATTACCGGCGGATGAAAGAAAATTGGTTTTTAAAGAAACCGCCAAAAGATACGATGTGCCTAACGCCATCGTCATAGAAAAAGACTTCTGGGTATGTTGGACGCTAAAGCAGATATTCGGGCTTCCTGAACTCGGGCAACACCTAACATTCAAGGGCGGAACGTCGCTTTCCAAAGCCTATCAGATCATTGATCGCTTTTCTGAGGATATTGACCTCACTATTGGTCGCACCGCGCCATATCTTGCAGACATTTCCGATCCGATGGCACCTGATATTTCAGGCAAAGAGCGCCAGCGCAGAATTGATACCCTGAAATTGACTGCACAGAAGTTCGTGGCTGAGATTGCTAAACCTACTTTGGAACAACATTTTACTGGAATTTTCGGAAGCGCAGACAACTGGCGTATCCTTCTTGATACTGAGGATAAGGACGCGCAAACCATACAATTTTACTACCCTAGCGTATTGAACGATAGTGGATGGGATACCTCAAGCTGGGACAATACAGAATGGGGAGACGAAGGTTATATCAGGCCTGCTGTAAAACTAGAATTCGGCGCACGCGGTGAGGTGGAACCAAGCGAAGAGAGAAAGATCATGCCATATGCCGCTGAAGTCTTTCCGCAATCCTTCGAGTCACCAAGCTGCGGCGTGCATGTTTTATCGGCAGAGCGCACCTTCTGGGAAAAGGTTACCATTCTCCATGCGCTCCATCATGGGAAGAAGATGCGCGACCGCATGTCACGTCATTACTATGATACCTACATCTTAGCGCAAAAGGGCATTGCGGCTAAGGCAAGCCCGGACGTGGCATTGCTGGAACAGGTGGTGAGAAACAAAAGCCTGATGTTTTCCGATAACAAAGCATCATACGATACGGCTGTGATTGGGAGCCTGCGGTTGATGCCGAAGGAAGAAATGCTACCGGAGCTGCGGCGAGATTATATCGCGATGGAACAAATGTTCCTCAAGCAATCCCCGCCTGACTTCGAAGTGATGATGCAGGGCATTGCCGACTTAGAAAAGCGGATCAATAGCCAAACAGCTGCTTAGGTAATCACCGTCCTGAACGTCAGCGAAATGCGGCGCGCGCGAGGGATGGTCTGGCCGCGCCATTTGTCGGATTTGCGGGCGGGAATGGCGTGGTGCCAGTGGTAACGCGCATCGCCGGATAGCACGAGTAGGCTACGCGGCTCCAGCAGGCGGGATTGCTTTTCGCCGGTGGTGGCGTGGGTAAAATCCATGACGCAATCGGAGCCGAGACTGAGGGATGCGATGGTATCGCCGAAGCATGGCACGCAATCGACATGCGGGGAGATGCCTTGGCCGGGTTGGTATTCGTTGATGATGACCTGATCGGGCGTGTGGGAGAAGATGCCCTCGGCGCTCAGGCGCTCGCATAATCCGGCCAGCCAATTCGGGATAGCACCGATGCGTAAATCGTGGCCGATGCCGCGCGCCTTGTAATCATACCGCCAGCCATAATGCTGCACGCGGCGTTTGAGGTCATTTAGCCACGGCTGTTGGTCGATGGTGGCGAGCAATGCGGCTTCGGTATCGGCATCGATGAAATCCGGGAGATAGCGCAGGCCGGAGATGGATATTGGCGCATCTAAAAAGAGTGATGACTGAAATAGCGCTTGGTGCATAATTGAACATTATTTCATATGGGGTCATTAACTGGTTGGGTAGATGATGCAGCATTCTTTGCAATTTGGCTATTACCCGGATGAATTAGATTTCACATCTGGAGCCATCACAATTTCCACGCTGGCAGGACTCAACGAAACGGTCTCCGATATTGAGCAACTGGAAACGCTTGATAATGGCTGGGTGTATCCGAGTCTGAAGCGCAGCCAAGATTTCCTTAGCAGAGAAATCACCCTGAAGCCTTACCCTTCAAGAATATTCCCCTTACCTAAAACCCATGAGGTTCTCCATCAATCACCAGATTGCACAGGGCATCTCAATTTTCATGTATGGGCCTTATCATTTTTTCTTGGAATAAGACTGACGACTGAAGAGGCGGGCTTTTTGGATACGACTCCTATCAAGCCCGGAAAACTTACAGATTTTGTGTTGCTGGGGAGCGGAATAAATAACGTAGCAATCTTAGCCGAAGATTTTTGGGTGAAATACCGGGCAGAACCTGAAAATGCGAAGCGTTGGGTGGCTGCCGTTCATGCCCTGTTTCTGGCGCAAAATCCTCAATTGCTGCAGTTTGAGAAATTCATCTATCTCTACACCGCGATTGATGCCTGTTTTGCTCTGGCGAAGGCCACCAATCCATCACGACAGAAGCCTTCGCATGCGGAGCGAATAAACTGGTTATGCCAATCCTTAGGTATGGAAACTCCCACGTGGGCCACGACACAAAGCGACGGGAAAAGCATTGTTGCCGACATAAGAAACCTGACGTTACATGAGGCACTTTTTATGAATGAACCTCTGGGCTTTGCTATCCATCGCGCAGGGAATCTCACATTGGAGATGCAGGCTTTGATTTGTCGTTTTTTGGTCGCGCTGCTAGGCAGTAACGACCAAAAATACATCGCATCTCCAACCAATACCCGTCAGCGGCATGGTTTGCAGCTTTAGTAATATCACCGGTATTCGCATGTCGTACTCGGCAGATGCGCCCCGCGCAGTTCCTACACTCAAACCGCATATTTGGCATTCAAACCAACTGTCCCGAGATGTCCCGGATGGGACAGTTGTGGGACACTTGGGCGCAATAATGGGCGGCTTTTGACAAATCGCTACCGCATGGTAGATTGGGGCAAAGGCTTGGTGGGATTGTCGGTGCGAGTGGTGGCGTGTCGTGGTTTATCAGGCGAATCACTCTTGAAAGTTCTACCGACAACTCACTGCAACAAGGTTCGAATCTCGTAGTGAGTTATCGCCATCCGCGGGGTATTGCCACGTATTGTGCCACAATACCCCACTTGACCAAATTGTGACTATGGGTTACAATGCTCTCATGTATGATGTGATCTATAGCAAAGATGCCACGCGTAGCCTGGCCCAGTTACCAAAGAAGCAGGCACAGAATATCCAGGCGAAGATTGAGGCGGTTGCGGTCGATCCTTATGCCAAGCACAACAATGTTACCAAGCTGCAGGGCCGCGAGGGTTATCGGCTGCGTGTGGGTGACTGGCGGGTGATTTACGAAATTGCGGATGCGCATCTGGTGATTCACGTGGTGCGGATTGCAGCACGTGGAAATGCTTACAAAGAATAACGAGGAGATGGTTATGAAACAGACAACCCATACGGAAATGCAGCCCCTACATGCAGCAGGTTATACAGCGTTGTGCGCCCTGGCGAAGCAGAGCAAAGGCAAGAAGTCGTTGAGCGTGCCGGTGAAGACGGTAACGCAGATGCTGGAGGCCTATGAGGACATGCTCGACATCATCGCCTTCGATGAAGCCAAGAAGCGCGAGGAAGAGCATTTCCCCAAGGAGCTGGTGGATCGCCTAATTGCTGGCGATCATGCCCTGCGCGTGTATCGGGAATATCGCGGGATGACGCAGCAGAAGCTGGCGAATGCCTCCGGCGTGTCGCGCGATATGATTGCGATGATCGAGACGGGGAAAAAGAACGGATCGCTGGCGACGATTAAGAAACTGGCGAGTGCGCTGGAAATTGAAATCGAAGATTTGGCGTAGGCGTAGCGATGGAATTTCTTCACCGGTATTTCCTGCACGAAATTGGTATTTCCAATTGGCGCGCTTCCTTGATTCAACCCGCACTATTGGCATTCAAACCAATTGTCCCGAATTGTCCCGTATGGGACACTGGTGGGACAGTTGGGGCCAATACGACACCACTGCCCACAACTCGCCACAATGGTTCGAATTAGGGAATGCCTTGATTCATCTGTCGCCACTTGTCGTAAGCAGCTGTTATTAAATGTTAATTTAACTCTTGAAAACTGCCGTACGGGCAACTGTACCGTGAGTTCGAATCTCACCACTTCCGCCATTGTTCGAACAAGTAAGTTATTGATGATTCCTTGAGTTTTTACCCGTTTATTGCAAAATGCCCTGATTGGAGTATGCCGCTAATGGCATTTTATAATAAGGAAAAAATGGTGCCTGCAAAAATATTGGCCATAATTTTATATTGGCGTAAGTTGCCAAATTATAAATACAGTTTATTATTTACTATTGCTGTTGGAATATTATACGCAATATGGATGAACCTGCCGGTAAGTCCTGTGTCGTTTTTACCCGGAAAATCCCAGGCACATTGGCTTTGGCTGGCTATGTTTCTCTGCACATTAGTCCTGTTTGGCAGGCACTATCTAGTGGGCATTTTTTGGTGGAGCGTCATCGTAGGCGCACTTTTCTGGGCAAATGACCAGAAGATAAAACTGCTATCATTTCCTGTTATCAAGCAAGATATTGATGCGTTTCTGACGCATCCGCAGGAAATTTTTTCTGCAGCGGGGATTGATCCTGATACATATGCGATTATCGCTGGCTTTTTAGCAATTCTTGTATGCGCAATGGCAGCTAGAGTTGTTATGCAAACCGCATTTTTTATAAAATCCCACTCAATGCAAACTGTATTCCTACGGTCCACTATTTATATTGCATGCGTAACCTGCACAATGATGACCACAGCAATTTTTTATAGTGATTATGCAAGAACGCTGTACACCGTATATAATAAAAACTTTACATTTCCCCTAATCAGAAGTCAGTCGGAAATGGCACGTACAGCAATATCTGCTACGCCCCTTGCATTTATCGCTTACTCACATGAAGCGGCTACTCACAACCCGATGTATAGTGATGATCCGGACCTATCAACGCTACCTAATATTGATGCTGCGAATTTACAAAAGAATATTGCGCCATATACCTTAAAAATGGCGGGCAGTAAGTTGAACCCCAATATAGTGTTTCTGCTTGCAGAATCCACTTTTGATCCCAACAAGCTTTTCAGGCTAAATAAGCATTTCGATAACAAGCTCTTCAAAGCTGTGGGAAACTCCGTTGTGGGTAACTTATATGTAAGTACCGCTGGCGGCGGAACTTGGAAAACTGAATTTGAAACCATTACAGGTATGATCAGCGCTATGTTTGGCATGATCGGGGAATACACGCATTACACATTATCGCGCAATCTGGTAAATTCTTTTGTGATGTATTTATCACAAAAAGACTATTCTTCGTATGCTTTTATTCCTACATCGGGTGATTTTTTTGGTAGCAGAAACGCTTATGATCTATACGGGTTTGATCAATTATATGATAATGTGCAGATAGGCATCTCAAGCAAATGGATGACTGTATCGGATCAGGAAATGGTTGATAAATCCCTCGATTTAGCCCAACGCAACCACCCAATTTCTGATAAGCCGTTCTTCTGGTATTTTGTTCTCCTGGAAAACCACTCGCCACATAGCTGTAAAAATTATACGACAATTCAGGAAATGAATGTCACTTTTGAAGGAGAAGATACTTTTGTTATAAATTGCATGCTTAATATTTACTTGAACAGAACACTATCGACAGAAAAAGCGTATCAACAAGTCTTGAAAACATTAAAAAACATCGAGGCAAAAACCAAAAGGCCATATATTCTCCTTACTTTTGGGGACCACCAGCCTACAACTTTTATTCATGACGGATTTAATAAATACCGCACTGATCAATCAAAATACAAAACGTTTTTTAAAATTGAGGCCAGCCCGAGTATAAAATTGCCTAAAATTGATGGCACTATGCACGCAGCATTTCTTCCATCACTCATCAGCACTGTTTTTGCGAAAAAACCTGACGAAATATACCTCCCTATGAATCTATTTGTTCATAATATATGCAAAGAAAATAAGGAAATAACGGATTGTGAAGGGTTAAATCTGCTCAAGCCCTTATACCGCACACTCTACAAGTAGCGCGCATCACCAGCTTCTAACTATTCCAGCACAATTCCAGCATTGTCTTCTGCTATCCTGTCGCGCCATGGCTTTCGTGGTTTTGATGGGTCAGCGGCAAGCAATCCACGCTCCACGAGTTTTTCTTCAATTCTATCCAGTGCGTCAAGGTCTTTTCCGGTGGGGCGCTGGCAGTATTTTGGCCCACCCCAGTCAATGATATCAAAACAGGTGCGGCCATTCTCCTCGCGCACCAGTAAATTATCTTCGCGTATGTCCGCGTGATGAACACCCTGCGCATTCAGGTTAGCAATCACCACACGCAGATTTTCCCAGTCTCCCCTGACAATCGGCTTTTTCCATTTATGCAGCCACACGCCCTCGCCTTTTCCCATGATAAGTACGCCATCCTGCGTAGGAATACTTGGCGGCAGTCCTTCAGGATCAGTAGAAATAAACGCAGGTATACGTACATTATCCGTGCCAACTGGTGCTGGAGTTTGTGATGCACGCTTCAGCGTGTCCGCTTCGTCGTGTGTCAGGATGTTCTTGACCATGGCGTGCCTGCCCTGCTCGTCGCGCACTTCCCACAACAGCACATCCGTATGATCTATGATTTCATATTTCTTATTCATGTCTTAGCCATTTTATAATAGACTATGCTGCTATTATAGCATCTTAGCTGTAACATTTGATTAAGCATTGCCTGGTATAAATAGCGACAATATCATTTTATTTCAGCTACTTAAAAAATGTCATCAAACCGAAATTAGCAAATGATGCGTATTTCGGTTATTTTAGGACCATGCCGGACAAGCCAACACTGCCAGCCATTACAGCCGATTTCCTTGCAGGACTTCGCACCACAACGGCCGCGTCGGAAGACAGCACGGCCAAACGTTTTATCGAAAAATTATTCGCTAAAGGCGACAAGGCCGTCACCAGTTTTTTTACACGGCTGCAAAACGCGCTGTCACGCGACATTCCCATCAACCGCGTACTCAGCGGTTTTGAGAAAAGAATGCTTAGTGAAGCCAGTACAGAATATACCGAGGCAAAAATACAAAGGCTGGAAGCAAAAGACGAAAAAGAAGGTTTGAGCGACAGCGAAATAAGAAGCATCAATTATGCCTATATGCACGAGCCGCTGATAGAGTATGAGAAAAAGTATAATCGCCGCTGGTTACTCGGCACAGCTATACAACTCGCATCGGTTCCTGCGGCATACGGCATGATAGAAGCCGGATTGCATGAGGAAGAGGTCAAGCGTAAAAAGGAGTTCGAAAAAACCGGCAAAGACCGCAGCGAATTTTATGATGGTTACCGAAAAATGCTGGCACGCGGAAAGGGTGTTTTGTTCGGTGTGATTTTTCTACTGGTAGGTGACCATGCTAAAGTCGCCAGCCTACCGCCTTCTATGATGTGGACTGCCCGGGGCAATGAATTGATGGAAGGGCTAAACGACATATTGACGGCAGTTCAGGGCATGCGTGAACTCGACGGGGGCAAAAGCAAATGACCGATCCTAAATACGCCCTGATTATCCACCGCTTCCAGCCCTTCTCAGAGCGTCACCTTGAACAGGTGGAGGAAGCGAAAGCCCGCGGACTTACGCCTGTTATTGTGGTGCGTTCACAAAACAACCACGAACACCCGTCTTATGACCCGATTAAAACACCGCTGACGCTTGAACAACAGGTAGAAGACATCAAACGTGCCGTGCCACCATCTTCAGGCGCTGTCATTATTCCCATGGCAGATTTTGATGCAGAACAATCATGGTCAAAGGCTTTGCTTGCTAAGCTAGATGACACCGCTTTCCTAAAAAAATGCGGACTGGATACGCCGCAGGGCATACGCAGCGAAACTGTGCTTATGACAAGGCCGGAGCGACGCAACACAGACGATGGGAAAACATTCCTGCTTGACGCGCCGCTCGTAGCCAAACAGATTATCAAAGAAGGTCTTCCATCACTGGAATATAATAGTGAGCCGGTAAATGTACCGGCATGGCGTACCTCGCAACTAGGCGTGGAACTGAGTGCGGATGACAACCTGTCATTCTGCAACAAAGACTATATGCTAGAGTTGGCGCAGAAGGCGCGCGCCGCAAACCCCGACCGCGCATTGCTTGAACAACATAATATTCCCGTAAGCCTGTTTGACCTTACGCTTGACCGCGTAAGCAAAGAAGCAGGCATACGCACGCGCCAAGTTATCGGCATGTGCCAGAAACAGCACGGCAAGGTGGATTTTGCGGGTTGCGCACATGTGCTGGATGATACCTTGCAGAAGCAACGCGACATCAACCAGATGAAAAGCGTGTTCGATTTCGGCACCGAATATTACGACCCCAGCGGCGTTTCACTGCAGGAGTATTTGTTCCACCCTGCCACGCTTGCGGTGGTTGCAAATTACGGCAAGGAAGCGCTGCAAACACTCGTGCCGCAAAAAGGGTTCGACACCTTCATTCCCGCCATGCAGACCTATATCGATCGTATGCGCCAGGGTATGCCGGACAAGGTGGACTACCTCAACCGCATTGAAAACGCGGGCATCATAGTTGATTTCGGCTGTGCTGATGGCGCCATGCTTAAATACCTGAAACAGGAAAACCCTGAGCGCATATGTATTGGTTACGATATTTCAGAACCCATGCTGGCGCTTGCACGCAAAGATGCCATGGGTGTTGAGTTCAGCAATAACTGGCAGGACGTGTGCGATAAGGTAAAGGAAGCGCGCAAGGAAAATCCGGGAAAATCCGTGCTGGTACTGTCTTCACTCATCCATGAGATTTATGCCTATCTGCCTCCCAAGGAACGCGAGCAATTCTGGGACAAGGTGTGGAATTCGGAATTTGATTATATCGCCATCCGCGACATGATGGTCAGTACCAAGACTGACCGACCATCTGATCCGGAAGTTGTGGAAAAGGTACGAAAAAACTACGACCCCGACCGGCTGGCCGAATGGGAACAACGATGGGGGCCGCTTGAAAATAACCGCTCGCTTGTGCATTTTCTGCTGACGTCTCCTTATAAGGAAAACTGGACGCGCGAAATGAACGAAGACTATTTACCCTTCAATCTCGAGGATTTTCTCGGTTCAATTCCCCAGCATTACGACCTCAAGCACCTTGATCACCACAAGCATGGTTACAGCACGCAGCGCATCCGTAAGGAATTTGACGGCGCAGAGCTGCCGGACAACACGCATGTGAAAATGATTCTCGAGCGCCGCACATCGCCGGATACGAGCAGCAAAAAACTGCAATAGCAATATTGACCGGATAATTTCCAGATGCTTTCAGCGCACGCCTAATCTGAATAATAGTTGCTTACTATAGCCTCTATTTCCTGCGGCGGCTGTATGCCTTGGCCGGAAAACAGTATTTGTCCGAATTGTGCAATATTCACCTTGCCCTGCCGCACTGCCTGCGAGAAAGACGCGCGCGTGCGCGAAGGTACCATTGCATAGCACCACACGGGAATTGCCGCACGCAGGCCGGTAACCAGATACACCATCTGCTCACCGTCATCATGCATTACTTTTGCAGCGTAGCTACTCATTTTCCTACCGCCCTTCCCTGCGTGCCGCGTTTGCGACCCACCTGCCTGGCATCTGGCTGGTCGATGACAAAATCTTCCGGCTGCGTAATGGCCTGTACCACTTCTTCCTGACGCAGGCGCCTGAACACAGAATTAAACTGGTCGATGGTGAATTGTGCAGCCGCCGAATTGGAATGTCCACCACCACCAAGACCAAAACTGCCGATATGCGCGGCTATTTTTCCGGCATCCGGCACACCGTTAGTGCGCACGCTCACGCGCACCACGCCTTTGTCTTCAAACCAGCTGAGCGCTACAAATCCCGGCGCGCTTTTTTCTGCCAGCTGGCGCAAGCGGATATTGAATTCGCGGCCCAGATGGTGCGGGTTGGCGTTAATGATAGATACATAGACCGCATCCGTATTTGGCAGGATTTGTATTTTTGCCCATGAAGCCGAGGCAATAGTCTTGTCAATCGAGATGGCATGGTAGCGGCGTATGGACTGCCCTTGTTTAATGATGTCGTCCATCGACTGGTTATTGACCTGCTCAAACGCCTGAACCGATTCCGTGATAGTGCCAATCGGCAGCGAATCGACATAGGCAGCAATCGAGAAGAAATCCTTGCGGCTGGCATGCTCGAGGTCAATCATCTCGGCCAGCTCCACCGCCTGCGGCAATTTCTTGCGCGGGAAAAGCTCGTTATACACAATCGATGCGCCCGAGCGCTCTTCGTCAAACACCAGCTTCACTTTGCTGTTTTCATACCCTTCCATGTCATTTATGGCAGAGTGATGGTGGTCATACACCGTCACCTGCCTTGCTATGTCGGCTACATCGTCCATCAGTTTCCATGGCGGGTCATCGGCATGGTTTACCGGCGGGGTGAAATCCGCAAAGATGACATGTGTATCGCTGTCGATATTCTGCATGATGAGATCACGGACATTTTCGCTTTTGTCATGGTTGATGCCAATATACTGGGCGCTGTCGCCCCATTTCTGATATGCCGCCCACGCAGCCGCCGCACCGTCGAGGCACGGGGAATGGTAGAACACGGTGACTTTTTCCTGCTGGCTGGCCGACATTGTCTATTTCCTGTTTTGCACTGGCGTAAAAAATGATTATATTAATAACGCTTAATAAATGAACGATTATTTTGCACCATCTAAGCATATGGTTCACAATAACAAACAGGCAACCGCATGAGTACCAACCGACTGCCGCCGGATTACAGAGACGATAGCGACCATAGCTATTTCGAGAATGTCATCCCCTTTGCCGAGCGGCTGATTGATTTACAGGAGTCTCTGGTTGCCATGGCGCGCACCCAGATCGAGCCGGACCTGCCCATGATAGACCAGAAAAAACTGGCGGCTGAATATGCTACACTGGCTTCATTTGTAGGCCTGCTCGCGGCAGCGGCACAGAAATTGGATGCCGAGGTGGCAGAAACCGGCGCTGCACTGCGTCAGCGCTCCAGCCCCCTTAATCCTGACATGCGCCGCCACCTGGTGACAGGAAGCGATAAAAAGCTGGCTATGGATCTTGAAGGCTATGGCGACACGGACAAGGCGGATTTCCTAAAGCAAATCAATGCCTTTGTTGCCAAGCTGCGCGAGCATTACAAACTAGGGCCACGGCAACGTTAACACCGCCCGCCACCTCGTTTTTCGCTGGCATTCCCTATGATTTTATCGTAGATACGTTTTTCCGCCTTTAAGAGGGATGGCAATAACGAATAAAATACAGGGAACAGAATATGGCCGCTTCCAAAAACCCGACCAAGAAAAAGCCCCTTTACAAAGACCTGTTCGTACAGGTGATCAGCGCCATCGTTATCGGTATTTTATTTGGCTATTTCTATCCGCAGCAGGCCACCGCCATGAAGCCACTGGGCGAAGGCTTCATCAACCTGATTAAGATGATGATCGCCCCCATCATTTTCTGCACCATGGTTACCGGCATCGCCGGCATGGGCAATGTCAAAAGCGTAGGACGCGTAGGCGCCAAAGCCATCCTTTACTTCGAAGTCATCACCACCATCGCACTGGTATTTGGCCTTTTGGTAGTCAATTTCTTCCAGCCCGGAAGCGACCTTAATATCGACGTAGCGAGCTACGACACCAGCGCCATTGCTGGCAAGGTTGGCAGCAATGCCCCGCATATGCCCTCGACGGTGGATTTCATCATGGGCATGATACCGCACACGCTTGTCGGCGCATTTTCTGAAGGAAATATATTACAGGTACTGGTGATTTCCATCCTGTTTGCTGCCGGCCTCACCGCACTCGGTGAAAAAGGCAAGGACGTGGTAGCGATTATCGAATCATTCTCGCACGTTCTGTTCAAGATGATTGATATCATCACCAAGCTTGCGCCCATCGGTGCATTTGGCGCTATGGCCTACACCGTGGGCAAGTTCGGCATCGGTTCGCTGAAAGATTTGGGCGAACTTATATTGCTGTTCTATTTCACAGGTTTTGTATTTGTCGTGTGCCTACTTGCGCCCATCATGCGCTTTTACTGCAAGCTCAGCCTGTGGCAATTCGTTAAATACATCAAGGAAGAGCTTCTTATCGTGCTGGGTACATCCTCGTCGGAAAGCGTGCTGCCGCGCATGATCGAGCGCCTGACCGCCATGGGCTGCTCCAAGTCGGTGGTGGGTCTTGTCGTGCCTGCAGGCTACTCCTTCAACCTCGACGGTTCGTCGCTCTATTTCACCATGGCTGCTATCTTCATCGCCTATGCTACAGACACACCGCTGACCTTCGGTCAGGAAATGGCATTGCTTGGCGTATTGCTGGTTACCTCCAAGGGTGCTGCGGGCGTTACCGGCAGCGCCTTCATCGTGCTGGCGGCCACGCTTTCGTCCATGAACATTATCCCCGAGCAGAACCTGCAAGTCGGCCTGGCGCTTATTTTCGCCATCGACCGCTTCATGTCCACCGGCCGCGCCATCATCAACCTGATTGGCAACGGTATCGCAACGATTGTTATCGCCAAGTGGGAAAATGCCCTCGACCATAAACTGGCACAGGACGTACTATCCGGTAAGAAAGAAGCGGATTTCGGTGTGCTGGAAACGCAAGGCGGCATCGGTGAGATGATTGCTCAGAAGCACTAAAGCAAATTTGTAAGCTTAAGCTAAATACCCAGATTGACGGCAGGTTCGTCAGACTTGATTGTCTTTTCCACATAGGTAGTGGCGGGTGTACGGTTGGCAATTTGTGCCAATTTCTTGTTACGCGTATCTTTTTCTTGCGACGCAGGCTCAGAAACAATTTTGCACAAAGCAGCCTCTTCCGGCGTGTGGCCGGGATGATTGGGGTCTGCCAAACTCTGGTCGCATTTGCTTTTGATTTTAGCAAGGCGCTCCTGCGGCTCGGTGCCAAGATTATCAAAAGCGATATGGTGATAGCGGTACAGGTCGCTCATCATCTGCGTATAGACCTGCCCAAATTCCAGAGGTTTATCCTTGAAATGATCTTTGATTGCCGCAGCAGATTCAGCAAGCAACTGTGGCAATTGCGCGGGAGTAACCTTAGCAAGGTTATCGGTAACATGCGCCTGCAATTCTTTCATGTTCATTTGCTTTTCGCCGAACTTGGCGCCAAGGCGAATCAGATAACCAGTAGAGAATAAACCGCCGCCAATAGTACCCGCCCAGTCACGCACCGCTTTGCCGCCCACTTCAATTTTGCTGTTGTAGGCGTTCAACGCCACAATGCTGCCTGCTACGGCTTCGGTCAGCGAACCAATCTGAAAGACATAATCTTCACGCACCGTATCGAGCATAGTGTGTTTCTTTTTCTCATACGGATCCGCGACTTTGGTAAAGAGCGCAAGCGTTTTTCCGCCCAGATACAAACTACCTGCGGCCAGTTGCAGGGAGTTTTTGTTTAGGCCAGCTTTCAGCGCTTCTACGCCGTTGCCGGTGAATATGCCTTTAATTAATTCACGCCAGCCTCCAAAAGTATCACGGCCTTTGTTCATAGGCACTACAAGAGCAATAGCTGCTGCAAAGCGCAGACCGATTTCACCCACGCGCACTGAATTCTGGCGCATGAATTCCCACATCTTTTCACCCATGCTCGGCGGCCTGCCTTCGCCTTCACGCTGCTTAACGCAACTATCGTTCGGGTCTATCGGCTGTTCGCCGGGCGGAAGATGCGGGCTAATTTTTTCATTGAAGCGCTTCTTTAAGAAATCGAGATGGTCATCATCCGGCTTTTTTTCCGAGCCAAACAAAAAGTTCGAGGCATTCGCAAGCATGTTAAGTACGGCAAATGTCATGATGGAGCCGTCTATGCCCCTGCGCTCCCACGCACCTGTAGTTTTATTTTCAGTAAGGCGGAAATACGAAGAGAAGATCTGCAGCGACTGGCCTACCACGCTGATAATGCTGCGCAGCGTCCAGAAATCCATCAATGCTTGCTTGTCTTTCTTCGGCTCAAGGGTATCACCCTTGTCCGCAAGCAATTTGCGTAGGTCCGCTTCGGTCTTGTCACCATGCGTTACAATCACGGTACGGTCTTCGACCATGTCGTCGGTTTTATGTATCTTGGTTTCCGCAATGACTTCCTGACCGACATCTTTTGAAGTCAGCCACTGCTTGACTGCTTCCTTCTGCGACGGCGAATCCACATAAAAAAACGTGAAGTTTCCATCCGGAACCTTGATGAATTCCACGGCCGAGATAGGCGAATCTTTACGGGTGTTATTAAACGTTGCCATCGTGCTTTGTATTCGGTCCTATGCGTTTATCCTGATTGTTTTCAACGGGGAAACACCGCAAACTAACAGGCTGCCTTTTGCGTCATCGGTCTTTTTCTTATTACACACATTCTAATTTACACTGCCTAGGCTTGAAACTGCACATTTGTTAAGTTTGTATGACAAAAAAGTAACTATCTATTTTTTATTGATTTTCAGGTGTTTTTGCCGCATAAAAACCACGCCAAAAACGATGGCATTTTAAAGGGATGTTTTAACTGGTTTTAACCACAAAAATCTGGTTGCAACGCAACAAATGCTGCTCTGTCCAAGCGGCCAAAAAGCCCCAGTCATCCGCATTTAAGCTGATATTTTGATTGGTTTGCGGGCAGCCCCTGCTTTGGTAACCATTTATTTTACAAAAAGAATATCCCGCTATTATCGCGTAAAAATGGCTAAAAATGCATTTTGTATTCAGGGTTTGAACGCAGCGACCCCATATATTTATGCATTTCTTCCCTGATGCGTTTACGCATAATATACAACACAATGATGTTCGGCAGCGACATGCCCAGAATCAGCAAATCTGAAAAATCAAGCACCACGCCGAAATTCATGATGCCGCCAAGGAAGGTAGCCACACAGAACAGCACATAAAACAGCTTTATCTGCTTGCGGCCAAACAAGAAACACCACGCGATTTCGCCGTAATAGCTCCAGCCAATCGTGGTGGAATAAGCGAATAAAAACACATTGGCAGCTAGCAACACGGTAAACCACGGCGCCACTGTTTCAAACGCCTTGCTGGCAATCATCACGCCATCAGAGGCCGATGCGCCAAGATACGCACCTGTTATCACCACCATCAAGCCGGTGAGCAGCGCAATCATCGCCGCAAAGAATGGCTCGAGCAGCGCAACGGCGGCTTCACGCACCGGTTCCTGCGTTCTGGCGGCGGCATGCGCAATCGGCGCCGAGCCAAGGCCTGCTTCGTTGGCAAAGCTAGCGCGCTTGAAGGCCACGGCAATCATGCCGATAAAGCCACCCGTTGCCGCTTCACCTGTAAAAGCGTTGCTGAAAATCATGCCAAACGTCGCAGGCAGATGTTCGATATTCGCACCCACCACAATCACCGCGCAAATGAGATAGAGAATGCCCTTCATCGGCACAATCGCTTCTGCTACCTTGGCGATGCGTTTGATACTGCCCAGCAGCACCACGAACACCAGCGCGGCAAAACCGAGCGACAGCAGCCACCCTAGATCACGCAGCGATTCAAACGTCTGCGTCATGATTTTTACCGCCTGATTCGACTGGAACATGTTGCCGCCGCCGATAGCACCACCGAGGCAGAACACCGCAAACACCAGCGCCAGCGCACGGCCTAAGCCCGGCATATTCATGTCGCGCAGGCCACGTTCGATATACTGGAACGGTCCGCCGTAAACCTTGCCGTCGCTATCGATGCGGCGGTAGCACATGCTGAGCGTCACCTCAGCGAATTTGGTTGCCATACCAAGCAGACCTGCCGCCACAATCCAGAAAATCGCGCCCGGGCCGCCAATCGCCACACCCACGGAAATACCGGCAATCGATCCCAGACCCACGGTAGCCGAAAGCGCAGAGAGCAAGGCTTGCAGATGGCTTACTTCACCGGCGTCTTCCTTGCGGTCATATTTACCCATGGCGATTTTCAGCGCATGACCGAACAGGCGGAAATTGACACCGCCCAGATAGAAGGTGAAAAAGAAGGCCGCAATAATCAGCCACAACACAATAAAGGGGAAACCCGCTATATCAAAAAAGAGGACTGCGGCCAGTGCATTTACAAGCATCTGAAAGAGTTCTGATATCATACGGTTATCCCTGCTAAGCCGTTGTTTTTATTTGCATTGACAGCAGACATTAAACTGTAACAATGAAACTGTATAGTACAAATTGAGTAAGTGCCGAAAACATGAAGGAAATCGGATGGCCTACGCCACCACAGATAATGAAAAAAACGCTGACACTGCAGAGGCAAAAAAACCGAAAACCGAGTCGTTGACGGATAACAGCCTCAGTGTCGCGGGAACCGCGTATCTTATCGGTGACGCGGCATTGTTTGCTGCCGGATTGCTGAAAAGCTGGCAGGAAAATGGCCGAATTACTACTGCAGACATTAAGGGACAGGCATTAACTGGCGCTATATGGGCCATTGGCGGTATCGGCGCTGCACGTTATGGAAACCCTACCGCTGAAAAGCAGCTGGAAATCTTAAGCACGCGGCTTGGCGATTACCTGAAGCAACAAGGCATCGCCATCCCGCAAAACCCCACCACGGAATTGCTTGCCAAAAAAGGCGGGGTGATAGACCACATCGAGAAATTTTTATACGCGCATCCTTCTGAAGCATTGAACGCCGCCTATGCGGTCGGCTCGCTCGGCCTTATCAGCGAAGGCGCTGGCGCACTCGGCAAAAAAACCGGCGGGTTCAGCGATCTGGCAACGGGTGTGCTGGTCGCAGCAGGTGCGCTCACCGGCCTGCTCATCCCTGAGAAAAAACCAGACCCGCAAAATCCGCCCAAAGGCATGTTTGCAAAGGCCATGTCATGGATACAGGAAAAACCGCTGCGGCTTTCCAGCGCTTTTTACTGGGCGGGCAATGCATTCCTGCTGAAAAATGTCTATGACAACTGGAACACAAACCGCGCAAGCAGCATTGCCAAACTGGTGACTGCAGGCAGCTATATCTTCGCCAATGCCATGTTGTCCATGTCGTCCAAAGGCCATGCTGACAATAAAAAAGAAGGCATGGAGGCCACCCAGAAGCTGGCAGACTCCGCTGCCGTTGTGATTGCCGCCCAGCCACAGGAAGTGCAGAATGCGCTGGTAGAACAGATTTCCGGTTTCCTTGCCTCGCAACCAGAAACCCAGATGAAAGCCGATGAAATCAGCAAGCTGCTGCATGACAAGCTGAAAACCGTAGGTAAAAACGCGCCTGAAACCCCCACCACGGGGAATAAAAGTTGGCAGGCCAAGCTGCAAACCCAGCCCGCCGCTGCCGTATCCCCTACCCTGTAGTCGGCACTAACGTACTCATTTACATTTTATTTGCTCCTGCTAGCATCCGGCCATTATGGATGCATCCGACGCACAACTAAAAACCATCAGCACAAACGCCTTCATGGACGAAACCGAGGCCATACAAGCGCTGCTGGTGCATGTGGAAAAACTCGCCCCACTGGAAGACCGTATCATGGCACAGGCCGGATACTGGACGCGCCAGATTCGCTCGGAAGGCATCGGCCACGGCGTAGAAGCTTTCCTCAATGCCTACGGACTAGACACTAATGAAGGCGTGGCGCTGATGTGCCTTGCCGAAGCGCTCTTACGCATTCCTGACAGCCAGACTGCCGACGCACTAATACGCGACACATTCGAAGGCCGCAACTGGGCAAGCTATACCGGCAGCGGCGATTCGTGGTTGGTGAATCTGTCGAGCTGGGGATTGCTGCTCACCGGAACAGTGGTGGATTTCGGGAATGATCCGCAGGCCAAAATTACAAAACTGCTGCGCAACCTTGTGGCAAAGACCGGCGAACCCATCATCCGCGAGGCACTGAAAAAAGCCATGAAACTCATCGGTGGGCAGTTCGTACTCGGCGAAAGCGTGGCCGAAGCGCTGGACAACAGCAAGTCGCACCTGAAAAAGGGCTACCGCTTTTCGTATGATATTCTCGGCGAAGGCGCGCGCAGCGACGTGCAGGCGCAAGAGTACGTCAGCTCCTACCGCGAGGGCATTGCACTCATCGGTAAAACCATCCCCAAAGGCACATCGCTGTTTGAAGCTCCCGGCATTTCCGTAAAACTCTCGGCGCTGCATGCACGCTACAGCCTGACCAAGTCCGAGCGCGTGATGAATGAATTGCTGCCACGCCTTGCCGATATCCTCGCCTGCGCGAAGCAAGCAGGCGTAGCCGTTGCTATCGACGCCGAAGAAGCCTCGCGCCTTGATATTGAACTGATGTTGTTTGAAAAACTTATTGCCGACCCGCGTTTCGCCGGATGGAACGGTATTGGCCTTGTGGTGCAGGGCTACCAGAAACGTGCGTTTTACGTCATCGACTGGCTAGCGGAACTGGCAAAAAAACATAACCGCGTCATCCCGCTGCGCCTCGTCAAGGGCGCGTACTGGGATTCGGAAATCAAATGGGCGCAGCTTTCCGGCCTGCCGTCTTATCCTGTGTTTACTCGTAAAGAGAACACCGACGTGTCATACCTCGCCTGCGCCGATAAAATCCTTTCCTACAAAGATGCCTTCTACCCGCAATTCGCCACGCACAACGCGCGCACCATTGCCAGCATCATGCAGGTGTCAGAAAATTACGGGTGGCAAAAAGGCAGGTTTGAATTCCAGCGCCTGCATGGTATGGGCGAAGCACTGCACAACCTGATTGTCAAAGACGTGCCGTCACGCATTTACGCACCCGTCGGCGCGCACAAGGATTTGCTGGCTTATCTCATCCGCCGCCTGCTGGAAAACGGCGCCAACAGCTCGTTCGTACATTTGCTGATGGACCATAGCAAATCGCCGGAAGAAATACTGGCCGACCCCGTGGCCGTAACCAAAACCTACAAGGAGCTTTACAACATGGCGATACCGGTTCCTTCCAAACTGTATGGTGATGCCCGTAAAAATTCCGCCGGATTTGATTTCGGTAACCGCGCACAGCTCGATGCACTCGCTAGCGCCGTTGCAAAACATACTAAAGAACCGCTAGCGCCTGTGATGGATGATACAACTGCCCTATTGCTGGAAGCCATTACCGCCGCGCGTGCCGCCTTCCCCGCATGGGCAACCACGGATATTGAAAAGCGCACCGCTATTTTGGAGCGCATGGCCGATATACTGGAAGAAAACTACGCCGAGCTGATTGCGCTTTGCTGCACGGAAGCAGGAAAGACACTCGCCGACGGCGTGGCCGAAGTGCGCGAAGCTGCCGATTTCTGCCGCTACTATGCGCAGCAGGCGCGAAGCCTGCACAAGCCACACGCGCTGGTTGGCCCTGCCGGTGAAAGCAACACCTTGTCGCTGCACGCGCGCGGCGTATTCGGCTGCATCAGTCCGTGGAATTTCCCGCTGGCGATTTTCACCGGACAGGTCGCCGCCGCACTCGCCACCGGCAACTGCGTAATCGCCAAGCCAGCCGAGCAAACTCCGCGCATTGCCAAACGCGCTGTAGAATTATTCCACAAGGCAGGCATTCCGAATAATGTTTTAAGGCTGGTCTGCGGCACGGGTGAAACCATTGGCGCAGGGCTGGTGGCCAACAAACATATTGATGGTATCGTGTTTACCGGCTCGGTGGAGACTGCCCAGCGCATACAGCAATCGCTCGCCACGCGCGGCGGCGCACTGGTGCCGTTGATTGCCGAAACCGGAGGCATGAACTGCATGGTAGTGGATTCCTCGGCATTACCCGAACAGGCCGTCGATGACATTATCCTTTCTGCTTTCGGTAGCGCAGGCCAACGCTGCTCGGCACTACGTGTACTCTTCCTGCAGGAAGACATCGCCAATGACTTGCTGGAGCTGCTGGGGGGCGCCATGCAAGAATTGAAGCTCGGCAATCCTTCCGACCTCACCACCGATATCGGGCCGGTGATTGACAAGGAAGCGCAAGGACAGTTGCTTGCCCATATCGAGAAAATGAAAAAATCGGCAAAGCTGGTCGCTGCTGCACCCATGCCATCCGGACTCAGCGGTACTTTCGTTGCACCGCATGCCTTCGAGATAAAAAATATCGGGGAGCTGGAGCGCGAAATATTTGGCCCTGTGCTGCATGTCATACGCTTTAAAACCGGAACACTGCCGCAGGTGATAGACGCCATCAACAGCACGGGCTACGGCCTTACCTTCGGCATACATAGCCGCGTGGACGACCATATACGCCTGCTGGCGTCACAGGTGCATGCAGGCAATATTTATGTGAACCGAAGTATGATTGGCGCCACCGTCGGCGTGCAACCCTTCGGTGGCGAAGGACTGTCCGGCACGGGTCCCAAAGCGGGTGGGCCTTATTACCTGCTGCGTTTCCTCACCGAGCGCACCACCACTATAAACACGGCAGCCATCGGCGGCAACGTCACGCTGCTTGCTTCCTAAAGGGTATTAGACGGCCTTGGCCGCGCCAGCGCCCGGGTGGGCGACGTCCCATTTAGCCTGACGTTCTTCCATGGCCTGAACCTGTTCGCCAACGCGGTCTTTCAGGCGCGAGAAGAAATCAAGGATGATGTCGAAACGATCCATGCCTTCGCCAAGACCTTCTAACACCGCAAGCAGATCCGCACGGTGTTTACTTGCCACTTCATGTTGCGCCGTACTCAGACGCTGCAATTCTTCTGCAACACGCTTGATCTTCTCACTGGGATTTGCAGGCGGCGTAAACTGGGCACGTTCACCTTCCGTTTCTTTCGCTTTCCACTCCGGATTGGTTTTTCCGGTAATCCTGCCCATATCGTTATGGAGCTGCTCTGCCGCCATGGTCATCATCTCGAGGCGGTCGGCAAGCGCACGCGCACCCATGAACACATCGCGGTAGCGCATGTCAGTAATCGATATTTTGCCATCAGCGCTTTCTTTAAACGCCGCCTTCAACACGCCAACCTGCTCCACAAGTTTTTTAGTATCTGCGCTTGCCGTTTCGGCATACTGGTTTACGCGCGCAGCGCGCAGCGCATACTCGCCTACCGTATCAAAGCTGCCGCGCTCCTGTTTGTGTACGCGCTCAACTGCTGACTTTACACGCTCGAAGTCAAACTTGATGCGCTGTTCGCTAGGCAGTTCCGGAATGCCACCCACTAATGAACTCACCTTATCCACTGTATAGTCTTCAATTGCAACTCTGGTGCCACTGCTGTCTACCAGAGTATTAATCAAATCACACACAGGCGTGAGGCCTTCTACGACTGCCTGAAACTCTTCGAGCGCAGCCTTATGGTGCTTCATCGCCTGTTCCATATGCGTCTTGGCGATGAATGGGGAAGCATTTTCCTGCTCAGCATTCGCCAGGCGCACTTCTTTCATATATTCTGTCCATGCAGTAGTTGCGCGGGCAGAAGCACCATATACCTGATTGCAGGGGGCAGTTGCATAACCCATGCCCGCCGATGCCAACATGCTTTCCGCTGTTTCCACAATATCGGCATGGTCCGCAAGCAGCTTTATTTCCTTGTCATCCAGTTTTTCACCATGCACTTTCTTGTTCAGCGCATAATGCATACCGCGCGTTTCCTGATCGTGCATCATGGCTGCTACGATAATGGCATAGCCCGGCACTTGTGATTTAATGTCCTCTATACGCTCATCTTCCGAAGCATTAAGGTCAAAAAGCCCGTGCGCGTCCACATAGCGGCGCAGTACCGGTAAAATCTGGTTATCGCGGATACGTAATGCCATGGCATCTTTTATGTCCGCGCTTTCTAAATCCTCACCAGCCTTCTTGCGCGCATTCTGGAGATGCATCACCGGCATGGATAGCTCCTGCGTTAGCTGCTTGAATGATTCCCAGCCCAGCTTGTGCAATTCGTCCGTCTCAACATCCGGATTTTTGTTTTCCATGAATTTTTCAATATCAGGTGTCAAATCATCACCATGTTTGGCAAAGGCATAACTGCGCATGGCTGTACCAAACTCACCAAAAAATGCATTTATAAGTTCACCCACACGCTGGGTTTCGGCATCGCTGGGTTTGATGATATCGGCCATGCTGTTTTCCGGCGATTCCGGCATCGCCGCCAGCATTTCAAGCTTTCCCCTTTTATCTTCGCTTTTGGCCATCAGGCTTTTAATCATGCCGAGCCTGCCCGGACCAGTAGGCACTTGTCCTAATTCCAGCCCTTCACCTATTCCACCAAGATCGCCGAGCAGTCCGCCCTTCAAATCAAATGGCAATCCTTTTTTTCCAAGCAGGTTTCCGGTTTCTTTGCGAGGGTCTTTTTTAGACATGGAATATTTCCTTTTGGTGAGCCTTTTTATGTGGGCGCATAATTAATATGAGCTATAGGCATAACAAAATGGTTAATACATGTAAATCTTTTGATGGTCTAAATAGATAGTTTTTTATGTATTATCCCTATGTGCAAAGGTCCGCTGCGCCCTCGAAAAATATTAATTATATTAATATATATCAGTATATTGACATGGCATCATAAATCTGTCACAATGGCGTTAATCAAATCATCATTTGTAGGATGCTAGAATACATGGGAAGATAACTCATGACTCATTAAAAAGAGCCATAATAACGGCCAAAACTGAAATACGGAGAAGATATATGCTTGGTGGATTGTTAGATAAATTAAAAAGTATGGTTTTTGACGAAAACGGCATAAAATGGGGCAACATACTCACCGCAGGTGCCGGTGCAGCTGCAGGTGCATTCTTGCTTGGACCCGCTATCGGCCTTGGTGCTGTTCCTGCCGCACTTCTTGGTGGTGCTGCCACAATGCTTATTAAAGAAGTGGTGCTGCCAATGATTACCGGCGGCAACCGTTCAGCTGATGCGACTCCCCCAGCTTCGGGCTTTACACCCGTTTCACAGGGCCAGCAGGTAGCTATGGACTCACCTAGCCCGGGCAATATTCCCGGCCGCCAAAATGGTGGTGTAGGCCGCGGCTAATCAGCCAAGCTCCCGCAGCTTATCGGGTGCGGGGATCTGGATAGCGCGAGCGGTCCAGCGGCCAGAGAAGGTTTCGGTAAAATCCTGAACCCTTTCTCCCAAGCCACATAGAGCAGCTAATTTACGCATATTCTCAGGGGCGGCAGTGATCCGCCCCTTAGATTTTTCAGTGACGCTATAGGCAATATCTACGCCCGACGCCTTGGCCAGCTCCGAGCGCGTCATGCCGCTGGCGTCATAAATCTGCCTCAGGCCCTCTGTCTGAATTAATTCTCCAGAACGCACCCTATCCAGAATGGCCAACGGATCAATCGATACGTCATGGCCGGTGGCCAGTACCATAAATTTGCGGCGGTCATCACCCTCAAACTGAAGCCAGTTTGCCATCTTGGTAGCACTTTCATGGTCAAGGCTTGCCTTACCCAAAAGAAAATTAGTCAGGTGCGCAAGTTCGACCTCATTTTGAAGATCTTCAAGCCGCATGCCTTTTCGCTCATAGGTCTGACGGAGCAGATCGCCTATTTTTATTTCACCTTTTACACAGCGTGCAAGTAACACGGAGGGCGTTGGGCAATTTGTAAGGATATCTACGCATTGCGCCGTTTCGACATCACTTAATTTCATGGCCGCTTTTTCCTGCACAGTCTCAAGTATGGACCGCGCCATCGGCTCTGTAATCCTGCCCCCGCGCTCAAACGAGGAAGCCCGCATTTTTTTAACTTTTTCTTCTGATATTTTGTGGCCTTTGACAGACATCGCCTCTGCCAGATCCTTGGCTGATATTGTCACCAGCCCTTTCCTTCCGGTCAACAGCACGAGCAATTTGCCGCCATGGTTGATTTCAGCATCGGCAATAGTATCAATCACCAGTTCTTCGGAATCCTGTTTGCGCGTCATCGGTTGTTTTACGGCTTCGTCGATAATTGCCTGAACATCGAATATCCTGCCGGTCAATAGCCCCAGCAGAGCCTTGTTCTCCTTAGCATCCGGACAGGTAAGCGCCATGAATTTGCGCGCGGTCGCCACATCCTCAATACATGCACCCTTGCACCATTGATGGATCTGTTGGCAATTGAGCAATGTTTGCAGGCGGCTGAGCGATATGCCGGACGCATCAATCAACTCGCGCACCAGCGCACCATGATTGCCCGCCGCCTTTGCGGAAACAATTGCCTCATCAAGCCCGCTGGTAGCTACCGGCACTGTATCAGCAATGTTGTCACCATTATCCCCAGCAGCAGCCAGCGATGGATAGGGATTTCGAAATTGCCTGCCGTCTATGATTTTCCAAAGCATCAATTCGTGCATATATTCTTCTGCTTCCGGATTTTCAGACTTGGGCAACATGCCGAACGCCCTGCATATGACTTCTACTGTTTCTGCGATAGGCTTGAACTTTTCAGGATGGTTACGCCAGTTATAGATAGATGTGTTTGTCAGGCGCGCCTTGCCATCACTGTTGGCGTTGTTGGTTTCAATCAGCGCACAGAACTGCTCCGGCGACATATCGCTTCCGTCGCGCTTCCATGCATTGAACACACGCCCCCACAACAACGTTACAATCGTTTCATCACTTTCACCTGCGCATTTCGCACGGTAACTTTCCTCCACCATTTCAGCAAAAGAGAGCAGGTTTAAATCGCCCGCGGGATTGCTTTTGCGCAACGGTAATATGCGCATCTGCATGTCGCGGTCTTTTGCGTCAATACGTGCCTGCTGCTCCGCTACAGCACTGGTCCGCAACGTTGACCGCGCATCGCCGTACAATTTGAACTCTATGCACATGGCCATCAGTTGCTCAGGCGTGGGCAGTATTTCACCCATCATCATCTGCCTTACTTTATCCGCATCAATATCCTGTTCCTGCACATTCAGCCCGACAAGGTGTTTATTGATTCTCTCGGCAAATTCGGCTGATGGTTGCCATTTGCGTTCCAGTGGGCCGCTGCCATTACTCCAGCGCTTGTAATAACGGTTCAGCAAGGGAATAAACGGCACATTTGCCGATTCATCGGCTGGTGCTTCATCTACGATCTGTAAATCCCTGCTTATTGTTGTTGTATTAGACATAACTACTTCCTGTTCACTTCTTCACTCATACTATTCATTGCTTGCTGCGCTGCGGTGCAAGGCCTTTTTCAATAGCCGACTGCAGTAAATTGTCACGGCCAACGACGCTTGCCAGCTTTTCCAACGCCGGAAATAATCCTTTTTCGCTGTAAACTACTTCGTTCATAGCATCAACATCATAGGCCGGATTTATCTCGCGTGATTCATCCTTGAATGCCTCAAACGCCTGCTTTGCATCCGCAAGGCTTTTTTGCATCTTTGCCGCATGAACCTCCAGCTCGTCTATCGCCAGCGGTTCGCCGTTATGTATCCAGTTAGCGGCGTCCCACCATGCGTGGTTGGCAGCATCAAGCGCATCAAGCGCGGCATTACGAAAATCCGCGAAATGCTCTTCGGCAACACTTGGCGGCAATCCATCATCTTCAGGGATAGCCTCCCGCATAGTTTGCCTCAGTTTCTCGAGTCTTTTTTCTCCGCGCATGATGAGCTTTTCAATGTCATCAAGTTTCAGGGCGCCTTCCAACCCGCCGACATCAGCGTCTGCAATCACTTTTCGATAACAAAACATGCGGTCACAAAATCCGGTAACAGGAAAATACATGTCTTTCTCTTCGCCCGGCTCGCCTCTTGCATATTCGCTTATGACATATTGAGGTACAGGCATTTCCGTCATAAAATCATCCATTGCCTGACGCAGCACCTCTGCCGATAATTCCGGTGTGGCATTATCACGTGTTTTAATCTCGAGGTAGCGCTCAGCTGTTTCGCAAATATCGGCGCTCTCGTTGCAAGCTTCATCCCAGTGCCTGTCCACCACATCCATGACGCGCTCAACGCCCTCCTGCGATGTATCCAGCTTCGCCACATCACGTTCGCGTTCGCCGCCATACATGAAAGCCGTCTGCACCTTCAGCTCGCCGCCATCAAGCAACATGCGCTGCTTGAGTGCAATTTCAATATCGCCATATTCCGCGATTACAAACTTTCGCGGCGACATGACCATCGGCTTTCGTTCCGGTGCGCCCATATTTTTATTTATAAATAATGATTTAAATCTGTATAGCAGGCTTCTTTTAGCACAAAGAATTGGTTAACAAAACCATAATTTTTATGGCCTGAAGCGCTAAATTTTAACTATTTGATATGGATTGTGTTTTTAAACCGCCAACACATTCAAGCCCTAAGGTGGCGGGCCTGATAGCCTGCCACTCATCTTTGTAAAAACAGTGTTTTAGTGGCGTTTACGCCGCCTGCTCCACACCGCCGCCAGACTTCACCTGCAGCACCGGAATATTGCACGAAACCATATTGCCGTTACCGCTGTGGCGCACATCATCGAGCATCACACGCGCTTTGGATATGCCGCGTCCGTTCGGGCTGGTCAGGCGCGCTGCCATCGGATCATCGGTCAGCAGTTTCTGCCAGTCAAAGCCCTTGCCCTCATCCTTGATGTTGATATGGAAACCTTCCGGCGTCCTCTGGATAATCACGCGCACTTTACGGCCACTATATTGCGGGTCTTTCATGCGTGCTTCCAGCTCTTCTGCCCAGCGGTTCGTGATAAGGCACTGGCTTTTACGGTCATAGCCAATCTCGAGATTGCCATGCTCGATAGCATTCGATAGCAGTTCCATCAACCCAACAGCTACGAATTCGGGATATAGCGCCACCTGTGCCAACGTGACAGCCAGAAGGCTTGCTTCCTCATGACTGTGGATTTCAAACTCGCCTTCACGCAGCAGGCCCATGAACTTGGCGTGGCCCTCTGCTAACTGCCCCACCAGCTCTTCGCGCAATGAACATTCATTGTCAGCCGAAATCAGGATACCGGTGAAAATCTCAGGGTGGAACGGCTTGGTCAAGTAATAATACGCACCTTCGGCAAGCCCTTCATGCATTTGCGCTACGCCGACATCACCCGTCTGAATGATTACAGGGATATGGCGCAGCGGCTTGGTGGTTTTGATACGGCGCAACAGGTCGATGCCACTCATGCCTGGCATCATTTTGTCGAGTACGGCAATGTCCACCTCGCTAGGATTGTTGGACATATAGTCCCATGCCGTTTCGCCACTAGTGAATGACTTCACCGTATAACCAGCGTCCTGCGCGTTCTTGGTCAGGATCATCAGATTTATATCGTCATCATCCACCGCTACGATGGTACGTCTACGCTGCGCGCTCATACTTAACCTCCACTGTCTGATTCGCTACAATTCTACTCCCCTCGGCCAGCATGCATGGCATGGTGAATGCCACGCGTGCGCCTTTACCGCTGGGATTATTCTGTGCCCATATTCTCCCGCTATGCGCCTGCACAATACTGCGGCAGATGGCAAGGCCGAGGCCTGTGCCGCCTGCGCCGGTATTCGTGCGCGAACTTTGGCGGAAGGATTCAAATATCATTTCCACTTCATTGTCAGGTATTCCGACGCCTTCGTCAACAACCGCCACAGTGATGCGGCGGTCGGTATCCTGATTATTCACCACCATCTCGATGGTGATGGCATTACCATTTGGCGTAAACTTGATAGCATTGGCCAGCAAGTTGGTAATCACCTGCATGATCTTATCCTGATCGCACACCACATCAATAGCAGGCAGCGCATGCTCAATGCGTAGCGTAAGTTTCTTTTCATTGGCCAGCGACTGCACCAGCTCGGCAGAGCGCGCAGCGATATCGACCATGTTGGATTTGGACATAGTGAACATCTGTTCGCCCTGCTCCATGCGTGCGAGGTCGAGTACTTCGTTGACCAGCTTTGAAAGGCGCTGCGCGCCCTTTTGCATCATGCTGAAATATTGCTGCAGCTGCGAGCGTTCTGCCGTTTCATATTCTTTGATGCCGTAGGATGAAAAACTAATCAGTGCATGCAGCGGCGTGCGGAATTCATGTGACATATTGCGGAGAAATTCGCTCTTGGCTTCGCTCGCCATTTCTGCCCTGCGCTTCGATTCTTCCAGCTGGCGGGTACGTATCTCGACTTTTTGCTCAAGTGTTTCATTGGCCTGCTTGAGTTCAATGTCACGCTCATGCACCACATTAATCATTTCATTGAAGGCACGTGCCAGCACGCCTGTTTCATCCGAATAATCTGATTTGGCCTCGATGCTGTAATCATGGTTCGCAGTAATTTTCTGTGCGGTGGATGCCAACTGGAGAATCGGTGTGGAGATGCTGCGCTGCATATACATCGCCAGCAGCCACACCGCAGAACACACCACCAATGTCACAATGCCGCTGATAATCAAAATCTTGTTGATGTAGGCATCTATCTCGCGCGTGTCAGCCACGATATAGACCTTACCCAGCGCCTGCATGTTCTGCTTGATATCCTGCAATGCAATCAGCATGCCTGGTATGACGGACTGAAGCGCCGATGCCTGTTCGGGGCAGGCTATGGTGCTGCCGTCAGCCTTATAACCTGCGAACAACACACCCTGATCGTTATAGATACAGGAAACCAGCACCGACGGATTGAGCCTGAAAATTTCCAGGTTGCGCTGCACGCGCTCGTTATCAAGGAACAAAAGCGCCGCACCGTTGCGGTCACCCGTAATAGCTGCTGTCACCGAAAGTTCCTGCGCTTTACTGGCGCGGATATCATAAATAAGAAATGCACCGATGCTAAGAATAGTAAGCATCACAGCCATTACGCTGATGCCAATCATCATCAAGGTCAATTTACGCTTGATAGACATGATGTATTGTACCACTCCCGAGTGCTGTCACTGGACGTGACATGCCATTGTTAACCAACGTTAACACTAAGGGAGCATTGCTAATATTTAGTTAATTTACAGCAATATGAGGCTTATTAAAGTCACTGGGTTAATAAAGCATTGCCAGAATAATTGCATGCAACGCAATATTAACCGCCGCTTAAAGAATAGTTCGTTTATGGGACATCAGAAGTTCAGGTGGGGCTGAACGGATTTCTTTTTGGAATCCCTGTCGCGTAGTGCCTGCCGATGCATCTCGGAGGCCAGAGGCGCATCTTCCAGCTTCACCCCGGGCGCAGGACACAAGCCGCGATCCGCCATATACAGCTGTGCCTTATCGAGGACCATATTCACAACATCAATATTCACCATCTCTTCGCCGGGCTTTGCCAGCCGGTGACTTGTGCCTTCCAGATATTCAAGGGTGATGTTATCGCCCCCCAGATCTTTCAGAATGCGCGAATGGTGCGGGCCAGTCACCTCGTCTTCAATGGCATGCATCAATAGCGTATCCGTTTTTACATCATGCACTATCCGCTCGGAATCAAAGCTGTTTTGCATACTATCTATCGGAAGCAGCGGGTATTCCTCTTTCACGCGGCGGCGCATAGAGGCAAAAATATTGAGTCCGATAATCACCGCAGGCTTTCGCGGTTCACGCACATATTTCAGGCGCGGCTCGGGAAACATAGAGTCATTGACTGCTTTTTGCACACGTCCAACCAGCCCGAGTTTCTCTTCACCTTCCTTCGGTTCAGCGGATTCACGCCCAGATTCGCGCCATGATTCCAGCGGGTTTTTACTGTTGCGTACGCGCTTGCCGCGCTCCATATCACGCGCCGTATAAAGCGCCATGGCACCGCCCAGCGATTCGCCAAACAGCACAATCTTGTCGGTCGGCACATGAAAATGCTCTTCCAGATTTTCTACCATGGAATAGGCCGCACGCTTGCATCCGGGTTCCGACGGATATTGTGGCTGTCCTTTTGCGTTAACCTTGCTGCCCTTGAATCCTGGATAGGCAACAATCATCACACCAAACCCGCGGTCCGACATCGCCTTGATAACGGTTGTGCGCACGCTGAGCGGTCCGGCATTGCCCGGGCAATAGGCAATCGTCGGAAAACCTTCCGCGGCGGGTTTATACCATGCGAGGTAGCGTTCGCTATTCGGGCCAGACAGATGGTAAGCCTCGTAGCCCTCCAGCCCATACTCGGTTGGGTGTTTGGGTTCAGGTGCGGGGTCGGCGCCACTGAACACGGCATCCGGCTCAAACAAGAATTTATGCTCTGCGGATGCAAAAAGTGCGGCACCTATGGGCGAATTTATAAATCGCTGTGCCGGAGTTTTTTTCTGGCGGCGTTGTTTTTTGCCTTCTTCGGATTTAGGATCAACAGAACGCTTGCTCAATTTAGCGGCAGCGTCCTCTTCATGTCCAAAAAGTGTATTCAGTGCATCGCGTGAACTGGTCTTGGCCTGTTCGCGCGCCTGTTTTATGCGTTCAAATAAATCCATTGCTATACGTCCTGTTACTGTTTTTTATAGTCCTGCTCTTCAGGCAGGTGTTGTTAACGCTAGGATAGTGTCCGCCCCAAATAATGCCAGAAAAAACCCACAATCCTACAATGAAACAGCCATATTATTGAAAATCAGTGCGTTATCCACGTTGGCAATGGTGTATTTTTCTAAAATCATACCGATGAGTTTAGTAGAAAATTACGTCCCTATGCGGTATAATCAGGGTATAATAATAAGAAAACAAGGGAGTTTATATGAGCGACACTGATACCAAGCCAGCCACCAAAACTTGCAAGAGCGGGTTTAATTATTGCTTCTGGGCAAAACTGATTGTGGCTATTCCTGCGCTTCCGCTTACGGCCATCATCGCAGCTTCTTTCTTCAGCACACCTGCCATGCAGTTTACCGCCGGAGCAGCCGCTATCGCACTACTGGTATATGCGGCCATCAAGATAGACCAGATGCCCTGCCTGCTGCGCAAGGTCGTAGAACGATAAGCCCTTATCCTACTGCCTTGAACATGGCCAGCGCTTCATCACGCGCTTTTGCGTGATCAACCACGGGTTTTGGATATACCAGTTTAAAATTCTGCTCCCACGGCGCATGTATGTCATCTCCGCGCAGTTCGCTAAGCTCGGGTACATATTTGCGTATATATGCAGCATCAGGATCAAATTTCTTGCTTTGCAGAATGGGATTGAACACGCGGAAATAAGGTTGTGCATCCGTTCCGGTAGAAGCTGCCCATTGCCACCCACCCACATTGGACGCCATGTCATAATCCATCAGCCACTGCGCGAAATGTTCTTCGCCCATGCGCCAGTCAATGCGCAGATGCTTGGTCAGGAAGCTCGCCACCACCATGCGCGCACGGTTATGCATCCAGCCGTCGGTTTTTAAATGCCGCATGGCGGCATCCACCATCGGATAACCGGTATTGCCGTCACACCATGCTTTGAATAAAGTTTCGTTATGTGACCAGTTAAGCGTGCCGCGATATTTCGGATTCCACTCCAGGTTCACGGACTCAGGAAAATGATACAGAATCGTGGCATAGAATTCACGCCATATCAATTCAGACAGCCATTTATCGGCGCCTGAGCGCAGCGCCTCGGCTACACATTCACGCACTGACACCAGCCCAAAACGAAAATAGGGCGACAGGCGGCTAGTGCCGTCTTCAGCTACCATGTCACGCATTTGTGGGTAGGCTTTAGCGTGATGTTTGATAAACTGCGAAAGCCGTTTTCTTGCTTCGCTAATCGGCCATAAATTATCTGGTTGATATTCATACCCAACCATGGCCAGTATGGATTTTTCATCGCCGCATCTCAGTGTCTTGATACCCGCCACATCCGCCGTTTTTACAAGCTGCGCATAATCAGCATACCGCCCGTTATCTTTCATATCATAGGGTGCTGATGACGCGGGCGTAAGCATGCTGCGCCATGCGCGCGAATATGGCGTGAATACTCTGTAGGGCGCGTTGCCATCGCGCAGTATTTCGGTAGGCGAGAATATCACCTGATCTTTGACGCAGTGCAGTTGTGCTGTGCCTTGTAGTTTCTTTGCTACATGCCCATCACGAGCGCGCGCTGCTGGTTCATAATCTTCGGCGGCAAATACATACTGCGCCTGCAACGCCTGCACCAGCTTTGGCAATAATTCCTGCGCGCTGCCGTACAGCACCAGCATCCCGCTGCCTTTTTGCTGCAATTCGCGGTGCATGTTGCATAGCGCGGCAGCTATAAAAGATAATCGGCGGTCGTGCTTAGACGGAAAATGTTTTAGTATATCGGTATCAAACACAAATACCGGCTGCACATCCCCTTGCTGTTGCAACGCAGAAAACAGGGCCGCATGGTCATACAGCCTTAAATCACGGCGAAGCCAGACAAGTGATAATGCTTTGTTCATCAGGATTTTCCATGCTCGCGTATGAAGGTCAGCATATCCTGAAGCGTGGGCGCTTTGTCTTCAAAACCATCCGCCACCCCGAGTATGATGCCGATATGTTCAACCTCGGGATAAACGCGTACCTGCACGGGACTTCCGGCTTCACGCAATTTTGCCGCAAGATTTTTAGTGTTCTTCACACCGACATCAGGATCAGAATCGCCGCTCAGCAGCAACATCGGCGGCGCACCGGCGGCAGCATAGGTGATGGGCTGCGTGCGCTCATCGCTGGCAGTGCTAAAAATCGCTTTTATTTTCGGGTCGGTGAAAGGCAAGAAATCATATGGGCCTGCTATACCAATTGTACCCCGTATCCATGTGGAATTGCCGCCGATGGCTTTCAGGTAATCATCATTGACCGTGAGCATAACGGCAATGTAAGCGCCTGCCGAATGGCCAGAAAGAAAGATGTTTTTGGGGTCGCCGCCATACTGGCCGATATGCTTTCGTACCCACGACACTGCCTGCGCACCATCTTGTATAAAGTCAGGGAAATAGGCCTTGGGATACAGGCGGTAATCAGCAATCACAGTCACAAACCCTTCTGACGCGAATTTCTGGCCGACAAAGCGGTAGATATCTTTGCTACCTTTCTGCCAGCTGCCACCATAGAAAAACACGACGACGCCTTTCGACGGGTCCGGGGTTTCCGGCACATACACGTCTAGCTGGTGGCGTGCGCCCGGGCCATAGGCAATATCCTTGTGTAGCTTATACCCCGTGTGGGGAATGGTCAGGTCAATCAGGCCTGCGCCGGAGCATCCGCACAACTGCGCAAGACCAGCTACTACTAGAACTATATGTTTAACCAGCCTCATGCGCTGCCTGTGCCGCTAGAGTGCGCCGCGCGTTTGTATGGGATTCTTGCCGCCATACAGTGCCATGAACATTTGCACCACTTCCTGCACATGTTCTTCTTTTTCTTTGTTCGTTGGCGATGGCTTGATGCAAAGCACCATACGCAAATGATAGCGGCCCTTGAGAAGAGCAATGAAATACGAAGCGGCGCTCTCTGCATCCACAATAGAAAGTTGGCCACGCTTGTTGCACTGCTTGAGAAAATCGGCCACAGACTGCATCATGCCAAGTGTACCGCTGTCATAATACATCTGTGATAGCTTGGGATAACGGGTTGCTTCTCCTACCACCAGCCGCGCCGCCGCCAAACCTTCCGGGCTGGTAAGCATGTTAAAAAATCCAAGCCCAAGCTCAAATAGCAGGCTTTCTATTTTTTTATTTGGATCAGCCAGAAGTGATGCTTCCGGCGTATGCTTGCGGCACAGCTCGGAAATCATTTGTTTGAATAGCTCTTCCTTGCTGTGATAATGCGCATAGACGGTTTGTTTGGTTACGCGTGCAGCATCGGCAATTGCGTCCATCGTGGTGTTTTGAAAGCCTTTTTTTAAAAAAAGCTTCACCGCCGATTTCAGAATCGCTGCGTGCTTTGCCTCGTCAGGGAGCCTTCTTGGTTTCACACTCATTAGTATGATTACTATTTAAAAATAGACCGTTGAGTTTATTACTAGACTTTGTGGAATGCTACTGCTATCTTGGCACAAAGTCCAGTATTGTTTTGCTCAAGGAATCATCTTTTACCATGCCTAGCATCGCCATCATCGGCACCGGGATTTCGGGCATGGGCGCTGCCGCACTGCTGCACCCGGCCCATGATATCACCGTATATGAGAAAGCCACTGAAATCGGCGGACATACGCGCACACGCACTATCAATTATGGCGGCCGCAGCATAGCGGTGGATACCGGTTTTATCGTATTCAACTATCAAAACTACCCAAACCTGTCGGCCATGTTCAGGCATTATAATGTGCCGGTTGAGAAAAGCGATATGACATTCGCCGTTACCATGGATGATGGCGCATTCGAATGGGGAGCAAAAAATCTGAACGCGTTGTTTGGCCAACGCAGCAACCTGCTAAATCCGTACTTCCTGCGCATGATTGCCGATGTGTTGCATTTCTTCGTGCGAGCGCCGTCTTTCGTAGAGCGCCATCCCCAACTTACGCTTAAGCAGATGCTGGATAAAATGGGGTTGGGCGAGTGGTTCATGAAATATTATATTCTACCCATGGGCGGCGCAATTTGGAGCTGTCCTCTGGATAGCATCTTGTCATTCCCTGCCCTCGACTTTGTACGCTTTTTCAAAGCTCACGGGCTTATGTCACCCATCGGCCAGCCACAATGGTACACTGTCACCGGTGGTTCTCAGGAATATGTCAAACGCCTGACCGCGCCCTTTTCCGATCGCATCCGCACCAATTGCGGCGCAACCGCCATCACCCGCTCAGGCAACAAAGTCAGCATACAAGACGCACGCGGCGAAACGCTTGAATATGACCACGTCGTACTAGCCTGTCACGGCGATCAGGCACTGGCATTATTAAAGGATGCATCGCTGGAAGAACGCAGTGTGCTGGGCGCGTTCCGCTACCAGAAAAATCGCGCGTTTTTGCATAAAGATGCTGGTATTATGCCAAAGCGCAAACGCTGCTGGGCCAGCTGGGTCTATCATTCGGACAAGGGCCGCAAGGACGAAACCATACCCGTGACTTACTGGATGAACCTGCTGCAAAACATTGATAATGACTATCCGTTGTTCGTAACACTCAACCCCATTAAGCCAATAGCGCCGGAACATATTTTTGACGAGCATGAATTCGAGCATCCGGTTTATACTACGGAAGCCATGAAATCGCAAAAACTAATACATTCACTGCAAGGCAAGCGCAATACATGGTTCTGCGGCGCACACCTGCGCAACGGATTCCACGAAGACGGACTGGCAAGCGCCGTGGCGGTTGCCGAACGCATGGGAGTGCAAAAGCCATGGTGATTGGAAACGGTCTGCTGGTTGCCGACGTCGCCCATGCGCGGCACATGCCCAAGCGCAACGCATTTCATTACGGCGTGTATTACTTGTGCTTTGCGCTGGATGACCTTTCGCAGCTCGGCAAGCTTTCCCTGTTATCTTATAACCGCTTTAACCTGTTTAGTTTCCACGACCGTGACTACGGCAAGCGCGACGGTTCGTCGCTGGATGAATGGATACATGGCATGCTTAAGGAATGGGATATTCCGCAGGCGGATGGCCGTATCATATTACTGACATTGCCGCGCCTGATGGGTTATGTGTTCAACCCTGTCAGTTTCTGGTTCTGCCTTGATAAACAGGGAGGCTTGCGCGCCGTGCTATCGGAAGTCAGCAACACGTTCGGCGACCGCCACTGCTATATTTCATTCCATGACGATCGCCGCCCCATCACGCAAAATGACTTGCTGCGTGCCGACAAAGTATTCCATGTATCGCCCTTTATCGAAATCAAAGGGCATTACATGTTCCGTTTTGCCTACCGCGAAAATAAGGTCGGCGTGTGGATTGACCATCACGATGAAAACGGCCTGATGCTTACCACTTCCCTTATCGGTAAACGCCAGCCCCTTACATCTGGGGGTTTACTTAAATGTTTTTTCCGTTACCCTTTGGTAACGCTCAAGGTTATAAGTCTTATTCATTATCAGGCGCTCAAGCTGTGGTTGAAAGGCATACGCTACATCAAACGGCAAAAGCTGCCGCCTACGGAGGTATCACGATGAATCTTATCCCCTCATCACTGATTGCCAGCCAGCTGTTCAAAACGCTGGAAGGCCTTGAATATGGCAAAATCAGAGTCGTCACGCCCGAAGGCAAGACCTACGCATTTGCAGGGCCGAAGCCCGGCCCTTCGGCAGAATTCATCATCCATGACTGGAAAGTCATCCGCAATGCCATGACCGGTGGTGATATTGCGCTCGGCGAGGATTATATCGCCGGATTGTGGGCAACAGAAAGCATCGAGAATCTATTCGCCGTATTCATGCTGAACATGGACCAGCTCGACGGCTATGCCCATGGCGACTGGATGCGCCGTATCGGGTTTCTGATTTACAACCGCATCATCTGCCGCAACAACCGCCGTGGCAGCAGCAAAAATATCAAGGCCCATTACGACGTGGGTAATGATTTCTACAAGCTGTGGCTGGACGAAACCATGACCTATTCGTCTGCATTATATAACCAGCCGGACAATGACCTGAAATCCGCGCAGCAGGCAAAATACCGCCGTATCCTTAGCAAGCTGAATGATGGCGCTGAATCGGTGCTGGAAATCGGCTGCGGCTGGGGCGGCTTCGCTGAAGAAGCCATTCGTGATTCCCGCAAAGTAACTGGCTTGACCGTATCGCCCGCGCAACACGCTTATGCAAACGAACGCCTCGGCGGTAATGCCGACATACGGTTGCAGGATTACCGCGACACAGGCGGCACGTTTGATGCCATTGTCTCCATCGAAATGTTTGAGGCTGTGGGCGAGAAATACTGGCCGACCTATTTCAAGGCAGTGGCCGAACGCCTGAAACGCGGCGGCAAAGCCGTGATACAAACCATCACCATCGGCGATGAATTTTTCAACGACTACCGTACACGCAGCGACTTCATCCGCCATTATGTATTCCCCGGCGGTATGCTGCCGTCAGCGCAACGCTTCCGCGAAGAGGCAGAAAAAGCTGGCCTGCAATGCGTGGATACATTCTCTTTCGGGCAGGATTACGCAAAAACACTGCGCGAGTGGTCAAACCGCATTGACGAAAAACGTGCGGACATATTGAATATGGGTTATAATGACAACTTCATACGCAACTGGCAGTTCTATCTTGGCATTTGCGCTGCTGCCTTTGCGATTAATCGTACCAACGTTGTACAGATGGAGCTGGCTCATGCTGCATAAATATATTGCGTTCCTGCTGGTGGTTCTGCTACCGCATTTTGCATTCGCAGAAACCATGGAGAAACCGCCAGAGCTAGCGCCCTACATCAAAGCAGAAAGCCCCATCGGTCAGGGTGCGCTTACGCGCCTGTGGCTGAAAGGCTATGACGCATCGCTATGGACCGATTCACAGGAATGGTCGATGGACGCACCTTACGCGCTATCGCTTCGCTATGGCATGGATTTCTCCAGCGACGAAATTGTTGAGAAGAGCATTGAGGAAATCGAACGCATCAATAAACTGTCCAAGGAAACACTGGCGACCTACGGCCAGCAATTGTCGAAGCTTTTTCCCGATGTGCGCAAGAATGATGTCATTACCGCCATGTTTCTGCCTAACAAGGGCGTGATATTTTTCCACAACAATCGCAAGACCGGAGAAATCAACGACCTTACTTTTGCAAAACATTTCCTTGGTATCTGGCTGTCGCCGCAAACATCCGAGCCAAAGCTGCGCTCCGCCCTCATAGGTAAGCAAGGTGCATAACAAGGCGAGCCTGCCGCAGCTGCTTCGCTACGGCATTTTAGGTATTCCACTCGCCTTTGCCGGCCTTCCCGTTTATGTACATGTTCCCAAATTCTATACCGATACGCTTGGCGTAAACCTTGCATTGCTTGGCACGGTGCTGCTGGTCATCCGCCTGCTCGACGCCTTCATCGACCCGCTTATCGGTGTGGTCAGCGATAAGCTTCGCCGCTGGCGGCGCACCATCATGGTGCTTGCCTCGCCATTATTGCTGGCGGGTTATATCGGACTTTTCAACCCGCCTTCGTGGGCGGAGACTAATCCGCTGCTATGGTTGGTGGCTTGCCTTGGCATTGTCTATCTCGCCTTCAGCACATTGATGATTAATTACTATGCCATGGCGCTCGATGTAGCGGCAGACTACCACGACAACACACGCGCCGCCGCCTTCCGCGAAGGATCGATGCTGGTAGGCGTGTTGCTTGCGTCCATCTTGCCCACCGTGCTGCTTCAACATTATGACATGCCCGAAGCCTACAGCCTGTTCAGCTTTATGCTGGCGCCGCTGCTGCTTATCGGCTGTATGGCAACACTCATTGGTGTGCCTGCTCCGCGTGTCCGCACAAAAGACAGCTCGCCCATTTCATTTTTACAATTACTCTCCGACAAACCGCTGCGCTGGGTTTTGTTCATTGGATTTTGCAATGCCATACCCACTGCCATTACATCCACATTATTTATGTTCTTCACCAGTGATGTGCTTAAGGCGGAGGAACATAGCGGGCCGATGCTGGCCGTGTATTTCCTGAGCGCTGCTGCCGGTATGCCTTTATGGTCACACCTGAGTGTGCGCTACGGTAAAAAGTTCAGCCTGCGCTTAGCCATGGCGGTGGCGATTGCCTGTTTTATCTGGGCATGGGGTCTGGGTGGCGGCGATATCACCGCGTTCTATATTATCTGCGTGCTTTCCGGCATCACCATGGGCGCAGATGTCACGCTGCTTCCCTCCATCATGGCCGACACACTGACCGACAAACCCGAAGGTACCGCTACCGCTTTTGGCCTGTGGAATTTATGCAGTAAGCTTACCATGGCACTGGCTGCTGGCATCGCGCTACCGCTGCTGGCTTTCGGCAATTACCAGCCAGGTGCAGCCAACACACCGGAAGCGCTCGCACAACTTTCCATGTGCTATGCCTTGCTGCCGTGCCTGTTCAAGGCTATTGCTATTGTATTTTTGCATATCAGCCCACTCGATAAAAGGAACAGCGCATGAAATCCATATCCTCAATACTTGCCGGACTGCTGGTGTTCCTCGGCGGCTGTAGTAATGCCAAAGTTGAAAACTACGCAGACAAAAAACCTGCAATCGACATACGCAACTATTTCAATGGTGAAGTCGAAGCCATGGGTGTGTATATCGACCGCGCAGGTATGGCTGATCCGCAGTTTAACGTGAAAATGAAAGGCGTATGGAAAGGCGACAGCGGAACGCTGGAAGAGCATTTCACCTACAGTGATGGCCGCAAGGACGAGTACCGCACATGGAGCGTGCAGTTCACCGACGATCACCATTTCACCGCCACCGCGCATGACGTGGTGGGCATAGCAAAAGGCGGGCAATACGGTAATGCCGTCAACATGCGCTATGTATTGCGCGTGCCGGTAAAGGGTTCTAGCTATGACATTTCCATGGACGACTGGATGTATATGATGGATGAAAAAACCGTTATCAACCGCGTGACCATGCGAAAGTTCGGTATTAAAGTCGGCGAGCTGTTCATCACCTTCAGGAAGAAATAATTTATGTTCGCAGGCAAACGCATATGGATGGTCGGCGCCAGCGAAGGCATCGGCGAAGCACTGGCAAAGAAACTCGCGGCACAGGGCGCAATTATTGCACTTAGCGCACGCAGCGAAGATAAAATAAAATCGCTGGCCTCGCAACTGGGCGGCCACGGCCACCTCGCCATACCGCTGGACGTAACCAAACTTGAATCCGTGCAGCTGGCGTGGCAGATGCTGACCAAGCAGTGGCCATCGGTGGATGTGGTGATTTACAACGCGGGCACGTATGACCCCATGGGCGCAGCTGAATATGACCTTGCGCGCGCACAGCGCATGATGGATGTAAATTTCGGCGGCATACTGCATGTGCTGCAGCCGGTGCTACCTGCTTATGTGCAGGCGAAAGCAGGCCATATCATTCTGGTGGGAAGCGTGGCTGGTTTTCGCGGCCTGCCCAAAGCCATCGGTTATGGCGCGAGCAAAGCGGCGCTTATCCATCTTGCGGAAAATCTGCGCGTGGATTTAGCGGCACATAATATCAGGGTGCAGGTGGTCAATCCCGGGTTTGTGAAAACGCGGCTCACCGAGAAAAATGAATTCCCGATGCCATTCATCATCACCGCCGAAGAAGCGGCAACGCGCATTATCAAAGGGCTGGAATCCGGACGCTTTGAAACGCACTTCCCCAAGCGGCTTTCCCTCGGGCTTAAGTTCCTAAGCCTGCTGCCCTACCGGATATATTTCTGGATTGTCGATAAGGCACTTTAAGATTCGGCGCTGCCACCTGCTGCTGCTACTGCATCACTGGGTACTTCATCTGCGGTGGTGGAAATATTACGCCACTGCTTAACAATATCCTGCATGAAATTATCGACCTTGGCTTGCTGCGACTGCGTACTCGCCGTGCCGCTGAAGCTGCTGCTGCGGCCCGAAAGCGCATCCACCAGAATCTGCGTCGGGTTGAATGACTCAGCGTTATCAATCATGGCTAGTTGCTGTGCGCCCAGCCCTTCCTTCTCTAAATCATCCTGAAGCTGGTTGAAGGTCTCCTGCGTAAACGGCGCATCCTTGTAGCTGGCGATGATATCAGCGATGGTTTGTCTCTGCTCCGGCTTCAGCAGGAATGTCTGTGTGCTGCTACCGCCCACGGCGGAGGACTGCGAGGCCTGACCGTTGGTAGCCAGATATTGCTGCGCCAGCGGACTCAGGTCGAGCAGGTAGGCACCGTTCGGCGATTGCGTATTCGAATTGTTACCTGTTGCCTGCAATGCACTGGCAAGCGTACCCACGTTGGCGGGTGACCTGCCAAGGTTATTAGCAGAGTTGTTAGCGCCACCGGATTGCTGGTTGAGCTGGTAATAGCCCGCGCCGCCTATCGAGGTGTTGATATTGCTCATAAAGCCTCCAAAAATTTCTATCTGAATGTATTATGAGCAAGAAGCGTGCCTAACACGGCTGCAGATGAAATATTTTAATATGCTGTATTACAATATTATTTTGGTTAATGCTTGCCTGCCTCGCTTGTGTTATAATTAGTTAACGCACTCATCCAAAGGCCTGTAATGGTAACCACCAACACCAGTTCCAGCTTCGATGCCCAAAGTTACCTTGACCAGATCAAGGGCAACAAGCCTACGGCCACACCCAAACCAACCGGCGTAGGAACACTGCTCGCTAGCAACAGCACAACACAAAATACGTCCCAGCCAGTTGACCGTGTGGACCTGACGCAAAATGCACTGGATTTGCTTAATTCCTCCAGCTCTATATCACGCGGGGGGCGCATACTCTCCAACCTGTTTGACAGCAGCGGCAGCTTGTCCGGCAATCAGTCCGGCGTACTGAGGACAGCCTTGTTTGAGCTTTCCTCAAACGCTCCGCTCAATCAGGTACTCGCCACCTCCCGCGCGCAGGCCGCTAACAACAAGGCGGCAAACAGCGCCACTGTGCAAAACGCCATCAACGCGTATAACAGCGCGCAAAACGCCACCAGCAACGCCGCGCGCAAAAGTGTGGCAGATGCGGTAAAGGCGATAGCGGGAAGCCTTGAAGGTTTCAGCGTCTAGGCTGACGGGTTTTCTAAACTGAACATTTCCGTATTATCATCATACGCGAACAGCTCGGCATAACGCGCCCAGCTGGTCACTGCCGTCAGCGCTTCGTCAGCATCGTTTTCCGCCATGTGGTCTTCGAGGCGGGCAAGAAAGCGTATGCGCGGCGCGTGGTTGCCCGGGCGTTCCTGCAACACACGGTGGATATAAGCACCCAGCGGCACGTTTTGTATCAACTGCTCAGAGAATATCTGTTTGCGTTTCTGCGTATCGGAATCCACAAATTGCTTGGCCGCCGGCGTCAGGCTGATATCGGCTGCTGCCACTTCCGCGAATTTCAGCAGGCGCAGCGCTTCCACCAGTTGCAATACATCTTCCGTGCCAAGGCCGAAGGTCTGGTCCAGTTCCGGCAGGTCGGCGCGTCCGTGGTAAGGTGATGCCGCCAGCGCTTCCATAAGCCCCGACATCTGGTTGGGTGACACATGCGCAAGTTTATCATAGATACCGCGCTCAGCTGCCGGAACAGGCGTGCTATGGTCACGTTTAGGCATACCGGACGTAATCAGCATATAGATGTAATCCACCATATTGCGAAAGGCAACGGACTGGCGGTCACGCGGGTGCGGCATGTCCACACGCACCTCGGCGGCGATACGGCCCGGGTTGGCGTCGAGCAGTAAAATGCGGTCGGCCATCAACACGGTTTCTTCGATATTATGCGTCACCAGCAACACGGATTTGATAGGTGTTTTACGGTCTGCCCACAACTCGATAAAATCGGTCTTGAGTGTTTCTGCCGTCAACACGTCAAGAGCTGAAAACGCTTCATCCATTAACAGCAGCGAGGGATTGACCACCAGCGCGCGCGCAAACCCCACACGCTGTTTCATGCCGCCGGAAAGCTCGCGCGGGTATGCGGATTCATATCCGTCAAGACCGATAAGATCGATAGCTTCCAGCGCACGTTTGCGGCGTTCCTTTTCAGGAATGCGCAGCGCCTCCAGCCCCAGTTCCACATTTTCAAGCACGGTCAGCCACGGGAACAAAGCAAAGGTCTGGAACACCATAGCGATACCGTGCGAATCCGCCTGCACCGGTGCGCCGTTGAACAACACCTCGCCTTCACTGGGAGCGAGCAACCCTGCGATAATACGCAGCAACGTTGATTTGCCCGAGCCGGACTTGCCGAGCAGCGCTACAATCTCACCGTCTTTCAGTGACAGGTTGATGCCGTCCAGCACCTTGAAGTCACGTCCTTCCTGGTTGTGGAATGATTTGGCAATGGCATTGAGCTGTAGTAATCCGGTCATGCTGTTCTCAGTCGAAACGTAGTTTTTTAGCGGCAAACACATAGAGCGGCTGCCAGAAATAGCGCGTTGACAGTACCACTGCAAGCGACATAACGCCAACCCCAAGCACCGTGCGCGGGAAATCGCCTGCCAGCGTCATATTAGCAATATAAGCGCCCAGCCCTGCTGCCTCATAGCGCGTGTCGCCCCATGTCACCACCTCGGCCACAATACTGGCGTTCCACGCTCCGCCAAAGGCATTGATAGCGCCGGTAAGGTAGTAAGGGAAAATCGCGGGGATAATCATACGCTGCCAACGCAGCCAGCCTTTGACACGGAAATTGCGCGCCGCTTCGCGCAGGTCGTTGGGAAGCGTAGATGCGCCTGCGATGATGTTGAACAGGATATACCACTGAGTACCCAGAATCATCAGCGGGCTGAGCCAGATATCCGGCGTCAGCCGGTAATGGCTGATAAGCATCACCGCCACCGGAAAAAACAGGTTGGCCGGAAATGCGGCAAGGAATTGCGCCACCGGTTGCGCCACACGCGCAAGTTTCGGGCGCAGACCGATATAAACGCCCAGCGGCACCCAGATCATGGACGCGATTATGATAAGCACCATCACCCGCAGCAGCGTCAGGCAGGCAAGCCACAATACCTCGGCAATATCGGCCAATGTAACACTGGTACCGAGGAACATCACTACATGCCACACCGCAAACACGCCCGCAAACACCAGCAGCGCGTACCAGCCATAATCAAAGATGCGCGCCTGCGACTGGGTGATATGATACTGCGCCATCGAAGGCTTGAACAACGGCACACGCGTCACCATGTCCGACACCCAGCCCACGGGCGCAAACAGTTTTTTGGCAAAGCGGCTTTTGCCGAACAAATCAAGTACCCACGAGCGCGGCACGTCATCGCCCGCCGTCATTTCGTAGCGGAACTTGGCCGACCATGCCACCAGCGGGCGGAATAAAAACTGGTCGTAAAGCGCAATCACCACCGTCATGGCAAAAATCGCCCAGCCGATAGCGCCAAGGTCGCGCTGCTCGATAGCCACGCTGATATACGAGCCGATACCCGGCAGGATATATTTCTGGTTGCCCACCGTAATCGCTTCCGACGCCACCACGAAAAACCAGCCGCCCGACATAGAAATCATGGTGTTCCATACCAGCCCGGGCATGGCGAACGGCAATTCCATTTTCCAGAATTTCTGCCAGCCCGACAGGCGGAAGGACGACGCCACCTCGTCAATATCACGCGGAACAGTGCGCAGCGACTGGTACAGGCTGAAAGTCATATTCCATACCTGTGACGTGAAAATAGCAAATATGGCCGCGCACTCCGCACCCAGCATGCTGCCGGGGAAAAGCGCGATAAAGCCGGTGACCGTGAAGGAAATAAAGCCCAGCACCGGCACAGATTGCAGCACATTGAGCATGGGAATCAGTATTTGGCCTGCCTTGCGGCTTTTGGCGGCAGCCGTTGCGTAAATCAGGGTAAAGACCAGTGCTGCAAGCACGGCAATCAGCATACGCAGTGTTGTGCGCATGGCGTATTCCGGCAGGTTAGACGTATCAAGGCTGATAGGCTCCTGCTGCAATTGCAGAATCGGGGCCGACATTTCACTCATCCCCCAGGAAATATAGACAAGGAATGCCGCCACAATGGCAAAGGCCAGCGTGTCAAACCAAAAATGGCGCGCAGTCACCGGCCTGCCAATAGCGCTTATGGTGGCAATACGGGGAATCAGGCGATGGGAAATGCGGAGTTCCTGCAAGTTATCGCTCCTTGCTTAGGGGTTGCTGCCGTTATTGTGAATTAGCAACGGTTTGTCAATCGCTCAGTTTCTTGCTATGCATATAAATATGAACGAACACGCACATCCCCCTCATCTCCATCATGGGCATTGCAACCATGGGCGGCACGCCGTCAGCCGCAGCCTTGCTATCGGTATAGCGCTTAACGTGGCATTTGTAGCGATTGAGATCGCCTATGGGTTGCAGGCAAACTCGCTGGCATTGCTGGCAGATGCGGGCCATAACGCCAGCGACGTGCTGGGGCTGGTGATAGCGCTTATCGCCATGCGCCTTGCCCTGCGCAAGCCCTCAAAGCGTTTTACCTACGGCCTGCAAAGCGCCTCGATAATGGCGGCACTGGCCAATGCACTGCTGTTGTTGGTCGCCGTCGGCGGCATAAGCTGGGAAGCCCTGCAACGTTTATCGCAGCCTGAACAACCCGCCGCTATGACCATGATAGTGGTGGCCGCTGTTGGCGTTTTTATCAATGGCATAACCGCTTACTTCCTGCATGCGGGGCATCATAAAGACCTGAATATCAGGAGCGCATACCTGCATATGCTGGCCGATGCTACCGTGTCGGTAGGGGTTGTCGTATCCGGTATTGTCATGATGAATACGGGCTGGCTATGGATCGACCCGCTGGTCAGCCTTGTCATTGCATTGGTAATTGTGGCTGGCACATGGTCGCTGCTACGCGATTCCACCAGTCTTGCGTTGCACGCCGTTCCGCGCAATATCGATATCGGGGAAGTAAAAGCCTACCTCAAAGGTCTCGACGGCGTAAGCGAAGTACATGACCTGCATGTCTGGGCCATGAGTACCACCGGCGTTGCCCTTTCCGCCCATTTGCTGATGCCCGCCGGACATCCAGGTGACGCCTTCATTCACAGCACAACCCATGAGCTCGAACACCGTTTCAATATCAACCATGCCACACTGCAAATAGAAATCGGCAACAGCGCCGACCCTTGCGCCTTGTCCAGCCATGCCGGATAAAACGGCATCATGGCAACGTGATTGCCTGCGCATTGCCATACTCACCATTATTTTCTTTTCCATCGGCCTTGGTACGCGCCCCTATACACTTCCCAGCGAGGCGCGCTATATCGCCATACCGATGCAGATGCTGCAGACAGGTGACTGGCTGACGCCGCGTATCAACGGCGTACCTTATTTTGAAAAACCACCCCTCTTCTACTGGCTGCAGGCCAGCATGTTGCAGCTGTTTGGGACAGGTGAATTCGCAGGACGCGCCCTCACCATACTGATGCTCTCGGCCACCTGTATTATCACTTACGCCGCTACGCGGATGTTCTATAGCCGACTGTGCGGCTTGCTTGCCGCCACCGTGCTTGCCACCAGCGTGATGGGGTATGGGCTTAGCCGATTTGTTACGCTGGATGTACCGGTGGCATTATTCATCACTGGCTGCATTGTTTTTTTCATTGCGGCGCAATACACACAAGCGCCGCGGATGCGCGCCTATTTCTATCTGGCGATGTATGCTTGTGCCGCGCTGGCAACCATGACCAAAGGGCTGATCGGCATCATCATTCCCGGCATGGTGATGGGCGCATGGATTATTGCCTGCGGCAAATGGCATGTACTCAAAGAGGCAAGACTTGTTACGGGTACATTACTATTTTTTGTTATTGCTGGCCCCTGGCATGTGGTGATGCACAACACCCATCCGGATTTTTCTGCGTTTTATTTTATCCATGAGCATTTCACGCGCTATGTAAGCGACAGCCACCAGCGCACCGCGCCGTGGTGGTTTTTCATCGCCATTGCGTTTGCGGGCCTTCTGCCATGGTCTGTATTTCTGCCGCTGGCATGGAAAAACCATTCGCGCAAAAACCCGCAGGATGTATTTTTATTGCTCTGGATTGTGCTACCGCTTCTATTCTTCTCACTCTCACAATCAAAACTGTTATCTTATATTTTTGTGATTTTCCCGCCGCTGGCTATTGTGCTTGCGCGTGCGCTCGAACCGTTCTGGACTAAGCGTTCTCCCAAGTATTGGCCAAAATACTTTATCGCTGGTATTGTGGCGGTGACTTCTATTGCTTTTATCTCTGCCAATTTCCTGACACATTATTTCCCCATACGCACAAGCAAACCGCTCACGGATAATTTGTTGCCAGTATTAAAGCCGGAAGACACGGTGGTTGCCTATGAAAGCTACTGGCAGGATTTGCCTGTATATTTAAAGCGGAATATCACCGTAGCGGGCTGGGCGGGCGAGTTATATTTTGGCATTACGCACTATCCAAACACACACGAATGGATGATATCCGCACAGCAATTCTGGAAGAGCTGCCCGCAAATTCCGTATAATCTCTATGTTTTCATAACCGAGGCTAGCTATCAGGCTTTGCCGGAACACGCCAACTGCCGGTTGCAGATACGCGCAAAATATGGCAATACCGTGTTACTGGAAAGGCAGTCACCATGAACCACATTATCCTTATACTGATTGGCGTTGTATTCAACACCGCCGCCCAGCTGTTGCTTAAAGTCGGCATGTCGCGCATCGGCCAGTTTGAAGTGTCGATGGCAAATCTTGTACCTATCGGATCGCAGGTTGCCACCAGCCTGCCGATTTTGACCGGACTATGCTGCTATGTTTCGAGCGTGCTGGTATGGCTGGTAGTTCTGTCACGTGTCGAAGTCAGCATGGCCTACCCGATGATGAGCCTCGGCTACATCCTTACCGGCATGGTGGCCTATGCGTGGCTGGGCGAAGCACTCGGCCCCATGCGTCTTGCCGGTATGCTGGTCATCATGATTGGCGTGTGGATGGTAAGCAGGACCTGATGAGCGATACGCCTCCGCCCTTCATCCCCTTTTCCAAACCCAACATCAGCGAAGCGGCGATAGAAGAGGTCGTATCCTGCTTGCGCTCCGGCTGGATAACCAGCGGGCCGCGCATGCAGCGTTTCGAAGACATGCTCACCGCCTACCATGAAGGCAGGCGCGCACTTTGTGTTTCTTCTGCCACCGCCGGGCTGCATGCGGCCCTGCTCACGCTTGGTTTACAGAGTGATGAAGAAATCATCACCACGCCGCTTACCTTTGTGGCCACGCTCAACACTATCGTGCTGGCTGGCGGCAAACCTGTGCTAGTAGATATTGACCCCACGACCCTCAATATCAACGTAAACCAGATTGAACGTGCCATCACTCCGCGCACACGCGCCATCATGCCGGTACATTTTGCAGGCCTGCCCGCCGATCTGGACGCCATATACAGCATTGCCAAAAAACACGGGCTGCGCGTGGTGGAAGACTGCGCACACGCCATCGGCGCCAGCTACAAAGGCAAACGCATTGGCTCGTTCGGCGATTTACAGGTGATGAGTTTCCACCCCAACAAAAATATTACCACCGGTGAAGGTGGTGCCGTCATTACCGACAGCATCGACACCGTTTACGCCATTGAATGCCTGCGTTTTCATGGTATCGACCGCACTGCCGCCGAACGTATGGGCAAGGGCGGCAGCCAATATTATGACGTGGTAGGCCCTGGCTATAAATACAACCTTACCGACATGCAGGCATCGCTTGGCATTCACCAGCTGCCGGAACTGGGTAACTATATCGAAGCGCGCACACGCATAGCCAAGCGCTATATGGAAGCCTTCGCCGATTGGCCGGAGCTGGTGTTGCCTGCCGCACCGGACTATGCACATACACACGCATGGCACCTATTCACCCCGCGCCTGAGCGACAAGGCCGCTGTTGGGCGCGACTGGCTGATAGAAGCCATGAAGCGTGAAAATATCGGCGTTGGCCTGCATTACCAGGCAGCCCATGTCTTCAGCTGGTATCGCCGCAATTTTGGCTGGCAGCCCGGCGATATGCCCAATGCGCTGCAAGCCGGAGAACGTATCTTCAGCCTGCCCCTGTTTCCGACCATGACGGACGGGGAGCAGGAGCGCGTAATTAAAACACTGGAAAAAATACTGCATAAGCGGTAAAGCTAACGTTATGACCGAGCCGAGCATCAGCGTCGTTATTCCCGTGTACAATGAGGAAGAGGCCCTTCCCATACTGTGCGGTCGCCTGCTTCCCACCATGGACAAGCACGGCAAACCCTACGAAGTAATCTTCGTCAATGACGGCAGCACTGACCAGTCACAGAAAAAGCTGGCAGAGCTTTTCGAAAAACGGCCGGACGTCATCCGCGTAGTGCAGTTTGTGCATAATTACGGCCAGCACCCTGCTATTGTCGCTGGATTCGAGCATTCGCGCGGCGATGTGGTGGTCACACTGGACTGCGACCTGCAGAACCCGCCGGAAGATATTCCCAAGCTGCTGGAAATGATCGACAAGGGACATGATGTTGTAGGCGGTGTACGCAGCAAGCGTAAAGATTTGGGCTGGCGCAGACTGGTATCCAAGCTTTCCAATATAATGCGCGACCGCATCACCCATATCAAAATGAGCGACCATGGCTGCATGCTGCGCGCTTATCACCGCAGCGTTATCGACCAGATTGTAAAAAGCGGCGATGCTACACCTTTCATCACAGCACTTTCGCAATCGCTTGCGACCAATCCGGTGGAAATCCCTGTAGGCCACGAGGCACGCGTCGGAGGCACTTCAAAATACAACCTGTACAGGCTCATACGTTACAACTTCGACCTGATTACCGGCTTCTCGCTGGTGCCGCTGCAACTCTTCACCATTGTGGGCATGCTGCTTTCTACCGCCAGCCTTATCCTTGTGGGCTATCTCATATTCCGCCGCCTTTTCATCGGGCCGGAAGCCGAAGGCGTTTTCACCCTGTTTGCGGTGCTGTTCTTCCTCATCAGCATCACCATGACCGGACTGGGTATCCTTGGTGAATATGTCGGCCGCATCTACAAAGAGGTGCGCCATCGTCCGCGCTATGTTGTAAAACAGGTGTTGCAAAAGTGAGCCAGCGTAATCTACTGATTCTGGGTGCCAATGGATTCATCGGCAGCCATTTATGCGCGTATATACTCAAGCACCGCGACTGGAATATCTATGCCATGGACATACGCGCCAGCAAGCTCGCCGAGTGCCTTACCCATCCGCGTTTTCATTTCACCGAAGGTGATATCACCATCCACAAGGAATGGGTGGAATACCATGTCAAGAAGTGTGACACGGTGTTACCGCTGGTGGCCATTGCCAGCCCTGCCGTGTATGTCAAAAACCCGCTGGCCGTGTTCGAACTGGATTTCGAGGCTAATTTAGAAGTGGTGCGCCACTGCGTCACCTATAAAAAGCGGCTGGTTTTTCCCTCTACGTCCGAAGTGTACGGCATGAGCGAGGACATTCCCTACGACGAGGAAACCAGCAGGCTGGTTACCGGCCCTATCAACAAGCCGCGCTGGATTTATGCCAGCTCAAAACAATTGATGGACCGCGTTATTTACGCGTATGGCCAGCAGCGCGGGCTTAATTTCACGCTGTTCAGGCCGTTTAACTGGTTCGGGCCAAAGCTCGACAATGTATGGGCAAAAGATGCCACCAACCGCGTGGTCGCGCAGTTCCTGCACAACCTATTTCACCGTGAAAATATCGTGCTGGTGGATGGCGGACGCCAGAAACGCTGCTTCCTGTATATCGAAGATGCAATTGACGCGCTGATGCGTATTCTGGAAAACAATAATGATACGGCAAGCCGCATTTTCAATATCGGACATCCGGACAATTTATGTTCGATTGCCGAACTGGCAGAGTTGATGATTGAGGTGATGTCGGAATTCCCTGGCTATGAAAATATAAGATCGCGAATTGAAATCACGTCTTCACAAGGTAGCGACTATTACGGCAAGGGATATGAGGATGTTGAAGTACGCATACCCAGCATTGAAAAAGCACAGCAATATCTCGGCTGGCAACCTTCGACGGGCCTACGCGATGCCTTGAAAAAAACCGTCGCCTATTACCATGCGCAAATGCCAAAGGCGCTGGAAAAAGCCTGACTCAATGCTAATCGATTAATTGGCTGTACGCTTGAGCGCGACTTCGACAGGAACAGGCGGTGAGAAATGATAGCCCTGAAACAGGTCAACGCCCAGCTGGCGCAGTGCCTGGTACATGGCTTCGGTTTCGATACCTTCGCCCACTACTGTACTCTTGGACGCATGTGCCAGTTCCACAATCTCGCGGATGGTATCGCGACCTTCAGGTTGTTCTACTTTATGCACTAGCTGCATATCGACTTTGACAAAGTCGGGACGTATGTCCGTTAGCAGGCGCTTTACGCTTTTTACAGATTCCACATCGTCGAGCGCAATCGAATAACCGCAGGAGCGGCCATATTCGCAAACGCTTTTTAAATGCGCCAGATCGTGCGGTATTTCAGACTTGGTGAAGTCGAGTACAATATTCTTGGCCACAATGCCAAAACTTTTCACCGTATCACTGAGTCCTTCCAGATACACCGAAGGGCGGTGGATAAAACCCGGAAAGAAATTGACGAACAGGAAACCGTTAAACTTGCTGGACATGAAGGTTTTAATCGCCTGCACCTGTAGGTGGCGGTCAATCATGTATTCAATCCCCAGCGCCTTGCTGGCTGTTACGATGCGGTCACCAGCGATAATCGCACCGTCCGCTCCCGCCACACGCGCAAATGATTCATAGCCAAATATTTTTCCCGGAGCGCTCAGCACCGGCTGCAGGTAACACATGATGCGGTCTTCCAGCAGCGCTTCACCAAGCCACAGGCTTTCAGCAATAGCCTGCATAGCTGTAGCGCTCTGGCGCTGCACCACCAGTTCACCCGGAATTTCCGTACCCGGCGTCAACGCCACTTCCACCTCGTTTTCCGCCTTCATCCGCGAAAGCACTTCATATACCGGCGCCCACACCGTTTTCCATGTGCGGTTGGCCTGCGAACCCATGCCCTGCGTCAGCGCGATACCATTGTCCGGAAGCTCCTGAAGGCCCGCTTTCTGCAATTCTGAAAACAGATCCGGCCTGAATTTGCCTTGCACTGCATAAAGGGTGAGCCAGTAGCTGTCATGTTGGTGCCATGGCAGGTTGAATTTTTTTGCTGATACTTCGGCCATACGCCAGTTACCTGTCACGGGGGAGAGAAAATGCGAATTATTTAAGTATAGCAGTGTTTTATTACTATTTTCTTAAAACGGGGTTAACGCTCTAAGCTGCTGTTCTGAATTGTAATTCCGCCAGCCTTGCATAAAGCCTGCTGCGCGAAAGCAATTCATGGTGCGACCCGAGCGCCTCAATGCGCCCTTCGTTCATCAGCACAATCTGGTCGGCACGCGTAATGGTAGAAAGCCGGTGGGCAATAACAAAAGTCGTGCGCCCGTGCATCAGTTGCTCCAGTGCTTTCTGGATAAGATGCTCGTTTTCGGAATCCAGCGCACTGGTCGCCTCATCCAGCAGCAGTAGCTTCGGGTTGCGTACCAGCGCACGCGCAATCGCCACACGCTGGCGCTGTCCACCGGACAGACGCACACCTTTTTCGCCAAGATGCGTATCAAAGCCCTGCGGCAGCTTTTCGATAAACTCCATCGCACAGGCAGCACTCGCCGCTGCTTCTATCTGTTCGTCACTGGCGTCAATGCGGCCAAGGCGTATATTCTCACGCACTGTGGTAGAAAAAATCACCGGATCTTGCGGTACAATGCCTATCAATCCGCGCAAATCCGCCAACTGCAACTGGCGGATGTCCACACCATTGAGCAATACCGCCCCGCTGTCCGGATCATAAAAACGCAGCAACAGCTGGAAAATGGTGCTTTTTCCGGCACCCGACGGCCCAACCAGCGCCACCGTGCGTCCCGATTCCACGCTTAGTGAAAACTCCTCAACCGCAGGTTTGTTTTTACGCGTCGGGTAGCTGAAGCCAACAGACTCAAACGTTACCTGCGCGTGCGATACATCTGGAAGCCGGACAGATTCAACGGGAGATGCCACCTCCGGTGCAATCTCGAGCAATTCCGATATGCGCTCTGCCGCGCCTGCAGCACGCTGCAAATCAGCCACCACTTCGCTGATAGCGCCGATAGCGCCTGCCACTACCACGGAATAAAAAATAAATGCCGACAAATCACCCGGTGTAATACGCCCTGCCAGCACGTCGCGCCCACCAAACCACAACACGGTCACAATCGAGCCGAACACCAGCATAATGACCAGCGCCGTTAGCATGGCGCGTGTGCGGATACGGCCTATGGCAATCTGCAACGCCGCATCGACATGGCCGGAAAAGCGCTGCTGGTCATATGGCTCAAGCGCCAGCGACTGCACAGTGCGTATGCCGTTTAAGCTCTCCTCTGCATGGGCGCTGATATCTGCAACCCTTGCCTGCGACTCGCGCGCAAGCAGGCGCACGCGCTTTCCAAGAAGAATAATCGGCACCACCACCAGCGGCAGCATCAGCAGCATATAGCTGGTCAGGCGCTCGCTGGTAATCAACAATAGAATAATGCCTCCTACAAATAGCAGGGTATTGCGCAACGCCACTGATACCGAGCTGCCGATGACCGTTTGCAGCAGCGTGGTATCCGTTGTCAGGCGTGAGAGCAATTCGCCGGTACGCGTGGATTCAAAATAGCCGATATGCATGCCGACCAAATGGCGGTAAATATCGTTGCGCACGTCCGCAACCACGCGCTCGCCAATCAGCGACACAAAATAAAAACGTGCATACGATGCGATCGCCAACAGGATCGTTACTGCTGATAGAATATAAAACGCGCGGTCGAGTAGCTGCTGGTCATTTTTGCCCAGCCCTTCATCCACCAGATAACGCAACCCGCTACCCAGTCCCAGAACTGCCGAGGAAGTGAACACCAATGCAACTGTCGCAATCGCCACCTGCAAACGGTACGGACGCAGGTAAGAAAAAATTGGCCATAAATGCTTCAGGTCGCCCTTGGGACGTGTCGATGCCGCGATGCCGCCTCGTGCCATAATTACAGTGTCCTTGCGTTCCCATCGACAATGCGGGCGCGCAGCGCCAGTAAGCTCATGTCAGTTTCGCGAAATGTCAGCTCGTAGCAATGCGTGTCGTAGAGATTAATCAGCCTCTTCAGGCTTTCTTTTACTTCCGCCATCGATTCACGCACGGCCCTGTTAGGTCTAACAACACCCTTGCCGATGTCATTTTCCGCGTCAAGAACAGCCGTGGCAATCCGCGCAACATTGTCTTCAAAGCGGTGGACGAACTGGTCGCGCGATTCTTCATTGTCATGGCGCGGGTCACGGCGTTTCATCCATTCATTCTCAAGCGCCGCTTCTGCATTTTTAAGCGATCCTTCAAGCGTTCGTTTGAGGCCTTCAAACCAGCCGTCAGCAGACTTGCTGATATGGCTTTCAGCTACCGTACCATCGTCGCGCTGTTTGCGTATGACCCCATGGCGTGCCGGACGGATATAGGTCACGTACTGAAGCGCCCCGAGCCACGCCTTCACGTCACGCTCGGTCTGCTTCAGCAACTGCGTTGCGTCATTGTAGAAACCCGACATAGTCCCCTGTAATTTTGTTTAAGCCAGCAGTCTGTTTAAGGCCAGCAATTTCATTTAAGGATTTATAACATGTGCCAGCTCAGAGTCGAGCAACGCTTTCAGGCTTTTGCCGTCAGCAAGCAGCCAGTCCTGTTTTGCGGCATCATAGCTGAAATGGTGCGCACCGGAAAATGGCGAGGAAAGCCAGAGCTGGCGTGTGGGTGCATGTTTGCTGAGTACAAATTGCTTTTTGTCAGCCAGGGTAACGGTCAATGTGCTATCGGCAGCCTCTAGATCAATAAATCCAGCCTGATCAGCCTCTTCCAGAACATCTTCAAGCGTTGCCAGCATGGCGTCGGCAAAACAGTGGAAATCGCTTTCATTCATACAAGGGCCTCATTTAAGGTTTTTCTTTGAAAATTGCGTTATTTATGCTAAAGGATTAGGATTATTGCCAACGTATTGTCAATGACTTACAAGGTAAAGCTTAAAATTGCCTGTCAAAATTAAGTCTTTGTTCATAATAATGCGTTTACAATAGCTTATACTTTTCTGCCCGAAATGTAAATTTTGGGTAATAGCTAGCCCCCGAAAGGATGCGTGATGATTCATATCCGCGAAAACAGCCATCTCTATCACTTGCATGAGATGCATTATGCAGCAATCACACCCATCAACCTGCTTGCCAACGCGAGCAAGGCACTGCACCGCCATCCGCTTAGCCCGTTGTCATACACCGGCTATGGCCGCCATGTCGCCGCCGCGTCGGAAGTGCTGGAGCGCGTCACCCACCGTTACGGCAAACCGATCTTCGGCCTTGGACACACAACGGTAAATGGCAAACGCGTCACCGTGCATGAAGAGATAGTGGACACAAAACCCTTCTGCCGCCTGATCCATTTCAAAAAAGATAAGGTTGAGGCACAGCCCAAGATGCTGATTGTGGCCCCGATGTCCGGCCACCACGCCACTCTGCTCCGCGGCACTGTGGAAGCTCTGCTTCCCTTCCTCGACGTATATATCACCGACTGGCTGGACGCACGCAACGTGTCGATGTTCCACGGTACGTTCCACCTCGAGGATTACATCCATTACACCATCGACTACACACGCATGCTAGGGCCGGATGTGCATTTGCTGGCCGTCTGCCAGCCTTCAGTTCCGGTGATGATTGCTTCTGCTGTCATGAACGAAAACAAGGACAAGATGGCGCCCGCGTCCATGACGCTTATCGGCGGCCCGATTGACACACGCATCAACCCCACGCAAGTCAACAAACATGCATCGGAAAAGTCGCTGCACTGGTTTGAATCACATGTGATTACCCGCGTACCGTTCCATTATCCGGGCTTCATGCGCCGCGTCTATCCAGGCTTTTTGCAGCTGACCGGTTTCATGACCTTAAACCTCGACCGCCATGTCAACGCCCATGTCGATTTGTTCAAGCATCTGGTGGCAGGCGATGGCGACAGCGCCGGCGCTCACAAGAAGTTCTACGACGAGTACCTGTCGGTATGCGATCTGCCGGCTGAATTTTACCTCGATTGCATTGAACAGGTATTCCAGCATCACCTGTTGCCAAAGGGCGAATTCATGTTTGATGGCAAAAAGGTCAAACCGCAAGCCATCACCAAAACCGCCCTGCTCACGCTTGAGGGCGAGCTGGACGATATTTCCGGTGTCGGCCAGACGGAAGCAGCGCAAACGCTCTGCACCAACCTGCCTGCCAGCATGCGCAAGCATTATGTGCAGAAGGGCGTGGGCCATTACGGTATTTTCAATGGCCGCAAGTTCCGCGACCATGTCGTACCCATCATCGTCGATTTCATCAAGAAACAAGAACGCAACTAAACCAGCCCGGCCGTCTGTTGATTCACATGCGGCCTGACCAAGGCGCATACGTGACGGCATGAGGACGCAATACATCATACTCGACAATAATTCGCGCAGCGTTGAAGCCGTCCACGCTGCCGTGTCCTTTGCCGAGGCCGCAAAATTTGCTGAATATGCCGATATACGCGTGGTGTTCCCGCCCATGCTGCTGGCCGAAATCAAACGCTCCGATACGCTTCTTAAACGCCACAAGCGGCTGCATCCGGAAAAAAACCATACGCATAACGGCAAGAAGCATCACCATAAACGCAATGACCGTAATGAGGATTTACACGTCACCATGGATGAGGTGCTAGAAGCCTATGCTGACTATATTGAAATCCCGCCTTTTTCTGAAGTCGAACAAAAGTTGGAAACCCTCATGATCTTCCACCTCAACATGCAACATAACCAGAATATCCACAAATTCTATGACCTGATAGGCAATCAGGGCGATTCCATTGTCGATCCGGAAACGGATCTGCCCGCCCTGATGAAGGACGCCAGTTTCTTTGCCCATGCCTTCGACGCCTGCGAACGCAGTGCCAGCTTCCGCGAAAAACTAAGCAAACTGAATCTCTCGCAAAACCTCGCCGACGATGCCATCGCCGCATGGTATAAAAATCTTGCACAAGGCAAGCCGGATGCCGACCTGATGCTGGTATCGCAGGATAATGGCCTGATAAACAGGATAAAAGCCATCCACAACCGCACCTATCCGGAAGCCAGTAATACACTGGCTCACTTGGAAGTATTTGACCAGCCAGCCTTTGCCCATCACCTGCTTACCGAACTGCATACCATGCGTAAGGAAAGGCCGGAAGCAGCAGAAGATGCAAGAATGACCATCAACGCCTGTGAAGATTTATGCGCCAAAATAGCCAGCTCCAAGCACCCCAGCGGTGCGCTAGACAATGAAAAAAACATCGCTTCACGGTTGAAATAACGGTTTATTAGAATCCTTAGCCTGATAGCTGTTGACTGACACGCCGCCATCCCTTATATCCACCCCAGTTTCTGCCGCTTGCAGGGCCAGAAAACAACGCGTATAAGAGGTGCCGGAACCATACGATGCCAAAAACGACGATGCAAATCCCCCCCCATGCCAATGCCTGCCTTATGCTGGCGGACGGCAAGGTGTTTTTTGGGAATGGCATCGGCGCAGAAGGCCTCACCAGCGGTGAAATTTGTTTCAACACCGCCATGACCGGTTATCAGGAAGTACTCACCGACCCCTCCTTCGCCGGCCAGATTATCACGTTCACCTTTCCCCATATCGGCAATGTCGGCTGCAACGAAGAAGACATCGAAACTGTAAAACCATCCGTCAGCGGTCTGGTATTGCGCGAACTGCCCACCGCAGCTTCTAATTTCCGAAGCACCCAAAGCTTCGACGCATGGCTTAAAAAACATGGCATCACCGGCATTCATGGTGTGGATACACGGGCGCTGACCCGCTATATCCGACACCATGGCGCACAGAACGCTGCCATCATGGTTGCCAAAAACGGCAAACAGCTTGATTTCGACGCCATGCAAAAGACCATCGCCGACTGTCCGGATATGCATGGCCGCGAACTGGCCGCCAGCGTCAGCACCAGCAAACCTTATGAATGGACGCAGACGGCGTGGAAGCTCGGCACGGGCTATGGCAAGCTTACCTCGCCGCAGTTCCATGTGGTAGCCGTCGATTACGGCGAAAAACTCAACATCCTGCGCAACCTCGCCGAGCGTGGATGCCGCGTTACGGTCGTGCCTGCCAAAACAAATGCTGAAGACATACTAAAGCTGAAACCCGATGGCATTTTCCTGTCCAATGGCCCTGGCGATCCGGCAGCTACCGGCGAATACGCCGTACCCGTTTTGAAGCAGCTGATTGATTCCGGCACACCGATATTCGGCATCTGCCTTGGCCACCAGCTGCTCGGCCTTGCCCTTGGCGGAAAAACCGAAAAACTGGAACAGGGTCACCGCGGTGCCAACCACCCCGTCAAAAACCTTGAAACGGGCGCAGTAGAAATCACCAGTCAAAATCACGGCTTTGCCGTTATTGAAGATAGTCTCCCCAAAGACGTAAAGGTCACGCATGTCTCGTTGTTCGACGGCACAGTGGAAGGACTTCGCGCCACCGACAAGCCGATCTTTACCGTGCAGTATCATCCTGAGTCCTCCCCCGGACCGCACGACAGCCAGTATTTGTTCGATGATTTCGTCAAACTGATGAAGAAGAATATCGCCAATGTCGCCTGAATCGCATAAACGGCCTGATAGTCCCGCCCTAGATATTCGCGATTATAATTTTTTTAATCAGTTAAAGGCCGTACCCTGCATAGATGCCATCTACATTCATGGATCGCGCTCGCGTGGCGATTACACAGAAAATTCAGACCTCGACCTTGCTATTGTATGCCCTGAGGCAACGACTGAGGACTGGGCAAAAATACAGCAAATTGTAAATAGCGGTAATTTACTTCTCAAAATCGATCTGGTGCGTCTCGATACGCTAAGCAGCTCCAATGTGTTCTATAAACATATCCATGACACTAAATCGCTACTGTATTATCGCACGACAGCCGAGCATATAGACGTGCTGAAAATCAAGATAGCCTATTTCGACACTGCATTGAAGCACCTGCAAGAGGAAGTGGCAAAACCCGCGCCGCAGCAAGATGAACAGGCCAACGCGCGTCTTAAAGATTTTCATTTTCACATCGACCTGTTTATACGCAGCTTAGTGCGTCGCGCCCTGCTTGCTGTAGGCATACGCGAATACGGGCCGGTGCTTATTATGCGCTATGCCGTACAAATGGGCTGGGTAAAGAACCGCCTGCTCTGGGAAGACATCCTTGCCGCATGGCAATATACCAAAGAAACCTGTGCGCCGGAAGTACGCCGCGACCTTTTGGCCCGTCTGCCTGAATACACCGCGGCAATTAAGGAAACCTTTGAAATCATAAAGCAGGTCGAAAAAGAACTGTCTCAGCCTCCCAAGGCAAAGGAATAACGGCATGACTTTTGTAAATGAAAGCTTAAAGCACCTACCGGCTACAGAGCAGAATATTTACTGGATGGATCGTGTGCGCGAATCGCTCAATCGTTATAAACATATATCAACTGGAGTCGGGATTTCTTATGCCTAAACGCTCTGACATAAAATCCATCCTCATCATCGGCGCTGGCCCGATTGTTATCGGACAGGCGTGCGAATTTGATTATTCCGGTTCACAGGCCTGCAAAATCCTGCGTGCAGAAGGCTACCGCATCATTCTGGTCAATTCCAATCCCGCCACCATCATGACCGATCCTGATCTGGCCGACGCTACCTACATTGAACCTATCACGCCAGAAATGGTCACCAAAATCATCGAAAAAGAACGCCCCAACGCCATATTGCCGACCATGGGCGGGCAGACGGCGCTTAACTGCGCCAAGGCGCTCGCAGAAAGCGGCATACTCGATAAATATGATGTTGAACTTATCGGCGCAAAGCTGGAATCCATCAATAAAGCGGAAAACCGTGAGCTGTTCAACATAGCCATGAAAAAAATTGGCCTCGATGTGCCAAAAAACGGCATCGCACACACACTGGAAGAAGCGCGCGAAGTGCTTAAATATGTAGGCCTTCCCGCCGTTATCCGCCCATCATTCACGCTGGGCGGCAGCGGTGGCGGCATTGCCTATAACCGCGAAGAATTCGAGCAGATTGTTGCTTCCGGCCTTGATGCATCCCCCACCACCGAAGTGCTGATTGACGAATCCGTACTAGGCTGGAAAGAATTTGAAATGGAAGTGGTGCGCGACAAGCGTGACAACTGCATTATCGTCTGCTCCATCGAAAACGTTGACCCCATGGGTGTGCATACCGGCGACTCCATCACTGTCGCGCCGGCGCTAACGCTGACCGACAAGGAATACCAGATCATGCGCGACGCGTCGTTTGCCGTACTGCGTGAAATCGGCGTCGATACCGGCGGCTCCAACGTGCAGTTCGCCGTAAACCCCAAAGATGGCCGCATGGTAGTGATTGAAATGAACCCGCGCGTGTCGCGCTCATCGGCGCTGGCGTCCAAGGCCACGGGCTTCCCGATTGCCAAAGTTGCCGCCAAGCTCGCTGTCGGCTATACGCTTGATGAAATCCTCAATGACGTAACTAAAGTTACCCCCGCCTCGTTTGAGCCAACGATTGATTATATCGTCACCAAAATACCGCGCTTCACCTTTGAAAAATTCCCTGGCGCTGAACCCATGCTCACCACCGCCATGAAGTCAGTGGGTGAATCCATGGCTATGGGCCGCAACTTTGCCGAATCGCTGCAAAAGGCCCTGCGCTCGCTGGAGACAGGATTGAACGGCCTGAATGAATTGCCGCTCAAAGACGCCGACGACGCACGCTCCAAACTCACACAGCCAACGCCTGACCGCCTGCTGGTGGCAGCCCAGGCGCTTCGCCTTGGTGTCAGCTCTGAGGAAATTTGCTCCATCGCTAAATACGACCCGTGGTTCATCCGCCAGCTGGAAGACATCATCGCCGCTGAAAAACGCATCATTGCCGGTAAATGGGAATCAGCCATCGAAATGGCCGCCATCAAGCGCATGGGCTTTTCCGACGCGCGCATCGCCGATCTTGCAAAAACCACGACCAAAAAAGTGGCCGATGTGCGCCGCAAGCTGCGCATCTATCCGGTGTATAAACGTGTGGACACCTGCGCCGCCGAGTTCGATTCGCAAACGCCCTACATGTATTCTACCTACGAAGGCAACGGCCTGACGCAGGCCGAATGTGAATCACAACCCACCGACCGCGAGAAAATCATTATTCTCGGCGGCGGGCCCAACCGCATCGGGCAGGGTATCGAGTTCGATTATTGTTGCGTACATGCCGCCTACGCGCTGAAGGAAGCCGGATACGAGACCATCATGATCAACTGTAATCCGGAAACCGTATCCACCGATTATGATACCTCCGACCGCCTGTATTTCGAACCACTAACCGCTGAAGACGTGCTGGAGGTGATTGCCACCGAACAAACCAACGGCACCGTCAAGGGCGTGATTGTGCAGTTCGGCGGACAGACACCGCTGAAGCTAGCGCGCGCACTGGAAAGCGCAGGCGTTCCCATCATCGGCACATCGCCGGATTCAATCGACCTCGCCGAAGACCGCGACCGTTTCCGCGCGCTGGTGGAGAAACTGAAACTCAAACAACCCAAGAGCGCCATCGGCCACGACGCCGCGCAAGTCGTCAAATCATCTTCCAAGGTCGGGTTCCCACTGCTTGTACGCCCTTCCTATGTACTGGGCGGACGCGGCATGGCGATTATGTATGACAAAGCATCGCTGGAAGAATATGTCGGCGAACTCACCAAGATGTTTGGCGACGGCCCTATCCTGATTGACTCCTACCTGCAGGATGCCACCGAGCTGGACGTTGACGCGCTTTCTGACGGCAAGGACGTGTTTGTCGCAGGTATTATGCAACATATAGAGGAAGCGGGCATACATTCCGGCGATTCCGCCTGCTCGTTGCCTGCCTATTCGCTGGGTGAAACCATCCTTGCCAAGGTGCGCAAACAAACCGTGGCACTTGCCAAGGCGCTCAATGTGGTGGGCCTCATGAACGTGCAGTTCGCCATTAAGGACAATCAGCTCTACCTTATTGAAGTAAACCCGCGTGCCAGCCGCACTGTGCCGTTTGTCGCCAAATCCATCGGTATTCCGCTGGCTAAAATCGCCGCGCGCCTGATGGCGGGTGAAGACCTCAAAAGCTTCAAGCTGGAAAATATACCTGTACCCAAGCATGTCAGCGTCAAGGAAGCGGTGTTCCCGTTTGCGCGCTTCCCGGGTGTGGACGTTATTTTAGGCCCGGAAATGAAATCCACCGGCGAGGCCATGGGCATCGACAGCGATTTTGCCCGCGCATTTGCTAAATCGCAGCTTTCCGCCGGCAGCACTATCCCGCAAAGCGGCACCGTTTTCGTGTCGGTCAAGGACCGCGACAAACAGGCCATTACCCCCGCCATACGCGACCTGCTGTCGCTCGGCTTCAAGGCCGTTGCCACACGCGGCACCGCCACCTACCTGCAAAAGCAGGGACTGGCCGTTGACATAGTCAATAAAGTGCGTGAAGGCAGGCCGCATATCGTGGATATGCTCAAGGACGGCCATATCTCGCTGGTCATCAACACCACAGAGGGCGGTGAATCCATACTGGACTCTTTCAGCATCCGCCGCACGGCCCTGCTGGGCAAAATTCCCTATTACACCACCTTAGCTGGCGCCAAAGCCACAGCCCAAGCCATTATGGCTATCAAACAGGGCAACACCAAAGGCGAAGGACTTGACGTAAAGTCAATACAGGCGTATTTCAACTAACAAGGTTACTGACCTCGCAAACAACCCTTCAGGGTAGGCGGGGCAGGTTTTTATTGCTTAAAAATACTTTAGGCCAGAGAGTGTGGCCCAGGGAGAATGTAATGGAGAAAATACCCGTTACTGCAGGTGGATTCAGCCGCATGGAAGCAGAGCTGAAAATGTTGAAAAGCGTCGAGCGCCCTGCTGTCATCAAGGCGATTGCCGAAGCGCGCGCGCATGGTGACCTGTCGGAAAACGCCGAATACAGCGCCGCACGCGAAAAGCAGGGATTCATCGAAGGCCGCATCAAGGAACTGGAAGACAAAGTCTCCCGCGCCGACGTCATTGATATTGTGTCGCTTAAAAGCGACGTCGTCAAATTCGGCGCCACCGTCACGCTGACTGATGATGACAGTGGTGAGGAAAACACCTACCAGATTGTCGGCGAATACGAGGCCGACCTGAAAGCGAAAAAAATATCTATCACCGCGCCGCTTGCCCGCGCCCTCATTGGCAAAAAGGCCGGGGCAAGTGTAGAAGTCAACACGCCCAAAGGCAGCAAGAGCTACGAAGTGCTTAAAGTACAGTATATCTAAGCCCTTGCTTTTAGCCCTTCCCTGCCGTTCAATAACGGCATGGAAACTGCACAGCGATCAAACCACTTGACAGACTATCTGGTCATCGGCGGCGGCATCATGGGGCTGGCCATGGCGCGTTCATTGCGCACACGTTTTCCTAGTGCCTCTATTACACTTATCGAAAAAGAATCCGGCGTTGCCCACCACGCCAGCGGCCGCAACAGCGGCGTACTGCATGCTGGTTTTTACTACAGCGCCGATTCGCTGAAGGCGCGCTTCTGCCGCGAGGGTAACAAGGCATGGCGCGCATATGCGCAAAGCAGTGGCCTGCGCATGAATGATTGCCACAAGGTGGTGGTTGCGCAAAGCGAAGATGAACTGCCCACCCTGCACGAGCTGTTCAAGCGCGGGCAGGTCAACGGCGTGCCGCTGCAGATGGTGGATGAAAAAGAACTAGCAGAGATTGAGTCCAATGCTAAAACTACGCAGCAGGCGATTTATTCTCCCAGCACCGCCATCGTTGATCCGAACGAAGCCTGCCAGTCATTGCACAGGGACTTAAGCGCACAAGGCGTCATCTTCCATTTCAGTACCGCTTACGGGCGCCGCATCAGCGGCAACGCCATACTCGCTGGCGGCAAGCGCTTCGAGGCTGGCCACATCATCAACTGCGCAGGGCTTTATGCCGACCGCATCGCACGCGAATTCGGCTTTTGCGAACATTACGCCATCATTCCTTTCAAGGGCGTGTACCTTAAATATAGCGGACCCGACAAACCCATCCGCCGTTGCATCTACACCGTTCCCAACCTGCGCAACCCATTTCTTGGCGTGCATTACAGCGTGACCGTGGACGGCACGGTGAAAATCGGCCCGACCGCTATACCCGCGCTCTGGCGTGAGAATTATGGCGGGCTTTCCGGTTTTTCATTACCCGAACTGCTGGAGGTGCTGCGCTGGGAAGCGCCGATGTTCATGTTCGATGCCGCGGGTTTCCGCGCCCTTGCCTTCCGCGAAATGAAAAAATATTCCAAGAGCCACATGGCATCGCTGGCAGCCAACATGGTCAAATCCATTGATGCCTCGCGCTTCGACACATGGATGCGCCCTGGCATACGCGCCCAGCTCATCGACAAGCGCAGCCTGAAACTGTTGCATGATTTTGTGGTGGAAGGCGACAAGGGCAGCACGCATGTGCTGAACGCCGTGTCACCCGCTTTTACCAGCAGCCTGCCTTTTGCTGATTGGATTTGCGATGAGCGCATATCTTAAATCTGGGGAACTTGTTCCAGATAGTCTTTAGCCCATATCTGGCGGTGCGTGGCAGCATCGATATTACCGCCCGATAAAATCACCAGCACGCGCTGTTTGGTTTTCTGGGTTTTAAGCCACTGGTAGGCGGCAGCCATCGCCATGGCAGCGGTGGGTTCTATGTTCATTTTCAGTAAATGCTGCAGCCACTGCGTCCAGTAGATGATGTTTTCTTCTTCCACCTCATAAAAACCCGCAAGCTGCTTGAGATAGTGGAAGGTCAGCTCAGAAATATGCAGCGTGCGCGCACCGTCGGCAATCGTCATCGGCGTCTGGTCGAACGATACAATCTTGCCAGTGTGAAATGATTGCGCAGCGTCGTTGGCCATCTTCGGCTCGGCGGCAAATATTTTTGTCTTCGGCGCAAGCAGCTGCGCGGCCATCCATGTACCCGACAGCAAGCCGCCGCCACCGCAAGCCGCAAATATAGCATCCGCCTCTACACCGTCCTGCAGGGCTTCAAAGCAGGCCGTACCCTGCCCTGCTATAATCATGTCATCGGCAGACGGGTGAATCAGCCTTGCGCCGCGTGCCTGAATTTCGCTTGCGCGCGCTTCCGCTTCTTGCCGTGTTTTGGTGAGTATCAGTTCGGCGCCGTAAGAACGCGTGGCCTGCTGTTTCACTTTGGAAACAAACTCCGGCATGATGACGGTGGATTTGATACCGAGCATACGGCTGGCCAGCGCGACGGCCTGCGCGTGGTTGCCGGAGCTGAACGCCACCACTTCCTTAGGCAGGTTATTTTGTTCCTTGAGCGCAAGCAGCACATTGAGCGCACCGCGTATTTTGAACGCACCTATTTTCTGGAAGCCTTCCACCTTAAACATTATCTCATGCCCAAGCCAGTTATTGAGCATGGTCGAAAGCACCACCGGTGTACGGTTTATATGCGCCTTAATACGGCGGTGTGCATCAAGCACTGCGTCAGGTTTCATGGGAATGATTTCATCGTTGGAAGACAGCAATTGCTTTGCCATAGGTGACGGGACACATCAATACTGGTTAGAGTGGAAACGCCGTCAGCATATACATACTAGAGCGCCTGTAAAGCGCTAAAAGGCTAGCTTTTTTTCTTGAAGGGGAAGCAATATTCGGCGCTCGGGAAGGTGCGGTTACGCACTTCTTCGCCGTAGGTTTTAACCGCCTGCTCGATAATCTGCGACAGGTGGGCATAGTGCTTCACAAAACTCGGGGTATAGCCGCTGCCGGACAGGCCGAGCATATCGTCCACCACCAGCACCTGCCCGTCACAGGCGGGGGATGCGCCGATGCCGATGCTCGGCACACGCAGCTGCGAGGTGATGTTGCGGGCCACGTCTTCCTTAACGCCTTCAATCACCATCGAAAAAGCACCCGCTTCCTGCACGGCCAGTGCATCCTGAAGAATGGCATTGGCCTCGTCTTCATTACGGCCCTGATATTTGTAGCCACCCATAGAATGTACACGCTGCGGCATCAGCCCGACATGGCCCATCACCGGTATGCCGCGTTCAACAAGAAAACGAATAGTAGATTGCATTTCCACGCCGCCTTCCAGCTTTACGGCATGGGCGCCGGTTTCATTCATCACACGCGCGCAAGCGGCAAAGGCCTGCTCATGGCTTTCCTGATAGCTGCCAAACGGCAAATCAATCACCACCAGCGCATGTTTGGCTTCTTTCGCCACGGCGCGGCCATGGACAATCATCATGTCCAGCGTTACGCCCAGCGTACTGTCCATCCCGTACACCACCATGCCCAGCGAATCGCCGACCAGCAGGATGTCCACGTGCGAATCAAGGATACGGGCCATAGGTGCAGTGTAGCAGGTCAGCACCACGATGGGGGTAGCGCGCTTGCGGGCAAGTATCTCGGGGACAGTGATGCGCTTCATGGTGGTTGTCCGAATATTTTAAGAGGCCTGCTTGATTATCACACCGTGGTGGGGTTTGAGCTCACGCGGGACGGTAATGGTAATTTTGGTACCCACATTCACTTCGCTGGTAATCACGAATTTGCCGCCCATCAGTTCCACGAATTTCTTGGTAAGCGGCAGCCCCAGCCCCGTGCCTTCATATCGGCGCTGCAGGGAGTTGTCAACCTGGCCAAAGGCCGACATGGCGCGGGAAATATCCTTGGGCGCAATGCCGATACCCGTGTCCTGCACCTCGAATGACACTGTATCTTCGGTCACGTTGCTCCATGCCGTTACCGACACCTCGCCGCCGGCGGGGGTAAATTTCACGGCGTTGGACAACAGGTTAAGCAATATCTGCTTGAATTTCTTGCCGTCATTGACAATGACGAATTGTTCCTTGGGCATGCGGTCGGCAAGTGTCACATTGCCTGCCTCGGCCCGCGGCTGCACGAGGCGCATACAATTTTGCACCAGCTTGCTGGCGTTGATTTCGGAAACTTCCATTTCCAGCTTGCCCGCCTCGGCCTTGGAATAGTCTAAAATATCGTTAATCAGGCTCAGCAGGTGAATGCCCGCCGAATTGATGTCGGTGATATAGCGCGTGTAAGTCTCGTTATTCATCGGGTTGATGATTTCATTTTTGATAATGTCGGAGAAACCGATAATTGCGTTCAGCGGCGTGCGCAGCTCATGGCTGATATTGGCGAGGAACTGTGATTTTTCCTGATTCTCCTCATGTGCGGCGGCGGCGGCGGCGGTCAATTCGAGATTCGCTTCATGCTGGCGTGCGATGATGCCTTCCGCCCTTTTGGCAGCGACCATGATAATCAGCAGCAGCAGGAAAACCAGCCCGACCACAGAACCCATGGCATAATAGCTGAACTGCATCATCTCCTGCCATGTTACCGTCACATCATGGATGACTTCGATAAATCCTTCGGCGGCCATAGCATTATCCGCGCCCGCCACCATTATCGGGAACATGGTCTGAACCAGCGATGCTGGCTGCCCGTTTTTAAGTGTCACACCATGCAACAATATGCTGTTTGGCGTGGTGGATCTCAGCTGTGCGGCAGCAAACGCCGTATCCGGCGAGGTGACGCTGTCAGGGAGCTTGCGCTCGTTGCTGATGCTGGTTGCCATAAGCAACGCGCCTTTTGCAGTATAGATATTTATGCGTGTCAGCGACACCTGCTGGAAGTAGCGTGCCGTACTCTGCGCCAGTTCAACGACCTGCGCGTTATTTCCCAACTGCGAAACATCCCCCGCTGCCAACGGCACCACCACCTGCCGGTATTGCTGCCACACAGCGTTGATATAGGCTTGTGCCAAGCTGGTGTTGGTGACCTGCGCCAACTGCGTGATGCGCTCGGTCGAAAGCGTGCGGTAATAAAATCCGCCTGCACCTGCCAGAGCCAGTGACGTCAGCAGGCTTATGATAAAAAATATACGCAGATACGCAAACATGGGCGGTAAATATCATCATTCTGGTGTGTCCTAGAAATGTCCGCTCGCCTCAAGGCAGGCGGATTTCCAGAGATTGTTCAGCCATTCTACCTATGGCTGATTAACAAATGGTTTAGAGAAGCCCCTGTTAACCTTAGGAGTTTTCTTCATAAATACCCGTAATTGCCCCCCTGTTCGCAAGGCCAGATATTATGTTGACAGCCCACGGCATAATAGCTATAAGTACCGTCCTTTTAACGATTAACACATTGTTGCGCCTAATATTTCTCAAGTAATATTTCGGGCCAATTCAACGGGATACATCCAATGAAACGGACATATCAACCAAGCAAAATAGTTCGCAAGCGCCGTCACGGCTTCCGCGCACGCATGGCTACTGTCGGTGGACGCCGCATCATCAACGCTCGCCGCGCCAAGGGCCGCAAGCGCCTCAGCGCTTAACGAATCTGCTTTACCTCTAATCCAGTATTTTCCGCATCCGCAACCACGGAGGCCGTGTGCAGTTCAACACCATCCAGAAGCGCAGCGACTTCCTTTCTGCAGCCAGCAAAGGAAAGAAGTTCGTTGCCGGAACATTTGTATTACAAATGCTTGCCCGCCCCGACACCCATCCTGTAACAGGCGAACACGCACGCTTTGGCTTTACCGTTACCAAGCAAATGGGCAATGCTGTGGCCCGCAACCGCATAAAGCGCCGCCTGCGCGAAGCAGTACGGCTTTCTGCCTTGCTCCATGCCCTGCCAAAGCACGACTATGTGATTATTTCACGGCATAAGGCATTGTCCTGTCCCTTTTCTGATTTATTGCGCGATATGGAATTTGCATTTTCACGAATTCCCTATATGAAAGACACGCACCGTACAAAACCCAAACAACCATGAAGTTTCTAAGAGCAATGTCACTGCCGCGCCAGATAGCTGTTTTCCTGATTCGCACCTACCAATGTTGCGTCTCGCCGCTACTGGGTACGCATTGCCGTTTCGAACCGAGTTGTTCGCATTATGCGCAAACAGCCGTGGTCGAGCATGGCGCCTGCCGCGGAAGCTGGCTGGCATTTAAGCGCATTTTGCGCTGCAACCCTTTCGGGCGCTCCGGCCATGATCCGGTCCCCCCAGCACAGACGGAATAGGCCGAAATGAATTTCAAGCATCAAGAAGAACCCGAATATAAACGCCTGTTCATGGCGATTTTCCTTTCCGCCGTGGTTCTAATCACCTGGCAAGCGCAGGTGGAATGGCCGCGCCGTCAGGCGCTCAGCCAGCTTACGATTGCCGAACGCCAAAAGGAAAAGGAAGCCTTCAGCAAGCACAATCAGCAAGTATCCACCCAGTCGGCAGAGACCGAGGACAGCCCGAACCTGACGCGTGCGCAGCGCATTGCTAAAAGCCAACGTATCATTATCAAGAATAAATCTATCGACGGTTCCATCTCGCTGACCGGCGCGCGCTTCGATGATCTGCAACTTGCCAAATACCACACTAGCCTGGCCCCCGGCAGTCCGGAAGTCGTGCTGCTATCACCTAACGGCGATGAGTCGGCCTATTTCTCGCAAATCGGCTGGGTGTCCGCAGACGGCAGCGTGAAAGTGCCGGATGCAAAAACTCCGTGGAAGGCAGACAAAACAACGCTTGGCGCAGGTGAAACCGTCAATCTGAGCTGGGATAACGGCAGCGGTATCATCTTCCACCTCGCCATCTCGCTGGACGAACATTACATGTTCAATATCGTGCAGAAGGTAGAAAACAAAAGCGGCAAGGAAGTATCACTCCTGCCTTACGCCTACATCAACCGTTCGCATCACCAGTCCAAACAGCAATATAACGCCATCCTTCATGAAGGCCCTATCGGCGTGATGCAGGGAACGCTGAACGAAGTGCCATACAGTGACCTGCATGAAAAGAAAAATATCGCCTACGACGATGTAACGGGATGGCTGGGTATTGTGGATAAATACTGGCTGGCAGCACTCATTCCCAATGACGAGAATTACAAAGTCACTTTCAGCTATTACCAGAAAAACGGGCAGGACCGCTACCAGACAGATTACCTTGGTAAAACCATCACCATCGCACCGGACGCCACATCTAATTACAGCGTGCGGCTGTTTGCCGGCGCCAAGGAAGTGGCGCTACTCGACCGCTATGCCGCAGGCGACAACAAAGATGCGCCCATACCATTCTTCGACCGCGCAGTGGATTTCGGTACGCTCTATTTTATGAGCAAACCGATGTTCCAGATGCTCAATTTCTTTTATCACCTCGTAGGCAATTTCGGCATCGCCATTCTCCTGCTGACCGTTGTCGTCAAGCTGTGCATGTTTCCGCTGGCAAACAAATCCTACAAAGCCGCCACGCAAATGCGCGAACTGCAGCCGGAGGTTGCCAAGCTGCGCGAACGTTATATTGGTGACCAGATTGCGCTTAACAAGGAAATGATGGCGCTCTACAAGCGCGAAAAGGTCAATCCGGCATCCGGCTGTTTGCCCGTACTCATACAGATGCCGGTATTCTTCGCGCTGTATAAAGTGCTTTATGTCACCATCGAAATGCGCCACGCGCCTTTCTTCGGCTTGCTGACGGACCTTTCCGACATGGATACATCAAATATATTCACCGCTTTCGGACTACTTGAATGGGGCGCTCCTGGCTGGCTGCATCTGGGCGTACTGCCGATTCTTATGTGCGCAAGTATGATCATACAAATGAGACAGCAACCTAAACCCACTGACCCGACGCAAGCAAAAGTCTTTGCCTACATGCCATATTTCATGCTGGTGATATTTGCAAAAATGCCGGCAGGCCTAGTGCTGTACTGGACATGGAGCAACGTTCTGTCCATCGGCCAGCAAGCTTTGATTACCAAGCGCCACAAAGCACAAAAGGAACGCCACAACAAACACGCCAAGGCTTCCGGGGCTGCTGCCTAAATGAACATCGGCCTTAATTTTTTCCGCAGTCCCTGCCAGTTTATTGCAGGGGCGGCAACCCTTGAATCGCTGCCACCGGTAACGCTGCCGGAGATTGCTTTCATCGGCCGCTCCAATGTCGGCAAATCCAGCCTTGTCAACGCGCTGGTAGGGCAAAAAGCGCTGGCGCGTACCTCACAAAACCCGGGTGCTACAAAACAGCTCAATTTTTTTACTGTCGGCGAGGGGCTGGTGATTGTGGATATGCCGGGCTACGGCTTTGCCAGAGTCTCAAAACAGCAGAAAGGCGAGTGGGATCATCTTATCCGCCAGTACCTGCTGGGCCGCACCAGCCTTAAGCGTGCCTGCGTACTGATAGACGCGCGACGGGGTGTTATGAAACCCGACGACGAATTCATGGACATGCTGGATGAAACCGCCGTCAGCTACCAGATTGTGTTGACCAAGACCGATACCGTGTCGGAAAAGGACCTAAACACTGTATTGCAAAGCACAGAGAAAGCGTTAAAATCCCACGTTGCAGCGCATCCGGTACTGATTGCTACCAGTGCAGAAACCAAAAGCGGCATTGACATGCTTCAGGAACAATTACTGCCATTCGTACATACAAAGTGAGACTGCTATGAAGACCAAAGAACTGAAAACACCGGATACCTGGCTCAAAACCGCAGCCACCTTGTCAGAGGCGCTGCCCTACATGCGCCAGTTCGCCGATGAGACTTTTGTCATCAAATACGGCGGTCATGCCATGGGTGATGGAAAGCTGGCGCAACAATTCGCGCAGGATATCGTGCTGCTGAAGCAGGTAGGCATCAATCCTATTGTAGTACATGGTGGCGGGCCACAGATTGGCAAAATGCTCGATCGCCTTAAAATCCAAAGTTCTTTCGTAGATGGCCTGCGCGTCACCGATTCCGCCACCGTGGAAATCGTGGAAATGGTGCTATCCGGCTCTATTAATAAGCAAATCGTATCAGAAATCAATGCCGCCGGTGGCATCGCCATCGGTATTTCCGGCGAGGACGGCCAGCTGATTGAAGCGCGTAAACTACGCCGCAGTGTACGCGACCCCGATTCCAATATCGAAAAAATCCTCGATCTCGGCTTCGTCGGCGAACCAATGCGCATCAATCCAATGATCATTCAGGAATTCGCTGAATCAAATATTATTCCTGTCATCGCGCCTATCGGCATGGGTTCGAACGGCGAGACCTTCAACATCAACGCCGATACAGCAGCCGGTGCAATCGCCGCTGCCCTTGGCGCCGCCAAGCTGATTATCCTTACCGATGTGCCTGGAGTGCTGGACAAAAACAAAGACCTCGTCAGCGAGCTGACCATTCGTGAGGCGAGAAAGCTGATGAAGGAAAAAACCATTTCCGGCGGCATGATTCCAAAAATAGAAACCTGCATTCATGCACTGGAAAACGACGTCGAGGCAGCGCATATTCTCGATGGCCGCTTGCCGCATGTCATATTACTTGAAACCTTCACCAAATATGGTGCAGGCACTATGATTTATGAAGGTGAGTAGGAAATTACTGGCCCAAGAATTATTGGCTTAAGCGCAGCGTGTTGAATGAAATATCGCCTGCTATTTTCAGCAACATAGTATTCAGGTCGGTAGAGTTCGCCGCATAGAAATAGAAATTCGGACGGCTGGCACAGCTGCTAAGCTGCGTTTCATCCAGATTGCTCGGCGAAGAATCATAGCCCACCACGTAAAGTGTAATACCCTGTGCCTTAATGGCAGAGCAAAGCAGCGCAGTGCTTTTATTGTCATCCGAAGTTCCGCTTACACCTAAAAATACGTTGTTCTTTCCTCCGGTAATAAGCACCATCGATTTGTTCATGAGCGGGCCAAAATTGGCAGGCTTGGTAGGAATACTTGCACTCCATATGCCACGCCATGTCGGCGACAACGTAAACCACCCCCACATCAGTCCCACATTAGTGCGTGTACCCCGTGAATTGATGGAAGTATCAATGGCTGTGCGGATAGTGTTCTTATTGTTCTGGGCAAAACTGATGACACCAAGACGGGGAGAAAGCGACAGAGAATCGGTTTGTGATGTGAAGGTAGAAGCACTCCTTGGAATGCGGAACAGCGCGGACGCCACCGTTGGTGCTGCATTGCTGAAATCACTCATCGTATTGGGTGGCGAATCGGAATTGCGGTTCGACGCAGGGCCAAGCCCTAAGAAAGTTGACAGCAACGTGTACAAGGTTCTATGCGTTGGCTGAATCCAGCTCGAACGTCCGGCGCCGATATTGACCATATTATTATAATGCACTACCGACACATGCACGTTCGATAGTGTCACTGCTGTGCCAAATATAGTGTTGACCATGTTATAAGCCGATGTGCGCACGCTACCGCGCTCCGTGGTACTGAAGGAAGCGCTGTTATCAATCACGATTGCCATCTCAAGGCTTTTTTGCGAACTGGTCTGGTAACCGCTGGTCACCTGCGAAAGAATAGAAAGCGTTGTTAGGCTTCCAGATCCCATGCCAAGAACGGTGGTGGGTACACGTGCCGTAACCGTGGCATTAAATACACCGGACGATGGTTGAGATACTGCAATGCCTGTAAGTGTTACACCCATATAACCCACAGGGAAATTCGCATTGAAAAGGCGTGTCGTTTCCGCTGAAACCGTGGGCAATGTCCCGCCTGCTGCTACCGCGCCCGTGAGCGCCGTATCCAGCGCGGTCTGCACCTTGGTTTGCGCAACGTACACGCGTGTCAGGTCCACCGTCACCGCCATAACACTGACCAACAGTGGCAGCGTAACGGCAATCAACACCATTGTACTGCCTGATTTATTGTGTATCAGCCCGCACAGCGAGCGCAGAACTTTGAACATAGCCGACCGTAAATCCACGAAATATCTAAGCTTACAGGATACCGGAAATAGCGTCTTTTAGCACGTGATTTGTAGGAAATTGGTTAATTTTCAGTTAATTATTGGGCATTTGATGTGTAGCTTAGCTTGAGAAGGTGTGTCAGCAATGGTATGATGATAAATTGCCATAGATGACCTGCGGATATGAAAAAAACACGCACTAACTCCCATAATCATGCCCTATCACGCCATACAGAGGGGAGTACGGCTATTGAGTTTGCCATAATCGCACCGGCACTATTTCTGATTATGATAGGCACGGTTGAAATGGGGCTAGTGCTTTTTACCAACGCAGTGCTGGAAGGCGCCACAGCTGTTGCCTCACGTGTTGGAAAAACAGGTTTTACCACCGGCGGCCAAACGCGTGAGCAATATATCCGTAGCACCGTTCTGCGCCTGTCGGGTGGCTACCTGACGCCTTCGCGCCTTACCGTCAGTACGCTATCTTACCGCGACTTTTCCAATGTAGGGCAGCCCGAACCATGCATTACCAACACGCCTTGCCCAGGTACTCCCGGTGTCAATTTTATTGACGTCAACGGCAACGCTGCATGGGACCGCGACATGGGCAACAACAGTGCCGGTGGCGCAGGTGATGTGGTACTCTACCGTGTATCATACCCATGGGCGCTTTTCACGCCGCTACTGCGCAATATCATCGGCGACAGCGGGGGGAATATCACGCTGACAGCCGTCTCCACCGTGCGTAACGAGGAATTCTGATGCACGGTAAAAACTCTGGATTCATAAAATGCAATACAGGCGCGGCACTTATAGAGTTTGCGCTTGCACTGCCAATATTGGTTTTACTTCTTGTGGGTACAGCGGAAGTATCACGCTTTGCTATCCTCAACCTAAAGCTGGACAAAGCAGCCAATGCCATGGCCGATTTTGTGGCGCAGGGAAATATTGTACGCAACCGCGATCTCAATACCTTTGCGAGTACTATTCCGCAGATTATGAAACCCTTCACCTTCAGCGGCACGGTTATTTTCAGTTCGGTTGGTTCTTTCACATCGGCAGTCGGTTCTTGCAGGGCCAACTCTACTAACTGCATTCCCTGGCAGCAAAAACGGCTGGGTACAGAAAGCAGCGCACTGGGCGGACAGGGTAGCAGCAACGTGCCTTTGCCCAGCGGTTATGTCATCCCACGCGGGCAAGATCTCATTGCAGCGGAAGTACGCTATAGTTACCGCCCGCTACTGCCCATCACCAGCTCGATTATCACCAGCTTGCGGCCGCAAAGCATATACAAAATTGCATTGCACCGCCCACGGCAAGGTGCGCTGACAACGCTTAGCCCATAAAAGACAATACGAATTAGTTGATACCAGATCAGGTTATACTGGTAGCTGCAGACTTTACTTTGTTATACAACCCCTGCTCGAGCAGGCCCGGGATGGGGAAGATGCCGTCACCACTTTCAAACATGACGTAATATGCGCCTTCAAGCAGCTCGCGGTCTTTGAGTGCTTTCTTGTCTTCTTCGCTGTGTTCCTCTGCCGGCTTTTCAGCCAGTTGTTTTCTTACTTTCTTGGTTTCCTGCAGGCGCTTTAGCACTTCGTCATACAGCCCCTTATAGGCTGTGATGGTCGGCTGGTGTGTCTTATCGAAAAGATCTATCATGTCTTTCTTACCCGGATATACGGCATGCAGTCCCTTTTTAAGGCGGCAGAACTGGTCACTTAAGTGCGCCATCACCAGATCGCCTGCATCAAATACCACGCCTGTTTTAGGGTCTTTGTATTCCTTGAGTTTCTGGTCGTAGGCTGATTTCAATGTGTCCAGCGAAACGGTAGCGCTCTTTTTGGTCAGAGTAATATCGCCGCCTTGCTCCTTATACTGTATATCGCCACGCGCCCATTTTTCTTCCAAATTGACAAAGTTGGCAACCAGCGCACCTGCCGTCAGCATGTGCTGGATATAAAAATCCTTCTTCATCCAGCGGCGGATATCAACTGCGCTGGCTTCGGTAATTTGATCTTTTCCAGCGCCCTTCTTGCCGAAATCAAACATCTCGACAATACCAATCACGTTAGACCAGATACCTGCTTCCTTGGCAGCGATACCAATCGCACGGCCGGAATTGAATGTTTCAGGACGCCCGCCCTTGGCATTGGGACGCGCACTGTAGTTTGGCGCGGGTTCACCATATTTTTGCAGGAATGTATTATAGCGCGGGTCATCGCGCGTGGAGGCAATACGGGCGCTTATCGTGGCGTCCATCAGCCCGCGTTCATGACTGGTCACGGCGTTGCCCGGGAAGCCCAGCATATTGCCGATATGAAACGGATTTTCTGAAGCCATGGTATAAAGCTGTTCGCTCGGCTTGCTGCCAATAGCGGCTTCCTGTGACAGGTAAAGCCGGCCAAGCGTATTATTATATGCCATGAACGCAATCGATTTCGGACTCAGGCTCGCCAGCTGCTCGCCCTGCCAGGTGGCCTGCTGCGTATCCAGCGGCACTTTGGTGGCGCGTGCAATCGCACCGCCCTGCCCCAGATATTTGGGTTTTACTACCACATAGTTATTATCGCCTAACGTTACCACATGACGGCTGGCTTCAATGGCTTTGTCGCGGATGGATTGCTCGGCTTCTTCAGAACCCATGGTGCTGGAGCGTTTGTTATTATCGCTGCAGGCTTCCATATCGTCGGGTCCTTCAAGTACATAGGTGGTCTTGAGTTTTCCAACATCCAGTCCGCGTTTTACCAGCTCTTCATCCGTGCAGCCAAAACGTTGCAGGTTCTGGTAAGCGGTAAGCAGCTGCGCATTACCACTGCCATCGATATAGCGGCGCGCATTTTTCTGTGCGCCTTCCGGCGTATCGGACCCTGACCATTTCAGCAGGTAATTCATCAGCGGTGCGTCACGCAAGCGGGCCTGCGCATCCGGCGCGTATTTCATGGTGGAAGGGTCTTCATGCAGCGGAATAAGCGCAGCTTGCTCAGCCCCCATCGCATGCGAGAACATCGCCTGCATCAGCATATCCGTGCGCGACAGGCGCACCACTTCCGACTGGATATCTTCCTGCGAACCCTCGCGCAGCACGTCAATATCCGGCTGGCCGAATTCCGCAATCACAAAACCGCCTTTAAATGCTTCCGGATACAACCGCGCCATGTTGTAGCAACCCAGCGCATCCAGCGTGAGGAACTCACGGTCCTGCAGTGGCTTCATTACCAACGCCTTAGTGTCGATGATAGGAGTGGTGCCAGGCTGCGTAATAACTTTCTCAAGCTTGGCGGCCAGGCGCTTATAGGAATTAAAAATATTTTCGCGCACGGCCAGCGGGTCATTGGGGTCAGTAGCACTGATGGCCAGTATCTCCACGGCGCGCGAATATACTTCCGGTTCTTCCAGCCGCGCCAGTATGTCGGCTTCAGGTATATCGATCGCCTTTGACAAAGCCTTTTTGATTTCCAGATTATTCTGCACCAGAAATTCGAACACTTCCTTATATTGCACGGCATTTTCGCGGCGCTGCATATGCACGGCATAATTGCCATACGCCGTCAATTTCATATAGAGATCTTCCGCCACTTCCTTGTGTGCGCGGTCCATCGGAGTTGCGCCGTCATATACCGATTGCAGTTTTTCCGCCAGCTGGCTGCGCAACAATCCTGCATCATCGGCTTTAAGCAGCTGTATCACCGTTTTGCCTTCGATACCGGTGGTCGAGTTTAGCTTGTTGATATATTTCACACTGGTTTCTTCTGCATGCGCATGCGCCTGCCTGTAAGCGGCGCGTAGCTCGATATCCTGTGTATCCTCGTTATATGCCTTGTATGCATCATGCAAATCGTTAAAGGCTTCCATGCGGTCAGCCGCCAGTGCCTCTACTTCCTTAAGCGCATCAATCGTGCGGTCGAGTTTCCGACGCCAGTTGACCGTGTTAAAATCGTCTATCTTGTCCGGCAACTTCTTTAGCTGTTCCAGATATTCCTTGTAGGTAGCGCGTTTGACGGCAGGCATGGCAAGCTCCGCGTCATAGACGTGACAGGTGCGCTTGCCGTCGCCATCAAGAAACCAGTTGTTATATTCAGGAAAAAGCGCAGCAACCGCTTCCAGCTGCTTCAGGCTGTTGAATTCCATCTTCTTAACCTTACCCGAAGAGGAAATGATTTGCACCTTACGGGTAACGCCGTCAACTTCGCGTTCGCCATCTTCAATCGTAATATCGCCATCAATTACGTCACTACCACCGATCAGTGATTTGCGGCGTTTGAGTATTTCCACCTGCTCGCTGGCTGCTTTCATGGCAACGGGGATGATATCAAGTGCTGTTTCCTGCAACTCGTCGCGGCGGGTGCGTTTTTTTCGGGGGTCAAGCAGCTCTTTAAGTTCCACCAGTATTTCATTGATGCGTCCGGCGCGGTTTGCCGGCAACACCCCTTCCGTTTCCAGTACGGCCTGTTCCTGACGGGTAAAACTGGAAAGTTCGGCGCTCAGTTCGCCGGTTTTCTGCACAAGCAGGCGCGAGCGGCTGAAATTCGGATGGGCAGTGCTGGTGATTTTCTGGCGCTTGGTGGTTTGCTGTACCGACTCGACATCGCCTTTGTCTATCAGGTCATAAAGCATTCCTTCATACTGGCCGACGCGCGCCAAGCTGTAAGCGGGCGACAACATGCGCGCCGCCAGATTACCGGAAAGCCGCGCTTCTTCATGCATGGTATTGACGCTGTCAGAAGCAACATGCAGCAGCAATGCTTTTGCATATAAGCGTTGATCGGACGTGAGGTCTTCCATCGGCATGCTGGATTGCAGCACTTCCGCAAGCTTCGCCTGTGACAAGGTAAAGAAGGGTGATGCCGCTGATTCAGACCAGTTTTTTGAAGAAGTGGACATTACTTATCCCGCGCCAATTGGTTAATGCCGATTAAGAAAACCATATTTTAGTTGCTCATTCAAGTTCAAACAGCCAGAATGCCCACCCGTTCAATCACATTATCCATATGAATAATAAAATATAATATGACTTTATTTGTTATTTTATCAGAGACGGCAAGCCACTCGTTCCCTGCGCTTCTTTTACCCAATATTGTGCCAGAATTGTGTGAAGATTTGTTGAAGCTTACCGCACGAAAACATAGCGCGTTTCGTCGGAGAGTGATGGCTCAAACCCATAGCCCGACTCTTTGAATTTCTTAAGAGTTTCCGCATTATCTATCTGGTTTTTAATAATATAATTTGCCATCAACCCGCGCGCCTTTTTAGCAAACAGGCCAATGATTTTGAGTTGTCCCTTCTGGTTTTCCTTAAACACGATATTCAACTGCTTCTGTTCTAGAATTTTGGTCTTTATGGCCTTGGCATATTCCTCAGAGGCTAGGTTTATCAACAGCTTGTTCTTATGCGTGGCTAATGCCTGATTAATGCTGCGTGTAATGCTCTCATCCCAAAAAGCATAAAGATCTTTGCCGCGCGGGTTTTTGAGTCCGATGCTCATCTCTAACCGGTAGGGTTGCATCAGGTCGAGAGGCCTGAGAAGGCCGTATAAACCTGACAAAATACGCACATGTTCCTGCGCAAATGCAAAATCCTCTTTGCTGTAACGCTCCACATCAATACCGTCATACACATCGCCCTTGAATGCGAGTATCGCCTGCCGTGCATTTTTTTGCGTAAAGGGCGTAGCAAAAGCTTTGTAGCGCTGCGCATTAAGGTTAGCGAGCTTGTCGCTGATATCCATCAGGCCGGAGAGTTTCTTCGGTGTATATTTGCGCAGCTCTTTGATGAGCGCTTGCGATTCACCGAGCATGTCAGGTTGTGTGTGCGCAGCCAGTTTAACCGGCGTTTCATAATCCAGCGTTTTGGACGGTGACAAAACCAGCATCATGCCGCTCTTTTCTCCTGTATTTTCATGCTGACTCTGACCATAGCCGGAGCAATGTCTTGCTCAGAAAAGCCAATATCGCGTACCATTTCGCGCAGTGTTGTATTTCCGACAAACGCATATCCCGCCAGCGTGGAAATCTGTGGTTTGGTTTTCATATAGCGCACCAGTTTTTCTGTCAGCGTACGCCCAATACCCAGTCCCTGCATATCGGGACGCACCACCAAAGTGAATTCCGCTTCGCTGCTGCCGGGGTGCATGGTGCATAGCATACAGCCAAATATTTCCGCGGGCGGGCAGTGGTTGCCTTCATCTACCGGCAGCGCTACAAAGATCATATCGCGAGCATAATCAATCTGTGTCACGCGCGCAATTTGCTCCACCGACAGCGCCGGATACTCGCCGCAGAAACGCTGGTAAAGCGCTTCCTTCGGCAATTTCCTGATAAGGTCCTTGAGTGCATCCGCATCTTCCGGACGCACGGGACGCAAATCTGCGCTACGGCCATCGCGTAGCGTTGTTCTTTCTTCCAGCGCTTCCGGATAGGGACAAATAGCCAAATGTTTGCCGCCCTGCTGTACGGAAGCAGACAGTTTAACACGCGCATCCAGCGCCATCACGCCTTGGCTATCTGCAATCAGCGGGTTGATGTCAAGTTCCTGCACCTGCGGAAAATCTGTCACTAACTGCGACACCTGCACCAGCACCTGCGTCACGGCATCCATGTTCACGGCCTTACGGTCGCGGAATCCTTTCAGGCGCTTGTACACGCGCGTGCGCTTCACCATGTCTTCGGCCAGCAGGCTGTTAAGCGGAGGCAAGCCCAGCGCCTTGTCATCAAGCACTTCCACCGCCACGCCGCCTTCGCCAAACATCACCACCGGACCGAACTGCTGGTCGGTAGATACACCTACAATAAGCTCATAGCCGTCGCGCTTGGCAAACATCTGTTGCACGGTAAAGCCCTGCAGACGTGCCTTCGGGCGCAGCTTGGCAATATTTTTATTCATGGATTCAGCCGCGCTGCGCACTTCACCATCGTTCGCGAGATTCAGTATCACGCCACCAACATCGGATTTATGGCTGATATCCGGCGAGAGGATTTTCAGTGCCACCGGATAACCAATGCGTGACGCCGCCTGCACTGCCTCATCTACACCGCCCACCGCAAGTGTTTTGACAATCGGTATGCCATACGCCGCCATCAAATGTTTGGCTTCGTCTTCAAATAATTCTGTGCGTCCGGCAGATAGTGCCTTGTTTACAATTGCGGCAGCCGCATCGCGGTCTGCTTCCACACTACGGCATACCGCAGGCGGCACTTCCATCAGCATCGCCTGGTTATGGCGGTATTCGGCAATATGCAGGAAAGCGCGCATGGCTTTTTCCGGCGTGTCGTAGGTGGGTATCTGTGCATCGGCAAACAGCGCGCGTGATTCTTTTGCAGTTGCCTCGCCCAGCCAGCAGGTCATCAGGCGTTTAGGTGTCTGCGGATTGGACTTTGTATAAGATTGCACCTGTGTTACCACAGCTTTTGCTACTTCCATGTTGTCAGACACCGCCGTCGGGCATTTCATCACAAACACGGCATCTATCTCCGGTGCAGCCAGCACGGTGGCAAGGGCATCGTTATACCGCTTGCCTCCCGCATCGCCGATAATATCGACGGGGTTGCCGTGCGACCATGTTTTCGGCAGCACGCTATTGAGCTTTGCAACCGTACCGGAAGAAAGTTCCGCAAGCGTTCCGCCCTGTTCCACCAGATAGTCAGTAGCCAGCACCGCCGGCCCGCCGCCATTGGTGATGATGGCAAGCTGTTCTAGCTCACTGCTTCCTGTAAGGCTGAGCTGCGGCCCTGTACCCGCAAGACGCGCCAGTGTTTCCACCGCATCAAATAATTCTTCTGTGCCATATACGCGCAGCAGCCCTGCGCGCTTGAACGCCACGTCATAAACTGCATCAGACCCAATCAGTGCGCCCGTGTGCGACGCTGCCGCCTTTGCGCCCGCCTTGTTGCGGCCTGACTTAATGACAATCACCGGCTTGTTGCGCGCCGCCGCGCGCGCCGCCGACATGAATTTGCGCACCGAGGAGATAGATTCAATATACATCAATATCGCCGTAGTCTTATCATCGCCTGCGAGGTAGTCGAGCATGTCGCCAAAATCAACATCGGCACTGTTGCCCAGCGATACGAAATGCGAAAAGCCGATATCGCGGCCTGCGATATAATCCAGCACCGCCGTACACAGCGCACCCGACTGCGACACAAAGGCAAGACTTCCCGCCGAGGGCGCAAGATGGCTGAAACTGGCATTCAGCCCTGCATGCGGCACCATGATGCCAAGGCAGTTAGGACCGATGATGCGCATACCGTGTGCGCTGGCAATCTTCAACATTTCTTCCTGCAGGCGTTTACCCTCTGCCTCACCGCTTTCGGCAAAGCCTGCGGAAATCACCACCGCCGCGCGCGTGCCGCGCTGCGCCAATTGCAAGAGTGTTTGCGGTATCACCGCCGGAGGAATGCACAGCACCGCAAGGTCCGGCACCTGCGGCAAGCTTGCAACATCAGGATAACATGCAAGACCTTCAAGCGAAGTATGCTTCGGGTTGACGGGCATGATGCTGCCCTTGAAACCGCCGGAGAGCATATTGCGCATTAGTACCTGCCCGATAGAACCCACGCGCGTGCCTGCGCCAACAAGCGCAACCGAAGACGGGTTAAACATGCTGGCAAGGTTGCGTATGGTCATGGCTAGAACGCCTTCGGGTATTGCACAAATTTGCAAGAATGTGCGCGACCACTGCTGTCGTCAATTTCTGCCAGCGTACCGCAAAGCAGGCCTTCGCCGGTTGCGGTTTCCATGCGGTTTTTGCTGATTTTGGTAAGGAAACGCTCTAGCGGTCCGTCTGCCTGAAAACCAATCACCGAGTTGTAATCGCCGCACATGCCTGCGTCCGTCTGATAGGCTGTACCCTTGGGCAATACACGCGCATCAGCGGTCGGCACGTGCGTGTGGCTGCCGGTGACCAAGCTTACGCGACCATCGAGATATTGCCCCATCGCCATTTTTTCCGATGTCGCCTCGGCGTGCATATCCACAATAATCGCATGCACGTTCGCGCCCAGATTCATGCCTTGCAGTAATTTATCTGCGGTGGCAAACGGGCAGTTGGTATGTTCGCGGTGGAAGACCTGGCCAAGCAAGTGCAGTACCATAATTTTCTTACCGTTGACGGTGGTATAAAGCCCATTGCCTGTGCCTGGTGTTTTATCGGGAAAATTCTGCGGACGCAGCAAACGCTTTTCAGACGATAGGTAAGGCACAATTTCTTTCTGATCCCAGATATGGTCGCCGCCCGTGACAACGTCCGCGCCCACTTCAAAAAATTCGCGGCAGATTTGCGGCGTGATGCCAAAACCGCCAGCGGCATTATCGCCATTGACGATAATGAAATCGAGCTGCCATTCCTTACGCAGTTTTGGCAAGTGCTTTATCACCGCGTCGCGCCCCGCGCGCCCCACTACATCACCCAGAAATAATATTTTCATCTAAAACCTCATTACACCCTTCTCTGTCACCACCGCGTCAAGCACGGCATCATGTGCTTCAGCAACAATATGTTCCACCTGCTGGCTGGCATAAGCCGCACCAATCGCCTGCACATTGCCAAATTTGCGAAGCTGGTGCAATGTGCGGTCGTAATATCCCGCGCCATAACCTAAGCGGTGACCACTGGCATCAAACGCCACCAGCGGCACAATCACGATATCCGGTATCAGCGCATCGCTGGACACGCTCGGCACAGCGATACCGAATTTTCCCTGTTCAAGCGCTTCGCCTGTGCGCCAGCGCCTGAACAGCAGCGGCTCATCATTCCCCGCCACCACCGGCAGGCACAGCGCATGGCCGCGCTCTGCAAGCACCGCGAAAGCATCACGCATGTCTATTTCGCTGCGTACAGGCAGGTAGCACGCCACTACCGCATCGTTTGCAGATATAAAATCCAGCAAATGTTTTTGTGCATTCGCCGCAGCCTTGCGCGTTACATCAGGCGCGAGTGCGCTGCGCTGCCCGAGGGCGCGTTGCCGCATATCATTTTTGTTTGTGTGAGAAATGCTGGTCATGATTGCCTGTCTTGCTGCTTTATATCGCAAAAACACAGCAAAACAAGGAGGAACGGAACCGCCATGGCCGTCGGCTAAACAAGCCGCATACGACCCGTCTGTAAAGGTGGGCGCCATGTGTGCAAGGGCAAGACCCCCGCCAGGGACAGCACCCGAACAAAGGATATCGGTCCAAGGGACAATGTGCCAAACGTACCGGGCAGAACCGTTCCAGACAATGAATCTACTGTATTTCTATCTGTTCGGCAATCTTTTCAATGCGGGCGGCGATATCGTCGAGTGTCGCGGTCATCGCGGCCTCAATTTCGATAATCCGGCCTTCCTGCGTGATGCGCTTTTGTTCCTCGAGTATTCTGGAAAGGCGCACCAGCTCTACCTGTGCTGCCTGAATTTCTTTCTTGTTTTCAATCAGTTCATCCGCCATAGTCAGTGATGTCAGCAGCAGGGCCATATTTTCGCCGGGATTGCTACCCATACCATACAGCAGCGCACGCACGCGGTCATCCACCTCGTCCGCCAGCAATCGCAGCTGGTCTTCCTGACCGTCATCGCAAGCTACGTCATACTCACGGCCACCCACACGGATATGTACTACTGCCATGTCTTTGCTCCCATCGCGTTCCCCTGTGGTTTGCACCAATAAGGCACAAAAATGTTATAAAATCAGAGGTTATATTTATTTTTGAGCAGTTTACGCCCATTTAGCCCTTAAAATCAAACAAAATATTAATTTGATAGTCCAGCCGTGCCTGAGCGCAATGTACAGCCTAGCGATCTAAATGGCTAATATTTTGTTTTTATTAAATAATATGCGCTATTGCCAGATTGGGCCGACTTTGACATACCAAATGCCTCAGCAAACAGCATTTCTACCTATACTGCGATATAACTATAATATATTGTTATATATGTATATTTTTAAATATGACAATTCTATACAAAACTGTAAAAAACAAAAAAACGATGTCACAATTTGTTCACCCAAGTATTAAGGATTATCGGGTAAATTTAGAACTATGGAATAATCTGCCTAAGAGTTTGTAATGGCATCACCGTCAGAAGTCTTAAGTCAACGAGCCTACAGGGAAGCAAAAGCCGGCATTGTCGGTAAGGTTGCTGAAAACCTGCGCGCCCGTGGTGCTGAGTTAATGATTGGCGGTATCATATCCTCCCCGCCTGCACCCGACTGGAATGCGCTAGCGGAAGAAGCCATCAATAACCGCACAATCGGCGGCACATCACTAAACGACCTGCCAAAAACACCGGACGGCAAAAGCGTCAACGACCTGATTCCCGACCAAAGAAAAATTGACGGTATCGCCCGAGAAGTTGCCGCAGGCGTAAAAGACAATACCGGCAGCATGGGCTTCCTGAAAGGTGCTACCATCGGTCAGGCATTCGGCGGCCTGTGGGACATGATCAAGGAAAAAGGATTCATGGCTGCCATCGGCGGCGTGTTTAACATGATCTTTGGCGACGGCAAATCTGAAAACGCCATCGCGCTTCAGCAGAAAATAGGCCTGAGAACAGCCAATGCTATTAGCGAAGGCGTGCAGCAACGCCTGACAGCGCGTGCAGGCGAACTCGGCCTGACGCAGGAGCAAATTCAACAGATAGGCGCACAGACGCAAAATTCCGTTCGCACACAGGTAGGATTAGCACCCGTACCCGTTCCGGGCGAATCGCAAACACCGCCAACCGCTGGCGACCCTAGCACCGCTATCCGCAATGCTATTCGCGGCAAGGTGATGGAAGGCTTCGGCCTTAAAGCACAAGGTGACCAGATAATAGTTGATCCGGCCAATACTGCTGGCGCCGCCCGCCTGAACCAGATGGCAATGGCCGCAGGTGTGGGCCAGTTCAATGATTCCCAGCGCACGGCAATAGTCAACACAATGACCGATGCCCTGCAACAGGTCGCTACTGCCAACCCGCCAATCCGCGACCCGAATGCTGTCCGCGATTCCATAAAAGCAAACCTTGCCGAAAATGCCACGGCCATGGGCCTTGGAGGAATGACGGAAGTAAACCGTCAAGCCATGGTTCAGATCATGTCTAACGAGATGACAGCTACCTACCTGAAAGCGCGCCCAGTGGACCGCGCTGCCGGAGCCGCGTTTGAGGTAGCCATGCAACCGGAAAACCAGCGCCTGCAAAACACGATCATCCAGAGCAGCATCCGCCCCGCTATGTTCAACACGCTGGCGCCTCAGGTGCTTAATGGACTGGAAGACGACATCATCAAAAAAATACGTGAGCAGCGGGAAAAGCTGAATACAGAACCCAAGCCGGAGCCTATCAATACGCAGCTCAAGGCGCGTATGGATGAAATGCTCAGGGACGATAAATCGCCGGAAGGCCGTGCAAAGCTGCTTTCTTTCGCCACTGCTATGGGCGGCCCCAGCCAGCGCCAGCGCGAGGCTATGGCTGAGGAAGTGGGTGAAGCCATGGTGGGCGTACTCACAGACAAGAATAATAAAGGCAAGTCGCCAACCGAACTGGCTCCGGCAATGGAAAGGGCCGTCAAGGAACGCCTCACCGCTGCGCGTGGCAGGATTGATGCCATGAACCCCACCAGCCGTTTCAGACTAACGGACGAGCTTATCAATGCGGCAGGTACCTCTGTAGCAACCCAGACGCGGGGAATGAATGCCGAGCAGCAGGCACAGATTACGCAGGCGCAGAATATGATTGACTATAACGCGCCAGCACAACCCATAGACTTCACCTTGAATGTGCAAAGGGTCAGTGATTTCGCGCAAAGCATGCCGGCCATTGCCGACCGCAATGTCATAAACCAGGCGGTACGCTCTCAGGTGCGCTCGCAGGTTGTCCAGCAAATCAATGAAAAACGCGAACAGGGTGTCAGGGATTCTTACATTGCCCGCACAGTTGACTTCGCTGTCAGCGCCGGTGGCGCACCCAATGACTCGCAGCGCGACCGTATTGCAGACCTGGTGGCTGAAGAAACGGCAAATGTTATGTCGGATCCGTCTATATCAGCAGACAGCAAACCAGACAGGGTTAGGGATGCTGTAAAAGCCCGCCTCGAAGCAGAGAAAGGCTCATTGAACGCCTCGTTCAAAAACGGTGGATACGCCAACGACCCGATGAACGCGCTTACCTTTGCATTCTACAAATGGAGCATTGACAACTCTACTATCAATGAAATCGCCAATGGCGCTTCAAGCGGCGTACGCTCACAGCTTGCACAGGGCGATCAGATGGCCATGCTCAATGCACTGTCCAGCACCATTCAGGTGGAAGCACCGCGCGTACCCACCGGCGCAGCACCCACAGCACCCACCGCAGGCCGCAGCTAAAAATTATCCCAAATGTTTTTGTAAGAACAGGCCCGCTACTTTCAGGCCTTCCATGTCTATGCTATGGCCGAGGAATGGACGGGCGTGCGTTTCCACCGGAACACCCACTTCTTTGAGTGCGGCACTGGCATGTTTCATGGATGCAAACGGTACAACATCATCGGCTTCACCGTGAATGAGGCACACGGGCGGACGGGTGGTAATTTCCTTTGCCAATATCTCGGCGCCAATCAGCGCGCCGGAAAACCCGACCATAGCCGCCATCTGGTTTTTGCGGCGTGTGGCCACATGTAGCGCCGTCATCGTACCTTGTGAAAACCCAACCAGTGCTAACCTGCCGTCATCCAGCGATAACTCTTTGAGCTGCTCATCGATATAGGCATTGAAAACATCAGCCGCGCCGCGAGCGCCGTCGAGCATATGCTGCGGCTGACGATCCATCAGCGAGAACCACTGGTAGCCAAACGGGTTGGCCTCGCAGCGGTAGGGTGCGTTGGGCGCAACAAAATGCGCGTGCGGAAGCAACGGTGACAGCGCTTCGCCAAGGTCTATCAGGTTCGGGCCGTCTGCGCCCCAGCCATGCAGCAATATCACCAATTGCTTGGGCTTGCCAGATTTCGGCGGGCAGGCTGGGCCGTTGAGTTTTGGAAGCTGGGTCATTAGTATCCTTGAAAACTGTTGTACAGATATAAATGGCTATATACCTGTTTACAAATCCGCGCAAGGCGCGGCGCGAAGCGAGGGGTTTGGGGAATATCCCCATGATTAATATTCTTCTGGCCAGTGCGGTCAAGCACGAGTATGACGTTAACCATGAGCAAAACATTATACCTGATTGACGGCTCCGGTTTTATTTTCCGCGCCTACCACGCGCTACCGCCCTTAAGCAACCCGCAAGGCACGCCGGTGGGCGCTGTTTATGGCTTCGTGAACATGATCATGAAGCTGATGGAGGGCAATCACACTGACTATGTAGCAGTCGTGTTCGACGCCGCGCGTAAAACCTTCCGCAACCGTATTTATTCCGAATACAAAGCCAACCGCCCGCCCGCGCCGGAAGACCTCGTGCCGCAATTCCCACTGGTGCGCGACGCCACAAGGGCGCTCAACCTTCCCGCCATCGAGCTGGAAGATTTTGAAGCCGACGACATCATCGCCACCTATGCCAGACAGGCGCAGGCCAAAGGCATGAATGTTGTTATTGTATCATCCGACAAAGATTTGATGCAGCTGATTGGCGAAGGCATCAGCCTGTATGACGCCATGAAACAAAAACCCATCGGCGAGCCGGAAGTAAAAGAAAAATTCGGCGTGCCGCCCGACAAGGTACTGGAGGTGCTTTCCCTGATGGGCGACAGCTCCGACAATGTGCCGGGTGTGCCGGGCATCGGCCCTAAAACCGCCGCCGAACTGATAGGCGAATATGGCACGCTGGAAAATTTGCTGGCCAACGCCGAAAAAATCAAACAGCCCAAGCGCCGAGAAAGCCTGATACAATATGCCGATCAGGCGCGTCTTTCCAAAGAACTGATTACACTCAAAACCGATGTTCCCCTGCCCCCGCTGGAGGAACTGGCACTGCAACCGCCCGCGCCAGAAAAACTGCTTTCGTTCCTTGAACAGCAAGGATTCAAATCGCTTACCGCACGGCTGAGGCAAAAATTTGACGGCATTGTCCCCGCCGCACCCAGCGCAAAAGATGCGCTCACCACACATACTATCGCGCCGGCAGCAAGCGCTCCTGCGCCTAAACAAGCGCCCACAACCAAAGAGTACACGCTGGTATGCGACGAAGCAGCGCTTGCACAATGGATAAGCAAAGCCACATCAAAAGGCATCGTTGCTTTTGACACCGAAACCACAGGCCTTAACGCCATGCAGGCGGAGCTGGTAGGGTTTTCATTATGCACGGAAGCGGGTATTGCCTGCTATGTGCCGCTAGCGCATGTCGTCAGCAGCGAGACGCATGCCCAGTCCAACCTGTTTGGCGATACCATTGCGGTCAACACCACCAAGACGCTTGCGCCGCAGCAGCTTGCGCTAACGCGTGCCATGGAACTGATTAAGCCGCTGCTGGAAGACGACAGCGTCATCAAGATCGGCCACAATATCAAATATGACCTGCTCATCATGCAGCGCTACGGTATCAAAGTTACGCCCGTGGAAGACAGCATGTTGCTGTCCTACGTGCTGCACGCGGGCGAGCATGGTCAAAGTATGGACGAGTTGGCCGAGCGCTATCTCGGGTACACCACCATCAGCTATAACGACGTCACCGGCACAGGACGTGCGCGCCTGCGCTTCGACGAGGTGGACATCGAAAAAGCGGGTGAATATGCCGCCGAAGACGCCGACATCACCCTGCGGCTTTATGAATATTTCAAGCCGCCGGTCGCCGCCGAGAAGCTGCTGACACTATATGAAACTATCGAACGCCCGCTGATTGAAGTGCTGGTGGCAATGGAAAGCGCGGGTATCAAGGTAGATACATCACAACTGGTGGCGCTCTCCAAGGATTTCGCCAGCCGCATGCAGGAATTCGAGCAGGAAATTTTTAGGCTGGCAGGCCACGAATTCAATGTCGGATCGCCAAAGCAGCTGGGCGAAGTAATGTTTGACGAACTGCAACTACCCGGCGGCAAAAAATCCGCCAAGACCGGTGCCTACACCACCGATAACGAAGTGCTGGAAGAACTGGCCGAACAAGGGTACGACCTGCCCGCGCGCGTGATTGAATGGCGGCAGCTCGCCAAGCTCAAAAGCACCTACAGCGACGCGCTTGCCGAGCAGGTGGACCCGAAAACCAAGCGCGTGCATACCAGCTTTGCCATGGCGATTGCCTCCACCGGCCGCCTAAGCTCCAAAGACCCCAACCTCCAGAACATCCCCATCCGCACGCCGGAAGGCAAAAAAATCCGCAAGGCATTCATCGCCTCTGAGGGCTGCCAGCTTATCTCCGCCGATTATTCACAGATAGAACTGCGCCTGCTCGCCCACATGGCCAATATCTCCACGCTTAAAGATGCCTTCACCGACGGCGCCGACATCCACGCCATCACCGCCAGCCAGATGTTCGGCGTGCCTGTCGCAGAGGTGGATTCCGACCTGCGCCGCAAAGCCAAGACGATTAATTTCGGCATCATCTACGGCATCAGCGCGCATGGTTTGGCTGCACGCCTTGGCATTGGCCGCAGCGAGGCGGGATCGTACATCGAGCGTTACTTCACACAGTACCCGGGCATCCGCGATTATATGGAAGAGTGCAAAGAATTCGCCCGCAAGCATGGTTATGTCGCCACCTTGTATGGCCGCCGCTGCCATGTGCCTGGAATAGCTGATAAAAACGCCGCACGCCGCCAGTTTTCCGAGCGCGCGGCCATCAACGCCCCGCTACAGGGTACCGCCGCCGACATCATCAAGCGTGCCATGATTACTATTCACAAACAATTGGTTGTAAAAAATCCGGCCATCCGCATGTTGTTGCAGGTGCATGACGAATTGGTTTTTGAAGTAGAGGATGCCGCCGCCAGAGAAACGGAAGTCCTTGTAAAACAACATATGGAGCAAGCCGCCCAGCTTTCCATACCCCTTACCGTTGAAACAGGCGTGGGCAAGGACTGGGGTCAAATTCATTAATTTCTTAATAATTGGGTTGCCATACGCTCCCAGTTTGGCTAGGACTGACACTTCATTCCAAGGAGTCAGTCGTTATGTGTCATTTTATCCGTTTCCTCACCGAAGAAGAAGGTACTACCGCAATAGAATCTTCGCTGATTATCAGCGTCATTGGTCTGGGTACAATTACGACCATGGAATCTGTAGGCGAACAGCTCGCAGCCCTGTTCAGCTACATCGCCCTGACCCTGCAGCAGGCCATAGCTTAACTAAGGGGCATAAAGAAGCTGGTTTTTTGCCTGTTTTCATCATTGCGTTCTTGAGCATTAAACTTATAATGCCCCTTCTTAATCGAAAAAAAGGAACTGTTCGTTGTTGCAGGCTGCCGTAAGCAATCCATCCTTTCGGGATAAGCTGAAAGATATCATTATTTCTGGGAAGCTTGCCCACCCTATCGTTGAGGGTGGCAAAGGCATTGGTGCAAGCAACGGTCGCACGTCAGGGGCATTCGCCGCTGCCGGTGCTGTGGGAACATTTTCCGGCGTGAACGCCCAGAGCTACGATGCCAATGGCCAGATTATCCCTTACGTCTATAAAGGCCAGACGCGCCGCGAGCGCCACGAAGAACTGGTGGAACAAAGTATCCGCGGCGGCGTACAGCAAGCCAAAATCGCGCATGAAGTGGCGGGGGGCAATGGCCGTATCCATGTCAACGTATTGTGGGAAATGGGCGGTGCCGAACGCGTACTTGTTGGTATTCTGGAAGGTGCGCCCGGCATGGTGCATGGCGTTACCTGCGGCGCGGGCATGCCCTACCGTCTGGGCGATATTGCCGAACATTACAAAGTGTATTACCACCCGATTATTTCCTCCGCCCGCGCCTTCAACGCGCTGTGGAAGCGTTCTTACAACAAAACCAGCCAGTGGCTGGGAAGCGTGGTGTATGAAGACCCGTGGCTGGCGGGCGGGCATAACGGCCTGTCAAACGCTGAAGACCCTGACAAACCGCAAGACCCCTACCCCCGCGTAGCAGAGCTGCGGAAAACCATGAACGGCTTTGGACTGAATGAAACGCCGATTGTCATGGCAGGTGGCGCATGGCACCTCAAGGAATGGGAACACTGGCTTGATAATCCTGAAATCGGCCCTGTTGCCTTCCAGTTCGGCACGCGCCCGCTGCTGACGCAGGAAAGCCCCGTGTCAGAATACTGGAAACGCCGCCTGCTCACGCTGGGCGAAGGCGATGTGTTCCTCAACCGTTTCAGCCCCACCGGCTTTTATTCTTCTGCAGTGAACAATAATTTCATTGCCGAGCTGCGCGGACGTGGAGAACGCCAGGTAGAATACCGCACCGAGCAGGAAGGCCTGTTTTCCGAACCGCTGCCGGTTGGTGCGCGTGGCCGCCCTGTGTATATCCAGCCGGACGACCGCGCCCGTGTGGACACATGGAAAGCAGCCGGACATACCGAAGCCATGAAAACACCCGACTCCACACTGATTTTTGTTTCTCCGGAAAGAGGTAACGAGATTTTAGTCGATCAAATTGAGTGCATGGGCTGCCTGAGCCATTGCCGATTCTCAAACTGGAAAGACCATGATGACTACACCACCGGCAAAAAGGCCGACCCGCGCAGTTTCTGCATCCAGAAAACATTGCAGGACATAATCGCCGGCTGTCCGGTCGATGAACAGCTGATGTTCTCCGGCCATAATGCCTACCGTTTCGCGGGCGACCCGTTCTACGCCAAAGGCTTCATTCCCAGCGTAGAACAGCTGGTAAAACGCATCCTTACGGGTTACTAAGCTTTTCCATCCGCTCTAGCCGCTCTTTCACGAAATATTCCATATAGCGTAAATCCGCCTCGGGTATATCTTTGCTGTGACGCTGTATAGTTTCCATGATACGTAGCGCATCATCCATCTCACCGCGTTTCTCATGCACCACCGCGGCCATCTGTTGCGCCCATGCCGGCACTTTGTCATTAACTAGCGGTGTTGCCACTTTCAATGCGAGGTCCATATCATTCAGGCGGTGTATGGACAAGTAAATCGCCTGCAGCAGCCACCACCATTTATGCTCTATATCACGCGTAGCATGCGCATATAAATAATCTACTATATAGCGTACATCCTGCACATTTTGAGTCTGGCTAAAATAATAGGACGCCATGAACGGCACCATGTTCGAGCGATTATCCAGCCCGTCCAGCAACCCAAACCAGAGCGCGAGCTTGTGATAATCATAATCTTTGAGCGGGGTGAAGCGGCCGTAGCTGTCGCCCGCGTTCTGTAGTTTCAATGCCAGCACGCGGAAATAAAACGCGTTGTCGCCAAAGCTCATGGCATCAAGCGCTGCCTTGCCGGGTACGGCAGGCACAATCTCCAGCTCCGGTTTGATATGCCGCGTCTGCGACCAGAAAATAACCTGGAAAAGCAGTAGCGCTATAAAAGCAATATGCCATATGCCTGCGCGGTTGATGCTGCATGCCTGCATATCAGAATTCACGACGACGAAAATCTACTATCGCTGCGCATAAAAGCAAGGGTACGAATACCAGCGCCTGCGCCACGATACGCCACCACTCGCTACTGCTTTCAAAGCCGTAAATCAGCCACTGGCTCTGGGTAAACATATCCAACCGCGGCACAACAGCGGATACAGCAATAAGCGGATATTTGAGTATTTCCACGGGACTGCCAGTGACCATGGTTGACTGCGACGTCATAACGAAAAATGCCATCATACGCGCTATCATGTAAAAACCTATGCACCCCACCACGGCGGTCACGGCACTGCGCAGCGTAAAAGCGGAAAATAATGCGAGCGCCACCACCAACATCATTTCTATCAGCAAGCTGGCCGACCAACCGAGAAAGCCCGTCCAACTGCCCACACCCATGAGGGCAAGTAACAATATTACCGGAACAGCAAGCACTGTTCCCACTACCGTAAACCCAAGCCACCACGACAATACCAGCGCGCTGCGCGATACCGGACGCGCAAGTACGGCGTCTATCTCTTTGTTGTCAAACGCCATGCGTAGCTGGAAACACACGAACACCATCATTCCCGTCATCACAATCAGCCGCACAGCGCCGGACATCAGCGTCAGCGTCATTTCTTTTGTTTCGATAAATGCCGTGCCGCCAAGGAAAGCGCAGACCAGCGCTGCCACAACAATAGCTGCAAGCAGTCCGGCAAACAGCCTGTCACGCGTCGCTGTGAGCATGATATAACGTATAGTGGTCCACATTGCTGTGCTTAGAACTTAAGGGGCCGCGGGTCGTAGTTGAATTTTTCGTACACACCCTTATCCGCAGGGGCTGCGTTACCACCGGAATTTACTATGGTGGCGCGGATAAAGATAATCAGCTCTTTAAGATTGCTGGATTTATCAGTACCCTTGAAAAGATGCCCCACAACAGGCACATCCTGCGCGTAGGGAACACCCGTATCGGTGTTATCAGCGCGGTTTTCCATCAGGCCGCCAATAACCATGACCTGACCGCTTTTCAGCTTGAGAATTGAATCCAACTCGCGCACTTCAATCACCGGCAATGTGCTGCTGATGCCGTCAACTGCTATACCGAGCGCCGCTGCCTGCGCAAGTGTAAACGCCACCGCAGGATCGGTCACCTGTCCGGTAACGCGTGAAAGCGTGGGGCGCACGCTGAGCGTAATTTCGCTGGTTTCCGAATTCACCGACGGCTGCAGCGTCAGGATGATACCAATCGGCACGGTGTGCGGCGTGGAATTCAGTGTAATGGTGTTGGTCGTGCCACCGGCGGATGTCGCCTGGTTCTGCTGCACGTTCAGTGTGAAATAGACCTGGTTCTGTGCAAAGGTAAGCACTGCCTGCTGGTTGTTGATAGCGTGCAGGCGCGGGCTGGAAAGTGTGCGCGTCGTACCAAATGCCTGCGCCAGATTGACAGCGCCGGTCAAGTCAGTGCCGGTGCCGCCAACATTCTGCGCGTTCAGGTTAAGGGTAGCAATATTTGCTACATCACTGACACCGGCAAAGCTGCTAGTGAAATTCACAACGGAGTTGCCAAGCTTGCTCCAGTCGATACCGCTCTGGAACTGGTCATTGAGCGATACTTCAACGATTTTGGCTTCAATCAGCACCTGCGCTGAAGCGTTGGTCTGGATTTTCTTCAGGAAGTGGCTGATAAGCTCATGCTGCTTTTCCGTAGCCGACACAGTCATGGTCGAAGCTTCGCGGTTGATGATGAAGAATGAGCCTGCCACCGGTTCGTTGTTGCCGCCGGAACCGGAAGAACCGCCGCCATCGAGAGAAGGCAGATTGGTCATCGCACCTGCATTGGCGGGTTGTGCGCCGGAAGCCACAGGGGATGCAGGCTGTTCGGCAACATCAGCATTGGAAATGCGCCTGACTTCCTTGTAGGTCAGTATGCGCTTGATGCCTTCACTGAACTGTTTCCAGAAGTCACTGTCTGCCTTGGTCGTAATATTGGAGGTAGAACCGTTATTAAAACCGTTGCCGCCACCACCGCCACCTCCGGACGAACCGCGGGCGCCACCACCTGATGAAGAAGATCCGGAACCACCACTGCCGCCACCGCCCGTGCTACCCGCCACATCGGTTTCAGACAAAACACTGGTGCTGATATTCACGTTGCTTTGCGCGCTGCGATCAATATTCAGGAAATCAAGGGAATAGATATTTACGTACGGCGTATCACGCTCGACACGCAGGATGTTGTTTTTGATCGAATAGCGCAGGGCCGCAAGGTCGGCGATACGGTCAATCACTTCGTTAAACGGCCTGTCTTTGGCGCGGAAGGAAATACCGCCGGTGATACCCGAGTCGATTTCCACATCAACGTTGGCAAGGCGTGCCAGCTCAATCAACACATCTTTGAGCGGCACATCATCGGTCACCGCCAGTGAAACAAGCTGGGTGTCAGCAATTTTCGGGGGCTTGGGCGCAGCAAGGATTGCGGCGAGGTCAGGTACTGGCGGCTCGATCACATTGCCGGTTGCCGTACTAACGGACGGACCGCCCGCTTCGCCGATTTTCTGGTCACCCAACATATTCTGGTAATCATCGCGCGACAGGCCGCGCGCGGGGTCAATCATTTCCGGATCATCGGGATTGAAGAGGTTACGCGAATCAGTGCAACTGGCTGTCAGCATCAGGCAAACCAACACGCCCAAAAATTTGTTATGGCCTTTCACGCTGTACAAACCCTTTAACCCCTACTCGAAATTTTATATCCATGCGCATTAGTCAGGTTAACTTATACCTTTTTTTAACTGTCTTGACTAGATACGCTTTGACAACCATATGGCCATCTTAGTCTGGTATACTATGGCAGCTGTTAATATATGGTAAAAAGGTGACGATTCGGCGTCATGTGCGATTGCCGTGTCGTGATGCTCTTTTTCATCAGCGCGGAACTGAGTAACGGTCGCCTTCAAATCCGCTTCCTGCATGGCTTCCAGCGTATTTTCCTGATCGGCATAATGCTCATCGATGACGCTTTCCACCGCCGCCGTGCAGGCCATCGCCGCTTTCTCGCCCATCAACGCCGTGGCCGCTCCCAGCGCGTATCCGGCCGCATGCCATAGCGGCAGCAGCAGCGTCGGGCGCACCCTGCGCTTGCTCATAATATCGGAAAATACATCAAGGTGATGTTGCTCCTGATCAGCCATTTCCTTGATGATGGGAGCGCTCGGGCTTTTTCCCAGCACCGCCAGTTGCCCCGCGTAAATACGCTTGGCACCATACTCACCCGCATGGTTAACGCGTATTATTTGTTCCAGCTGCTGGCGTGATGATAAATCCCCCGGGCGTGTCTTATTTGCAACAGACGGCATATACTCAAACCCTCGCCTTACGGTTGATTTTTATTAATACAATTGCCATGGCCAATGTCATAAACGCTGCGGCAATACCGTTCCACGCCGCCATGGAAAGCCCCATCACCTCAATCATCGCCTGATCACAAGTCACCAGCGGCGCATTCATGATAGCCGCGCGCATTTGTTCCAGCGTCAGATCCTGTGACGGATCGTTACTGCAGCCAGACAATCCCTCAAACCAGCCCAGCTCCACGCCGCTATGGTAAAAGGCAATGCCAGCATCCACCGCAAACAGCAACACGCCGAGCCACGCCATAGCTTTCAGCCATGCAATATTACGGATAAAAAAGGCCGCAACGCCCAACGCCGCAAGCGCTGCGTAAGGATAACGCTGGTAAATACATAATTCGCATGGATACAGGTCAAACCCATACTGGCCGATAAGCGCCACAGAAAACATCAACGCCGCCGCCAGCCCCGCCAGGATCACCACCAGCCGCAGGTTAAGCCTGTCTATACATTTGGAAAAACACATAATTGATAAATAGTGCCAAACGCCCCCCATTTCAAGCAGGTTAATGTAGGAAATTAACTCAGAAAAGCTGGGCCCCTTGACCGTTGGCGGAGGATGTTATAGGTAACTAACTCGCCCGTATGTGCCCCGGTGGTGGAACTGGTAGACGCGCCGGACTCAAAATCCGGTGCCGCGAGGCGTGTCGGTTCGATTCCGACCCGGGGCACCACTATCAAAACCAGCCTAGTGCTGGCTTTGATAGTGGTATCCTCTCGGTGTGTGAGAACCGAAGATTTATAAATTTCGTTAGTGAGCCGCAAGGCTGCCGACATCCCGCATCTGCACCCAGCGCTTTACGCCATCACTGGCCGGTTTTTCCAAATAGCGATAGACCAGCCAGCTCACCAATACAATGCTTCCGACTATAATCACGACCAGTCCTGCAACAGCGGACGGATACGCCATAAGCACGGCATCACTGTCAGGAAAATAGTTTTTCTTTATATACCCCGCCAGTAAAAGAACCGGAAACTGCCAGACATAAAGTGAGTATGATATACGGCCAATAAACTGTGACGGAGCATTAAGAAAAATATAATCAATCACACCACGTTTCCTTGGTTGCTGTGAATGCAGTGCAAGCCCGAGTATGATTGCCGAGGCACTGAGTGAAAGCAATATCGGATTCATATATCCCAGCCATATCGGTGAAAACAGCAACACCGGAATAGACAACAACACTAACCACCCCCACACGCGCCCGAGCTTACACATGGGAAACAACATCGCACAACAATAGCCCAGCATAAAATTCGCAAAGCCGCGTGTCAAAGCCAATGGACCAACCACCTGAAAGCCAATCAAACTCAATAAAAGCGCCAAAGGCAGCATCATTGAAACATAATTTCCTGCCATAGGCTTTATGCTGCGGGTCATCACCAATGCAATAAAAGGGAATAACAAATAATTAAAAAATTCACAGCTCACCGACCAGCCAGGCGGATTCCATGACTCTATGGAAATCGAAGGCGGAAACCATGCAAATGTAAGCGTGGCATGTAATGCCAGCATATCGTAATCCGCCATTGCTTCAGGCAATATACCGAATTGATACATTGCCCACAAAGCCACCAGCGACGCAGCATAAGACGGATATATGCGCCCCAGCCTGGTCAGCATAAAGGATACTGCTTTTTTTGTGCTGCCTACATTACGCCTGTAGCGATGTGTTATGATAAAGCCGCTAAGAATAATAAAAATATCCGCGCCATACCACCCGTTCTGCGCAAGCCTGCTAATCATCCAGTTATACGTATGCAGGCCCAGCCCTGCATCATACCCTGCCGGTGGAATCCTCCCGCCCAGCAGCGGGGTGACGCCTAACAGATGAAAAATCAATACGGCAAAAGCCGCATATCCCCTTAATGCCGTAAGTGAATTTATCATGTCATCCCAGACTACATATTTTAGGCCAGATTACGTATTTTAGGCATGGGTGCTAGATGTCTTTTCATGTAGCCCCCATAGTAATACCCGATCAATTGATTGTTTCGTATAATTTTTTATTCGTATGGACAGTTGCGCACGGGCCGTTATATTAATGTAAATTAACTAATAAATCTTTGTTGATTCACCTATGCAGCCTACAGCGACAGACTCACTCCCCACGATGCCGCGCGAAATCGATCCGGCGCAAACCTTTGAAGCGCTTGTGTCGTGGGTGCAGGAAGAGCTGATTGAAAAAAAGAAAGCGCCAGGCGTGGTCGTAGGTTTAAGCGGCACCGATTCCATACTGGCGTTTCTGGTATGCGCGGAAGCTTTCAAGCGCGCAGGCAGACCCGAGCGGGTCGTAGGCATACATTACGGCGAGCCGCAAAAAACTGACGATAAATTCTCGAAATATGAACTCGACGCTGATGAGGATCAGCAGACTTGCCGCCTCGATTACGACCCATGGTTCCAGAAAAACGTTGTGCCGTGGCTGAAAGAGCAGGCGCCGCAAGCAAAAGTCATCGTTGACGGTTCTATCAACTTCAGTTCCGACAGCCACCGCTGGGCGGCACTGATGGATTATTCAACCTTGCAAAATGCCGATACAGGAGCCATGCGACGGCCAGGCGATAATTTCTGGGTGGTAGGCACACGTAATGCCACCGAAGAAGCGCTTAAAAGCTACAGCAACATCTCGGCACTGGCCAGCGTACAGCCACTGCGCAATTTGTGGAAAAGCGAGATACTTAAAATATGCGAACATCTGCATGTGCCACAGGAAGCGCTTACGCGCAGCCGCGTGGCCGATTGCAAATGCGGGCGCTTCACCCAGCAGGCGGTGAATATCGAGGAAGCCGACGCACTGCTGATGATTCGCGGCGGACAGCTTTCGCCCTCCTACGCCATCGACAATATTCCCAAGGTAACGCGCCTCACGCTGGAAAGTTTTATTGCTACACAACTGGCCAACTCAGGATTCAAGAAAGAAATCCCCTACATCCCAAGCCCCAGCATAGCCAAGGCCGTAGAAGTGGAAGATACCACTTATCTGGCTGCAAAGAAAGCGGCACAGACGGGTAATGATACCAAACCCATCTCTGCTGCCGTGCCGCAAATTATCAAGGGCGGCCACGCCAATGCCGCCTCCAGTCTCGTATGCAGCACCGGCAAAGACGTTACACCATGGTTGCCGGAAGCGCTTGCGCTGTTCAACACGCCCGGACTGCGCAGCAGTCACAAACGTTCCATGAATGAAAAAATTTTTGCAGGAAGCAGCGAACTTGATATTCCCGCCATGGCAAGGCTATCGCGCTGCAACGCACGCATCGGCAATTACGGTTTTTCCTTCCCGCGCTTCCGCTACCTCACGCAACACGCAGGCGAGAATGCATCTCTGGTAGAACAGTTCGGCATGCAGCGCCTTACCCGTGATACCGACCTTCGCAGCGCTTTACTCCCTGATCCCGACAAGGATTTACTGGGCGCTGGTTTTGCATGGCAAGATGATAAATGGTATGTGGAACTACGCCGCTCTTATATTGTTTGCGCCAACATGTCGGAACAAAACCCCACAACCATCGTCATGCGCAACAATTCGTACTATTATGGCCGCGACCGATTGAGCGCGCCCGTCTATGTGTCTTATGAGAGCGTGACACCAGCCGATATTCAGGCCATCACACCGGAGATGCTGGACAATTCCGGCCGCTTCACCAAATGGCAAGACGTCTTCAAACATAAAGATTCTCTGGAGGCAGCCGATAAACTCAAGCGAGTGGAATCAGCGCTCGGGTACCTTGACGGCTTTGAACAGAATATGAACCAATGGCTGAAAGCCACAGGCCCCACAGAGCAGAAACCTGTAGCGGGTCCAGACCACTCCACGTCCGAAAGCAAGGGCGGCTACCAAGCGCTGGTGAAATTCCTTGAACATAAATCCGTACAATCAGCAACCGGAAAGCAATCCGTATTCCTCGGAAATGTCGATGAACATAAAGCGCCATGGTTTCCGAAATCTTCTATCATGGTTACACCGCAGCTGGTCGAACAAATGAAAGCCGACGCCAATGTCGGAAAATTGCTAGCGGGTATAGATACTTCCGGTGCAGCCCTTACGTTGATGACAGGCGAAGAAGGGGATTTTCCGGTAGTCAGCGGTTCGAAACTACATCGCTAATATATCTAGTATCTTCTGACTAATAATTTTTCCCATCCCAAGTTATGACGCTCAAGTATTTTATTTACACATTAGCAATGAATATAGCTTACTGATTAAAACAATAATTTCTTCAAATTATTGCAGAACATTGACTCCTTATGCATACCAAACTCAAAAACTTCATGTGTGTTATCATGCTTGCGGCGGTAACGTTCCTTCCCGCACTCATGTGGGAGTGGGCTGACAGAGAACGGCTCGCATCAAGCATAAAATGTTATTTCTTGATTTTTTCCGTTGTAACCGGACTTCTTTTCTTTCCGTATAGAATCAACCTTCTAAGAAAAACCGGCATAATATTTAGAACCTCTTATAATGGAAAGGAGGCATTGTTCATAACAATCATCTGCATATCATTCTTTGTTCTCACCTGCACATTATCAGGAGTGTTGTTTAGCCATCTTCCACATGTCACAGACTCGCAGGCACACTATGTACAGTCAAAAATATTCGCCGAGGGGAGAACATACGCACTCAATCACTCCCTGCCTGAATTTTTTTTCATCCAGTGGTTCTTTAACAGCATAAATACATTCAGCTTATATCCTCCTGGACACGCATTATTACTGGCGATAGGTCAGCTTGCAGGGGTGCCTTGGGTTATCAACCCATTGCTTGGCGTATTATTCCTACTTTCTGTCTATTTTCTGGGACGTGAAATTGGAAACGTTACTACGGGTCGTATTTGCCTGCTGCTTAGCTCTATTTCGCCGTTCATAATTTTTATGTCATCGGAGTATATGAATCATGCAACTGCGTTGCTGATGACAACGTTATTTGTGTTGTTTTATATACGTACCATTAAATTCCAGCGCCCGAAAGATGCTTTGCTGGCAGGTATATTCGCAGGATATCTAATTATTACTCGGCCGCAATGTATGGTTATCATGGGCCCCTTTTACGCGATTATTAGCATTTATTTCCTGATTTTTCACACACGAACTTTTATTAGATTATTTATGTTCATGGGGCTGGGATTGCTGCCATTCGCGATTCTATTTATGGCCTATAACTGGTTGACACTTGGAGATCCCTTATTATCCGGATATGAATTTTTACTGGGCCCAAAGGTTTTTGGTGGATGGTTTAATGACAAGATAGTTTTGGCAGATTTATTGCGCGCAGGCCCACAGATAGGTAGACTTAGCTTGGAGCTATTCGGCTGGCCTATAGCCAGTTTATGCCTTGTTTTTTCGTTGTTCTTATTACGTATTGAAAAGAAATATGCATGGATTCTTTGCGGCTCTTTCCTTTTCGCAGTCTCAGGACTGGTAATAAACAGGTATCACTATACAAATTTATTTGGGCCACGGTATTTATATGAAACAAGCGGCTTATTGATTGTAATGTGCGCATTATTTATACAAAGATTCCCACTCCTTATCCGCTCAAGACTTCGTTTGCATCTCAGCCTTCCGGCTGTGCGTGCAACTAGCTTTATATTGATTCTCGGGTTGTGCATAGCAGGCCTTGAATTTCAAACGTTACGGCTATACAAGATGTACTCTAGCGCCTATTGGGACGGAGACGCCGCATTTTACGATACTGTGCATCAGGTTGATACGCCCGCAATTGTTTTCATAGACAAGAGATGGCATCGGCATGTAGTCGCCACACTTCCACCTAAAGACACATCACCTATCTTATTTGCTATTAATCTCGGTCAGCAAAATAAAGCGCTCATGGATCAACACCCCGAGCGTAATGCATATGTTGTGCATGGTAACATACACCCGTTATGGATTGAAAAAATAAAATAAATTTAGGCATGCCTACCGTAGAAAAATTCAAGCGATGTGCTGTAGATCGAAATAAGGCCTGTCTGAATTGTCAAGTGTTTACGCTAGGTCCTTAAACTCATCCACCAACGCCTGATACAAATCGCGCTTGAACGGTACGATGATGTCCGGCAGCGATTCCATCTCTATCCATTTCCATTCGCAGAATTCTGGCTCGGGCGTGTTGATATTGATATCGTGATTTTCACCTATAAAACGCATAGCGTACCATTTCTGGCGCTGGCCGCGATAGCGCCCACCCCAGATTTTTGGCACCAACGCATCCGGCAGGTCATAGCTCACCCAGTCGCGGCTTTCGCGCAGGAGCGTTGCTTTATTTGTACCTGTTTCTTCCTCCAGTTCACGCAGCGCCGCCTGCAGTGGGTCTTCGCCCTCGTCTATGCCGCCCTGTGGCATTTGCCAAGCTTCCGAGATAGTATCGATACGGCGCGCAACGAAAACTTGGTTGTCGCGGTTGAGCAGCATAATGCCAACACCATTGCGGTAAGGAAGAAGTTTTGACTCAGCCATCATCACAAACCCTATTCCTTGCTTACTTTTCTGGCGATATGCGACAGCGGCACCAGCACTATGCCTTCTTTGGTAAGGCGCTCCTGCAACTGGCTCAGCTGCTGCAGTGTCACCGGATAGCTCTGCGCAATAGCCACTGCGTATCCCTTGTCACGCGCCATTTGCTCAAGCGTGGCAATACGCGCCTGAATAGCGCTGACATTAAGTTCTTCATCCAGCAGCACATCTGCCGTTATCACCGGCATTTTCATGGCTTCCAGCTGCTTCTTGGTATCTTCCTTGACCACTTCACGCCCAAGCACCAACAGCAGGCCACGTTTATCGATCGTACCAAGCAGCGTATCAAACGACTCCTTGTCACCGATAAAGGCTTCGCTTTGTGGTGTTAGAAAACCGACATAAGCACCAAAACGCGACATAAGCCATTTTAGTTTCTTGTCGTTCTCGGTTTGTTCCTTGGCCACCAGAATACCGTAAGGACCGGGGTCAGAAAGAGGGTATTCCGCAGGCTGCAGCGGCAAATCCATCATGATTTCATGGCCGGTGACACGTGCGGCCGTGGCCCAGCTTTCTACATTCTGTGCATAGGCAGAAAAACTGAGGGTGACATTTTCCGGCAACTTGATAGCGCTTTCGGTCACCTGTTTTCCGACGCCAAGGCCAGTTACAATAATGGCCACCACAGGTGCGCTTCCTTTATAAACTACGCCTTTTGAATAATGTTGCCATGGCTTACCTCCGTCCGGACCAATAGTTGGCAGTAATCCGAGATCTGATTTTTCTGAAAGGCCGGCTTTTATGCCGGCAACAGGCGAAGCCGACGGCACGACGGAAACCGGCTCTTCTTTTTTCTCCGCTATTTTTTCTTCAGGTTTTTCTGTCTTTGCCAACTCTGGAGTCTTGGCTTCTTCCGTTTTAGGCTTGATCACTTCGGCTTTAGTTTTTTCTGCTTCTTCTGCAGCCTTTTCTTTTTCTGCTGCTGCTTTCTTTTCAGCCTCCAGCTTTTCCGCCTCTGCTTTCGCCATTTCTTTTGCAGTTTCCGGCCCGGCCTGCTTACCTGTAATCATACCGCCATTGACAGTAACCAAAAGACGTCTGCCGTCAGCAAAAGCACGCTCGGCTTCACCACTTCCTGAGTGCCACAGCAATGCGGCAAGCACCAGCGCCAACACAGGCAGTCCCCAAAACAGTAATGTCCATAAAAGACGCTTCACCGGCATTACAAAAAGCCGCCACAAAAAGGCTTTTACAGGTGCAAATAACGCGGCAACCGAGAACTTAAGCTTAAATGCCATAGTCACCCATAAGGTCTGCGGATGAAACCGGAATAATTATTGTTCCGGTGCCACCTGTTTATAGACATTGACTGCACGCAGTAAATCCAGGGCGCGTTGTAGCTGGAAATCTTCAGCCATAGCGATTTCACCGCTGCTTTTCTTGGTTTCCTTATCCTTGGATTCCTTGTCTTTGTCCTTATCCTTATCACCGTTATCCTTGTTGACATCGGTGCCATTGGTTTTCTTTTCCTGATCTTTCTTTTCCTGCAAATTCTCAAGGCGCTTGCGCAGTTCTGCTTCCGAACGCACCTTGTCCGATCCCTTGATGGGCTCAATCTTTGCAGGTTCAACCACGATGTCAGGCATGATGCCCTTGGCTTGGATAGAACGGCCAGAAGGCGTGTAATAACGTGCGGTGGTAAGACGTATCGCTCCATGGCCAGTCAACGGGATAACCGTCTGTACCGAGCCTTTACCGAAGGTCTTTGTACCCAACACAATAGCGCGCTTATGATCCTGCAATGCACCCGCCACGATTTCTGAAGCCGACGCAGAACCGTTATTGACCATCACCACAATCGGTATGTTGTCGTCAATCAGTTCGTCGCCACTGCTGGCGCTGTAACGCTTGGTGCGGTCCGGATCACGTTCGCGGGTAGAAACCACTTCGCCGCGGCGCAGGAAAGCATCCGATATGGAAACCGCCTGCTCAAGAAGACCACCAGGATTGTTGCGCAAATCCAGCACGACACCGCGCAGGTTTGGTAAATCTTTTTTGATGCGTCCGAATTCCGATTCCAGCAAGTCAGTTGTCTGCTCGGTAAACGAGGTCACGCGCAGATAGGCGATATCGTCACCTTCCGTATGTGCGCGCACCGATTTGATTTTAATTTCTGCACGCGTCAGCGTCATCTCTATAGGTTCTGGTGAATCTTCACGCAAAATGGTGAGCTTCACCTTGGAGTCAACAGTGCCGCGCATTTTTTCTACTGCTTCGGAAAGCGTCAGGCCCATCACCGCTTCGTCATTAATGAAGCTGATATAATCACCCGGCTTGATGCCAGCCTTGGCGGCAGGCGTATCATCGATAGGCGATACCACCTTCACAAGGCCGTTTTCCATGGTTACTTCGATACCAAGACCGCCAAACTCGCCCTTGGTTTGCACCTGCATTTCCTTGAAGGCTTTTTCATTAAGATAGCCGGAATGCGGGTCAAGCGAGGTCAGCATGCCGTTGATGGCTGCTTCCACCAATTGCCCGTCTTTTACCTCTTCCACATAATCGGTACGCACGCGCTCAAATACTTCGCCGAACAAATCCAGCAGCTGAAGCGTCTCCGCCCTGTCAGCATAAGCTATCACCGGGGCAAGGGTTAAGCTTCCAATAAGGCATAATTTGGCAAAGCGGCGCATAGCAATCCTAACAGTTTATCGTTTTTTGAATCCATTCAGCCATGGTGCGGGGTCTATCGGCTGGTTGTTTCTTCTTAGTTCAAAATACAGCCTGTTGCTAGCCCCCCCACTTCCCATAGCACCAATCGGCTCACCTTCCAATAAAAACTGTCCAACTTTCACATCAATTTTTGCAAGTCCGGCAGCCAATGTGTGAAAATCGTCACGGTGGCGCAAGATTACCATGCGGCCATAGTTAAGGAATGGCCCGCTGAACACCACCTCTCCGTCAAAGGCCGCAGTCACCTGCGCCTGCGGACGCGTAGCTATGACCACGCCGCGGTTGGTGTCGTTAGCCTGAGTAGCGCCAAACAGCTGCACCACACGGCCGGCCACCGGCGGACGAATCTTACCCTTGGCGCTGGAAAAGGAGCGCAAAGACCCGCGTTTACCTTTTGCCGGCGGGTCTTCGGGCTTCAGCAACACGCCGGACTTGGCAGCCGCTTTTTCAGCCTCCTCCTCCTTGGCGATAGACGACATCAGTTCCTGAAGGTCGGCAGCTTTCTTGGCAAGCTGGGCGATACGGCTTTCCTGTTCTTCCTGCTCGCGGCCAAGCTTTTCAAGCAGCGCCTTGCGTTCCGCCACCTCTGTCTGCAGTTTTATTCGGGTGTTGCTGAGCATCGTTTCCTGTGTACCGACTTCCGAACGGCTTTTGGCTACCTTGCCCTTAAGCTTCTCCAGCTCTTCCATCTGCTGCGTAATGCTTTCCATTTCCTTGCGAATGCTCTCCGAAGTCATCTTCAGCACATCGGCGGCTATCATGGTCTGGTGTGCTTCCCCGGGCATGAGTATGACGGCTTCCGGCGGTGTCCGGCTCAGGCGCACCGCCGCCTGCACCAGCGCGTCCAGGTCTTTCTTGCGGGTGGTCAATGCCTTGGTCTTTTCATTCAGTTGTTCATTAAGAATACGCAGCTTGTCTTCATAGCTGGACAGGCTGTTTTCCGCGTCCTGCACCTTGGCCGCCGACTGCACAAGACGCGCCTGCAATTCGTTAAGCTCTGCCTCAAGACGCTTGTTTTCCTCGACCAGCTGCTGCTGTTTTTGTTTAGCCTCGCGGATATCCTTGCTGGTTTTTTCGTATTCTTCCTGTGGGGTAGCGGCAAAAACGGGAGCGGCGGCAATACAGCACGCGAGCATTACGGCTGTAAGCCCCTTAAGCACCGGCAACCTCCGCCAGCAGCGAGCGCCCCGTCATTTCCTTCGGCTGCGGCAGTTGCAGCAGCTGTAACAGCGTGGGCGCGACATCCCCCAGCTTGCCTTCCGGCAGTCTGGTGTGCTGGCCCTTGAGTGTGCTAGAGGCAATAATCACCGGCACAAGATTGAGTGTATGTGCGGTATGTGGCTGGTGTGTATCATGGTCAAACATCATTTCGGCATTACCATGATCAGCGGTAACCAGTATGGCTCCGCCGCGCTCCAGCACGGCCTTGCTTATTTTGCCAAGGCAGCTGTCCACTGTTTCCACAGCGCGTATAGCCGCTTTCATGTCGCCGGTGTGGCCCACCATGTCGGTATTGGCATAATTAACCACAATTACGTCAAAACGGTTACTTTCAATCGCCGCCAGTAATTTTTCTGTTACCTCGGGCGCCGACATTTCCGGTTTTTCGTCATAGGTAGCCACTTTGGGGGAAGGCACCAAGATACGCTCCTCGCCTGGAAACTCCTGTTCACGGCCGCCATTGAAAAAAAACGTCACATGCGCATATTTCTCGGTTTCAGCAATGCGCAGCTGCTTTAATCCTGCCTCAGCAATCACCTCGCCGAAAATGCGCGTCAGCGGCTCCGGCGGAAACAAGGTGGAAAGGAAAGAGCTAAGCTTGGAGGAGTATTCGCTCATGCCCAGCGCGGCAGCGGACTTCACTACCTTGCTACGCGGGAAGTCGGCAAAGGAGGAATCAAGCAACGTGGTCAGAATCTCGCGCACGCGGTCGGCACGGAAATTACCCATGGCCAGCGTATCGCCATCATTCATGCCCTGATAATCACCGATCACACACGGCAGCACGAATTCATCAGTAACGCCCGACTGGTAGCTGGCCTCGATGGCGGCTTTGGCCGTGGCATGCCGTCCACCTTGCGCAGACACCAGCGTATCATAGGCCTTCTGAACACGTTCCCAGCGCTTGTCACGGTCCATGGCATAATAGCGGCCGCTGACGGTAGCAATGCACACATCCGGCAGACCAGTGACGGCCTTTTCCAGTGCCGCCATATATTCCAGCGCGCTCTTGGGCGGCGTATCGCGGCCATCAAGGAAGGCGTGGATTTTCACCTTAGCACCCGCTGTAGCAAGCAGTTTTGCTATGGCGGCAATATGGTCCTGGTGCGAATGCACGCCGCCGGGCGATACCAGCCCCATGACATGGCACACGCCACCCGCTTTTGCCGTCGCCTGAGCGAACGCTACAAAGCGCGGGTTCCTTGCAAGTGTTCCGTCGGCAATAGCGGCGTCAATACGCGGTAAATCCTGCATCAGCACGCGGCCGGAGCCGATATTCATATGCCCTACTTCAGAATTGCCCATCTGCCCGCTGGGAAGGCCCACATGCAGCTCGGAAGCATTGATAAGTCCGCTCGGATAATTACGCGAGAGCGCGTCCAGCACAGGTGTGCGCGCATTGGCGATGGCGTTGTTGTCCTTGTCGTCGCGATGCCCCCAGCCATCAAGGATAGCCAGCACGACTGGTTTGGGTTTGGTGGTTGCCATGATTACCGTATTTCTCCGTGGGAACAACAAGAAGGGGCTGTCACTGGATTAATACAGCATGGGCGGGTTTAAAAGCAAATTTTAAAGGTCAGGAAGCGTTTTCCTGCTTCAGGACGGTCTTGTCCGCCCGCTTGCCCGACGAAATATAATACACAGTCTTGGCAAGGTTGGTGATGTAATCGGCAAGGCGTTCCATGTTCTTGGCGGCAAACACCACATGCGTGCTGGCGACCACCTGATCGGGTACATTGGCCATTTCCTTTTGTATCATCCGCAGCACTTCATGGTATAGATCGTCGATTTCGTCGTCACGACGCCACACCGATATGGCTTTTTGGGTGTCATTGGTCTTGAAGGCCAGCAGAGCTTCGTCCAGCATTTCTACCACTACGTCAGCCATGCGTTCCAGTTTTACGATAATCGGCTCCGGCGCATAAGCACCCATTTTTACGCTGCGCTTTACGGTGTTTTTGGCAAGATCGCCCATGCGCTCCAGCATACCCGTTATTTTAAGCACCGAGGTCACAAAACGCAGGTCAATCGCCAGCGGACTATGCAGCGCCAGCACAATAGTCGCTTCTTCCTCGACCTTCTGGTCGAGTTCGTTAATCAGTTTGTCTGCCGCTTTGGCATCTGTCGCGCGCGACTCCTCGCGGGAGCGGAAGGCGGCCTTGGATGCAAGCGCCATCTTGCGGACTTCACCACCCATATCAAGGATAAGCTGCAAAAGATGCTTCAGCTGTGCGTCATAGGAACGAAGCGTATGTTGCTGTTCGATATTCATGAATGGCCTTCCTTAAGAATCGTAAACGCGGGGATTATACTATGATATCTTCCAGTATAACATAGTTTTTTTGTGTTCGTCATCCTTCACGGTGATACGGGTGGTGGGTAAGCACGCTGTAAGCGCGGTAAATCTGCTCGGCCAGAAGTGCGCGTACCAGCATATGCGGCCACGTCACCTTACCCAGCGACCAGACAAGGCTCGCCTCCTTCAGCGCCTCGGTACTAAGCCCGTCGCTGCCGCCAATAATAAAGGCGAATGACGATGCTCCCTGCTGCTGCCACGATCCAAGCTGGCCTGCAAATTCGCGGCTGCCTAGCAACTTTCCAGCCTCGTCTAGGGCGATAAGACGGTCATAGCCCTTGCATGCTGCAAGCAGCTGCGTGCTTTCCTGTTCTATGCGTTGTGAGGGAGTTTGTGCCTTTGAAACAAATTCACGGCACTCGATTTTCCAAGGCAAACGCTTGGAGTATTCAGAATATAACTGTTGCTCTGGGCTGGCTTTCGCCTTGCCGATAGCTGCAATCAATACTCGCATCGTGCGATCAGTATGCCACTTCGAGTTGAGGCACCGACACTGACCACATTTTTTCCAGATTATAATAGCTGCGGGCTTCGGGATGGAAGATATGCACAACGATATCGCCTGCATCCACCAGTACCCAGTCGCAACTATCTTTTCCTTCTACCGGAACATTCTCATAACCAGCCTGTTTGAGAGCTTCAACTACACGGTCCGCCAGAGATCCCACATGACGTGCTGATGTGCCGCTGGCAACAACCATACGGTCCGCAAAATCAGATTTTCCAGTCAGGTCAATAGAGACAATGTCTTCGGCTTTGTGTTTGTCGAGGGAGGTGAGGATGAGACGTTCTAATTGCAAGAGAGAGAGCTTTGGAAACAACGTTTTAGTAGCTATGGCCGTTTCTCCTTTCGGTGGGGGATTTGTTACTTTCCCACACCCTTATTATGCCTTAAAAAGGCTTGTTCTCCAAGCATTTTTCTAAGCTGGGTGGAAGAAATCAGCATCCGCCGCAAGTGACAGAAGACCATGGCAGCCTGCGGTTTGCTTTTTGATATCTTGTTGTTTTTATATAATAATTTTCTTGCCCTGTTAAAGGTTTTACCGCGCAGGGATGAATGCGAATGCGGCGCACGGTCAAATACCGCCAGCGGCAAAACCTGCATCATCCACGCCCAGCGATGCCAGCGGTGGAACTGCGCCAGATTGTCCGCGCCCATCATCCAAACAAAATACGTGCCGCGAAAACGCCGCTGTAAAAACTGCACGGTCTGCCAGCTGAAATAGAGTTGTTTCTGCTGTTCGATATCCAGCACGCGAATGCGCCTGTTGCCTGCTACCATGGCTTTTGCCGAGGCCAGACGCATTTCATATGCCGCCATATCGCTTTTGCTTTTGAGCGGATTTTGCGGCGACACCAGCCACCAGACTTCATCCAGATGCAGCGACTTCAATGCGTGCAGCGAAATATGCAAATGCCCTTCATGCGCGGGGTTGAATGATCCCCCCAGCAAACCGATGGCCCGATTTTTTGTATATATAAGAGAAGTGCCAGCGACCAACGCCTATGCCCTGGTCTGACCAGTGCCATGCACCACATATTTATACGTAGTGAGCTGCTCAGCCCCCACAGGGCCGCGTGCATGCAGTCTGCCGGTGGAGATGCCGATTTCCGCGCCAAAGCCGAACTCGCCGCCGTCAGCAAACTGGGTGGAGCTGTTATGCATGACAATAGCGCTGTCCACACGGCGCAGAAATGCTCGCGCCGTATTGATGTCGGCGGTGATGATAGCATCGGTATGGTGCGAGCCATGCTGGTTGATATGGTCGATGGCTTCGTCTGCGCCCTTGACGGTCTTGATAGAGATAACCGGCGCCAGATATTCGGTATCCCAGTCCTCGTCCGTGGCCGCCTTGATACGTTTGTCAGCAGCGCGTGCCTTGCCGTCACCACGCATTTCGCAACCGGCTTTTGACAGCACGTCCGCCACCTTGGGCAGCATGTCCTTGGCGATGGATTCGTCAATCAGCAGCGACTCGGTAGCACCGCAAATACCTACACGGCGCATCTTGGCGTTGAGCAGCACATCGCACGCCATTTCCGCATCGGCATCCTTGTGGATGTACGTATGGCAGTTGCCGTCCAGATGCTGGATAGTGGGAATGCGGCTTTCTTCCAGCACTCGCTTGGTCAGCGATTTGCCGCCACGCGGCACGATGATGTCAATCAGCCCGACCATGGTCAGCATTTCGCCCACCGCAGCGCGGTCACGTGTCGGCACCATCTGCACAGCGTCTTCCGGCAGGCCGGCTTTTTTTAAGCCTTCATGCAGGCACTTGACAATCGCGAGCGACGAATGGTGACACTCAGAGCCGCAGCGCAATATCGCGGCATTGCCTGCCTTTAGGCTCAGGCCCGCCGCGTCGGAGGTAACATTCGGGCGTGATTCATAGATAATGCCGATAACGCCCAGCGGCACGCTAACGCGTTGCATCACCAGCCCGTTGGGGCGAGTCCACTGGTCGAGCATTCTATTGACGGGATCCGGCAATGTGGCAATGGTCTCAAGCCCTGCCGCCATCGCTTCAATGCGCTTGGGGTCAAGCTTCAGGCGATCCATCTGCGCTGCATCAAGGCCCTTTCCCTTAGCATATTCGATATCTTTCTGGTTGGCGGTCATGATGTCTTTGGCATGCTCGCGCAAAGCCAGTGCCGCCTGTACCAGCGCCATGTTTTTCTGTTCGCCCCGCGCTTCCGCCATCAGGCCGTAAGCCGCACGCGCTTTTTTTCCAAGTGACAACATCTGTTCGTGGAGATCGCTGTTGAAACTAACCACTGTTGCTTTCATAACCTACCTACATAACCTATGTAAACTAAACCTAAGTAAAAAAATGGGAGGCAATATCTTTAGGACTATTATTTTCCGCCTAAACGCCTGCCCGTGCAAATTAATTATTATCCATCTAATGCCATATCGTCGCGGTGTATCAATACGTCGCGGCGCTTAAACCCTAGTATCTGCTCGATTTCCTGACTTTGCTTGCCGCGTATGCGCCGCGCGTCTTCGGAACCGTAAGCAATAATTCCCTTGCCAAGGGTATTTCCCGCCTCGTCCCGTATCAGTACAGCATCGCCACGGTCAAAATCACCTTCGACCGCCACTACGCCTGCAGGCAGCAAACTCTTTCCGCCTTTAAGCGCACCGGCAGCGCCTTTATCCACCGTCAGGCTGCCTGCCGGATGGATGGAGCCGGCAATCCAGCGCTTGCGCGCACTCAGCGGACTTTCCTGAGCCACGAACAGCGTATGCTTGCCACCGTCCAGCAATGCTTTCAGGGGGTGAACCACGCTGCCAAGTGCAATTACCATGCTGCAGCCTGCGCCCATGGCGATTTTCGCAGCGCCGATTTTGGTAACCATGCCACCGGAACCGATGGATGACGATGAACCGCCAGCCATTTTTTCAATGTCAGCCGTGATTTCTTTCACCTCAGCAATAAACTTTACGCCTTTGTCTTTAGCGGGGTTGGCGCTGTAGAGTCCGTCAATATCGGAAAACAGCACCAGCATGTCCGCGCCCGCCATTTGCGCCACGCGCGCCGCCAGCCGGTCATTGTCGCCAAAACGGATTTCAGCGGTGGCCACCGTGTCATTTTCATTGATGACAGGAATGGCTTTCGGATTTTCCAAAAGCGCTTCGAGCGTGTTGCGTGCATTCAGGTAGCGGCGGCGCTCGATGCTGTCATCGGCGGTAAGCAACATCTGCGCGGGAAACATGCCCACCTTAGCGAGCGCCTGCGCCCATGCGGACACCAGCGTAATCTGGCCGCAGGCAGCGGCGGCCTGTTTTTCTTCGAGTTCCAGATTGCGCTTGCCGTAGCCCAACGGATGGCGGCCCAGCGCAATTGCACCGGAGGTGACCACAATCACCTGCTTGCCTGATGACTTAAGCTGCGCAATGTCCTGCGCCAGCGATTCCAGCCATAGAGCGCGCACATGGTTGGCCTCGTCAATCAGCAGCGACGAACCTACTTTTAGAATAATACGTTTGGCTTTGGCTAGCACAGTCATGGCCGGCACTCTATCCGCTCAGGGTTAATAAAGCTTTTATATGCTTAAATCAGGATTCGCCGCGCGCTTCGTCAATTACCTTGAACATTTCGCGCAGCACCGGCTTTACGCCTTCGCCGGAGACGGCCGAAATCGGCCAGATTTTCTTTTTGCTGGCCTTCTTCAGCGCCGCGCATTTTTCCTTTATCTCTTCATCCAGAAGCGCGTCGCACTTGTTAAGCGCAATCAGCTCCGGCTTTTTATACAGCTCGGCGCTGTAGGCCTTCAGCTCCTTGCGGATGGTTTTGTAAGCCGTAACTACATCTTCCTGCGTGCCGTCAATCAGGTGCAGTAATATGCCCGCGCGCTCGACATGGCCGAGGAATTTTAGCCCAAGCCCCACGCCTTCCGACGCACCTTCGATAAGGCCGGGAATATCCGCCAGCACGAATTCACGCTGGTCGACATGTACCACACCCAGCTGCGGCGTAAGCGTAGTAAATGGGTAATCGGCAATCTTCGGCTTGGCGCGTGAAGTCGCAGCAAGGAAGGTAGATTTTCCGGCATTGGGCAACCCCAGCAGGCCCGCGTCCGACATCAGCTTCATGCGCAGCCACAGCCAGCGCTCTTCACCTTCCTCGCCAGGGGTAAACTGGCGCGGCGACTGGTTGGTGGACGACTTGAAGCACTGGTTGCCTAAGCCCCCCTGCCCGCCCTGCGCCAGCACAATGCGCTGGCCCGCGCGCGTTAAATCCGCGACCAGTGTTTCCCTGTCTTCTTCAAAAATCTGCGTGCCGATCGGCAACTGCACAACAAGGTCTTTGGCGCTTTCACCCGTACAATTGCTGCCCATGCCGTGCTGACCTTTTTTAGCCTTAAAATGCTGCTGGTAGCGAAAATCGATAAGCGTATTGAGGCCGGAAACACACTCGACAATCACACTGCCGCCACGCCCGCCATTGCCGCCATCCGGCCCGCCAAGCGGAATAAATTTCTCACGGCGGAAGCTGACGCAGCCATTGCCGCCGTCGCCACTGCGAATATATATTTTTGCCTCGTCGAGGAATTTCATATCTCGTTATTCCATATAAAAAGGGGGAACAGATGACTGTCCCCCCGAATCACGTCTGTTGTAATGCTTTGCTTACGCGGCAACCACCGACACAAACATCCTGCCGTTAGCGCGCTCGCGGAATTCAACGCGGCCCTCCAGTACGGCAAAGAGTGTATGGTCGAGGCCCATATCCACACCCTTACCTGGGTGGAATTTAGTACCACGTTGGCGGACAAGAATATTGCCGGGAATAACCAGCTCACCGCCGAATTTCTTTACACCGAGGCGGCGACCACCGGAGTCGCGGCCGTTGCGGGATGAACCACCTGCTTTTTTATGTGCCATGACTGCGCTCCTTACGCCTTAATATCAATAATTTTAATCTGGGTCAGGTACTGGCGATGACCCTTCTTGCGGCGATAGTTGTGACGGCGGCGCTTCTTGAAAATAATCACCTTGTCATCACGGAACTGTTCCACAATCTCGGCCTGTACTTTTGCGCCAGCAAGAAGCGGCGCGCCAATCTTCTGATCCACCATCAGCACTTCGCTGATTTCCACTTTGTCACCTGCATTACCGGCAAGCTTCTCAACGTCAATGACGTCGCCGCTGGTGACTTTGTACTGCTTACCGCCGGTACGAATTACTGCAAACATAGCCAAATCCTAACTCTTGCTTCAAGTGCTAACGCCTTGAACTTTTTATACTTTTTCCATTATCAATCCCCTAAACTCGGGAAAAGGACGGCAAAATTATATGATTAGCCCATGCTTGTCAACTGCCATTGGGTCCTAATTTTCTCACAAATTGTTATCTTCATCGAATATTCACCCAAAAGCAGGTCAAAATAGTTAATAATTAAGTGGTAGGATTAACCTTCCACGCATTGAATTTCAGGGATATTCCGCATGGCAGCGATGTTTAAATTTGAGCAACCCATTGATAAAAATGATGTTGTCAAAGCCATCTTTGATGTCGCCAAAAAGGACTGGGGTAAGGCTTCCGCGCAGGCTCAAAAAGAAGGCAAGGCCTTTGAGCAGCCAGAACCCAAGCTAGAGACATTTCAGGCTGAATACAAGGATATGAATTCTGAGGCCGTACTCATGAGCGCGGCAAGCAAAGGGCGCATCAGCCGTATTCCCGAAACCACCGAATCTCTAAGCAAGGACGAGGCAAAATCCCTCGGTGCTATCCTGCTGCAGGTCGAAAAAACGCGCGAGGCCAAAGGACAGAAGCATTTTGAACTCCTAACAACAGGGAGCGACGGCAAAACCTACCAGCTTGAATCCAAGGAACTGTCGGCATGGCTGCAATCCAACGCCGGTGGCACTCCCATGGCCGCCGATACATGGGCAGCAAAAAACAAAGTGGGGCTAACGGCACATGGTGACCTTAAGCCCAATGGCCCCGATGAGATGATTTACGTTGAAACACGCGAAGGAGAAAAACGCGTGGTAGGCAATGGCATGCTGAGCGAACCGATCAAAGACGGCGTATATGGCGGTATAAAAACCAAAAACGATGCCGGACAGACGCAAAGCCTTGCCGTAGGCGACGGCGACGATCTTGATGTTTATATACGCAAGGAAGTGTTTGAAAAAATGGAAGCGGGCAAGGCATATGACGGCCCTGTCTTTGTGATGCAGCAGATGGACAAGGGGAAAACCGACGAACTCAAGCTCGGCTTTGCCGGTGATATTCGGGAATTCCGCAACATGATGACCAGCACATGGGGCGATAAGGCTGGCGACTTCGCAAAAAACAACGAAGGCGCATATGCCCAGCTTACGCAAGAGCAATACAAACAGCTAAAAGCCGAGATAACTAAAAACCCAAACCTTACGCTGGAAGAATTTGCCAAGGGCAAAGACATCAAGATGATTACACCGGAACAAGCGCGGGATGAAACAATGAAGCTCAACGCGCTAAGCGCTGTGAAGGGGTATAACCAGTCCATGCAGCAAATGGCCGCTTCCGGTGCAGCAGTAGGTGCGAATATGGCTAATGCCGACAATGAACTAAAAGCATCACCGCTGGCAAATATGGGAAGGCAATCCGGAAGCATGGACGGCCCCGGCTTTATATAATCATTATATACGAATTACTGCGCTCAAGCGCTTTTAACGACGCCTAACCCGTGACCGCCGTGGGAATTACCACCTGCCACATGATAGCGGATCGACCTGTCTTTTTTGGATACATACATGGCCGTATCGGCATGGCTTAACAACTCGTCCATAGTCTTGGCATCATCAGGGTAGAAAGCAATGCCGATACTGGCGCTGACCATAATTTCCCTGTCTTCAATAAGCAGCGGCGACTCCAGCATACGCAATATGCGTTCGACCACAATAATGCATTCTTCACGGTTGGCGAGGTTGTCGAGCAGGATGATGAACTCGTCACCGCCGAGGCGCGCCACAATATCATAGGCGCGCAGGCCCTCGCCGATACGTCGCGCAAAAGCACGCAACACCGCGTCACCCGCAGCATGGCCCATCGTATCATTGATTTCCTTGAAATTATTTAAGTCAAAATAGACAAGCCCGATCTTTGTCTGTTCGCGCTCGGCGCGGCTGAACGCCTTGCGCATGAATTCAAGAAACAGGTTGCGGTTAGCAACGCCGGTCAACTGGTCATACTGTGCCAACTGTTTTAAGTTATCGAGATACAGCTTGCGTTCGGAAATATCACGGAACGCCACCACAGCACCCATTACCCCACCATCTTCACGCAGCGGCGCACAGGTATATTCGACGGGCAATTGCGTGCCATCCTTACGCCAGAAAATTTCGTCACGCGCGGTGTGTACCTTGCCGTCGCGAAACGCCGCCTCCATCGGGCAGGCATCGGCGGGATATGGCGTGCCGTCCTCACGCGAAGGCTGCAAGAGATCGTGATGCACGCGCCCGATAACTTCGTCTTTGCTATATTGCAGCAACTCCAGCGCATGCGAATTGATAAAAGTGATGCAGCCCTTGCCATCCAGCCCGAGTACACCGTCGTTGGTGGAATCCAGCAGCAGCTGCATGCGCATGCGCGATTCTTCAAGCTCATAAGTGCGCTCGGCTACTTCATCCTGAATATGTCCCCATTTATTCATCTGGTTCATCAGGTACGCTGCCAGCAACAGAGTGATAAGCAGACAAGCGCCAAGCACAAATCCCGCCTGCATGGAAAGGCTGAAGGAAAAATATCCGCTCGCCGGCAGGACCGTCATTTCCCAATTCCGGCCCGCGACATCCATTGTGCTTTTATGCACAAGCTGTCCCGGCTGTGTTTCGCTTTTGATGATGTCCTGCTCTTGCAATATTTTTTCATTGCGCGATACGCGCACGTGCAAATGCGATTCGGTGCGCAGCGCCGAGTGATCGCGCAGAATCATGTTCATACCCACGGGTGAAAGCGGTTCAAACGCAGCATCCAGCAAGTGATGTACCGGCAAAACCAGTGCAAGATATCCGTGTATATTGTTGGGTTTGTTAGCATTGCTGCCATGCTTATAAACAGGCGCCATCAGCACCGTGCTGTATTTTTGCTCACGCCTGAATTGCGGCAGCAGTACGCGGCCGGTGGCGATGATGTCGCCGGTTTCTTCCGCCTGCTGCATGGCAACGCTGTATGTCAGATCAGACATCACGTCATAGCCCACCAGCCCATCCTTGCCCATGAAGGAATAGGAATAGTACACGGGGTAATATTCGGCACGCTCACCAGCAACCATCAATTCGCCGCCGTCACCTCTTTCCGTAAAGCGATAATCGGCCTTGAGTTTTTGCATTTCCGATTCGTAGGCGGCGCGGCTGTCAGCGCTCACGCGCGGTATCCATTGTATGGCCTGCACCGCCGGATGGTCCTTAGCCAGCTGGCTGACGATGGTGTCAAACTCCTCGCGTGATATGCTGTCGGAAGCGTTGAAAAATGTACCCATCGCACGCAGCAGCGCAATTTCATTATCGATGCTTTTGCGCACAATGGCCACGCGCTCGTTAGCGGTAATCATGAAGCTCTGCAGCACTTTTTCTTCCTGCGACTTCTGCATCATGTAAGCCACAACGGAAGACGACAGCGCACCCGCGATAACCACGGCTATCACCGGCAGGTATTTCCAGAATCTGCTTCTCAATACCCTTTTAACCATAGCTGCCCACTGCTCTCATGTTCATGCTTTTTTTGCTTGCATACATCATAGCAATCCGCAGTAAAGTTTTGGTAAATATAGGATTTATTTACCTTTTTTCAGACTGGGCGACACGGGGTAGAAAAGCCTAGGGTATTGGTTATCCCCAATAAATGCCGCAGTTGAGGCGCTGTAGCCCAAGGCTGGACAATGGCACGACTTCTGGTATAAACGCCGCCTGCATTAAGCCAATTTTTACTAAGCGGCCTAATAAGCTGTTTGATGTATGCGAAAGCGGTGGCTTAAGTGCTACTGTGAGCATGGTACGGAGGGGTGGCAGAGTGCCACCGCGAGCATGCGAGCGGAATGTATAGAATTCGACCACGGATAATTCGGTGGTTGATGCGTGCGGAGGGGTGGCAGAGTGCCACCGCGAGCATGCGAGCGGAATGTATAGAATTCGACCACGGATAATTCGGTGGTTGATGTATGCGGAGGGGTGGCAGAGTGGTCGAATGCGGCGGTCTCGAAAACCGTTGTGCGGGTAACCGTACCGGAGGTTCGAATCCTCTCCCCTCCGCCATTTACAAAAATGCCGCCTTGCGCGGCTTTTTTAGTATCTGAAAGCAGCGTAGAGGAAACAGGAGCAGCCCCGAGCCAATCCCCTTCCCCTGTAAAAATTATATATATATCAATAATATAATTATTTATTTGATTTGTCGCACCCATCATGGTTAATGACTGTTAATGATTTAGTAAGCCAGATATGCTAATGATATATCTGGCCAATGAAAGACGGGCGATGACGAATAAAATACAACAGCTCTTAAGGGAACTATTTGATACGAACCCGAGCAATTATTTGCAGCCCGGGCATGTGGTGGAGCGTGACGGTGATAATTACAAACTATTCGTATCAGGCACAATGGGCGGATTCAGTGACATAGTAAATGCGCATAAAGCACTGGAGCATGCCGGGCTGGTGGATAACAGCCGCGACCCTGAGGTAGGCGAGTATGGCATCACCACCAAAGATAACCACATCACCCTTGGCTCAGCGGATGCTGGTGGTAATTTTATCGACAAGGCGGCGCTGAGCGATAATGCTAACGGAACTGCACAGCCCAATATCGGCTTCGGCTTTGAAATAAGTTTTGCTGGAAAAAGCGAATCAGTTGTTGAACAGAAACTGGGTCAGGCCATTAGCTTTTTAGCCGCCGAACGCGACAGGACGATACTTAAAAAGGCCGCCGAGGAGCGTGCCAAAGTCGCCGCCGCCAAGAAAGAACACCAAATTGAAGCACTCGCCGCACAGCTGCAAGAAGAAGTAGGCAGAACCGATTCTATTGATGAAAAAGCCGTCGTAAATTATGCCAAAACCCAGCTGGAAAAAGCAATGCCCGGCATTCAGGTAACTATCACCCCCCCAGAAGATGACCAAGTGTTCGACATCGTTTACGGAATAAAGACAAAATCACGCAGACTAAGGATAGAACTACCCGCTGATGAAGAGACGAGACTGTCAGGCATTTCGTTTGATGACCCGGGCGGCAAGTCTGATCTGATGAACAAGCTGGCAGCGGCGCTTAGAGAAAAACTTACGCTCACCCGCTCGGATTTCGCCGATATAAGCGGCTCGGAACCAGGCGGTATATTAACGGGTACTCTTGCTGGCACATCCGCCAAACTGTCTGCGGAAATCCGCGGGGCATTACAGCAGGAAGTAAGCCTGAGCAAGATGGATGGCGGAAGCTGGACTGATATCATAGGCAAAAGCACCGGCCGCCAGATAGGCTAAACCCCAAATGTTCAGAGCATTTACCTCCAGAAAACCATGGGCGGCAGCACTGCTGACCGCCCTACTCGGACCCGTCATCGGCATGTGCTATATCGGCCGCGGACAGCTGGCAGTGGCGTATATCATTGTCACCATCGCGCTGGCGTTGCTGATATTTGGCGCGGCTTATCTCGGGCTTGCGCCCGTACATCCGGCAGATACCATGCGCTGCCTGCTGATAGCGCTGCAGGTCGGTGGCGTGGCGCATGTGTTTTTTGAAGCGCGGAGATATGATGCTGCGCGACCTGTAGAATGGTACACACGCTGGTATGTGCTGGTTGCGTTTGTGCTGTTGCCGCTGCTGCTGCCGTTTGCATTCCGCCAGATGCTGTATGCTCCATTCCGTATGCCCAGCGTTTCGATGAGCCCGAATGTCAACCAGGGCGATTACCTGTTTGCCAAAAGCTTTGCCTATACAAGCGGTCCGCCGCAACGCGGCGATGTAGTGATTTTTAAAGTGGGTGCAGACAGTTATATCAAGCGTGTTATCGGCCTTCCGGGTGATATGGTGCAGGTAAAAAATAGCGTGGTGTATATCAACGACAGTGAAGTGCCGCGCAAAAAACTGGATGATTTCCCGATGCCAGAAAACGGCGCGGTCAAAGCAGTGGCGCACTATGCCGAGACATTGCCGGAAGGCGTCACCTACCCCATACTGGACGAAACAAACAATGCACCACTGGATAACACACCCGTCTATGTCGTGCCGGACGATTATTATTTTGTGCTGGGCGACAACCGCGACCAGTCACGCGACAGCCGCGACATGGACAAGATAGGGTTCGTGCATGGTGACAACATCACTGGAAGAGCGGCGCGTATTCTGTGGCATGCCGCCAGCGGGTCGCTGGATTTTAAGCGCATACCGTAAACACCCTTATCAGAAGCTAGCGCAGTTTCCTAAACAGTGCGCAATATTTATATTCGTAGTCCTGTATTTTTGAAAAGGGCGGCAGCATCCAGCTATGATCCAGAGGCGCATCCTTGGCAATGCGGTCGCCCCAGCTATTGTGTATTTCCTCAAGATTATCCGGCACAGCTTCGTAACCGTTAGCCATTAAATCCGGTTTGATGGTCTGCTGGTGAAATGCCGTCAATACCAGATAGCGCATATTGTAGTGGCTGATATTGGCAATGGCCGTTGCCTGTTCAGCGGGCGTGACATAGGTAAGCGCATTACTGACAAATACAACATCATATGACTCAGTCAAAACGCTATCTACAAAAGAACAGGGCGGCAGGAACGTAACGGCGCTACGTACGGAAGCCACCGGACATAACTGCCCGCCCGATACATCGAAGAATGTTTTTTCTTCAGCTGACATATCATCTGCGGCAGTAGCAGGGTAATGCGCTTTCTGGGCGAACTCCAGAAATTCATTGCTGATATCTGTTGCATGTATTTCTACATTTTTTATACCGCGCATTTGGCACATTACCGCAAATGAATAAGGCTCAGCGCCAATCGAACACGCGTGGAACAACAGCCTTATCTTCGGCTGCCCTTTGAGTAAATCCAGCAATGTATTCACTAGCGGCCGGTTACGGAAAAATTCCGTAGCACCCCTTAAATTTCCACTACGCGGCCTAAGCATCATATTACAGCAACCCCGCGAAATTCTTTTGCGCCCGCGCGAGCCACTCTTCCCTGACCGCACTGGTAATGGGGGACGTGCCAAGCGCGCTGCGGGTGCGTGCATGCAATGCCGCCTCAAGCCCGTCAATATCATATGGCAACGGCTCGGGCAGGCCTGCCTCTTCGCAGATAGCACGATTTTTCGGCGTATTACTATCCAGCACAATGCAGGGCGTACCCAGCATACAAGCAGCAATCGTGTAATGGAAGCGGCCGGAAACCACCAGCGAAGCAGACTGTATAGTATGTAGCCACGCATCCATTGTGGGGGCATCTACATGTGTCCAGCCCTCCGGCAACGCCTGCTTTAACGCCTGCAGGAACATTTTGTCGTCCAGCGCAGGGTTTGCCTTAGCGCCTGTCAGCAGCTTGATGTCATAGCCATCTGCCAGCATAGCGCGCATATAGGCCACCAGCGCTTCAAGGCCCTTAGCCTTCCACGCTACAGACCCGGCAACAACAATTGTGCGCTTACGCTCAGCGGATGCTGTCAAAAGATGGTTGCGGATATAAAGCGGCAGGCAATCGAAAGAGAGTGTTGCCTCAATGCCAAGCTCTTTCAGCAGCCCCTGGCTGTAATGTTCCCGCACCGCTACAAAATCTAGTAATTTATATACACCCTGATACAGGCCGCTTGCCGTTGATTGTGTGTGTTGCTTGCTGTCATCAGGATAGCAGGAGTGATTAATAATTTGCACACGCTTGCCACAGATTTGCTTGCTGGCATAGGCAAGATACAGAAGCACGGTCGACACGCGCGAGATTCCATGCAGCGTACCCTCGCCGTTAATCAGCACAATGTCATTTTGCAATATGGGCGCTGTGACAGGCAGGTTTTCGTGAAAGAAGCGGTTGAAGAACTCACGGTTGTCAAAATCAGCAATCGTTTCAGGTACGGATTTTATTTCATAAATCGACTTAATAGGCACTGGTGTAATATTATATCCACGCGCTGCAAGCGCTTCCTTAATCGCGGCGCTGGTGCCAGTGCATCCCCAGTGATACCAGTCCGACGTATCATTTAAAAACGCTATGTTCTTCATGATTCCGATAACCGCGCGCGCAAGCGCTTGAGTACGGGTTTCCAGTTCAGCGTTACCTCCTGCCGCTCCAGTTTCACGCTGCCGTACCACTGGCAATCGCCACGCGTCACTCCCCAGCGCCAGTCAGGCATAGCCGAAAGCATCAGGGTAGCGGGCACACCCAATGCACCAGCCAGATGCACGGTCGAGTTATCAATGGTAATCACCTCGTCCATCGCTGCTATCTGCGCTGCCAGCGCGTCAATGTCACCGAAGGCGTCAATACCGGCGTCATGCAATATTATATCGCGGAAACGCTGGTTGCAGCTTTCGATATCAGCCATGTGATTGCCATATTGCAGCGACACAAACTGCAGGTCGGGTATAGAAAACAACGGATCAAGTTCAGGCAACGTGATGGTGCGGGCAAAGCCCACCGCTGGATTGGTGGTGTGCCACGATATGCCGATAAGTTTTTTCCTGCTGCGTTCCTTCGCATAGCCGAGATAGCGTTCACGCAAAGCGGAAACCTTCTGTGCATCCGGTTTCATGTAAGCCGGATGTTTCGCTGGACAATATTCCGGCAAGGCATGTTTAATCAGCTGGCCCATCGGCATCTGGTAATCAAACAATGTGCAATCTGTCTGGCTAAATGTGTCCTCAGAAATAATCGGCAGTTCCGGAAAAGAGCGCACAACCAGCGGCACAAGCTTGCGTGTCAAGGCAAGGGTTATATCGGCTTTGCGACCAGAAAGCCAAGGCAGCAGGCCAAGAAACATGACGACGTCGCCAATTCCCTGCTCGGCCCATAATATGATTTTTTTATCTGCAACCGGCTCACCCGACCACGGCGGTATAGCGTCAAACAGCCTTGCCAAATCCTTATTTGTCTGCCGCGCAGAATATTCTTCATATCCCTCGCGAGCGTCAGAAAGCAGCAGCTTCATAGCACCAGATAGCATGAGCGACTGGCTATCTGAACTATCCATTTCATAGGCTTTGGCGTAACTCTGCTGTGCCTGTTCAAATTGCCCCATCAGCGCATGTGCCAGCGCCATGTATCGTACAGCAAGTACCGACACCGGTTCCTGTGCCTGCCAGTTTTTTATTATCTGCTGTGCCTTGGCAAAGCCGCCAGTCATGAATAATGCCTTGATGGTGCGGACAGTCAACGCCCTGTCATGAGGAGTTGCCGACAACATGAACTCCAGATGCGGCAAAGCATCCGCATAACGTTCCAGTTGTTCATATACCGGAGCAATCAACTCATGCAGCTTCACATCACGCGGTTGTTTTTTCAACGCGGCGCGGGCTGTTTTCAGTAAGTCTTCCACAGGCATGGGGGATGAATTCATGAGGCTATACAAACAACTATTTTACGGAAACACCACAAGAAAATAGCGGCAGGAAAGAGGAATGGCCAATGCCACAGCATTTGCAATGATGCTACCGGCTATCATACTGAAAACACCGAAAATAATATAAGAAATTGATTACTGCATTATTTATGCTATACAGGACTGAACTAATAAATAAAAAAATATATAACGGGAAACGCCTAGCAGCGATGCTGCATGGCAGGGGTTATCGTCATGCCTGACAAGAAAAAAGAAGGCTATGGGGCAGGTGCGTTTGCGTCACAGGTGCATTCGCAGCAAAAATATCTCGTATTCAATGTTGAATCCGCCGACTACGACGCCAATAATAAATCCAAGGGCGCCGAGCGTTTCATGCCCTATGTCGCCAGCCATGAACTCTTCCACGCACTCGGACTCGACCATCCGCGTACCGACGCGACAGACGGCGAAAAAACAAACACGCGCAGTTGGGAACAAACACGGCAGGACATTGCCTCGAGGCTTTCGTCTTTCAACGCGCTTGGCTCACTCGATACCAGCGGCAGACGCACCATCACCTACAATTTCAATGCCGACCCGCGCCTAACACCACACGGCAATCCGGATAACCAGCGCCGCTGGCTAGCAGACCCCAACGCCATACTGACAGAGCGCATGGAGCATGTCGGCGAAAGCAAAGATACCGAACGCAACGAAGCCAACAAGCGCATACGTTCCTCCATGCTGGAAGCCTTTGCGGAGCATGAACGCCTGTTCAATGTCAAATATGTAGAAACCTCCGACGCAGGTAAAGCCAATCTGCTGGTATATGGGGCAGAAATTCCGAGGCGGCCACAGCCTGGCTACGAGCTGACACGCGGTAGCAAAAATGCCTATAACCACGACGTCACCATCATGAGTTACAATCAGGCCGACCCAAAAATCTGGGCCATGTCCGGCGTCGGCGATGTGTATGCCGCGCAGCATATCTACGGTAAACCGGCAGAGAGTGCCACGCGCAACACCATCACCGCCGAGCAGCTTGCCGCACAATCCGGCGTGTTGTGGGATCACAAACCCATGACCGTTAAACTCGCTGGAAGCCCAGTCAAAGGTGACCTGAAAGTGGATATGGGCGCACATCCATACGATCCCGCGATTACCGGCACCATCAAGGATGCCGAGGGCGACAAGCTTGTACGCCAGCATATCGGCGCTTTCGCATCCATCGGCGAGCTGGATGCCACGGACTCAGACATCAAGCTTGATGTGACCGGCGCCACCGGTTCGCGTATCAAGGTTAGCAAAGATACGCGCGTTACACTGAATGGCCGCAGGAACGATATTACGCTGGGCAGCGGTGCCGACAGTATTACGCATAGCAAAAGCTTCGGCCATGTCGTAAGCGGACTTGCGCCGGAAGACAGCATCACAGCAAAAAATGCCAGCAAAGCACAGCTTGAACACTGGGACAAGCCCGACCACGAAAAAGGCACTCTGGTCACGCTCGTTGGCGACGATGGAAAAAATAAAGGCTCCATGTTTGTAAAAGACGCCACGCCGGAAAAAGTTTTGCCGCAGCTCAAGGGCATCACTGCGCTGGAGCCGGAGAAAAAACCCGCCGTAAAGCTGGACGCTCCCAACCGCGACAAGGAGCTGGCCGCAGCACCACCCGTTGCCGTATTCCACGAGCGCAACGATGTATGTGTCAGCGCTACAACCGCAGCAGGCCACGCCGTTTCCAATACAGGCGGCGGCAGCGTCATTGTTAAGATGTCCCAGCCGCAATATGACAGCCGCAACGTCACCCATGTCACCGACGGCAACTATTATTCCGTTACCTTCCGCGACAACAGCGAGACACGTAAAATCAACCTGCAAACCACCGCCAAAATTGCTGTGTGCAAAGCAGACGGCGAAGTGTCACGCGTGGTAAGTGTCCCCGATTCCAAAAAGGAAATAGAGCTGGATATCGCACTCAGGAAGGGTACCAAGGAACCGCTGTCAACCGACACCAGCACACTGATTGCCAAACTGCCGCAAAAGGTAAAGACAGCCGCCGAACAGCTGGGCTGATTACTACGCAGCTTCAAATAAAAAATCGTATTTCTCTTTGAGCATTTTACAGACGCCCTGATCCGGCGCACGCCCGAAACCTGACGCAATGACCTGACCAAACTGCAACAGGTTGATGTTGCCATTTTCAGATGCACCTTGAAGCCTGCGTATTTTATCCATATTGCAGATGAGGAAAAAGAAACAGTCGCGACCTGTGTTGTCCTTACCGCGTATGAAATGAATCGGCAGCGAAGATTTTTTTATGAACTTGTCTACATGCATGTTTGCCATACGCTATGCTCCTGATACCGCTTTGCCTTGCGTTGTACCACGCTCCTGTCCCAGCTGCATTTCCTCCACTGCGATAGAAGCGGGATCTGGTGTCTTTGACATAGCATCCGGCTGGGGCGATGCTTCCGGTGAAGGGTCGAAAATAAGCGAAGCATCGCGTATATTGCGGCCACGCGCCAGCGCATCCACCAGCTTGACCTCGCGCATGAATTGTTGTGTTTTCTCTCCTGCTTCGTCCATGCCTGCGCTGCTGGCAAGAAATACCTGCTTCGCCTCTTTCTCGAATACCGCCTTGGCAAACATCAGGCTGGATTCATGTGGTCGATAATGGCCGGATCCGTTGTTGATCTCATCCAGAACCCAGTTGTCGCCTTTTTTGCGAAATGCGATTTCACCGGCAGCATATACGTTTTTACCCTGCGCCAGCTCGGAATGGGCGGCGCGACCACTCACATCGCCATGCAGCTCTTCTTCCGATAATACAAGCTTGCCTTCACCATTTGCCACATAAATGAATTTGACGATATTCTGCTCCTTCACACTCATAGTGCGGGCAGTGTGACGCCATTTTTCATCGCCAAGGACTTCCTTGCACATTTCCTCTTTGGCTTTTTCGGTGTCAGAAATTTGCTGCTTCAGGGCATTCTGCTGCGCGCGCAGGTCCTCACGTTCCTGATCCTTGGCCTTACCCATCAGCGGACCAAGCTTAGCGCTTTCGGTCGTAAGCTTTGTGATGGCTTCATCAAATCCTTGCAACTTTTTCTCAAACATTTTAACGCGTCTCAGGATGGATTTTTCATCTGCCTGTAACGGCTGTTGTTCGGTCTCTTTTTGTTTAATGCCGCCGATGACCGCTTCTGCGCGCTTGATATTATCGCCAACGATTTCTTTTTCTTTCTTCTCTATTTTACCGTATTCCTTAGGCACATAGCTTTCTTCGATTTTGCGTTTTGCACCTTCTGCCAGCGGGTCCAGAATTTCCACATCACGGAATGCTCGGTCAAATTCCGGCGTGAGCCTGGACATTACCTTAGCGAGGTCATCAAAACGTTCAGGCTTGTCATAGCTACGGCCTTTCTGCTTCGGGCCTTTATTCACCTCCATGATGGCATCCATGATGATGTGGTCTATATCCAGTGCCACACCTTCCGGCAGGCCTTTCCAGCTCATCTGCTTGCGTTCCGCACGGCGGTCCGACTCGCTTGTATCCTCGCGGCGCGCTATTTCATAATCACGCACCGCTTTTACCTTCTGGTAGGCATTCTCAACCACATCCTCTACTTTTCTGGTATAGGCATCCGTCCCCGGCTGGCCGAGATAGTAGGATTTTTTTACCGCCATCATCTGCGGATTGTGGCGCAGATATTCTTGCTGATCTTCCACCGTCTGCCGCAACGCCGCCCGCGCTGCATCAGGATCGGCGAACTTATCAGCTACGGCTGATTCTTTATTCTGTTCATTATAAATAGGCGGACGTGCAGATACCGCTGCCTCCCACATGCCCTGTGTGCGCTTGGCCATATACTCGCGCCACACTTCCCTATCCATAATCTTTGTTGGGTCGGCAAGGAAAGGCTTCAGATCATCAGACGGGTCCTTGATGGTTGTACCTGCAATGATTTCGGTGATGAGTTTCTTATCCTGCTGTCGCAGTGCCCGCTCCAGACCAACGATAATAGCCCGGTCTTCCGGTGTGAATGCGCGGTCGTTGTTGGTAAACTGCAATTCCTTTGTCGGATCGCTGGCACGCTTGAGTGAAAAGCGGTACTCCTCGCCACTGGGCAGCGGCAAACTGTAAATCACCTGCACATTCGGTATAGGGCTTTCATGATCAATGGCAGAGCCATACATCCACTCAAGGTGCTGCTTGTTTATCCTGCCGCGTATCTCAACCGTTGCACCAGCAATCATTCCTTCATCGACAGCCGTGTTATATTTAAGCAGCTGGTTTTGGGCAGGGCTTTCATATTTGTCGGGTGCGCCGTCTTTTTTCTTTATCTCAACACGACCCCAGTCACGCGCCGGATATAGCTTGGTTTCATATACAAACGGCTTACCGTCACGCGTGATGCCCACGTCATTCTGGATTTCAATGGGTAATTGCTTGGATGGAGGGCCACCGGCGGGGCTGAAGGTGGTATACGTCTTTTTTCCCGGATTGGGCACATCAAAGCCAGACGTCGATACAACCTCTTTTCCCTGCTCCAGTATTATCTGCAGGCGGCTCATTTCAAACCCTATCCCTTGTACCGACTTAATGAAATCAGGAGGGTTGGTGGGGTTCTTGCTGACACTGTGAAAACGCGCCTCAAACTGCGGCTTGTATTCTTCTGGCAAAGATTCAAACAGTGCAAGTACCGGCGCGGTCTCCGGCTCGCTGCCCATTTTCTCCTGCGCCGCAAAGAACTGCTCTTTTATCTCTTCAAATGACGGGAGTTGCGGTGCAAGTTTTTTGCCCATAATAGCTATCCTTTAGACAGAAGATTCCAACAGGAGTTTACCGCGTTTTGGTTAATATATAATTATTAAAATTATGACATTAACAGTGTCATCGCCCCTATTTGATGTTATTAATACACTGTAATATAAATAATTTATACTTTATTGGCCATTAAGCTGGCGTGTTAGAAACCCTATATTATTAACCATTATTTCAACCATCTGCTATACCATAATTGCTAAAGTGTCAGCCGCCGCTAACATTGCCCAAGGAGATATGCCCATGCAGCCCGATACCCAACGCATCTACGACCAGATTGCCGCCAACTTTGCTGCCGACAGCGCCTATCAGGCCGACAAGGCATTCATTGAAAGCAAACAGGTCACCGTAGTGAAAAAAGGACAGGGCGGCACACCGGATACGCAAGAAGTGCAGAACCTTAAGGTCGCATCACTGACAGAGATGTCCGACAGCCAGAAAACCGGTACAGCTAAGCCTGAAACACTGGAGCACATGCTGCGCCATTTTTCAGGATCGACTACCATAGGCTCGAAATTTGACCCCAACCTGTCGGAAGACGACAAGGCTACCTTGCTGGCTGAAACGGAAAAAGAAACTGTAAAGCAGGTTGCCGCGCAGATTCGCCTGCTGGAATCACAGGGCAAGACGGCAGAAGATTTAGGGCGTGTGCCGGCCGACCCCAGCAAGACGATTGAGCGCGACGCCGGCAAGGCCATAGGCACTGACACGCTGATTGAAAAAGGCGAAGGCCGTGAATTCGGCAAAATCGTGCGCGATGCCGGACACCAGTTCAACGAACGCGACATCAACTACAAGCTGGTGGATGAGTCAGAAGTAAAAACAACCTCCAGATACAGCTTTATGGCCACGCGCTTTGGCGGCAAGGCCACCAATCTTGTAGGTGTGGCAGCCATTTTCCCGGGCGATCCCGGCAAGCCCTTTGCCCGCCCCTTCATGCCGCCGGAAGTGCAGAACGACCTCAACCACTATTGGGATACCCATGCCTTCCAGGCCACGCGCAAAGAAGTGGAAGCAGCGGTTGCAGACATGGAAACCAAAATCCTTGCCAAGGAAGAGCTCGCAATGCCGCGCCGGACACAGGTGGAAGAAATGGTCAAAAGCGCCAAGTCAAAACTCACCCAGCTGGATAGCCCCGCGTCCGGCAAGGGCGCTGTTGCCGCACAGGAAGAGCGCGAGGCACGCGGCGGCGAATCACAGGCGGTGCGCCAGTAACCAGCCTCCCTACTTAGTCCCCATTGCCATGATGTGCGCGCTCGCGCCCAGCATGGATGGCTCGGCTTCCGTTTTGCGCAAGAGGGTAAACAGCTTCTCCTTCGCATCCTCGTGGCTCAAGAAATCGTTAAGTGTCTGTTCCGGCAATGTCCATATCGCGCCCTCAATCCCCAGTACACGCAGCTCATGAAAACCCGACACCGCCAGCTCAAACGCCAGCTCGTCTGGGCGGTGCAGGTGCGCATCGGTGAAATAGGCGGGGTTATTCGTGATGTTAGTATGCGTGCCGGTTTCGATTGTTTTTGAAATGATGTTATAGAAATTCTCGTCCTTGAGCATTTTGCGCGCCACCCCGTCTAGCAATCCGGCAAAGCGCGAAATGCCCGCAGCAAACAACATGCCACCCTTGCGCAGCACACGGTGCGCCTCGGCAATGGCATCACAGCGCTGCCTATAATCCTGTAAATGGTAAAGCGGCCCAAACAGTAATACCGCGTCCACCGATTCATCGGGAAGGTGTAGTTCTGCGGCCGACCCAAGCTTGATGGATTTGAGCGTGTTTTTAGTATTGTTGATGGCATGGGCTTTTTCGATATGTGCGGGCGTGATGTCGATGAGATGCACCTCGTACCCCCTATCCGCCAACGGGAATGCATACACTCCCTCCGCACCGCCGACATCGGCAATCACCGCAGGCGCAGGCGGCAGAAAACGCTGCAAAATATCCAGCGTGCGCCATTTTTCCAGCAGCCCGCAGCCTTCGCTCAAGCGGGTCGCCTCTACTTGGGTGGACTGATAATATTCGACTATTTTTGACATCGCCTTCATCCTGTCATGGTGTATTAATGCTATACCACTTGTAAGATAAATGATTTTGCTACAATATTGCAACTCTTCTGAAGTAATTTGAAAGGCACGCCATGCAGGATCGTCCCGAAATATTGCACCAGAATTTCATACGCCGCGTACGCGCCAAAGACCTGCCACAGGCAAGCGATACACCCCTTGAAGCTGCCGGCTTGACCGCGCAAAAGCTGGTAGAGATTTTTGAAAGCCAGTTGCTTAGCCGCCATCTCGACTATCATTCGCGCACATTGCAGGCGCGTGGTGAAAGCTTTTATACCATTGGAAGCGCCGGCCATGAAGGAAACGCCGCCATTGCCGCCGCCTTCCGCGTCAGCGACATGGCCTTCCTGCATTACCGCGACGGCGCATTCATGATACAGCGCTCTAAGGCCCTGCCCGGCACAGACGTGCTATGGGACATGCTGCTTAGCTTCGCCGCCTCGAAAGAAGACCCCATCTCCGGCGGCCGCCACAAGGTGCTGGGCAGCAGGCCGCTTTTCATACCGCCGCAAACCAGTACCATCGCCTCACACCTGCCCAAGGCCGTGGGTGCGGCCACCAGCATCAGCCTGAACAAGCGCCGCAAACACGAAGGTGTACTTCCCGCCGACGGTATTATCCTGTGCAGCTTCGGCGACGCGTCGCTCAACCATTCCACCGCGCAAGGCGCGGTTAACACCACCAGCTGGATGGGCTACCAGAAAATGCACCTGCCGCTGGTATTGATTTGTGAAGATAACGGTATCGGCATTTCCACCCCCACGCCGGAAGGCTGGGTACATGCCAGCATGAATGCCAAACCTGGCATACGTTATTTTTATTGCAACGGGCTGGACATCGTTGACACCTACCGCACAGCGCGTGAAGTGGAAGCTTTCGTGCGCAAGCAGCGTCTGCCTGCCTTCCTGCATATGGGCTGCATCCGCCTGATGGGTCATGCCGGTGCCGACGCCCAACACACGTATTTAAGCGATCAGGAAATCGAGGCCACCGAAGCGCATGATCCCCTGCTCTATTCGGCGCGCCTGCTGCTCGACCACGGCGTACTGACGCCAGAAAAAATCATCATGCGCTATGAACATATCGCGCGCAATGTAGCCGAAGTCGCCGAAGAAGCCATCAAACGCCCCAAACTCTCCACTGCAAAAGATGTGATGGCCAGCATCATCCCGCCGAAAAAACAGGGCGCAGCAGCGCGCAAGCCCAGCGCAGACGAGCGCAAGAATTTGTTCAGGGACGATATGACCGCGCTCGCCCGCCCCAACACCATGGCACGGCTCATCAACTGGGCATTGGCCGACCTGATGCTGGAGAATGACAATGTCGTGCTGTGCGGCGAGGATATCGGGCCCAAGGGCGGTGTGTATTCCGTCACCAGCAAGCTGCATGCGCGCTTCGGCGGCCACCGCGTCATCAACACGCTGCTCGATGAACAGACCATCCTTGGGCTTTCCATCGGCATGGCGCATAATGATTTGCTGCCGATTCCTGAAATCCAGTTCCTCGCGTACCTGCATAATGCCGAAGACCAGCTGCGCGGCGAAGCCTCTACCTTAAGCTTTTTCTCGCAGGGGCAGTTTACCAACCCAATGGTCATACGCATCGCAGGACTGGCCTACCAGCGCGGCTTCGGCGGCCATTTCCACAATGACAACAGCGTAGCCGTCATCCGCGATATTCCGGGCGTCATCCTTGCCTGCCCAAGCAACGGCGCGGAAGCCGCGGGCATGCTGCGCGAGTGCGTGCGCCTTGCGCGTGAGGAACAGCGTGTGGTCGTGTTCCTTGAGCCGATTGCACTTTATGCCATGCGCGACCTGCATGAAGCAAAAGACAATCTCTGGTGTTTTGATTATGAAAGCGCGCTGAAAAAACCGGTGCGTTTTGGTGAAGTGGCGCAGCATGGCGATGGCAAGGAACTATGCATCCTCACCTACGGCAACGGCTATTACCTATCGCGGCAGGCGGAAAAAGTGCTGACCGAACAACACAATATAAAACTACGCATTGTCGATATGCGCTGGCTATCGCCACTGCCGGAAGCGGCCATCATCGAGGCAGTGAGGCCGTGTTCACATGTGTTAATTGTCGATGAGTGCCGCATCACCGGATCGCTGAGCGAAACACTGTTTACGCGCCTGCACGAGAAAATTCCTAATCCGCCGAAAATCAAACGCATCGCCGCCGAGGATTGTTTTATCCCGCTTGGGCGCGCTGCCACCATTACCCTGCCCGGCAAGGCCAGCATCATAGAAGCCGCGCTGGATTTACTTAGCGGCCAGACATCCCAAAAGAAAAGCGCCTAAGCTATATGAGACGTTTAGCAAAATCTCTCTGGCTTGTGCCTGTATTATGCATCCTGCTTCCGTCACTTGTTCATGCCCAGACGCTGCGCGAACGCATAAAGGAACGGCTGCAGCGCGATATTTCTCCTAAAGAATATATCATCACCCACGATGGTCTCGAACGTTCGTACCTGCTTTTTGTACCCGACAATTACAAGCCGGAGCAGAATGCACCTCTGATACTGATGCTTCATGGCGGTGGCGGTAATGCCAAACAGACCATAGACACGATGACACCCATGAATAGCTATGCCGGCGAAAAAAATGTGATTGTTGCCTATCCCAATGGCACAGGGCCTTTTGATAATTTCTTGCTGACATGGAACGCCGGAGCATGCTGCGGCAGCGCCATGGAAAAGAAAATAGACGATGTTGGTTTTATTCGCGCCGTAGTCAATGACATCAAACGCCAATACAGCATTGACAAGTCGCGCGTCTTTGCCGCCGGTTTTTCCAACGGCGCCATGATGAGCTACCGCCTTGGCTGCGAAATGCCGGATATATTCTCAGGCATTGCCAGCGTTGCAGGAGCGCTTAATATTAGTTGTAGTCCGCCGCAGCCACTTTCGGTGATGATTATACACGGCACCGCCGACACCCATGTACCCTATAATGGCGGCCAAGGTCCCGATCAGGCTGATAAACGGCACCCGCGTGTGGATAAGCCTGTATCACATGCCGTGGATTTCTGGACACGCCATAATAATTGTTCAACTCCGGCAGCACGAAGTGAAAACGGGAAAATCCAGAAAGATGAATATAGTGAATGCATTGCCGGAACCGGCGTATCCGTATTTACTGTGCAAGACGGAGGACATTCATGGCCAGGTGGCAAAGCTTATCGTAGCAGTGAAAAGCCCTCCACCGAGATGTCTGCATCAAAAGAAATTCTTGATTTCATGCTGAAACACCCGAAGCAGTAATGCCTTGTCAGCCGCGGTGCGGTGCGTCCTTGACCAGCTCGCCGTAATGGTCAAGCCACAGGTTGATTACTTTGGTAACGGTTGCCTTGTCCATTTCCTTCACCTGATTCGGGATGCCCGCCGCAAGATTCTTTTGCACTTCCGCTTTCATGGCATCACCATCATTGAGCAGCTTTGACGCATGCGGAATCCAGCTGCCGAGCGCAAGGTATAATGCGCTGTGCGCAGAGCCTGCGCCCATCCAGAAATTCACTGCCTTGCCGTTCATCATCAGGTTTATTTTCTTGCCGCCGACGTCAAACTCACGGTTTGCAAGGCGCCCGTCAATCATGATGTCGCGGTGCTTCATATCAGAGAAATTATTGAACCCGCCGATTTCCTTATCGGCTGAGGTCACACAGGCAAGAAAGGCGTAGTCCTTTAATTTTGGCAGGTCTTCCTGCGTGATGGCTTTGTTACCTGTGGCAAGAAACAGCACGTCGGAATTTTTCAGCAATGCGTCGCGGTCTTTGGTGACTTTACACCCAGTCATGAATGCGCGCGCCAGCGCCGCCGGATTGGTATCATAGACCAGCACGTCAATCCCGCGTGATTTCAGGCTGCGCGCAATATGCTCGCCGACAGGACCAAAACCAATCAACCCTACCTTGTCGGTATGCGTCAGCGCGCTGTCTGTCAAACGTGTTTTGATGGCATTCACTGCATCCACGCAACCAAGCCCGACACTTAAATTCTCCGGTTGTTTGGTTGCGTCAAACGCACGCGTCATCACCGGTATGGGAAGCTGTTCGGCAATATTCCTGTAGCCAACGGTGTCTGTATCGCCATTCACGCCGTTGGCCGTACCTTCCGACACACCAATAATCCGGTCGGCATATTTAGGATTTTTCAGCAATTTCGGCAATGTAGGCGCATAATAGCCACCAATATCCAGCAGCAATATTTTATTGCCCGCTGGCACATAGGTGTCGATGAATTCACGCATCAGCTCTTCGTCATGCAACGCGTCACGGAACGAAAATTCATGCTCGTGCGCTGCGAGCTGCTGCGCCATCGCTTTTGCCTTGGGAAGTTTTTCTATATCTGCCATCGCAAAGCGCGAGCGGATAGCCTGATAGGTTTTGTCGTCACGCTGCGAGCTTTTGGGTATTACCACAATCGGGGCAATTTTATTGAGTGCCTCGGCCAGCATTTCCGAATTCGGCACCATATGCAGCGGCACAAGAATGCTGACATTATCAGCCGCCCCCGGATTAACAGGAAACTCCTTACGCACCGACTCGTAATAGTCCTTCAGATTGGTTCGCCAACCCGCCATATACCATGCCTTCCGCAGCGGTAAGTGTTTCAGGTATTATAGCGACTATAGTTAATATTTGTAAATAAATCAAAAATGCGTCAATAGGCTGTTTTTTATATGTATTTTATTTCCTAGCCCAGCCCTTGTGCTTTTTTATCACCGCTATCGTTGATGCGGGGATGCGGCTTTTTCTTTTGCAGCAGATGCTTGAGCTCCCTATAGGGAAGCACTTTATTGTCCTCACCCACACTGGCAATTGTGGGACGACCTTTTAATATGTCCTCAGCAAGCTTCTGCACGTCTTCCTTGGTAACTTTACTGACATCTGCTATTTTCTGCTCAGGTGTCTGGAAATCGCCGGTATACAGCAACTGTGTACCTATATCTTCCGCCACCACCGATGGATCCAAGCTATTTATAATAATTTCCGTACGCAGCAAGCGTTTGGCGCGCTCCAATTCGGCATCGCTGATATCATCCGCCATGGAGGCAATCTGCTCGCACACAACGCGCGACAGGTCAGCCGTTTTTTCCGGAGAAGCGGCAGAATAAATTTCTATCATACTCATTTCATCATAAGTGGTAACACTTGCACTTACATTATAAGCAAGTCCACGCTTTACACGTACTTCCTGGAACAGGCGCGAAGACATGCCGCCGCCTAGCACCTTGGCATACACACGCAACGCCGGATAATCCGGAGATTTTAACGACACCGTAGGCAGGCCTATCAGCAGGTGCGTCTGTTCAAGTTCGCGTTTAACGCGCCTGCCGCCGCCATGGTATTCCGCAGGGTCAAATTTTGCGTGCGGCGCTTTGGGTAAATCAATATCCGGTTTTGAGTCCTGCGTAAAATATTTACTCACCATGGCAACGAAGTCTTCGTGCTGTATGTTGCCAGCTGCCGAAAACACCATGTTATCCGTGCGGTAGTGCTTTTGCATGAAGCGCCGGAAATCATCCGGCTTGAAAGAACGCACGCTTTTCTCGCTACCGAGAATGGACGCACCAATAGGTTGCTTGGGGAAAGCTTGTGCACCCATATGATTTGACAGGATGGTTTCCGGCTCATCTTTCTCACCCATCATTTCTTCTATGACTGCTTCTTTTTCCTTTACAAGATCCTTTTCTTCAAAGGTGGAGTTTTGCACCATATCGCTGATAAGATCGACTATCGTCTCTGTGTATTCCGGAAGTGCCATTGCCGTGTACATCGTCTGGTCGACCATGGTATATGCATTATAGTCAGCACCGACGTCATCAAATCCGCGTACAATATCATATGCACTGCGGGTCTTAGTACCCTTGAACAGCATATGTTCCAGCATGTGCGACAGGCCTTTTTCGTGCTTTTTTTCATAGCGCCTGCCGACACCAACGCTAAGCGCGGTGGCAACGGTTTTTGCGTGCGGCATGTGATAAGTTGCCACATGTAATCCGTTAGGCAATGTCGTGCATCTGAAAGACATACTATCCCCTGTTTATGCAATACTGGCCGGATTTTCTATGAACCCGTTCCCGTTATATTGAGGCTATTGGCCTTTTTGCGTCTGCCGTGCGCGCAGAAATTTTTCGACCGCGTCTTTTACTTCCTGTCCGCCCGCATCTTTAGTAATGGCAGATACGGTAGGTACTGATTTCTCTAGGGTCTCGGCAGGCGTCGGCGCAAGTGACTTATTATGTTCGTCGCGCTTTACATTGTCATAATGCACGCCAAACAACCTGACTGTACCGCCGCCTTTTTTGGGATATTCAAAGGTAAAAGTGCCATCAATATCGACATCGCCCGGCCCTTTGCGACCCATCAGCTCTGCGGCTTTTTGCATGGAGGCCTCATCGCGGAACACCGCTACCGATCCATTGAGCGCCGGAATAATTTTATCTTTCTGCTTATCGTCAAGGCGCACATTGACCAGCGCCTTGCTGGCCAGATATTCCGCCAGAAATGTTGCGTCTTCCATAGTCTCTCCCCGTACTCTTTTCTATGGATTCTAGCCGCAGCGCCGCCCCAAGGCGAAAGAAATCTTGTTTTGGCTAGGATTTCTGAATAAAAATATTACAACCAACTGTTATATATTGTTTATTATGCAGTGTTTTTATAGGCAAATCGCCCGAATATTAATAAATTAGGGGGTGTTATAGGCGACAGTATGCAGAGAATAGACGTAAAACGATTACACCGCTTTTTTGTCCTCAACTGACAGCAAATCATTAATTGAGCGCTCGACATTCCTGTATTCCTGATCAAGCTGCCCGGCCACAAACCAGTAAGCACAGCACTCGTTACCACCGCGCAGCGAACATTCTTTAGCGCTGTTTTTATTATTTTTGACATACTCTCCCCGACCCCTGACAGCCATACTCCATAGCAACCATTAAGAGAAAAATTACTTGATATTACAAATTATATGGAGTATTTATAATGCAATCTATGATTGTATTTAATAATATTAAATTATAAGGAAGCCTACAAATAAATCATTAATATATAGTTATTACATAGTATAAACCACACATAAAATATAACAATACAATCTTAGAGTGTATATATATGTCGCAAGCAGCTATTGGTGGTGATTTGTCACCCCACGTCAAAAAACAGAAGATGGTCTATAGCTATATTGGCCAGCGCATCAAGGAACGGCGCAAGCTGCTCAAGATGAATCAGACCCAGCTAGCGCAGATGATGGGGTTCTCCTACCAGCAGATGCAGAAATACGAAAACGGTTCCAGTGAAGTCTCGGTGAGCAAGCTGTTGCAGTTCGCAAAAATTCTCAATGTGCCACCCGAATATTTTTACGAAGGCGCACCAACGGAGGATGAAATTGGCGACACAATTGACAGCAACATCATCCAGCGCACCCGCACTGATCCACTGAATATATTGCTGGTCGAAGATAACCCGGGTGATGTGATTTTATTTAAAAAAGCCATGAGCAGCTCATCCGAGCCAGTCAATGTGCATGTCATTCACGATGCGGAGATGGTGCAGGATTTCCTGCGCAATCACACGGAAAAGTATGGAAAGCCCGCGCCGGACATCGTCCTGCTTGATTTATCGTTGCCCAAGATTACGGGGATGCAGCTACTTAAATACATCAAGAAAAACCCGCAAACCATGGACACACCCGTGATTGTACTCACCAACAGCATCCATAAAAAAGAATTGCGCGAGGCCTATAGCGGCGGTGCCAGCGGCTTTATCCAGAAAAGTGTCGAACTCGATGAATATTCCAGCGCCATCGATATCACCATTAAATACTGGGCGAACGTGGTTGCGCTTCCCCACATGTAGTCTCACATACTGACAAAAGTATTATTTTTTCGGCAGTGTGAAATAAAAAACACTGCCTTTACCTGGTATTGATTCTGCCCAAATCTGACCGTTCATGGTTGCAACAATCTTACGGCAAATGGCAAGCCCCAGCCCGCTGCCCTGATATTCCTGCTGACTGTGCAGCCTTTTAAAAGGATCAAAAATGGTCTGCAGGTAGGCGGCTTCAATACCGATGCCGTTATCCGCTACCGAAAAAAGCCAATGTTTTCCCTGTTCGCTTACGGTTACATGTATCTGAGGCACATTACCTGCCCTCTGGTATTTAATAGCATTGCTTATCAAATTCTGCATCAGCCGCGCAAAACGCACAGGGTTTACCAACAATTTGGGCAAGGTTTGGCTATGTATCACTGCTCCCGTTGCCGCTATGGCAGGCTGCAACACTTCCACTACCTGCCTGATGACCTGATTTACATCAACCTGCTTGTTCTCATCTGTTAATTGCACCACATTGGCATATTCCAGCATATCCACCAGCACCGCTTCCATTTTCACGGCAGCGCTGTGGATGATATCGATATAGCTTTGTCCTGTTTCATCCAGCTTGCCGGCATATTCTTTGCTAAGAAGGCTGGTGAAGCTAGCAATGGTACGCATCGGATCGCGCAGGTCATGCGCCGCAACATGCGCAAATTGCTCCAGCTCTTCATTAGCAATCAGCAATTCCTGCACCAACTGGTCGCTTCCAGCTTTTGTGCGCACTGCACTGCCGGAATGTTTTGCCATTTTAGGCATGTAATCAAAACCTCAAGAGCGTCAAAAATAATTGATGTTTATACTAAACCATACCTTTGCCAAGTGTAACAGCTATTCCAGAGCGTCCATAACCAACGGGTGCATTTTACTGGTATATACATTGTCTGGTAGTTACCAGGTTAAAATAAATTTATTGTCACCGCGCTAGATTAAAATCAGGAGCATATTTCCTGCATACTCAATGCCATGCTTCGCCTGATTTATTTCCCTTCGGAGTATTCTATGGAAACTATGAAGATCCTAAGCGACGGTTGTTACCGCATAGTCATGAAAGGCAAATTCACTTTTGCCGACAACCAGATTTTTCGTTCCATGCTTGAACAAATTCAAGCACAACCTATCTCGCAAATTGTCTTCCAAATGGAACAACTTGAATTCGTAGATTCAGCCGGACTGGGTATGTTGCTGCTAGCACGCGATGAAGCACGTAAGAATACGCAACCTCAAATTATTCTGGAGGGCGCAAGCGGGCAGGTAAAAAAGATGTTACAGATGGCGCGATTCAACCAGTATTTCCAGTTGAGATAGTTGTGACACCGACCCCAACAGCGGTTCCATCCTCAGCAGCAATTCCGGCTACAACTGCAATTCCGATGGCGCCAGCCATCACCAGCCATCACCAGCCAGCCCATACTCATTGTAGAAGATAACGAGGTCAACCGCATTGCGCTTGAACGCATGCTTCACAAGCACGGATTCAGCAATTTACTGGCCGTTGAAAGCGCCGAGGAAGCACGCGAAAAGATAGATAATTTCCAGCCGGAATTGATGATACTGGATATTGAACTTCCGGGCATGAATGGGTTTGATTACTGCCGCGACATTCGCCACCATCCGCAATTTCGTGACCTGCCCGTACTGTTCCAAACTGCCTCAATCGAAATCGATACGCTGCGCAAAGCATTCGAAGTCGGCGCTACAGATTTTATCAGCAAGCCTGTGTACCCCGACGAACTGCATGCACGCGTCAATGTACACCTGCAGAACCGCGTATATACCAAAAGCCTGCAGCAATATCAGGAGCGCGTAAACAACGAGCTTGAAAGCGCAAGGATGATGCAGCAATCCATATTACCGCAACCGAATGAAATCCATGAAATTGGGCAGCGCTGTATGCTGGATATCGCATCCTACTTCAAGCCATCATCGGAGATAGGCGGTGATTTCTGGGGCATCAAAACACTTTTCCCGCAGCAGGCAGCATTATGGATGGTGGATTTCTCGGGTCATGGTGTCGCTGGCGCCATAAATGCATTCCGGCTTCATGCATATGTAAAAGAGCATTCACCGCTTTCCTCGCAGCCGGGCAATTATCTGTCCCATTTAAACGACAAACTCCTGCATATACCTATGCGCGGGCAGTTTGCCACCAGGTTCTATGCCATTATCGACACGGCCACCAGCCAACTTTTTTATAGCTTCGCCTGCAGCCCGCAGCCGCTGATATTGCGCGGCGTGGGCGGCAATGTTGATATGATTGACAGTAGTGGCAGCCTGCTTGGAGTCGGCATGCATTCCTACATCACTGAAAATATTTCTTTCTATAAGGGTGACACCTTGCTGCTTTACAGCGACGCGCTGGTTGAAACACCAAACGCCGAAGGCATCTATATCAACACGGATGACCTTATAAGTCTGCTGCACCAGCATCAGGAAGAGGGTGCAAATATCATGATGAAGCGCATACTCGACCATTATAACCAGCATACAGGCGGGTTGATTAGCGACTACCTGACAATATGCATATGTAAACGTAAATAGAGTCAATCAGAGGCATGTATGGGACACAAAAAACACCACTACCATTTCCATCTGCAAAAGCCGGAAGATATCTATAACCTTGCGATGATGGCTGCTTCATCCTTCTCGGAGCCGGAAGAGGTGTTTACGGGAATCTACGAGCTACTCATCAACGCCATAGAACATGGCAACCTTGGTATCGGTTCAGAAAAAAAGGGGCAGTTGCTGCGCGAAGGCAGCTGGCAGGACGAAATGCACCGAAGGCTTTCCACACCCGACAATGCCAATAAAATGGTCAATATCGAAGTAGTGGAAGAGCAGAACCATTGCAAAATTACCATCACCGATCAGGGTAGCGGCTTCAACTGGAAAGCCAGCATTGACTACGACATTTGCCACAACCGCCCGCATGGCCGCGGACTGTGGATTGTACTAAATTCGGGATTTGATTCTGTTACCTTCAACGAAGATGGAAATTCAGTGACCTGTGAAATTAAGTCAGAGCGCAAGAAAAAACATTGATACATGTAGAGATGCACGCTAGACCGCCAGCGAAAATGTTGGTTTTAGAGAACCGCAGCGCAACATACATACAAATCCACAGGTGGGATTTGTTTTCTTAAAGCCCAAAATCCCGCTTGCGGATTTTGGGGATACGTGAGCAGCGGAAGCGCAGAAAATCCCATTTGCAGCAAGAAATAATAGTGAATTCTAGGCCTCGCTATACTCATATTCCTCTTCGGGAATATCATTGAGTACATCAAAATCGTAATTATAGCGCTCGCGCAACAGCCTTTTGACCGCCTTGCTGGGTACGCGGCCAAAGCCGGAAGCGACTACGATCCCGTAATCCTGCGGCTTTACTACTTTATCGCTACTGTCGCGCAGACGCTTGATTTTCTGTTCGGGACATCTCAGAAAATAATATACGATGTGATTATTACTGTCGCGGCAGACGATAAAATGGATAGGCACGTCACCCGTGCGAATGACCTTGTCTGAAAAACTGGACTCTTTTGCCTTGGCCATGCCCTGCCTGCCCTGAATTAAAACCACTGGTGACTATACTATGCTGGCGGGGCTTTATCACCTGCTAAGATATGAGCCTAACATGTGTACGTTAATAAATAATTCATAAAAGGTGGGATTGTACTCAAAGGCCGGATTTACACGCAAAAGCGGGCATGAAATATAGTAACAATCTATTTTATAACATTAAAATAACCATACGGCTTTCATTCCCCCCTATGCTGATTTGGCTACCCCCAACCATAGTTAATAATTTTTGTTAACTTAATGTTTAGGCAATAGGGGCATAATAAATCAAAAAAGAAGGCCAAAAAAAATAGAAGGCTGGCAAAAGTCAGCACCGCAACGGGAGATGTGTTATGGGTTTCTACGCTTATAAGCTAGATGAAGCAACGCGCGAAGGCCTGCTGGATAGCATTCCTGCTAAATACCCGCAAGTCGTAGCCGATCACATCACCTTCAAAACCGGCAAGGAAGGGGAATCTATACCCGAACTCAAGAGCGCCGAAATTATCGGCGTTGCCGATGACGGCAAAGGCCTGCAAACCGCCGTTGTGCGTATTAACGGCTCGGTGGAAAGACCGGATGAAAAAATTCTGCACATCACCTGGAGTCTGGACCCGAATGGCAACGCCCCCGCTGCCTTCGACGTCATGGCCAAACCCGGCAAAGAAAAAGAAAAACCCTACAAGCCCGTACACTCCAATGGCCTGATGATGCAAACCATGAATGCGGATGGCACGCCCAAAACACCGTCAAACCCGGATTGGAAAATAGAGATGTTCGACAAGCCCATCCGTATCGGTGCTGACGCTGTGTATATAGGTGATGACAAGAGCATTACGCCTGCACGCATGTACGACTCGGAACCGATGGGTATTCAGCCCTCCACCATCGAGCGCGTCGTGTCGCCGCCTGAAACGCAAGTGCGTACCATCTAATTATCAGTTATCGTCAAACGTCAACGCATTCATCATGTCTGCGGCTGTGGCGTCGCGCGTTCCCAACGGCTTTAGCCCAAAGCGTGCCTGTATGAATTTCAGGATAGCGGTGGTGTCGTAATAGGTCTTGTCGATAAAGCCGCGCTTGGCAAATGGGGAAATAATAAGCGTAGGCACGCGCATTGCCGGTCCCCAGCGGTCAATTAGCGGCGGCGGCACATGATCCCAGTAACCGCCATTCTCATCAAACGTTACAAAGACCACGGCATTAGCCCACACCGGACTTGATTCGATGGCGCGAAGCACGTCGCCAATATGCTGGTCACCCGACGTCAGGTCTGCATAGCCCGGATGCAGGTTGAACTTGCCAATAGGCTTGTAAAAAGAAACCGTGGGAAGATTTCCGGAGGCAATAGCGTCTATGAATTCCTGTCCGTCCCTTAAATGTTCCTTACGTGCCTTGGTACCCGGACCGTATGCCTTGAAATAGGCAAAAGGCTGGTGGTGATACTGGTAGCTTTCACCTGCCTTTCCTTCTTCCGCATCATTCCAGCCGGCGCCGTACCACACCCAGCTTATACCTTTTTCTGTCAGCCGTTCGCCAATCGTTGGCATAGTCTGCGGTGGCAGCAGAAGCGCTTTGTCCTTCACCGAATCAGGATAAGGACCGCCTGCGGGAAAGACTGTGTTGACCGCGTAACCGTCCGGCGTGACAGCGCCGTCCTGAATGCGCCTACCGCTGCTATCCAGCTTGGCAACGATAGATGACGGCGCATTTTCAAAGCGCGGCGTACAGGCGCATACCAGCCAAAAATGGTTGAGGAATGAGCCGCCGAATGCCGCGTGGAAAAAATTATCCGCCAGCGTGTAGCGCTTTGCGAAATCCCACAAATTACTGCTGCGGCCATCATAAAACCCCATCGCCAGCCCGCCCGCATCCGATATTGCGGCAAAACGGTCCATCACGCCGCCATTGATCTGTTCCTGCTGCTGGTAAAAACGGTGTACAAGGTCGCCTGTTTTTTCACCCGCAGGCACATACTCGTCAATCAGAAATGGTCTGTTAGGCAAATCACGCGGGAAGCGCAAATCCACCACAGGCGGTTTTTTATTGGTATCCATCACCGGCGGCAAGGTCTTGTATGCCTCGCCGGTAAAGTCCGTCTGCGGTGCCGCGGCCAAGCCTTGTTCTACGCCCTGAGCACCAGGAAACATACCAAACAAATTGTTAAAGCTGCGGTTCTCAAGGTATATGACAATAATGTATTTTACATTCGCCAGCCCCTCTTCCGGCTGCGGCGCTGCGGCCAGTGCGCCAGATGTATTCCCCAGCAAATGAAATAGAAACGCAACCAGTAAAAATAAGTGCTTCAGGACAGGCAAATTTTTCATGACAAATTTTACAGCCTCCAGGTCACTTGCTGCGAATACTGGAACACCAGCTTATCACCGCTGACCGCATAGTAGCAGGCAAGGTTCGTCGCCACTTCCCCGCGCACAGGGTCGTTTAGGCGCACCGGCACGGTAAACGCCACACCACGGTCCGCACCCTGCCAGTACAGTTTTTCATATACATCGCGGCTGATATATTCGTTGAAACTGAAGCTGCCCTGCGTTTTCACCTGCGAAGTTGCTTTAATCTTTTGCGAAAAGTCCTTCAGGCAGTCCTGACGCTGCGTTGTACTCAGTTGCTTTTGTGCCAGTACACGGTCACGGATAAAACGTTCGTCAATTTCCGAGGCGCTGGCACTGCTTGCCAGAAACGCTGCCATAGTTGTTGCCATCATGATGTTGCGCATACGACCTCCTATGCAGCCAAGGTTGGTGTTGCCGGTGTCTCGGCACGGCGCTTAAGCTCCGTCTTCAGGAAACCGGCAAGCGTTTCCGCGTCCGGCACCACAACGTTGCGCTGCGCCAGTTTTTCCTTGAGTACATCAAGCAAATCTTCGCCAATAATGTGCGGTATTTTCTTCAGCGGCATGGTAGTAACCTGAACGTCCGCTGCTGCTGCCAGCGCATTAATGCGCCCCACCTGTTGCTGGTCGCCATGCGCCGTTTGCAACAAATCCTCTGCCGACTTGCGCGCAAGGATAGCCGCACGCAGCTTGGCTTCTTCGCCAGGAATCAGGCGAATGCCGTCGCGCTCCATTTCCGCTTTCAGGTTGGCACGGATTGCCTGTACACGCCTATCGCTTACTGCAGGTCCTATGCCCATATAATCATAGGCCAGTGACATAACCACATCGGTGCATTCCTTCGCGTGGTGACGTGCCTCGCGCTCAACAGCAATGCATTGCGCAGGGCTGCGCTCCTGCATGATAGCATAATGCATCTGCGCAGAAAGCAGCGTCTTGAGCGCGTTGATACGGTCCAGTTCCGGCGATTCCTTGTCAAAGTCACGCAGCGAATGCAGCGGCGAAGTCATGCCGGCAATCGTTTCCGCCAGCGCCTTGATGCGAACTTCGTTGGCTTTCGGGTCAGCTTCGTAGCGCTGCAGTGACGCATCGTCAACAAATTTAGCCAGCATACTTTTCACGCTGCGCGCAGCAACCACACCCAGCACATCCTGTACAAGGTCGGCAGCCGCTTCGCCTTCTACGCCGCAAGCACCGCTCATAGCCAGAATCTTGCCAACCGGCAAGTAGCCCTGATGCTTCACCAGCGACTCAAAACGGCGCGCTGCATCCTTCACGATTTCCGGATTGCCCGCGTAATAGGATTTTTCATCGCTGTATTTTTTGCGCTTGGATTCTTCCGCCGCACGCAGTTCATTGAACCGCTTGGGATCATTTTCTTCACGACCCGTCAGCGCCTCGTTGTCAAGGTGATACAGTTTTTTCTCGCTGCCCTTCACCAGCAGGTCAAGATAATCATCGAGCAGCTTGTTGACATGGCCGCCCTCTACCAGTTGCTGGTAGGGCATGGTCTGCAATTTCTGCCTGAATTCCGCCTGCACGCCCGCGATGGCTTTTTTCAGCTCGTCGCTCATGCCGCCTGCGCTGTAATCGGCAAAAGCGCCATGGTTGATGCGCTTGACCACCAGCAGCGCTGCCTGATCTTCATCTTTGGTAATCACACCGCAATTGCGCATAGCCTGAATGCTGCGTTGCGGGTTGGTAAACAGGGACAAATCAACTACTGAAGGTTCATTGGGTAACTGGGACATTTCGACACACTCCATAAAAATTAAACACCTCAGCCACACACTCTTCCGGCATTGCCGGATGCACACCGCGGTGGACCTTCCCCGATCCGTTGGGCGCATGTGTAGCACGCGATGGCAGGTCTCCTGACTTGCGGGTCATCGTAAGCTGGTCAGTCTTCCCAGACATTCCGTAAACGGAAATCCAGTGACCGTGTATCGTAGAACCAGTTACTCGCCGCCTACAGTTGCGGGGGCAGTTGCGGATTTAAGACCGCATTCCCTTTTATCCCTGCCTTTCGGGCAGAGAACCATCGGCCTCTATGATTAGTGGAAAAGACGCAGGCGGGCAACTTGTTTGCGGGGCCAAATGCAGTATTTTTGAACTGTCAGGCTACGCTTAATTTATTCAATAATTTCCTTTGGATAGACACCCCAAAGATGTTTCTTTTCCAGCCAACCCTTACGGCCGGAAACAAGGATACGGCACCATTCTTCCTGGCATTCCACCACACTGGCCACTACTTTTGGTTCGACCTTCAGAAGCGGCTTGGACTTGGCGTCAGCGTCAAGGCGCACCACCTGCGGCGCTTCAGCCTTGACCATGACATTGCGCGTTCCGTCAATCATGCCCTTATGCACCCACCCGCTAGTGCCTTCCATATCGCGCACCTTGCGCCATGCGTCATATTCCTCGGTCACCTCCACGGGCATACCCTTGCGACGGTACACCCACTGTATGGGGTAGCGCGTACCCGGGCCAGTGCGGATATTCACCTCCTCGGATTTCAGTGATACAAAACGCGGAACCGGAAGTCCGGATGCAGTCATCGCCCACGCATCCGTGAAGATAACGGATACGGCACAAAAAGTAAGTAATATAAAACGCAACATGGCCAGCATAGGCTAATCCATTAATCGCAGGCGCGCGCACTTGCAAGAGTGTTTAATAATTTTGTTCTGCTATTGGCCACAATGCGCGCAAGCGGCATCACGCGGCAGCGCCACCTTGCGTATATCCATCGACAGCGCATCCATCACCAGCAGCTGGCCGGAAAGCGATTCGCCGATGCCGAGCAGCTCTTTCACTGCTTCAAGCGCCTGCATGCTTCCCATCACGCCCGCCAGCGGGCCGATGATGCCTTCCTGCGCGCACGTGATTTCGCGCTCCGGCAATTCCGGCACAAAACAGCGGTAACAGGGGTGCGGCTTGCCCAAATACGGCTTGAAGGTGGAAAGCTGCGCCGAAAAACCGCTGATAGCGGCAGATATAAGTGGTTTCTTCTCCTGCATACAAGCAGCGGCCACGGCAAAGCGCGTGGCAAAATTATCCGAGCCATCCACCACCACATCAAAATCGCGCACCATCTCGCGGGCGTTGGTTTCTTTCAGGCGCACAGGAAACAATGTAACGCGGCAATCTTCGTTGATTTCGCTGATACGGTCGGCGGCGGCTTCTACTTTCAACCGCCCAAGGTCGGACGATTCAAACAATATCTGGCGTTGCAGGTTGGAGAGTTCCACGCGGTCATATTCCACCACGCCGACATGCCCCACGCCCGCTGCCGCTAAATACGCCAGCGCACTGCTGCCCAGCCCGCCTGCGCCAATCATCAGCACTGACGAGGCCAGCAGCTTCTCCTGCCCCTGTTCGCCCACTTGCGGCAACACGACATGGCGCGCATAGCGGCGCAGCTTGTCCGTTACCTCAACGGGCGAAGCACATGCTGTGCCCCCTGCATTATTAGGTTTCATACCTGTCTCGCTATGGCAAGGTGAGCGCGCGAAAACGGCGCACGCAGAAACTTGAGTGTACACGCCCGTACATGAGTTTCGAGTACGCCGTTGACAAGCAGATTATCCGCCAGAGTAGAGAAAGGCATGAAACCTGTTACTCAGCGAACAGATCAGTCGAGATATAACGCTCGGCGCTCGACGCCGCGATGACCACGATTGTCTTGCCCTTCATTTCGGGACGTGCGCCCACTTCCAGCGCAGCGGCAATCGTTGCACCGGAGGAAATACCCACCGGAATACCTTCCAGCTTGGCGATTTTGCGCGCCGTGGCAAAGGCGGTTTCGTTGCCGATGGTGATGACCTCGTCAATGATATCTTTCTGCAATACGTCAGGCACAAAGCCGGCGCCGATGCCCTGAATCTTGTGCGGGCCGGGCTTGCCGCCGGAGAGCACTGGGCTATCTTCCGGTTCAACGGCGATGATTTTTACGCTGGGTTTTTTTGCTTTCAGCACTTCTCCGGTACCGGTGATAGTGCCGCCGGTGCCAACACCGGTGATGAACACATCCACCTTGCCTGCCGTATCCGCCCAGATTTCCTCGGCGGTGGTGCGGCGGTGGATTTCGGGGTTAGATGCGTTCTTGAACTGCTGCAACATAAGCGCACTCGGGTTGGATGCCAGAATTTCTTCGGCGCGCTCAATCGCCCCGCGCATGCCTTTTGCGGCAGGCGTCAGTTCCAGTTCAGCACCCAGCTGCTTGAGCATCTTGCGGCGCTCAATCGACATGCTTTCGGGCATGGTGAGTATCAGCTTGTAGCCCTTGGCGGCGCACACAAACGCCAGCGCAATGCCGGTATTGCCCGACGTCGGTTCTACCAGCACGGTCTGGTCGTGCATTTTGCCGGAAGCTTCGGCGGCTTCCACCATCGACAGCGCGATCCTGTCTTTTACTGACGAGAGCGGGTTAAAGAATTCCGCCTTGACCAGCACGTCAGCCACGCAGCCCGCTTCCTTCGCCAAACGGTGCAGGCGAATCAGCGGCGTGTTGCCGATAGTGGCGAGAATGTTATCGTAAATGCGCCCGCGGCCGGGGCGGTCGAGCTGGGCGGGGGCTTGTTTTGCAGCAGATGCAGTCATAAAAAATCCTTTCGTTTAATACCAAAGCATAATTTTTTTGAGCGTTCTCGCTTTAATCATTCGCTAGGCAGCCGAGGCGAGGCGCGCGGAGTGTACACCAGAGTACATGAGCACGCCAAGCCCGAAGGATAACAACGCGAATGGTTAAATGGAGGATGCTCAAATAGCGAAGTCCATACGTTCGTCCGACTCTTTGCGAATCTGGCTTGAAATCGCCTGTTCGCATAAGTCGGCCAGGTTGACCTGTTTCAAATATTCCATCGTTTTCTTGTGGGCTTCCTCCCACACCGGCAGCACCACCTTGCCACCCAGCGGCGTGCCTCCGTAGCCTTTCATGTCATGCTCGTCTTTTTCGTCGTTCAGCACATCACAGATATCACCCACAGTAATGCGCCTGCGTTCCTTGGCCAGTAAATAGCCGCCGCGCGGACCGCGCACACCGCGCAATATTCCTCCACGCACAAGGCGTTGCATCAGCTGTTCGAGATAACGCGGAGGCAGGCCCTGCCTGTCAGCGATGTCGCGGCTGCTGATAGGGCCACGGCCTGTGTTATAGGCGATATAAAGTACCGCCTCCACCGCGTAGAATAGTTTTTTAGAGAGCATATTATGCCGAGGCGACTTTCGCTTTCACGCCGGTGGAACCAAAGCCGCCATCGCTGCGCTGCGTTTCGTCCAGCGATTCGACGCGAGCAAACGACACCTGCGTTACCGGCGCTACAACCATCTGCGCGATGCGCATACCGCGCGTAATGACAAAATCTTCCTGCCCTAAGTTAATCAGCAGCACCTTGATTTCGCCGCGATAATCGGCATCAATGGTGCCGGGCGTATTGACGAGCGAAATGCCATGTTTGAGCGCAAGGCCGGAACGCGGGCGCACCTGCGCTTCATAATTATCAGGAAGCGCAATAGCAATGCCGGTAGGCACCAGCGAACGCTGCATGGGTTTTAGCACCATGTCGGCATCAATAGCGGCCATCAAATCCACGCCTGCGCTATGGATGGTTGCATATTCCGGCAGCGGCAGGTCTTTGCCATGCGGCAGTTGCAGGAGCGATACGTTGAGTTTGGCCATAGGAAATACCCCGTCAGACAGTTATTTTACGAATTGAAAATGTTAATTTGGTATAAAATACTTTTTTTATATGTGCAAGCGGATAATTTGTAAATTACCCTGCCATACCCTTAATTTTATACAACAAATCAAGCGCTTGTTTTGGCGTCAGTGAATCGGGTGAAAGCATCTTTAATTCATCCATAACCGCCTGCGCCTTGCTATCCACCACTGGTTCTGAGGCAGCAGGCGCATAGGAAAAGAGCGGCAGCGAGGCAGGCAATTCTTTCGCCCCCACCTGTTGTTTTTCCAGTTGATGTAATATGTCCGCCGCGCGCGAAAGCACCTGCGCGGGCAAACCCGCAAGCTTTGCCACATGGATACCGTAGGAACGGTCTGCCGCTCCCTCGCCCACCTCATGCAGGAATACGAGATCGCCTTTCCATTCCTTCACTTTCATGGTGTGGCAGGAAAGTGCGTTTAAGCTTTCGGTCAGGCCTGTGAGTTCGTGGTAGTGCGTAGCAAATAAGGTGCGGCATTGCGTGTGGTTATGTAAATGTTCTATCACCGCCCACGCAATCGAAAGCCCGTCGAACGTTGCCGTGCCGCGCCCGATTTCATCGAGTATCACCAGCGAACGCGATGTCGCCTGATGCAATATGGTTGCCGTTTCCACCATCTCTACCATGAAGGTGGAGCGGCCGCGCGCAAGGTCGTCTGCCGCGCCAACGCGCGAGAATAACCTGTCCACCATGCCGATATGTGCGCTCTCTGCAGGCACGAACGACCCCATCTGCGCGAGTATGGCAATCAGCGCATTCTGGCGCAGGAAGGTACTTTTACCCGCCATGTTCGGACCGGTGAGCAGCCACAGGCGCTGCGCCTCTTCCAGCTGGCAATCATTGCCGATGAATGGCGTGTGCGTACTGTGTTCTAAACTCGCCTCCACCACCGGATGGCGTCCGCCTTTAATATCAAAGGCTATGCTGCCATCCACTTGCGGACGGGTGTAACGGCGCTCTTTCGCCAGCTGCGCCAGCCCTGCAAACGCGTCCAGCGCGGCAAGCGCGCGTGCGGTTGCCACAATGCGCTCCTGCGCTGATTGTATATCGGCTACAAGCTGCGCGAACAATTCCAGTTCCAGCTTCAGCGCCTTGTCGGCAGCTTCACCGATTTTGCGCTCCAGTTCGGAAAGCTCCACCGTGGTATAGCGCATATTACCCACCAGCGTCTGGCGGTGGATAAAGTCCGGCGTCATTTTCGACTGATGTGCCTGCGTGATTTCTATGTAGTAACCCAGCACATTATTGAAACGGATTTTCAGCGTGTTGATGCCCGTCTGCGCAATGTATTTTTGCTGCAAATCGGCAATGACTTTTTTGCCTTCGTCGCGCAAGCGGCGGAATTCGTCCAGCGGCGCGTCATAGCCTTCCGCAATGAAATTTCCGTCACGCGCAAATAGACCGCAATCAGGTTTAATGGCAAGGCCGAGCTTTTCAATCAGCGCCTCGTGGCCACCGAAGCGGTTGCGCAGTGCCTCAAGCGCAGCCGGCAACGTTGCCGCTTCCATCTGTACACGCACGCGGTGGGCGCACAGCAATCCCTGCATTACCGCAAGGATATCGCGCGGACCGCCGCGGGCCATACTCAGGCGTGAAATCGCGCGCTCGATATCAGCGCATTCTTTCAAGAAGCCGCGTATCTTGTCGCGCAATCCGCTATCGTCAAGCAGGCAGGCAACCGCGTCCTGCCGCGCGCGAATGCGTGATACATCGGTTGAGGGTGACATCAGCCAGCCCGCAAGCAGGCGTGCGCCTGCCGACGTTACTGTTTCATCGATGACCGAAAACAAACTGCCTTTTTTCTCGCCCGAGAGCGTCACCATCAGTTCAAGATTGCGCTGGCTGGCGGCGTCAATCAGCATATGCTCGCTGGATTGTAAAATTTTCGGCGCATCAAGGCGCGGCAGCGATGCTTTTTGCGTCAGGCGCACATAATCCAGCAGCGCGCCGCAAGCCGCCATTTGCGCGCTGGTAAAGCTACCGAACGCTTCCAGCGACGTCACCGCATAGGTTTCTTTCAGCAGGCGTTCACTGCGCCGCGCATCAAAAACGCTGGCGGGCTGCAGCGTGAGTTTTGCCTTCCATTCCTGCGTTATATTCTGCATGTGCGCCGCCTGCGAGAGCGTATCGGCCAGCAATATTTCCTTGGGCGCAATGCGCGACAATTCAGCGCCAAGATTGGCCGCCGCCACGTTGCTTACAAAAAACTCACCGGTGGAAATATCCAGCCACGCCATAGATAGTTGGCCTTCGCTTTCAGCCAGCGCCGCAAGAAAATTAGCCTGACGCGCATCAAGCAGTGTTTCTTCGGTGAGTGTGCCGGGGGTGACAATACGCACCACGTCACGCTGCACAATCGCCTTGTAGCCACGCTTCTTGGCTTCGGCAGGATCTTCCATCTGCTCACACACTGCCACCTTGCAACCTGATACAATCAGGCGCTCGAGATACATGTCGCTGCTATGCACAGGCACGCCGCACATGGGAATATCTTCACCCGCATGCTTGCCGCGCTTGGTTAGCGCAATATCAAGTATCTGCGAAGCTTTTACCGCATCATCAAAAAACAGTTCGTAAAAATCCCCCATGCGGTAAAACAGCAGATAATCCTTGTGTGCGCTTTTAAGCGCCATATATTGCTGCATCGCCGGAGTGGCAGTGGATAGTGGCGGCTCGGGAAAGTCTGGTTTTTCGGCAAGTTGCATTGGTTAGCCAATAGCCTGCATAGCAAACTGGAATAAAAGCAGCCCCGCCATCACGCCCAGCGTGGTCAGTGTCTGCGCCATGGCGTAAAAACGGAAACGGAACGTTACCGAAGCACGCGCACCTGAAGCTAACCCCCTTGCCTCAGCAACATGCAGCGAATAGGCATGCGACAAGCGGCCGCAAAAAAATATTAGGCCGAACACGTAACATAGCCATGTCATGCCTGTACTGGTTTCAAGCAAATATAGCATTATCAGGAACAGTGGTGTGTATTCCTGGAAGTTGCCATGGGCGCGGATGGCACGCTGCAAATCCGGATGATCTTCCGGCGAACCATAGGCCACACGGTAAGCGCGGCGGCGGCGAATAACTTCACGCGTCAGGTAAAGATAAAGCAGTGTCAACAGGCTAGCGAATAAAACCGTGGCGGCGGGCATCTGTAGTTTTCCTTTTTGATATTAAGACGCAGTAAAAATGACTCTAGCAGACACGTTAAAAGACGCAAATTTTCCTTGCATTCGCACCGTCTGTGTGGGAATAAGGCTGTTCGTTGTTGAAAATCATAAACTTATGCTGCACTGCACAATGCAGTTAAAGCGGCTGCCATTTGAGAGCGGAAACGATGTCCAAAGAGAAAGAACCTATCACGAACGAAGAAGCCCTTGCCTATCACTCGGAAGGACAACCGGGCAAACTTTCCATTCTGCCGACCAAGCCGCTGATGACGCAGCGCGACCTGTCGCTGGGTTATTCCCCGGGCGTCGCCATTCCCTGCCTTGAAATTCAGAAAGACCCAGATAAAGCCTATGACTACACGGCACGCGGCAATTTCGTAGCCGTTATTTCCAACGGCACTGCCGTACTAGGCCTTGGCAATCTCGGTGCGTTAGCTTCCAAACCCGTAATGGAAGGCAAGGCAATTCTTTTCAAGCGCTTCGCCGACATTGACGGCATCGATATCGAAGTTGACACGCGTGACGTGGATGAATTCGTCAACTGCGTCAGGCTGCTCGGCCCGTCATGGGGCGGCATCAATCTGGAAGATATCGCAGCGCCCGAATGTTTCATCATCGAACAGCGCCTGCGCGAAGCCATGGATATCCCCGTATTCCACGACGACCAGCACGGCACCGCCATTATCTGCGCCGCCGGCCTTATCAACGCCGCCCACCTGACCAACCGTAAAATTCAGGACATCAAGGTTGTGGTACTCGGTGCCGGTTCTGCCGGTATTGCATGTCTGGAACTCATCAAGCGCATGGGCATCAAACATGAAAACGCCCTGCTCGTTGACAAGACAGGCGTCATCTATGAAGGCCGCACCGAAGGCATGAACCAGTGGAAATCCGCCCACGCAGTGAAAACCAAGAAGCGCACGCTGGCTGAAGCCATGGAAGGTGCCGACCTGTTCCTTGGCCTGGCCTCTAAAGACGCGGTGACCAAGGAAATGGTGGCGAGCATGGCCAAAAACCCGATTATTTTTGCCATGGCCAACCCCGATCCGGAAATCACGCCCGAGCAGGTTCGCTCCGTGCGCAAGGACGCCATCATCGCCACAGGCCGCTCGGATTATCCAAACCAGGTCAATAACGTGATGGGCTTCCCCTACATCTTCCGTGGTGCGCTCGATTGCCGCGCCTCACAGATCAACGAGGAAATGAAAATCGCCGCTGCCGAAGCTATCGCTGCGCTGGCACGCGAAGAAGTGCCGGAAGAAGTCAGCGCCGCCTACGGTGGCCGCCAGATGGAATTCGGTCCGGAGTACATCATTCCCGCTCCATTCGATCCGCGCCTGATGACAACTGTTCCTGTCGCCGTGGCGCAGGCCGCCATGCGCACCAAAGTTGCGCGTAAGCCGATCATCGACATCGCCACCTACAAAAAAGAACTGGCTGCACGCCGCGACCCGACAGCAAACAGCCTGCAGCATATTTTCGACAAGCTGCGTGACAACCCGCAACGCATGATTTTTGCCGAAGGTGAAGAAGAAAAAATCATCCGTGCTGCCGTGCAATGGCGCGACAATGGCTACGGCACACCGGTACTGGTTGGCCGCACCGAGCGCATTCAGGCGTCCATGAAAAAGATGGGCGTGTCCGAGCAGAATATCGTGATAGCCAACGCTGCCGTCAGCAAGCATGTCGATGAATATATCGACTATCTCTACCCGCGCCTGCAACGCCATGGCTTCCTGTACCGCGACGTAGCGCGTATGGTGAAGAACGATCGCAATATTTTCGCAGCGTGCAAACTAGCGCTCGGAAATGGCGATGCCATGCTGACCGGCGCCACCCGTAATTACCATGTGTGCCTCGACAATATCACCCGCGTTATCGACACCAAACCTGGTGAAGTATTACAAGGTATATCGCTCGTTGTTGCCAAAGGCCGCACGTTGTTCTTCAGCGATACCACCGTCAACGAACTGCCTGAAGCCGAAGAACTGGCGCGTATTGCTGTTAAAACTGCGCAGTTGGCCCGCAAGCTCGGCCACGAGCCGCGCGTGGCACTGCTGTCTTATTCCACCTTCGGCAACCCGATGGGTGAAAAATCAGCGCGCATCCGCGACGCCGTCAAAATCCTCGACAACATGAAAGTGGATTTCGAGTATGACGGCGAAATGTCGGCAGGCGTTGCCCTCAACAAGGACATCATGAGCCTGTATCCGTTCTGCCGTTTAACCGGCCCGGCTAACATACTTGTCATGCCCGGACTGCATTCTGCGCATATTGCCTCGCACCTGTTGCAGGAACTGGGCGACGGCGTGACCATCGGTCCGGTATTACTGGGCCTGCAGCGCCCGGCGCAAATCGTGCATATGAATGCCACCGTGTCGGAAATCCTGAATATGGCAGCACTTGCGGCCTATGAAGCGATTGTAGAGCGTAGCTCCAAGGTCAGCGCCCTTGGCAAAGGCAAGAAGGCAAAGGCGTAACGTCTTAGCTTTTAAAATCGTCCCTGCGTAGCTGGTATTGAACAGCAATCAGCACTGCCTTCAACCAGCGCAGTGACACTACAGACGCAATCAATACAAACGGCGCCCATATGGCACCATGCAGCCAGAAAGGTGGTTGGTATTTGATTTCCACCACCGCTGCACCAATGGCAGTAATCGCACCGACAATCAATATGCCGAAAAAGGCCGGACCGTCGCCCTGCTCATGCTGTTTTAAATCAAGCTTACATTCGCTGCACTGATCCACGATGGTCAGCAGGTCGCTATAAAGCTTGCCTTGCCCGCAGCGCGGGCAGCGGCCCCGCAGCACGATACGTGATAAAGAAACGGGCGGCCCAAAAACGGGTGGTTTAGTTTCCACGCCTTATATCAGTATATCAATGGTGGGTAGTGAAACCGCCGGATACCAGCTTCTTGTAGCTGTAGTAGCAGGCAACCGCTGTAGCGCCCAGAACCATGATGATAGTGTTGAGGCCAGTGAAGATGGTTTCAAACGCAGGCATCAGCTTGTTAGCCATGTCACCGTAAATAAATACGAAGAGGAACAACCACACCACGTCCACAAAATGCCAGTACCATGCGGCGAATTCGAAGCCCAGATGCTTTTCAGGCGTGAAATGGCCCTTGTAGGCGCGGCCTAAACACACGGCAAGGAAGATAGTACCCACCAGAACGTGGAAACCGTGGAAACCGGTCGCCATGTAGAAGGTGGAAGCATAGACGCCGTCTTTAAAGCCGAAGGCAGCATGCGAATATTCATAGGCCTGGCAAGCAGTGAAGATAACGCCCAGAATCACCGTGTACCACAGCGCCTGAATGGTTTCTCTCTTGTTACCCTGCAAGATGGCGTGATGCGCCCACGTCACGGTCGTACCCGACAGCAGCAGGATAAGCGTGTTTAGGAATGGCAAATGCCACGGATCAAACGGCTCGATACCCTTGGGCGGCCATACACCATCAGTAATCGCCCATGTATCTGCAAGCGGGGTAACCGGCAATGTGCTGGCATTGAAAAATGCCCAGAAAAATGCGGAGAAAAACAGCACTTCCGAGATAATGAACAACGCCATGCCTGCACGCAGGCCACGGCTCACCGCACCGGTGTGCGCCTTGTCTTCACGCGCTTCCTTCACCACATCGCGCCACCACACATACATGGTGTAAAGCACCAGCGCAAAACCAATGATCACCAGGAAGCCGCCGCCCGTCTTGCCGTGCATCCACATCGCACCGCCCATCGTTCCCATGAACATGGAAAGCGCACCAAGTGCGGGCCATGGGCTGGGATTGACCAAATGGTAAGGATGGGTCTGGTGGCTATGACTGTCGCCGTGATGTACCCCATGATGTGTCATTGTTGGAAACTCCTTAGAAACTCGTACAGTATTTTATTTTGATGGGTCTGTTTTTACAGGAAAAAATGTGTATGACAACGTAATTGTTTTCACGTCATCCAGCTCATGGTCATCCATAATGGCCGGGTCGATGTAAAACAAAATGGGCATACTGACTTCTTGATTGGCTTCAAGTGTTTGTTCCTGAAAACAAAAGCAGTCGATTTTTACAAAATGGCTGCCCGCCGAGAACGGCAGCACATTATAGGTGGCCGTCCCTTTAACGGCTATGTTCAGTCGGTTACGTGCCGTATAATAGACAAGCTTCTGCTCGCCCACCTTGATTTTCACTTCCCGCTGCCCGGGCAGAAATTCCCACGGCAGTTCCGGCGCAATGTCAGCATTGAAACGTATGGTAACCTCACGCGCCAGCACAGGCACAGGTTTGCTTCCCGCTTCTTCACGTGCCGTGGTTCCGCCGTAACCGGTCACATCGCAGAACAGGCGGTATAGTGGCACGGATGCCGCCGTCAGCAGCAACATGCCCACGACAATCGTGCAGAGGTTTATGGCAAGGCTCAGGTTTTTCTTTGAAGCAACAGACACCATGGCTGGTCAGCAATCCCTATGAAGCAGGCGTCATTTTCATCATCGTGATGGCAAAAAGCAGCACCATCAGCACCAGCAGCACCAAAAGCATGGTCAGGTTTTTGCGTTTCTGCGTATGGTGTAATTCGGTCTTTGGCACAACGCCCCCATTCTGCACTTCCGCCGTTGCTAGATTTTCTGACCCTTATTACGGCGAACGAAGTCCAGTATCAGCAGCAAAAGCAAGGTAAACAAGCTGCCAAGCACGAAGCTCGCACCCATCAGGTAGATGGTGTTCTGGGTAATATCAGCCAGTATCTGGACTTTTTCTGCAGCCGTTGGCGTATGCGTTTCCATAGCGGACTCCGTTATCGATTAGCGTGACAGTACAACATATTGCATAATCCAGCTGTCCATCATCATCACACTGTATAGCATAAAAAGATAATAAATGGAAAAGCCGAATGTCTTACGCGCCCATTTATCCGAATTATCCGAGCGCAGTTTGTAGGTATGGTACAGGAAAGCCGCGCCCAGCAGGGCTGCGCAGACGCTGTATATCCAGCCTGCCATACCCAGCACGGGTAAAAGCAGGGTAATGGCCACCAGCAGCCATGTATAGGCTATCATCTGGCGCTTGGTGCTTTCAGGGCCCGCTACCACCGGCATCATCGGCACGCCTGCACGCGCATAATCGCCATTGCGGTAAAGCGCCAAAGCCCAGAAATGCGGCGGCGTCCACAGGAAGATGATAGCAAACAGAATAACCGCCTGAAGTGATACATCGCCGGTTACTGCCGCCCAGCCAATCATGGGCGGGAATGCGCCCGCCGCACCGCCAATCACAATATTTTGCGGTGTGCGGCGTTTTAACCAGATCGTGTAAATACCAATATAAAATGCAATCGCGCCAGCAAGCAGCAGGGCCGCCACCATATTGAGCGCCAGCGCCATCAGCATCACCGATGCCGCCGCCATGAACAGGCCAAAGGCCAGCGCATCGTCCGGTGCTACACGGCCCGCAGGCACAGGCCGCGCCTGGGTGCGCGTCATGATGCTGTCGATATCACGGTCATACCACATGTTCATTGCCGCGCCCGCGCCAGAGCCAAGGGCAATACAGGCCAGCGTCAGTAGCTGCTGGAACAGGTTGAACGGCACATCGCTGTGCAGCTCGGCCAGCAACATTCCGGCAAGGCCGGTAAACACCACCAGCGACATCACGCCGGGCTTCATCAGCGTCACATAATCACTCACCGTGGAAACACGGGCCGATTCAGCGAATGTAGCAGAAGATGACATGTTTACTTAATGGTAGGCTGTGTTTCAAACGTGTGGAACGGCGGCGGTGAAGGCAGCGTCCATTCCAGCGTAGTAGCGCCCTCGCCCCACTGGTTTTCCGGACATTTCACCTTAGCGGAGAATGTGCGCCATACCAACAGCAGGAAGAAAATGGCCGAAGCACCGGAGATGTATGAACCGATGGAAGAGATATAATTCCAGTCGGCATACACGTCGGGATAATCGGGGATACGGCGCGGCATCCCTGCAAGGCCAAGGAAATGCTGCGGGAAGAAGGTGAGGTTAGCGCCAATGAAGAACATCCAGAAATGCACTTGTCCCATCCATTCCGGATACTGGTAGCCGCTCATTTTGCCCAGCCAGTAATAGAAAGCGGCAAAGATGCCAAACACAGCGCCCAGCGACATCACATAGTGGAAATGCGCCACTACATAATAGGTGTCCTGCATCGGAATATCGACAGCAGCATTCGCCAGCACCACGCCAGTCACGCCACCTAGCACGAACAGAAAGATGAAGCCGACAGCAAACATCATAGGTGTCTGGAAGGTGATAGAGCCACACCACATCGTACCCATCCACGAGAAGATTTTAATGCCGGTCGGCACGGCGATTACCATGGTGGCAACGGTGTAGTAAGCCATGGTATCAGGTGACAAACCGACAGTGAACATATGGTGCGCCCACACAATAAAGCCGAGGAAACCAATGGCAGACATGGCAAACACCATGCCCAGATAACCAAAGATAGGCTTGCGCGAGAAAGTAGCTACCACTTCGCTGATAACGCCAAACGCAGGCAAAATCAGAATATATACTTCTGGATGGCCGAAGAACCAGAACAAGTGTTGGAACAACACAGGGTCGCCGCCGCCTGCCGGATCAAAAAAGCTCGTGCCAAAATTGCGGTCGGTCAGCAGCATGGTAATCGCACCGGCAAGAACCGGCACCGCCAACAGCAGCAGGAACGCCGTAATTAAAATCGCCCACGGAAAGAGCGGCATCTTGAACATGCTCATGCCCGGCGCGCGCATATTAAAGATGGTAACAATGAAATTGATGGCGCCTAAAACAGAGGAAATACCAGCAAGGTGCAGGGAGAAAATACCCATATCCACTGACATACCCGGATGCGACACAATGCCCGATAGCGGCGGATACACCGTCCAGCCCGCACCTACGCCCTCATCCACAAACGCAGAGCCAAGCAACAGCAGAAATGCCGGAGGTAGCAGCCAGAAGCTGATATTGTTCATGCGTGGAAACGCCATATCCGGCGCACCGATCATGAGGGGAACGCAGAAATTGCCGAAGCCGCCAATCAGTGCCGGCATTACCAGAAAGAATACCATGATAAAAGCATGGGCGGTGAGTACCACGTTATACATCTGGTAATTGTCGGCAAACAGCGTGCCGCCCGGCTGTGCGAGCTGCATGCGCAGCAGCACAGAAAACAACGTGCCTATCAGACCCGCAATACACGCAAACACCAGATACATGATACCGATGTCCTTGTGGTTGGTGGAGTACAGCCAGCGTCTCCAGCCTTTCGGTGTGTGGTCATGCGCATCATGGGTATGGTGGGCTGCGGCATTCATAGATAGGTCCTCTTACATTCAGTTACTGGCAATAATGCTGTATTTTATTGAGCGGATTTCTCGGTTTTGGCGGCATCAGCAGGCTTCTTTTCAGAATCCTTGCCATTAGGCGCAGCGACAGCAGCGGCGGTAGTAACGCCTGCTTCCTGCTGTTTTTTCTTCACCCAGCCGTCAAATTCTTCCTTGCTGACTACATCAACCACAATAGGCATGAAGCCGTGGCCAACACCGCACAACTCCGAACATTGGCCATAGAAAGTGCCAATTTTGGTGGCTTCAAACCATGTTTCATTGAGACGGCCGGGAACGGCGTCACGCTTCACACCAAACGCGGGCATTGCCCACGCATGGATAACGTCTGCGCCGGTCAGCTGGATTTTGATTTTGGTGTTCACCGGCACAACCATACGGTTATCCACGGAAAGCAGGCGGTGGTCGCCAGGTTTCAGGTCGGCGTCTTTAATCATATAGCTGTCAAACTTGAAGCCGCCATGGTCAGGATATTCATAATGCCAATACCATTGGTGGCCCACAGCCTTGATGGTCATTTCCGCGTCCACGTTATTTTGCATGTAATAGTGAACGCGTAAAGTGGGGATGGCAATCACTACGAGAATAAGGATAGGAATGGCCGTCCAGATAATTTCCAGCTTGGTATTGTGCGCGGTCTTGCTAGGAACAGGGTTGGCCTTGCGGCGGAAGCGGATACATATATAGGTCAGCATCACCAGTACAAACACGGTAATAACCGTAATCACCACCAGCAGGAAATCATGCGCTTTATCGAGTTTCTCCATCACCGGACTGGCAGGCTCGTGAAACCCCAGCTGCCAGGGCTTCGCGATACTTTCATAGGGCGCGGCAAACGCGTTACAGGCAAATGCGGCAAATGCAGCCAAAGCAACGGGCAATAACAGTTTTTTCATTCGTAACCTATTAATTGGTGGACCAAACCATGCGTTTTGTAATCTTTCCTTGCCCCAAGCGCAATGATTTTTGTATGCTGCATTAGATATTCTATATAGTTGATTATTTTAATAATATTACTTGTAATGCTCCTATGAACGATACCCCCTCGCCCGACGAACTCTTTTACCGCCGCACCGGCATGGACAAGCACCGTGTGGGCAAAATGGTCGCCACCGCGCTGGAAGGCATGGACGACGGCGAACTTTTCCTTGAATACGCACAGGCCGAAAGCCTGAGTTTTGACGACGGCAAACTGCGTAATGCCAGCTTTAATACCTCGCAGGGTTTTGGCCTGCGCTCGGTGCTTGGTGAAGCCAGTGCCTACGCCCATGCCTCGGAACTGAGTGAAGACGCCATAAAACGCGCCATTGCCACAGCACGTTTGGTTCATTACGGACAGTCGGGCGTGCAGGCCCTCACCCCGCCGCCCTTTGGCACCAACCGCCAACTATACGCCGACGTCAATCCGTTAAAAGAGGTCGCCTTTGAGAAAAAGGTGGAGCTGCTGCAACAAATTGACGCTTATGTGCGTGCTAAAAATCCCCATGTAAAGCAAGTATCCGTCAGCTTAAGCGGCCACTGGCAGGCAGTACAGATAATAAAAGCCGACGGCAACATGGCTGGCGACATACGCCCGCTTGTGCGCCTCAACATCAATGTGCTGGTGGAAAAAGACGGACGTATGGAAACCGGATCTTCCGGCGCAGGCGGACGCACATCTTACGCGCAATATATCAGTGAAGCAGGCTGGAAGAAAATGGCAGACGAGGCGCTACGGCAGGCACTGGTTAACCTTGAATCCATTCCTGCTCCGGCAGGTGAAATGCCGGTTGTGCTTGGCCCGGGCTGGTGCGGCGTGCTGTTGCACGAAGCCGTAGGACACGGGCTGGAAGGCGATTTCAACCGCAAGCAGACCTCGGCTTTCGCCGGACTCATGGGCCAAAAGGTAGCATCCAAAGGCGTCACCGTGGTCGATGACGGCACTATCCCCAACCTGCGCGGCTCACTTTCGATTGATGACGAAGGCACGCCCACCAGCCGCACCGTGCTTATCGAAGACGGCATACTCACCGGCTATATTCAGGACCGCCTGAACGCGCGGCTGATGAATATGCGCGCCACCGGCAATGGAAGGCGCGAGGATTTCGCCAGCCAGCCCATGCCGCGCATGACCAATACTTACATGTTAGGCGGCAAGGATAAACCGGACGATATTATTGCCTCGGTAAAGCGAGGTATCTATGCCTCGCACCTTGGCGGCGGGCAGGTGGATATTACATCCGGTAAATTCGTTTTCTCCGCCTCGGAAGCCTATCTTATAGAAGATGGCAAAATCACCTCACCGCTTAAAGGCGCAACGCTGATAGGAAACGGCCCCGATGCATTAACGCGCGTCACCGCTATTGGTAATGATATGGCGCTTGATGAAGGCATCGGCACGTGCGGCAAGGCAGGCCAGAGCGTGCCAGTGGGTGTCGGACAACCCACACTTCTCATAGAGAAGCTAACGGTGGGTGGAACAGCCGTATAAATCCATGGGTTTATACACCATCTCCCTGCTAAAACCCTATAAAAATTAGCTAAAATACTATCTATCCACAGGCTAGCAACAGTCTAAAAAGTGCTTATTTACCCGCTTTCTTACAGTCGTGTTTAACCTATGTTACAGTTGCGTTACAAGACCATGACAGCTCGGTGAAATAACCGCCCTCCTGTTCCTTAGGGTTTGATGCCCCCTCCCGTTTTCGATAGTATGAAACTGTAAGAAGCGTCATCAACAGAAAACAGTACAAGATAAATTTATGACCGCATTATCCATTCCTCAAGATCTCAAAGCGGACCTGTCAGCAGCAGGTTCATGGTCTATCGAAGGTATCGCAGGCGCATCACAGGCTATGCAGGCAGATGTTGCGACGTTCTCACAGTCAAAGGACAGGGTAACGACAATGCAGGCCGCACAGAGTGAAGGCGTGAATTTCGGCGCCATTAAAAATCTGGAAATGGTAACTGTTAGCGGCACGGGTGGCCCTGTTCTGGATGATAAGGCCATGAATACCAATGTTGCTCAGCAGAGCGGCATGGTTAAAGGCAACTAGGCTAGGAACCGAATCTAGACAACGGTTTTATTCATGCCTTTCAGGGGTTTTTGTTCATAAAGCCTTAAGTAATTTACAATAATCTCCCTTAAACGTGTAGTTTTTTGATACTTTTTAAGTAACTATGATATAAAATATCATAGTTAATCGTTTTTTATCGACTGGTTATAGAACGCGCAGGCATGACGGCTAATTGGATTAACAAGACTTTATTTGGCAAAGACGGCTCAGGCGATGATAAAAAGCCTGCCGCTGGTGGGAGTGCTGCTGCAACTGAAACGCCATCGGCTACAGGCAGCCAACGTCCTACCGCCAGCAGCGTGCCGCCAGCAAGCAGCGCGTCGTCATCGGAAATAGACCCAAGGAACGACCCAGAAAAATACGTTGTGCTTCTCATGTACGGCAAGAATTCCTTCGGCGATAAGATATATTCCTATCTCAAGATTACACTCGGTGGCCTTGATAAATTAAAACTTGCCATACAGGTGGGCAAGATGTTCAGCCCCAATGATTTCGGCACGATCATTGCCGCAGGCCGTGGCGAACCCAGTGATGACGTGCGTGCAGAAATTGCCAGCACCTATAAAATACTTGATACAAAGCCTTCCGCACCGCCTATGGCTGCCGTTACCGTCACGGAAAAAAAGAGCTGGGACGAATACTAGTCACCTGTACTGGCTAAATCCCTTGCCATCACAACGCCTTCTCCTATTATCCCCTACTTGAACGATAAAGTAACCGCCTAGGTGTAGCTGATGGCCATTGCCTTCCCGACAATCGATCCTGTTGCCCTTTACCTCGGGCCAATTCCCTATCTGGACATAACGCTGGCTATACGCTGGTATTCGCTGGCCTATATCGCCGGCATTGTCATCGGCTGGTGGTATGTGGCACGCGAACATGCACGCAAACCCATCCCCAATTTAAGCAAGAACGCGCTGGACGACATTATTACATGGGCAGTCATCGGAGTAGTAGGCGGCGGCAGGCTGGGTTATGTACTGTTCTACAAACCTGGCTATTACCTTGAGAACCCAAGCCAGACACTACATTTATGGGAAGGCGGCATGTCGTTCCATGGTGGGCTGCTCGGCGTCATCATCGCCTTCATCCTGTTTGCGCGCAGGCACAAGATGCGCTTTTTCCAGCTCATCGACATCATCGCCTGTGCTGCGCCGATTGGGCTTTTCTTCGGCAGGCTGGCCAATTTTATCAATGGCGAACTCTATGGCCGCGTCACCGATGCGCCGTGGGGCATTGTGTTTCCAGGAGGAGGTGACCTTCCTCGCCACCCCAGCCAGCTTTATGAAGCGGCACTCGAGGGTGTTGTGCTGTTCGGCATTCTGTATTACATGCTCAAATACACCAACGCACGCGACAAACCGGGTATGCTTGGCGGCACGTTCATCGCGGGCTATGCAGTAGCACGCATGATTGTGGAATTCTTCCGCGAGCCGGACGATTTCCTCGGCTACCTGTTCGGTTTTGTCACCATGGGGCAGCTGCTGTGCCTGCCTATGCTTGCTTACGGACTGTACCTGATATTCCGCAAACCGCCTGCTTACGCAACAATCACCCATAAAGCAGCATGAGCCTGTCTGCCCTGATACAGCAGCAGATAAAAAAGCACGGACCCATCACTGTTGCTGACTATATGCAGCTGGCACTGCAACACCCTGACTATGGCTATTACACACGCAACGACCCGCTGGGCGCAAAAGGTGACTTCACCACCGCGCCGGAAATCAGCCAGATATTCGGCGAGCTGATTGGCGCATGGATGGCCATGCAATGGGAAATAGCAGGCAATTCCGGCATGGCGCTGGTGGAACTCGGCCCCGGCCACGGCACGCTGATGGCCGACATATTGCGCGCCACACGCAAGATTCCCGATTTCCATGACGCAATCTCCGTGCATATGGTGGAAACCAGCCCGACGCTGAAACAAAAACAATGGAGTACGCTGGCAGGCGCACATCTCAGCCTGCACTGGCATGACGGGCTGGACACCGTACCCGACCGGCCATTACTGCTGGTAGCAAATGAATTTTTTGACGCACTGCCCATACGCCAGTATGTGCATACGAAAAAAGGCTGGCAGGAACGCATGATAACGCTGGATAAGGAAGGAAAACTCGCCTTCACCATGGTAGCAGCCAAACCGCCTGCAGCGCTGAAAAAACTGCCGGTGTCAGAAAACATCTATGAATATAGCGAGCCTTCCATACAGGTCATGCATATGATAGGAACGCGCCTGAAAGAGCGCGGCGGCGCGGCACTGATTATTGATTACGGTTATACGGGCGGCACGTGCGCTGACACCCTGCAAGCGGTAAAGGCGCATAGTTTCCACCCCGTGCTGGAAGCGCCGGGCGCTGCCGATCTAAGCGCCCATGTCGATTTTGATGCACTGGCGAATGCAGCGGTGACAAAAGGCGCTATCCGTTTTCCCGTTGCACCGCAGGGCAGGTTCCTCGAGAGGCTGGGTGCCGACCTGCGCCTGAAGGCTCTATGCAAGGATGCGACCGTTGCGCAGAAATCCGCTATGATTTCAGGGCTGGAACGGCTAACATCACCCGATGCGATGGGTGACTTGTTCAAGGCATTATGCGTTGCCCATCCTGACCACCCGCATCCAGACGGATTTTAAATGCAGATTGTACAGGACTCTTATGAAATCACCTGCCCCACGCTCGCCGCATGCAGCGGCGTGCGCCACGGTTTTTTCACACGCAAGGGCGGCGTCAGCAGTGGCCTGTACAGCTCGCTTAATTGCGGATTCGGTTCAGGCGATGATGTCGAAATCGTCGCAGAAAACCGCGCACGCGTCGCAGCGGCACTGGGTCAAAACAGCGATGCATTATGCACCGCCTACCAGATTCACAGCCCGCGCGCTGTGGTGCTGGATCACGCATGGGCATGGCGCGACGCGCCGGAAGCCGACGCGCTGGTCACCAGAACACCCGGCATTATCCTTGGCATACTGACCGCCGATTGCCTGCCAATATTATTCGCTGATAGCAGAGGCAGCGTTATCGGGGCAGCGCACGCAGGCTGGAAAGGTGCTATCAGCGGCGTGATGGAGGCTACCATTGATGCCATGGTGGGCCTTGGCGCAAGACGGCAGGATATTTTTGCTACTCTTGGGCCGGCTATAGCGCAGGAATCCTACGAGGTGGGCGCCGAGTTCCGCGACCGCTTCATCTCTGAAGGTTTTGAAAACAGAGATTATTTTATGGATGGCGAACGCGCAAACCACTATATGTTTGACCTCAAATCCTACGCTGAAAACCGTCTTGCCAAAGCGGGTATTTCTCAGGTAAATGTGCTTGCTCGCGACACCTGCCGTGAAGAGGGGGACTTTTTCAGCTACCGGCGGGCCTGCCTGCGTGCAGAACCTGTGTATGGCCGTCAGGTCTCTGCAATCGTACTGGAAGCATAAGGCCAGCTAGAAAGCAGGAATAAATTCATGTCTTTGATACCTTTTGACGACCGCGACGGTTTTATATGGATGGACGGTAAAATCATCCCCTGGCGCGATGCGAAAATCCATGTACTCACCCACGGCCTGCACTACGGTTCCTGCGTGTTCGAAGGCGAACGCGCCTATAACGGCCGCATTTTCAAATCGCGCGAACATGCCGAGCGCTTTCATAAATCCGGTGAGCTGCTGGGTTTCAAGGTTCCCTATAGCATTGACGAGATCATCAAAGCCAAAGAGGAAGTGCTGAGGAAGAACAACATCGTCAACGGCTATTTCCGCCCCGTCGCATGGCGCGGCTCCGAGATGATGGCGGTCGCCGCACAGAAAAGCAAAATCCATGTGGCTATCGCCGCATGGGACTGGCCAGCCATGTTCAATAAGGAAGTGGTGGAGCGCGGCGTAAAGCTCCAGATGTCGCAGTGGACACGCCCCGCCCCGAACATGGCGCCTTTCGCCAGCAAAGCGGCGGGCCTCTACATGATCTGCACCTTAAGCAAGCATAAAGCCGAATCGGAGGGCTTCAACGACGCCGTGATGCTCGACTATCGTGGTTATATCGCCGAAGCCACCGGTGCCAACTTGTTTTTTGTCTATAACGGCGAATTGCACACCCCGACACCGGATTGCTTTCTGGACGGCATCACCCGCCGCACAGTGATGGATCTGGCTCGCAAACGGGGCATTAAGGTGGTAGAGCGCCACATCATGCCCGAGGAGATGAAAAACGCCAGCGAAACCTTCCTGACCGGAAGCGCTGCCGAAGTAACTCCCATCGGGCAAATCGGCGACCAGAAATTCCCTGTCGGCCCGATTACCAAGCAGCTGATGACCGATTACAGCGCACTGGTCACGTCCGCACAAATGGCAGCGTAAGCAGTCTATTCGCTAGCAGCGTAATCTTCAGGAGTTACGTTTGACGGTGTTTTTTCCGGTGCTGGCTTGTCTTCGCCTGCTATGTGCAGCAGGCCTGTCTTGACATAGGCATAGCCGGTCACCAGCGTCAGCAGCGCCGCAATCCATAGCAATACGCTGCCCAGTATGTCGCTATGTAGCCATTCGGGGCCGCCCTTGCCCAGCAGCAGGAAGAAAATAGCGCCCATCTGCGCTGCCGTCTTGAATTTCGACAATTTAGAAACAGGCAGGCCGATACGGATTTCGGCAAGGAACTCGCGCAAGCCGGAAACCAGAATCTCGCGGCAGACAATTGCAATTGCAGGTAGCAAATCTGCACGGTCCGCCTGCACCAGCAGCATAAGGGCTGTCGCCACCAGCAGCTTGTCGGCAATCGGGTCAAGGAAACGGCCGATATTCGACTGCGCCTGCCAGATGCGCGCGACATAGCCGTCCAGCCAGTCAGTGATGCTGGCCACAGCAAATAACAGTGCCGGCAATTTGTACGACCACGGAAACACCAGCACTAACGCAGGAATAACCGCAATACGGAAATACGTCAGGTAGTTGGGAATGTCCTTTTTGCTGAACTTCACTCGAATACCCGTGTGTTTTTGGGCCGCACGAACACCTGATCATGGCGGCGTATATTAAGCGAGTCAATAATGGTCTTGGGCACTTCCGCCTGCAGGATAGAGCCGTTTTTGCGCTGCAGCTCGATTTTAGCCAACGGCCCTGCCGGATTTAAGTGAATCACCTCTACCGGTATATATTCGTTTTCCTCGTCCGGAATTTTGGTCACATACATTTCGTGCGGGCGGGCGAACACACGCACCGGAATACCACGCTCGGCAAGCAGGGAGCGCATCTGCGCACGTGTCCTGCGAGCGTTGCTGATAGCAATATTTCCTCCCGCCGCAGGCAGCGGGAAACCGGGAACGACCTTGCGTATCGCCCCCACCAGTTCCGGATAGCGGTTCAGCCAATGGGCTTTTCCTGTCTCAGGGATAGCAACAGCCGCTGATTGCTGGGATTCCCATAAGTCATCCTCGGCCAGATGCACGGTGCCGTTATCGTCTTTCCATCCGAAGAACTCGTTATAGTTGCCAAGAAAGTCATAAACAAAGCCGTTGCTGGGCTGGTGATACACTTCTTCCGGCGTTCCCACCTGCTCGATTTTTCCATGGTTCATCACCACCACGCGGTCAGACACTTCCATCGCCTCTTCCTGATCATGTGTCACGAAGATGCTGGTGATGTGAATATCGTCATGCAAGCGGCGAAGCCAGCGGCGCAGTTCCTTGCGCACCTTGGCATCGAGTGCGCCAAACGGCTCGTCGAGCAGCAGTAGTTTCGGCTCGACTGCCAGTGAACGCGCCAGCGCCACACGCTGCCTTTGCCCGCCGGAAAGCTGGGAAGGGTAGCGATCGTAGAATTTATCAAGATGCACCAGTTTCAGCAACGACATCACGCGGTCATAAATTTCAGCTTTGGAATGGCGCACATGCGCAGGGCGCACGCGCAGGCCAAAGGCGACATTGTCAAACACCGTCATGTGGCGGAACAGCGCGTAATGCTGGAACACGAACCCGACATGACGTTCCTGCACATGCTTCTCGGTTGCTTCCTTGCCGTCAATCAGCACCTGCCCCGCATCAGGAAATTCAAGGCCGGCAATAATGCGCAGCAGTGTCGTCTTACCAGAACCCGATGGCCCAAGCAGCGCTACCAGCTCACCGTCATTGACTTTGAGGTTTACGTCATTAAGCGCATTAAAATCGCCAAAGCTCTTGCGCAAGTTTTTTACTTCAATCGTCATGTTATCCCTTCATCTCCGGGGCAAATCTAAATTCAATCAGGCACTTGAGCAAGAGCGTCACCAACGCCAGTATGGTCAATACCGACGCCACGGCAAACGCCGCCACAAAGTTATACTCGTTATACAAAATTTCCACATGCAGTGGAATGGTATTCGTCTGGCCGCGTATATGGCCGGAAACCACTGATACAGCGCCAAATTCGCCCATGGCGCGCGCGTTACAGAGTAGCACGCCATACAGCAGACCCCATTTGATATTAGGCAATGTGACAGTCATGAATGTACGAAAACCGCTAGCGCCAAGCATGATGGCGGCCTCTTCTTCTTCACTGCCCTGCTCTTCCATCAGCGGTATAAGTTCGCGTGCGACAAACGGAAAGGTCACGAAAATAGTGGCTATCACTATACCCGGCACGGCAAACACTATCTGTATGTCATTTTCCGCCAGCCACTCGCCCAGCAAGCTGTGCGAGCCAAACAACAACACATAAATCACGCCGGAAATCACAGGTGATACGGAAAATGGAAGATCGATGAAAGTGAGTAGCAGGCGCTTGCCCTTGAACTCGAATTTGGCAATCGCCCATGACGCCGCCACACCAAACACAACATTGAGCGGCACGGCAATAGCCGCTACCAGCAGCGTCAGCTTGATGGCAGAGACCGCATATTCCTGCACCAGCGCATCGGTGTAGGCCTGCCAGCCATCGCGAAACGCCTCGGCAAACACCGCTGCCATCGGCAACAGCACAAGCACGGCCATGAAGCTCAGGCCAAGACTCATCAGCAGCGCGCGTATCCAGAACGGCTCACTGGTGGGCGATGGGCTTTGCATAGCTTGCTTTGCCATAGCGTTAATCCGTATCCTTCGCTGATCTGGTACCCGCCCATGATTGCAGCAGGTTGATGATAAAAAGCAAAATGAATGATGCTACCAGCATTACACAGGCAATGGCCGTGGCACCAGCATAGTCATACTGCTCCAGCTTGGTGACAATCACCAGCGGCACAATTTCCGACACTTTGGGTATATTACCGGCAATGAAAATCACCGAGCCATATTCGCCCAGCCCGCGTGCAAACGACATGGCAAAGCCGGTCAGCAAAGCCGGTATAATGCTGGGGAAAATCACTTTCCAGAAAGTCTGCCAGCGCGTGGCGCCAAGGCTCATGGCAGCTTCCTCGATTTCGCGATCGGTATCCTGCAGGATGGGCTGCACCGTGCGCACCACAAACGGCAAGCCAACGAATACCAGCGCCATCAATATACCCAGCGGCGTAAAGGCCACCTTGATACCCATCGGCACCAGATACTGCCCCAGCCACCCCTGCGGCGCATAAAGCGCGGTCAGTGCAATACCCGCCACCGCCGTCGGCAGCGCGAACGGTAAATCAACCATGGCGTCCACCAGCTTCTTGAACGGGAAGGTGTAGCGCGCCAGTATCCACGCCAGAATCAGGCCGAAAAAACAATTGATAAGGGCTGCCAGAAACGACAAACCGAAACTGATACGGTAGGCATGCATCACGCGCTCGCTGGCTACCGCTTCCCAGAACTGGTCAAGGTTCAGGGTCGCCGTTTTGATAAACAGGCCGGATAGCGGGATGATAACGACAACCGCCAGATAGAAGAGGGTGAAGCCAAGGGTCAGGCCAAAGCCGGGAATAATGCTTGGCCGCTTGAACTTGCGCAATGCAATGACGAGTGCTGACGCCACTTTTGCCCTTTATGCAATGGTTAGAATATTTTACAGAACGTTGTGTTTAGCACCAATCGCCAAAAAACATAACCCAAAAATAATGGGCAAAAATAACACGTGAATTATTAACCTTCCGGCTGCATGGATGTGCGGGCAATGTCATCAATCTGGAAACTAAGGCTCTGCTTGCCGTTCCAGTCCTGAAGCCGCAATTGTCCAGCCACATCAAGCACCTGTCCGCGCGTAGAAAGCAGCGCCTCGCCAAGGCTTGTACCAACGCAGCGGAAAGAAATAGCCGAAAGCCGTGCATTGCTAAGGCGATCCACCAGCAGGGTACGTATATGGTCTTGCCCGACCACGTCCGGTTTTAGGTTTACAACATTTTGAATAACCACACGTATATTCGGATTGGCTTGGCCGAACGGCCCCAGCCGTTCCATCTGTTCCACCAGTTCCGCTGTCGCGCCGGAAACACCCAGCATACAATCAAGGAACAGGCGTTTCTGCGCAACCGTATCCTTCACTTGCGCGCGCACCCGTGTTGACAGGAACTCGGCAAGCGCAGGAATTTTGTCCTCTTCCACGCTAAAACCCGCCGCCATGGCATGGCCGCCACCCGCCAGCAGCAGGCCCATATCCCGTGCCGCAATCACGGCAGCGCCAAAATCAAATCCCGTGACCGAGCGTGCCGACGCCTTGCCGATGCCTCCTTCAACCCCCAGCACCGCCACCGGCTTGTGGAAGCGCTCCTTGAGCCTGCCCGCTACAATGCCAATTACCCCCGGGTGCCAACCCTGCCCACTGACCAGTATCATCGGGCTGCCTTCATCCAGCCGTTCGGCCTGTAGTTGTGCCTCTTCCAGAACGGCGGCTTCAATAGCCTTGCGCTCGGCATTATATTGTTCCAACTCTTTGGCAAGACCTTGCGCTTCTGTTTCATCCTGCGACGTCAGCAGCCGCACGCCAAGGTCTGATTTACCCACGCGGCCACCGGCATTGATACGCGGCCCCAGCACAAAACCGGCATGGTACACACCCGGCCGGTCATCAATCTTGGCCATGTCCAGCATGGTACGCATGCCGAGATTGCCACGCCCCGCCATCACTTTCAGGCCCTGCGCCACCAGCGCGCGGTTGACGCCCACCAGCGGCACCACGTCGCACACCGTACCCAGTGCCACAATATCCAGCCACTGGCGCAAATCCGGTTCGCGCTTTCCCTCGAACCAGCCCTGCGCGCGTAAACAGCGATTGACCGCCACCGCCAGCAAAAAACTCACCCCCACGGCAGCAAGGTGGCGATGCGGCGAGCTTTCGTCCAGCCGGTTGGGGTTAACCACAGCATAGGCCTTGGGCAGCCTCGCCTCGCCCTGATGGTGGTCGATTACAATCACGTCCACCCCCGCCTGATGCGCAGCCTCCAGCGGCTCAAACGACAGCGTGCCGCAATCCACCGTAATCACCAGCGACGCACCGCGCTCTTTCAATGAAAGCAGCGCCGCTGTATTCGGACCATAGCCTTCCTTCATGCGGTCAGGAATATAGACTATCGGCTCCCCCCCCAGCGCCCGCATGAAATGCACCAGCAGCGCCGAAGACGTCGCGCCGTCCACATCATAATCACCGAATATGGCCATGCGCTCGCCCGCCATTACCGCTTGCGCCACACGCGCACTTGCCGCGTCCATATCCAGCAGGTGCGATGGGTCAGGCATCAATGCTTTCAGGCTGGGATTCATGAAATCCTCCACCTCCTCCAGCCCGACGCCGCGCGCTACCAATATGCGCGAGAGCATCTCCGGCAGGCCGTGCTTCTGCACCATGGCCAGCACCTGCCGGTCATCGGCCTCGCGCAGTATCCACGGGCGTCCGGTCAGCGAAATACTTGGCGCTTCTGCGGTATATGCAACAGCCATTGGCAGCTCTCAAATATAGGTTATGATAACAAAAAATTATTATGCGAGGTACCCGCCATGTCACGGCAACCCACTCCTGCCACCCACTATATCCGTAGCCTCTACGCCGCGCAAGACAGCTTGCTGGAGGGTATTGATAACCGCCTGAAGTCCATCAATATGGACATTCATATCGGCGCCGACGAGGGCAAGCTGCTGCAATTGCTGATAGCGCTCAGAGAGATACGCACCATTGTCGAAATCGGCACACTGGCGGGTTATTCCACCCTGTGGATGGCGCGCGCCCTGCCGGAAGGCGGGCATATCACCACGCTGAACAAGGAACCGCAGCATATCGCCATGGCGCGTGAGTCTTTTTCAAAATCAGAGGTAAAACATAAAATCACCATGCTCGAGGGCGACGCGCGGGAATTGCTGCCGAGGCTTTCCGCCAATCCCGATTTCAAGAAAACACCGCTGGACATGGTGTTCATCGATGCCGATAAAATCAGCTATAACCATTATCTTGACTGGGCGGAAACACATGTGCGCAAGGGCGGGCTGATTGTGGCCGATAATACGTTCCTGTTCGGCGCCGTCTGGCAGGATTCACCGCCTGAGGGCGTTGCCCCCACCACATGGAAAGAAATGCGCCGCTTCAATGAAAGGCTGGCCGATGCCAAACACTATATGTCCACCATCCTGCCGACGCAGGAGGGACTGAGCGTTGCGATCAAGCTGTTTTAGGTATTATCGCCCTCAAGCACATCGATAATCTGTTCCAGCTCGGTCACCACATGGAAGAAGCTGGCGGTTTCTGGCTTGGCAAAACGGTTTTCGATGATGCTGTGCATCAGCGCGATCAGCGGATCCCAGTAATGCTGGTAGTTGAAAATCACAATCGGCTTGTTGTGCAGCAGTAGCTGTTTCCATGTCAGGATTTCGAACATCTCGTCCATGGTACCAAAGCCGCCGGGGAATATAATAAACGCATCCGAGCGCTCGAACATGCACTGCTTGCGTTCATGCATGGTGTTCACGATGATGATTTCAGTGAGCGACTGATGCTCGTTTTCGATATTGCGTAAGCTGACAGGAAACACGCCGGTCACATGTCCGCCGGTTTTCATGGTGGAATTGGCAATAGCGCCCATTACGCCGCAATCGCCACCGCCATACACAAGGGTGATGTCCCTTTTCGCCAGCATCGTTCCGAATTCTGCACCGATATCGAGGAATTTTTTGTCAACACTATTGGACGCGCCACAAAAGACGCATAAAGACTTGGGACTATTCATGATTTCCTGCTGTTAATTTTGATTGTCATTTGCTACTGAAGTGATGAATTACTTACCAGTATGACTAATAATTGGTTACTTTTCTATGAAAAATCCACAAAATATTGTAATTACAGGAGCAAGCAGCGGTATTGGCGCTGCTTTGGCAAGGCGTTATGCCGCCCCCAGCGTGCATTTATACCTTCAGGGCCGTCACCCTGCACGGCTTGAGGAAATAGCGAACAGCTGCCGCAAGAAACAGGCGGTAGTGCATACACGCATCCTCGATGTCACCGACAAGGATAATATGCAGCGCTGGCTGGAAGACATTGATACGAAAACCCCCATCGACCTCGTGATTGCCAATGCAGGTATCTCTGCAGGCACGGGCGGCGGCATGGAATCCGCCGAGCAGGTACGCCAGATTTTTGCCACCAATATCGACGGTGTCATCAACACAGTACAGCCTCTGATTCCGCGCATGGTGGCGCGCAAAAGCGGCCAGATTGCCGTCATGTCGTCACTGGCAGGCATACGCGGGCTGCCCAGCTGCCCCGCTTACAGCGCCAGCAAAATCTGCGTGCGCGGTTACGGCGAGGCATTGCGCGGCTGGCTGGGCAAACACGGTGTAAAGGTCAGCGTCATCTGCCCGGGCTATATCCACACGCCGATGACCGAGGTCAATGATTTCCGCATGCCCTTTATTATGGATGCCGACAAGGCGGCGCTGCTCATGATGAGCGGGCTGGCGCGTAACAAATCGCGCATTGCCTTCCCGCTCGCGCTTTACTTGCCGCTGTGGTTTTTATCCTGCCTTTCGACTATTATCACCGACCCGTTTTTTGCACGGCTTCCGGCTAAGCCATCGGCGCCGCAGACGCCAGCGTCCCAGACGCCCCCGAAAGCAGGGGAAGGCGCATAAGCTTTTCCATTTCACCCAGCACATGCTGGCAACAATGGTAGAGGTCGGGGTTGCCTACATCGCTGGGATAGAGCCTCTCGGGGTAAAATGATTCGATAATACCTTCAATCCCTTCCAGCAGCGCATCGCTGGCAACGACATTGGCAGCACCGCCAGCCAGCGCCAAGCGCTGCACATCCGTCATCGGCACACGCATACGCAGGCAGGCAGGGCCACCGCCATTGCGCATGCTCTGGCGCAGATCGATGAAATGCATCTCTTCAATCGGGTTGTCACGCGCCGCACAAATGCGCTCCATGATTGAAGCTGCCTTACCGCCATATAATTCTTTTACTTCTATGGGCGCAATCAGCGCCATACCGCCACCGCGCTTGCTGACAATCTGGCTGTTGAAGAAATAGGTATGCACCGCCTCCGATACCGACAAATCCTTTTCGCCAATCATGATTATGTTGAGTTTGCGGCCCGGGTGCAATTCTGCGTAGGCGTGTTCTATCACTTCCATGCTGTGACTTTCGCCGTCATAGGCTTTTTCATGCACCAAAAGCAGGTTTTCGTTGCTCACCGCAATCACGTCATTATGGAACACACCCTGCTCAATCACCGCCGGATTCTGGCGCATAAACAGCGCCTGCGCGTCACTGATACCGTGCAGGGCTTTTACCGCGCGCGAAGCCGAAATAGTCTGGCGCGCCGTTTCCGGATCACGCGAGCGCCCGTCTGATCCATACACAAATATATGCAGGCCTAGCTCATCCTGGCTGGGCGACAGGCGCATATGGTTGGCCGCACCCTCGTCCTTCAGGCCAGCCGCTGCCGACAGCGGCGCATGCACGATACTGTCCGGCACATCGGCAAAAATTGCGGAAAGCACACGGTGCGTATCTTCTGCCTCAATACGGCGGTGAACATTGGTGAACAGATTGGCGGTGGTCAGGTGCAGCTTGCCGTCCTTGGCATCGATGCCCGGCGTGGCGGTGGCGGCATTGGCCACCCACATCGCCGACGACGACGAGGCACTCTCCAGCAAGCCTTCCGACTTGCGCGCTGCCTGCAATATCACCGATTCATCATTACCGGAAAAATGATAGCGTAAAAGCGGCAAATGCGGGCGCAACTGTGGCGGCAGAATCGCCGCCGTAATACCCAATGACGTGAGCAAGCGCACAAGGTCAAGCCCTTGCAATGCCGCCTGCCTTGGGTTAGAAATATTGCCGCGATTGATGCTTGAAGCCACGTTGTCCACTGACAGCCCGCTGTAATGGTGCGTTGGGCCGGGCATACCAACAAAGATGACTTCCTGAATGCTATCGTTTACGATGGGTGACATGACGACTATAGGGCAGCTTTTACGCGACATTTTCAACCATGATTTTTCCGCCTGCGCCAACAGCAGCGCTTTTCATGCCGCTTTTTTCAAAAAAGCGCTTATGATTCATGATCTTAAAAAAATATTCGATATTGTAGCGCAAAGCAGCATCACCATTGACGGAAAAATCATTCCCGCCGCATTCACGATTCCCGCAAAAGAACAAGGCGCACCGTTCATGATTCTGGCGCAAATGCACGGCAACGAGCCGCCGGGTCTCGCGGGCATCGCGCTGGCCATGGCGCTATCCGAAGCAGGGCTGCTCGCAAAACCCGTTATCGGTGCTATCGGCAACCCGCTGGCCGCTGCCCAATATTTCGATGCTTACCTGAAAGACCCGCATGCGCGGCAGGAAACGCGCGACGCCTATCGCTGTGGCCTTGCCGGTGATGGCCGCCTGCTGCCGGACATGAACCGTATCCCCGTGGATTTCATGACGCGTGACGCCGCCGACCACCACACACGCCGCGCACAGGAACTGTTTACGCTAGGGCAGCACATCTGGGGTATCGCCGATATCCATTCCGCGCGCGGTAACATGGTGTGTATCACCGACCACAAGCATGACCGCGACCTGAAATACACTCCTATCCGCAATCTACTGACCGAGCTGGCCGAAGCTATTTCCGCCCATGCCTCCACCAGCGTGCAGGTCAAAACGTTTAAAACCATACTCACGCCACTGCCCAATATCAAAAGCCAGACCGGTATCGAAGCCGGACGCCACGAAGCGCCCGATGCCCCTGCTACGGCGGCTGCCTTTACACTGGCGCTGCTGCACACACTCGGCATTACGGCAGTTGCGCCGCTGGAAGCAAAAGAAGATGGTGTGTTCATACGCTACGGCGTGCGCCCACGCATCACCTATGCCGACCTCGCGCATCACGGCGTGTTGCATGGCGATGATAAAATCTACATGGCCAGACGCTGCGAGGCGCTGGCCTCTGTACCCGAGCGCAGCGACACGGTGATTGTGCGCCGTCCCGACGGTCACTGGGCGCTGCAAAGCGTGGCACAATTCAGTACCAAGCCCGCAGGCGAAATGCACTACGCCGTTTACCAGTATGACGAAATGGAAGCCATTTCTAAAGATGATGTGGTAGCAGTCGCCATTCCTTCCGGTGTTGCTTTCCACGCGCCGGAAAGTTTTTCGGGCATTTTTGTCAGCAAATCGGCAGCGCTCTATGATAAAGACCCCGCCGTTGGCCCGTGGCCGGTGACCGCCGATAAAATCGGCAGCGTGAAATTCTGTTATCCCTGCCATGTCGGCGAGATGAAACTGAATCTCGATTAGGCCTCAGTCTTCAGCAATAACCCGCTGATATAACATTATAATATAATTTTATTCCCTTAATAAAACCTTAACAATGCTACAGTATAATAGGCTCAAAGGTTAATATTAGGAGAATTGCTATGTCAACGAGTGGAAATCTGTTCAGTGGCGCTTGGAAAACAATCAAAGAAACATTCACTGCAAAATTTGATCCTACATTCGGAGCAAGCAGCGTTATGGCAGGCAGGCCGTCTGACGAAGGCGTAGAAGGTGGTGTCAGACGTGGCGATGGCAGCTTTGAGAAATTCCCCATGCACCCTGCGGCCGCGCTGGTAGCAGCTCCTGTCGGACTGGCAACAGCTACTGTTCAGGCAACGGCTGGTCTTGTGGCCGCTGGCCTAGAAGCTGTAGCCGGTGACGGAAAAGCCCCCGCACAGCCATCCTACAGCAATTCCGTAACGCCGGAAGAATCAGCGGCACTGGAAGCAAAATTGAGCGCCGGCAATCCGGAAAAGAAGGGTGCGCAGCAGATGACAACCGTCGCACCGGATCAGAGCGCTGCAGACAAAGAAAAAGCGCGTAAAGAAGCCGGAACACCCGATTACACTGTGGCTGTTTAAACCGTTCTTTACACGGCGTTTTATTTTATTTTATTAAATTGGCTTACATTAAATGGCAGGGGAGCATTGCTGCTCAAGCCGTGTTTATTTAGTAACAATTTATGTTACCGAACCCACCCATTTGGCTAGTAGTGCAGTTCATTTGCACCCGCTGATTCTGCTGTGCCTGAATCGCTTGCTGTTGTAAATTGTAATTCTGTAAATATTGAAGAGCATTTAATTGCCTTTGTGCCTCAATTTGCTGCGCCACTGCTGCTTGTTGAGACGCAATAGCTTGTTCATGTTGCTGTTGTTGAATTCTTGATTGTTCAATTTTCAACATGCAATCGGCAAAGCCATTGCTACCTTTTTTATAACCATATTCGTTACATTTCTTAGCATCTGCTGCTAACTGCTGTTTACGCATTTTTTCTCTGTATTCAGCTTCAGCTTTTTGTATTTTCTTTATCTCGTCATCATAAGCCTTATACGCTGCTTTTATGCAATCATCATAATCTTTTGAGTCTTTTTGATAGCCACCATTTATACATGCCTCAGAGAATTGTTCATCCAACGTCTTTGGAACGAGCTGGCAGGCAATCAATGAAATCATCACTACTAATGTAAAATATTTTTTCATAAATATTTCCTAGATGAATTAAACCACATCCATAACTATGTCTTTATTCTGCGCGATGCGGGTGAAATGCCCGTCACGCGTGAAGGCCTGCAGCGGATCACAGCTATTGAGAATTTCACCCTCGCCGGAATCCTTGTTGCCGCCAAAGCCCATGCCGTAAGCGGGCGTACCCGTACCCTTGGGTGAATTAATCAGCACATGCCCTGCTTCGCTAAGATGCGCAAAGCAATCCGCTTCTTCCTGATTTTGTGTGTAAATAGCGCTCACCAGTCCTGCATTGGCAGGCGCGTTCACCAGCGCCGCCGCTACCTCCACCTCACCGTCATAAGGCACAAGATAGAGGATAGGTGCAAAAGTCTCCTCCAGCATGATAGCCGTCTGCGATGGCAGGAAGGATAGTGCCGGTTCAACGTAATACGCATTCGGGTACTCGGCCTGCAGCAGCCGCGTACCCAGCACAGTCAGGCCGCCCTCCATCTCCACGCGGTGCTTGGCGTGTTCAAAGCGGCGGAAGGCGTCGCGGTCAATCAGCGGCCCGTAGCCATATTCGTTTGATTCACCAGAAAGCGGGTTTTGTATTGCGCCTGATGCAATGAACGTATCCAGCTTGATTTTGAAATATTCGCACACTTCGTCATACACGCTGCGGTGAATGAACACGCGCCGCGTGTTAGTGCAGCGCTGGCCGGACGTGCCGAGGAATGATGTCAGCAGTGCGTTTATTGCCCATTCGCGGTGTGGCCTGCTGGTTTTTTCAGTGATGATAACGCCGTTATTTCCGCCCAGTTCCAATATATGTTTTACGCCCTTGTTGTATTTCTTGGAAAGCGTCGCCTTGATGCCTTTGCCCATCGCCACGCTGCCGGTAGCGCTCACCATGTCCACCTCCTCGCTGGCAACCAGTGCCTCGCCGACATCGCGCTTGCCCACAATCATCTGCAATAAATCAGAGTTGCCGCCCGCTACCTTGTCAAACACACATTTATAGCCCAGCGCCACCAGCGGCGTTTTTTCCGACGGCTTCCACAGCACGGCGTTACCCGCAACCAGCGCTGCGCCCATATTCCAGTTAGCAACCACCAGAGGAAAATTAAACGACGTAATCAGCCCGACAATGCCCACCGGCGGGCGCTCCTTGGCGCGCAGCATACCGCCAAATTCCGGCAGGCTTACATCCTTGATGGTCTTGGCGAGGATATCCGCAGAGCCGTCCACCTCCGTGTAGGCTTCTTTGAGTGTTTTGCCGACTTCCAACGTAATCAATGTGGCCAGCGGCTCGCGGTGTTCCTTAATGGCTGCTGACAACGCTTCCACCAGGGCCACGCGCTGGACACGGCTTTTCATACACCATATTTTCTGTGCTTTGCGGGCGGTGGCGGCTTTCTGGTCCACAGTTTTTTTACTGTCGGTGGCAAGCTGCGCAATCACGCTACCATCGGCCGCACACGTTACTTCCAGCCCGTCCGCCACCTTCAAATCCACAGTGCCGCCCAGCACTTCAAACAACACGGACATGCGGGTTTTGATATCGGAATCGAGTTTTTTGTTTGTGTTTGCACTCATGCGCGCGAGATTATCACAGCCGATTATTCAGCACAATGGCCAGCGCAAAAGATTGACATTACGGATTATTCCTAATGTAATGCCAGCATTAATGATTTAACAGGAAGGTTCATGTGGCGACTAAAAAACGCGCCTTTATCACCGGTATTACCGGTATGGTCGGCTCACACCTTGCAGATTTCATACTGGCAAATACCGACTGGGACATATACGGCCTTCTGCGCTGGCGCAGCCCGCTGGATAATATCAACCACCTGTTACAGCACGCCAACAACAATGAACGCCTGTTTCTGCTGTACGGCGATTTGCGTGACAGCGACTCCATCAATGAAGCCATACGTGCCGCCCAGCCGGATTATGCGTTCCACCTCGCCGCACAAAGCTATCCTAAGACCAGCTTTACAGCGCCGCTAGATACTTACGACACCAACATTCAGGGTACATCACGCGTGATGGAAGCATTGCGGCAGTATAAATCAGACACCATCATTCATGTCTGCGCTTCATCGGAAGTATTCGGCAAAGTGCCTAAAAATAAATTGCCAATTGATGAGGAGTGCGGATTTCACCCTTCCAGCCCTTATGCCATCTCCAAAATCGGCACCGACCTCGTCGGACGTTTTTATGCTGAAGCCTATGGCATGAACGTAATGACCACGCGCATGTTTACCCATACCGGTCCGCGGCGGGGCGACGTATTTTCCGAATCCAGTTTTGCCAAACAGATTGCCATGATAGAGCGCGGGCTAATTGCGCCCGTCATTAAAGTTGGCAACCTAAAATCCACGCGTACCTTTGCCGATGTTCGTGATGCGGTACGCGCTTATTACATGCTGCTGACTATAAAACCTGTGGCAGGTGAATATTATAATATTGGTGGACGGTATAGTTGTACGATAGGGGAAATGCTCGATTTTTTGATTTCCCTGTCACCCGTAAAAAATACAATCAAAATCGAAGTGGACACGCAGCGTATGCGGCCTATTGATGCGGACATGCAAATCCCCAATACGGCCAAGTTTGAACAGCACACGGGCTGGAAACCGCAAATACCGTTTGAAACCACCATGAAAGATCTGCTGGAATACTGGCGTACGCGCATTACAGATGGTGGCCATTTCCTTACGCGCTAAGGTGCAATCGCCACAAGCTGCTCAAACAGTTTTTTGTCCCACGCCATAATGGCGGGATAGCGCCATTTGCCTTCAAATAATATGCGTGGCGTGAATTTCGCATGTACGCCCGCTTCGGCGGCAATCACAGAAATGGCTGCGATATCCCAGTCAAACGGCCCGCCAACACCCTGCACCACGGCCGCACGCTCACCCTCCAGCAATTCGCACACTGAATGGCAGATACTGCGCCGGAAATGCGTCTCCAGGCCCAGCGCACTAAAAATTTCCTGCGCGTGCTTTGCATAGGTAATGGCTTCCGGCGTGGTAACTTCTGGACTGGTTTCGCATTCCACCACCGGCGCAATGATATCCGGCTTACCAAGACGCGCCTGCCTACCCGGCTTTACTTCCAGCGCGTAGGCGCCGCGGCCTTTTTCCGCCCAGTAGGCTTTGCCGTGCAACACATCCAGCGTGTCTGCCGCCGTAGAGCGGTACACCACACCGGCATGGCTGTCCCAGTTGTCACCTGCGGTATTGAGTTTTTGCAGCGCAACAGAAACAGACCAGTAATGCTCGCCCTTGAAGTAGGGCTTGGTGCCGTCAATGGGATCTACGCACCAGCGCCACTGCGCCTGCACTGGAAATTCATAGCCCTCATGCATACCTTCTTCAGCGTGAAAACCTATTACCTGCTGTATGCCATCAATGATGGCGCTGGCGGGAAGAAGGCTGAAGATGGCCGCCTGCGCCGCCTGATCGCCCTGGGTCACGATATCACCTTCGGCAGCCGATTTCTGGTGGGCACGCAGGCCAATGGCGCGGTTGCGCAACGCTTCCTTCGCGCCTATCTGTGAAGCCTCAATCATAGACAGGGTAAGTTCGGTGGGCAGCGTGTTATCTTCTAAAAAATCCATCGTCTATCTGTGATTTTATGCTATAAAGTGCAGGGCATTAAAAAGACATTTACACATAAATTACATTTACACAAGACCACATGGAAGCTTCAAGCACTATTCTCATCACCGGTAGTTCGGGCATGATCGGCGGCGGCATGAAGCGGCTGCTGGCCAATCGCCGTTTCACACGCGTGCTGGCGCCGACACATGCCGTGCTTGATCTGCGCGACCAGAAGGCCGTGTTTGAGTATGTGCGCACTAACCGCCCCATGTTTGTGTTCCACTTCGCCGCACGCACCGGCGGGCTATATGCTAGCGGCTCCAACCCGGCACAGTTCAGCTATGACAACACACTCATTCATGCCAACATCATTGAGGCATGTTACCGCTTCGGCGTAGAAAAACTGTTGATACCCGGCTCTGCGAATATTTATCCCAAGCTGGCGCCACAGCCGGTCAAGGAAAATGAATTCATGAGCGGCAAAATGGAGCAAGGCAGCCTGCCCTATCTCTGCGCGCAGATAAACGCGCTCGTCATGGCGCAAAGCTATGCCAAGGAATTCGGGCTTAACGTCGTGCTTCCCATCATCACCAATGTGTATGGTGTGGGCGATACATTCGATCCCAAGGCTGCGCATGTCATACCTGCGCTGATGCAACGCTTCCACGAGGCAAGCACCAAGGACGTGCCGGAAGTGACGCTGTGGGGTACAGGATGCCCGCTGCGCGAATTCATTTATGTGGATGATCTGGCCGATGCGCTGTCCATGCTGATGGAAAAATACGAATCACCCAACTTCATCAATGTCGGTACGGCGCAGGAAATTTCCATCCGTACACTCGCTGAGCGCGTGGCGCGCGTGGTGGGCTACGAAGGTAATATCAATACCGACGAGACCCTGCCCGACGGCATACCGCGCAAAGTACTCGACTGCACCAGCCTGTTTGCTATGGGCTGGAAACCAAAAATCAACATGCAGGAAGGTTTGGAGCGTATGTATAGCTTCCACTTCCGCCAGGAAGCCGTGTTCCCATCCAATATTAGCTAATTTATTTTTCCTAACATCATATGAACATATATCTCAAACGAATAGTTACGTTGATATTATGTCTCACCACGTTAGCGCCAACGCATGCTTTGATAGCCAAGAGTAATTATAGTCTTTTTTTAAATTGGGTCACCCTACTGGTAATAGCATTTATAACCATAATATCATTGCGTTCTCACGTCAGCAGGCGCTTGCTGTCTTTGGCAGGAAAATCCATAATAAAGACTTCAGAATTGCCGCAGAATATTATAATGTTTTTGAGCTGCGCGGTATTTATTTTAATAGCCAGCACATTATCTTCCGTACTCTTCAGCAACACACCGCACGTATCAGATAGCCAAGCGCACTATATTTACGCAAGAATACTTGCATCAGGTAACATAACGATACCATCACACACGTTTAATGAGTTTTTCAAAATGCGCTTTCTTAGTACGGGAAGCACATTATTCAGCTCGTATCCTCCCGGACATAGCATTCTGCTGGCCATAGGAATGTTTTTCAGCATCCCCTGGATTGTAAATCCTGTCGTTGGCGCATTGTCCTTATTGGCCGTATTTCTTTTGGGTAAAGAAATTGGCAACAAGACGACAGGCTATATCGCAATGCTCTTAGCGCTCGTATCACCGTTTATCGTTTTTATGTCATCAGAATTCATGAGTCATGCGACAGCTTTGCTCATGACAACTCTTTTTATCCTTTTCTATATACGAACTCATAAATTCGGTAGTTATAAATACGGGTTTCTATCTGGGGTTGCTATAGGCTATCTCTTGATTACCCGCCCACACACCGTAATCATATTGTTACCACTATACGCAGTGCATGCGCTATGGATGTGGCGTAAAAATATGGCTCTATACAGCAGATGCTATCTTTCTGCTTTTGCTGGTGTCATACCGTTTTTCCTCCTCTATATCGGTTATAACTGGGCGACAACAGGCAAGCCGTTTCTAACGGGCTATCGGCTGATGCATGGTCTTTCAACGCGATGGCTTTCATCGTTCGACAGCACTACGTTCCCTTGGCTTGACCTTCTACGTGCCTCAAAACAAATCGGCACCTTGAATGAAGAATTGTTCTGCTGGCCTATACCTTCGCTGTTTCTGCTCGCCAGCCTCTTTGCTTTCAAAATGCACAAAAAATATTGCTACCTGCTGGCATTGACTTTTCTGTCAGCTTGTATCAGCCTTATGGTCATACTGCATATATGGACTCATATTTTCAGCGCACGATACCTCTATGATTCCATTGGAGTTGTTATCGTATTATCCGCGCTGGCGATTCAAAGAATGCCTGCGCTTGCCCGCAGACATAATGTGGTCAGGGCTGGTAATGCAGCTTGGGTAGGTGCTTTTGCACTGATAATTGTTGGCTGTACAATCTATGGCTTCACTGCGCGCACGGGCGAATTGTTCCGATATTATGGTAAGAATTTTGTTGAAGGAAACATAGACTACTACAATAGCATTATGAGCGCTGTTAAAAAGCCAGCACTGGTGTTTGTTGAAAATGACAAACAATTCCGACATGTATTATTTGTGATGCCGCAAGATAACAATCCGTTAGTAGTTTTCGCTCTGAATAAGAAAGAGAGAAATTCCAATCTCATGTCCTACTATCCGGAAAGGCACGTATATATGGCTGGAGTAATTAGCGCAGAATCTTTGATAGTAATGAGCGATTCTGTAAAAAACAATAGTTGGTGTTTAACCGCAGCCCCATATCAAATTACAAAAATAAAATGATATAAATGTTGGTTTGAAATTATACGCCTAAACACCCCTTCGCACATTCCCCGGCAGCAGAAATCGCAATGTGCTGTCCTGCTCCATGGCCTTTAGCATGCTGGCATAGAGCGCATCCGTCTGGCCGTAAACACAGGCCGTACCCGTGCATCTATTCTGGAATATCATGCTTCCGGCGGAGGGTTCATAACGCACGTCTTGCACGCCGTTGCCAAACACGCGTTGCAAATCACGCGCAAGTGCGCGGCGGCTGGTTTCCATCAGCTCAGAATCCACGGCCTCCTGACTTCCTATCAGGAACGACGCCATGGCATAAGGCGGGCAGGTTACGCCATCGGCACCAGTATAGGCAGGACCAAACCTGACATCGTCAATGTTAAAAGCCGACCCATGCTCGGCCATGGTTTCAAAGGCGGCATCAGGGTAGTGTTTTCTTGCTAATGCTTTGATTATTTTAGCGATAATGCGTACTTCGTCCGCGCGCGAGAGCCTTGGTTCAGTGGTTGGTGGTTGCACCATACTTATAACCCACAAAATACTGGTTATTAAATATTAGGGTTTTATTATAGGGATTCGTAAATATCTGGAAAGCATTATATGCCTGAAACATCACCTGCGCTGCGTTTTACATTGCCGCCACGTATCAGTGTACCCGTGTCTTTTGACCCGATTGCCAACCAGAAGCGGCTGATGATTATTATCAGCGATGCGTTCCGCGAATCCCGCCCGTCTATTGAACAGGCACTGGAAAAACTCGATGGCAGCTTTAAAGAGCGCATAGTGACAGAAGCGCAGGCCGCAGGCCATGATCCGGAGAATTTCCTCTACGGGCATTTCAAACATATCTGCATGGCTTACGCCGGATATCGCACAGGGCTGGCCGAGGCGCGCAACCCCGAAACCGGCGACGATGTCACCAAAACAGCATTGTCAACCGAGCTGACATTCCTTGCCTACCTCATCGGCGACAAACTCGCCGCAGAATGTTACCGCACCATCACCGCTGATATTGATGATGTGCTGGAAACGCGCTATGGGCAGCAGCGGTAAAATTCATTAGAAATTTACACATGTTTTGTAATCTATTTGTTGGATTTTGCGGCATGGAATTGCCAAACAGTAAGGAGTGATGTAGTGCTTTATATGGATAATCAACTCGGAGATCCGGCTATGAAAAAATGCAAAATATTGATAATCTCTGCCTTGGCACTCATAATGTCCAGCGCAGCACACGCGCAGCTGCACACCAGAACGCTGGGGAGTCATGACGGGTACGATGGGGCATGTCATTATCGATTCACTATTTTGAAAGTGTTTGAAGGCCAAGATAGCTGGATTAATTGCTCTGTAGAGATAGAAGTTAATGGTATGTGGCAACAACAGAATGCTCTCGAGTTATGGGATAGTGGTAGTGGTACGCTGGAGCCTGCGTACTCTGATCTGTTCAATAGCTGCGATTCCCACGCAAGAACGCGTTGCGGCGCAGTGTTAGGCGGCGGTGGTGGTGGCTGAGGAGGCCTCTTTTAGAACCATTTTCGGATATTAATCCTCCGACCGCCAAAGATAATTCAGGCTGCTTTGTCCGGCTTGCGGCAAGAGCTGTAGGCACGGAATAAAAACGGATTAACCATAATCGACAGCATCGCGCCCGCGAGAATCAGGTTGTACAGCTCCTGCGTGAACATACCGTTAGCCAGCGCAAGGCCACCGAGGATGAATGAAAACTCGCCAATCTGCGCCAGCCCGATGGCAATGGTATAACTGACCTCTCGCGATTGCTGGAAAAGCCGCGTAATGGCCAGCGCCACGGCGCTTTTTACCAGCACGATGATGGCAAGCGTCACCAGCACCGCCGCCGTCTGGGTAAATAATGTGGCCGGATCAAACAACATGCCCACCGATACAAAAAACAGCACCGAAAACGCATCACGCATGGGCAGGGAATTGACCGCCGAGCGACGCCCGATTTCGCTTTCGTTGAGCATCGTACCGGCAAGGAATGCGCCCAACGCCAGCGACGCATCGAAAACACTATAGGCAATGGTGGCAAAGCCAAGCGCGATGGCAAGCGTACCCAGTGTGCTGAGTTCCGAGGAATGCGCTTCTTCCAGCTGTGTCAGCAACCACGGCAGAAAGCGCCGCCCCACCAGCAGCATGCAGGCAAAAAACCCGCCTATCTTGAACAATGTCGCAAGCAGGGTGGAGGCGATAAGCGAAATATCAAGTGCCGCATCGGCATGCGACATACCGGCAATTACCGGCAGCATCACCAGCGCCAGCACCATGGCAACGTCTTCCACAACCAGCCAGCCAATGGCAATTTTCCCGCCGTCGCTTTCCAGCAGTCCGCGCTGTTCCAGTGAGCGCAGCAGCACCACGGTGCTTGCCACCGACAGGGAAAAACCAAAAATAAGTCCCTGCACAAATGTATAGCCGAGATAATCGGCCGTCACTGCGCCAACAATAGTCGCCACCACAATCTGCGCCAGCGCGCCCGGAAGTGCGATTCTTTTTACATTAAGCAAATCACGCATGGAAAAATGTAAGCCGACGCCGAACATCAGCAATATGATGCCTACTTCCGCCAGTTCCTTGGCGACATTGGCATCGGCAACAAAGCCGGGCGTAAACGGCCCGATGGCAACGCCCGCTAGCAGGTAACCAAGCATGGCAGGTAGTTTCAGCTTTTTTGCCAGCAAGCCAAATACGAAGGCGGTTACGATGCTGGCGATAATAGTGTCAATCAGTGCGTGTCCCATGCTGTGCAGGATACAACATGTGCCGTCAAAAAAACAATGCTAAGCGACCATGTAATGCCGCCTGCAATAAAAAATGCCACGGTGGATTTTACTCCGCCGTGGCATTGATCATACGTTATTGCGCTGTATTAAGCAGCAAGCTTCAAATTAACAGCTGAAGTCTTACCTTTTTCAGTCGCCAGGTCATAAGTGACGCGAGCGCCTTCGTTCAAGGTGGTGAGACCAGCACGCTCAAGAGCACTGATATGAACGAACGCATCAGCGCCGCCGTTATCAGGCTGAATAAAACCAAAACCCTTCATCGGGTTGAACCATTTAACTGTACCAGTAGCCATAACAAACATCCTTTTTAGTATTACATTGCCGCCTGCACCATGCAGGAAGCATCGAGTCTGAAATTAAAGGCATAAACCTTGCCTCTTTTTGAAACGTCAGGGGAAATGTAAGAACACCGAAAGGATTATCTTAGATATTGTGCCTTCGGCACAAGCTCGGGCTAAGCTCCAAGCGTCAACTGTCATCAATAAAGAGTAAAACCAAACTCGTGGCCACAATAGACCCCAAAACAAGGCAAGTCAAGGCTAATCGTAGGAAAGTGGTGGGCCGTGCAGGGATCGAACCTGCGACCTATTGATTAAGAGTAATCTGTAACCCGTTTATCCATTCTGTTCCAGCCTTTATCATCTTGATCTTTTTTTATATAATACAGCAATTTAATTGATATGGTCGTTCAGCGAAATTAGTATCGTGGTATCAGGTTTATCCACCACATTACTACTTAGCAAATACTTAGAACGACTTATGCCAAAACTGACATCCACTCTTGTTAAATCCCTCGAACCTGGCCTAAAAGACAAGCTTGTCTGGGACAACGAGATCAAGGGCTTTCACTGCAAAATTACCCCTAAAGGCAAGCGCGTCTTTCTTTATTACTACCTAACTAAGGATTTCCGTCAACGTCGGCCTGTAATCGGCGTATTTGGCACAATGACATGCGATCAGGCAAGGCTTATTGCTATTGAATGGCAAGCTGAAATTGCCAAAGGCGGCGATCCATCGGCTGATAAATCAACACGCCGTCATATGGTTACAGTCAAAGAGCTATCCGAACGTTACTTAAAAGAACACGCAAAAACCCAAAAGAAGCCGAGCAGCGCTAAAATTGATGAAAGCATGTGGCAAAACTATATCCTGCCACGCATCGGTAACTGCAAGGTTTCCAGTGTTACCCGAAATGACATAGCCACTATTCATGCTGCGTTGTCACACGTTCCTACAGCCGCCAACCGCTGTTTAGCTCTTCTCTCAAAAGCATTCAACCTTGCCGAGCTTTGGAACTACCGACCGGACAATACCAATCCTTGTCGTCATCTCAAAAGATATGCAGAAAAGAAACGCAAACGCTATCTATCGATGGAGGAAATAAAGACCCTGAATTCGGTATTAAATAACTGTGAAGCAAATAAAACCATATTGCCAAGCGCAGCAGCAGCTATTCGTCTTATCATGTTCACCGGAAGCCGACTTTCAGAAATACTTACGCTTAAATGGCAATATGTCGATTTGGACAATCGACTGCTTAATTTACCGGATTCAAAAACAGGCGAAAAATTCGTCTATCTGCCATTGGATGCCATAACGATATTAGAAACCCTTTTTGAAAACCCCCAAAGAAATCCGGCTAATCCCTATGTAATTGTTGGTAGGGAAGAAAATACACATTTAGTTAATCTGGAGAAGTCTTGGTGCCGTGTTCGTAAACTCGCAAAAATTGAAGATGTAAGAATGCATGATTTACGCCATACCTTCGCATCCATTGCTGTTGCTAACGGCCTGAGTTTACCAATTATCGGCGGGCTACTTGGGCATTCACAAACCAGCACTACAGCCCGTTACGCACATCTAAATAATTCCGCGCTTAAGGAAGCTGTTAGCCTTATAGGAAATGCCATTTCAACTGCAATGGAAGAGAAGAAAATGGACGTCATCAAAGCGGATTGATGACGTCCCAATTGCATGTACTTAAATGCCTAAAGTAGATTTTGTTTAGTTATGCGATAACCCCCGAAAGAGCTACTGTGTCCCTCTACGTTGGCAAAAACCATGTTGAATATTCCTATTCTAGCCTCAGTATCAAGAGGCGTTCTATTATCATGCTCTACATCCCCGATATACATTTCCCAATCATCCAAACTGATCTTATCTTGATGATCGAACAGCAGTTTTGCGAGTTCTAATTCGGCTTCCGAAGCCTTTGCTAAATCTGCCCATTTCTCAAATCCGAGCATATATGCAAGGAGATGTTGAATCTGCATTAAACTAAGATTTTTCTCATCCCACCCCTCATCAAAGAAGCCGTGATAGCTTAAGAAAATACTATCTATATCGAAATATTTTGGATCGTATTTAAAGTAGGAATTACCATCCACATCATCAATGTAGGATGTTTGAGTTTTATAATCCCTGAACATGTTTTTAGCTTGGAGTTTGAAGTATTCGATAGGTGTCATGACATAATCCTTATGCTGACCAAGTTTATTATCTAGGATATTTGCGTTCGTAATCTTTGCTCAGATAATAAGCTTGGCATAAGGTTATATTATCTATCGGTTGGCTGATGAAATCTTACACGAACGAGAAGGCTTGCCAACAAGCACCCCCATTTTATGCCATAAGATATTGCTTAAAAGCAATAAAAAATTGCCTAGTGTTTAACCGTTTAAACAATGGAGGCCGCACCCTACGAATTGATAACTGCAAGTCTTTAGAGCGCGGCTTAGGAAACGTACAATCAGCAAAACGGCAAGTTCCATTACTATTTATTCTTTGCATGTGCACTCCCTACGCCTAAATACTATTTAGAGCTATTATCGTCGCTTTTAAGCGATGCATAAGATGCTCGGGGTAGTTTGGTATCCTATTTGCCTGAAAAGCTTGTAAGGTTTTCTTTTGTAAAAAGCGTCCTAAGCCAATGTATATGCTGAAAATTGTATTTTTGTATCGTTAAATTATGAGTCTGGGCTTTACTTTGCTCGCACCATCTCTTAGAAATTCAGGGCTTTCATAAGCAGTGGGCCGTTAGCTCAGTTGGTAGAGCGGTTGACTCTTGACTTAATTAGGAGCCTCGTTGGGAAACCAAAGAGTGAAAAAGGCATCAAATTCGGGGAACCCTTACAGGTCATGCTGTTGGCAATCCCGAGCCAAGCTTTGGCAGAAATGTCAAAGAAGGTGTAGAGACTATACGGTGCCCGTCTAAATGCCTTTAAAAGGCACATGACGATGAGATAGTCCGGGCTACAAACTTACTTCGGTAAGGCGGCTAAAGCCGTAGTAGTGGAGTAATCAATAGGTCGCTGGTTCGATCCCAGCACGGCCCACCATTCCAATAAAAATCAAATGCTTGTATGGAAGACCGTCTATGCCTCCCTCTTTGCTTCTGCAAGCGCTGCCTAAAAATGAGTTATCTACCCGCTTTGAGGCCATAAGCTTTGCTGAATACGGACGCGACAAGTTACCCACCATCACCTCCCTAAAAGGCACGGCATTATGCGCGATGGGATTGTCCGTCTGGGATAACATCATTGCTGATGGAAAAGACGCGGTTGAGCCCAAAGCACTCGCCAAATACGTCGATAATGAAGACCCATCATTGATAAGGCGTATCAGGAATCAACTTGGGAAAGATGTCTTATTTGACGTTTACTACGGACATGCCACCCTTGCCTTAGAGGGAAAGGATTATACCGTAGCAGAAACTCTAATAGCCCATGTCTATCCCAATCACTTGCATATAGCGGATATAGAATTCAGCAATCCTTATAAGCCAATCCCAAAGGATAAGAGACAACATCCGCACATGCACTTTGAGGGCTTGGGATTACTTGGTACTTACCTTGCAAATGTGGAAAGGATATCCAGAGAGCTTAAATGCACCGGGATTACCTTGACGGCTGCTACCGAAGATTTGGCAAAATTATTTTCACGGTACGGATTTGAAATTGCCGACACGCCCGCTGGCGATATTGCCAAACAGGGCATTGAGATAAGCATTCCAATGATGCGCCGCATATAGAGAACATGAGTGTACAAAATGGCACCGCGCACAAAAATCTCTCCCACAGCCTATATGCAAGCCTATCAACTCGCAAAAGCAGTATATGATAAGGAATTAAAGCATGGGGAGGCATTGACCCAAAGCATAATGCCTTCCAATACGCTCAAAGCATATTTGAGCAACTATCGGAACATGCGCTTGGGTATCCAATACCAACGCACAATGAATGCCCCAGCGACGCGCTATTTTTTAGAGAGAATTAGCGAAGGGAAGGATGGAGCAACAGCATTAGCAAAAGCTCTTTCTGCTTTAGATCAACACATCCGCTATTATAACACAAAGGGTAAAGGCAGTTTGGAAGAACAGCGGGCAATCCATGAAGAATTTGCACAACGCCTTCGCCAAGGCACTTTCCCCGAGCATGAATTGCAAAAAGACATTCGTGAGATTGAAAACTCAAGTCTTCCTCCCACAGAAAAAGAACGGCTTATAAATGCACGAATGGGACAAGGCCAATTCAGGGAAGCCGTTATTTGCATTGAGAAGCAATGTCGCATAACTGGACTAAAAAATACAAATTTGCTGATTGCCAGCCACATAAAGCCGTGGAATAAATGTAATGATAAAGAGCGCTTGGATGGCTACAATGGTCTCTTACTATCCCCACACATTGACAGGCTCTTTGATCGTGGACATCTAAGTTTCGCTGGCAATGGCGATATGCTCTTATCCGATCAAGCAAAAGAGGCGTTACAGTGCTGGGGCATTAGTCCAAAGAATGTAGGAAATTTTCATCCCAATCAGAAAAAGTTTCTAGCGTGGCATAACCTGCATGTTTATAAGTCTTCTAGAATGTAAATAATCAGGCAAAAAGATGCTATTTTAAGCGCTTTTGAAGTTTTTTCTGAACTTGAGAGGTGCTTTTAAGGCTGCATTCCCGAATTGTGACTACTTTCCATAGTAAAATTCTAAATTGGTACCACCGTCACAACATAAGACGATGCGATTTTTGGAAGCATTAGTTTAAATATAGGATCAATCAAAAAATGATGATCTAATTGCTGCTGCAATTTGAGCCGCCAGAACCGGAGGCACAGCATTTCCAACCTGCGTAAATTGCCGCGCAGATGGGCCTAAAAATACATAATCGTCAGGAAAAGTTTGCAATCGAGCGCATTCACGCACACTAAGCGTCCTCGGTATCTCAGGATGCAAATGAGACCTTCCACCACCGTTAGTCCCTCCTGCAATGACTGTTTTAGAGGGAAGCGCCGGGTTCAATCTATCAACCCGTCCCAATTGATCTCGCTGACCATATTTCAGCTTCATATACCTTTTGATAGACTCAGCTTTATGCTCTCTCGTTTCAACGTTATGCTTAGAAGCTTTTGTATTGATTAAAACAGAGCCGCACCCGATTTTTTCAAGCGAAGGCTTAGGAGGAGTAAAGGGTTTTTTGGTTCTGGAACCAATTACAAATAACCGTTGCCTGAATTGTGGAACACGATAATCAGCGGCATCAAGAACCATAGGCTCTAATACATTATAGCCTGCCTCGCTCAACAAGCTGATAGCTTGCGTTAATTGCTTCCCATCATCAAGATCCCTTAACCCGGGGACATTCTCTATAACAAATGCTTTTGGCTGAAATTCAATAATCAGGTTTACGTAGTCAAAAAGAAGATTGCCGTTTTTATCATGAGCGAATCCCACCCGTTTAAAATTTTCCCCGGATTTAGAAAATCTTTGATTCGAGGCTATTGAAAATGGTTGGCATGGCGGTCCGCCAATAAAAATACCATCGTATGGCTTTGTAATTATTTTAGATAGTGCATCATTGATTTCTTCAAAGTTGGAAACATCTCCTGAGCTAATAGGAGGACCATAAATCTTCCAATTCGGACGATTTTTCCTCAATGTCTTGCAAAACAGCTCATTGATTTCAAATGCCGCATCATGTTCAAATCCTTGAGATTCAAAGCCTAAATCCATTCCCCCACAACCAGTGAAAAAACTAACCATTCCAACCCCGACAGAGGTTTTAGCTTTCAAATCTTTCAATGTATAAGGAGCAGGGCTTTTCCACTCCGCTTTGGAATCTTCATATACGAGATCATCGTAGGCTAACCCGGCATCGCTTAAAATTTCAGCAAGCGGAACTCCCGTTTTTTCTGAAGAATCCAAGAGCCTCCGCTGATAATTAATATCAGACTTTTGCTGTTTTTGCTTAATAGCGAGATCAGTCATCCTATTTTTCCCTCACAAAAATCTTTTTTCAATTTTTTATATACTAAAAGCGCTTCTTTTTCACTATTGAAATCAAGCTGTTTTTTGGTTTTTAGCCATTGGTCGTAATATCGGTGGATTGCTCTATGGCATGTTGGGCAAACTGCTATTAGGTCACTTAAAGCTGTTCCTTTGTCTTCTGTTTTTGTTCCAGAAGAAAGAGGTAAAAGGTGATGAACATCTAAAACCTTTTCCGTCCAAGGATATTTTTTAGCTGTATCTACTAAACAAAGATCGCAATGCGTAACGGGATGCTTTTTAAAAAACATCTCTCTAAGTTTCGAGTTTCTTTCAATTACAATGTGGGTCTTCTTAATTTTGCTTCCTTCTTTAAACCCGCTATCAACCACCTCGCTTATTGTTGTATGAGTAAAATCAAAGAAATCCTGGGTGCTTCCTTCTTTAAAGAAGTTGGCTAATCTCCTTATTTCGGCATTGCTGTTAACTTCTCTTTCGCCACCAATAGGAGCTAAGTCTTGAAAAATTTCCTTCGCATCTTCTGCCTCTAACGAAACTGAGATTGTGGACTTTTCACAATGTAAATATGATATTTGGCACATGACTTTCAAGCTTTCTCGTGCTTGTCGTATGCTCGGAATCTTCTTAACGAATGATGCATCTATATCTTTGCCCGTCAAGATTATGAATTCCTGCTCGGACTCATCACCAATAAAATTGGATTTTATATAAGCCGCAATAATCTCATCTAACGTTGCAGATGATGATGTTTTGCTGGCAACTTTAGCCAGAAGATATTTCAAGGAAAATAGGAGCGGGTAACGTGGAGAATCTACGAGCTTCCAATCTTTAAATGCTGGCGATGGATCAGTAAATGCTTGCAGCAAAAAATGTACATATTCATCAGATGTTACAATACCAGCTTTAGCTAATAATTTTGCTACTGGCGTTGGTACGGCAACACCTTTTTCTTCGCTGACTAATAATGATTGTTTTAAAGTTCTGGAGTAATTGCGCCACGGATTATAGGTGTTTGGCTTAAAAGGAAGTCCAGTTTCAGCTAGCAAAACTTCTCTTTGGGCTAATTTAAAATCGTGTTGGCATACAAACTTGGAAATAGCCTTTAAGGCATCAAATTGATAATAAGCGATTCTACCTTGATCCCAACGCCACATTCTTTAGAATTCCCCACGCTTTACCCGATGATTAAGTCATACACCTGTAAGCAAAGAATTCCAGATAATTTTAATGGGCTACACTTGCAGCGGATCAGCTCGTATTCCAGTCTTTAAATTCAGTCAATCCCCCCCCCTCTCATAAACCTAATACAATCTACATTTTCTTAGGTTTCAGTTGAAACTCTCGCTCTACTTGAAATGATTTCTTCGGTAGAACATGTTGCTGAAAATAAATATAATTTTGAATAATTATATGCAACAAATTGTGAGGTTTTATGAAGCAAGCGAAGGTATTATCAGAAACCGAATTATCGCGGTTGTTAAGATTAATTTCGGTAGGGCGTTACGCGGATAGGAACAGATACGCAGTAATGCTTTCTTATCTAGCAGGATTACGAATTGGCGAAATTGCCTCGCTGAAGATTGGCGACGTATTCGATCATAAAACTGGTGAGGTTAGAGATCGTATTATACTCAGGGCACAAAATACCAAAACCAAGGAAGTGCGCTCTATCATAATGGGAAGTAAATTAACGAAGGAATCGGAGCGATATTTCATGTCGTTCGCCAACATGCCGAAGCCTGAGAAACCATTATTGTTAACACAAAAAAATACGGCCTTTTCCCCCAACACTCTTTGCCAATTATTCAACAAACTGTATATCGACGCCGGTATCCTCGGAGGTACAAGTCACAGCGGGAGACGATGGTTTATTACACGCCTAGCACATAGCGGTATTTCAGCAAAAGTTATCATGACCCTTGCAGGACATAAGCATTTGTCTACAACCCAGCGCTATATTGAGGTAAATGATGAAATGCTCAAAGCTGCCGTAGAGGTTCTTTAAATACCTACGAATTTATTACGTATTCCGGATCAATGGTAAGTTAAGCGAACATCATATGGACTGCCATTATGCAATCTTCCGCAAATATGCTCTGCTGCATCTCTTGCTGTGTTTTCCATTATTCGATTTTGACCATATTGTGCGTAGTCAATCACATTTGGCTCGTCTTGGCTTCCAGAGCCGGTGCATTTGAATTCGATCTTCGACACGAAATACTCAGCAAAACAGTCCTTCGCAAATGTTCCCGTAAGTAACAGAGCAATAATCATGTATTTTTTCATAAATTCCATCTCACTAACGCTAATATATTGGCCGCTAATATAAGTGCGGTGAATATAGTTGTCAATGTTCGTATTTTGAGGGCATGGCAAATGTAAACGACAAGTTTAAACAAGCGCTTATTAAGACTTTATACGCGACACGCAAAGGCCGCGGATATAGCCATGAAGCTATTGCCGCTAAAGCTAAAATATCTCGCCAAACATTGGGCAAAATAGAAGGCGGAAAAACAAATCCAACTATGGTTACTATGTTTAAAATTGTTTCCGCGATGGATATGACTTTGGAAGAATTTATGGTTGAGATGAGGCAGCACTATTAAGGGTAAAAAGCTTTTCTAATGTTTATCTGGTGTTTTTTTAGCAATAACAGTTAGAGATACATATCTTGCTGTTTTTTATTTTCTCTTAAAATAAACTTTTGTATTTGAATAATATTATTTTCATTTCTTATTGTTTTCTTTGCTGCTGTAACAGCAGTGTTTCATATAACTTCATTTAGGCAAACTTCATTTACTGCGGAGCATAAGCATCGCAGTAAAATTTCGGTCAGTAAGCCAGTGGCAACATAAGGCGGCCTTATCGAAGCATAACTTACCTCGTGAGTTACAACGCCTCCTTTCTTTTGGGGTTTGCTTTAGAAATGAACATTAAATCCATGTTGTTTTCACACATCAGTTCGCAATCCACGTAGTTGCTCCATTTTGCTATTTGCAGTTCATCAATGCTTGGATTGCCGAGATGTAAATTTCCTCCCTTTACCAATTCCTTCCATATAGCTTGCGCATGAACTTCAAATTCCCTTGGCTGAGAAGTGCGTAAAAAAGCATGGTAGTGGAGATTGGTTAGCTTGTTTTCAGGTATAGCAATGAAGCTAGTACGCTCATGCCTTTGGCGTTTGTAATAGAAATGCCCAAAAAGCTTTTTATCTAGCTTGCGATGCCACTTATTGAGGAATTTCTCAGCCTCTGTAATGCTAAGCCCCTTAATATTGAAAACGAAAGTAACCAGATGTGTTGCGCCATGTTCATGGAATAGTTGCTTATAACCATGCATTAGCTCAAGTTTATTGGTGGAGTACCAGAACTCGTCGATCATTGTTTTGCTGCCTTTCATAAGTATTTATAAGAATGGAAGAAGCTGCGAATTTAGAATGCCAAAATGGTTTTCCTGTCTTCTTGGTTGGATTTTCAGGGACGACAGGGACGATTGTTTCTTTTGCTAGCTTTTAGATTTTGGGGGTTTTGCAAACATAGGCTTGACCTTAGGTAGATAACGACCAAAGCTCTCTTCCTGCACATCAGGCGTCCATGCCCCTTCAATTCGCGTAATTCGTATTGCACGGGAACCATCGCTTTTAATACGCTCCACCTCAAGACCGCCAGTACGCAAAAGCGGTGCTATACGCGCCAATTCGTTAGAAAGGGAAATCGGACTCACAGGTAGGTGCATTTTCCAAGGCTCATACTGGCATTCATGCTGCAACTCTCTTACCCATTCGGTTGCGGTATGCCTTTGAGAAGCCTTCTTGCCCTTCATGTACAGCAATACGGCTCGCGCCAGCATATTGTTGTCTAATTCTTCTTTGGCGGATGCTTCAATATTGCCAGCATATGCTTGCATGAAGGTATTGGACGGCCAACCTAAGCCGCTTTCTGCCGCTGTTACCACCCTAGCAAAGTCTGCCATACGCGGCATGTTCTCGACGGCCACCTTATCTTTGTTGGCAAGCGCCGCCACTACGCCATCAAAAAGCACTCCTAAAGTGTGAGGTTTAGTGTTTTCTGCGAATTGAGTCAGTTTCTCGGAATCAATTCTTTCTTCAAGTTGCTTAAAAAGAACATTTAAAGAGCGATCTAAAAGATCGGGACGTCGCACCACATCGTGAATACTGTTGATGATAATAGGACATGATGCTTTTCCTGTAGTTACAATGCCTGGGATACTCGTTTTTACAGATGCGGTAATGCCCGTAGAAATAGTGCAAAGAGAATCCGATAGCTTATCGCTAATCGCAGATACGTTATCAAAGGCACATACCCTGTTTTTCAACGCCAATGCTGCCAAGGCCTCGTGGTTAGAGGGAAGCATGCGTAATGAAGCAGACGTGGGCGAAAGCAAAGATACAAGAAGTCCGGCAGCAAAGGTTTTGCCAGTTCCCTGCTCTCCACGCATAAGCAATATCGGATTAGGAGCGCTCACATTCATCAACCCATAAACCAAGAAGCCGATAATGAGCTTTTTATCCTCCTCATCTGTATTCAACAAAGCTTCCAGATTCTCTAATGTGCCTCCTTTTACAGGCGTACATTGAGGAAGCATATCCGGGGATCGCAGAAAGATAATGTCTGATTGGCTTTTTACAGTCCAATCTTTGTCCGTGCATTCTACCATTTCCCAATTGTCATTAGTCAGATCATAGCAAACCTTGCCATTAACCCATCCCACACGATGCCAAGACTGTTTTGGCTCACCTTCATATACGGCTTTATTTTTGAGTAATATAATAGCTTCCTGAAAGAGGCTATAGTCCGCTTCATCCTTATAATAATTTTGAAATTCCCGATGGATGTGCAAATGGCCATCATGGTCATCCAAGAGATAATGCTTGGTGAGATTGCCAGCTTTTATGGTTATTCCAACTCGCCTGTATTGGTCTTTCCACAAGGAGCTTGTTTTCAATAGTTTCTCAATAAACCCAGCTGCGTTGGGCTTAAGCCCATTTGTTTCATTCTTTTTGCTTTTAATATCTTGATGGTTATTGCTCATAAAATCATTCCTAAATCTGATAATAGATGTCCATTGACTGCTCGCAATCAAGCGAGGGCCCGACAATTTCCGGATGCTTAGTTTTAGTAATTAGCCCGTATTGTCAGGCGAAGTGCATAGATGCCGCGTGTTCATTTCACACAACTCCTTACAGGCTATAATTAGGAATTTTTGCCTGACTGCCCCAAGTTTCGGACGTCGAGTGTTGGCGATGCGCGTCTACATAAGCGCTGATGTCACGAAGATCGTAGAATACTTGGCCGCTCGGCCACTTAATGAAGGGTACGCCTATTCCTTTCATTCTGTCCTTTCGGATAGAACTCAAACTCCTTCCAATAAGACGGTGTAATTCTTTTTCCGTAATTAATTGAATTTGAGACTGAGGAATCGACAACGACATTTTTCTCTCCTTTGTTTGCCACAAGAAAGAAAATAACAATCTGTAATATCGAAGTAAAATATGATAATTGTCACAAATATCAGAAATCAAAATATGATTTATGATACCTTGAATTTATTAGCTATTTTTTTGCAACGGCGAGGGATTGAGTTGGTAGTAAAGCGATCTCACACTTGTTTGTTTAGCTATAGATTCAGCCTTAGGCGTTTTAAACTTGGGATATGCTTTTATTCCCCATAACTCTAATGCTCGTGCTTCCATAGCAAGAGTATTGCATAGCATTCCTTCATCAAATCTTTTTTGCATCTGAGTTTCGATTAATTTCATAATCGAAGGACGACCAGGTTTTTGCTGTTCAATAATTGGGGACGAGGGATTTTTAGAAACTGGAATTATGAAGACCAAATTACAATATTTGTATGAGATGCTATCTTCATTTTTTGCTACGGCCTCCGAGCCTTGAAAAGTCAAGTTAACCCACTCAAGAGAGGAGATTAAAGCCGCTCCCAGTTTATCGCGCGAAGGAAAGCGTACGCCATATGCTAAAACTTCTCCTTGGCAAATTTTCTTTATCAAAATCTTCCAAATTATCTTTTGAATAAACACAATCGTTTTAAATAGCTCATCAAACAATATTCTTTCCACATCTTTGGGAGATTTCAGAGAGTTTAGTACTGCTTGTTTTGTACCGAAATGGTCAATTTCTACATTTGCTTGCTCATCTTCTTTCAACCCCTCAATAAATTCTGCTAGTGAGGATGGAAATCTCGGTTCCTCAATCTGGTAGAGAGAGAAACTATTACTATCTGCATTACTCAGCAAATCGCTTATTGCTTCGACTAGAAACAAGATTATTCGAGAATTTTTATCAGGAACATCCCTTATGATGTTTCTCCATTCGTAAGAATTCGGATCTCCAAACCATTGCTTTGTTTGAAGGAAATATAGCCTCAATTGAATTTCGATAAGGCTGTAATGAAGGATATTGTTTATTCTTTGCATGTATATTTCTCACAAAAATATGCGGCAGCAAATTAACCGCGTTATGCATATTTATATTATGCCATTACTACTTAGACGCTACTTAGCACAAAAGCAGCACCCGTTAGTTATGACTAACGTATTGGAAAAACAATGTACTATTTGAGGGGAAAAAGGCGAATGGAATGTTTAAGAGTCAACCGCTCTACCAACTGAGCTAACGGCCCACAGCTATCAATGACAGCAAGCAGTGGTGATATTCGATTGCGGGGGAGTTGTAAATATCTTTACGAGGGAAAGGACGGTTATTTTAGCATCGTTTATTCCTCAACGCCAGATTTTTGATGTCCATATAGTTAAATTTATCAGCCCCTTACACACAAAACCCTGCTAAATCATGCTGATTTTCACTGTTTTTTACGCTATAATGAGTGTGCGGGGCGGCTTTGGCCGCTCGCGGTACACATGTAGGGTACAACGCGCTTATAAGGAGTTCAGATGTCGGATTTACGTCTTTTGCTCAATGATTATCGGCTGACCACGGCAGAAATTCTTTATCATTTACCTGACCATCCCTCCCTTTTGCAGAGTTTTGTCTGGCAGAATCTTGACCTTGCCCCTAAATTCCCCGTACTCAATAAATTCCTTGGCTTCTGGGAGAAAGAAATAGACGGCAAGCTGCACTCGGTGAAAATCACCAGCGCAAAATTAATTGCTCCCTCGCAATTTGTATTCTGCAGCGGCGAACTAAATATTCACTGATATTAGAAAATTTGTACAGAGGCGGCGAAAGAAGCGGCTTAAGCTTCGTTTTCTTCGCTCTCAAGCACATCTTCCTCATCTTCGCTCACGCTCGGTACGCGGCGCGCCTTACGGCCCGCTTCCGGCTTTGCTTTGATGAGTTTTCCTTTTTCTTCGTCCCAAGTGTACTGGTAAACGACAGTCTTGGTGCCGGTGGTGACAATGTCGCCATTAGCCAGCTGAAGCACGTCAAAACCTTTTTGCAGCGCGTCCTGAATCAGGGAAGAGGACTGGCGCAGATAGCGCGGGTCGAGCATCATATTTGTGATTTCAGCTTCCCCCTCGGCCGACTTTTTTGCAGCGGAAGTCATAATCCTTTTGGTATTGAGGTCAATTTTTTTCATTTCGTGTCCCTTAGCAAATGCGCATTATTTTAATTATTGACGTTAACCAATTGCAAAAAAACAAGCAGGAATATCAAACAACTAGATGTATTTACCCCACTGCTTCGGCATACATATTGTAGTAGTCAATATAATATTGCTTGTCAACTTCTATCAACAAAGAATTTACCTTTGCCCTACAAATCGTTAACAACCACTCCCAGAGCGTTGTATGGCAAGGAGAACGCCCACGCAGCAAAACGGGAGCCTGCAAAAAAAGACCCCTCCCGCGCCCTTGCAACAGGGGCATAAGCGGGAGGGGTTCAATCAGACTAGAGTATAGTCTCAGTCTTATCTCAGAATATTATCGAGGTCTTCCAGCAGTTCGTTGGCCGTCTGGATCACCTTGGTATTCGCCGAGTAAGAGCGCTGTGCTACAATCATGTCCGTGAGCTGGTTGGCCAGTTCCACGTTAGATGCTTCAAGCGTTGCCGCCGAAATATTGCCAACGCCGCTGGTGCCAGGCTGCTTCAGGTTTACTACGCCTGAAGATGCTGTCTGCGAGTAAGCGTTGCCGTTGACAGATTGCATTTCGTTCGGAGCAGCAAACTGTGCCAACGGAATCTTGTAGAGTCTTTGGTTTTCACCGTTGCTGTAGTTGGCGATAATGAAACCGTTTTCGTCAATCGACACACCAACGAGCTGACCTACCGGTGCGCCGTTCTGGTTTACGAAGTTCACGTTGTAGTTGGTATTGAACTGCGTCACACCATCGGTTTTACCGAAAGTCGTTGCACCTACCGTGCCGAATGGCTGACCGGCAGTACCCCAGTTGAACTCAATCGTGCTGGTGGCCGCGCCGTTCGACCAGTTGATAGACACCGGTGTGGAAAGCCCGCCGCTTACGCTGCGCAAGCTGCCGTCACCGTTGAAGGTAAGCGTACCATATGCCACCTGACCGTTGGACGACGAAGCGATATCAGCGGCTGGTGAAGCATATACTTCAACTGCCCAGGTATTCACTGCCGTCTTGATGAAGCCAAGGTTCAGGTTGTGGCCTGCACCCAGTGCGTCAAACACGGTTGCCGGACGGCTGAACTGTGCGGCAATCAATCCGCCCGCCATGTTCTTGGTGTTGTCCGTCGGATCATACGACGGTCCAAGGCTGCCGGTGGTCGGTGTCGGATTGGTTGTTGGGAATGGAGAGCTGTTCAGCGAAGCCACAATACCAAGTTCACCCAGTATGCTACCGCTGTTAGTCGGTGGCGTCAGGGTTTCCGTACCCGCACCGAAAGCGCCGGTGCCGGTTGCCGTGGTAGCGACTGAGATAGTAAATGAACCGGCATTCACGCCTGTTACAATATGGCTGGCGTTCAGGTCACCGATAGGTATGCCGTTGAACGGACCACCTGCCAGACCAGCAAGCGTAATCACGTCACCGATTTCAAGGCCGGGAATAGTGGCGTTGATAGTGACGGAGTTAGAGCCGTTGGTCGAGTTATAGGCGTTGGCAGACAGGGTAATGTCGGCCGGAATCGCACGGTCGCTGAAAGTAATCGTATCAAGCGGATCATCCACACTGATATCTACTGTCGAAGCACCCAGCGGGTTGGTAATGGTTGCCGTAACACCTGCCGAATTATTTACAAGGTCTGCAAGTCCCTGCAATGTTGAGAAGCGGTTGGTACCGGTCGATACATCGTCAAGGCCAAGTTCACGAATCCAGTCAAGGCCGCCTTGTACTGGCGGGCCGGCAACACCGGTGGTCTGGCCGTTGGCAAAGGTCACTGCCGCGTTACCATCTGTCGCACCTACATAGATGCGGCCGTTATTTACACGCGCAGTCAGACCGGCCACAGCACTGATGGCAGAAGCCAATGTGTTGAGGTTGTTGAACTGGCCAAGCTGCGTGTTGGGTGAAGCAGAGGTATAAGTAAAGGTAGTAGTACCCGAAGCAGCTGTGGTAGCGGTGAAAGTCAATGCCGCCGTGGTGTAATTGGTAGTACCTGTACTGCCAAGAAACGCCTGTGTAGCGTTGGTAGCATCCAGGATGTTACCAACGAATGGGCGTGTGATAGAAACAACCGCCGCGCCGCCGCCTATGTCCGCCGCGCCCGGGTCAGAGCCGGCAGTGGTAAATGTATAGGTGTTGGTGGTCACCGCCGTAATCAGGAAGGTGCCGGTCAGCTGTGGTGCAGTAATACCACCCACTGCTGTCGCACCGCTGAGCGATACAATGTCGCCGATAGCAAGGCCATGTGCCGCATGCGTGACTACAACGTCACCGCTGCCGCCACCCACTGTCGTAATTGGGTCAAGCGCCAGTGTGGTCGGCGAAGAAATCAGATCCAGCCCGTTATCACCGTTACCCGCTGATGTACCATCGGCAATATTACGGCCTTGCGTAAAACCACCATATTTAAAGTCGTAGTTCAGGCCGGTTGCGGTGTTGATATTGAACACGTCGCCGCGTGCAATGCTGTTGACTGATGATGGAAGAATCAGCGTGCTGGCAGTAATGCCAAAGTTGGTGGTGCTGAGATTATCCATAGTCGCGGTGACGCCTGCACCCGGAAATACGGTTTCCGACGCGTCAAGGTTCGCGCCAAGTGCCACGTTGCTGGTCGATGCCGCCACGCCGCTCAAGTTCTGCACGTTCACTGTCTGCAAGCTGCTTAAGTTCGCGCTCGACGTAGTGTTAAGGTTGCCCGGTTCACCAGGCAGGCGACCATCGCGGTCAAGCGGCCATGCCTGCAGGAAGAAGCCCGCGGAGTTTTTGAAGAAGCCGGTGGAATCCTGCGTAAACGAACCTGCACGGGTATAAAGAATTTGGCCGCTGCTGTCGTTGGCTTGGTTTACTACAAAGAAGCCGCTGCCGGAAATCGCAATATCGGTCGGAGAATTGGTTGCCTGCAGCAGACCTTGCTGGTCGATCAGTCGCGCATTGCCACCCTGCACACCGCCCGGCGAATACGCCGTGGTGTTGGTTGACGATGTCACCAATGTGCCGAAGTTCGCTGCCGCGCCCTTGAAGCCCACGGTGTTCACGTTTGAAATATTGTCGGAGATCACACCGAGCTTATTACTCTGTGAATTCAGGCCCGACACGCCTGAGAATAATGCGCCATATAAACTCATATGCTTACTCCATCTTGTAAATTTTGTTTATGCTTACACATACTTTTTTTAACCACGAATTGACTTCACTTTTTCCAGTGCCACAGAAAGGCCTGCGCCCAGCGACAAGGTGGTGGTGCCATCCTGCGTATCAACGGATGACACAATGCCTGTCGTATAGGTGGTTGCCTTGATTTCCTTGCCGGCACCATCTTTTGCCGTCACCTTGAAACTATAGACGCCATCCGGTGCCGTAGCGCCGGAAGTGGTGCGGCCATCCCAGCCGATTTCATTGCGGCCCTGTTCCATCTGGACGGTGTTTGCCGAGTAGATGACCGATCCTGTGGAATCGAGTACGGATACCGTCACTGTGGTAGCCTTGCTTTCCAGATCATAGACAAAGTTGGCCTGCTGGTTTTTGAGTAAGCCCTTGTCACCTTCTGCATCCACTTGCTTGCCGATATAGGATACCGCAGTGCCAATCTGTGCAGACGTGTACATCGCAAGAAGCTGTTCAAGGTTCTCGTTAGTATTAATCTGCTGTTCAACCTGACTGAGCATAGCAATCTGCTGTGTCATCTGGTTGGTGTCGATTGGTGCCGTCGGGTCCTGATTCTGCAACTGGGTGGTGAGCAGCTTCAGAAAGTTCTGCAGGTCAGACCCCAGCGCCTGACGCGCACCGGATGCGGTGCTGCCATTTGTGGAGGTGCTTGTTACTGCTGATGTTGACATAAACTTCCTCGTTTCCTACATGAACTTTTTAAAAGCACTCATATTCCTGCGTTAGCCAATCAGCTTCAGCAACTGCTGCAGCTGCTGGTTGGCCTGTGCCAGCACCGAGATACCCGCCTGGATTTTCACCTGATTGGTAGCATAGGTAGTGGAGGTTGCCGCAATATCCGCATCGAGCAGCTGGCCGCGTGCAGCGTCCTGGTTCTGGATGCTGGTCTGCAGCGCAGCAGATGCAAAATTGAACTGTGTTTGCAACGCACCGACATTCGCACGGATAGCTGAAAGCCTACGGATGGAATCATCCAATATAGCTGCAGCTTCTGTTGCTGTGTCAGCGGTAGAGACGTCCAGTGTCCTGCCGCCGTAAAGGTCGGTGGAACGGGCGCTATCGATAGACACACTCACTGTTGATTCAGCGGTTGTACCGAGCTGGAACTGCAGTGCTGCATCGCCTTCTCCTACGCCAAAGGCCGTACGCAAGTTGTCCTGCAACGTCGCCGCCGTGGTAGAGTTGTCGAAGAGCAGCGCCGTAGGCCCTACGTTGAAAGTGATAAACTTGTTGGCATCAGACGCACTCACAAACCTGGTGAATGAGTATGCGCCAAGCTGATCCCCAAGCGGAATCAGTGAGCTATACACATCCGTAGTGCCATCGGCATACAATATATTGAAGCTGATAGAACCATTGGGGTTAGAGCCTGTCGGAGGTATGACAGTGATATTGGAAACCGTCAGGTTATCAAAGCTGTCGCTTTGGAATTTAACGGAAGTCCCCAATAGCTGGCCTCCGGAAACAAAGCTGGTGACGTCACGGTTCTGGTAGAAAGTGACACCACTCACCGCTGTATTCAGGCGTGCGGCATAGTTGTTGGCATCAGCCTGGCTCGATACGGTAGATCCCTGGTTTGCACGCAGGTTAAGGTCGAAATAGTCACCGTTAGCCGAAATCATACGGATACTGTCCGATGAGGTCGGTGCTGTGGCTACATTACTGGCGCTATACTGCACGCCACCGATGACAACATTTACGCTGACTGTGTTGGAAGATACATAGGTTGCGGTAAATCCACTGATAGTACCTATAAATCCTGGATTGGTCACACCCCTGGTATCAATACCGCCGTTTGAAGTGCTTGCCAGAGATGCGTTTGAAACAGAGCCGCCGGTCATCAGTGATGCCGCCACGCCCACACCTGTTCCCACTTCATCAAGCGCATCGCCCGCAATCCGGCTTTCGATAACAATGGTGTTACCTTCACGGCGTGCGACTATCTGGTTGAACTGGAAATTCTGGTCAGAGGTGCCATAGTAATTATTGATGGCCGCCACTGCATTATCCAGCGTGTGTTCCAGTGTATCAGCTACTGCAATTTCCGTAGCTGCCGTGGAAGTAGCGGACGTGGACGTAAAGTTAAATTGTGTGGTAAAGCCCGCGCTACCGAGGGTAATGGTGCGTGACGTACCAAAGTTGGTGGTGTTCAGCAAGTCGCCATCAGCAATGGCAGGAAATGAAATTACTGAAGATGCACTATTTTGCGTCTGGTCGGTCAGCATACTGGTAGCACCGCCTGTTGACCCATAACCAATCACCGCACCAATACCAAGGCCTGTGGTGCCGCCACCGCCAAGAAACTGCACGTTGTTAGTATCAGTGACACCAGCCGGAAGGGTAATACCTGCAGAACCAGCATTGGTAACCGCGCCGGTTGCCGTGCGGTCAGACGAACGCAGGTTCAGCACATAGGCACCGGAAAAGCCGGTGATAAAGGCTGAAATACCCGTGGTGGCAGTGTTGGCGTTGACTTTATTTGCAATCGTGCGAAGCGAATCGCCCGCGGCCACCGTTGCCACGGTGATAGCGTCGAAGTTTATCGCCGCCGCACCGAATTTTGCACCGGCCAGCGTAGTTGCATCAGCATCAATGCTGCCTACACCAATGGTAGTCACGGCACTGATGACTTCTGCACCAATACCGTTGGCAGTGTTGGTGAATGTACCAGAAGCCGTGTCGTTGATGACAAAGCGGCTGAGATCACCACCCGGACGAGCCGTCACAATCAGGTTGTTGCCCTGACGCGTATAGGTGTTGCTGGTAAGAATGGATTTTTCATCGTCGGTCAGTGCCCCCTGCGGTGAAGTGCTATTGCTTAAACCGTTTAGAAAGTTCACCAGGTTGTCCAGTGATGATTGCGTATCCGTACCCGCCTGGAATTGTTCCTGGCTGGCCGGTGATGCAGCAGAGGTCAGCGTAACTGCACCTGCGCCGGTACCGATAATAAAGGTATCACCTGCAGTACCCGCACCGGTAAAGGTAACCGACATGCTGGCACGGGCAGAATTATCCGTATTGGATTCTACGCTTACGCGCTGTGTCAGCGAACCGTCAATGAGGCCCACGCCGTTAAACGTTGTGCTGGCGGTAAGGTTATCAATCTGGTCCGCCAGCGCCTGGAATTGCTGGTTCAGGAAGCCGCGGTCGGTATCGGTGAGCGCACCGGAACCCGCCTGCAAGGCAATGGATTTCTGCTGTTGCAGAATACTGTTGATCTGTGCAAGCGCACCATCCGCCACCTGCAGAAGGCTGTTGCCCTGTGCCGCGTTGGTCTGTGCGGTACGCAACGCGCTTACCTGTGTGGCAAGCGATGTACCGGTTGCAAGTGCCGCTACGTCGTCAGACGCCTGCACAATGCGGTTACCGCTTGAAAGCCTTGCTACGTCAGAAGACGAAGCAGCGGTTGCTGCTGCAATATTCGACTGCGCATAAAATGCAGCAACGTTTGTATTAATTGAACTAGCCATGGTCGTCTCCTTACATAGTTATATAGTGATATCGAGCCCATCTTTGACGTTGAGCACATAGTTTCGTGAAATGGTTTGAATGATTTGAATTTCTTCTTCCTCCGGCTGCGCCTTCTGGTAATTCGAAGCCATATGGGAATTTCCCTGCTCCTGTTGCTGTTGCTGGTCGCCACGCAGGTTAAAACTAAGGCTGCCGCTATCGGTTTGCAGGCCTGCGTCATTGAGCGCACGCAGCAAATTCTGCACATCCTTCTGCAACATGTTGAGCGTATTGTTATTGTCTGCAGTAATCACTACGCCTGTGCGGCCATCGCTTTTTACATCAAGGCGGATGTCAAGTTTTCCGAGTTCTTCCGGATCAAGCTTGATATGGATTTTGCTGCTTCCGTCGGCAATTGCTGTCTTGATATGCAGCGTCACCTGTTCGGGTAGCGGACGTGCCAATTGCGACATGACACGTGCGAATGTTGATTCACTGCTGGCGCTTGTCTGACCGGAGGCAGTAGCCGCAACTCCGGTCGGAAGCGGTGAACTGTTCTGTCCGTTATTGCCGCTGTTGTTATTGGCACTCTCCTGTGATACCGGCGCCGCAGCTATCGCCTGCGGTGTAACGGCAGTAACAGGCTTATCGATAAGCGTTATAGAAGGCTGCAATTTTTGACCAGCCTCAACATCAGGCGCATCCGCAGCGGCAAGCGAGGTCAGTGCAGGAGTCATTTCCACAGGCGTGGCCAGCGCATCATTTGCCTGCTGGGTTATGTTTGCCTGTCCCAGCTGGGCCTGAAAACGGCTCAGCGCACGACTGTATATGGATTCATTTTCTGCTGCCAATTGTTTGAGCTGGAGGCGTGCGCTGGTAACACTGTCCTGTAATTGTGCGCGCACAGCACCAAGGCTTGGTTGCAGATCAAGCGGAAGTGGCTGGCTTTCACCCTCAGTGTTTTCATCTTGTACCGGTGTCAGCAATGCCGACAATTTTGTAAGTTCGCGGCTGAGTGCATCGAGCAATGACATCATTTTGTCATTGCCTGCATCCTGTGTCACGGTCTGAGCCGTTTCAACCGTCTGCGGCTCGGTCAATGCCTGTTGCAGCTGTTGGATTATGGATTGCAGGCCTTTGAGCAAAGCTATGTTGGCAATAGCCGCCGGATTGGCCGTGTTATTCTGCAATGCCACAGCTGGCAGCAGCCCGGCAATATTTTCCGGAAGACCGGGTTTGATTTCATTGGCATCGATGCCTGACAAGCGATCGATAATCGCGCCAAGTATTTCGCTGATTTCACCAAACTGCACTGCCAGTGCCGCACGCAACTTTTCTTCTGTGCTTGGCGTTGTGGCATCAGTTGAAGTTTCATCCTGTGCGGCAGCATTTTCCTGTGCAGCGGCGGCATTATCATTTGCCGGCGGCGTATCCTGCGTCGCGGGCTGTACAGACTCTGGTTTTGTGCCTGAAGGCGCGTTGTTGTCATCTCTGGATGATTCAGGCGCAGCAAGTGCGGGAGCCTGCGCATCTGTTTCCTGTACACCGCCAGCATCACGCGCATCATATTTTTCCTGTGATGATGACAGCTGTACCGGAAGCTCAACTGCCACTGCGACAACCGATATGTCCTCGCGGTGGTTGTGGCGATCTTTATCTTCGCGGTTTGATTCTTCCCTGCTTGAGAAATTTTCATCTGCTTCGTCGGTGCGGTCGATGCCAATAGCCAGCAGGTCCTTAAAGCTGGAATCGACAGATGCCTGACCACGGGTGTCACCCGCCTGACCCGGTACAAGGGCAAGGTCACTTATCTGGGCTATGGCGGTCGGGTTAACTACAGACATACTAACCTTCACAAAAATGAATTTCTGTAAAAGCTAGAAGCAAGCTGTGTGCCAACTGAGGGAAATCTAGTTAATTATTTGATTTATATTAAATAAATCATTTTTATCCGGAAGCGGAAACAGGGGGTTACCCCATTAATACGAGTAAACTACCTAGGTTGGAAAAAAATGCCGGGGGTGAGAATTAAGATAATCATTAATTGGCGCTAAGAAACGCCGGCGCGACGCCTAAGCCGAAAGAGTAAAATTTTGTGGTGTTTCAGGTTTGTCTCCACCCTGCGGTGCGACAGCAGGCGGTGGCGGAGTAGTGCCTTCGGCGGATACGCCTGACTGGTCGATTTCATTCCATACATCACGCATGCGCTTTAAATCTGCAATGATCTCATCGCAGGTCTCTAAACTGTTGGTGCGGTGGATGGTAAAAACACGGTCGATAATCGAGGCATAATAGCCGTAGAGTATTTTGGCAATTTCGCCGCCCTTTTCAAAATCAAGGCAGCCCTGCATACCCATTACGATATCATTGACTTTAACCAGCGTATTGTAACGGTCCTGAATACGGTTGTCGCTGATGGCCTCTTTGGCCTGCTGCGTGAAACGTATCGCGCCATCGTACAGCATCACAATCTGCCGCGTTTTTGCGACGGTTTGCGTTGCTACTGCATAGGCCTGATACTTTTGTTTCTCCATAGAAACCGTATAGGTTGTTAATTAGTTATTCGCGTTAGCCGCCGCCTGCTGCTGCGCATCCAGAGACTGCAGCAACGTGTTGATGCGTGAAATGGCCTGCTCCAACGCGGTGAATTTTGCAATCAATATCTGCTGGTATTGTGCCACTTGTTCATTGATTCTGGCAATGTTTTCTTCAAGCCTTGTGTTTGTATCTTCCAGCGATTTAACCGCCACGGCAATCGTACCCGTATTAGCGGCAGTAGCAGAATCAGCGCTGTTAAAGAGAAGATCGGCGATACCTTGTGTTACCGTAACATCAATAGAAGCGGTGTTTTCACTGGCATAAATCAGCACAAGTCCTTCCAGCGGTCCGCCTGCAGGTCCTGTCAGCGTATAGCCGTCCGAGCCGCTGATTTCGGTAGCGGTAAGGTTCACGGTCACCGGCCCACCGCCAATGTCATAGGTTGCCTCAAACGTATCCGTACCCGGATTGAGGTTAAGCGTAAATTCGCTAACGCCCAGCGAGTTAGTGTGGTCAAAAACCGTCAGGTTCGGATTGTCGGAGGTAAGCGTAAAGCCGAAAAGCTTACGTACATTCGTATAATCAGTCGCTAGAGCGGCGGTGAGTGCGCCGTCATCCACGTTCAGGATATTGCCCACTTCCGGCGTATCGCTGGTGGCCGGCTGGGTGGTAAAGCTGAGGCCGATGGACGTAAGGCTGTTGAAAGTCGCAAGCCCGGCAACGCTCGATGTAATTTTGGTATTGATATCCGTCATGGCCGTACGGAAGGTGATGTCATTCGCCAATATGGCGGTTTCGGCATAGGTGCCGTCACCCGCTCTTTCATTCTGCTTTGCTTCAAACACCTTGATTTCATTATAGGCGGCTACAAAATTGACAATGATGTTCTGCACCGTCGTGGTATCCGGCTTAATGGCAACGGTAAGCGTTGTGAGTGCTGGCGTCGTCTGAATCAGGTTGAAGGTTACGCCTTCAATCACGTCGTCAATGCTGTTGCCTGAACGCGTCACCTGAATACCATTAATTTCAAACACGGCATCATCCGCGGCAACGGCGGCATTAAAGCCGATATTGGTAAGCACGCCAGTGGGATCCGTTACCGTACCCGGGTCAGTCAGGTCAAAATCACTGGCAGATCCGGTATCGGTTGCCGAGAATGATAACTGGTATTGTCCGCTGGAAATCTGGATGACGGTGGCGTTGATGCCTGTAGTATCCGACACGGCGTTGAATTTTGCGGCTATCAGCGCAAGGCCATCACCCTCTTCAAGGATGATATCCTGCCCATTAACAGTAATCGTACCAGCCTTGAATTCCTGCGCACCGGGTACTGCGGTTACGACGGAAGTAGTGGCAGAGGCCACGCTGAATACCGTCGTTGACTGGTTAGCAGTGGTCGCAATGCTGGTGACTTCGTTAATTGTGTAATTCTGAAGCACCGCACCGGGAGAGGTATTTATCGAAAGATAGGTGCTGCCGGCTATGGATGTATTGGACGTCACCGTGCCACTGGTAAATAGGAACGCGTTTTCTTCTTCGTTTCCTACGCCCGGAGGGTTGCGCAGCGCATCGGCAGCACTCTGGAAATTGCTGAGCAGCGCGTAAAATTCTGTGAATGCATCGGCTACAGCGCCGTTTGCCGTAATTTTTTCCTGGTCCAGCGTAGCCGGAAAACGTCTGGCTTCGGTCAGCTCGTTAATCAGCGTTTCCGTATCAAGACCAGAGCCACCCACTCCACCAAGCACACGTTTGCCATCGGTGGTGGTATAAAAATTCCCTAACGTAATCTGCGATACCATATTACCCTCATGTAGCCACCCCATTTCCCAATTCGGGGCTCTCGATTTTTGCCTGTGCTGACTATCAGCATACTGTATAACTAATTAATATATAGCAAAAATCATGCCTGTTATTACTCAGGCTATTGTTTTCTAAATTTTTATATCAAGCGCAGGGGCGCTATTTTGCGCACTGCTCTGCATCCTGAATAATTCAGGTTCAGGTATATACGTAACTTGTCCATCACGAAGACTGGTAAAGCGTGTAACATACTGCCCGCTCATGTCTTTGAATATAGTGAACCTTTTGTCCCCTACAATAAACACATTGGCAATATCTTGAGCGAGCCTCTGTACTGTCTCAAAACGCCTTTGCTCGGCGGCCTGAGCCTGCACATTAATCTGCACATCGCTTACCACAGGATCAGGAAGTGAAGCGGGTAAATCCGCCGACCTCACTGTCGGTAATCCTACAGGTGCCGACGGCACCTTGGCTTGTATGATGGGCTGCGGTAATCCTACTGGATTCATAGCATCCTCCCCTACAGGGCTGCCCGGTGCAAGTTACCCCGCACCGGGCTTACCTGTATCAGGTCCTTATTAACCGATCAGCTTCAGAAGAGCCTGGAGCTGCTGGTTAGCCTGGGCAAGTACCGAGATACCGGCCTGGAGCTTAACCTGCGAAGTAGCGTAGCTGGTGGATTCAGCAGCAATGTCTGTATCCAGCAACTGGCCACGAGCAGCGTCCTGATTCTGCACGCTGCTTTGCAGAGCGGCAGAAGCGAAGTTGAACTGAGTCTGCAACGCACCCACGTTAGCGCGGATAGACGCCACGCTAGCGATAGCACTGTCCAACACGCTGGATGCATTAGCAGCAGCGATGGCAGTTGCCACGCTGAGCGACTGGCCACCATAGATGTTGGTGGTGGTCGCAGCATCGAGGCTGACCGTAATGCTGGAGGTAGTGCTCGTACCAACCTGGAAGCTCAAGGCCTCTGCACCTTCACCTACGCCAAACGCGTCGCGCAGTGCAGTCTGCAATGCGCTGGCAGCGCCAGCAGTAGAGATGTCGAGGTCTGTTGCACCATTCCTGAAGGTCAGGAACTTGTTTGGATCACCTGCGCTGACAAACTTGATCACCGAGTTGGCGCCAATCTGTCCACCGAGCTCAACGTTAGCCGTGTAAGCTTCGCCACCAACGGTAAAGATTACCGAACCGTTGCTGTTAGAGCCAGACGGAGCGATGACAGAAATGTCGGTAACTTTGACATTGCTGAAATCGGTGCTGTTGAACGATACCGATGAACCAGCAAGAGTACCAACACCATCTTCGTAGCTGGAGATGATGCGATCCTGCGACAGGGTCAGGCCTTCGAGGGCCGCATTAATGCGGGCTGCGAAAGTGTCTGCACCAGCCTGGTTGCTGACTACTTCGCCGTAGCTGCCGCGCAGCTGGACGTCAAAGTAACCACCGTTCGTCGAAATCAGGCGAACCTTGGTGTTGGCCGTCGGATTGGTGTCAACGTTCTGGGCAGTGTAGGTAGAACCACCTACCGTAATGCTCAGGTCAATCGTGTTGGCCGATACATAAGTAGCGGTCAGGCCACCGATCGATCCAGCAAAACTGGCGTTGGAAACACCCTTCAGGTCCACACCGGTATTGGTCGGTGCAGCGAAAGAGCCGAACACGCTGGCATTAGAGCCAAGCGAGCCAATGGTGAAGGTCGTGGTAACAGCTGCAACCGTTTCCACACCACCCGGAACGTTAGCTGTCAGCGAGAGGCGAGTGCCGTCGCGGTTAGCTGTGAACTGGTTGAACTGGAAGTTGGTGTCAGAATCAGATGCGAAAGCATTGATTTTGGCAACAGCGTTATCCAGAGTTTCCTCCAGAGTGCTGCCAATCGCCACTTCGTTCTGCGCAGCAGCTGCCTGAGTGTTGGTGGTAAAGGTAAAAGTAATACCAGCAACTACAAAATTGAGACCGCTCAGTGTGCTCACCAAGTTACCGTCAGCAATGTCGTTGAAGTTATAACCACCTGCAGCAGCAGTTTGTGACTGGTCGGTCAGGATGCTGGTAGCACCACCGGTTGAACCGGAAGCGGTAACAGAACCAAAACCAAGGCCGTTATTCTGGCCACCAGAAACCACTTCCGAACCTTCGTCAATTGTCTGGGTCTGGGTCAAGCCGTTGAGGGCCGCGCCAGCGATAGTACCCGTCTGTGCATCAGTAACAGTACGGATGTTGAGCTGATATGCACCCGTTGTGCCGGTGATAAAAGCAGTAGCACCCGTGGTGGCGGTAGCATCGTTAATTTTATTTACGATGTTACGCAGCGTATCACCAGCAACAAGCGTTGCCACAGTCACGCCATCAAGCGTCAATACGCCAGCAGCAAAGTCTGCGGTAATGGTTGCAGTACCTGTGATATCCGTGTCCAGACTGGTCGCAGCAATACCCTGTACCTGGCTAACCGAGTTGGTGCCGTTACCCACGACAGTATAGGTAGCTGTACCACCAGCGGGTGAAGCGTCGGCATCATCTTGAGCAACAAAACTGAAATTGCTGCCGCCTGTGCGGGCAGTAATGGTCAGGATGTTACCAACAGCAGAATAGCTTGCACCGCTAACGAGCAATTTATTAGCTGCAGTCAGAGCATTGGCAGAATTATCATTCTGCGCATTGTTCAGGTAACTGGCAAGGTTTGCCACGGTGGTTGCAAGATCCGAACCGCGTTGGAACTGACCAGCGCCAGCCGGTGTATCATCAGCGGTCAAGGTTACACCGTTAAGGATAATTGTGTTGCCATCCGCAACAGCGGTAAAGTTGAGGGTGGTTGAACCTTTGGTTGCCAGCGTGCTGGTAGTATCGAGACCTACCGTCTGCGTCAGCGAACCGTCAATCAGGCCTACACCGTTGAAGGTGGTGCTTGAGGTCAGGGTGTTGATCTGGTTGGACAGAGCCTGGAACTGCTGGTTCAAGAACCCGCGGTCAGTATCGGTCAACGAACCGGAACCTGCCTGCAGAGCAATTGATTTCTGCTGTTGCAGAATCGCCTGAATCTGGGCAAGAGCGCCATCGGCCACCTGCAAGAGGCTGGTACCCTGAGACGCGTTGGTTAAAGCTTGCTTCAGCGCGCTCACCTGCGTCTGCAGCGAAGTACCGATCGAGAGAGCGGCCACGTCGTCGGACGCCTGTACGATACGGTTACCGCTGGAAAGACGGCTTACGGATGATTGTGCTAGTGAGGAAGCTGCTGAGATATTCGCTTGCGCATAAAACGCAGCGATATTGGTGTTAATTGAACTAATAGCCATGGTCATTCTCCTACATGGATGTTGTTGTTATCGAAAGCTACATGCTTTCACTTACCATGCGGCATTACGCCACATTACCTTTAATTATTAACCTAAAAGTGTTAACACATGGTTAATAACGCCTTGCATGTTACCTGCGTGATGCCACCTCCTATAGTAATGCATTGAATTTGATTAAAAATAATTTTTCACCTGAGGGCGCTTACATTTCGAGCAGCCCACGCATCCTGTTTTCTTCTGCCCAGCCGGTTTCCGTATAGATCTTCAACGAAAAATCAGCAGCGCCGAGATGGTCAAGAATACGAGAGATGGTCTGTATAACGCGTACGACTGCTTCTTCCGGCAGCTTAGTGCCATAAATAGCACAACTGCACATCAATGCAAGTTTTATTGTCGCAAGCCTCACCCCTATAATAGTGATACGGTCACCTAACGTCTTGCCTAAGCCTGCAAAAGGATAGAGTGAGTCGGCCATCTGCATCTGCAGATAGCGGCGCAGTACGGGGTCATAGAGTGCAGCGCCTTCTTCTTTCCACAGGCGGCGCATTTGTTCCATCGCACTTTCGCTTTTGTCGCTTAGGTTAATCAGCACATTTTTCCAGTCCAGCGTTACCGCCAGTGCTTTCTCCATATCGTCGAGTGTTTGTTTCAGCCTGCCTGACGGCGGCTTGTGCGTAGCCACAATCAATCCGGCCATCGCATGCAGCAGGTTAAACGGATCAACAGGGTTTTTTACTGACGCAGGCAACCACATGCCAACATTCTTAAAGTAAAACGCGGCGGCTTCAGCCCATGTTTTGGTATCCACGCGCTCAATCGAGCGGCTAACGCTGGCAATGCGTGCAAATGTTTCTTCTACGCTAAACGACGCATCGCCCGCTACTTGTATGAAAAGTTTATGCACGGCAAGCGCCGTCTCCGGCGTCATGCCCTCATACACATAGTTCTTGGTGGCCTCCGGCAGGCGGTCCACTGTCGCAGGCTCAAGGTCGCACGGGTTTTCATGAGCGAGCATCTGGCGCACCACCTCGGGACATGACAGCGCCGCATCGACAATCACCGTGTCGCCCAGCCTGCGCGTAATGCGCGGATAGAGCGCACAGGCATCGCCGAGCATTTCCGCGCCATATTTTTTATGGATGCCGCACAACCCGCCTTCCAGTTTAACGCAAAAACCGCTGGCAGAATCTTTGCGCATAATCCACGGCGATTCTTTTGATGACTCCACCGCCGCCAGCAACTCCGGCGCTTTGGTGCGGTAGCGTTCAATCGTGGCATCATTGACCTGCATGGACCATATCTGGCAGCACGTATCTTCGCATTTATCGCCGATGCAGGCGAATTGCGACAAAACCTTGCTTCTTAAAACACTGGTCATGCCGGTCAATCAGTGTGCTTTAGTTTTTTTTAAAGTATAGAAAATGCCCGCCACCGGTGTCTGGTGTTCAGTACGCAAAACACCCTCTTGCTGACGCACTACGGCATAGCCTTCTTCTGCGGCCAGCTTCTGGATATAGTGCGGCGAGTGCGTGTAGCGGCCGGTCGTTTTCAGTACATAGCCGGAAGACACGTCTTCCTTCTCAATAGAGAATATAAGCAGCCCGTCATTCGAAAGCACAGCGCGCGCTGCATTCAGCGAAGGCTGTAAATCACCGACATACACAAACACGTCAGCCGCCACCACAAGGTCAAACACTTCGCCGCAACCGAGCATACAGTCCACAATGTCACCCACATGGAGTGCATCATAAAGTTCACGTGTGCGCGCTTTTGCAATCATTTTGGGCGACAGGTCAACACCTACACGATGGCTGGTGATGTCCCTCAGCGCTTCAGCTACCAATCCTGTGCCGCAGCCAAGATCAAGCAGCTTGAGATTCGTTGTTTTTGTGTTCGCTTTCACGGCCTGCGCTACCATTTCCGGCACTTTATAGGCCAGCACCTGCTGCAGGTGATGATCGAAACGGTCGGCATAATTATCAAACAGGCTGGAGACATAATCCTTAGGCATGGTTGCCACATTTTCACCGGCAAACATAGCCTTGAAGAAATGCAGCACGGGATTTTCTGGCGCAACTTTGAGTGCATGGTCAAGCACTTCCTGCGCTTCCTTGTCTTTCTTCTGTTGCCGCAGCGCGACTATCAGGGGTTGCAGGATATAGAGATTGTCCGGCTTGATGCCGTAAGCCTGCATCAATATCTGTTCAGCGGCATTATATTGCTGGTGCGCCATCAGCATTGAACCCAGATGCATATGGCTTTCCCACGCCTTGGGGTTGGCCTGTATAGCCTGCATTGCATAGCTTATGGCCAGTTCGTTCTGCGCCTGTGCCTCGCACACCAGCGCCATACCGTGCAGCGCTTCATACACTTTAGGATTTATTTTCAGCGCCTTGGCAAAGCACGCCTCGGCCTCCACCAGTTTTCTCCGCTCCGTGTAGAGCTTGCCTTTCTGGATATAACCCCATTCATTTTCGGGGGCGCGCGTAATCATGCGGTCAAAAAGCTTTTCTGCATACTCAAGCTGCCCTTGCATCATCAGGCACAGGCCTTCATGCAGGTCGATTTCCGGCAAATCGCTGGCGCTGCGCGCTAGCGCGAATAATCTTTTTGCTTCTTCAAATTTCGCCTGCTGCGCCTGTGTATCAGCCCAAAGCAACAACGGATACGGACTTTCCGGTTCAAGCTTGTGAGCATTCTGGAAGGCCGCCGCCGCGGCCTCGTTTTCACCTATGGAAAATAAAATCTGGCCCTGCTGTATGTGAAACAGGGGAACGCTTGGGTCTTTGCTGATAGCCAGCAGCGCAAAGGTCAGAGCATTACTGTAAGTGCCGGTGGCGCAAAACAGCGACGACATAAGATGATAGCCGTACGGAAAATTGGGGTGGTTATCGAGTATCTGACGGCAAATATCCGCAGCCTGCTTTAAATCGCCACCCTCAACCAATGCCTTGGCTTCCTGATAAACGGAAAAAAGATTGCTGGCCGGAATCATGGTTGTCGCCTTTCGCAGCAAAACGCCTTGGGAAACAAGGCCGATTACAACATGTGTTGGACTTTGTAATTGTCCTGCGGAAATACATACTGCACACCGGTCCTGCGCTCAACATCAATAATCAGCGGAGCGCGTGCATTGACAGACAGCCTGACCTGATCAAACCCGCGATGTACGGACACAATCAGGAGCGTAGCAAGGTTGGTGTCAGGAATCTGCAAATCCCGGCAGGCGTTGCGTATATCTTCTGCGGCAACGATATTATTATCGGTATTCAGTGGCAGCGTGATAAACGACAGGCCGTGGTCATCAAGCGATTGCAGCAGCATGAATTGCTGCATTTTGGCATTGGGGAAATTAGCAATGACAAAACGTGATTTGTCCGGCATACCTAGCAGCCCGCGCGGAAAGCTGAGCGCTTTGTCGGTGGATATCGTAACATCGCCGAAGCGCGTCTTGATATTTTCCACAATACCGTTGCCAGCAGGGTTGCCCGGTGTGATAAGTGCCGATTGATGTAGCATAAATACCGCCTTTTTATCGTCTGCGACTATAACCTGCCTCCCAGCAGGGGTATAGTCATATTAATTTACCTCAAAAAATCCGAAAGCCTCAAGGAATTAATTTTCGCAAAGGCCTGAAAAGCCGCTTGCAAAATACCTTGATTTACAGCCACTTCAGTAGAAACAGACAAAATGTCCGTATTACCGATGCTTTCCTGAAGACCCTTCCAGTACAGTTTGAAGCTCTCGTGCGTTTTATTCACGTCGGTAACGCTGACCTTATTAGCATCCACCTTGGCACGCACCGAGATAATGTCCTGCACGCCTTCCTGTATGAAAGTGAAGGCCTGCTGGAACAGCACATCACTGTTTTCATCATTGGCCTGTTTTGCCAGAGCCATACCAGCAAAAATTTTCTGGAAGCCAGGATCGTCCGCACGCACGTTGTATATCAGCGATACGTTATCGTCCGCCTGTGCCGTAATGTCCTGTTCGCTGCCAAGATAATAGCTGTCGTCCGGCACACCAGGCACAGACAGTGTCGGGAAAGCCGTGGTATCCACCGCAGGTGAATCCACTTTGGTACCACTGAACAGGTAGCGCCCAGAAGAACTGGTATTAAGCTGCGAAGCAATAATCTGCCATTTGCCATCCAGCTGAAGATTGAATGCCCCATTGCTCTGAACACCAGTGCGGCGCTGTGAAATAAGGCTGTTAAGTTCGGTCGCAGTGGTAATCAGCTGGTTAAGTATGCTGCTGGTAGTATCCAGCCGTTCGATAATAATCTGGTTGTCATTGAGGTACTGGTCGCTTTTTGAAACTGATTCATTCAGCGAAAGGTATTGCTGCAGCTGGTTTGCAATGCCTGCAAAATCACGCGATTTATTGCCGCTCGAAAGCTGGCCCTGTTGCTGCGTGAGTTCAGTCTGTACCTTGATCACATCCGTCAGCGTTTGCTGAAAGACCTGAAATGTGCTTACGCCGTTGACTGCCATAATTTTCTCCTAATGCCTATTCCTGCTACCTAAATGTTTGCAGCAAGGTATCAAATAATTCGTTCGCCACCGAAATCACGCGCGCTGAAGCCGCGTAGGAATTTTGGTAAATCACCGTGTTTGCAAGTTCTGTATCCAGATTGACGCCGCTAACGGCTGACGCTCGCTGTGTATATCCGTTCATGAGTGACTCTGCATTGAGCGCGTCGTTTTTCGCAGTAGCGGCGTTAGTCGAAGCCGAACCGACAATCTGTGCCGCATAAGCGCTGAATGAGCGCGTGGTCTGGCTCAGGCTGCCTGCCTGCGCAAAAAATACGGAGCTGGTGCCAAGGTCGGATATCTGGCGCAAGACCGTGTTGTCACCTGCGTTACGCTGGTAGGTATAAAGCGGCGTAGCATCCGGATCTGATGATTGCGGAACACGCACAAGACTTCCCAGCGACAGCAGGCCGGGGTTGGTGCGGATGTGGTCTTCCACCGCAAATCGAATGGCGCTGTTGGCAATCGTATCGCCGGTGGCAGTGGATTCATTCGATTTAAAAAAGTTATTCAGTTCGAAATAATAAGAAAAACCACGGTTGCTTCCCGCCAGCGGCGGCACGTCGTTCGGCCTGCCTTCCTGCTGGCTGTCGAGGCTGTCAACTGCCACTACGCTCGTGCTGTTGCCTGCCACCAGTTTAAGGTAGCCGTTTTCAAGCGTAGTGTAAGCCGTGCCAATCTTGGGTAGTTCGTTACCATCTGCATCCACCATAATCGCCCGCATCAGCGGCTGCGAGGAAGTAGGCTGCACGAGTGTTGCCTGCCCTGAAGCGGCAATCGCCGACAGGCGCATATTACGCAGGTTGCTTTCCGAGTTATTGATGCGGTAGCTGATAACGGATGTTTTCACCACGCCCGTACCATCATCGACACCTACCGATACATTGATCGTATAATAGGCAGAGCTGGGATTCGCCGACAGGTCGAAACTTAATAGCCCGTTCTCATAAGCACGCGTGTTACTACCGACTGGTGCTGTTGTGTATGGCGGCAATGCTTCAAGGCCTGCCACACCCACTGCACCGGTAGCGGTCGCAGCATTGGTAACCACAATGTCAAACGAAGTCGCCGTTACGTTCGTAATCGTGAAATAGCCGGTAAGATCAACAGCAGGAATGCCGTTAATGACCATGCCGGGGTCCCGCAGATAAACCACCTGCCCGTCGCTTAGACCGTTTGCACCGCCCGTGGTGGTGATGGTAACGGTCTGGCTGCCGTTGGTTGTTGTAAATGTGCTGGCGGCATCGAGTGCAACGCTCGGTATCGTAGAAGTTTCTGTTCCAAGACTGGTGCTGGTGTCATCGAGCATATCTACATCGGTGACATAAAATTTGGCCGAAGATCCGGAGATATTATTGAGGTCGAAGTCAAAAGTAAATTGCGGCGGATTGCCCGGCAGCGACGCCACATCCGATACAAGGCGTATATTATTGAGGTTGCCTACTTCTACTTTACGCTGCTGCACACCGTAATACTGGTTTATCTCATTGATGATATCCTGCGTGGACGGATATCCGACACCGCCAGCGCCCACCAGTTTTTCCATGTCAATCGTCAGCGGCATGAAACCGGTTTCATCCGGATAGGGCGACGTTAAAGGCTGGCCGTCCTGACCCAGCACGGCAATACGCACTTCGCCGGACCACAGGCTGAAATCACTAGCACCGACAAGACGGCTGCCGGTAAAACCGTTAGCACCAGGAAAACCGCTACCCATATTATGTATGGTGTTCACCTGATCGCGCAGCGTAGAGGCCATCATATCAAGGCCTTCAATAATATCCGGTACGTCTTGATCACGCATGCGTACGAGTGCCTCTAGCTTGCCAAGGCTTACAAAGCTGGTGACGTTGCTTGCACTACCGCCGGTAACAAGGTCAATCGAGTTGCCGTCAAAGTCACCGTTTTCATTCAAGCGATTCACCGCCAGAGCAGAAATGCTCGAGCCATTCGAGAATGTTTCAGGAGACACCGCCGGTGTGTAGGTCAATTGATATTGATTGTCGTCCAGCAGGCTGATGCCGGTAGTGGTTACAATATTGATAGCACCCGTATCACGCTCAAACGTGCTGATGCTTACATATTCCGACACACCGCGAATAAGCACATCGCGCTGATCCTCAAGATCTGCTGTGCCTCTTCCCAGTGAACGTGCATTGACAATGTTGACATTGAGCTGGTGTATCTCGGTAAGTTTCTGGTTGATATCTGTCACTGAACTAGCGATATCCTGATCGGCTTGGAATTGCAGGTCACGCAGTGCAGTCGCAAGGTTCTGTATCTGGTTTGCTAGCGAAACACCGCTATTAACCGCCGTGCGTTGCAGGGTGGTATCATCCGGTGTTTGCGCCAGCGAGCGCATGTTGTTGAAGAATGTATTCACATAACTGTCGATGCTGTTATTGCTGCCGGGCTGCCCTAATAGCAGCTGGATACGCGTTGAGTAGTCATTGGTCAGCGAAGTCTGGCCAAGGCTTGCGCTCTGGTTGCGCATAGCGTTGTTGAGATATTCATCCACGCGGCGAACAACTTCTTCAATCTGTACACCCGCGCCCCTGCCACCCAGCGACAATGCCTGCTGCGTAGCAACCTGACGGCTGTAGCCGGGTGTGTTGGCATTGGCAATATTCTGCGACAGAACCGCCAGTGATTGCTGGCTGACATTCAGTCCGGTCAGTGCTGTGTTAAGTGCAAGGGTAAGACTCATGTTTCCTCGCTAAATTGTCTTGTCCAACGTCACGGACAAGGTTTCATACGGCGCCTGGTTGGTCGTTCCCTTGCCATCATAGACAGGGCGGCGGGTACTCTGTTTCACCACATCGGTAATGGCCTGTACGACTTTATGGTTGATTTCCTTCGCCACCAGAAGCTTGCGGTGATTTTCTTCCAGAATGTCATTGAACAGCTCGACCACGTCCTGCAGGTCTTTCTTGTCTTGCGATGGAATGGTTTCCAGCAAGTGCGGGTTGCGGTCAACCAGCTTGCGCTGTGCTTCCAGCGCATTTATCAGAAACAGTTTTTCCTTTTGCAGCGCCTCAATCTTGGCAACTTTCATTTCACCGAGCAAATCCACTTCCTCTGCCAGCAGCTGCGCCAGCCGTGCCGTCAGCGTCACCACATCCTGTACGTTCAGCTCTGCTGTTGCCGGTTTTTTGGGTTCGCTACTCATATTGTTACTCCTGTTCCTGTAATTTCAGTAATTCCGCCTTCACATAAGGCGCTACGCCGATACCTCCGGCGTTGGTGATTTCCTTGCCGTAAGATTCCATCATCAGGCCCTTGTACACATCGGCCGTCTGCTTATCGCCGAACATCTCGCTGCCCAGCGAATCACCGAACATCTGCTCGAGCATGATGCCGATAAACATGGATTCAAAATCCTTGGCCACACCGTCAATCTGGCTTGCACTCAGCTTGGACGCCTTATCCTTTGACGTCAGCGCACTCAGCGGATCAGCAGCAAAGCCACTTGTTCCCTGTGCCATCAATACTGCCGTGTTGGATGCGCTGATCATGGCCGTTACCTCGTCTGGATTTCTGCCTGCAGTGCGCCTGCGGCCTTGATAGTCTGCAATATGGTAATCAGGTCACGCGGGCCTACGCCAAGCGCATTAAGTCCGGCAACAAGGTCTTTGAGCGTCGCACCCTGCTTAAGCACCGCCATTTGCTTTTCGCCGCCATCGTCCACCGTAATTTCAGAAGTGGTAGTCGTCACCGTTTGCGCACCTTCCGGCGCAAACGCGCCCGGCTGCGATACTTCCTTGGTCTCGGTAACTTTCACAACAAGATTGCCCTGTGCCACAGCGACGGTGTCGATATGCACGTTCTCGCCCATCACAATCGTGCCTGAGGCTTCGTCTATTACGATACGCGCCACCTGATCGGTTTCCACCTTAAGTTTTTCTACTTCCGCCAGCAGCTGCGTTACCCTGTTATTATAAATAGCGGGAACCTGCAGCACAACCGTACCCGGGTCAGATACCGCGGCAAGGCCGGGACCGACATTGGAATTGATGGCAGTGGCAATCGCTTCTGCGGTTGTTATATCCGGATTGCGTAGCGACATTTTCAGCTCTGCCATACTATTGAGCTTGAAATCGATTTCTTTTTCAACAATGGCGCCATTGGCAACATAGCCGGAGGTAGGCACGCCCTTGGTTAAGGTGGCCGCCGCTTTCTCACTGGCAGCCTTGAAACCACCGATAGATACAGCGCCCTGCGCCACGGCATATACCTCGCCATCCGCACCATATAATGATGTGGCCAGCAGCATGCCGCCGGTTAAATCCTTGGCATCACCCATAGCGCTGACAGTCACGTCAATCGGGCTGCCATTGCGTGAGAAAGGCGGCAACATGGCCGTCACGGTAACCGCTGCCACGTTTTTGCTTTTCAGCGATGCGCCGCGTGTGTTCACGCCCTGACGCTCCAGAAACGCAATCAGACTTTGTTCGGTAAATGCGTTATTGTTCAGCTTATCGCCGGTGCCGTTTAAACCCACAACCAGCCCATACCCCATCAGCATATTCTGGCGCACACCTTCAAAATTGACGATGTCCTTGATGCGGGCTTCGGCACGGGCATCGCTGGTAAAGGCCGACAGATAGGCCCACATGATAAGGATAAATATCTGCATCATGTACAGAAAGCGTACCCCTATCAACGCCACCCACTGATTGTCGGGGCCCATATCCGTGCCATCCATCACGGCTGTACGGGTGCTGGCCCATAAAACCACCTGTCTGTTTGCCATGTGTCTATTTGTCTGGGTCTGTCGCATAAATAGGTCTCTGTAAGTTACTTGGGAAACCTAGTAGCGATTCTCATGCCAACCCAGAAAAGTGGTTAATTTTTTATATCAACTATATGATTTTATTATATATAAATGGATATTTTCCGACGATTATGGTGGCTGGATTACACGCCCATGTAAGGCACTAAAATGAGCTGGGCATTTTTTGCCTTGTCCGCGCCGGAACAGGGGTCAGAATATAGAGCCGAACATGCACTGTTTACCTGTAGAAAAACACTGGTATAGTAAGAAGATAGAAATGAGCGGCTTATGAAAATCACCGGTTACGGCACTATTACCCCGGCAAGCGGCCCGAAAAAAAAGGGTGAGTCCGCTTCAACCTCCAGTTTTGCCAGTTTGCTTGCCAGTTCTGAAGCGAGCGAACCCAGCAGCACGGTGTCGGTAACGGACATTACCAATACAGCACTCACCAACCTTCTGGCCCTGCAGGAAATTTCGGAAGAAGACATCCGCCGCAAAAAGCTGATGCAGCAGGGCAGTAACATGATCGAGGTGCTTGAGCGCCTGCGCAACCAGCTGCTGGCAGGAAATATGCCCGCACATCTGATGCAGGACTTAAGCCGCCAACTTTCAGTTGAAAAACAATTTGTTGCTGACCCGGCACTCAATGACCTCATAGAGGAAATCGAGCTGCGGCTGGCCGTTGAGATTGCCAAGCTGGAAGTGGCCATACAAAACAAGGCCCAATCAGATATAGTCTGAAAATATGCTTTTTCTTTAAGGGCTTTATTGTCTGCAACAACCCAGCCCACCTAAGTAATTCTTGCTTTTCTTAAACACTTTTACTATACAGCCCAGACTTTTACTCTATACTACCAGCTATCCTTAACTGTTGATGATTGTTCGAGGTAAAAATGACCGCCAAGTTGTCCAAAAATTACCAGCCGTCCGAGAGCGAAAAATACATGAGCGCGCGCCAGCTGGAGTACTTCAAGCAAAAGCTTCAAAAATGGCGCGAAGAGTTGCTGGTTGAGTCTCAGGAAACCATCAACAACCTGAAGGAAGAAAACTGGCGCGAGCCAGACCTGTCTGACCGCGCTTCGCTGGAAACCGAAGCAGGTGTGGAATTGCGCACCCGCAACCGCTACCTGAAGCTCATCGGCAAAATCGATTCAGCCCTCAAGCGCATTGAAGACGGCACCTACGGTTATTGTGAAGAAACCGGTGAACCCATCGGCATCAAGCGTCTGGAAGCCCGCCCGATTGCTACCATGACCATAGAGGCGCAGGAACGCCACGAGCGCATGGAAAAACAGTATATCGACGAAGAATAAGCAAGGCGCTTAAGTCCCAGTTTTTTCCGTTACCGGCTTGGTTTCGCCAGGCTTGGTTTCGCCAGGCTTGGTTTCGTTAGCTGCGGGTATTTGTCCGTTGGCGCGGTCCTGTTCGTCCAACTGCTGAATTTTCAATAACACATCACGCACAATTGGCGCTGCCACCGCCGATCCGCCACCGCCATGTTCAACAATACAGGCCGCAGCAAATTTTGGCTTGTCCACTGGCGCAAACCCTACAAACAGCGCATGGTGGCGCGCCTCCCACGGTAAGGTTTCCTGCTTAACGCCGCGCTGGGTGATTTTTCTGACCTGCGATGTGCCGGTCTTTCCTGCCATCATAAAGCGTGGTTCTTCAATCCGTTTACCATAGGCCGTGCCTGAGGGTTCATTACACACTGCCGACATGGCTTCGCGGTTAAGCTGCAGTAATTCCGGTTTAACAGACATAGGTGTAAACTCCGGCCTTTCTTCACCCGCAGGCACATAAAGCCTCGGCTTTACCTCAAGGCTAGTGGCCATGCGCGCCGTCATCACCGCCAACTGAAGGGGGGTGGACAGTACGTAGCCCTGCCCGATGGAGCAATTGATGGTATCGCCACCCGTCCAGCGTTGCTTATAGCGTTTCATTTTCCAGTCCGGATCAGGAATAATCCCCGGTTTCTCGCTAATCAACCCAAGATCATGCACGTGGCCCAAGCCAAATTTACGCGCCATATTGGCGTAGGGATTGATACCAACCCGCTCTGCCACTGTGTAAAAATAGGTATCACAGGATTGCTGCACCGCCGTGCGGAAATTGACCGTGCCGTGACCACCTTCCTTCCAGCAATTGAACTGGTGATCGCCCAGAAAATAATGCCCGGGACAATGCACGGTGCTGTGCGGGTTGACTATCCCTGCCTCCAGCCCTGCCAGCCCCACCAACATCTTGAACGTCGAACCTGGCGGGTATTGACCTGTAATTGCCTTGTTAAGCAGTGGAGCCTTCAGGTTGCTGCTTAGCTCTGTCCAGTAATCGTTGGCAATTCCCTTGCTGAAACTATCGGGGTTAAAACCGGGCATAGACACCAACGCCAGTATATTGCCAGTGTCCACATCCATCACCACCACACCCGCACTTTCCCCTTTCACCATGTCAGACGTGTAATCCTGCAGACGGCTGTCAATGGTAAGGCGGACATTTTCACCGGGTATGCTTTCGCGGTTACCCACCTCGCGCACCGGCACGCCATGTACGTTCACTTCCAGCTGGCGCAAACCGGCAGCGCCTCGCAGACGTTCTTCCAGCATTTTTTCTACACCGTTCTTGCCTATCTTGAATTCAGGCAGGCGCATCAGTGGCTGATCATCTTCTGATAATTCCTGTTCCGAAACCGCACCGACATAGCCTATGAGATGTGCCGCCTTCTCACCAAACGGATAATGCCGTATCTGCCCGACTTCAATATTGACACCCGCCATTTCCAACCGGTGCAGCTCTATCAGCGACACCTCTTCCCATGTCAGATGTTCCTTAATCAGCTCCGGCATGGAGGCAGAAGAAACACGTGTAACCTCCAGCGCCTTTATCTTCTTTTCAGGCAGCACAATGAGGTTTTTAATCTGCGATACGGTTTGCTGGAACTTGTTTTGGCTGAGTGTGCTGTAATCAATGAACAGACGGTAGTTTTTATCATTAGTAGCCAAAGGAATGCCGAACCGGTCCATGATATGCCCGCGCTCGGGCGCTACCAGCAACAGTTTGATGCGGTTGTTTTCCGACAATGTCGCATATTCGTCGGATTTGATGAATTGCAGGTAGTATAGACGGCCCGCCAGCGCCGTGAAGGCGGCAGCCTGAAGCCCGCCGAATATGACGGCACGGCGCGTAAAAATATGTTGTTTTTCGTTCTCTTTTGGCATAGCGGGATGCGCAGTAATCTAGGCGAAAGCCCGTTGCTTGGAAAGCATTCTTTAGCGGTAATGAATTTGCTAGCGCGAAACGCCGTGCAATATGTTCCAGCGGCGCATGTTGATAAAATCATACACGATATCAAATGCGCGGTGGAGTACCGGATAACAGCACACGGTGAGCAGCCACTGTACAAATGCCATACCCAGACCGCTTGGCGGGCCGTAAAACAAAGTCAGCGTAAACCAGTTAAGCGATCCGATAGCGGCGAGCAATATGGCAAAATATCCCCATTTCACTACAAAACCCTCGCGATGGATGTATTTGCGCTGCGCATGCAACAACAGTAGGAAAGCAATATACATCAGCGACGTCAGGCCCAGTGGCAGGCCCATCACCGCATCCATCATCAGTCCTAGCGCAAATACAAACCAGTACGGCATCTCGCGTGCATGCAGCATGCCCCAGTAAAACACAGGAATAGATGGTAATAGCGGCATAACATGGTTCAGGCCACTGACATGCTTGGAAGCGAGGAAAAAGAAGGCAAATAACAAGGTCACAATACCGGGAAAGAAACTCCAGAAATAGAGTTCAACCCGCTGCGCAGGTGGCACCATAGCCATTAGAAGGAATAATCTACAACGCTGATATACTCAACCTTCGCAGGGTCCACGAAAGGCTGCACACTGACAAGGCCGTCTTCCACCTTGGTCACCACCCCTACAGGCACACCCTTGGGGAATACCCCGCCATCGCCAGAGGTAACAATACGGTCACCCACCTCGATTTTATTATCCACCGGCAGGTAGGACAAGCTGGGAAGGCCGTTATTGCTGCCCATCAGTATGCTTTTCACACGGCTGCGCTCGGCAACAACCGGCACACGCGAGTTAATATCGTTAAGCAGCAGTACTCGGGCGCTGCTTTCGCCTACATCGACCACACGGCCAAGCAAGCCGCTTGCGCCGATCACCGGCTGGTCTTTCTTGATTCCATCTTCACTGCCGCTGCTAATCAGAGCGGAGTGTACATAAGGCCCGCCAACATCAGACACAACCTTGGCGGTGATATATCCGGTCTTGTGGACGGAAACCACGTTAAGCAATCCACGCAGTGAAGCGTTTTCAGCTTCCATTTCCTTGGCGGCTGCCTGCCAGCGCAGCAGCTCGATATTCTGGTTCTTCAGGACAACGTTCTCTTTGCGCAGGGCGGCCATTTCCGAAACCCACACGCCTGCGCCGTAAACGGCATCCATCGGGCGGGCGATAACGGCAATCACCGGCGTAGCCACATCGGCAATCTGCATACGTATATTAGAGATAGTCGGATTATTGGTTTTGCTCATGATCATGAGAGCGATGCCAAAGCCCACCATCATCGACACGCTGGCGCGGAAATACCACTGCTTCCCGGGAAGCAGGATATAGGTGCTACGTGTTTTCTTTATTGCCATAAATTAGGGCCTTCGGCATTTATTCTTGGAATTCAGCGTCAATCTCTTATTTTTACGTTTTCTTGCCCTAATCGCAATAAAAAATTGTGCTTTAGTAAAATTTATTTTTCAAAGACAGTATTTTAAGTAAAATTTAACTAAATGCGTGTAAATTAACCAGTTAAAGCTTTCCGCCCTATTCCTGCTTAAATAGTACATGTTTGAGCTGATCAGGGTTCTCAAGCACACGCCCAGACCCCACAGCAACACAGTTCAAAGGCTCTTCCGCAACGAACACCGGAAGGCTGGTGGCATTCGACAATACTAGGTCGAGGTTACGCAGCATGGCGCCGCCGCCGGTGAGTACAATACCCTTATCCACGATATCCGAAGACAATTCCGGAGGGGTGCATTCCAGCGCAACTTTCACGGCTTCGATAATCTGTCCAACAGGCTCTACCAGGCTTTCCGCAATCTGATATTCAGAAAGCATGATTTCCTTCGGCACACCATTCATCAGGTCGCGACCCTTGATTTCAATCAGTTTGCCTTCGCCGCTTTCAGGAGCGCAGGCGGCACCGATTTCCTTTTTGATTTTTTCTGCCGTGGTTTCACCATTCAGCAAATTTCCGTAACGGCGGATGTAAGAAATGATGGCTTCGTCCATCTTGTCGCCGCCGACACGCACGCTGCGCGCATACACAATGCCACCCAGCGAAAGTACGGCTACTTCCGTGGTGCCACCGCCAATATCAACAATCATCGACCCCGTCGGCTCGGTCACGGGCAGACCCGCGCCAATAGCAGCCGCCATCGGTTCTTCAATCAGGAACACTTCACGCGCACCGGCGTTTTCAGCAGCCTCCTGAATCGCGCGGCGCTCTACCGGCGTGGAGCCGGATGGCACGCAAATGATAATCAGCGGGCGCGGACGGATGAAGCTGCTTTTATTATGCACACGGTGAATGAAGTGCTTGATCATTTCCTCGGCGGACTGGAAGTCGGCGATTACACCGTCTTTCAGCGGGCGCTTGGCGTCAATCTTGGCGGGCGTGCGGCCCAGCATCAGTTTAGCTTCGTTGCCAAAGGCAAACGGCACCATAACGCCGCCGGAGTCTTTCATGGCGACTACGGAAGGTTCGTTAAGCACAATGCCCTGACCCTTGACATAAACCAGCGTGTTCGCTGTGCCAAGGTCGATTGCCATATCTGAAGAAACCATTCCGAGCATTCTGTGAAACATGTGCCGCTTACGCCTTTCCTGTTTTATTTAACCGTATTATTTACGTCCACCGGCCTGCGCTGCAGGAAGCGGGTTTTCACGTGATTGTAATGTCTGCAATTTACACAGCGCGTTGATATAGGCAAGCGCAGATGCAACCACTGTGTCGATGCTCGCGCCCGTACCATTAACAAAGCGCCCATCCGGAGTCTCGAGGCGAACATTCACTTCTGCCTGTGCGTCCGTACCCTGTGTGATGGCGCTCACCTGATAAAGTTTTAGTATTGCCTCGTGCGGCACCAGCGCCATGATTGCATTAAACGTGGCGTCAATCGGTCCGTTGCCTTCTACGGTTGCGCGGCGCACTTCACCATTGATGCGCAGCGTAATCATCGCCGTCTGCGGGCCTACAGTGCCGCAGGTGATGTGCAATGATTCCAGCTGTACCGGCGCTTCAGCGCGTGTATCGCCGTCAAGCAGTGCGATGATGTCTTCGTCGTAAATATCTTTTTTCTTGTCGGCGAGCGTCTTGAATTTATGGAACGCTTCCTCGAACGCATTATCGCCGATGTCAAAGCCCAGTGCCTGTACGCGTTCGCGGAAGGCGTGGCGGCCGGAATGCTTACCCAGCACAAGGTTGGACTTGCTCAGGCCGACTGATTCCGGCGTCATGATTTCATAAGTGCCTGCAAATTTCAGCATGCCGTCCTGATGGATGCCAGACTCATGCGCAAACGCGTTGGCGCCGACAATCGCCTTGTTCACCTGCACCGACGCGCCGGTGATGCTCTGCACAAGGCGCGAGATGCGCGTCAAATGCGTGGTATCGATATTGCACTCGAACGGATAGATGTCATGGCGCGTCTTGATAGCCATCACCACTTCTTCCAGAGCCGTGTTGCCCGCGCGCTCGCCGATGCCGTTGATGGTGCATTCAATCTGGCGCGCGCCGTTGCGGATAGCCGCCAGCGAATTGGCCGTGGCAAGACCAAGGTCGTTCTGGCAATGGGTCGAGATAACCGCTTTGTCGATATTTGGCACTTTGTCCTTCAGGTATTTTATCAGCAGGCCGTAATCATCCGGCGTGGCGTAGCCTACCGTGTCAGGAATATTGACCGTGGTAGCGCCCGCCTTGATCGCTGTTTCCACAGCCTTGCATAAATAATCCCTGTCCGAGCGGGTAGCATCCATCGCCGACCACTCGACATTGTCGGTATAGTTGCGCGCAAGCCCGACCGTGTCCTTGATGATGGTCAAGACTTCGTCATGCGTTAAGCGGAACTGGTATTTCAGGTGGATGTCGCTGGTGGAAATGAACGTGTGTATGCGTGATTGCTTGGCAGGCTTCAATGCTTCTGCCGCACGTTCAATATCTGCCGTCTTGGCGCGGGCAAGCGAACACACCACGGAATTTTTAATCAGCTTGGCAATCGCATGCACCGATTCAAAATCACCGTTAGACGCCATAGCAAAGCCCGCCTCGATGACATCGACGCCCATGGCATCAAGCGCTTCAGCCACCAGCAGCTTTTCCTCAAGGTTCATGGACATGCCGGGCGACTGCTCGCCGTCACGCAGGGTCGTGTCAAAAATAATGATGCGTTCCATATTGTTAATCCAGACTAGTGGCTTTAAGCACAGGTATAGTGGGTGAATGCGTAACAATCTATTGGAATTAGAAAAAAATCAAGCCCTTAAAACAAAAAAAGCTACGCCCCGAAGGGTCGTAGCTTAGTTTGCGGCAGGGGTTACCTGCCAAGGTCTGGTCATTTCCGGACGAACTGTTTGCACAGCAACGGACCGTAGGTGAGTGCCGTCAGGCTGGTGTTTAGCACCAGTCCGGCGGGATTATACTCACCAAGGTACGACAGTACGAGCAACCCACAGCCTGCGCCGTAGATCACGCGGTACTGCCACTTGTCACCGGCAATCACCCTCGTTTCCAGCGCAATGATAGCGCAGGTGAGGATGACGGCACCGGTCAAGCCGATATACGGCCAGTACCAGCCCGCGTACTGCGTCTGCTCATTGACGGGCCAAAGCCACGCCACAAGCAGTCCGAAGCCGTAGCATGCCGCGAGGATCAACTGTGCCTTGAACCATTCCCGCCACGTTGCCGTGATAGGTTTATGCTCATGCCAGTTGGCCCACACCGACCACGCCGTAACTGCGAACAATGCCGTCTCGAGCGCGACATTCCCGCTGTTCTTGGCGTAGAGGAGGTTCACGAGGAACGCCCCTGTGCAGAACAAGTCAACCGCGATGCGCCACCGGTTGTACGGTGGCACCACACCCAGCGTCATCAGGCCCAGAGAACCATAGATGCCCCAGGTGGTGATGTACCCTGTCACCATACGGGTGCAGGGCGGCAGGTGCGCGGTGGATTGCTGCAGAATCGGCCAGACATACCAGACCACAAGACCCAGCATCACTGCCGGGATAGCCAGCTTTACAGCCAGCTTGACACGTGAAGTGTCCATTACGTTCCCCTTGTGTACGAGACACAGTGAAAACTGTAGAGAAAGAACGTCTTTCTCTCAACACCTTAATTTTAATGGATATCCGCCAAAACCACAAATGGTAAATAACATCGACTGATATTAACAAATGAAAATAACCAGCTGTATTTTAATATATTAATTGACATCCAAGCCGCAACTAAATTACCATTCACTTAACATTTCGATGAATCCGTGTTGTCCTGAAAGAATATGCTTAATCTAAAAGAGGGCCAAAAACAGCTGAAGGGCAAAACCCTGCTGTTCATCTACGACAACCCTATCAAGCGCGATATGGTGGAGGAGGTGTTTGTCAACGCGCGTATGAACTGCAAACGCATCTATGCGCATAATGTCGAGAAAGCAAATATTCTCCTGCAGGATCTCAAGATGCTGGGCATCACCCCTGACCTGATAGTCACCGACTATGACCTGAGCGATGACGTGCCAAACAGTACGGCAAAAACAGGGGGCGAGTTTTTTGAGGCTTTGCGCAGCGGCCAGTATGACCCGCTACTGCCCAATGCCCGAACCATGCCGGTGATTTTCGATTCAGGCGCCGAAGCGCCCGAACGCTACCGCGGCCAGAAAAATGTATTTATCCGCGCTCTTGGAACTTCGCTGCCGCTTACCTGCGCCGCCGCCATCCGACACTATGAACAATCACTTGAAGGTGACAACATAAGCCGCAAACGCAGCTTTTATCCAAGTAGCGCCAACATGCGCGACATGACGCCCGAATATGGCGGCCATATCGGCAATGACGGAGCCAATATGCAACAGCTAAAGCTTGTACAACACTGGCTGGACAGCACACAGCCGGAAGCGCCAAAAGGACGTGGAAAATAGGTCAGTAGCGCGGCAGTTTGCCACTGGCCGTACACTCGCACCATGCATCAAACGCCGCCGTACATCCACCGCCCAACGCAATATGCACTGCCGAGGGATTGCATATCTCCTGCCATACATCTTCAGCCCTAGCCTGCTGCGGCAATGATTCAAACTGTGTATTGGCATAGTGTATGCGGCTTGTATCCTTGGCAACTTTATCCTGCGCGGGGTCTTGCGTATCACCGCCCCTTACACGGCCAATACGCGCCCAGTCCGCCACCATTAACGACAGCGGGTGCGGCATATCACGGCTGATAAGCCTTGTATTTTCCGGCAGGTGGAAATGACCGAATTCAGCGCAAGCACTGCGTATCGCCTGCACGCACGGAAAATCGGTCGGGTCGTTTTTGCCGGCATCGCGGTAATCGCCGTAAGCGTATTTAGCTTTGCCCCCATGCTCGAATTCCACCATGGCGCCATGGCCTGCCAGAAGCTGTTCTGCGGCGTGAATGGTCATGCGTGTAGCGTGTTTTTCGATGCCGCCTGCCAACATCAATTCATATTGCGCATCGTCGGAAAATCCTGCGCGGGCAGCATCCTTGCGTGTAGCGGCAAAATAAACGCTGGCAATATTGCTGGCTTTCGCAGCGGCAAGGCACATCGGGCAACATTCGCACGACGACAGCAACACCAGCCCCGACAAATCACTGCGGCCCAGCCGCTTGCAGGCATCGCGTATGGCCAGCACCTCGGCATGGGCAGACGGGTCATTACTGGTCACCACATGATTGACACCCATCCCGACTACGTCGCCATTCTCCAGCAATAGAGCGGCAAACGGCCCACCTGCACGGCTTTTGACATTCGCAAGCGCCATGGCGCAAGCACGCTGTAGCAGGGACTCTAAAGCATTTTTATCAAGCGCTTCCATGCACCTGTCTTAGCACAGGTGGCAAGCATATCGCCACAACGAGTTAAGTGCTGGCTAGTTCTTGGCTTTATCAACGAGTTTGTTTTTGCCAATCCACGGCATCATGCCGCGCAATTTGCCGCCCACTTCTTCAATCGGGTGTTCGGCAGACATGCGGCGGTGCGCTTTAAACGAAGGCTTGCCTGCCTTGTTTTCCAGCATCCAGTCGCGGGCGAATTTGCCGGTCTGAATATCGGTAAGCACTCGCTTCATTTCCTTTTTGGTTTCATCGGTAATGATGCGCGGGCCGGTAACGTAGTCGCCATATTCGGCCGTGTTGGAAATCGAATAACGCATATTGGCGATGCCGCCTTCGTAGATCAGGTCAATGATGAGCTTGCATTCATGCAGGCATTCGAAATATGCCATTTCCGGCGCATAACCCGCTTCCACCAGCGTTTCAAAACCCGCCTGAATCAGGTGCGACAGTCCACCACACAATACAGCCTGTTCGCCGAACAGGTCAGTTTCGCATTCTTCGCGGAAGGTGGTTTCGATAATACCGCTGCGGCCACCGCCAACTGCCGACGCATAGGCAAGCGCAAGATCAAGCGCCTTGCCGGAAGCGTTCTGGTGAACCGCCACAAGGCACGGCACGCCGCCGCCTTTCTGGTATTCGGAACGCACCGTATGGCCGGGGCCTTTGGGTGCAACCATCCATACATCCATGTCGGCACGCGGTTCAATAAGCTGGAAATGCACGTTAAAGCCGTGCGCGAACACCAGCGAAGCGCCATGTTTCAGGTTTGGCGCAATCTCCTGCGCATAAATTTCGGCCTGCAATTCATCGGGGGTGAGTACCATCACCACATCGGCCCACTTGGCGGCCTCAGCGGGCGTCATCACTTCAAACTTGGCGGCCTTGGCTTTGGCGACGCTGATGGAATCGGTGCGCAGTGCCACACGTACATCTTTCACGCCTGAATCACGCAGGTTGGCGGCATGGGCATGGCCCTGGCTGCCATAACCGATGATGGCTATTTTTTTATTTTTAATGAGATTTAGGTCAGCATCCCAATCATAATAAACGCGCATGATATCCTCTATAATCAATCAATTGTTCGCCGCGGGAACCAACGATAGTTCCATGTAATATACATCCGGCAAGGGGTTATCGTTATACGGCGAAATAGGGCGGAAATCAAAGGATTCGTAGAGTTTTTTTGCTTCGGACAGCCGTTCCAGTGAATCCAGTCGTACAGCGCGGTACCCGTAATCCCTTATTTTATCAATTGCATGGACAAAAAGTTTGCGCCCGATGCCCTGTCCGCGAAAGGCAGGACGCACATAAAGTCGTTTTATTTCAGCTATTTGCTGCTCAACGGGATACCAGCTGATACAGCCCGCCACCTTGCCATTCACCCGCGCTATCAACATGTCGCCCGTAGGCTGGGCATATTTCACTGGCAGCGCTTCCAGCTCATCTTCAAAGGACTGGAAGCATAAATCCACCCCCAGCCAGTCCTGATATTCGCGCAGCAACTGCTGCATCAGTGCCATATCCTGCGGGAAAATGGCGCTGGTCAATGTTGTTGCCATCACCTTATCCCGCTTTGCGCCTTGCAGGGGTTTTGGGTGGTGGCGGTGGATCAATGCCAAGCTGGGCAAAGGCCTGCTTGTAAGCTTCCACTGTGATATCGGCCATGAAATAATCCAGCAGCTCTGCCCCCGGCACCTGCTTGCGGTGAACCGTAGTGTACGAAACATCCTTGGGAATATCAGCGCCATTAATCGCCATAAGATACTTGTGTACTACCTCCACCGCTTTATCCAGCCTGCCCTTGTATTTAAGTTCCGTGTCAAGCCCATGCACATGTGTCCGCTTCTCGGTGCGCAAATACCGCTCATACATCTGTTGCTTTAATTCCTCTCGTTCACTCTCGTTCTTTGCGTCCATATACATTTCAATTTGCGTAAAAAGAATGGCTTCGGCCGTACGCTGGAAATGGCCGACGACAATTTCCGGCTCTTCCGGTTTTTTATGCGCCATATCGAGATGGTCGCGCTTCATACGGCGTGTGATAATCGAACGTATTTTTTCCTTAAGTGCTACGAAGTCCATTTTCACTCCAACGTTCTATTGCGCTCAGGTTGGTGATAAATCTCCACGGCTACCCGCCACTTCAGAAAAACGTGCCATGATGCTTTGCTGGTTTTGGTCCAAATAGCTTTGTAGCGTTTGCGGCGTCGGATGCGATTCGGAATAAATAAAATAATCCACACTGGTACCTATGCCTTCATGCGTAGGATGCACAACCGCTTCCACCGTGAATTGCTGAATGCCATCGTTAATCGCAAGCGCCACCGCATCGCGAATGGCGTAGGCCATATCGTGAATTTCGTTTCCTTTAAAAAAATCCTCGGCTTTTACTTTGCCCGATACCAGATCGGTAAATTTACCGTTGACCTTGGGGGCGTCATCATCTTCAGGAAAGTTCATCTCAAAACGCAGGTACGGCAATTTTATGCCTGGGGCGCTGCCCTTAGCCGTCGGGTTATTTATAAGGCTGGTCAGCACGTCCTTCGCATAACGGCGGTATTTTTTATCCAGCGGTTGCGCATGTTCATGTTCGCGGTGCGTGGACACGCCCATTTCAATCGACAACGGATCAGACGGGTGCGTGCGCATTAGCGGCGGCTCGAGATCAAGGCGTTCGGCCATGGTCGCATATTTAACAGGATTTTCTTTTACCAGCGCATGTAAACTCATCGGCACGGCAATCTCTTCATAGCCATTGTCGTGCGCGTATGTGCGCACATGTTCCAGCAATTGCGTGCCATAACCGTGGCCATGGTTTATTTCCGAAACCGCTACATTGAGCAGGCGGAATTGCTTGCGCGCCTTCTCACTCATCTCACCTTTAGCCAGCTGGCTGGCGTTGCCGGATGCCAGCGCCACCACCTTGCCGTCATCATCCTTCAACAGAAAGAATGTATAACCCTTGTCCTGCATACGTGTATCCAGTGCGCCACTTTTTTTGCGGTAATTGGCCAGTGATCCGTCATCACCATAAGCCTTAAGTGCGCCTTCCAGCGCTTCGTGATCGGCCTTTCCGTGCTTGGCAATGTCTTTTGCTACACGCGTCCATTCCTTGCGGGCGGCCTCGGGCATGGGAACCTGCCTGGACAGGCCTTTCAAAATAGTTTCGCGCTCAGACGGATGTAAAACCGCCTCCTGTAAAGCCTCGATCACAAGACGTGTGTGTTGGGGCAGTGCGTCAAGATAAGCAGATTCCAATTTGTTGATGTCTTTTTTAGTCAGTGCCAGCTGGCGTAGCATGTCCAGCAGCATATCCATTTCCGCACGGCCAATAAGCTCCAGATAGTCATCGGGATGTGTTTGTTTGTTCACCACTTCACACCGCAGCGCTTTCATAACTAGACTCCCTCTTTGCCCCTGCTCATAGCGGCGACACCCGTGCGGCAGACTTCAATCAGGCCGAACGGCTCCATCAATCCGGCAAACACATCAAGCTTTGCCGATTCGCCGGTAATTTCAAACACAAAAGATTCCGGTGTCGAATCCACCACGCGGGCGCGGAAAATATCCGCCACGCGCAGCGCTTCGATGCGGTTATGACCAACGCCCACCAGCTTGAACAGGCCAAGTTCGCGCTCGACATGTGCGCCCTCTACCGTCAAATCATGCACCTTGTACACAGGCACCATGCGATCCAGCAGCTTTTTAATCTGTTCAACCACCATCTCTGTGCCGGAAGTAACGATAGTGATACGCGAGCGCTTTTTATCATGCTCGATTTCGGCCACCGTCAGGCTTTCGATGTTGTAGCCGCGGCCCGAGAAAAGACCGATAACACGCGCCAGCACGCCGAATTCGTTATCCACAATGACGGCAAGCGTATGCCTGCGCACGGACGCCTGCGTGTTGGGTATATCGTAAACAATATCTTTCATCAGTGATTCCATTTATTCGCGTGCCTTCCCGCCGCCTGCTGCTTTTACCGCCGGATGCGACATGTCATTAAAGCGTGTAATCATCGACACCGCCTCGACTAACGCACCCGAGACAAGACGTGTCTCGTCAATTTGCTTTTCGATATATTCTTTCTGGTCCGGATGTTCGATAGCCAGTTTCTGCAAATCAAACAAATGCTCCTGCAACTGCATGGTCGCTGTTTTCACCGTATGCATGATATCTGGCGTAATCCCGCCCTTGCTGCGCTGATCCACCGCACTGGAATGTGAACCCGACGCCTGCTTGAATCCGTTCGCCAGATCATCCATCAGCGGCTTGAGCTGCAACGCCGCAAGATAGGCAAGCGGATAATCATTTCCTCGCTCGATGATTGCCTCTAGGCTGGCAGAATATAGTGGGGCCTTGTCCGGCATAAAAACCTCCCTACAATAAATCTTTTGTTTTGATTTCCGGTGACTTTTCCTCCGGCCCAAGCACCAGCTCGTAATGCGCTGCACCCGCCGGAATCATCGGATAGACGTTTTCGTTCTGGTCCACCACCATGTCCACAATCACCGGACCCTTAATGGCCAACATTTCCATAATGGTTTTGTCCACATCTTCCACTTTTTCGCACCGTAGGCCTTTCATGCCATACGCTTCCGCCAGCTTCACGAAATCCGGCAGCGAATCCATATAGGATTCCGAATAGCGACAGCCATGGAACATTTCCTGCCACTGGCGCACCATGCCCATATAGCGGTTATTGAGTATGAACACCTTCAGCGGCAGGCGGTACTGCATGATGGTGGACAGTTCCTGAATGTTCATCATCAGGCTCGCCTCGCCGGTCACGCACACGGTAAGCGCATCAGGGTGTGCAATCTGTACACCCATGGCCGAAGGCATACCATAGCCCATGGTGCCAAGGCCGCCGGACGTCATCCAGTGCTTAGGCTGGTCGTATTTGATAAACTGCGCTGCCCACATCTGGTGCTGGCCGACATCGGTCGTTACATACGGGATCTGTTTTTTGGTAAGCTCATACAGGCGCTCCAGCGCATATTGCGGCTTGATGGTCTTGCCATCCTGCTTGTAGCTAAAACTTTTGCGTGCGCGCCATGCTTCAATTTTCTTCCACCATTCAGCCAGCGCTGTCTTGTCCGGCTGCGCTTTGCGCTTTTTCCAGACAGCAATCATTTGCTCTATCACCAGCGCGGCATCACCCACCACGGGTACATGCGCATGCACCACCTTGTTGATGGAAGACGGGTCGATATCGACATGGATTTTTTTGGAATTTTTGGAAAACGCGTCCAGCCTTCCGGTCACGCGGTCGTCAAAACGCGCGCCGATATTGATCATCACGTCGCATTCAGCCATGCACATATTTGCTTCCAGCGAACCGTGCATGCCAAGCATGCCTACGAATTGCGGGTCAGTGCCGGGAAATGCGCCCAGCCCCATCAGCGTGTTGGTGCAGGGATAACCGGTGAGGTGAACCAATTCTTTTAACGCCTCGCACGCTTGTGCGCCAGAATTGATGACACCGCCGCCCACATAAAATATCGGGCGCTTGGCAGCAGCCATCAGCGCAATGGCTTTTTCCACCTGCTGCGTATCAGGGTCAGACGGCGGATTGTAGGAAGGCCTGTCGAACGGCACCGGTCCGCTATACGCAGCCAGCTGGTTCATCAGGTTTTTAGGAATGTCGATAACCACCGGCCCCGGCCTGCCGGTGCGGGCGATGTGGAAGGCCTCATGGATAATGCGGCCTAAATCTTCGGCGTCTTTGACAAGGTAGTTATATTTGGTGCAGGAGCGGGTAATGCCGGTGGTGTCGGCTTCCTGAAAAGCGTCTGAGCCAATCAAATGCGTAGGCACCTGCCCCGTAATGCAAACCAGCGGAATGGAATCAAGCAAGGCATCGGTCAGGCCGGTTACGGCATTGGTTGCGCCCGGGCCGGAAGTAACCAGCACCACCCCCACCCGGCCGGTAGAACGCGCATAACCTTCAGCGGCGTGTGTCGCCGCCTGCTCGTGGCGCACCAGTATGTGGCGAAGCTGGTTCTGCTTAAACAGCGCATCGTAAATCGGCAGTACCGCGCCGCCCGGATAACCGAAGACAATTTCTACGTCTTCGTTCACCAGCGCCTTGACGATAATCTCCGAACCATACAGTTTGTCAGAAGGCACCGGCGCACTGGTGGTTTGTTTGAGTGTTTCTTTGGGTTTGTGGGCTTTGAGCATGGTCTTCATATCGTTTGCGTAAGATAAACGAAGATATTAAGTTTTGGCGCCTGCTCGGTCAACCTCTGAAATGACGGCTGAGCCTAGAAAATACGCAGAAAATAGGCAGAAAATCAGTGCGGGCCGATAGCTGCGGAAGGGCTGGACGTACGGCCCGTAAGGCTGGCCACATGGCCTGTTTCCTTGTCGGAGCGTAAGCTTTCCAGCTTATGCTCTACGGCTTCTTTTGACATTTCTATTGAAATATCAAGCTCTTCTAGACGTTTACGGAAGCGTTCGCGCAGGCTCGGCGCCCCTTTTCCCGGATGCTCGATACATTCCCTGAACTCTTCGCCCACCACCACGGTAAGTGTATGGTTCCATATCCTCTGCTGCTCATTGTTGAGCGGCGGGTTATAAACAATCATATGCTTGTCTTTAAATGCCTCAGGCTTGAGCTTCTTAAGCATCAGTAGCGCTGCCCATTCCTGCACGGTTCCGGCACCGCCCGGCGCCACCACCACCGCATCCGAAGCTTCCAATATATCCGCCATGCGGTGATAAATATCTTCGGCTTGTTTGTAATAGCTAAGGCCGGAATTAAATTTCCCGAACTGGCTTTCCACCACAATAATCGGCTCGGTACTGATACCGGCTACATAGGCTTGCTTGCGTGCATCTTCTTCCGGCATGCCCGCAGCCTCCAGCTCCTTGCGATGCTGCAACACCCCATCAAGCACCGCACCCATCGTGTAGCGGTCGCCACCGCCATAAACGACGCCGAACTTGCGTTTGGAAAGCTCATAGGAAATTGATTTTACATTCTTATTAAGGAATTTATTTTCGCAGCCCGCCGAGCAAAAAATGGCCACCTTGAACCCCTTAAACTCTTGAGGCTTAATACCGCCCTCTTCCACCGGCTTGTCTGCCAAGCCCACTGTATCCGTAACGCGATGGTAGGACTCACGCTTTCTATCCATGATATCAATCGCCGTATCACGCACGGCGTCGTAATCGTCGCCGTCAACGATGTCAAAATAACTGTTGGAGCGCACACGTATGCCCTCGCGAGGCTTAAGATCCAGCGACCAATTGATGTTATGTTCCTTGGTCAGGCCGAAATTGGCCAGCTCGTTATGCACGCGAATAGCATCATCCCATGCGCCCTGATGATTCATAATAACTACAGGTTTTTCGGCATCGCGCACAATCAGCTGCTTGGCTACGACCAAAGAGAATAGCGTGTAGAGCTTGGTGAATTCATCCAAATCTCGTTGTTCGGACGATTTTTCCTCACCACCCGTAATACCCGGCACTAGCAAGATGCCGTCGCTATTTCTGACCACGTTTTCTACACCACTGAGCGAATCTCGGCTGCTAGCGGGGACAAGCTCGGCGGCGGCAGAATCATCACGATGATACGCCACATCTGTAAATGGAAGCACAAACTGGCGCTGGCGGATAAGCTGGTCAGTCCATTCGGTAAGGTTGGCGCCCTCGGGCTGCACCGGAAGGAAACCAACGGCGAAATCACTGTGCGGCCTGCGTGCCGGTTTCCACGGACCTTCAGATTTGGGCTGCGAGCGTAAGCTGATTTTTTTGTCTTCGCGCAGACGGCCGATAATTGAATCGACAATGCGGGCACGCGGGCTGTAGCGCGTGACATATTCTTCGCCCATATCCGCACAGCTTTTATCACGCGAGCCGTTGCAGCGCATGTAATGATGCGTGGCAATTTTTTCATCGAATATATCAATCCGCCCAGGTTCTGGGCGCAGCAGGTGATTGGTCACCTGTTTATAAAAATGCATCGGCGGCGCTGTTTCCGGATCGGTCAGGCACTTCATGATAACGGTGGAATGCTCGTATATTTTTACATCCTCTTCAGAATGACACACCTTGTCCACCGCCTTAAGCAAACGGTCTATAAGATTTTTAGAGCCAAACGCAGCGCTGATAACCGGACCTGTTTCCACGCCCGGGCCGCTGAGTCCGTCACCTTGCTTTTCAATACTGCGCAGCTTTTCCTTGGGAATTCCGTTCTTGTCCACCGCCTCCCAGACGCGCTTCGCCACGCTGAAGCCTGTATCCTCGGTAGCAAAATAAATATGGTCTTTTTTGAAAGCGATGCCGTGTTCCTGACAATATTGCTCAATAACATCGGCATTATGCTGGAAACGGTACATGTAGCGGTCGATACCCTGCAGCTTTGCTTCGGCATTGCCGCTGAACCTGCCCGCCACCTCGTCGATGCTATGGAACATTTTAATGAGCTTGCGTATATCCTCAAAATGTATCGGCACGCGGCGGCTCTCAGCAATCGCCTGTAGATCCCTTAATTTCTCAGGGGTAGTAGACGCCACGAAAACAACAATAGGCGGCTCACTACTGGCAGCCGTTTCGGGCCGCACCATATCGGTGTATCGTTTATCGCTTCCGCCGTTTTGCGACGATGCCGACATAATTTCCCAACCCATGCTCTTGTATAATTATTATACGATTATTTTTGTAGTTATTGTGGGGGTATTCGCTAGGAGCCTACACGTATATCGCCCCAAAGTGAAACGGAATTGTTAGCGATTAGGGTGTTATTTTAATCATAACCGCAGGATTGTTAATTAATCATTTACTAATACGTTAATAATTCAGCGATTTTTACATCCTGCGCACTTGACACCATGTGGTGCGCTGGCAGCTGGTGCCTGAACCATGTCAGTTGCCGCTTGGCATAGTTGCGCGTAGCCTGCTGCGCCTGCTCGGTTGCCATTTCCAATGACATGCCCCCCTTGAGATAGGCTGCCAGCTCCGGCACTCCAACTGATTTCATGGAGGGAAGGTCAGGGGGCAGTCCCAGTTCCAGAAGAGATTTTACTTCATTTACTGCGCCTTGTTCCAGCATCGTAATAAACCTTGTATTGCAACGCTCATAGAGTTCCGGCCTCGACACATCCATATTAAAAACTATAAATTTATCAATTGGATATATGGGTTTCAGGCCTTGTGACTGCCACCAGGACAAGGGCTTGCCCGTTCCCAGCCACACTTCATAGGCGCGAAGAAGACGCTGGCTATCCGATATTTTAAGCTTTTCCGCCAGCACCGGATCTACATGCGCAAGCCGCTCATGAAAGGCAGCGTTACCCATGCTATCGAAATCCTGCCGCACCTGCGCGCGCACTTCTGGTGGAACGTCCGGTATGTCGGCAATACCCTGCATCAGTGCGCGGATATACAGGCCGGTGCCGCCCACCACTATCGGCAGACTACCTTGCGACAAGGCCCAGTCTATTTCCATACGTGCAAGGTTCAGCCATTTCCCTGCAGAACACTGCTCGCTGGCGGGCAGCATGCCATAGAGTTTATGAGCTGCCTGCGCCTCCTCTTCCGCTGACGGGCGTGCGGTAACAACGCGCAGCTCGCGGTACATTTGCTGGCTGTCGGCATTAATAATGACACAGGGGGTGGCACTATTTCTGTTTTTTTTCGCGAGCGTTTGGGCTATGGAAAGCGCAACACCTGATTTGCCGCTGGCAGTCGGGCCGGTAATGATTATTATTTTAGGCATTATGGAACTTGTTGTCACACTAATCGCAGACCCTGCAAAAAATATTCTTACATCCTCGTTTGCCGATAGTATGGCGACTGCGCTGGCCGCGCAAGACACGCCCGTTACAAAAACGCAGTGGCTGTCACCAAACCATGCCTGTGACCTGCTCCTAGGCCATGTGTCGGAAGCCGATATAAACAAAAAAGCACATGATTTTATTAGAGATTTCCCTGTTGACGCCATAGTGCAGCCAATTGACGGACGACGCAAGAACCTGCTTATCAGTGATATGGATTCCACCATCATCACGGTGGAGTGCATCGACGAGCTGGCCGATTTTGTCGGCAAGAAAACGGAAGTGGCGCAGATTACCGAACGTGCCATGAACGGCGAACTGGATTTTGAAGCCGCGCTGACCGAGCGCGTTGCATTGCTCGCTGGTTTGCCGGAATCGACACTGCAACAGGCTTACAGCGAGCGCGTAAAACTAATGCCCGGAGCAAAAGCGCTGGTCGCCACCATGAAAGCCAATGGCGGCTACGGTGTGCTTGTATCCGGCGGCTTTACCTTTTTCACCTCGCGCGTGCGTGAAGAAGTCGGGTTTGACGAAGACCATTCCAATCGCCTTGAAATAGCAGACGGCAAGCTTACAGGCCGTGTTATCCCGCCTATCCTTGGCAAGGAAGCAAAACTGCAGTCTCTTAAGCATATTTGTGCTATCAAGCGTATTCCGCGGCCACTAGCTCTGGCTGTGGGCGACGGCGCTAACGACTTGCCTATGCTGCAGGCAGCGGGGTTGGGCGTAGCCTACCATGCAAAACCTGCTGTGCGTGCGCAATGCAAGGCACAAATTAACCATAATGATTTGCGTACGCTGCTCTATATTCAGGGCTACCGCGATCAGGACATTACCGGCTGACGCTTACTGTTTTTCTACTGATTCTGGCACTTCGGTCGCTTCCGGTGTTTCGTCTGCTTCTTCTTTATCCGCCTTTTTTTCCTCAAGCGTCGGCAGGGTGATAAAGGCTGCTTCCTTGCCGCGAAGCACTTTCACCAGCGCAAATTTACGCCCGGCGCTACGCGCTTTCTCAAAGGCCTTCTTCAAATCTTCGACAGTGGCCACAGGCTCGTTATTCACATCCACCAGCACGTCACCTGTGCGGATGGCATATTTAGCCGCTGCCGAGCCGGATTTTACGTCAACGACGATAAGCCCTTGCTGCTGGTCAGAAAGCCCCAGTTCCTGCCGTACCGCCGGAGTGGCGGGAGTAATAGACATGCCGAGGAATGTTTCAGAAGACGGTGATTTTTTCTGGCCGGATTTTTTGTCTTTGCCTGCCTTGCCATCCTGATCTTCTGATTCTTCCATCTCGGCCACCGTCAATGTCAACGCCTTGGCCGCACCTTTGCGCCATACGGCCACCGGCACCTGTTTGCCGCTCTTGGTCTCAGCCACCATGCGCGGCAGAAAGCGCATTTCGCTTATTTCCCTGCCATCAAAGCTGGTAATGACGTCCCCTTGCTGTACGCCTGCCTTATCAGCAGGGCTGCCCTTGGTCACTTCCAGCACCAGCGCGCCCATGGGCTTTGCCATGCCAACGCTATCGGCAATTTCTTCCGACACTTCCTGAATCTTGACGCCCAGCCACCCGCGATGCGTACGGCCATAGGTCTTGAGCTGCTCAACTACCGGCTTGGCAAGCGAAGTGGGAATGGCAAAGCCAATACCGACAGAGCCGCCGGACGGCGAGAAAATCGCCGTGTTGATACCAATCACTTCACCCTTCATGTTGAATAGCGGGCCACCGGAATTACCACGGTTGATAGGCGCGTCTATCTGCAGGAAATCATCAAACGGACCGGCATTGATGCTGCGCTGGCGCGCGGAGATAATGCCCTTGGTCACCGAACCGCCAAGCCCGAACGGATTGCCGATAGCCATAACCCAGTCGCCCACACGCATGGTTTCCGAATCACCCATGATAACAGCAGGCAGCGGTTTTTTAGCTTCTACCTTCAGCAGGGCAAGGTCTGTCTTTTTGTCACGGCCAACGATTTTGGCTTTCAGTTTGCTGTTATCGCTTAAGGTAACGGTGATTTCATCGGCATCATCAATCACATGGTTGTTGGTGATGATGTAGCCGGACGCGTCAATCACAAAACCCGAACCCAGCGAATAAACCTCGCGTTCCAGTTCCTGCTCATTACCGCGCTTCTGGTTGAAATGCTCAAAAAACTCGCGGAAAGGCTCCATTTCCGGCGTATTCGGCAAATCCTGAAACGGCATGCCGAATATCTGTGCGTTTTTTACCTTCTGGCTGGTAGAAATATTGACCACGGCTGGTGAAAGTTTTTCTACCAGATCAGCAAAAGTAGCCGGCGCATCCGTTGCCTGAAGCGGTGCGGGCGACGTTATAGCCAGCATAACGGCCGCAAATAAAAACCTCATGCTTACGCGCGCTTGTGCCATAACCCGTTTCCTTGAAAAAATGTGATTTATTTACCGGGTTATGTATATAGCAAGGCTTGTGCCTATCTCAAGGGGCGACCACAAAAATAGGTTAAAAAAACGGACTTCAGCGGCGGGAATGCGTGGTGCTGGGCTCAGAGAGAGAGGCGAGGCGCTTCAGCCATACATCACTCAGCGCTGCTTTGCGCTCGCCTGCCTTGGGGAACGCTTCCTCGAACTGCGCAAAATGTTTGCCGTCCACAGCTATGCGGTATTCTTGTCCTTCTCCCGTTCGCTTATCCGCATTGATTTCGGCATTCAACCTCCAAAAATGCTCCGGTTCGATAAAGCCTTCCTTCATCAGGTAGAAGGCTGCCTGAAAGGCGATATTCGGGTTTTCCGTGGCCATCACCAGGCTGGTATGCGCCATTGGCTCATCCGGCGTGCCATAACCCGCTTCCGCCATTTCCCAGTTCAGCTTGCCTATCATATCTTTGCCAAAGCGCTTGGGTACCGGCTTATAGGCTAGTTCACGGCTGCGCTGTATCTCGTGTTCGAACATCAATGCCGCGTATTCACGCGCATCGATTTCCGCCTTCAGCTTGGGCAGCAGACCATGGCTCATTGCCCATTCCTCGAATTTAGCCAGCTTATCGCCCCAGTCCGCCTTAAGCCGCACAACATAGCCGTCACTATAGCGCTCGGGGTCGCGGTCGCTGTGGGTGATATGGCTCCGGTTCAAAAACCGTGCCGTACCAAACGCCTCTTCGCGGTGGGTGCTGGGAAAAACGCCGATATATTCCACTACGTCACCATCTTTCCTGCGGTGCGACCAGCGGCCATGTTCGGCAAGTACATGCTGTTGTCTTGGCATTGGCTTCTACCCTTTATTGGCTCCAAGAGTAGCGCATCCAATGCTAAAAGAATATTAACTTTTATCAGCGGGCAGGGCTTAAGCCGGGGGCGCCTTTTTCCAGATATTGCAGGAATTCATTGTCCGGCGAGATGACAAGGGTAGTGTCATTGGCCGTCAATGTTTTCTTATAAGCCTGCAATGTCCTGTAAAACTGGAAGAAATCCTGATCCTTGCCAAAAGATTCGGCAAAAATACGGGTAGCCTCGCCATCGCCCTGACCGCGCAATATTTCAGAGTCCTTGCGTGCTTCTGCAATAATAATAGTGCGCTCCTTATCTGCTTCAGAGCGGATTTTTTGAGCATCTTCAGAGCCTTGTGCGCGAAACTGGTTGGCTTCCTTCTTACGTTCGGTCTGCATACGCTTATAAATACCTTCGCTGTTGGCGGGCGGCAGGTCAGCGCGCTTGATGCGCACATCCACCACTTCTATGCCAAAGCCACGTGTGCTGCCCTGACCGTCAGACACCTTGGCGCCCTGCGCCTGTTCATTGACCAGTGTACGTATCTGCTGCATGAGCGGCGCACGCTTTTCAGAGATAACAGCCGACAACGACACGTTACCTAATGCCTGACGCAGGCTGGATTCCAGTATCGAATTCAGGCGGCTGCGCATGGTAAACTCATCGCCAACCGCCTGCTTGAAGCGTAGCGGGTCAGTGATACGGTAACGCACGAACGCATCCACAATCAGACGCTTCTGGTCAGAGGCAATAACTTCCTTGGGCGACGCGTCAAAATCCAGCAAACGGCTGTCGAAATACTCTACATTCTGTATGAATGGCAACTTTACCTTAAGACCAGGTGTCTGTACTGCACGCACAGGCTTTCCAAATTGCAGCACTAGCGCCTGCTCGGTCTGGCTGACCACGAACAATGCATTAGCCGCCACAAAAAAAGCTACAAACAACAGTGCGATGCCGCCGCCAACCCACCTCATTGTGCCGCCTCCCCTGCTGTTTTAGGCTTGAGTTCCTTCAGTGGCAGGTACGGCACCACGCCGGAAGAGTTCTTGCCATCTACAATCACCTTGTTCATGCCTTGCAGTATTTCCTCCATGGCCTCGAGATACATGCGCTTCTTGGTTACATCACGCGCCTGCCGAAACTGGTCATACACCGAAATGAACCTTGCTGCCTCACCTTGCGCGCGGGCAATGACTTCCTGCTTGTAACCTTGCGCTTCCTGCAACATCTGCTGCGCCTGACCGCGGGCTTTGGGCAGAATGTCATTACGGTACGCTTCAGCTTCATTGCGCGATGTCTCCAAATCAGCGCGTGCTGTCTGCACGTCGCGGAAAGATTCGATAACCTGCGTCGGCGGATCAGCCTTAAGCAGATTAACGCTCACAACTTCAATACCTGCCTTATAGTTGTCGAGCGTATCCTGAATCAATTTTTTAGATTCCTGCTCTACCTGCAGCTTGCCTTCGGCGAGTACGCTGGCAATGCGCTTCTGGCCTACCACTTCGCGCATAGCACTTTCAGCAACTGCCTTTACCGTCTCTTCAGGGTTGCGTACATTGAACAGGAAATCGGGAGCCTTGCTGATTTTCCACTGCACTTCAAAATCGGCATCGATGATATTTTCGTCACCCGTGAGCATCAGGCTTTCTTCCGGAATAGAATTGTCACCGGACTTACTGTTACGCATTGAACCGCTGCTGCGGTAGCCTATTTCAATGCGGTTAATGGCGGTAACACGCGGCGTTTCCACCGATTCAACTGGATACGGGAGATGATAGTTCACGCCTGAAGCCGTGGTGCGGTGGTATTCGCCGAAGCGAAGCACAACACCCTGCTCGTCGGCCTTCACGAAATAGACGCCGGACGAAAGCCAGAGCAAGAAAACGATGATAGATACCAGCAGCAAGCCCTTGCCGCCATCGCCTTTTTTGTTGTTGCCGGACATGTAACGCCTGAATGTCTCCGCGCTTTTGCGGAGTACTTCGTCAATGTCGGGACCGCTGGGTGGCATATCGCCACCGCCATTATTACCGCCGCCACCGGACGGGCGCCCCCACGGACCCTGGTTATCGCCGCCGCCCCAAGGGCCTTTATCGCCTTTTGGCATTCAAAACCTTATATTTAGTTTGTTGTTTTTACGTACCCAACCTATATAGGAGCAAATGCCTCCCAATTTCAAGTGAATGTGGAAAAATGATTACACAAGAAATTGTTAAGAATGCTCTCGCCACCGTTATAGACAACGATAGCGGACAAGACGTTGTCAGCGCCGGACTTATTTCCGGAATTGTTGTGCGCGGCGATAAAATCGGGTTCATGATTACGGTTGCACCGCAAGCAAGCCAACAGAAAGAGCCGCTGCGCCGCGCCTGCGAATCGGCAGTTAAAAATTTGCCGGGCGTTGCTTCCGTTACTGCTGTACTTACCGCCCATAATGACACACCGATTGCGCCAAAACCGCAAAGCGGCTACGACCAACCGCGTGAGCGCGCGAATTGGAACCTTACACCGCTCGACGGCGTAAAGCGCGTGATTGCCATTGCCTCTGGCAAGGGCGGCGTCGGCAAATCCACCACTGCCATCAACCTTGCGCTGGCACTGAGTGCGCTCGGGCAAAATGTGGGCGTACTCGACGCCGATATTTACGGCCCTTCCGTACCGCGTATGCTTGGCCTTACGGGACAACCCGACATCGTGGACGGCAAAATGCAGCCACTCGCTGCCCACGGGCTGCGCTGTATGTCGATGGGTTTTATCACCGGTGATGAAGCGGCGATATTGCGCGGGCCAATGATAAGCAAAGCCCTTCAGCAGATGCTGCGCATGACGCGCTGGGGTACGGAAAAAAAACCTCTGGATACGCTACTCGTAGATATGCCGCCCGGCACCGGAGATATCCATTTAAGCATGGTGCAGCAAGTACCGTTGGCGGGCGCAATTATTGTCACCACACCGCAAGCCGTAGCCGTTATCGACGCCCGCAAATGCCTGAAGATGTTCCAGAAGGTAAACACCCCTGTACTAGGCGTGATTGAAAATATGAGTGGCGGTATGTTCGGCAGCGGCGGTGGCAAAGCATTGGCCGAAGAAATGGGTGTGCCGTTCCTCGGCAGCATCGGTATGGACGCGGCCATCGTTGAAGCCACCGACAATGGCAAGGCTTATCAGGGAGTTGCGGGCGGCGACTACCGAAAGATCGCCGTCAGGCTGGTTTGACCGATATCAAAGCCGCTGCCGGATTGCCTGCTAGATTGACCGTTCAACATGCTACACAAAGGAAAAACTATGTTTAATGACCATCCCGAACTTGCGCAGGAATACCCGCAATATAAAAATGCAATACATGGCCTGAAAGCCAGCAATGCGCATTTCGCCAAATTGTTTGACGAATACCACCACATCACCCGCGAATTGTCGCGTATTGCGCAGGAAATCGAAACACCGTCTGACGGCGTGACCGAACAGATGAAGAAAAAGCGCTTAGCGCTGAAAGACGAGCTGTTTGCGATGATTAAGAAAGCGGCCTGAAATTAACGCTGGAGCAGCACATTTTTATCAGGGCTGCTCTCTGTATTTTTCTCGACAAGATTTTGCACGGAAAATTTTTGCGTGTTTGCGGCGAATTGTTTTGGTTCGCGCCCTGTGTTGTTGGCATACTGCACATCGGCCGTTTGATCCGGCGTTTGCGCTTTTGACAGCTGCGGTGTAGCTGCACTGCTTTGTGCGACTGTAGCTTCTTCTTCAAACATTTTGCCGGTGATGAGGTCGCTGTAATAATTGCTAAGCTGGTTGGAATATTTGCCAAAAGGCATTCCGATGGTTGCACCGAACATGCCCATTAGCGTTGCCGAAGCCGTGACGGCGGCAGCGCTTGCCGCCGGAAACCCGACCGCACCAACTACTGCTGCCGCTGTAATGGGATTAAAAGCCATCAACGCGCCAAACGCCGCAAACAAACCTGCGGAGACCGTGCCTACTTTCCAGTTGAAGGCAGGAGTTGGTTTTGAATCTTTTTCCTTGGCCTGTGAAGGTGAAGCACCGTTCGCTATTTCACGCCCGTTCGCTATTTCACGCTTTTCTTTTTCGGCTAAGCCGGCCGCGACCGAACCTGCGTTAGAGCCGACATCGGCGCCTATTACCATGCCAAGTAATCCCATTGCGGCTGCAAACAGGGCCATGGTAGAAAGGACAGCACCCAGAGCAGGTAGCCCGACGGCAGCAGCACCCGCGATGCCCAGCGCACCGAATGCATACGGCATAAATGCCGCCGCAACACCGCCCACCGCGCCAATCGCCGCGAATAATGTTGCGCCGCCCATAAAACCGGCAACACGGCGCACCCATGTTTTGCGGTGGACTTTGTCGTAAAAGTCCTCCGTCTCGCCAGTCACTGTTTCGGGATTATTATTCGTCACTGTTATGCATGCCTCGTCAAAAGCGTCTGTTTTACCCAGACTAAACTATACTACGACAATATCTTAATAAAGTTAAACTTATATGACGATGCATATTAACTGCATGATAAATATAAATATTAATTTTCAGGGGCGTACGCGATAACAATACTGCAAGCGAGCCGGCCGGCCCAATAGCGTTAGGCCGTCAGCGTGCCGCGCTTAATCTGGTCTTCTTCGATGGATTCAAACAGCGCGCGGAAGTTGCCTTCGCCAAAACCCTCGTCGCCCTTGCGCTGGATGATTTCATAGAAAATCGGCCCAATCACCGTGGCGGTGAATATCTGCAGCAATATGCCGCCGTCAGCCGCATCCGGGCGTGACTCCGGCGCACCATCCATGAGGATGCCATTCTTGCGCAGGCGCGCCACGTCCTGCCCATGTCCGGCAAGGCGCGTGTCGAGATTTTTGTAATAGGTTTCCGGCGGCGCGTCCATGAAGCGTACATTTTTTGCTTTCAACGCCTCGACGCTGCCGTAAATATCCGGCGTGGACAGCGCGATATGCTGTATGCCCTCGCCCTTATATTCGCGCAAATATTCTTCGATTTGCGATTTGTCGTCCGCCGATTCATTAATCGGAATGCGGATTTTACTGCACGGGCTAGTCATGGCACGACTTTTCAGGCCGGTGAGTTTTCCTTCAATATCGAAATAGCGAATCTCGCGGAAGTTAAACAACGTATTGTAAAAGCCTGCCCATTTGTCCATCTGCCCGCGGTAAACATTGTGCGTCAGGTGGTCGATCTGCGTCAGCCCCACACCCACGGGATGCTGATCTACGCCTGCCAACGGCACGAAGTCGATGTCGTAAATCGATCGCTCGCCATAACGGTCCACGAGATACAACAAGCTGCCGCCGATGCCTTTAATGGCAGGAATATTCAGTTCCATCGGCCCCACTTTTGATTCCACCACTTCCGCACCGAGCGACTTTGCGCGCGCAATCGCCGCCGCCGCATCTTTCACCCGGAAGGCCATGGCGTTCGCCGACGGGCCATGCGCATTGTAAAAGCCGTCAGCGTGGCTTTCTTTTTCGGCATTGAGGATGAAATTGATTTCGCCCTGACGCCACAAATACACATTCTTGGAGCGGTGCTTGGCGATTTTGGTAAAGCCGAGCTGGGTGAATAATTGTTCCAGCGGCTGCGGATTGAGGCTGGCATATTCCACGAATTCGAAACCATCCGTCCCCATGGGATTCATTTGGGGATTCAGTTTTTCTGCACTCATATTGTCCTACGTTTTATAAGTTTTGGCGTTTTTTTATAAGTTTTTGGTGAAGTGGTAGCCGAGAATACAATAGCCTTCGCGGAAATAAAAGCGGTGTGATGCATGATGCGTAACATAGCAGTCGAGCATGGACATTTCACATTTCTGACGTCGGCCTTCGGCTTCCACCCATGCCATCATTATGCTTCCTATCCCCTTGCTGCGTAAGGTTTTATCAACCACGACATTATCGACATCAATGTATTTTTTGCACCAAAAGCGCACACTCACCCAAAAACCCATGACGCCAATCAGCTTTTCGCCCTGATAAGCGCCGATGCAGCGATAGCCGCGCGAAAGCATATCCGGCAGCAATGTATCAAACGCCTTGCGTGTGATGGTTTTATTGAGCTGCTTGATAAGCGGATACATGGACTGCCAGTCCTGCTTGCTCTTGAATTCGCGTATAACCACCTTGGAAGATTGGTTTTTTGAAGATTTGGAGGATGATTTTTTTTGCACCATGGATTTGCTTTTATGTAGGGTTTATAATATACAAAACAGTGATTTTTCGATTTGTCACTTGGGAGGTTTACGGTGATTCGCGCAGATACCCATCCGCCTGACATGCGGCCCGACTATACGTTCGACTTCGACAGCAGGCAATATGTTGATGACGACCACGCCGTGTGGAATATTCTCTGCAACCGCATGAAGCCGTTGCTCAAAGGCCGCGCCTGCAACGAGTATATGGAATCCATCGACCAGCTCGGCATCCTCACCTCCGGCGGCATCCCTGATTTACAACGCGTCAGCGACATGCTGGAGAAAAACACCAACTGGCGCATTGTCACCGTGCCGGGGCTGATTCCGGGCGAAATTTTCCTTGAGCATTTATCCAAACGCCAGTTTCCCGTTACATGGTGGATACGCAAGCGCGAAGAAATGGATTATTTGCAGGAGCCGGATATTTTCCACGATCTGTTCGGGCATGTGCCACTGCTCAACAACCCCGTATTTGCCGATTACATGCAGCAGTTCGGGCAAGGCGCGGTGAAGGCTAACCATCTCGGCGCATCGCATTTCATTACGCGCCTCTACTGGTTCACGGTAGAATTCGGCCTTATCAACACCAAGGAAGGCCTGCGCATTTACGGCTCGGGCATTGTGTCCTCGGCCAAAGAAACAGTCTATTCGCTGGAAAGCCCCGTGCCTAACCGTATCGGCTTTGACCTGCTGCGCATGATGCGCTCGCAATATTACATCGACGACGTGCAGAAGACCTATTTCGTTATCGACAGCTTCGAGCAATTATTCGAGGAAACAAGGCCGGATTTCACTGACTATTATAGCAAAATCAGGGCTATGCCGGAAATCCCCGTCGGCGAGATATTAACCACCGACAAGGTGATTACGCGCGGCACTTAAGCGGTTTTCATTGCCCTGAGCTCATTTTCCCTTTATGCCAGATGTACAGCGAGCGGGGGGAATATGGCGTTAAGCCAACAAAAAATCGAAGCTGATGAACCGGAAGAAAACAGGCCTGTCGTGCGTTCAGACAAATACTGGCGCAAAACCGGCAATATATTCATTCAAGCGTCAGCTGGCGGAAAACCCGCCGGCCTGATGGCCGCGGCGTCCGACTACGCGCTGGACCTGCTCGATGACAGCGGCAAGCCACTTGCCAAGCTTTCGCTCGATGCCAAAAAGCTCTCAGATGTACTCAAGCGGCTGGAAGCCTCCGGCGACATCACCATGCTCACCGTAGGCGAAGACGCCAAACAGGAAACCGGCTATCTTGTACCCATGGCATTGTTGCCTAACATCGTGCAGATGATGGCGGGCATAGACCTGAGCGCCGCCCCTAAACAAACGGACAACAAAACACCCATTACCATCACCACCGACGGATCGTTCCGCCAGGGAAAACCCGGGGGCAAACACGGCAGCGGCCATGGCGGCGGGCATGTTATTCTAGAGCGTATGGGCAGTAAAGAAACCCGCGATGATTTCCGTATTACGCTGACATGGCAGGCCACCATCAGGGATTCGTATGAAAGCGAAGTGCGCGGCGTGCTGGAAGCGCTCAAATATCTCGAGCAGGGCAAAAAATCCTGCTTCCTGAATATACGCTGCGACAATATGGGCGTGGTGGACACGCTCAACCACATGAGCGAGGAACTACAGCGCAAAGGGCGCATTGCCACCATCAAACGCACCAAGCCCTGCGCCGAACTATGGCAGCAGATTGCCGACATGATACAGGTACACAGCTTCAGCGCCGAACATGCGCGCTATAACAAAGCCGACGGCGACACCATCGAATGCCACGACAATGCCAACCGTGCCAGCAGGCAATGGAAAGACCGTGGACAGGAGGGCAAAGGGCGCTGATTACGACGCTCTTTGCAGCGGCCTGTATTTGACTTTCGTCGGCACCAGCACATCCACGCCGAGGCGTTTCTTGAGGTCGGTTTCGTACGCCTGATAGTTGCCTTCGAACCATTCGACATGGCTGTCGCCCTCAAAAGCGAGGATATGGGTAGCGACACGGTCGAGGAAGAAGCGATCGTGCGAGATAATCACCGCGCAACCAGCAAATTCCAGCAGCGCTTCTTCGAGCGCGCGCAGCGTTTCCACATCTAAATCGTTGGTCGGTTCATCGAGCAGCAGCACGTTGGACTCTTTGCGCAGCATCTTGGCGAGATGCACGCGGTTGCGTTCACCGCCCGAAAGCGTGCCGACTTTTTTCTGCTGGTCAGAACCTTTGAAGTTAAACGAAGAGCAATAAGCGCGGCTTTTCACCAGTTTTTTGCCGAGATAGATTTCCTCGTCGCCGCCGGAGATTTCCTCCCACACGCTTTTCTTGTCGTTGAGCGAATCGCGTGACTGGTCAACATATCCAAGCTGCACCGAATCACCGACCTTGAACGTGCCGGAATCAGGTTTTTCAGCGCCAGTAATCATGCGGAACAAGGTGGTTTTACCCGCACCGTTAGGGCCGATAATGCCGACAATGCCACCCGGCGGCAGCGAGAAGGAGAGCTTGTCCATCAGCAGCTTGTCGCCAAAGCCCTTGCACACGTCGGTAGCTTCGATAACAGTGTTGCCGAGGCGCGGCCCTGCCGGAATAACAATCTGTGCCACGCCGACCTGCGACTTGGACTCCTGCGCCAACATGGTTTCGTAAGCGGCGATACGCGCCTTGCTCTTGGCTTGGCGCGCTTTCGGCGACTGGCGAATCCACTCGGCTTCAGTAGCCAGCTGTTTTTGGCGGGCGTTATCTTCGCTCTTTTCCTGCGACATGCGCTTTTGCTTCTGAGTTAGGTACTCGGAATAGTTGCCCTCATACGGAATGCCCTGACCGCGGTCGAGTTCCAGAATCCAGCCAGTGACGTTATCAAGGAAGTAACGATCGTGGGTGACCATCACCACCGTGCCTGCATATTCAGAAAGGAAATGTTCCAGCCACGCAACCGATTCAGCGTCCAGATGGTTGGTCGGTTCATCGAGCAGCAGCATGTCGGGCTTTTCCAGCAGCAGCTTGCACAGTGCCACACGGCGGCGTTCACCGCCGGAGATTTTGGTAACATCGGCGTCTTTCGGCGGGCAACGCAGCGCGTCCATGGCGATTTCGATTTCACGCTCTAAATCCCAGCCGTTGCAGGCTTCGATTTTTTCCTGCAAATCACCCTGTTCTTCGATGAGCTTGTTCATCTCGTCGTCGTCGGTGACTTCGCCCAGCTTGTTAGACACTTCATTGAAGCGGTCGAGCAGGTTTTTTTTCTCGCCCAGCGCACCCATGATATTTTCCATCACGTTCTGTTTTTCGTTCAGCTTGGGTTCTTGCTCCAGATAGCCGATTTTTACGCCGTCAGCCGCCCATGCTTCACCGTTAAAGTCTTTCTCGAGGCCCGCCATGATTTTAAGCAGGGTGGACTTACCCGATCCGTTAGGGCCGAGTACACCAATCTTCACCCCCGGCAGGAAGGACAGGTAAATGCCCTTAAGCACTTCCTTACCGCCCGGATAGGCCTTGGAAAGGTCTTTCATTACATAGATATACTGGTAAGCAGCCATAGCCGTAAGCCTCGTTCTATTCGTTAAATTGGCAGCAACAATAGCTAATTTCGTAAGCTTTGGAAGAAATTTTTGAGCAAAAGCGCCGATTCCGCCTCGCCAATACCGCCATAAAGCTCGGGTTTGTGGTGGCAGGTAGGCTGGTTGAAGATACGCCCCCCATGCTCCACCCCGCCGCCCTTGGGGTCAGATGCCCCGAAATAAAGCCGCCGTATGCGGGCAAAGGCAATGGCCTGCGCGCACATGGCGCAAGGCTCAAGCGTTACATATAAATCGCAATCAACAAGGCGTGGGTTCTTAAGGATTTCGCAAGCGGAACGCAGCGCCAGTATCTCGGCATGGGCCGTGGGGTCACGGTTGGTTTCCACAAGGTTATGGGCGCTGGCAAGTGTCTTGCCATCCGGCCCTACCACGACGGCACCCACCGGCACTTCATCCGCAGACGCGGCTTTCTGCGCCTGCTCGAGTGCCAGCTGCATAAAGGGGTTGGTATGACCAGTCATCTGTACGGAAGTTATTTCTTGCGGAAGGAATCAAGCGAAATGATTTCAGCAGTGCTGTCATCGCCCGGCACATTATCCGCCGCCTTGGGCGCGAGATCCTGCAGCAGGTCCATGGACTCCGACTCAACTGCCTCGGTTTCTTCCTGCTGGAATTGCAGGCCGAACTTGACGCTGGGGTCAGCAAAGGCGGTCAAAGCCGCAAACGGAATTACCAGTTTTTCCGGTACACCGCCAAAGCTGAGCGTGACCGTGAACATACGTTCATCCACCTTGAAGTCCCAGAACTGGTGCTGTAGCACAATGGTGATTTCCTTCGGATAGCGTGCTTTCAGCTGTTCCGATATCTGCACACCTGGAAACACGGTGGAAAAGGAAATGTAGAAATGGTGTTCGCCCGGAAGTCCGGCGCGGCTGATTTGTTTCAGCACGTCGCGCACCACTCCGCGCATAGCCTGGTCTATCAGTGTTGAATAATGAAGCACGTCTTTGGTCATGATACTTATGGTTTCTGTCAAAAATGCGTTTTATAGCGTAAAATGCTTTAGCTACACAGTATAGCAGCAAGCGGCGATTTGTCATCAGGACACAGGAAAAAACATGCTTTGGCCCTGAGACAGGCGCGACACGGGTAGAATATTGCTATAATATATTGCTAGAACAATAAGTAAGTGGGGGGCTTCTGTTGCCCGGCGCACCCCCGGCCGCGTTACGAGCTAGAGCTCACACCCGCCAATTAGGCTGCGGCGCGAACTGCTACGACTGCGTTGTCGTTAGCTGCAACAAATGCAACGTTGTCGTTGGCATTTAAAGTTTTGATCCGAGTATCGACGGAATCATCCCGGGTAAAAACAATTTCTTTATTACGTTTGTCGAGCCTATTCGGGCCCACCAAGCCGTCGATTCCGGCGGCTTGGTGGACCCGCCGGGTACTGCCCCCGGGTCCAATCCGTTTATTCCAAACTGCGTTTATCACCATAGCCGCCCGAAGGCAGCACTTATAGTATAGGTCTTCACTTTGGGTTTGTGAAGGGGCCAAAATTAGATAGGGCAGCAAATTATTAAAAAAATATGGACAAGGGCGGCAACGCCCCCTTAAATGCACCTGTAAAACGTTAAAACCGGAGGCTTCCGCCATGCTCCTTACCCCAGAACAGGAAAACGAAATCAACGCCCTGCGCAAGGCCGCCAAGCCTTCCCTGCGCGACGTGTCCCCCGGGCTGGAAGACATGCTCTACAAGCCCATACCGGTACTGGACCACGGCTTTGTGCGCGTGATTGACTATATGGGTACCGACGCTGCCATTGTGCAGGCGGCGCGGGTCTCTTACGGCGCAGGCACCAAAAAGGTCAACGAGGACGCAGGCCTTATCAATTACCTGCTACGCCACCGCCACACCACACCGTTTGAAATGTGCGAAATCAAGTTCCACATCAAGCTGCCGATTTTCATCGCCCGCCAGTGGATACGCCACCGCACCGCCAACGTGAATGAATATTCCGGCCGCTACTCCATCATGGACAAGGAATTCTATGTACCCGCCCCCGACCAGCTGGCAGCCCAGTCCAAATCCAACAGGCAGGGCCGTGGCGACGTGCTGGAAGGCGCACAAGCAGCTCGCGTACTTCAGATACTCAAGGAAAATTCTGTAAAATCATATGCGGAATATGAGGAAATGATGAACTGCAACGAAGAAGGTAAAATCTTCGATGAGGGCAAAGACGGGTTGGCACGCGAACTTGCACGCATGAATTTACCAGTGAATTTCTATACCCAGTGGTACTGGAAAATCGACCTGCATAATTTGCTTCATTTCCTTTCCTTGCGCGCCGACAGCCACGCGCAGTATGAAATCCGTGTTTATGCAGAAGCTATGCTCGATGTACTCAAGGCGTGGGTGCCGATTACCTACAAAGCCTTCATGGATTACCGCATGGGCGGCACATCGCTTTCCGCCAAGGGCCTTGCCATTGTCAAACGCATGATAGCAGGTGAAAATGTCACGCAGGAAGATAGCGGCATGAGCAAAGGTGAATGGCGCGAGTTGATGCAGTCACTTGATCTGGAAGAAGTACGCAAAATCGAAGTGGCTTAGCAATATACTGTAATATATCTATTGCTTCATCCGCTCGGTCAGTGGGTAGGGGCTATTTTTTTGAAAAACAGCCCAAATATACTATAATTGAACCGCTTTAGTAGTCTGATGTCCATCAGGCCTTTCCAGTTCCCGAACGTTTCGGGACTGTTCAAATGGTTTGCCACACGCCATGTCAATGTGTGGCGCCTGGTATCTCTTACGAAAGGAGACCAGGTAATGTTCGCGAAGCAAAAGATGGTGACGTTCGAAGCGCAGGGCGGTTCCTTTAGTTTTTTGTGCTGCGCCAAACGCCATTTATCTCCTCACTCTCTAACGCCGACAATATCATACTTATTGGTATGAATAGACTTTTTGGTCTATAGTTTTTAGCTATAACACTGTATTATATATAATTTATTATTGTGAATATTTTATGACACGTTGTTATTTCTATTGAATCATACTAATCGGTATGATATTGTTAGCTTGTTTTAGGGCTTTGTCTCTTACCAGCGTTCGGAAAGTTCCGGACCTGTTACTAGATGGTAAACCACACACCAATACAAGTGTGGTGCCTACGACTCTCGAAAGGGGTCTGTCCGATGTTCGCGATCTTCAACAACGTGCGCAGCTACGAAGTCCACGACATCCGCGTCACCAAGTACGCCCCCACGGCCCTCGGCCGCTCGCTGGGCTACAAGGAGCGCTTCGTCGTGGCCCAGTTCAACGGCCACTACGGCGCGTGGACGATCAACGGCGAGCAGACGGGATCCACCGAGATCCCGCTCACCGTCGGCAACGAGGTCGTCGCGAACAACATGCTCATCACGCACCGCTTCAGCCTGACGGCCGACGGCAACGTGGTGGACAGCGTGTCGCTGTACGACTTCGGCGTGTACGACGCGCCCATGCTGCTCGAGTTCAACCCCGTCGAGGAGTTGGACGAGACGGTCACGGCGTGATCAAGAGAGCAAGCAACATCTGTTAGCGTAAGCTAGCCGCGAAAGGAACCAACCCATTAAATTGGGGGTTCCTTTTGTGTTTTTAGGACACTAATAAAAAAAATCATTGCCTGCGTCCTCTCATAGACATAAATAGATATATAATACAAATAATTAAATGTATTTCATCCGCTGCCATAGCAATTGATAACCATTAACCAATTTGCTAAGATTAAAGCGTTCTAGTGATTGTTAGCATGTGTTTTGCATCTGCTTTCGGCGCTTACGAGGCCTCAAGAAATTGGGTAACCTCTTTGTGTATGGTAATGCTGTACGCCATTATTTTAATGTGCAGCTGCCTCCCTTCGGGAGACTGGAATGTTTGCGTGGCTCTTCGTTAGTGTCGAGACGCATGACGTCTTCGACCTCCGTTTCACCCGCACCCAACCGACGACCCTCGGGCGTCAGTTTGGGTGGCAAACCCGCTGGACTGTTCACCAGTTCAACGGCCTCTACGGTGGCTGGAAGGTCAACGGCGAGTACAGCGGCTCGGAGCTGATCGCGATCGATAATACGATCGAGATCGTGGCTACGGACCCGGACACCGAGATCAAGATCGTCGTCGCGCCCTCGTGGCACGAAGACATCTCGATGCGGGTCTACTCCCCGTGCTACGACCACTACGGTCAGACCGTACACCTGCCCGCCCGCCTGAAGCCCAAGCTGAAGGTGGCCAAGGCGGTGTGACGGTAAGGACAGCAAACCGCTAGGCAACTAGCCACAAAAGGAACTCACCCGTTAAATCGGGGGTTCCTTTTGTGCTTTTGGGGAAAAGATTGCATTCGGGCCGCAATCCATAAAACGGCCTTTATAGGCTGATTTTCCTGTATATTTAATCTACTCAACCCATTAAAATTCCTAGAAAATAATTTGCTAATTCCTTACCCATGGGTTAAAATTATCCTGTTTTAGCCTCATAAATCCTATTTATGAGTTTACCATTCTGTTGCCTCCTTAACCGGAGATAGCGGAATGTACAGAACCATTCATTTGGGTCTAACCGGCGCAGCAATGCGTCGTTTGACATAGATACGCACTGAGCGACTCCAACCACTTGCCTGACACAGTTTCGTGTTCAGGAGGTGTAGGGGAGCTCACCTATCCAGCTCAGCTGGAAGGAGATTACCATGGTGCGCAAGTGTCTGATTGGTGTGGGGGTCATCGCGATCCTCGCGGGCGTGTTCGTGCTGGGCATCTACCTCGCCAAGAAGGGTTACATCCCCGGGTTCGAAGTCGTCAAGACCGAGAACACGGAGGAGAAGACCCCGAAGGACGAGAAGAAGGACGGCAGGCAGCAGCTCGCGGCCCCGACGACGACGGTCAACCAGAACCGGGAGATCGAGATCGTGGAACTGGATCCGATGGTCATCACCGAGCTGGGTAAGTTCGGTGCGCCGTCCACGGTGAAGCACGCGACCTACGGGAACGCGACGCTGGTGTTCAAGAACTCGGGTCTGGCCGGTGGAGAGATCCACTTGGGACAGATCGATACGGGGTTCGGCGGAACGGTGAATGGGTGCGAACTCATCATCGCGAAGACGAGCCTCGGCGGGTTCGCGACCAGCCGCTTCTGCAACGTCGTGTTCATCCCGTGGCAGGACGGTAAGCTGGGTACCCCCCAGATTCCCGTCCACTGGGAGAACCCCAACGGGTTCTGGTCGTACGTTCCGTCTGGCGAAGGGTTCTTCCTCGTCAAAAAGAACTGACGGCCTGACCTGACACCAACCAACCAAAAAGCCCTGTCCTCTGGAATCCGCAAGGAAACCGGAGGGCAGGTGCTAGGTTGGCCCCTGTTGCCCACAACTGCATTTCATTGCACAGATTCTCCGCAAGCACTATGATTGGCGAAAATCAATCAGGAGTTTTCTATGAGCAAATCCACCGTTACCCCACTTAACAATAAAAGCAGCAAGGCCGTTGTTACCGCACTCAAAGACGTGCTTTCCGATAATTACGCCCTGTACCTCAAAACACAAAATTACCACTGGAATGTCGAAGGACCGAATTTCCAGTCGCTGCATGTGCTGTTTGAAACCCAGTATAACGATCTCGCGCTTGCTAATGATACCGTGGCAGAACTCATCCGTGGCCTCGGCGAAAAAGCACCTGGCACGTTCGATGCCTTCAGTAAAAATGCCACCATCAAGCCGGGCAATGAAAATGCCAGCGCCGCGCAGATGGTGAAAGAACTCATCGCCGATCAGGGTAAAATTTCCAGAACATTGCAAACCGCGCTTGAAGCCGCACAGAAAGCGGGTGACGAAGTAGTGGCAGGTTTCATGATTGAGCGCCTTACCGTACACCGCAAAGCGGAATGGATGCTAAAGAGCAGCTTGTAATATCTGTCCTGCAATGCGAGTAGGGTTGGCGTGGCGGGTACGAGCATTGCCATAAAAATAGTGGGACCGAGAGGATAGAGGCTCGCCTGCTGGCTTCGCCCCCTTCGGGCAGCTGCGCTGTCCATTATTTCTTACTGAAATAATGCCGAACCTCGAGGTTCTCAAGTCCAATGCTTCCACCATTTCCTAAACGTCAGAAGACGCTTAGGAAATGGTGGGACCGAGAGGATTCGAACCTCCGACCTAGTGATTAGGAATGATAGAGTCGGTTGTTTTATCTGAGTTCATTACAATATATTATTATTAAATTTCATTATATTACTCCATTTCTTGCTTGCATTGTTCTTTACATTTTGCGTTACTATTTAACGTATAAAGTTGAAAACAAGTTGAAAGTAGGCAGGGATGAAAAAAGAGCGGAAAAAGGCAGATATAATAAATTTCACGAAGCATTCTTTAAACGGACTTCTAGTGCCTGAAGTTGAAAAACCTTACATCTGCTATGACAGCCAGATCAAGGGGCTTATGGTAATGGTATTTAAGAGCGGCCGGAAAACCTTTTATTTGAGCAAAAAAGTTGATGGGAAAGCCATTAAATACAAACTCGGCGTTTATCCTGACTTGAGCGTTGAAAATGCCCGTAAAGCTGCTCACGCTGCGCTAACAGTTGTCGCACATGGTATAAATCCTCAGGCGGCCAAACGGACTCTCAGCAAAGAAATCACGCTCGGCGATTATTTTGATATTTATCTAAAAGAGCATGCCAAACCCCATAAAAAAACATGGCAATATGACGAAGCGCAGTTCAATCGCTGTTTAGAAGACTGGAAAAAGCGGAAACTATCCACCGTCACCACCTTGGACATCCGTAAGAAACATGCGCAAATTGGCGAAGAGAATGGCATTTACTCCGCAAATAGGATGCTGGCGCTACTGAGTACCATTTACAATAAAGCAATAAAAGACGGCGTAACCAAGACCGGGAATCCGGTAAAGGGAGTACAGAAATTCAAGGAGAAAAGCCGCGACCGCTTCTTACAGCCTCAAGAATTAAAATATTTCTGGGAGGCCGTCATTCAGGAAGATAATACCGTAATCCGGGATTTTATCATGATTACCCTGTTGACAGGTGCAAGGCGCTCCAATGTACAGACCATGCAGTGGAGACATATAAATTTAGAACGCGGCGAATGGCGTATTCCTGATACTAAGAATGGTGACCCTCTTACCCTTCCCCTATCTCCACAGGCAGCCGAAATTCTCAATAATCGCAAGAAAGAGTACCAGAAAAACAAAGCCGGAAAAGAAAAAGTGGCCAGCATAAAAGATTGGGTGTTTGAGAGCGTCGGCAAAGCTGGCTATCTGCAAGACCCTAAAAAGGCATGGAAACGTATTCACATTCGTGTCGAGATATTCCAATTGATAGAGCTAATTGCAGAGCATGAGCACTGGAGCGATAAAAAAACACATGATGCTAAAAAATCTGTGGAGGGAACTCTACCTTCAGCTTTGGTAAATTATCGTAAAATGGCTCAGGATATGGATATTGATACCAGCAATGTAGGGCTGGGCGATTTACGCATCCATGATTTGCGTAGAACGCTAGGTAGTTGGCAAGCCGCCACCGGCGCAAATAGCTTTGTTATTGGCAAGTCTCTCGGGCATAAAAGTCAAGCAGCCACCGCTATCTATGCCAGATTAAATCTTGACCCTGTTCGGCAATCGGTGAATACAGCCACCGAAGCCATGTTGATGGCCGTTACAAACCCTATTAAAAATAAAAAGTAGAGATCTTAATGGCAATAGTGACAATAGAGACAAAAGCACTGGCTAATGACGCTATTGTCACTATTGCCATTATCTACTCGAATCGCAAAGTCTAATAATATTTGGGTATATTTGTTAGTCTTATTTCTTAGTATCAATATGTAGAGGTCATCACTGGAATGGTATATGAATACGGAGTTTGAGAAGCGCATTTTGAGGACGAAAGACCTCTTCTTGCAGCTACATAATAGTCCTGTCGTCCCTTTAAAGCCAAAATTAATGCCAAGGGTGCCCGCAATCTATGTGTTCTTAGAAAATGGAGAGCCTGTTCATGTTGGAAGAACTCGTAATTTAAAGAACCGCTCAAGAGGACATATTACCAAAAATCATTACTCTGCATCCTTTGCTTTTAAACGCGCCAGAAAGGCCTCAGGGAACGAGAAGGCATCATACAAGTCCGAAGGGTCTAGAAATTCTCTAGTGGCAGCGGATAGTCCTTTCTTGACAGAATTTATAAGACAGATCGAGTTGGTGAAACTGATGCAAGTAAAATTCCTTCATGTGGAAGACCCTATAGACCAATATCTGCTCGAATTGTATGCAGCTATGGAATATCGCACTTGTATGACGGAATTTGACACGCATTAGAGAAGTTACAAACGCCAGCCGCTCAATGCCGTCTATGTTTTGACCTCCAATTCAGTCATAAGCTGATTATTGTATAGTATTTGACCTATGCGTTTAATTGGTCTTTGCGCTAGTGCTTTATGTTCCATGAATAGTCACTCAGGCAGCGAGTGCTATGTTGTCATCCTCACTAATTGACCACGTATTGATACAGATTTCAGTTAGCTTCTGTTGACGTTGTTCAATAACCTCTTCCGTCCATTCATGCGCATTGCATATTTCTTTGGTCAAATCGAAAGAGACGTTATTGTTCCTTTTTGAATATATTTCTTGCTTTTTGGGTAATGAATAATTCTGCGCTGCGGAATTTTTGCTGCCGCTTAGCAAGGCCAGATTCCCTAGCTTATGAACTAGACGCCCATGAGATTCAGCAGAAAAGCGCAATTTCCAATATTCATCTGTCATTGTTTGCGGGAGTACATGTTCAACAGAAACAGTACCATGAAATACTTTTTCTACAGAATTATCTTGGAGTTCTGTTTCAATTCTTAGCAACACCGCCTTAGCATAGGGAGTTCCGTAGGCATCTGAGGCAATCAGTGATTTGAAATCATCATTATTTGCAAAACTCGTAAAGGTTGCAAAGATGTCTTTGGCGGTAGTGCCCTGTATAATTTGGGAAATCAGGTTATAATAAACGGTGTTCCTTTTTGATTTACCAAGCCGCCTAATCCAGTTTTGATAGGTGATTTTCTCCAATAAAGTGAGGAATGCTTCCTGACTGACCCCATCTACAGGCTTGTTTAAAAAGGCGAGCAATGGCGGAATCCATTCGTCATTCGATACGTTAAAGAGAGACTGCAAATATTTTCGGTCAGCAATTCCCCAAAAATCCTTGTACTCCTTGTTCACATAGTTTTTGATTTTGCTGTAATTCTGTGCCGATTCAACAAGCTCCATACAGAAATCTGAGACGGGCTGGGCGTATGACTTCAGAATCGCTTCAAATTCCTTTTGCAGTGAATTCTGAGCATTGTTTCCCTTAAGGGCAGTCCTATGATGGCTCAGGAAATCATCCAGCCCAGTAAGCCCGGTAATATCTTCCAATTGATTCCATCTTTGCTCAATCATTTCTTGCTGGTTTTTATCATCGCTAGCTATGGCAAAAAGCTGGTTTTTAATAAGGTCGCCATTGGAAAGAGGCAAGCCACGAGCGTTTAGCACATTAAAAAGCCTGAACGCAGAATCGAAATTCCCCGTATTAACAAAGACGAGATAGATATGCTCAAGCATGAAATTCGCATATTCAGCAAGTTTTCTAGTCGTGAACCCCTGAAAGAAATCCACGATGGCTTGGCGATTGTTGACTAAATTTAGTTGCGAATCGGTGAAGCTATCCTTTTTCTCGACTTTCTTACCAAGGAGGATGTGTTCTAAAAATACGATTTGGTCTTGTTTTCTGACAGCAAGCCTTGGTTCTTCACGTTTTCCTGTATAAGGGTGCGTCGGAAGCACTCGATTTTGCAAATCTTGTTGGATTCCTGATTTATCCACGGTGCCAGGCAAATCATTTACGATGCCATCACTGCCGATTAAATCTCTAATGACTGATAGGATAATGGTTATCGTAGTGAGTCTTTGCTGGCCATCCACTACCTCATAAATTTCATCTCCTTTGCCAATAACGATAACGGAACCGATGAAATATTCCTTCAATTTGTTGTCAATGGCATCTGTAATATCTTGCAGCAATTCTGAGGCGTTTTCAGTATTCCAAGAATACGGCCTTTGATAAGCAGGGATAAGATACTTTCGTTTTTCAGTAAAAATCTGCTGAATTTTATGTTCTTTAGCGTCCATGTTTTTTCTCTCAAACAATTAAATCGTTATCCCATAGGGTAATTACCACATCCATCTGTGCATTGTGCTTTTTAGCATTATTGCCTTGAATCTTTTCCCAGAGAACATTTTCATTTTTACTTAAATTGGGATTCTTCTTTAACAAACTGACAGCATTTAGAGCGTATCGCTTGTTGTCTTTAGACTCTGTATAACCCCCAGCGGAAACACCTCTAATCAACCCTTCTTCGCAAAGACCTAGAAAAGCATTTTTAGGACAGCACTTCTTTCTCGACGATTCGCTATCGGGAAATGTTTCAAGAGCAGCTTTTTTCCATGCTACTATTGGGTCAGCCGCCTTATTGCTTTTGAGCAAATCAACCGCTGCCTTTGCACATTTTCCGTACTTTCCCAAAATCCCCCTCCAATTACTCCCGTGATTTCAATCTTATAGTATCAATAACTCATTGCTCCAAACCTAAAATTAACTTTTAAGCGACTTAAATAACATTTCAGGCTTTAATCCTTGGGCACCAGATATAATCAAATGCAGGGGCGATAGATTCTCCCATTGCCTGTCTATGCTGCTGACCTTACTAGAATTGGTAATGCCAATTTTCATGACTATACTAGCATTTCTCTCACAGCCGTAATTCTTGAATGCTCTTTCGAGGTCTACGTTAATTTCAGGGCTTTTGTCTGGCTTACTAACATGTTTGCACTGTACGATGGCTGCAATTTGTCCATCAGTCGTTTCGATAATCATATCTGCACCACCATCCCATGATCTTGGCGTGGAACGAACATGAAAACCCTGAGAAGGTGCAAATTTCTGTAATCTTTGCATTGCAATGTCTTGAAATTCATTACCTGACAGTACATAGCTTTCATCAAGGCTGATTTCAAAGCTACGCTCAGTCTTGAACGTTTTACCCATAAGTGCATCCATAATGCCCCCTTCATCGGGTACGGCAATAAGAACCTGACTGCTGAGTTTACGCTTTGAATCAAGAAGCTGGTGAAGGTTATAATCAAAGCAACTTTCGCTAAGATCAGGGTGTATTGCCATTGGATAATGGATATGCACTGGCGTTTCCTGCCCAATCCTATAAACGCGATCAGTGGCCTGATCCTCAACTGCGGGATTCCACCATCTGGTAAGGTGTATAACATGGTTGGCTGCTGTAAGAGTCAATCCTACACCACCAGCGCGTGGTGATAAAAGCATGACATCAAAAACGCCTTTTTCCTTTTGAAATGCATCTACACGGGATTGCCTTGCTTCTGAATCGACTTGCCCATTGATGACCATTGGCAGTTCTTTAAGCGAGTACTTATTTTTTATAATATCTCTTAGAAATTCAGGACGATGCCACTCGCTATATTCAATAAAAATTAGGGCTTTTTCCTTTTTCGCATGAATTCCATCAAGAATTTTGAAGCAGGACTGTAAACGAGCAGAGCGTTTAATGAAGTCATCATCACTAAGATATTGTTGCTGTTTTTTATAATCTGGGTGTAGCGAGTATGCTCTTAGCTTATGCAATGCCTCAAGCATCGCTCCTTTGCGTCCTTCAGAATTCTTTACATCTATTAGAACCTGATTATATGCCTTCATCTGTTCTTCAGGCATTGGCAGAGGATGTTCATGGATATACTTAGGGGGAAGCCCGGGCAGTTTTTCATGCTTCATGCGACGAAGCATGAATGCTGGTGTTGTCTCTGAGGACGTTATCAAACCATCCTGAAGTTCAATTGTTCGCTGTAAAGCAGTATCGCCTCCTTCCAGCATAGCTTTTTCATATTTATTGCTGAATTCTTTGATAGAGCCAAGCATACCGGGCTGTAGAACATCGCTTATAGCCCATAGATCACACAATCGGTTTTCAACCGGTGTACCTGTCATCCCTATCCAAAAATCACAGTTTAGACTTGAGGCGGCACTATAATTCTGAATCCCTGGGTTCTTTAGTTTTTGCACTTCATCGAAAATAACCGCAGCAAAACCAACTGCCCCAAAGCTAGTTTGATAGCGTGTTAGGGTGTCATAGGTTGTTAGAACAAGGCCAGCATTCCTTAGCTTCTGAGTATTTAATGATAGACCTGAACGTATGGTTCTAAGCTCGGAACCAAATACTTTCACAAGATTACCTAAGTCTCGCAGTAAATGACGTTCAATTTCTGCTTCCCAGTTTTTAAGTAGACCAGTAGGGGCAATAATTAATAATGGTTTTTCTGCTAATTCACCATTTTCCATGCCACTTCGCAGCCATGAAAGGAACATGAGGGACTGAAAGGTTTTTCCAAGACCCATATCATCGGCCAATAATACACCACGAGAACCAGCCTTATAATGTTCACATAGCCAATTAAAAGCATCTATTTGATGTGGCTTTGGCGTAGTACGCACAGCATCAGGAATACCTCTTTGTGTTGGGAAAACAGTTCTTGGCACTCGATGGACTGCAAATTCAACTGATTCTAGATTCTCTTTAACCAGCATTATGGAATTTTGAGATATTGGGTCAGGCTTTGGTTCTTTAGGTAGGCCTGATTTCTCAGGACTTCTAGGCACAAGCGCCGCTACTGACGTTCTTGCAGTATTGTTTGCTGGAATTTGAATTCCATTATGATTAACAAATGGCACTCCAGATTTTTGAGCATTCTCTATTTTAGTAAGAAGCTCTTTTGCCATTATTGACGTGAGTTCAATTTTTATACCGCCTATATCAATACCTTTTGGAACATCCGGGAAATCATGCTCTGGAATCCAATCACTTGGAGGAATCTGCATCCACGGTATAACTTTGACATTCCATTCTCCAATTCCTATGACCCTATCAGAAAAGATATTATCGAGTTCATCTTCGTCAATTAAACCATCCAAGCTTTCAGCAATTGCAGCTTTCGGATTTCTCAAGAACTTTAGACGTTCTTCGGCACTCTCATGTTGAATTTTATGCACTACAGAAAGCACCTTATTCAACTGCTCTCCAATAATAAGGTATTTTCCAACACCCAGATTATAGTGAGGGAGCAGTTTGGTGCTATTGCTAAAATATTCAGCGTATTTGTTCTGCTCACTCGGAGGCAAGGTGCTTTCAAATATTGATGATCCACTGTCTTGATCTTCGCGCCTTCTAAGTAAAACAGGACGAATTTTATAGCTATTACCATCTGGAATAGCCTCTAATCTGAAGGCATTGGAAAAGTGCAATTTCAAACTGGATATGTCGGAAGATTCAGAGAATCTACTCCTTTCAGCCTCTGGCAATAACTCCTTGAGCCTTTCAAATTCTTCAAGCACTCTCAGTCGAGAGTTAACATTACCACTATTGTCAATGGACACCTTTATCGCATCAAGGTTTTCAGCCATTTTCCATGCATGTGTTGGGAGCAGATATTTCTTATCACCAACAATCAAAAATCCTGCCTTACGCTCACATTGCATTAATTGACGGCCATGGCCATTCAGCCAATTATAGCCTAGGCTGTAACCATCGGTATGAAGCAAACCATAACTTTCTAAGTGTATACCACCATCAAATAGAGGGGGGAACTCGATCAAGCTTTGAAGATAGCCTTCTTGCCCCTCGAATTCCATCATGAGCCTATTGAAAGGCACAGCGATTGAAATGTCTGAATCCTGAGTGTACTCTAGATCGTTCATTTTAATGAAATCGAGCAACCAAACAGCCCCACTATGGTTAGTTGCTGGCCATTCAGAAATGGCTATAGGGGAACCGTCTTTAGTTAATTGAAACGTGACTCTCCAATTATCTCCATCAATCGATTCTTGAGAGGATAGCGCATAATATGATACTGCCTTTTGCTTAAATCCTAAAATCACGTTGCTGTATCCTTATACCTGTTTGATCGTAAATGAAGTCAGCTAGTCTTCCCTGCCAACGATAGTTTTCACTACCTTGATGGCTGATTCCATCTTGCTGGTGAGTTTCAACAATTTGCAAAGAAGGGGCTTTCAGGGCAGAGCCTATATATTTTGCTTGGTATGTTGGAGGACAGAATTTAGCATCTGATTTCCATGCGCGACACTTACCATTATGACTCCATTCAGCGAGAATTAAATCTCCAATTCTGACGATCAAAACGCTTTGATTGCCCTGAGTTGTGCCTTCAAGTTCACCCGCCGATAGGCTATCACCAAATATCTTTTTAGCGTAGTATTTTGCGTCAGGGCCAAGTGCTACCCACGCAGCATCAAGCAAGCCCTTCTCATGGTAGGCTTTCCAAAAGGCTTTACGATACTTCCACTGATGCTCAAGCGCCATTTGGTCTATAATTGCAAAGAACTGATCGAGGCTTTCGCCCACTAGCCATCTGAACATCACATGTAATGAAGGCTCTCCTACAAAACGCCAGCCTTTCTCACGGTGAACAGGTAAGCGGGGATCATGAAACTGAACTAATAGCCATTCTTGAACAGACTTCTTTACTTCATCATTAGGGATGTATTTGTTTCGTACCCAAGGTGATAATAATGCTTCAATAACTTGAACACGCTTATCACTAAATCGCAGATGTTTATCTGCAATATGATACTGCTGAACTGCTTTTACAGTATCTTTTCTTGGGTTTGAAATTGCCTGATTGAGTATTTCCAAGCCAATCGCCTCAGCATAACCAGTAAAGCTCAATTCACCATCAAGACCAGTAAGGCTAGCAAAAAGTTTCCAGTCATATTGGGCAACGTCTGAAAACGCATTAGCTGCTCTCTTCAGATCAAAACTCTCTGTAAATAATCCAAATTTTTCATGGCGAATTCTCCATTGTTCCAAGCGAGATTTTAAGTCAGGAGTAGCAAATGCTGACTGTATTGCTTTTGCAAGAATTACAAAAGATTCTGGGAAGTCAGTTCTATACTTGAAATCTCGCAGATATACATAAATCATCCTTCTCCAGTTGCTGGGTAATGATTGTTGCTTCAATCGATGCAAATAATATTTTAGAAAGTCAATTTTGCTTCCTAGTTTCTCACCCCCATACCAGAGTGCATAAGCTGCAATTTTCCAATCTCTTTGTTCAATTGCATCTAAATTACCATGCTCAAACGCCAGCAATAATCTTGTGTATGTGGCCTCAATTTCAAAGGGAGCAGGTGCTTTAGGAGTTCCTGAAAACTGTGCGGAGATGCTTTCAACTGTTTTTACCGTCACAGGAACAGGTAAAATCTGGATAGACAATTTCATTTTATGAAACTGCTTAATGCGATCCTTTGTTTGTGCAATATTACTGTCCGACAGCATTTTTCAGTTTCTTTACGTCTTCTGGGGTTGGCGAACGCATAATAAATCTCAATTCGATACGCCTGTTCAATTCAAAATTCTTTGGATCGACAGGTCTACGAGCCTCATAACCACTTACATTTATAACAGGCACTCCACTGGTATTCTTTAATTCTTCGTTCAGAAAAGGCCTTGAATCTGTTATTTCTCTGAATACAGAAATTGCTCGTTGTGCTGAGAGTAGCCAATTATGTTCTGACGAGCCTGTTGAATCTGTATGACCTTCAATAAAAACTGCGTCTAGCCCATCTTTACTTGTAAGATTCAACTCTTTGCAGGCACTTAAACGAGACTGATCTTCAGTGACTGAAATACAGGGCAAATACTTTTCTAAAACGTCAGCCAAAGTATTTAATGCCTTCTCCCCCTTGGTATTGACTTTATATTCATCTATTCCAAACAAAATACTCTCGGGTAGGCGCAGCACTCCTTGTTCAATATCCACAGTTACAGGGACTCCTGCGTCTTTAAGGGAACGTGCTATTTCTTTAAGAACTTTATCTCGTGATTCATTGATTTTGGTTACAGAGTCAGCAGCTTCTTGAAAGTTATTTGCTACGATCATCAGTAGAATGATAAAAATAAAAATGATGCCAACGAGCATATCTGTAAAGGATGCAAAGTAGCTCTCATCATGGGTTTCAAGTGTTGTTGAAGGCTGTTGCATCTATTTAAGCCGCACTTGTTTTATTCTGAAACGTTGACTGCTCTCTCTCTTCTGCAAGCTCATTAATGGCACCACTCAAATCTTTGATGGCACTGCTAAAATGTTCATCAAGAAGCGTTACAAATTCACCAATACTAGAGCGGAATTGTTCACTTCCTTGAGCCAGTTCATTAAATGCTTTACCTAAATCTCCATCAACCTTATTGAAGCGATCTTCATACTGTTTCCATAGATTGGGAATGGTTTCTGAGAATTTTTGTAGGCCAAGCAGCATGGAATTTAATTCCTGTTGGTTGCGTTGAATTCTCATTTCAGTTTCTTGCATTACTTGCAGTGCTTTGGTAATACCAACTGATACTTCGCTTAATGGCTGGGCAGCATTGCTTACTTGTCCAGAAGCTCGTTCGAGCACAGCAATAGTTCCAGATATACCATCAGCTACTGACTCAAATATTTGTACTTTCTGATTAAACCTGCCTTCTGCTTGTTCTATCGATGCAGCAGAATTTTTGAATCCATCTGCTGCCATAGCAATGGTGCCACCTGCTGATTTTAGGTGTAGGGCAGTTTCGTCAACTTTATTTAGTGACAGCGATAGGTTCGCAAGCAGTTCTTGCATCGGAGCAAGATTGCCTGAAATATCGGTAACTGTTCCAGCTAGCTGTGACATGCTCTTATTGCTAATATCCGCTGCACCACTGATGCTACCACCTGCTTGTTCAATTTTGCTGGCAATAATTTCTAGAGAAGCCAATGCCTGACCAAATTGACCTATCCCCTGCTGAACTGGAGCAAAAGACGTAACGAATGTTTCCAGCATTGATGCCAAACGAGCAGTAGATTCTTTGGTGTCTGAACCAAAGGTTTCACCCATAGACTGCATATTGACAACAAGTCCATCGAGCGAGCCTTTGAGAGTTTTAACGCTATCGATAAGCCCTTGCATATCATCAGCGGAGCTTTTACGAAGTTGTGCTAGAAATTCCTGAAGAACCTTTTCCAGTGCATTTTCATTGCTTCCAGAAAATTTCTGAGCAAGTGCTCTAATTTCATGAGCTAAAGGTTCCAGCGCGTTAGCAACACTGGATGGCAGTTGATTACTGAGTACATCACCAATTCCTGTGGCTATATTTGTAGCCATATCATTGAGTGCCATTGTGTGTTTCTGCTGCTCCTGAAAATTCTCATGAAGCAGCTTTTCTGCTGATTTATATTCGGTACATTCTTCAAGTAGGTCACAGAATGCAGCCAATCTCTCCTGAAAATTCTTGATTCTCCATCTTTGCAGGAATGAGAGTACTAAACTACTTAAAATCCCGGCAATAGAGCTTATGAATTTAATCGATGCTACTGCCAGAAGGTCTTTAAGCGCCTGTTGTCCACCACCATTTGCTAGACCTCCTTGAGCAACATGGAGTGCCGCGGCTAGCCCGATAAAGGTAAATGTTAACCCAATGCCGATAAGATAATTAGGATAAGCTAGAAATTGGGGTAAATTTAATCGCGTTCCGAGTACCGAATCCCTGTTGAAATAGTAGGAGGGCCTGTGTGAGAGATAAGCCTTTTTATTATTCAGAGACTCGTTGCCAAAATACATGCTATCAACGAACTCCCGCCAAGCATGTTTTAGACCTGTAATTTCTAAGATTCGGCTATTGATAGCTTCAAACCGAGCATAAAATTCTTCATGCTGACGTTCTTTGCCGAGTTCATTTAAAACCGTAGTAGCGTTATTCAAATCCTTATTAACTTTTCTAATGCTAAAAATGGATTGATAAAAAGGTATCAAGGCAACAGACAGAATGGTTAAAACAAAAAATTTTACCATCCATGTTTGTGTAAGCATATTACAGACCCCATCCACAGAAAACTGGGTAAGTATATGATTGATCTGTCCCATGATTAAATCCCTACTGCATTTTGTATGCTGTGCTTTTGTTTTCGCATTTTTGCTGTTTTAAAACAGCCTAATAAACCCTATCACGGGGGCAAACCTCGGTAATTAGGTTGAAAATAATAATAAAATCAATTGCTAGAACTTTAAGTGGCAGAATTCCACAGTTTTTTATGAGGCAGCTAACTTGGATGAAACTTCAATTACAAAAATATCTATAATATACAAATTGTTAATTATTTTATAGGGATCTAAGTAAATTGTACATTTTACAAATTCGTACTAAATACTAGGAGCATACTATCTTTTCTAGACCAAATAGATATTCAAAGTGCTTGAGAATCGTATTGTTGCCTTTATAGATATTCTAGGAATCAAATCCCTTCTGTTTGATGATAAAAAGAAGGAGATCTTGCCCAAACTTATTAGCGTCATTGCCAAACTGGTTAAAGGTGTATACGAATTAACGATTCGTAGGTTTGCAAACTTATCGGCGCCATTGGGCGCTTGGGATAAACCTATTTGCCGTGGAGTTGTTTGTGCAAATATTACTGGCGTTATTTTTTATATTTATGAGCAATACCGCTGTTGCGTCCGATTCATGGGAAATGCAACACAGCCACAATCAGAACTCATTTACAGATGAAGTTACAGAGATAATTAGCGCAACTAAAAATTATCCATACAAATATAAAAGCAAAATCAAAGTTTCTATTTTATGTATTAATAAAGAAGATGTGAGATTTGATTTTTCTTTATTAGATTTTATGGATACCAATAATTTTACAACTTCATTTAGCGGCGCAGGAATAAGTTATCGTTTCGATAATGGGGCAATAAAAACTGCGCCGCCTTGGGAAGCATATTTCAGAGGGTTGCAAGCGGCTATTACCAAAACACCCGTAGATAATTCAAAAATAGATACCGTTAGTTTACAGATATCAAATCAGTATAGAGCTTCTGAGTCTCCTACTATCACGGAATTACTCGAATCTAAGCAACTCAGAGTTAGTCTCCCAGTGGTGGAAAATGCTCCTATTACTCTTGCAATAACATTATCAGAGCTAAATAAATTTTTTAGTGTGTGTCCAATTATTGCCAATCGTGCGGCAAAATTCAAAGATGATATGAATAAAAATACTGACTATCCAGAACAATTATCGCAAATAATTGATCCGAGTGACTGGTCGTATATACAAAAATCTATGGCCGCTGCTTATTCTCTAAAAGGAATAGTGCAATGGTCGAATAATCAATCTGGATATAGTGGTAAAATAATACCGGTGGATGGCATTGGTGATTTTGGATGTAATAAATACAAAGTTACGCGTTCTATGGGAAACAATTTACAAGATATGCAAACTGCTGATGTAGAATATTGCAGTGATGGGACTTTTCATTGATATAAAGAAATACTAATTTATTAGTGAAGTGTTTTTTATTGTGTGGCTTCAGTTGTACTAGCCGTTTCTTAGCGTTTATTATTCAACTGGAGTTTTACAAGTTGTTTCTGATAGCTCTATTTTATCCCAGAGTTTATTCATTTGTTCTCTTTCTTGCGTTCGAGACCACCTATGCCTAATTATTTTAATGAGGTGGTTGCCGCTTTATTGCATTCTATCGTTATAGCATCCCCAAAGTCCATTAGACTTGAAATCATTCCAGATGAAATTATGCGTTCTGCTGCAGAATTTGCTGCCGCATGTACCCTATCCAAAGAGTCAGGCGAACAGTCGATTTGCTTCCGTTCACTATTCATCTTGCTTTCAGCATCTTGCAACATATCGCTCTTTTTACCAATCTCCATGCCATGCGTAATACACGATGCTACATAATATTTCTTCGCAATAATAGACTGATCACATTGTGGCAGAGTGGTTTCAGATTTAGGGGGTATAGATTGATTTGTAGGAATTGCTTTGGATTCTGCCTCAGGCATATTGCCTACTGCTTGGTTTGTAGATACTACTGTTGATGTTGTTTTAGGTATATTTTCTCTTACTTGACCTTCTTGATTAGCGATCTCTTTTTTTAATGTAGCAATTCTCAATGTATAATATCCTTTAAGGCACACAATGATTTGGCCGCTTTCTTCATCTGATAATGTCGGCTTAAAAGGAATGGGGCATACTTTAAGACGGTCCTGTAAAAATTTTCGCTGTTCTGTTAAAATTTTGGGATTTTGCGTACCGGAAGATAAAGATTTCAGTGTAAAATATTTTTCACTTACTTCGCTATCTAAAGCAGATAAATTAGGATCAGCGCAAATTATGATTTCCAATATGGAGCGCTTCTTTGCACAATTAAAACTTGCCGCATGTGATTCTTTTATCCAAGCCATTAAACCCAGTAGAAATACAATAGATGTAAGTATAGAAAAACGGTAAAATAAGTTCATATATCTATCTCGCTAACATAGTCCGAGTGTTTCGTTCTATTCTCAGCAATACCAAAAGTATTGTTGCAATAACAAAGGTTAGAAATACCGCCCCAGCAATAGACAAGATTCCCCATGCTTTGGCCTTTTCTAATCCATCATTAGCATGCTCATACTTAATACGTTCAAACTGTTCAGCAAGGCCGCTCCTGAATTGATCTGTGTAGGACATCAGAAATTCATCCCAACGTACACGATGAGGATCAGCAGTGGGCAATTTAGCCAGTCGATCTCCATCTAAAGCAAGATCAGCGGTTAACTTTTCTAGCCCACTAACATAGTGCCAAGCCATCTCATCATTAACAGCGGCATGAATTTCTTTCATATTTTTACGTACAAAATCATTAACCCCTTGTTCCGAGGGTTTTGATACTTGAATGGCGGCGGCATATTTTGTTAAACTAGCTAATATTTTATCAAGAATTGGCTTTAGTTTCCGCTCGTAATCGGCTTCCATTTTTGCTTGTCTCTCTTTGTTTTCCTTGTCTTGCAAGGTTGTGTCCGCACTGGTTGCGAGCTTTTCTTTTGTTGCTAGAGATGCATCCAAATTACGACGGAAGTCTTCATACAAGAGAGTGGGGGGGCGGATGCTATCATCAACAGTGCTCGATAATGTATGCACACTTATGATTCCAGCCATAAGTGAAGCGACGAATGTAATAGAGGCTAAGAGCAGGCCAAACCAGCGAACGACAGCATAGAAACGCTGTTCTACTCGTGTACTTAGATCTATTGTATTTGACATTGGATTTTCCCCAGTAATTTCTTAATTAATTATGTTTTGATAGAAAATTTATAAAATTTTCTAGAGTTGTTTTTAAGGCCAGCTTTAAGTTAGCGTAACAGGCTTTCTATAGAAAGCAATTACAGGATATTCAGTCAACATGCTGTTCTGCATTGTTAATTCAGCCCTATAAATTCTTCTATAAATTTGATGTGAGTGCATTTGATAAAACATAATATTTATATAAAGCAAATGATTATATAGATACATTAATACTCTTCTGCCAACATCAATGTAAGTACGCGGCAAGTGACCTCTGGATTGGTGACGTCGGGTGAGTGCATGCTGTATTGCTGGTCGTAATAGTCGATCTTCCAAAAGCACTTCTTTCCTTCATGGCAAATAACGCCAAAATCATGTTCCCCATAGGGATCATTATCCTCGGAGAAATCAGAGTAACGCTGCATTAAAGTCATGATATGCAGTATAGCTTCTTCTCCTAAAGCTAAAATGCCGCGCGTGAGCAATATTTTCCCCCCCGTTCCATATTTGCGTAGTTGATCGTTCAACTGGCGTATTTTCTCAGTACTCATAAAAAGTCCTCTTAATTGTTGGCAAAAAAATGATGTTCACCAGCCAGCATGTGGCGGTGGTAGGATTGGCAAATAGTCAGTGAATTAATCTTTGAGACTCAGGCCCCAGGCTTCATTAAGGATAAGGTGGTAGTATTTTTGGGTATAGGGTTTACCTATGCGGCACGACCTCTTACGCAAATAACGTTCTCCGCTGGAATCAATCAATTTCATAGCAAGATTCTTCATGGCGCGGACGCACGTCCAATGGTCATCACGACCGCAAATGCCGATAATAACGGCCCGCCGCTTAGATGACTCTAGAAAGCTGGTGAGTGTCTGCCAGTATCTGTCCACCCCAATACGGGTTTTGCGCTTAAAAAGTCGCTTTACGGCAATTTTGACGGCATGTCTCCTATGAAGATAGTCAATTGCAGCGACGAGCATATTATCAATATGTTTTTTGTAGGTGCCGCCGATGATGGCTTTGGTGACGTACTGGTCCTTCTCAAGCCTTTTGATGAGATACTTGAACAGTCGCTCTCTATCCTCACCAGATAATTTATAGACAGCATTGAGGGCGTTAATGATGCTGTATACCCCGCACAGGCTATCGTGATGTCCCTGCCGATCCGGTTTGATGTGCTTAGGCTGCTTTCGTGTCTTCTTTATTGCTCTGATTTTATGTAACTTCCGGCTACGCCGGTACTCATCAAAACAGATGATGTCTGCCATATAAATATCTCCAAAAATATTGATGGGGAATACGCTGTCGCTAATCGCAGCGCATAAAAAAAGCGCAGCACGTGTTCGACGTGCTGCGCACGTTCACTATAGCAGATTAAATTGATCTGTCAATATTATTGATATATTTCAATATATTGCTATATTTTTCGATTATCTTGGCGAGCTTTGCAAATGTGCCAATAGTGCCAGTAGATTCAATAATAGCTATCGTCACTACTGGCACTATTGGCATTGCCACTGGCTAATTGAACAGACGCGGGTTTACCTCAAAGTCACTGCGTGGACGACCATATCCCCCACCTTCACGGCTAGGCTTTGGACGCAACCAACCTGCCTCCACGAGCAACGGAATTGCCTCCTTGACCGCTGCTGCGTTATTCAAACCATCAATGTCCTCATGCCTATAAAGGTTACGGGCATTAACGATACTTGGCTTATTTTTCATAATCCACCTTGCCAATGATGCTGAATTGCGCTGCGCTGGCGGAATGGAAGCATCAGCATAGCAACGAATCGCCATCGGCATGAAATATGTTTCCAACAACTCAATGGCGGCATTGATAGCCTTGGCACTAATTTTATGGGGTTCTTCCCTCTTCGGCTTCACAGACCACCATAACAGCTCTAACACCAACGCAATACGCACTGACATACCACGGTATTTTGCAAGGTGTCCCTTTAGCATACCGGTACGATGAACGATGCTTTTCTCGAACTTCCTAACCCACTTATAAAACATCTTAGCTGCTTTGGGATGTAGCGGCACACTGAGCGGGGAAATGGTATCATCGCTTGTTCTGAGCATTTCCAGCCCGGCAAGGCGGTCGAATCCCGCCAATGCTTGTTTATGCCCCTCAAACCTATCTTTTTTATAGGTGAAGACTTTATGTTGCGGCCATACCATAAAGAACCTTGCCGCCAACCCGTCATTATCCCCTGACAAGAGAATGGAGCGCAATTTATCCGGTTGAGTTCCACCCAGCACTGATAAGCTGAGATGAGCGATTAAGGTAGGCTCATCCGGCGCGGAGGCGCGATCCACAGCATAGACACCGCCATTGTTTGCTTCCAACCAAAATGAACGGTCGCTATCAGGTTTGCCACTATACCTGCCTATCCCCCCTATAAACCCAGCCAGTTCATCCCGGACAGACGTTAGACCTCTAGGATTTTGCTTCATGCGAAGGGCCGCGCCTTCAGTTGTAATGTCATTAACAATAAGACGCTTATGAATAGGTTTTGGGGGTAATTCCTCACACATCTCATCATCGTCGTCATTCCCGTTTTTCTTATTGGACAAGCTTTGTTTATATTGAGCTTCCTCCTGTTTCCACACTTCCAAGACCTCTTTATATTCTTGGTCATAGCGCCTCTGGATGGGATAAACATATTGGAGCACAGCGTTCATGGCCTGAGTCTTACTAGCCCCCGGCTCACCGACAATGGCCCCCCATAAGGTTGTCGTCTCACTCCAATTTTCATTAGGTGAGCCACGGCGAGTGTTACCAATCACTCCGGCCGCGACGACCAGAAGACAAAGAGCGATATAATCCTCAGGAGCAGAACAAGCAGCGGCATTCCACTTTACGGCCTCGCTCCAGAAATCGCCGAACACATGGTACGGCAATGACGGTGGGGTATGCGCTTCAGCGGTTGCAATTCCCATATCAGGATGGAGCCACACGTCATTTTCCTCCCATTCCGCCGGAATGTCCTCGGCATGGTCATTGATTACCTTTCTCAGGCGTTTCCTTACTCCATTCTTTTTTGAGTATTTAGACAGGCCATCTAGGCCGTTCCAGACCTTGGGGCACATTTTATTAGCCTGTATGAAATCAACTATATCGCCACCCTTTGGCAGGTCGAAAACGTACTTTTTTGTGTTAATCATTGTTCTGTCCTCCAAATTTAAAAAGTTTTATTTTGATAAGATGCTTGGCATCAAGTGTGCACAGGATGCGGTAAACATCGCGGGCATACCTCTCCCCTGCCTCATCGTTGTCCGGCATTAGGATGACACGCTTGGCCTGTGCCAGTGGTGACCAGTCGCTTCTCTCGGCACTGCTTGCACCGAGAATGCTGGTGACACATTGCAGGCCAAGCGTCTCCATAGCTTGCTGGCACTTTTGGCCTTCAACTACGTAAATAGACTTGGTGAAATCCTTAACGGAATTGAGACCGAATAAAGGGTAGGGACTAAGCAAAGGAGGGATGCCCAGTTTGAAACCGCGCTTGCTAGGCACATAATGAGGGATGTCCTTTTTGCTTCCCCCGTCATCATAAAAACGGTGAATCTCACCAATGATATTGATGCCCACAATATGATGCCACACGTAGTCAGGAATTCTACTCATTACTTGACCCTCCCCATGCGCCGAGGTCACGGCATGCAGCTGGAAAATCAAAGCCGTATTGGGCCATATGGAAGGCAATAACATCGCCGCCGCTGGCATTGCATGCGAAGCATTTATAGCCACCCGACCTCATATTTACGCTCAATGACGGCTTCGAATCCGAGTGAAACGGGCATATGCCGACAGCCCATCCATTTCTTTTAGTTTTGCCGAGCTTGCGTATATGCTGGCGGTAATAGTCCGGCACCTTTGGGAGGCGCTCGCGGTTAAGACCATATTTGGTCGGCTTTGTATCTGCCCAGCCAGAGAATGAATTATTCATCATTCCCTCCTTTTTGCTGGCTTTTGATAAAATCTTTCAGGTCAGAAGGTTTGTATTTGCATAATCTACCAACGCGGGTTACCGGCAATTTATAACGCTTGGTACATTCCCAAACTGCCAAAGTTCCCGGCTGCACATCTAAAATCTTCGCTGCCTCCTTGCGGGAAAGCAAAATCTCAATTTGCTCCGTAAGTAAAGGTAACGGCTCTGAATTGAGCGCGTTATTAGTCTGTATTGTCATATCGTTTCTCCAAAAAATTAACAATTGAATCGCACATGCAATCATCCGCGATGGCTAAGCCACCTTTCCAATTATCATCAGCGCTGGAGATGTATTTATTTACCTTGGCTTACAGCCAAGTTACGGAAGGAATAGGAGAGGGAATAATAGTCAGGCGATCTATATCGACGACATACTGGATTGAGCTAAAATCTCAGCTTTGACTCTATTTAAAATGTCTTTCGCCCTTTTGGCTCTATCATCGGCACTAATTCCACCGCTGCCCCTTTTAGTGATTCCGAGCAAGCCCTTAACATTGTCACTTGTTTTTTCTAGTACGGCCGGAAAATCAATTTTTTCGCTAAATTCACAGCTGTAAATTTCCTCAGCCAGCGTTTTCAATAGGTTATAACATTCTGGCTGCGTAATATTAATAGGATGCTTTTGCAATTTTCCTTGTTTTTGGTCGTGTAGATCATCGTATTCTTGCTGCCTCTTTTTCAACTCACCTGCCAATTTTTCAAGATAGTCAGCAAAAACGGGCAGGAGTTTGTTATAAAAACCCTTCAATTTCTCGGCAGGAATATTGTTGATCTTCTTTACCACCTCAGAACCGGCATTAAGCGGAAAAAACATCCTTTCCCAACGTATTTCTCCATTGGCTTTAATGGGAATATAACCCGTACAGAAAATCTTTCTGTACTTTTTCAGCCAAACTCTTTTGTTAATTTCTTTATGCGCAATATCCGTCCCATCTTTTAATGTAACCGTATATGGTAAGTGGTTATCCTCAACAAGACTTAAGATTTTTATCCTCACGCCCTTAAACATGGCTACAGCGCGTGTAAATTCCAGATGCTCGGCTACCGATAGCACAAGGGTTTTCTTGGAATCTTTCGGTATGCCATTTTCTATTCTGTACCGTAGCTGCTGCACCACTTTTGATTCCTGTGGCGGAGTATTTTTCTGCCCCTTCAATTTTTTTGCGTGATCCTTCGGTTTTACCCGGAAAAAGGGTTGTTGTTCTCCGGCAGTATATGGATTATTTGACCATTCGTTCGGATAGAGAAAATCACCTACTGCATTTATGATTGCATCGAGATGAACAATGTCACTGAATGTAGCCTTATTTGATAATGACTTTATCTGCATACGATGGCTTTGATGTAGTGGCGGAATATTGGATATTTATATGGCATTATCATACGCCATCAATACCAATTTATTTATCTGGAAAGTTGAAAATAAGTTGAAAGCGAGCAAATAACTAAACAAGCTATTTTCTGCAACCCATTGAAAAAATTGGTGGGACCGAGAGGATTCGAACCTCCGACCTAGTGATTAGGAATCACTTGCTCTATCCAGCTGAGCTACGGCCCCACATAGGCAAGGCTTTATATCTAGCGAGTAGATAGGGCTACTTCCAGTGTTTTTAAGCGATTTTGGATGAAAGCCTAGCGGCCCAGCTCGTCGTCACCGCGGAAAATGCGCCGCTCGAATTTTTCGGCGGGTTTTACCACGCCGCGCTGCTGGCCATACACTTCGTCACGCAACTGGCCATAGCGTTGTTCAAGCCTGTCCAGCTGGATGGCAGGCGCTTTGTCCTCACCGCCCTGTTCAGCAAGCTTCTGGCGGGCTTTTTCCAAGAAATAGTCAACAGGGCCAGTACCGTTGCGGCCACCCAGCACCACGCTCTGCACGCGCGGCGATTCCATCAGGATTTTCTTGTCAGGAACGGTGGTAACCATATCCAGCACCTTCTGGGCGCCTTCGGCATACATGCCGATATCGGAATATTGGCGCAGTACATCCTCCATGCGCTGCTGCAAGCCGCTGCCGGTCATAGTGCCAAAGCTGAAGGCGTATTTCTTTGTGCCGTCCGGATCTTCCAGCAATACGCGGCCTGTTTCTACCTTATCCAATAGATCACTGTATCTATTTTCTGCAGCCGCAAATAGCACATCTTCCGCAGTGGGCGGACCTTCACGCCTGCTTGCCGCTTTACGTAATAGATAAGAAATAGGGCCTTCATGCTCATCCGTACCCACCACTACGCCCTGCACTGTTGGAGACTCTTGCAGAATACGTAGATCATCAGGTTTTGAGAACATCGTCATGATCGTGTGCGCAGCCTCAACCGGATTGATTTCGGCACGGCGCTCGCTCAGGATATCTTCCATCATCTGCTGGAGCTGACCACGTGTTGCGGTCCCGAAACTGAAAGTATATTTTTTGGTGCCTTTCGGGTCTTCCTGCTCGGCGGTAACGGCGGGCGTTCTTTTGAACCAGGACATGATGGACTCTCCTCTTTACGGGATTTGGTTAAGGAAAGTGTACCTTGTTAAAGTAAATCATTAATTAATTCTACAAATTAACGACATTATCCTGAAAAATATTGTGCAGCCTATAATTTGGTTATTATATTGTTTCATAATAATATAATTAATGTACTGTAAGACATAAATCGGATAAATCCTACAATATCCGCAAATATTGATCCGTTAAGCCCCGCGGATTGCGCCTGCCGACTGGTTGGTAAACCAGCGATACATCTCTTCCAGTCCCTTGCGCAGTGGCGTCTCTGGATGCCAGCCCATGGCTTTAATAGCGCTGATGTCGAGCAGTTTGCGCGGGGTGCCATCCGGCTTGCTTGTATCAAAGGTAATTTCTCCTTTATATCCTACTACATCCACCAGCATATCCGCTAATTGGCGAATAGTGATATCTTCACCGCTGCCAATATTCACATGCTGCTCCCCCGAATAACACTTCATCAGGTAAACCAGCCCGTCCGCCAAATCTTCCGAAAAAATAAACTCGCGGCGCACAGCACCCGAACCCCACACCGCTACCGAGGGAACTCCTTGCAGTTTTGCCTCATGAATCCTGCGCAAAAGCCCGGGGATTACATGCGACATCTGCTGGTTGAAATTATCATTGATCCCATACACATTCGATGGCATTGCGCTTATGAAATCGCAGCCATATTGCCACCGGTACGCTGCACATAGTTTAATGCCGGCAATTTTTGCAATGGCATAAAATTCGTTGGTAGGCTCGAGGGTGCCTGACAGTAAGGCGTCCTCTGTAATTGGCTGTGGCGCAAATTTTGGATAAATACAGGACGAGCCAAGAAACAGTAGTTTTTTTACACCGCACACATGTGCCGCATGAATAATATTTAGCTCAATGGAAAGATTATCATAGATAAACTCCGCAGGCCGCGTGCTATTGGCGTGTATGCCGCCCACAGTGGCGGCAGCAACAAAAACAGCATCGGGCCGATGCTCCTGCATCCATTGTTCAACCTTATCCTGACGGCGCAGATCAAGCTCGGAATGCGGGACCAAAAGTAACTTGCATGATTCGCTTTCTAACCTGCGCACCACGGCTGAACCCACCATACCGCTATGGCCCGCCACCCAAACTTTCTTGCCTGCAAGTTCAAACATGCCCTTTCCTCCTGCGCTGGCAGCCATAACAGGCCATAATAAAGGCAAACGCGCTCAATGCATGCGCCAGCGCAATCTTCCATGGCGATACGGCAAATATAGAGGGCTTGAGTGTAACGCTATACTGCCCGGGCGGAAGCGCCAGCAGCATCTGGCCGCTGCCCTCCTCGGCAGAAAGCTCCAGCAACCTGTGTGCCGCCGTCTTCGCCTGCCAGATGGGAAAATAGTGTAAATCAAGCCGCATGTTTGATGCCACGCTGGTTTTTACATCCAGTATGGCGCGGTTCTGCGACCAGCGTGTGACAGTCACTGCCGCATCTCCGGACAGCACGCGGGATTTGGGTATAGATGCGCGTCTGTCAAACCGCTCCAGCATCACGGGCATGGCGATATTTTCTTTATCAGTCCAGATGGTGCGGTATTCGCGCTGGGTAATGAATTGCGATTCAAGAATCTTGTCGCCGTAAGTTACATGCTCGGGCGCGCGCGCGCTAATCACAAACATCGATACCAGCGCCAGAAGCGCCAGCACCATCACAGTATCGCCCGTGTTGGTCTTGCGGTTTTGCGCCAGCATATACTGGCAGAAAACAGCGGCAAGGAATGTCACGCCCACGGCAACGGCAAGCTGCATACGCCACGGAAAGGCCAGCATGGACACAAATCCCATATGCTCCCAAACGGGTTTGCTTATGGGAAATAGCATGAACACCGCGAGCAAAATTACCAAAGACCAGGCGCGCAATTCACGTTTCACAAAATGTTCGCGAACGTGGCTGCACCGCAGATATGCCATCAACATCATGCCTGCAGTCACCGCCAGCATTAATGCAATTGCCACCACTACATGCCCCTGACCATGCACGGTGACATTATCCATGCTCAGGAAATCATTGCTCCATGAGCGCACGCCGCCAATCACGCCTTCCGTGGTGATGAAGGGTTTATAGAGTATGGCGGGAACCACATAAAACGCCGCCAGCAACGATGCCCACAGCACCGCAAACCCATATGCCGCAAGCAGGCGAACGTGGCGTGTACCCATGCATAGCGCATAAACACCGCTGGCAAGTACAATAATCACGGCAGCAGGCATGTTCGAAAGAAAACATAAGCCAAGCGCCACGGATAATTTCGGCACGGCTCGTAATTGACCCTGCATCAGCAGGCGCAGATATTTAATCACCAGCGGCAGCCACGCCATGCACCACAGCTCGCCGTAAGCGGAGCGGAACATCATCAGCTCCATACGATAGGGAAGCCACAGATAGATCACCGTTACAAAAAGCGCCAGCTTCGCCGAGGTGATGTCACGCAGCCACCACCATGCGGTAAAGGCGGTCACTAACGTAGCCAGCCACAGGCAGAACAAATACAGGCTGGGAATATCCACCCCCAGCCACGTCAGCGGATATAGCAGTGATGATGCATAAAAGGGAAGCGGCGGATAGAATACAAATACAGGAGAACCCAATCCGGCATGTGCATCAAAACACCAGCGTGGATACATCTCGCCCGACCAGAACTGAGAACCAAAACATTTGATGGCTACATACTGGAACATGATGTCGCCGCCATAGTCAAAAAGCGTCAGCGGAAATACAGCAACAGTGGCCAGTGCCAAAAATATCAAGAACAAAGTAACGGGGGAGAAAGCTGGAGATGCAGGCGCGGTAGCGTTATTCACGCTAGGCCGCATGGTTATTTACTTGCTACAGGCTTGACAGCGCCGGTTTTGGACTTTGCAGCCAGCTGCTCAATCAGGTGGTCAATGCCCTTGTCGTTGAGTACAGCGCCGAATTCAGAGCGCTGGGTGGTAATCAGGCTGACACCTTCGACAATCACGTCAAAAATCTTGAAGCCACCAGCTTCCGCACGTACACGGTAATCCACCAGCACGGGCTGAGCGCCCTTGTCACTTGACACAATCTGCATACCTACTGTGTATTCACCGTCACTATCATCCTGCGTGTTGGTGATTTTGAACGAACCGCTGGTGTAATCGGTGAAGCGCGACGTGTAATGCACGATGAGGAATTTCTTGTATTCCTTCAGGTAGCGTGATTTCTGCGCCTCTGTCATCTGACGCCAGTACCGGCCCATCACAAAGCGGCCAACCCAGTTGAAATCCACGTTCTCGGAAAAGAGCGCGTCCAGCTTGGCTTGTTTCTGGTCTTTGCTGAAAGATTTGTTGGAAATGGTGGTTAGCGCTGTATCACCGAGCTTTTCAACATATTTGCTGGCCGTATCCTTGGACGAGGCGGACGCATGCTGCACATAGCCAAACACAGCCACGGCAGAGAGGGCAACCAGCAGCAACAGGGAATAAATATATTTCATCGAAAGCTTTTCCTATTCAAACATCGGGCCTACTGCGCCTTTGCCTTTTCCAGCGCGGCATCGCGCGAAGCCTTGGCACGCTTGATGTCGGAGGTGCGCTTCTGGGCATAGCCGCTGCGGAATGTGGCATAGGGATCAAGCGATGATTTAAACACGTCATCGATAACCTGCATGTTGTTCGAGCGCGTATCAATCACCATAGCGGTGTAGGCAGCCACCGATACCCATCCACTGTCAGCATAGTTGGTTGGCACAAAGAACATGTCACCCAGACGGCCAAAGCCGTCGCGCACGTTGGACGGGCCAATCAGCGGCAGCACAAGATACGGGCCTTCGTCAGCACCATACATAGCAAAAGTCTGCCCCATGTCGGCATCGCGGTTGTGCAGACCCACCACATCACCGGCAAAATCAAAAATACCGAGTACACCGAGTGTAGAGTTCAGGATAAAGCGCCACAAGGTTGCAAAGCTGTTCTGCGGGTCAGCCTGCAGCACCGAGTTGGCGAATACCACCGGCGAATAGAGGTTGCCGAGGAAATTGCTAACCATTTCACGGCCCTGTTCCGGCACTACACCACGATAGGCTTGCGTTACCGGACGAATCAGCATGCCATCAAGCGTGCGATTGAATTCAAAAATAGCGCGGTTGAGCGGTTCCAGCGGGTCTTTGTCGAGGCCCTGCGGTTCTTCGTCAGCGAATTCGTCTTTCTTCTTTTTGGTAATGACGGCTTTCTTGACAACCACCGGCTTGCTGACAGCATCAGCAGCAGGAGCAGCGGCAACTGCGGGTTTTTGTTCGTTGGCATTGGCGCTGCCATGCGTGCCAAACAGGTTGATGATAGCCACAAGGCAGACCACCGCCAGAGTGCCGACAACCTTACGGGAACCAAGCAAACCCCCAAAGAAACCCATGTTAATTGCTCCTAAACCGATCTGTAATTTTGTTCATAAAACATCTGATTAGCGTTGCACACAGACGTCGACATAACTCTACGACAAAACTATTAAGCTTTTATGAACTTGACTTGCGGTGGCAATGTAGTTTTCTGTGGTGCTATTACAACGACAAAATAAGGCCCAGAGCGCACTTAACCCAAATACAAACACGATGTTGCAAATAAGCCACAAACACAGAGAAAGACTAATCTAGAAAATGACCAAGACTATTCTTGAAAATCGGTTCACCGGAAAAACCCCTTCCGTATCCTTTGAGTTTTTCCCACCCAAAACCGCTGAAATGGAACAAAAATTATGGGTTGCCATCACCCAGCTGGAATCGCTTTCACCTTCGTTTGTCTCGGTTACTTATGGGGCAGGCGGCACCACCCGTGAACGTACACACCACACCGTGCGCCGCATGGTTCAGGAAACATCCCTGAAACCTGCCGCCCACCTGACCTGCGTCAGCGCCAGCCGCGAGGAAGTAGATCAGGTGGCACGCGACTACTGGGCAGCAGGCATCCGCCATATCGTGGCGCTACGCGGCGACCCGCCTCAGGGCATGGCCACCTACATCCCACACCCGCAAGGATACTGTTATTCTTCAGAGCTGGTGGCAGGCCTGAAACGCATTGGCGATTTTGAAATCAGCGTCGCCGCCTTTCCGGAAAAGCACCCCGAATCGCGCAGCTTTGAAGACGATATTGATTACCTAAAACAGAAAATCGATGCCGGTGCCACCCGCGCCATCAGCCAGTATTTCTTTGATGTAGAGCATTACCTGCGCTTTATAGACCGCATACGCAAAAGCGGCATCACCATTCCCGTTATCCCGGGCATATTGCCGGTGGGCAATGTATCGCAGGTCAAAAAATTCAGCGCCATGTGCGGCGCCAGCGTGCCTGACTGGTTAAGCCACCTGTTTGACGGACTCGACAGTGACCCGACCATGCGCAACATGGTGGCGGTAACGGTAGCCGCCGAACAATGCCGCAAGCTGATGGAATACGGGGTGGAGCATTTGCATTTCTACACTCTGAACCGCGCTGACCTGACCTCGGCTGTCTGCCACACACTGGGCTTGCGTCCCGCACAAAAGCCAGACGCCGCACCGCAGGCTAAACAAGTGGCTAAATAACGCGGTCGATACGGATAACGATGCGTTCGTTCTTATTACGGTTTTCCATAATGGCGTTACCGTTGGCGTCCAGGTTTGGCACTTTGGGATCGCTGTCGGCATAGCCGGACACCACAAAACGCTTGCCCTGAACCCCCTGCTCCATGAAATAGCGCGCAAGCCGCGCCGCCTGTGCTGCCGAAAATTCCCAGTTGGATGGATATGCGCCGTTCTTCACCAGCTCGTCGCTGGTATGCCCCTCGATGACAATGCGGTAATCAAGGAAATCGATATTCTTGAGTATCACCGCAATCGCGGATAATGATTCCAGCCGGTCGGAGGCCAACTCAATCGTACCTGTCTTGAAGAATGAACCGGACGACATTTCGATAATCACGCCGTTCTTGGTGCGCTGCACATCCATATCCTTGAGCAGCTGGCGCTGCTCGATTACGCCTTGGATTTCCTTGTATGCACCCTGAAACGGCGTGGCAAGGTCAATAGCGCCGAACTTGCCCGCCATGCTTTCAGTAATGGCCTGAATTTTTTCTTTCTTGGGTTCGGATATGGAAATGAAAATCACGAAAAAGCACAGAAGCAAGGTAATCATGTCAGCATAACTCATCAGCCAGCTATCGACATTATCTTCCTGCTTAAACCGCTTGGGGGGCATCATGCGTGTCCCTCATGCCCCGCAGGATGCGGACCGGCAGGCGGCTGTTTCTTGATCTGCTCATCGAGATTGAAATGGATGTCGGGGTCGAGGAAGCTGTTGAGCTTATCCTGCATGTAGCGTGGGCTTTGCTTTTCAGCCAGCAGCACAAGGCCTTCTGTCATCATATAATTGCGGAAGCGCATGATTTCTTCTTTCTGCATCAGCTTATCAGCGGCAGGCAGACAGAATAGACGCGCCACGATAATGCCGTAAAGCGTGGCAAGCAGCGCCACAGCAAGGCCCGACCCTATCAGATTCATGTCGCCGTTGATATTTTGCAGCATGATCACCATGCCCACCAGCGTACCCACCATGCCGAAAGCGGGGGCGGTGGATGCCATGTTGCGAAGCACGGTCACCGGCACGGTGCTGCGCTCGAAATCCGATTCCACGGCTGTGTTCATCATGGTGCGTATGACTTCCGGCTTGTAACCCGTCACCACCAGTTCTACGCCATAACGCAGCAGCGGTTCTTTGATTTTGGTGCCGATTTCGCCTTCTAAGCCCGCCAGCCCCTTGGAATGCACGAGATATGCCCATTTAATCAGGCGCATGATTTCAGCGTTCAGCCCTTCGCGGGTGGCGCGTGGCTTGAGTATCATGTTGCGGATAGCGCCGAATGCGCGCAGCACATAGCGCGACTGGTAGCTCATGAAAGCGTTGGCGATAGTGCCGCCAATTACAATCAGGAACCCTTCCATGCTCAGGAATGAGAAGTAATTGTCCGTACCATGGGCGATTGCGCCCAGTACAAGGGTGAACCCAAAGACGGTGCCGGCGACTGTGGCCAGAGAGACGGATTGGACGACGCGATCCATAGGCTTTTCGCTACCTGCTCAAAGATATGTTTTACCTATTCTATAAAAGCAGGTATGTATTAACAAATTACCAAAAACAGCCTATATTCAGGTGGTTTTTTACGTTAACACTCAAACGCTAGCACAGTTAATTCATGGCCAATCAACCTGTTATCGCCCAACCTGTTATTGGATTCACCCTCGATTATGAAGAAGCAGGCGGCTACTCCAAAATGCCGTGGTACGCGCTGCGCGAAAATTATTGTTCCTCGGCCAGCCGTTTTGGTGCCATCCCCCTGCCCCTGCCGCATGAAGTTGACCATGTAAACGCCTATCTCGACCGTTTGGACGGTCTGGTCGTCACCGGCGGGGCGTTTGACGTATCGCCCGAGCTGTACGGTGAGTCCAGCAAGCATGAAACCGTCACCACCAAGGACCGCCGCACCAAGTTTGAATGGGCGATGACCCAAGGGGCGATTGAACGCAAAATCCCCATCCTCGGCATTTGCGGCGGCCAGCAATTGCTCAACGTCGTGCTTGGCGGAACGCTGATACAGCATATACCCGATACCATCAAAAATGCGCTGGAGCATGAACAGAAAAACCCGCGCACCGAGCCAGGGCATGAAGTGACCATCACCAAAGGCACGCTCCTGCACCGCATATTGGGGACAGATAAGATCGCCGTAAACAGCGCTCACCATCAGGCCGTGGCCGTACCCGCGCCGAGCGCGGTGGTAGATGCGGTCGCGCCTGACGGTGTCATTGAAGGCATCGAGCTGCCTACACACCCCTTCTGCCTTGGCGTGCAGTGGCATCCGGAATATTTTGTCACCAACGCCGACGAAAAAATCATGAAAGCCTTTGTCGAGGCAGCGAGGAATAGCCATGGACATTGATGTTAAAATAAAGGCAAGCGCGCGCAATGTGGCGCAGCATCTGGGTACGGTTGCCGGTGAACTTGGCAAGCAGCACGAATCCTACCGCGACATGCAGGAACTGCGTTTAAGCTTCTACAGACTGGCACATGCCAACCTGTTCCCAGATTCCGACCTTCAGGCAGGGGCATCGCAGATCCTTTCCTACCTTGAACAAACCGGTGACATGGCCGATCCGCAGATCGTTGCCTTCCGTGACGCCAACGAGAGCTTGCTCAAAGAACTCGCCGGAAATGAGGCGGGCATTACGCCGCCTAAAAAGCCAACAAAGACCCGCCGATGACCGAAACTGCCGCCCCCGACGCTGCAACCCCTTCTGAACGTCTTGCCAAACGCATCGCCGGTGCGGGTGTGTGTTCGCGCAGGGAAGCCGAAAAACTGATTGAGGAAGGCCGCGTCAAGGTCAATGGCAGGACGGTGAAAACCCCCGCCTTCAACGTCACCGCGGAAGACGCCGTCATCGTCAATGGCAAGCTGCTCGCAGCCCAGGACAAGGTGCGGCTGTGGCTCTACCACAAACCCGCAGGGCTGATCACCACGCACAAAGACCCGCAGGGCCGCCCCACCGTGTTTGAAGCCATGCCGCAGGGTATGCCGCGTGTTATTTCCATCGGCAGGCTCGATCTGAATTCGGAAGGCCTGCTGCTACTGACCAACAGCGGCGCGCTGGCGCGCAAGCTCGAGTTGCCGTCCACCGGCTGGATACGCCGCTACCGTGCGCGCGTATTTGGCAAAATCACACCCGCCATGATGTCCGAAATGAAAAAAGGCATCGTGTCTGAAGGTGTGCATTACGGCAGCGTAGAAGCCGTCATCGACAGCGAAAAAGGCGACAACACATGGCTTACCGTAGCGCTGACCGAAGGCAAGAACCGCGAAATCCGCAAAATCTTCGAGCATTTCGGCTGCAAGGTCAGCCGCCTGCTGCGCCTTTCTTACGGCCCGTTCCAGTTGGGTAGCCTGTCCAAGGGCGAACTCAAGGAAGTGACGTCCAAGGTGCTTACGTCGTTTGTGAAGCTGTAAGCGCATGCGTATCGTTGCCGGAAAACATAAAGGAAGGCGTATTGAATTGCTGAAAGATGCGGGGCCGCATATCCGCCCGACATCGGAATTCGCGCGCGAGGCAATTTTCAATATCCTCGCCCACAGCAAACACGGGTTGGCCGGACAATCCTTCGCCGACCAGAAAGTACTCGATGTATTCTGCGGCACCGGCGCTTTCGGGCTGGAGGCACTTTCGCGCGGGGTGGCGCATGTCACCTTCATCGACAAGGCGCGTGATGCTATTGGTAACGCGCAACATAATGCGCAGCGCATGAAGGAAACCGAAACCACTGATTTTATCACCGCCGACGCCACCAAGCTGGGCAGGGCGCGGCAGACCTATTCACTGGTGTTCCTCGACCCGCCCTATTTCAAAAAACTGCTCGAGCCAGCGCTTAAAAGCCTGAAAGAGGGCGGCTGGCTTGCGCCCGATGCGCTGATTGTCATCGAGCATGACAGCAAGGAAGAAAACCCGTTACCGGAAGGATTTTTTACCATCGACGAGCGCCGCTACGGCCGCGCCACCATCAAGCTGATAAAGCAAATCAGTTCACCGGCAGCGTAATGCTGGTGGTGTCGCTGTCGCCTGTTGACATCGGCAGGTCGAAGCTCTTCAGCAAACACTGCGCGCCGTCCTTATCCTCACAGTAATAGAGCATGGCCTGAAGCCTGTATTGCTTGCCGGACGACAGCGCAGGCAGCAGCACTTTTCCCATTTTCAACTCGTCAAGCCCGATGCTTGCAACCGCTTTTGGAGTTGCCGCCATCTCAAACAGATTTAATGAGCTGGGTGCATCTTTGTTGATTTTCCAGCCCTGCTGCAAACCGATCATTATCTGTAGCGGCTGGCCTTGCTTTACGATTGCCGCAGGCAGCCGCACCATGTTGGGCAGCGCCTCGCTGAACACATCCACCATCGTACCTTCCTGCCGCACCTGCAAGGTAGAAACCTTGCCCGCCGCAAGGTCAATGACGCGGACGGCATGGTTGTTGGTGTCGGCGACATAGAGTTTTGTACCTACCTTCACCAGCCCGTTAGGTTCGTTGAAGCTGGCCTCCTTCAGCGCGCCGTCCTTGCTTCCACTCTGGCCGTTGCCCGACACGGTGGAAAGCAGGCCGGTCTTTGTATCGTAGCGACGGATGGCGTGGTTATAGGCGTCGGCAATATAGATACCGTCCTCGCTGGCAAACACGCCCAACGGGTGCTGCATCAGCGCCTGACCCTTGCCACCATCCTTAAGCCCAAAGGTGAACAGGCCACTGCCAATCAGCGTTTTGATGTTTTCATTTGCAAGCACGCGCAGCGAACTGGTTTCCGCATCTATGAAATAGAGTTGCTTTCCCAGCACGGAAAGGCCGCTGGGCTGCGAGAGCGAATTAACGGGGTATTGCCCGTCATCAATGGATTCCTTGCCATTACCCGCCAGCACACTGACGGTGGTTTTAAAAATGTTATATTTCCAGAGCTGGTGCAGCCCTGCCATGGCAATGGTGATATGCTGGTTATCAGGGTACAGCGCCAGATCCCACGGCGAGGCCAGCGGTGTTTTGATAGCCGGTTGTTCCTGCACTTCGCGGTCATATCCCTGCTTGCCCGTTCCCGCCACCGTTTGCACCAGCTTGGCCATCATATCCACGATGCGCAGTGCGTGATTTCCAGTATCGGCCACATAGAGCGTGTTGTTATGAAAAAGCAGGCCCTGCGGATTATTGAACTGCGCCGAATCAAAATAGCCGTCATCGCGTCCGGCAACGCCGGTGCCAATCTGTGCGACGATGCGCCCGTCCATAGTCATCGCCACGATGCGGTGATGCGCGCTATCGGCTACCAGCAGCGCTTCCCTGCCCTCAAAGTCCGGCACATGGATAATCTTGCCGGGGAATTTAAGCACCGTCTTGGGTGCTTTTTCTTTCTCTAGCGCCAGCGGCAGACCGCCCGCTACCAGCTTGCTTTCATATTTTTCCACCAGTTTCTGTATTTCCTTTTCCAGCGCGTCGCGGTGGCCTTCGCCGGCATAGGTTTTCTCAACCTTACCCTCGGGATTGACCAGCACCAGCGTTGGCCACGCACCCACCTCGAATTTTTCCCACAGCGAAAAATCAAAGTCATTAACCACGGGGTGATGCAAATCATAGCGCAGTATGGCTTGCCGGATATTTTCGCTGTCCTGCTCGTTCTTGAACTTGGCAGAATGCACGCCGACGACCGTGAGCTTATCGCCGAACTTCTGCTCGAGATAGGCGAGGTCAGGCATGATATGGATGCAGTTGATGCAGCAGTATGTCCAGAAATCGAGCAGTAAAATGCGCCCGCGCAAATCATCCGCCTGCAAAGGCCGCGACGTGTTTAGCCAACCCTTCTGGCTGGCAAGCTGCTGGTGGATTTTGGTTGCAGAAAAAGCAGGCTGTGCCTGAACGCTGCCCAACGGCAGCAGCAACAGCAAAGCTATCAGCAGCAGGCGCAGCATTACAGGTAAGAAAGACTGACCAGAAGCAGCGAGAGTATCGCCGCCACCGTCAGCATAATGCCGATAGCGGTGGATTTCTGTTCAGGTTTTTGTTCCATTTCGCTCATATCATTTCATTCGTTGTTATCGCTAAAAAAGTTACAAAAATTTATTTTAGTTTATTACTTTGGTTTATCTGGCTGCGCGTCAGGCTGTGCCTGCTGGAAGGCAGGCACAGCTGTACAATTGGCATCAATGCGCTCAATGTTCGGATAGGGTGATAAATCACAGTTAAAACGCCGCGCATTATATATTTGCGGTATCAGCAAACAGTCGGCCATGGTCGGGCTAACGCCGTGGCAGAACTGGCTGGTATAGGGGCTGGCTGCCAGCACCGCTTCGATAGCGGCAAAACCACTCGTAATCCAGTGCGCTATCCACACGTTTTTCTGTTCTTCGGTTACACCAAATTGCTCGCTTAAATATTTCAGCTGGCTGAGGTTGTTCAGCGGGGAAATGTCGGTGGCTACCGCCAGCGACAGCTCGCGCACATAGGCGCGTTCTTCCGGTGGTTGCGGCAGTAACGGCACGTGCGGGTAGCGCTCGTCGAGATATTCGATAATGGCAATGGACTGCGTAACCAGATGTTCGCCGTCCTGCAAAGCAGGCACGCGCATCTGCGGGTTGATGGCGCGGTAAGCGTCAGCTTTCTGCTCGCCTGTCAGCAAATTCACCGGCACAATCTCCGCCTTCAGGCCTTTGAGCGCCAGCGCTATGCGCACGCGGTAAGAAGCCGACGATCGCCAGTAGCTATAAAGCTTCATGCCGCCCCTGTCATTTTCTGGGCCTTTTTGTACTGGTAAGGCACGATTTTCTGCTCAATGCTGCCGAAGATATTTTTGCCCTTATCATCCACCATCTCGATTTTCACATTATCACCGAATTTCATGAACGGCGTGGTCGAGTCACCTGTGTCGAGTTTTTCAATGGTGCGTTTTTCCACAATGCAGGACGAGCCGACGCTGCGGTCCTTGTTCGACACTGTGCCTGAACCAATAATTGTACCCGCCGACAGGAAACGGGTTTTCGCGGCATGTGCCACCAGCGTGGGGAAATTAAACACCATGTCGGTGCCGGCATGCGGGCGGCCAAACTGCGTGCCGTTGTAGTAGCTGAGCAACGGCAGACACACCTTGCCGTCTTTCCATGCAGCTCCCAGATCATCGGGCGTCACCGCCACAGGCGAAAAAGCGCTGGCAGGTTTTGCCTGCAGGAAACCGAACCCCTTGGCAATTTCATTCATGGCAAGGTAGCGAAGTGATACGTCGTTGACCAGCATGATGAGTTTGATGTGGTGCGCTGCATCTTCCGGCGTCACGCCCATCGGCACATCATCGGTGACCACGGCAATTTCCGCCTCAAAATCAATGCCCCATTTTTCATCAGCCAGAGGCACGTCATCACGCGGGCCAAGCAACGTGTCAGAGCCGCCCTGATACATCAGCGGGTCGGTCCAGAAACTTTCCGGCATTTCCACCCCGCGCGATTTGCGCACCAGCTCCACATGGTTGACATAGGCCGAGCCGTCAAGCCACTGGTAGGCGCGCGGCAGTGGCGACGCCACGTCTTTCGGGTTGAAATTAAATACACCGGCGATTTTTTCGCCCTTGTTCAGGTCGTCATATATCACCTGCAGATGCGCCTGCACGGAACTCCAGCGCTCCAGCGCCTGCTGCATGGTGGGCGCAATACCTGGCACGGCTACCGCCTTTGTCATATCCTTGCTTACAACCACCAACGTACCATCGCGGCCGCCTGCTTTGAGTGATGCTAGTTTCATAACGCTACCTCTGAGGTTTTAGAAATACTTAGTTCAATCTTTCACTTTCCAGCTATCGACATAGTCTTTCCATTCGACCTTGTGCAGGTCGTCAGACATCTCCACGGCGTCGCGCGTGTCGATCATCACCGCTACCTCGTCGGCTTCCTTCTTGGCAAATTCCGCACCTGCCTTGAATGCCTTGGGATGCGGCCCGTGCGGGAAGCCGCAAGGATGCAATGTCATCATGCCCGGGTGGATATTGTCGCGACTGAAAAACTCGCCCATATGATAAAAAATGACCTCGTCGTAATCATTATTGGAATGGTAGAACGGCACTTTAAGCGCCCCCGGATCGCTTTCAATCGGGCGTGGCACAAACGTACACACTACAAAACGTCCGGTAAGGAACGTGGTATGCGCCGATGGCGGTACATGGTAGCGGTGGCTCATCAGCGGGCGTATGTCACGCCAGTTGATGCGCACCGGCAAATTGTCGCCGTGCCAGCCCACCGCATCCAGCGGGTTATGCGGATAGGTCACGGTAGAAAAACGATTATGGCGCTTGATAAGCACCTTCCATGGCTTGTCACCCTGCTGCGCCTTGAATGCCGTATCCAGCGCAGGCACAACCAGCGCCGCCGGATCGAAAATGGCATTCGGCCCCATCATGCCCTTGTCCGGCAGGCGGAAGCCGTCATTGGTCGCTTCAATCAGCAGGAATGTGGCCTTGCCTTGGCACTCCACGCGCCATGTACTGCCGCGCGGCAGCAATAGGTAATCACCCTCACTAAAGGTCATGTGGCCGAAATCGCAGAACAGGTCGCCTTGACCGTCATGCACGAACAATAATTCATCACCATCGCCGTTGGAGACAAGATGATCCATGTCGCCTTCCGTGCGCCACAGACGAAGCTGCAGCGCGTGGTTGTGCATAATTTGTGTGGCTTTCCACGGACAGTTGGCGGCATGGGTAAGGCGTACAAGGTCAAATGCACGCGGCCTGTGTTCGCCTTCCCAGCTTGTCCAGCTGGTGGGCGGGTGCGCATGATGAATGTGGGACACTGGCCCGAAAAAACCCTCGCGCCCGAATTCGCGCTCATACGTACCCTCGGGCAGGTCGCAGTGGGCCTGGCGGGAAGCCTTGCCTTCGCTGCGGGGAAACTGTATCCATGACTTCATAAATTACCCATCGCAATCTGGTTTAAGCCATGATATAGCAGGGGTAATCGAAACAATCACTATTGTTTTTTTATACTTTTGGACAGAATCATTATTGTTTTCTTATACCCTAGGGCGTTACCCTGAAAATACTGCGAATGCCCTGTTACTAATTTTAAAAGGATATTAGCATGCGTACATTACTGATGATTACCACGGTGTTACTCGCAGCAGGCAGCCTGCCCGCCTTTGCGCAAAGCTCGGATAAACCAATGACGATGGATGAACAATTGCAGCGCCTGCGCCAAAAAGACCCGTCAGCCGGTGTTGCGTCTGCGCCCGCACCCACCGCACAAATTACCACGCAGTCTAATCAAGCGCAGACGCAGGCGCTTTCTATCACCACGCATGTGAATGCCGCGCCGCAGCCAGCTGGCTACCAGTCCATGATCGAATCGGAAGGCGGCGACGCTATTCCGGCCATGCCGCTGGAAGTCATCAATAACGGCACCGTAACCTATGTCACCGGCGGCGTCAGCAGCGAAGAAGCCGATATGCTCAAGGTCCGCGCCAGCGAGTTTAGCCTGCATGTGTTGCTCAGCGGCACCGGCGGTGAATTCGTGGGCGACGCCCATTTCCGCGTACTCGATAGCAATGGCGCCGAAATGATGCGCATCAGCGGCGCTGGCCCGTACGTGTATGTGCAGCTTCCCGCTGGCAAATACACGCTGGAATCTTTCTTAAACGGAACCGAAAAGAAATCGACCGTATCCGTAACTGGCAAGGGTGCAACCAAGGCGCATATCGTGTTTCCGTCGGCGGCTTTTTAGTCAAAACTTAAGATATAAAGCTTAAATTCGATTAACCTTGGTAAACTGGTTAATTTTAGTCCTGCAGTTGCAGCAAGATTCCTTTAAGGTATTCATTTTGTCTAAGCATCGCATGACGCGGGTGATCTGCTGCCGCACCTGTCTGCTTGAGCAGTTTTGCCTTACGGCCCGCCTTGGCCACGCCGTCCTGCACGGCTTTATTAAATTGCTGACGCTGCGCATGATGCGAGCAGGACGCTACAAACAACAGCCCGCCTTCTTTCACCAACCTTGTTGCCAGCCTTGCCACTTTCTCATAACCCTTTAATCCTGCTGTCATGTCCTTTTTTGTTTTCACAAAGGCGGGCGGGTCAGCCAGCACAATGTCGAATGTCTCACCGTTCTTCCCCATTTGCTCCATAACGGCAAAGGCGTCCCCCTGACGATAAAACAGGCGTGACTCCACGCCGTTGCGCGCTGCCGCTTGATTTGCCGAATCCAGAGCCAGCGCCGAACTATCCACCAGCGTAACCGACACCGCACCTTCCTTGGCAGCAAGCAACCCGAACCCGCCGGAGTGGGAATAAATATCCACGACTGTTTTATCTTTGGAGTATCCTGCCATCATACGGCGATTATCGCGCTGGTCATAAAACCAGCCAGTCTTTTGGCCTTTGATGAGATCAGCTAAATAAATGCAGCCGTTCTCATGCACCTCTACCAGTGGCGATATTTCGCCCTTAAACACCGATACGCCCTGCCCCATTCCTTCCAGACCCCGCGAAGCAAAGTCATTGCGCAGCACAATAGCCTTGGGCGCAATCACCTGTTCCAGCGCCGCCATCCACAACGGCTGCAGCGCTTCCATGCCCGCCGTACCCACCTGCACCACGCAGGCATCGCCAAAACGGTCAATGAGCAGGCCGGGTAATCCGTCTGCTTCCGAATGCACCAAGCGGTAGTAAGGCACGGCCGCCAGCTTTTCACGTGTGGCAAGCGCTGCTTCAAAGCGCTTTTTGAAAAAGGCAACGTCAATGGCTTCGCGCTGCAAGGCTAGCACGCGGCAGGCAATTTGTGAGTGCGCATTGAAATAGCCGATGCCTATAAACTGGCCTTTATGCGTTTCGATAGCAACAAGGTCCCCCGCTGGCAGTAACATAAGTTCCGATGATTCGATGATGTCGCTGGCATAAACCCACGGCATGCCGGAAAGAATGGTCTTTTCCTTACCTTTTTTCAGGCGGATAGAATATGAAATCGGGGTTTTTACCATAGGCAATGGTTATACATGATAAGGTTTTTTGTGCCATAGACGATAATGATTGACGCTTATTAACTTTTTGTTATATTTGTTAACCTATTAATAAAAAATCTAGGGATATGGCTATGGCAAAAGCAAAGTGGGCAACCATCATTAGTGATGCGAAAACAACTGCTGAATCCGCACAAAAATCCATTGAAACAGAAAACGCCTCACTGGCAGCGCTGATGAAAGCAGCCATACCCTCTTGGAGCGTATTAGAAGGCGGACGCCTTAAAACTATTGCGAGCATTGAAAACGACATACTTATTGGTGAAATTGAAAGTGATGACTTCATTGTCTATGGGTTATCAGATCAAGATATGAATGCCCTAGTGCGCATTGGCTTTAAGAAACATAAAGGCGAAAAAGATCCTTCATCTTATCCCCGCACAGATTATTTTGTCCTTGATTTCAAAGATGGTGAAAAATTGGATGCTTTTGTTCGTTTCCTTTTTGAGAAGGGTATCGAAAGAAAAACTGCCAAGATTGAACAAGCCGCCGCCGAATTAATAAAGATTAAGGAAATAGCCGAAGCTGCAACCAATGGGGTAGATTTAACCCGCGCCTACAAATCAGGAAGCGTGGCCATCAGTAAAGCACTGGGGCGGGCCTTAGAAGGTAAAACCACTGAACGCGGCCTAGAATAATTGACGCCTCAAGGCTACGCCGCTTTGTCATGCGTAAGCGAAATAAATATATCTTCCAGCCGCGCTTCGCGGGTGTTGAGGTCGCCCACCGAAAGCCCGCAGGACTGCAATGTGCTAAGTATGTCCTGAATGGCGTCCTTGCTCGGCTTGTAGCTGATGACCAGCTTGCCCTCGCTATCGATTTCCGCCGGCCAGCGGCGCAAAGGTACAGGCACTTCACGTATGCCTCCGGCAAAGGTAATGACCAGCTGCTTGCTGTCAAAACTGCGCAGCAGCGAGGCCTTGCTGTCGCACGCCACCACTTCGCCATGGTTGATAACGGCAATGGTGTCGCACAATTGTTCGGCTTCTTCGAGATAGTGAGTGGTGAGCAGCACGGTAGTGCCGTTGCGGTTAAGCTCTTTCACATAGTCCCATAATTGCGTGCGCAGTTCTACATCCACACCGGCGGTGGGTTCATCAAGAATCAGTACCGGTGGCTGATGTACCAGCGCTTTAGCCACGAGCAGGCGGCGGCGCATACCGCCGGAAAGTCGGCGGGAATTGACGTCGGCCTTGTCGGACAGGCCCAGCGCATCAATGATTTCCTGCGTGCGGCGCTTGGCCGCAGAAACGCCGTAATATCCGGCGTGGATGTCAAGCGCCTGGCGCACGGTAAAGAACGTATCCAGCACCAGTTCCTGCGGCACTACACCCAGCGATGTACGCGCACCACGCATGTCTTTTTCGATGTCATAACCACAGATACGCACCTCGCCGCTGGTTCTCAGCACGAGGCCAGCCATGATATTTATCATGGTGGATTTGCCGGCGCCGTTCGGCCCGAGCAGGCCGAAAAACGCGCCACGCGGAATAGCAAGATCGATGCCCCTGAGCGCCACCTTGTGCTGGTTTTTCTTGCCGTCAATATAGGTCTTGTGCAGTTGCTTGATTTCGATGGCAAGTGATGGGGCAAGTGGCGATGTCATGTTACGTTTCCTGACCTTCGGCATACGGGTTTTTGTTCTTGCGTACCCTGATACGGATTGGAATTCCCGGCAGTTTGAAGCGCTCACGCATGGTGTTCACCAGATAGCGCAGGTAATGCTCCGGCACTTCGCTCATATTGGCGAATAATATGAAACTCGGCGGACGCGCTGACTTTTGTGTCATGTAGCGGATCTTGAGGCGGCGAGTGCTTATCATGGGCGGCGTGTGTTCTTCCAGCGCCGCTTCCAGCCAGCGGTTGAGTTCACCCGTGCCTATTTCGCGATTCCACAATGCATAAGCACGGAAACATTCCTTCAGCAGCTTGGGTATGTTTTCCCCTGTCTTGCCGGAAATCGGCACTACGGGAATGCCTTTCACCTGCGGCAGTACGCTTTCCAGCCGCTGGTGGATGGCTTTCAGGTAAGCGGGTTTATCGTCCACACTGTCCCATTTATTGACCGCCAGCACCATAGCGCGGCCTTCCTGCTCGATGAGCGCGGCGATAGTATTGTCCTGTTTTTCCAGCGGCGCCTGCGCGTCCACCACCAGCACCACCACATGCGCATATTGTATGCTGTGCAATGAATCGGCTACCGCCAGCTTTTCCACTTTTTCCTGCACATTCGCTTTGCGGCGCATACCCGCCGTATCCACCAGTCTCAGGTTTTTGCCTTCAAACTGGAAATCAACCGCAATGGCATCCCTCGTGATGCCTGCCTCGGGGCCGGTAAGCACGCGCTCTTCGCCGATGATGCGGTTAAGCAATGTCGATTTGCCGACATTCGGACGGCCGACGATGGCTATCTGCATGAGCGTATCAATAGTTTCTTTCGGTGCTTCGCCGTCGCTTTCCTTGGCAAACGGCGCCAGCGCGGCATATAAATCGCCCATGCCTTCGCCATGCTCGGCGGAAATCGCCACCGGCTCGCCCAGCCCCAGCGAATAGGCGTCGGTGATGGCGGCGTTAGCTTTGCCACCTTCGGCCTTGTTCACCACCAGCACCAGCGGCTTGTGTTTTTTGCGCACCATGCGCACAAAATGCTGGTCAGCGGGAGTAATGCCCGCGCGTCCGTCCACCACAATCATCGCAACGTCCGCTTCCTCGATGGCCTGCTCGGTCTGGCGTGTCATTCGCCCTTGCAGCGTTTCACTGTCGGCTTCTTCCAGCCCTGCCGTATCCATCACCGTAAATTCAAGGTCGGCAATACGCGCTTCCCCCATGCGGCGGTCACGCGTGACGCCCGGCATGTCATCGACCAGCGCGTGACGCTTTCCGGTCAGACGGTTAAACAATGTGGATTTGCCGACATTGGGACGGCCGACAATGGCAACGGTAAAGCTCATAATATTACTCTAGCGAATAGAGCGTGGCATCCTGCCCGACAAGGTACATGCGGCCACCGGCCACTACCGGCGCAGTGTGGATGTGTTCAGGAATATCAGTCGTGGTCAGCACCTTGCCGTCGCTGGCATCTACGCGCACCAGCTGGCCATGGGAACCCGCCAGCACCAGCGCGCTGTCCACCATCACCGGACCTTTCCATAATATTGCGCCGTCTTTCTCTTCCTCGTCTTCAAAGCTGGGCAAGCGCACCGACCAGCGGATAGCGCCGTTATATTTCACCAGCGCCACGAGCGTGTTGTCGCTGGTCATGAAATACAGGTAATCGCCCGCGAGCCACGGCGTATTGTTGGCAGACAGCGGACGCTCCCAGATGCGCTGGCCGTCAGCAATGTGAAAGGCGGTACACTGGCTGGTGGACACGGCAAATACCACTTCGCCGTCAATCAGCGGATCGCCGCCGATGCCGCTGAACAACGCCGAGGACTTCACCCCGCGCGCAGCCGACAACGCGTCACTCCAGAATTCCCGCCCGTCGCTTGCAGACAGGGCATAAATTTCGCCGGAGGAGTAAGGTGCAATTACCGTATCGCCCTGTAGTGACGGCGATACAACCTTCATAAAATCAGTCGTCTCAGTCAAACCGCGCTGCGTCCATGCGATCTCGCCATTGTCGGTGCGGACAACATATATCTGGTTATCAAGCGTGGTGGCAAAAAGCTTGCCGCCCGCAACCTTGGGAGCCGAGCGGAACGCTACGCGCAAGCCCTTGCGCCACACCACCGTGCCGGTGCTGGCATCTATTGATACCACTTGGCCACGACCGGAAACAGCATACACGCGCCCGCCGTCATAGGCCAGACCACCGCCGAAACTGTCGGGTGCGTCTTCTTCGTAAGCGCCTTCGGATGTCCACAACACTTTATCGATATTGCCTGCATCATGGGCGGAAATATACCCCGCCGCATCCATTGCATAGACGCGGCCATCTCCTACTACCGGCGGCAACACTAGTACTGACGCAAAACTATTGCCCTCACCGGCACGCACACTTGCTACCGAATTAAATGTTCCCTTACCCGCAAGATTGCCACGCGCGGCAGAAAACCCGCCAGCATGTTGCGGCCAGTCACTGTTGGCGGTCGCTGGCGGAAGGCTGACAGCAACACCTGAAAGGCGTGAATCCGGCTGCAACGCTTCATCCGGCGGCACCACGGAAATACGTGCGCCTTCCAGCTTTTCCTGTTCTTTCTTTTTACCGCCCATCCATGTCGGCAGCGTACTGCATCCGGCAAGCGCCACGCTGCACACTATCAATACCAGCAGCGCTGTTTGTTTATTACTTTTCATTGCCAGTCTCTTTCTTGGCTTTCTGATCCGCAACCGCCGCGGCATTTTTCAGTTGCTCGCTGAGTTTTTCAGTCAGCACTTTTTCTGCCAATAATTTTTGGGGGGCGATATGCTGCAGCACTTCATGCATGCGTTCGCGCAGTTGCATAGGTGCCTGCGCATCTTCACGCAGAGACCAGAAAATCTCCACCGCCTTGTCTTTTTTACCTTGATCCAGCAATTGCCAGCCAAGCCATTCCTGTTGCGAGCGGTAGAAAGGCGAAGCCTTGTCCGGTTCCACCAGTTTGCTATCCTTCGACGGCAGCAGTAACTTGGCAAGGCCACCCAGCTCGGCATCACGCGCTGCCAGTGCCTGGTAAGTTTTAACGGCACCCTCCTTGTCACCCAACGCCTGCTGCGCCTTAGCTTTCTGCAACATAGCCAGACCAGCATAAGGAGAGGATGTGTCGCCCGCCAGTTCTTCGAAAATGCTGATAGCGCCCTTAAAATCTTCGACATTGATGCGGTCAATGCCACGGATGAACTGTGATGTTTTTTCCTTGGCCAGCTCTTCGCGGTTGCTCTGTATAATCACGATAATAATCGTAAGCACCACCGCCGCGATGCTGGCATAGACCATCATTTTGCCGAATTTCTGCCACAGCTTGTCCAAGCGCTCGCGGCGGATATCGTCTTCTATTTCCCTGAACAGCTCATTCATATCGCGTCATTCCCATTCAATTGTTCCCGGAGGCTTGCTGGTAATGTCGTACACTATCCGGTTTATGCCTTTTACTTCATTGATGATGCGGCTGCTGACATTGCTCAGGAATTCATGGCTGAAATGGTAATAGTCAGCGGTCATACCGTCTGTAGAGGTCACGGCACGCAACGCGCACACATAGTCATAGCTGCGGCTGTCACCCATCACGCCGACGGTGCGCACCGGCAGCAGCACAGCAAACGCCTGCCAGATTTCTTTGTATAAACCGGCCTTGCGTATTTCTTCGATGTAAACGGCGTCGGCCTTGCGCAGCAGTGCCAGCTTCTCAGCAGTGATTTCACCCGGAATGCGGATAGCCAGCCCCGGCCCGGGGAACGGATGGCGGCCCACCATATCGTCGGGCATGCCCAGTTCGCGCCCCAGCACCCTCACCTCGTCCTTGAACAGTTCGCGCAGCGGTTCCACCAGCCCCAGCTTCATGCGCTCGGGCAAGCCGCCGACATTATGATGCGATTTGATGGTAACGCTCGGGCCGCCTATAAAAGAGACGGACTCGATTACATCAGGATACAGCGTACCCTGAGCTAGAAAGTCGGCACCACCAGCCTGCTGGGCTTCCTGCTCGAATACCTCGATGAAGGTTTCACCAATGATTTTGCGCTTGCGCTCGGGGTCGGTGACACCCGCTAACTTGTTCAAAAAGAGAAGGCTGGCATCGACCTGAATGAGCGGGATATGAAAATGCGAACGGAATAGTTCCTGCACCTGCTTGCTCTCGCCAGCGCGCAGCATACCGGTATCGATGAAAATACAGGTCAGCTGGTCACCGATGGCTTCGTGCAACAGCGCCGCCACTACCGATGAGTCGACGCCACCACTGACGCCGCAGACCACGCGTTTATCGCCTACCTGTTTGCGGATACGCGCTATTTCCGTCTGACGGAAAGACGCCATCGACCAGTCGCCGCGGCAGCCTGAGATATTACGCGTAAAATTGCGCAAAAGCTTTGCGCCATCAGGGGTATGCGCCACCTCCGGATGGAACTGCACGGCATAAATGCGGCGGCGGTCGTCGGCAATCGCCGCATAAGGAGCCGATGCTGTTTTTGCCACCACCCTGAAACCTTCAGGGAGCGCGGTCACGCGGTCACCATGGCTCATCCATACCTGATGCTGCTCGCCCTTTTTCCACACACCATCAAACAATGCGCAATCATCACTGACCTCGACCATGGCACGGCCAAACTCACGGTGATTCGACATCTCCACCGAACCGCCAAGCTGCTGGCAGAGCAACTGCTCGCCGTAGCAAATGCCGAATATGGGAATACCCATGCCAAATACCGACGGGCTGACCTTGGGCGAGAAAGATTCATGCACCGAGGCAGGGCCACCGGAAAGGATAATGGCCTTGGGACCAAAGGCGGAGATTTCGCCATCGGGAATGTTGTAGGGTCGTATTTCGGAATACACACCGCATTCACGCACACGGCGCGCAATCAGTTGTGTTACCTGTGAGCCAAAATCGAGAATGAGTATGCGGTCGGTCATGAATAAAAACGCTTCGCCTGAGGCTTGGTGTAAAAATTACTGATTGAGGTAAATTTCTACACGGTGGCGGATGGGAGCGCTATCGCCCTCGCCGCCATCGGCAGAAAAATCCGGTACCTTCGATACCGAGACGGTAATGGCGCTTGCATCCACCCCGCCTTCAATCAGGCGATTCTTAACAGCCTGTGCGCGTTTTTCAACAAATTCCACATGCTCACTGGCACCAATAACCACGGAATAGTCATTGGAATCGGTCAGCGTTTTGGCAATCTCGTCCACCACCCGTGTTCCGGCATCCGGCAAAGTTGTTAAATTTTCTTCAAAAAACACCATGTATGATGAAGTTTCTACCCCCGGCGGCGGGGCAGCAGGGGAAGCGGAAACTTCGGTTTTATTCTGTGATTTCATTATCATATCAGCCGTCTGCGGATCTCCCTGCTGTTGCAGCAGCACCGCTTCGTCGGCAGACATGGCAACCTTCTCACTCTCCTGCGGGGCAGAGACCATGTCATCACTTTCAGGACTCATTGGCTCGGACGCGTCATCTTCCGGCGGCACGCCTTCATCTTTGCCTTCAACAGGCGCAACCGGAGCTGCGGCCGGAGCAGTAGAAGATGCTTCCGGATCCGCCATCGGTGTCAGGTTCAGGGTTGAAACACCCATCTGCTCGAATGCACGGGCAAGCCCGTCGCGACAGCGGGCAATATCCTCCCATTGCCAGTTTTCATATTGCTGCTCTACCCAGCAATCAAAATTATACACCGCTTCGGCAAGCTGCTGCGGAAAATCACGCTTGGTTTCCTGCGTCAGCATTCTAACCAGCTGTTCGCGGGCTTTTTCCATGGTGGGTATTACTTCCGCGGGCAACTGCCAGTCTTCGAGATTTTCAGGCTGCACGTCCTTGCCGTAAATGGCCATCAGCCCCTTATCGGCAAAATGCATAGAGGTAAACCAGTCGTAGTTTTTTTCCTCCTGCATGGCATAATTCATATACAGAGTAGCCAGCGCCTGCTGGTAGGGGACTTCGCTCGGCTTGGCATGCCTCAGCTCCTTGAGGCTGTAGGTGGAACAACCCGTAGCCAGCACTGCAGCAACCAATAAACCCCAGCGTTTAAAGTATTGTTTTACCACTTACGACTCCCCTGCCGTTTTAGGCGTTTTAATGGTTATTGACACCTTGTTGTAGGTGCTTCTTGGCCTATCGCCGCTTAGGTGAACACGCTTGGAATCATCCCCGCTATGCTGGCGGATGCGGCGCTCGGGAATACCTGCAGCAGCGAGCGCCTCGCGCGTTGCCTGCACACGCTTGTCGGCTAGCGCCTTCTGGCTGGCAGTGCGGGCTGAACCCACTGAAACCACCACCACGAAATCAGCAAGTTTTGCAACCGCCTTTACCACCGAGCGTATGCTGGATTGGTGCGTACTAGTCAAGCGGCTGCTGCCGGAAGTGAACTCCAGCGAATAGGCCTTGACCGCGCTGTAAATGAATTGCTGCACGTCATTTTCCAGCTCCAGCAACTCCGGATCAAAATTCTCGGCGCAGCTGGCACGCAGGCCGTCGCCGTAAGAAGTGCCACTTCTGGCTTGCTGGTTCCAGCAATCAAACAGAAGCTGTACCCGCGCCAACAATTGCGGATTATGCGATTTCACCCGCTCATTAAGCAATAATTTCAAAGACTTATTGGCAGCAATCAGCTCTTCTTTTTCGGGGCTGCTGACACTTTCGGAGGGTTCATCGGGCGCAACTTCCTCGCCCTTGGCGACCCTTTGCGCCTTATCGGCAAAATGGCTGGCATTGGCCCAACGGCCCTGTTCCTGCTCGGATTCAGCATAAGCGATATATTCGGCCATCAACGCGCTGGAAAAATCGTCTTCAGGTGCGGGCAACTCCTTAAGCTGCTGCAGGTTGGCGCAGCCTGCCAGAAGCACCAGGCCGGAAATCAGGAAAACAAAACGCATAGCACGATGGTAAGACACGGAATGGCCAACAGAATGGATGATGGGATACCATACCGAATTTCTGTTCTTTGTACAGTCTGTTGTTTGCTTTGATATGGGACAAAACCAAAAGCTTATTTCTGGTGTTGCTTTCTGAACACTTTGTGCGTATATAACCGCCAAGTTTGACCATCACATTGATATAGCTGGAGTCTGAATAATGGCCGTACAACGCACTTTTTCCATCATCAAGCCGGACGCAACCGCGCGCAACCTGACCGGTAAAATCACTTCCAAGTTTGAAGAGCAGGGCCTGCGCATTGTTGCCAGCAAACGCATCCGCATGAGCCGCCTTCAGGCACGCGAGTTTTACGGCGTACACAAGGAACGCCCGTTTTATGACGAACTGGTGGAATACATGGTATCCGGCCCCGTCGTAGTGCAGGTGCTGGAAGGCGAAAACGCCGTGGCCCGCAACCGCGAAATCATGGGAGCTACCGACCCGTCAAAAGCAGCAGCCGGCACTATCCGCAAGGAATTTGCCGAAAACATCGAGCGCAACTCGGTGCATGGCTCTGACAGCCCGGAAAACGCCGCAAACGAAATCCGTTTCTTTTTCAGCGACACCGAAATCGTAGGTTAATTTATTTAATCTATTTAATCTAAGGGATTGATAAGCGCGCCACTCGCCTTAGTAGGATTTTGGGGCGTGCTTTCTTTTACGCTGACGATTTGCCCCTGCACGGAAAGCCTTCCTTCAGCCAACCATTTTAGCGCCTGCGGGTAACAGATATGTTCCTGCTCCAGCACGCGTGTGCCTAATGTTTCCGGCGTGTCCTGCGGCAAAACGGCTACCGCCGACTGTATGATAATCGGCCCGACATCCATCTCCGTGCGTACAAAATGCACTGTGCAGCCTGATACGCGCACACCGGCGGCAATAGCGTCGCGGTGCGAAGAAATACCCTTGAAGGCAGGCAGCAGCGAGGGATGAATATTGATCATGCGGTCCTGCCAGCGGCGCACAAAAGCAGCAGAAAGCAGGCGCATAAACCCGGCAAGGCAGACAAACTCCACCTTGTGCCTTTCCAGCATTTCATGCATGGCGTCGTCAAAAGCTTCGCGGCTCTCATACCGTTGATGGTCAATCACCTCGCAGGCAACTCCCGCCCTGGCGGCACGCGTCAGCCCGAATGCATTGGCTTTATTGGAAATCACCACAGCAATTTCAGCAGGATAATCCTTCCGTTGGCAGGCATCAATCAGTGCCTGTAAATTGCTGCCGTTGCCGGAAATCAATACTCCGACTTTGCGTTTAATCACGCAGCATCACCCCTTCGCCCGTACGCGCCACCAGCGCGCCCAGCTCATAGACGGTTTCACCCTGCTGGCGCAGCTGCTCGGCTACTTTGGCGGCCTGTGGCTTGGACACAATACACACCATGCCGATACCGCAATTAAACGTGCGCCACATGTCGTGGTCAGGCACTTTACCCGTTTCCTTGAGCCATGCGAATACCGGCGGCAGTGTCCATGCCGACATGCGTATCTCGGCAGCCAGCGTCTTGGGCAATACGCGCGGAAGATTCTCTGGCAGGCCGCCGCCCGTGATATGGGCAAAACCGCGGATGGCGTCCGGAAACGAACGCAACACGGCAAGGCAGCCTTTTACATAGAGTTTGGTGGGGACTAAAAGCACATCGGCGAATGTTTTGCCTGCTGCAAAAGGCGCCGGTGAACTGAAATCGAATTTGTGCGTAGCCATGATATGGCGCACCAGCGAAAACCCGTTGGAATGCACGCCGCTGGAAGCAAGTCCCAGCACCACATCGCCCGCTTCCATGGTTTTTGAAGGCAGCAACCGGCTGCGTTCCACCGCACCCACCGTAAATCCGGCAAGGTCATATTCGCCGTCGGCATACATGCCCGGCATTTCAGCCGTTTCGCCGCCGATCAGCGCGCAGCCAGCCAGTGTGCAGCCTTCGGCTATTCCCTTGATCACCTGCTCAGCCGTATCCACCGAGAGTTTGCCCGTAGCAAAATAATCAAGAAAAAAGAGCGGCTCCGCACCCTGCACCACCAGATCGTTGACGCACATGGCAACGAGATCGATGCCGATAGTGTCGTGTTTATTGGCTGCCTGCGCGATTTTGAGTTTCGTTCCCACACCATCGGTGGACGACACCAGCAGCGGATCGGTATATCCCGCCTGTCTGGGGTCAAACAGTGCGCCAAAGCCGCCAAGGTCATCGACGGAACCGCTACGGCGTGTGGCGCGGGCCAGCGGCTTGATACGCTCAATCAGTGCGTTGCCGGCATCGATATTGACACCTGCCTGCTGATAGGTTGCACCCTTGCTCATGACTGTTCCCTTACGCGATATTATCCGTTTGCGATTACGCCCATAAATGAGTATGAGTAATGCCAGAGTTTTACAAGGGTTCAAGTGTTTTACTATGCCTCTTAAGACATTTTCTTGGCTTGCAATTATCGGTTTTTGCCTTGTCCTTTCAGGTGCGCCTATGCCAGCACAGGCAGGTGAAGCCGTGGTCAACAGCGAAGTCGATGTTGATTACGCGGGCAAAGACGCCGCCGACGCCCGTAAAAAAGCCATGGCCAACGGTGAAAGCGATGCCCTGCGCATGCTGTTGGAGCGTTTTACCAGTACGCAGCAGGCCAAAGCCATCATGGATACCCTGACAGAACAACAGATTACCGACATGACGCGCGGGGTCGAGGTGGTTAACGAGAAAATCTCCGAAAAACGCTATCGCGCACGCCTTCTGGTATCGTTTGACGGCGATGCCATCAGCGAACTGGTCACCAAAGCCGTTTCAGGCAGCGAAGTGCTGGCGGCCCGCAATGCCAGTGCTTTCGTGATTGTGCCTGTCTATGAAGAAGCCAGCCGTACCATGCTGTGGGAGGAGTCTAACCCCTGGCGTGCCACCTGGAAAACCGTAGGGCTGGAAGCCAACTTAGGCGGTATTGTCGTGCCTTATGGCGACAGCGCCGACAGCGCGGTGATTGATGTCAAAAACATGCAGACCGCCACCTTTGCCTCCCTTTCCAAGCTTATCAGCCGCTACGGAGCCAGTGACATCGTCATCCTGCAGGCCAAATTCGTAGCCACGCCGGAAATGGTGCTGACCGTTATCCGCAAGCGCCTGAACTATGCGGTAAGCGAGGTCAACCTGCTGACCTATCAGGCTGACCCGCAGGAAACCAAGGACATGCTGCTAATACGCGCCGCCAATGATATTATCGCAGGCCTGCAAAAGAAAAAAACTGAGGACTTCAAGAACAGTGTTGCCGGACGCGGTGAGCGCAACCAGATTATGATTCTGGCCAGCATCACCACCATGGCATCATGGACACAACTCAAAGCTAGACTTGTCGAACTGCCCATGGTCGATAAGGTTGATGTACTGGCTATTTCTCCCCAGCAGGTGGATATGAGCGTGCGCTATCGCGGTACGCCGGAATCGCTGGAGTCTGCCCTTCAGGCGCAGAATCTGCGTTTGCTTAAACATGCTAATTACTGGGTGATATCACGTGACTGATACATCTCTAAACAAGCGCTGGCTGTTCTGGGTGGGCATGGTGGTGTCGCTGCTGGTCTTTTTGTTCCTTATCCGCTCCATCCTGCTGCCGTTCGTGCTGGGAATTTTTACCGCCTATTTCCTCGATCCCGCCGCCGACAAGATTGAAAAGCTCGGGCTTTCGCGCGGGCTGTCCACTGTAGTTATCACCCTTTTGTTCTTCATCGCTGTGGGGTTTGGTTCCGTACTGGTTGTTCCAGTCATTGCCTCACAGCTGTCTGACCTGATATTGGCTATCCCGGGCTATATCGTCGAATTCGAGCAGCGTTATTCCGCCGAGTTGGAAAAAATTCCAGGCGGGCTGCCGCTGGTGGATATGGAGGGTATTAAATCCGCCGCCACCAACATTTCCGGCGTCATGTTCAAGCTTGTAGGTGATTTCCTTACAGGCGTGCTGCAATCCGGCATGGCTGTTGTCAACCTGCTGTCGATGATACTGATTACGCCTATCGTCGCCTTTTACCTGTTGCGCGACTGGGACAAGGTGATGCAACGGCTGGATACATATCTGCCGCGCCGCCATGCGCAAACCATCCGCGAGCAACTGGCCATCATCGATGACACGCTGGCAGGTTTTGTACGCGGCCAGATAAATGTCTGCCTGATACTGGGTACGTTCTATGCCGTCGGCCTGTCGCTGGCGGGCCTCAAGTTCGGCATACTGATTGGCCTTGCCACCGGCATGCTGGTGATTTTCCCCTATGTCGGCCTCATGGTTGGTATGGGTACCGGCCTCGGCGTAGCGTTCTTCCAGTTCGATACCACAGAGCCTATGCTCATGGTGCTGGGCGTATTCGTATTCGGGCAAATGATGGAAGGCTATTTCTTCACCCCCAAGCTGGTGGGCGAAAAAGTCGGCCTGCATCCGGTATGGATTATTTTCGGCATGCTGGCGGGCGCTACCCTGTTCGGCTTTGTCGGCATATTGCTGGCCGTACCCGCCACCGCCATTATCGGCGTGCTTATCCGCTTCGCCCTGCAGCAATATCTGCAAAGCCAGTATTATCAGGAATCCACGCCGTCGCAAAAGGGCTAGCCATGTCCCAGTATGCGCTGAATATTTCCCACCCGCCTGTATTTTCCGACAGCAATTTTGTGGTATCAGGCTGTAACCGCGAAGCATGGCAGTGGCTGGAATCATGGCCCAATTGGCCCGCCCACGGCGTTTACCTCTACGGGCCGCAAGGCAGCGGCAAAAGCCACCTCGCCCATATCTGGGCGCGCAAAGCGCAGGCAAGCATCCTTGATTGCGCCAGCGTCACCGATGACGACCTTACATCCTTGCGCGGCAACCTGCTGCTGGAAGATATTGAACGGCTACAGGATGAACAGTTCCTGTTCCACCTCTATAACAGCAGCAAGGAACAGGGCAGCCACCTGCTGCTGACCAGCCGTCTGAGCGCCCGCAACCTGCCTTTTCGCCTGCCCGACCTGACATCGCGCCTAAATGCCTTGCCGTCTGCCGCCATTGCCGAGGCCGATGACGAGGCGCTGGCCGCCGCCTTGCGCAAACAATTCGCCGACCGCCAGATGAAAGTGACCGATGAAGTCGTTGCCTACCTGCTGCCGCGCACGGGAAGATCTTTCTATAAAATCAGAGAGTTGGTTGAAAAGCTAGACCGTGCTTCACTGGCCGAGCGCAAGAACCTTACCATCCCTTATGTGAGGCATTTCCTATCGCTGCCCTCGGGATAGCGCCTAAGATGAAAGCATAGTTAACTATTGTAATTAATGGATTATCAATTCTTTTTCCGCTACAGTAAAAGCTGGAAAACCAATAGTTTCTCAAGCAGTCCGCGTCCATGCCACCCTCAGTTACAGAGCTAGGTAAGCCCTCTATCCTCACAGCTAATAAGCTGTTTGAGAAAGTGTCCGTCGCCGTTGCCGACAAAGACCAGAAGATGGCTGTCCTCATCCGGAAATTGCTGATCGCCATCGGCTGTCACCGTGTATTCGTACTCAGTGACGGGTTGGAAGTCGTCGAGCTGATGAAGGAAGAAACCATCGACATCATCATCACCGACTGGCAGATGAAAGCGATGGGTGGCATCGACCTCTCCATTTACCTGCGCCAGTCACTCGATTCGCCCAACCGCATGATACCGATCATCATGCTTACTGCACGCAACGAACGTAATGACATTCATGCAGCGCGTGATGCAGGAATCACTGAATATATCATCAAGCCCTTTTCAGCCAGAACACTGCTGGAGCGCATTTACAACATCGTAGAAGACCCGCGCGCCTTCATCATCAGCAAAAATTTCATCGGACCCGACCGCCGCCGCGTCAGCTCGCTGACGTTACCTAGCGACGCCAATGAAACACGCGAAGTCATCGTGCGCCGCCCGCCCGTTGTTGTTCCCAAAGACCAGCTGAAACAAGTCATTCTTGATGACATGCCGCGCATGATTGTACCGGACTACACGCTGAAAAAGAAAATCGGTCTGGAAGTGCCGCCGCAAATTATCACTGCGGCTGCCACCGTGGAGCAAACCGAAAACATCATCCACGACGAGGAAACAATTTTCATCGACAGCATGATGAGAGATGTCGCCACGCTGGAAGAAACCTACCGCATACTTATACAAAGTCCGGACTATGCCGCACAATTCATATCACTCATCAAGGAAGCGGCGCTGTCCATAAAATCACGCGCCGGAACCTTTGGCTACACACGCGGCTCTGATATCGCGGGCATGCTTTATAGCTTCTGCCACAAGGTATATAATAAGGAAAACAGGTACCATCTGATAGTTCTGGAAAAACATATTCAGGCGATTTCGGTGGTGTTTAGCGGGCGCATCAAGGGCGATGGCGGCGAAATCGGCGCTATGCTGGTACGCGACCTCGCCAAGCTGATAGACAAATACTCCAGCTACAACGCTTAAGGTTGCGACACCACCTGCATCAGCGTATCTCTGATATGCCTGAGTTTGGCATCGTGCGACACTTTCATGCCAAAATTATCTTTGACGTAAAACACGTCGGCTATCTGCGTACCGTAGGTGGAAATATGCGCCGTGGAAATGGACAGGCCAAGGTCGGCAATAGCTCGCGTAATGTCATAAAGAAAACCGTTGCGGTCACGCGCCATGATTTCAATTACCGTGCAGATGTTGCTGGCGTTGTTGTCAATCTCCACCTTGCCTGAAGTAGCTACCGCCGCACGGCTGGCACTAGCATAGCGTGCCGAACGGTCGGCAAATTTCTCGGTTGGATCCAGTTCTCCGGCCAGCATCTGTTCCAGATACACCGACAGCTTGGCCAGCTTGTCCGGCCTGTCAAACACGTTGCCCGCCATGTCCTGCACCTGCAGCACGTCCACTGCCATACCGTTTTTCAAAGTGAATACCTTGGCGTTAATGATGTTGGCTCCCGCCAGCGACATGGCGCCCGCCACGTTAGAAAAAAGCTTGGGCTGATCGCTGGTGCATACGATGATGTCGGTAATAGAGCGCGGATAATCATGCCACGTATCCATCCGCAGCGGCATATCTGCATTTTTTGATTCGCGCATCATGCGTGCAATCACAGCGTGACTTTTGAGGTTAAATGCCGTGATAAAACCGGGGGTGCCATTTTCCATATATTCGTCAATCTCGGCCATTCCCCACTCTGGCAGCAGCTTGTGCAAATCTTCACGGAAATTGCCTGTTTTTTCCTGCTTGGATATGACCTGTCCAGAAGCCATGTACTGCTCGGCACGCGCATACAAGTCGCGCAGCAGCGATCCCTTCCATGCATTCCACACCGCCGGCCCCACCGCACGAATATCCGCCGCCGTCAGCACCAGTAGCAGCTTGAGACGCTCGGGCGTTTTCACCAGCGACACAAAATCCTTGATGGTTTTCGGGTCATCGATATCGCGGCGGAATGCCGAATTGGAAAACAGCAAATGGTCGCGCACCAGCCAAGCCGCCGTTGCCATTTCTTCAGCAGAAAAATGGAAACGCTGCGCCATTTTAGCCACCACTTTTTCGCCCAACTCCGAATGGTCGCCAGCGCGCCCCTTGGCGATGTCATGGCAGAACAGCGCAAGATAAAGCACACGGCGCATGGTAATGCGGTGTACCAGTTCGCTGGCCAGCGGCAGTTCGTCACGCAATAACCCTTTTTCTACCGAGCGTAATATGCCCAGCGCCACCAGCGTATGTTCATCCACCGTATAAACATGGTACATGTTGAACTGCGTCTGGCCGACAATACGACCGAAATCATGGATGAATCGCCCCAGCACGCCAGCTTCGCTCATGCGCCGCAGCGTGGCTTCCGGACCCTGCTCGGCAAGCAATATATCCATAAACAGCTGGTTGGCTTTTCTGTCCTGCCGCAGCGTGTCGTTAATCAGATGCAGGTTACGCGCTATCAGCTGCAATGCATGCGGGTGGATATCCAGCCCGTTGATTTGCGCCATGCGGAATATTTCCAGCATCAGGATCGGGTGCTGCTCAAACGCATGTTCGTTTTTCACATTCAGGCGCTCGCCTTCCAGCCGGAAACTACCCAGTTTCCACGGCATATTGCGCAGCCATGCCAACGACTTCTGAGGTTTACGCATTTTTTCTTCTTCGAGCAGTGCGCAGAAAATACGCGTAGTGTTACCCACCGTGCGCACCGCCACGAAATAACGGCGCATGAAGCGCTCAATAGCGCGGTTGGCCGAAGGGTGGCCATACCCCATGGCAACGGCCAGCGCATGCTGGCGGTCAAAGGTCAGGCGGTCTTCGGCACGTCCCGTCAGGTAATGCAGATGAATGCGCACACGCCACAAGAACTGGCGCGCCTGAACGAATGCGTCATATTCCTCACGCGTCAGGCGGTTGCTTTGCAGCAGCTCTGTCAAATCCTTCACATGATAGACATAGCGCACCAGCCACCACAGCGTATGCAGATCGCGCAGCCCCCCCTTGCCTTCCTTCACGTTCGGCTCCAGCATGTAGCGCGAATCACCGAAGCGCACATGGCGATTGTCACGTTCGGTCAGCTTTGCCTCTACGAATTCCGGCACGGTAACCGACATGATTTCAGTTTCAAACTGCGACTGGAAACGCTCAAACACCTTGCGGTTTCCTGCGATAAAACGCGCATCAAGCAGCGTGGTGCGCACGGAAATATCCTCGCTGGCCATAGCCATGCATTCATCAACCGTACGGTGCGCCTGACCGACTTTAAGGCCCATATCCCACAACGGATATAATATATTTTCGGCAATGGCCGCCGCTTCTTCCTGGCTGCTTCCATCATAAAGAATCAAAAGATCGATATCCGAATAAGGAAACAGCTCGGCACGCCCATAGCCGCCGACAGCAAGCACCGACACTTTCGCCGCCTTCTGTGTGGCGGCGAAATCATACAAGGCCACGAGCAGTTCATCCATCGCCTGCGTGTAGGCCTCAAGCATGGCCTCGGCATTGTTATCTTCCATGTAGGTATGGCGGATCGCTTCACGCCGTGCCGATAGCCATTCACCCGCCAGTTTTTTCAACTGTGCCTTTTCCTTTTCTGACGGCTTGCCTTTGCCGGACGGCTTTAGGGCCGCCAGCTGTTCGCTGATAGCGTTGCTGGCGGCGACGGTTTCTATGGTGACTGTGGTAGGCATATCCGTTCATGATAATCCGAGCGGACAAGAATTCCACAAGATATTTCATCGATATATCAGCATTTTATCTTGAAGTATGGTCACGTCCCTACCCAAAACTGTCACGTGAAGTTCACACTTTTTAACCTAAAAAACGCTATAATGACATGTAGAACAATATAATAGGCAATTATTGATATGGTTTCCGACAGAAAAACACCCCCCACAACAACAGGTGGCGGCATGAAGGAAAAGCGGGACGAAGGCAAGGAGGCCGGTTATCCGCCGTCCTATATTTTTAGGAACTTAACCTTGCCACCGGATAAAATAAGTGAGTTGATGAACAAACCTAAAACTCCGGACATGCAGGACCTGCCCGAATTACCTGACGGCCCGCGCTTGCCGCCGGGAAATCTGCAGGACCAGCTAACCCCGCCGGATACACCGCGTAATAATCTTTCCAACAAGCCGCGCACTTTCACTGTATAATTACCTCAAGACTTGCTGTTGCCATAATGTCTGCAATCGCGGATAGTGTGCGCATCCGTTATGACCAGCCCGACGCACTCCACGCAAAGCGCCCCCATGCAGGCCACCATGCTCATGCTGATGAGCATGCTTTGCTTCTCCGCTATGAATATCGCCATACGCACGCTGGCAGGCGAACTGCCTTCCACACAGATCGTGCTGCTGCGCAATGTTTTCAGCCTGTTTATTGTGGTGGTGTGGCAGGTAATGCTTACGCTGCAATTACCCAGATTCAAAACACAGCGCCCGTTCGGGCATTTCTGGCGCGCCACCGCCGGTATCTGCGCCATGGAAGCATGGTTTTATTCGCTCACACTGCTGCCGGTTAATCTCGCCACGGCGCTGAGTTTCACCACACCTATTTTTGCCAGCATCATCGCCATTGCTTTTCTGGGCGAGCGCGCAGGCATACGCCGCTGGTGCGCTATCATGGCAGGCTTCATCGGCATGCTGATTATATTGCGACCAGGTACAGAAAATATGGACCCGCGCGCACTGTTCGTAATTTTTTCCTCCACCATGATGGCGATTGCCGGCACACTCGTCAAATCACTCACCCGCACCGAGCCGCCGGAAACCATCGTGTTCTATATGGCGCTGTTCATGATACCGTGGTCAGCACTACCGGTCATCGGGCAATGGCAACCCGTTGGTTCCGGAGTGTTTGCCACCATTTTTATCATTGCGTTACTCTCCACCATTGCGCATTTGTTCCTTGCGCGCGCCTTCATGCGCGCCGATATGGTCATGCTTATGCCGTTTGACTTTACCCGCTTGATTTTTACAGCAATTTTTGCGTATTTCCTGTTCGGGGAAACGCTCGACGGCCCCACGCTACTGGGCTCATTAATTATTGTGGCCAGCACGGTTTACATCGCCCAGCGGGAGGCAAAAGCCCGCAAAAAACAAGGCGGATAGCCACTTTGCCGTATATTTTTCAAGCAATTTCGCACAATTTACGCTAGAATAAGGGCGTGGGAACAGATAGAGTACGCAAGGAACAATGCTAGAACCGACAGATCTGGAGTCCATGTTTTCGCTGACACCGAAAGCAGAGGCAGAAACCGTACAAGCCACCAATGCCCCGTCGCAATCCGCACTGGATTTTCTGGAGCAAATACACCGCCGCAACAGCGAAACCCTGAAAGCTATCATCCATGACGGTGGCTGGCCGTCGGCCGAGCAGGTCAGCACCAATGCCGAAGCCGCCGCCTTCATGATTGTGCAGCACGCCGATTACGACCCCATTTTCCAACGTGCCTGCCATATGCTGCTTATGGAAAGTGTCGCCAACGGCGAAACCCTCGAGATCGGATTCCTTGCCTTCCTGACCGACCGCATCTTGTGCAACGAAGGCAAGCTGCAACGCTTCGGCACACAGATACGCGAAGCCGGCAATGGCTGCTTTGTACCCAAGCCGATGGAAGACCCCGACCATGTGGATGAAATGCGCGAACGTGCGGGTTTGAAGGAAACGCTGTCAGACTACCTGCAGCGCATTAATGATGGCGATTTACTGCTCTACCGCCCGCTGCTCAACGGCTATGCCGAACAGCTGGAAGCCGCCAAGCAGAATAAGGTTATTCCCTTCCCTAATAAAGGTCAGCCTTCCGCTCAATGATGGTGGTGGTGCGGCTTGCGCGGCTCCAGCCATGATTTAGGCCATAGCACCCAGCTTTTCACAAACATCAGCTTTCGTATCGGCGTTTTCACTACAATCAGTAGTAAGCCGATGGAAAGCAGACACCACACCGCCGGCCATTCATTGATATTATCGGTCAGCGAACTAGCAAGCAGCGGCCCCATCAAGAAATGGTAGATGGTAAAGCGCCACGATCCATACAATACGGGCAGCAGGAACACGGCAAACGTATAGCCAAGGTAGCCGTCAATAAACAGTGGGAAAAGCCAGCCGTTTTCGACAAAATAATTTCCGATGCCGTTGGTCGGCACCTCCCACGCGATATGCCAGTTGCCCGACACCGAGCAAAGGCGCTCGGCGCATAATGGCCGCCGCGGGTCGCATGTTCCCGCCCAGTCGAACGGGTAAAGCTGGATAATGGTAATGATGGCGCCGACGAAACAAAGTATATACACCCATACCTGTATGCGCTCACGCACTTCCTTGGGTATGAAATACATCGATGCGGCGCTGACAAAAAACGGCTGGAAGGCGATATGCAGATAACCAAGCAGCGTTGCTATCTGGTTGGAGGGTAGCGCACATTCGTTGATAACGCCGTAGGTAAAGGCCTGCAAAGCCTCCATCAGCGAAAAATAGCCCAGCGACACCCACAGAGCCACCGGCTCTTTTTTGTAGGCGGCATACGCCGTGCCTGCAAAACCTATTGTGGCAAGAACAGCAGACGCTTCACCGGACCAACACATGCTTCTACCGTTCCTTCATTAAAAATTTAAGCCGGATCGCCCCAGGTTTTGCGGGTAAAGTTATGGTCGGCCTGAATGACGCGCACCGTGCCTGTTTTAGAGCGCATCACGATGGACTGCGTCACCGCCCCACCGGGGAACCGGCGCACACCACGCAGCATCGAGCCGTCAGTTACACCCGTAGCGGCAAACATCACGTCACCCTTGGCAAGGTCTTCGAGGAAATATTTGCGGTTTAAGTCTTCAATGCCCATGCGTTTGGCGCGGGATTTTTCTTCTTCTTCGGAAAAGAGCAGCCTGCCCTGCATCTGCCCGCCAATGGAGCGCAGCGCTGCCGCCGCCAGCACGCCTTCGGGCGCACCGCCGATGCCGACATACATATCCACGCCGGTTTCCGGACGCGAGGTGGCAATCACGCCTGCCACATCACCGTCGGCAATCAACTGGATACGCGCACCTGCTTCACGGGTTTTGGCGATCAGTTCTTCATGGCGGTCACGCTCCAGAATCACCACCACCAGGTCAGATACTTCACATTTTTTGGCCTTGGCGAGGCTTTTCAGGTTTTTCTCCGGCGAATTATCAAGGTCAACGACACCGTCCGGCAGGCCGCCGCCAACAGCAATCTTGCTCATATACACGTCCGGTGCATGCAGAAAACCGCCTTTTTCTGCCATGGCAATTACTGCCAGCGCATTAACGCCGCCCTTGGCACAGATAGTCGTGCCTTCCAGCGGGTCGAGCGCAATGTCAATCTGCGGGCCGACGCCCGGTGCATTGCCAACTTTTTCGCCTATGTAGAGCATCGGCGCTTTGTCGCGTTCGCCTTCGCCAATCACCACCGTGCCGTCAATCGACAGGCCGTTAAGCGCTTCGCGCATGGCGTTTACTGCCGCGCGGTCGGCTTCTTTTTCCTTGCCGCGACCCATCCAGCGCGCGCAAGCCAGCGCCGCCGCTTCGGTCACGCGCACGGCTTCCAGCGCGAAATTGCGGTCAGACCAGAAGGATTGTTTCTGCGGTGTATTTTTGGCAATGGCGGTCACAATGGCCTCCCTGACTTGTTTTTTATCAAATATTTTCGATTCGTATCATGTATGGCGGTTCTTTAACAGTCCCTAATTTACTGATAGTATCCACCGCCTTACGCATGGAAAACTCCTCGGTTTCATGCGTTGTCAACACCAGTTGCACGGTTTCACCGGGCTTGTGCGAATGCTGCAGGAATGAGCGCAGCGAAATATTTTCGTTCTTGAAAATGCCGGTCACTTCCGCCAGCACACCCGGCTTATCAATCACCGACAGGCGCAGATAATACGAGCAATGCAGGCTTTCCACCCCGCAGAAAGGAATGGATTTTAGCGACGAAACCGGCAGGGTAAATGGCTTATAAACCGCACCGCGCGCAATATCCATGATGTCGGCCACCACGGAAGAAGCTGTCGGGCCTGCGCCTGCGCCGCGCCCTTCAAAGAAAATCGTACCCACGGAATCACCCTCGGCGACTATGGCATTATACACACCATGCACCGTACCTAGCGGCGAATCCATCGCCACCATGCAGGGATGCACGCGCTGCTCGATGCCATGCTCGGTCTGGGTGGCGATACCCAATAATTTAATGGTGTAGCCAAGCTCGGCGGCGCATTCCATATCGCGCAGACGTACACGGCGTATGCCTTCGATGAACACATTGTCGATGGCTGGCGCACAGCCATAAGCAAGGCTGGTGAGGATAGCGAGTTTGTGCGCCGTGTCGATTCCGTCAATATCAAAGCTCGGCTCGGCCTCGGCATAACCCAGCGCCTGCGCTTCTTTCAGCACGTCGTCGAACTGGCGCTTGCTTTCCCACATCGTCGTCAGGATATAATTACATGTGCCGTTCATGATTCCGGCAACGCGCCTGAAATGATTAGCAGCCAAGCCGTCACGCAGCGCCTTGATGATAGGTATGCCGCCTGCAACCGCCGCCTCAAACGCAAGCAGGCTGCCGGATTTTTCAGCGAGCGCTGCAAGTGCGATGCCGTGATGGGCAATAAGTGCTTTATTGGCTGTAACGACCGATTTGCCCGCCGTGAGCGATTGCTCGACCAGCGTGCGCGCCGTGCCGTCAGCACCGCCGATAAGCTCGACTACTACGTCAATCTCGGGGTCTTTGGCCATGGCCAGCGGATCATCCAGCCAGCGTATGCCGCTTACATCCACGCCACGGTCCTTCTTGCGGTCACGCGCAGAAATTGCCACCACCTTAAGCGCGCGGCCCGTACGCGACTCCAGCATGTCGGCACTCTCACGCAGAATTTTCAGTGTGCCGCCGCCCACCGTGCCAAGGCCTGCGATACCGATACGAAGTGGTGTGGTCGTCATTTAGCGGCCTTTGCCTTTTATATTATTTTCTTGTTTGTCATTGTCTTTTTTGCCCTGTTCACCTTGCTTTTGCACGGCACGTTTTTCCTGTTCGGCGGCAGTATGTTTGCCTTGACCCGGCAGCGGCGAATGGGGATTGGCGCTGATATCTTCGGCAAATTGCCCGACCCGATCCTGTATCTGTTCTACCTTACCGCCCACATCTTCAGCGGCTTTTTTAGTTGCCAGCGCGGCACGGACACCAAAATACCCGCCTAAAGCCAATAATCCCGCCAGCGTTACCTTGACCGCCGTATTGGCACGGTCTTTCCATTTAGTGCCGTTGTCACGACTGACCATATCCCGTGCCGCATCATCATCGAGCATACCGTGCTGGTCAAGTGTTGCCATCACGCTGCCCTGCGCCGTGCGCGGACCGCTGGACGGTGCGTCGCCCCTGGCGTATTTCTTTTCCTTGGGCTTTTTCTTTTCGTCCTCATCATCGCTTATTTCTTTTTCGGCAGCATCAATCAGAAGGGCCATGTCATCGTCTTCCGCCACTTCCGCCTTTACCCGTTTTGGCGTGTGCTTTTTTGGCTCTTTTTCTTTAATCGGTGTGACCGGTGCTGTTTCTTCTTCTCTAAATGCATACACTTCCGGCTGCTCTGCGGGCGGATTCCGGCGCAGTTCTTCCGTGCGCAACGCCTGATAAATTTCAAACAGCTCAAGCGGCTGTGTGGAAAGTTTTGCCGCTACGCTCGACGGATCGGCATCGCCAAATTGCAAATGCTCTTGCTGGAATTGCAGCAGGAATGCCTGCTCGTCAGCATCACGAAGGCTTTCGGGTGTGCGCACCAGTTCTACTGCACGGCTTATATCAGATGCAGACGGATTCATCATGCCTTCTCCAGTTCATGGATTTGCTTTTCCGGATCGAGCTGCAGGAACTGTTTCACGTTACGCATAGCCTGACGGATGCGGTGCTTGTTTTCCACCAGCGCGATACGCACATACCCCTCGCCGCCCGGACCAAAGCCGACGCCCGGCGCCACCGCCACATCGGCGTGTTTGAGCAGCAGCTTGGAAAATTCAAGGCAGCCGATTTTCTTATAGGCCTCAGGTATCGGCGCCCAGAAAAACATGGATGCATCCGGCAACGGAACATTCCAGTTTGCCTCTTCCAACCCTTCGGCAAGGATATCGCGGCGCTCCTTGTACATGGCGCGCAGATTGGTGACATAGTCCTGCGGGCCGTTAATGGCGGCGGTCGCCGCCACCTGCACCGGCAGGAACGTGCCGTAATCGAGGTAGGATTTGATTTTGGTTAGCGCTCCAACCAGCTTTTTATTGCCCACGCAGAAGCCGATGCGCCAGCCCGCCATAGAATAGGTCTTGCTGATGCTAGTGAATTCTACAGCAATATCTTTAGCGCCCTTGACCTGCAGGATGGAAGGTGGCGGCTTGCCGTCGTAATAAAGCTCGCAGTAGGCAAGGTCGGACAGGATATAGATGCCGTAATGTTTGCAGATATCCACCAACTGCTCATAGAAGGATAAATCAACCACTGCTGACGTGGGGTTGCAGGGGAAATTGACGATCATCGCCACCGGCTTGCGTTGCGCGGTATCGAGCGCCTGTTTCAAGTGAGTGAAGAAAGATGCGTCCGGCGTGTTGGGAATAGAGATAACCTCGCAGCCGACAATCACAAAACCCCAGATATGGATGGGGTAGCACGGGTCGGGTACGATAAAACAATCCCCCGGGCCGCTGATGGCCTGAGCCATGTTAGCGAGGCCTTCCTTGGAACCGATAGTGACCACCACTTCCGCTTCCGGATCCAGCTCAACACCAAAACGTTTCTGGTAATAGCCTGCCTGCGCGCGGCGCAACCCCTGAATCCCGCGTGACAGCGAATAGCGGTGTACCTTGGGATCCTTGAGGGTTTCGCGCATCTTGTCGATAACATGCGCGGGCGGGGCGGAATCGGGGTTGCCCATCCCAAAATCGATAATGTCGCAGCCGCTGGCGCGGGCTGCAGCCTTCATCTTGTTTACTTCGGCAAACACATATGGCGGAAGCCGCTTAATACGGTAAAAATCATCGTTCATAGGGATATTCTTAAATAATCAGTTGATCTCACACCACCAAACTATTGCACCTGAGTCTTATTGGGCTTGCTTGCGGCGGGTTTCATAGCGCGACGGCGGCAGCGGCTTTACCTTCTGCAGCAGCTGCGGCGAGGGTAGCGCGGTACCGCCAGAAGATTCAACAGCGGCGCTTGCCGCTTTCTGCTCTTCCTCTTTCGTCTGCAGCTTGGGTGCTTGCGCTGCCAGTGGCGGCAGTGAATTTTCCGGCTGGCTGGTGGCAAAATCAGGCACAGGCGGCGCTATGGCCGCAGCAGGCGGAGTGCCGCCGGCGGATGTGGCCACCCATGCCGGTGACGGAGTCTGCGCGGGTACAACCATTTCGGCAGGCGCCGCCGCTTTTTGTATAGCAGGTTGGGGTACCAGCGGCGCAACAGGATCATTCACAGCGGCAGGGACAGCCGGCTCGTCGTCCCATGACAGGGCAGTAAGACCCTGCTGCATGGATGGCTCTTCCGGCGCGTTCACGGCTTGCAACTTCACGGCTTCGGCACCTGGCTCGGCCGGTTTTGTTTCAGCGCTTTCGCTAGCAGATTTTTTATCCTGCCACGGCCATGCAACCGACTTCAGGAAAGATTTTTCTTCCTTTGGTTTTTCCGCTGATTGTGAAGACGCAGTTTCCGGCTTGGTAATTACAGGTTCCGCGGCAACCACAGGCGGCACAGTCAACGAAGAAGAAGGTTTGCTTGGCCATTCCTGATCGTCTTTTTCCTCGCCGTCTGCTTCTGTTTGTGCAGGCGCAACACCATCAGCAGGCTTGGTTTTAAGCTGTTTGCTGTCTGTGGCTTTGCCCTCCGGCTTTTCCATTTTTGGCGGGTCGGATACATGGCCCAGCAATTGCGCATCGCCACCAGCCGGAGTAATCGGATTTGAAACAACTGGAGTTGCGGGTTCAGGATTTGCCGGCTGGCTTTCAGCCATCGGCGCGACGGCCTGTCCGGACGGCTCGCTATTCAGTTCCATTTTGCTGACTACGGCCTGATCACGATCAGCTTCCATCTCTTCCATAGCCAGCGGCGTAGCGCCCTTGATGGCATCAAACGTGTCCGGCGTCGGTGGCACGGAAGCCACGTTTGGATATGGCGCCTGCTGTTCTGGTGTCGGGGCATCCTTGAAGCCCAGCACACGCTCGATCCATGTGCGCTTGGAGGTGGTTTGCGTTTGTGTCTGCTCTGGCGCGGCGGCAGCATACACCTGCTCCTGTGGCTTGACGGTATCGGCTTTGGTGGCAAGTTCATTGCCCATGACAGCAGACTTGCTTTCCTGCACATCCGGCGCGACTCTTACAAATTCCACGTCACTATTTTGCTTCACCGGCTCGCTCTTCTTACCGGTGCGGCTAAAATTACGCTCAAACCAGTTAGGCTGCGGCTTGTTTTTCTTGTCGGAAAGCCTGGAAACGGTGGTTTCTTCACCCGGCTCCTGCGGCTCGTAGTCAAACGGTATGGCGTCGGCCTGCTGAGTTTCCGTCTTATCTGCCGACTGGTCTGTTTCTGGCCCAAGCACCACCACTGGCCTTGCTTCCGCAACAGGAGCAGGGATTTCTGCGGTCTTCGGCATTTCCTGAACCTGCTCCACCAAAGGTGCGCTCGGCTGCTCTTTTGGCGCAATCACGGCAGATGTTTTCTGCTCTGAAGAGGCAGGCCGTTGCCACCACGGCGCATCAGAAGGCGGCGTAGCAGATACCTGCTTGTCCAGCAACGGAGCGGTTGGCTCCGGCGATTCTGGCATCAGTTTCATGTCAGCCGTATCATCACCAAGCGGAATAGCGCCTTCCACCGGCGGCGTCAGCGGACCCTGCGGGACAGGAGCTGCCGATTCCGTATGCTTGGAATGCATGGGGTTGCCCGGGAATTGTTTTCGTGCTGCCGGCTTTTCGCTGCCTGAGCTGTTATCATTAAACATACGGGTAAAGAAATTTCCCTCGGATGCCTGCGGAGCAGGTTTTGCGGCAGGCAGCGTTGCTGGCTGGGCAGCCGCTTGAGGTTGCGGAGTAACAACCATCGGCTGCATTTGCGGAGCCTGGGCATTGCCCTGTGCATCAAACTGGTCATAAGGCGTTGGGGCTGAAGCCGGCGCAGCCGTCTGAGCGGCAGGCGCGCGCGCGGCCTGCTGCGGTGCAGCCTGAGCTTGGGGCGCGTCGGGAACACCATAACCTGTGTAGCGCGTGTTAAGCATCGGCATGCGGCGCTCGCCCTCAACCTGCTGTGCCGGACGTATATTGAAAAAATTATATTTGATGTTCTGGTAAGTTTCGCAGCCGCTGAGCAATACGACGCTGGAAACGCTGGTAAGCAGCAGCGTGCGCAATTTTAACCCCGTATATAACCCAGTAGATGTCTGCTTCATACCAATCAACCTAGCCTGACCTGTGGGGTCGTTCTTCGTTATATAAATACAGCCGGTATTTCATGCGGTTAATACAAACCGCCCCTTTCCGGCCAATGCAGTTAACACATATATCCCAGCAAAAGCCGTTGTGCAATTACCTATTTACTATAAATATAGCCCAGTTTTTGACTGACCCCCGCACCAGAACAAATCTGTCAAAGCGGCCAGCGGTCTGGAATAGAAAATCTTGGAAAGCGAGTATCAATGGTAACGCAGCGCAAAGAAAAAGACGGAACATCACAGACATCGGGACCCGATGCCGCAGAGATGGCCAAGAACATGGCCAAGGCCGCTGAGCAATGCCACATGATACTTCAGGAATTCCTGTCCCGTAATGGTCAGGATATCGGTAATATACCCTTCGACCCGCTTAATATCGGCAAGGCCTTCATGGAGCTGTTCACCAACATGATGAGCGACCCCGTGCGCCTGTGGGAAAAGCAGATTAGCCTGTGGCAGGATTACATGTCGCTGCTGCAGACCACCACCCAAAAGCTGCTGGGCGAAGACCAAAAACCCGTCATCGAGCCGGACAGCCGCGATAAGCGCTTCAAGGATCAGGCATGGCAGGAAAGCACCGTGTTTGATTTCCTCAAGCAATCCTACCTGCTGACCGCACGCTGGATGCAGAGTTCAGTGACTGATGTCGAAGGACTGGACGAACATAACGCCCGCAAAATTGATTTTTATACCCGCCAGTTTGTTGACGCCATGTCGCCCAGCAACTTCCTGATGACTAATCCGGAAGTGCTAAAAGCTACCCTCAACAGTAAAGGGGAGAACCTGGTCAAGGGCCTGCAGCACCTGCTGGAGGATTTAGAACGCGGAAAAGGCCAGCTGCGCATCAGCATGACCGACCAAAGCGCCTTTGAGATCGGCAAGAATCTTGCCACCACCCCGGGTAAGGTCATTTATCAAAACGACCTGATACAGCTCATCCAGTATGAACCCACCACCAAGGAAGTAAACAAAACTCCGGTGCTGGTGATTCCGGCATGGATAAATAAATATTATATTCTCGACCTGCAGCCGGAAAACTCGGTCGTACGCTGGATGATTGACCAGGGTCACACCGTATTCATCATCTCGTGGGTCAACCCTGACGAAAAGCTGGGCAAGAAAAGTTTTGACCATTACATGATGGAAGGGCCGCTGGCCGCCATGGACGCCATTGAGCAGGCCACCGGTGAAAAATCGATCAGCATCATGGCTTACTGCCTTGGCGGTACACTGACCGCCATTACGCTGGCATGGCTGCACGCGAAAAAGCTGCAGGACCGCGTTAAATCGGTCGTGTACCTCACCACCATGATTGATTTCTCGGAAGCAGGCGAATTATCAGTATTTATCGACGAAGAACAGCTCCAGCTGATGGAAACACGCATGTCACAGAAGGGATATTTAGAAGGCAGCCAAATGGCCATGACCTTCAATATGCTGCGCGCCAACGACCTTATCTGGTCATTCGTAGTAAATAACTATCTGCTGGGTAAAGACCCCTTCCCGTTCGACCTGCTCTACTGGAATTCCGATTCCACACGTATGCCCGCCACCATGCACAGTTTCTACCTGCGCAACATGTACCAGAAGAACATGCTGGTAAAACCCGGCGCGCTTAAAATCGCCGGTGTGCCTGTCGATTTACGTACCGTCACTACGCCGTCTTATATCCTGTCCACCCGCGAAGACCATATCGCACCGTGGAAATCCACCTATGCCTCCACCCAGATTTATCAGGGCAGCACGCGTTTTGTGCTGGCAGCGTCCGGCCATATCGCAGGTGTGGTCAACCCACCGAGCAAGAATAAATACTGCTATTGGACCAATAACGCGCTGCCCAAATCGCCGGATGCATGGCTGAAGGATGCCAAAGAGGTGGCAGGTTCGTGGTGGCCGGATTGCAATAACTGGCAAAAAACCTATGCCGGACCGAAGGTGCCCGCCCGCATTCCCGGCAAAGGCAAACTCAAGCCGATTGAAAATGCCCCCGGAAGTTATGTGAAGGTGATTGTCTAGCGCCTAGGTGTGATAGTTCAGCGTATCAGCCTGCGCTACATGAAACGTCTTTTCTTCAAATTTATAGGCACGGCAAAAGGCTGTTTCATGCTTTTGGCCAAACACGTCACGATATATCACCCTGCCCCAAAACAGTATCTGGCCCTGCCCGACATAAGCCTGCTGGAGGTCGGCAAGCGCAATATTGAATCCTAGTGTCAAAGGCGGCGTTTTTTCATTCGACCCCACCACCATACCGTGACTGGCAGCATGACTGGCCGCTTGTGCGTTTTCCGGATAGCCGCTATTGCGGTAAGTGCCGCTCGCCTGCAGTTCATCAATCACGGCAGGTGTTTTGCCGTAATTCCGCAAACTGAATTTGATGGTGAAATGTGCAGGCTCGGCAGAATCCGTCACCGGCAAAGCCGAAGCACTGATATCCTGTTCGAGGAACATATAGGCGCGCTCCGCGCTGGGAACGGCAAGCGCCGCCTGCGCCGCCGAACGTGATGCCGCCTCGGACGCCTGAATGGCTTTCCTGAGCATACTATACTGCGCATAACTTATGACGCCTATCATTCCGATAAACAGCAGTGCGCCTGTAATGCCCGCCGCCTTAAACAACCTGTCGGCGCCACCCAGCAGGCTCGCCCATGTATCGACGCCCTGCCCCTGGGAAGTCGGCAATGGCAGCAGAGTCACCGCCGGTTGCAGCGGCGGGATAGTTCCGGCATCATCAGCGGCCGAAGCCTGCCCATACAAATCGTTGGGGTTATCCGGCGCCTTGTTGATAATGGCTTCCAGCTCGGCTGTCGCCGGATCCATAATATCCTTGGCCACCACATCTTTTGTAGGTGCTGCCGTGGCGTTGGGATGCTGGTAAATGGTGAAGGTTTTGGTTTTGCCCGAAGCCTGTGCAGAAAACACTGCACCCGATGCCAGCATAATCACTAGTAATGCAAGCCTAGCGCACTTCATGGGCTACCTTACGTCAGTGAACACTTCCCGCCTCAAATCACGCATATATTTCTGGGCTTCCAGCTCCATCTTCTGCTGGTACAGCACAGCGACAATGCGTTCGCGGTCCAGCACTTCATCGCTGTCTTTCTTGTTGCACAGCATATACAGGCGTATGCCTTCCGAGCTGGCAAAAGGCGGCGATATATCGCCAATCTTGAGGCCTTCGGCAATCAGCTTCACCGCAGGCGGCAGCTCGGACATGCGGCTTTTGAAGATATTCACTTCGATATCGGAATCATCAACATTTTGTATGCTGGCAATACCTTTTTCCTGGCAGGTGCCGGGATTCTTGGCCACCTCCTCACTGACCTGCAATACGATGTCTGCTTCCCTATCCGACGCATCCGGCTTTATCTTCAGCAGCACTTCCTTGATGATAACAGCCATATCCACTTCTTTTTCCTCTTCGGTGGCACGGGCGTCAAACACCTTAACAATCACATAGCCCTGCTGCGTGCGCACGGGCGAGGTGATCATACCCACACTGGCGTTCTGAAGCGAGCGGGCAATGGCAGCATCGAGCTGCTGCGGCTTTACCCAGAAGGCCTCCACCTTGCCGACGGTGGTTACCGGACTACTGGAAAACTGGCGCGACACTTCCTCGAAGCTTGCGCCCTGCCGTATTTCGCCTGCCAGCTTGTCGGCCAGTCTTTTTACTTCCGTCTCACGCGCAGGTTTTTCCACTGGCAGCTGGATAAGCGCTATTTTCAGTTCCTTGAATTTCTTGGGCGCAGGCAGCGTAACTTTTTTGCCCTCCAGCGCTACTTCCTCGTCGCTGATACGCACCTGCGGCCGGATTTTTGCTATCATCAGCTTGTTCCATGCCAATTGCGCGCGTATCTGGTCGATGAACGTTTCTCTGGGTATCCGATTTGCCTCAAGCATGCGCGTGATAGCGCCCGGCTGCATCTCGCGCTGCTGCTCGAGTGAAGCAATAGCAATCTTCACGTCGTCATCGCTGATGCTGATGCCGTTCTTCTGCGCTTCCTGCACCTGCAATTTTTCATCAATTAGTGTGCGCAGTACCTGCGGCTTGATACGCTCGATCACCTCCGGTGAATTGGACATTTTAGCGGTGGAAACAATAAAGCGAAGACGGTTATCCAGCTCATACGATGAAATGGCGTCGCCACCCACCACCGCAGAAATGCCAACACCGCCCTTGCCGCCTGACTGTGCCAGTACCGCCTGCTCTTTGGCCATAGCATCGGTAGCAAGCAATGCAACTGCTAGAAAAAAAGCTGTGACAGGTTTCATATTATTCCAGATTCCTCAATGATACTTTTAGCCAGAAGGTCGTCGAAGGTTCGATATCCTGAATATTGGTGTAGTCCTTGCCTACCATAGCCAGCAGGTTTGCGCATTCATCTTTATACGATACGCCTGTATATATCGCATCTGTCTGGTCGAGCAATATGTCACGCGTACCACTGGTCACCCAGCTCCAGTGCCGCGTCAGGTTAACCGAGCTATTGCCCTCGATAACTTCCTTGGTGGCAAGCACCGGATCGCGCTTGATGGAAAGATATGTTCCCGACAGCGTAACCGGATAGACATCCAGACTGGCATTGACCTCGCTGCGGTGCTGCTTGAGGGTTTCCTTGTCCATGCGGAAACGGTAGGCAACGCTCAGCGGCTGCGTGGAAAGACCGATTTTGCCGACATAGTCGGAGCCATGGTCGGTCAGGTCGTTGGAATAGGGGAATGATGCGTCATTATCCAATCGCCAATGCTGGCCAAACAGCAGGTCGATATATTTGTCCTGCATGAACTGCGCCTGCGCCCGCATGCCGTAGCTTGCGCGCAGGCCGCTTTCCACGCGGTCATAGCCCGGGTTGCGGTCAGCCGAAAACAGGTTGGTGTCGGTGAATTCGGGGAACAGGCTGTCTTCGTTGGGTATCTTTTCCGGATTGCCGCCGTCGGGGCTGATATTGACTTCACCGATAGGCTCGAGAAGCAGGCTGCCCCACCCTGCCTGTTTTATAAACGGATAACGCCAATTAAGCGAAGCCTGTGGAATGGCACGGCCCGTGGCGCCGTCATACAACTGGCCGTTGGACTGCGCCACGTCATGCACATAATACACGTCCGTGCGCATCCGGGTGTTGAACTCGATAATCTGCCCGTCATCAGTGATGTAAGGCAGTTTCCAGCCCAGCGTGCCGGATGCGCGGCGGCTTTCGCTGCCGTCCTGCCGGTAAAGCGACATCAGGTTGCCGTCCACGGTAACGCGCGAATTATAGGCCATCGGGTTGCTCTGGTGCGAAAAACTGACCAGCGGCAGGATGGTGGGGATAACGCGCGAGTTATCCTGTCCCGTCAAACCCTGAAATGACAGCGCTTCCACCGAAGCGTAGGTGCGGTCATAACCCTCGATGAAATCAACACCCTCGGCGTAACCGCGCGAGGTGAGCAGTGTATCGTTGCTGAAATTATACAGACGCAGGTAGGTATCGTCTGAGGCACGGCGCAAGTTGAAACCCCAGCCATAATGCTCATCGAGCGTGAACTGGCCCTTGGCGTCGTAATGGCCGCGCAGCTCATGACCGCTCAGGCGATTGCCCTGCGCATTGCGTTTGTCAGCATCGGTCAGGCTTCCTTCCAGCGACATCAGGCCGGTGTTATACATCTGGCGGTATTCGCCAATCATCATCGGGCCGGCGGTACTCTGATAGACCGGCGTCACTGTCAGGTCCTTGTCGGGTGAAATGGCGTAGTAAACAGGCTGCTGGTAGATGGTGCCGAGATTTTGCGACTGCATGAAAGTGGGCATGAGCAGGCCGCTGTGATTGTCTGCACCCGGCGTGGCATGCGAAAAATACGGCGTATAGAAAACCGAATTACCAAACACGTCCAGATAAGCATTTTCATAACGCACTTTTTGTTCTTGCGTATCGATAATAGCGTGGTCGGCTTTCAGCTGCCACAGCGGCGGGCTGGTGTCGCCGTTTTCGCCGCAGTTACAGGGCGTATAGACGGCCTTGTACAGCTCCACGACATTCTCATCGACCTTTTTGGCACCGTTAGCCACAAACTTGGAATTATCCGACAGACGCGCCTTGAAATGGCGGATGACGCCCTCCTTCAGGTTGTCCTGCAACTCCACCTGCTGCGCAAAATACACATCACCCGAAGGTTGCAGCATACTGACGTTGCCATGCGCCTCGACACGGTTGTGCTGGTGGTCATAAATCAGCTGGTCGGCAAGCAATATAGTGTCGCCCTGCGCTACCTCCACCTTACCCGAAGCCACGACGATTTCGTTATTCTGGTCGTAGTCCATCTGGTCGGCCTTGAGCAACACCGGCTCTTTCGATGAAACAATAGGCTTCTCACCAAAGCGCTTCCTTAAAACTTCGCTATTGTCCTGCTGCGTGGCACTGGGATCGGCATGGGCAGGCCCCGCCAAAGCAAGCGCAAGCACAACCCTCGTTATCGCCCTGCAGGCAAAACGCATCGCCGTCCTTTCTTAAGGTGTTTGGGCCAGGCCCAAAGCTTAGTGTATTTTTTTCCAGATATTACGTTTGGCAAAATACATGAATACCGTGAAGATGGCCAGATAGATAAGCACCTTGATGCCCATCTGCTTGCGCGACTCCATTTCCGGCTCGGCAGCCCATTGCAGGAACGTCACAACGTCACGCGACATCTGATCTACGGTTGCAGGCGTGCCATCGCTGTAGCTGACCTGCCCTTCCGACAATGGTGCCGGCATCGCCAGTGCGCCGCCGGGGAAGTAAGCGTTGTAATGCTGGCCGTCACCAAGATGCATGTCAGCAGGCGCGGCACTATAGCCGGTCAGCAGCGAATAGACATAGTTGGCGCCATCAGAACGTGCCTTGATTATCAGGCTGAGATCCGTCGGATAGGCGCCGTTATGGGCGGCACGGCCCGCAGCTTCATTGGCAAAGGGAGGCACAAAATAATCCGATGGGCGGCCAGCACGTTCAAACATGTCGCCCATGTCATTGGGGCCGTCTTTAATTTGGTAGCTGGCTGCTAACGCCTTTACTTCTGCTTCGCTGAAGCCAATATCCTGCAGATTGCGGAAGGCAATGCGCGTCAAACCGTGGCAGGCCGAACATACTTCCTTATAGACCTGAAAGCCGCGCTGGGCAGACTGTTTATCAACCTTGCCGAACACCCCGTCAAACGCCCAGTCCATTTTGCGGGGCGGCTTGGTTTCACCAGTTGCGGCGAGCGCGTATCCGCCAAGCGTGAGGCTGGCAACCGTTGCAGCAACAATAAAATGCAGTTTTTTCATGGGCATTACCTGTATGTTTAATGGGCCGAATGCGAGGTTAGCACCGCTTTGCTGATGCTTTCCGGCAGGGGCAGTGTTTTTTCACGGCCGCTGATGTAATACAGCAGGGCGAAATGCGCGAAGTAATAGACAGTGGCGACACGGCCAATAATTAAATACACACCTTCCGCCGGCTTCGCACCTATATAGCCCAGCAAAACGCAGTCTGCCACGAACACCCAGAACATAATCTTGAAGGTGGGGCGGAACGTAGCGCTGCGCACTTTGGAACGGTCGATCCACGGCAACACGAAAAAAATCAGTATCGCGGCAAACATGGCAATGACGCCAAACAATTTGTCAGGAACAGCGCGCAGGATGGCGTAGAACGGCAAATAGTACCATTCGGGTACAATATGCGCCGGCGTAACCATCGGGTTGGCGGGAATGTAGTTGTCAGGGTGACCCAGTGAATTGGGCGCAAAAAACACGAACCACGCAAATATAATAAAGAACACGCCGAAACCAAACGCATCCTTCACCGTATAATAAGGATGGAAGGGAATGGTATCCTGCGGGGTTTTGACATCGATGCCCAGCGGGTTGTTGGAGCCGTGCTGGTGCAGCGCCCAGATATGGAACACCACCACACCAACAATCACGAACGGCAGCAGGAAATGCAGTGCAAAAAAGCGGTTGAGCGTAGGGTTGTCAACAGAGAAGCCGCCCCACAGCCAGTTGACAATCGGCTCGCCGATGCCAGGGATAGCGGAGAACAGGTTGGTAATTACGGTTGCGCCCCAGAAACTCATCTGACCCCATGGCAATACATAGCCCATGAAAGCGGTGGCCATCATCAGCAGGTAGATGATGATACCTAACCACCAGAGGATTTCGCGCGGGGATTTGTAAGAACCGAAATAGAGGCCACGGAAAATATGGATATAAACCACGACAAAAAACATCGACGCGCCCACCGCATGCACATAACGCAGCAGCCAGCCATAGTTCACGCTGCGCATGATATGTTCAACGCTGTCGAACGCCATGTTGACGTGCGGCGTGTAATGCATGGCAAGGAACAGGCCGGTGAGAATCTGTATGACAAGACAGATGCCGGCAACGGAACCGAAATTCCACCAGTAGTTTAGATTGCGCGGCGCGGGATATTTGCTGCCGAGGCTGTGGTCGAGAAACGAGAAAACAGGCAGCCTGTGCTCGATCCAGCCCATGACGGATTTTTTTTCAGATGATTTAGAATTTATATTTGTCATAAAACCACTAGATTTATCATTTTAAGTTATTCTAACGAGATATTTCACCAGCTTTCTTAGGCTGCTCCGTCCATGCTGCGGTCTGACTTTTTTCAGCGCGCAGTCTTTCAATGGCCAGCTTCAACCCGCGCATAGGGTATCCAGCATCTTCGATGGCCTTTTCAATCTCAAGGCTTTGAACTGCTGTTTGCGCTACCATTTCGGTCAGCTTCTCACTGGAAACCCCTAGAACGCGCTGCATCGCGATATTACCCGTAGGCGTTACAACCATAGATAAAAACTGACTGACAGCATGGTGGGTATTACTGCTTTTAAGTGTATTTAACTGCTCAGCCGAGAACAAAGGCGTTCCATCAATCCGCGTTATTTCTGCTGGAGGCGTATTCAAATCAATATTGGCCATAACTATCCGATCTTAACGCGGTTATTGGCGAGAAATTCATATTGCGGCACGGCAAGGTTCTTGGGCGCAGGACCTTTGCGGATGCGGCCGGAAGTATCATAGTGCGAACCATGGCAGGGACAGAACCAGCCACCCTTGTTTGTGCCGCCATATTCACCGGCGCCGCCCATGGGGATGCAGCCGAGATGTGTGCATACACCCACCATGATGAGCCATTGCTCGCTGCCCTTCTTTACGCGCATTTCATCCGATTCCGGATCAGGCAGGTCGCTTACATTCACAGCACGCGCTTCCTTGATGTCGTCTGGAGTGCGGTGGCGGATAAACACAGGAACGCCGCGCCATTTGACCTTGATGGTCTGGCCGGGCTGAATAGGCGCGAGGTCAACTTCGACTGAGGCAAGCGCCAGCACGTCAGCGGCAGGGTTCATACTGTGAATGAACGGCCACACCACAGAGCAGGCACCGAGGCCAGCCATGGCGGATCCGGTCAGCACCATGAAGTCACGGCGCGTGGATTCGGTGGAGGTTGCAGGAGAAGATTGCTTGGATGGATTGCTCATGAAACATACTCAACAAATTATCGTCGAGCCGTTTCTAAACAAAAGTATCTGAAGTTTCAACTATAGAAACGAATTTTCGCCCATAAATCATACGGGGGAAATCCGACCGCGCTACTAGGATGCAACCGGTATTAGAATACCGCCCGCATAATCGCAAATCCCCAGGCAATCAGGTGATCGCCCATCTGGCGGAAGATAACCACCCATTCATTAGCCACGGCAACGCAGGCATCTACGGTGTCGAGGTTGAACAGGCACACGCCAAAGCCGGACGCAAAGCTTACAAAAGTAACGCCGGTCAGCATATAAAAGGCATTAAATCGAGGATCTGGGCCACCTACAGGCATGATTTCACCTTTTTTCTTGAATGGGTGTCGGTTATACCCTAACTACCCTTTTATCTATCTAATTTTGCCAAATTTTTATGTATTCATAAACCGCTTTTTTATGACGTTTTGGTTTACGTCGTAATATAAATAAAATACAGCACGTTATTGCTATGTTGTCTCTGGCCATGTTTGAACCCGATATCCCGCAGAATACGGGCAGCATGATACGGCTGTGCGCCTGCATGGACACCCCGCTGCATATTATTGAACCTTGCGGATTCCCTTTAAATAACAAATTATTACACCGCGCGGCCATGGATTACATCGACCATGTACGCCTGCAACGCCATATCTCGTGGCAGCATTTTCTTGATTATAAGCAAATACAGAAACCCTCGCGGTTGTTATTGCTTTCCACCCATGCTAGCAGCATGTACACGGAATTTTCGTACCAGCCGGGCGACATATTATTGCTGGGCCGCGAATCGGCAGGCGTGCCGGATTATGTGCGTGATGCGGCCGACGCGCGCTTACGCATTCCGGTACAGTCGGGTGTGCGCTCGCTGAACATCGTGCAAGCGGCCAGCATGGTGCTTGGAGAAGCACTGCGCCAGACGGGCAGTTTTGTGTGCGCACAGGTGACGTAAAAATAGAAAGACGAAGAATATGGTAACCGAAGAACAGAAAGCAAAGGCCAGTGCGTGGTTCCGTCAGCTGCGTGACGATATATGTAAACGCTTTGAAGCGCTCGAAGATGAGCTATCGGGAAGCAGCAAGCCAGCCGGCCATTTTGCGCGCACGCCGTGGCAACGCGCCGAGGGCGGCGGCGGTGAGATGTCCGTCATGAAGGGCCGCGTGTTCGAAAAAGTCGGAGTCAATATCTCCACCGTGCATGGCGAGTTCTCGGAAATCATGCGCAAGGAAATCCCCGGCGCCGACAAAAACCCGAAATTCTGGGCCAGCGGCATTTCGCTGGTGGCGCATATGTGTTCGCCGCTAGTGCCTGCCGTACACATGAACACGCGCATGATTGTGATTGGCGATAACACTAAACACTGGTTTGGCGGCGGCGGCGACCTGACGCCCATGTATCCCAACGAACAGGACACAAATGATTTTCATGCCGCCTTCAAGTCCGCGTGCGACCGCGCCGACCCATCCTACTACGAAAAATTTAAAAAATGGTGTGACGAATATTTCTTCCTCAAGCACCGCAACGAACCACGCGGCATCGGCGGCATCTTTTATGACTATATAGACACCGGCAACTGGCAGAAGGATTTCGCCTTCACGCAGGATGTAGGCAAAACATTCGCCGACATTTACCCCGCCATCGTGCGCAAACATATGCATGAATCATGGACGCCAGAGCAGCGCGAGTGGCAGCTGGCAAAACGCGGGCGCTATGTGGAATTCAATTTACTCTATGACCGCGGCACGCGCTTCGGGCTGATGACGGGGGGCAATACCGACGCTATCCTGATGTCACTGCCGCCGGAAGTGAAGTGGGCTTAATTTAGCGGCCTGGCAATTCCGGTTTGGATGAAGGCATGGCTTCTTGCAGCCCGCTTTCTTTTACTAGGTCCTGCATAAGTTTTAGGGACCGCCTTAGGTTGGTGAGCATATCGCGCTCAACTGGTTCGCTGAATATCAGCCTTTCTTCAATCTTTTCGTCAAGTTTATCAAAACGTCTATGAATGTTATAAAGCCAGTTCACCCTGGTCTGACCGACTGACTTGCCGTTTACTATTCTATCGGCAGACTGCACAAGCCTGACTCCCAGCGCATGCGCTTCTGCTGCAATAGGGTGGGAAGGTACATTCAGTCCAATCAGTTGCGCCCCCTTCAACATCCCAAGATTTTTATCATTAGATACTATTTGTAGAAAATTTTCAGCGGCCGTAATCATGGTGGCCGATATTTCAGCAGGCCCTTTGTAAGGACCATTTACGAGTTCCCTGTGGTCAATTTTACCCAACAGGGACGGACGCAGTGCATGTGCGCCTTTCAGATACATGTCTTCGTCATTATCCGGCCGCTTGCGCAAATCGTCTTCGTCGGTTTCCGATATCTCGTTAGGCATAATATTATCCAATAACCTATAAATTTGGCGAGTTCATTAGCACAGCGCCCATTATACATCAAGAATTATTAATAAATATTAACCCTGAGGTTTTCTTTTATCTGCCTGAATTTTCTATATCTATTTTCCTACTCAACCACCACAGGCAAATAAGGCCGGGGACGCCCAGCACGGTGGAAAAGGCAAAGAACAGCGGCCAGCCCATCACCTCGGCAAACCAGCCCGCAGGGGCGGATAGCCATGTGCGGCCAAAGGATGCGAAAGAAGACAGCAGCGCATATTGCGTGGCCGTGAACTGCACATTGCACAGGCGGCTCATAAAAGCGACGAATGCGGCACCGCCCATGCCACCGCTTAGATTTTCAAGGGTAATGGTCAGCGTCAGGAATCCGGTGTCAGGGCCGATGGCCGCCTGCGCCGTGAACATCAAATTAGTCAGCATCTGCGCCAGACCGCAAATCCACAAGCTGCGCACCATGCCAAGACGCAGCACCATCGAGCCGCCGATGAAGCCGCCAAGGATGGTGGCAATCACACCATAGACTTTGACAATGGTAGCGATGTCGGCCTTGTCGAAGCCGATTTTGACATAAAAGGGGCTGGCCATCACGCCCATAAAGGCATCCGATAATTTATAAAGAAGGATGAACAGCAAAATGCCCAGCCAGTATTTGCGGCGCATGAAATCGCCAAACGGCATGACCACTGCGTGATACAGCCACGGCACAACACCGTGCTGCCGCGCCTTGGTCTGTTCATGCACGATTTCCGGTTCTTTATTGATAAGCACGGTCGCCATACCCACCAGCACCAGCGCTGCCATGACAAAATAGGTAAATTCCCAACCATAATATTTAGAAAAAAACAGCGCCCCCGCGCCTGCCGCTATCATACCCATGCGGTAGCCAAAAATAATCGCCGCCGCCCCTGCGCCATATTGCTCGGGCTTGAGTATTTCTACGCGGTAAGCATCAATCACTATGTCCTGACTGGCCGAAGAAAAAGCCACCATCAGCGCCGCCAGTGCCATCCACCACGGCGCTTCCGCCGGATTGGACAGGCCAAGAAAAATAATACTGGCCATCAGCACGCATTGGCTAACAATCAGCCAGCTGCGCCTGCGCCCCAATAGTTTATGGAGTATGGGAATGGGCGCTGCGTCCATCAGCGGCGCCCACAGGAACTTAAGCGTGTAGGGCGTGGCTACCAGCCCGAAGATAGCGATTTCCTTCAGGCTTACGCCAGCCTCCGCCAGCCAGAAACCGAGCGTGGCGCTGGTCAGCGCTAAAGGCAGGCCGCTGGAAAAACCGAGCAGCGCAATGGTGATGATGCGCGGGTGAAAATAAATCGCTACGGAGGGAGGAATCACTGCGTCCGTATCAAGCGACCAGTTCCTTCAGGGGACGCAAGCTGCGCGCACCGACCTGCTGGATGATTTCGGCAGCGCAACAATTGCCGAGCATGGCGCATGAACCCATATCCCAACCGCGCGTAAGGCCGAATAAAAATCCGCTGGCATAGAGATCGCCGGCTCCGGTAGTGTCAATCACGCGGTGTACAGTTTGCGCCGGTGCGCTATGCACATCGCCTTCAGTGAGTACCACGCTGCCTTTTTCGCTGCGGGTAACAGCGATAATTTCGCACATACCGCGCAGCTTGTTGACGGCTTCATCGCCATTTTGCAACTGGTAGAGCGATTTCGCCTCGGCTTCGTTGGCAAACAAAATATCGATATCATTCTTGATAAGCTCGATGAATTCAGCGCGGTGGCGGTCAACGCAGAACGTGTCAGACAAGGTGAAGGCCACCTTGCGGCCCGCATCACGCGCAACTTTCATCGCACGGCGGATAGCCGCCTTGGCATGTTCGGTATCCCACAGGTAACCCTCAATATAAAGCACCGCCGCCTGGCTTACCTGTTGCTGGTCGATATCAACTTCCGACACATCGCTGCAGGCGCCGATATAGGTGGCCATGGTGCGCTGCGCATCAGGCGTTACACAGACAAGGCAACTGGCGGTCGAAGGGCCGTCAGCTGCTGGTTTGCTGGTGAAATTCACACCCACCGTGTGCAGGTCATGGGTGAAGATGGAGCCGAGCTGGTCGTTTTTCACTTTGCCGATAAAGGCGGTTTTTGCACCCAGTGATGCAAGACCGGCAAGGCTGTTAGCTACCGAACCACCGGAGCATTCCGTCGCCTGCCCCATCTGCGCGTAAAGCTGCGCGGCGCGCGCTTCATCGACCAACAGCATGCTGCCCTTGTTCAGGTTGTTCTTGGTCAGGAACTCGTCATCGACGAACCCCAGCACGTCCACTATGGCATTACCAATGCCGGTTACGTCATATCGTGCAGTGTTAGTTGACGGCTTGTTCATGCCATTGCCTCGCTTTGTTTAATGTTTCCGGCGTATCGACGCCCGGCGGCACCGTAGCTACCACGGCGATACCGATGCGCATTCCCGCTTCGAGCGCCCTAAGCTGCTCCAGTTTTTCGCGTTTTTCAAGCAAACTCGGCGGCAGCGACACAAATTTCTCCAGCGCCGCCCTACGATAGGCATATAATCCGATATGGTGGTAAAGCGTTCCCTCGCCGTAAGGCACGGGTTGCCTTGAGAAATAGAGGGCGCGGCCACGAACGCCGTCCGGCGAGAGAGCAATGACGGGCTTGACCACCGCCGGATCAATTTTTTCATGTTCGTCGCTAATCGGTGCGGCCAGCGTAGCGATATCCACCTCTTTGTCAGACAACAGCGAAAGCACCTGACGAATCACGTCCGGATCTAGCGTAGGCATGTCACCCTGCACATTGATAATAACGTCGTGTTTTTTTCCGCCATCGACTTTCCCCAGTGCCTGCCAGATACGGTCAGAGCCGGACGGCAGGTCGGGATCAGTCAGCACTGCCCTACCTCCGGCCTTGGTTATTGCCTCGGCAATCGCCTCGCCGTCACAGGCCACCACTACCTCGCCCACACCTGCATCCACCGCACGCTGCCATACATGTACAATCATGGGTTTACCCGCAATCAGGGCTAAGGGCTTGTCTGGCAAGCGTGTGGACGCCATGCGCGCCGGTATTAAAACGATAGGATTCACAACTTTCCTCTATTTTGAAATAGGCCCATATTCTTTATTGCCAATAATTATTTATTGAAATCGGGGGGGATAGCATATTATAAAGGCATCCGTCTTTGGTATAATTATTTCATAATACAAGGTTTATATGTCTGGTTCTGGAATTGAAATCAATAAAATTGCCGGTGCGGTTCTTCTAGCAGGTGTTATCGCCATGGTCACGGGCCTGATGAGCGAGGGCCTCTATCACGGCAGCATGAGCGCCCATGACGACAAGCACGCCAAGCGCGGCTACACCATCGAAGGTGCTGAAACGGAAGGAACGCAGACAGCCACACCCGCTGCTGAAGAAAAACCGGTTAATATTGCTGAACTCCTTGCAAAGGCTGATGTAAAAGCCGGTGAAGGCGTGGCCAAAAAATGCACCGCCTGCCACAGCTTTGATAAAGGTGGAAAACACGGCGTCGGCCCCAACCAGTGGAATCTGGTGGGCAGCAGCTTTGCCAGCAAAGCAGGTTATAGCTATTCCGCTGCGCTTTCAGGCATGAAAGATAAAAAATGGGGCTTTCAGGAATTGTCGGAATTCCTTGCTAATCCCAAGAAATCCGTACCAGGCAACAAAATGTCCTTTGCCGGTATTTCCAACCCGCAGGACCGCGCCAACCTGATTGCGTACCTGAACACACTGAATGATTCGCCGTTGCCATTGCCTAAATAAATCTTGCGGGAACGTCCGGAAGTCTGGATGCTCACACCTGACAACATCTAGGTAAACTGAGGGGACATTTATGGAAATGAGCGTAACTTATGCATGGCTGATAGCCGGAGTCATATTGCTTGCGATTGAAATTTTCGGCTTCCCTGGCGCCGGTCTCCTCTTTGCCGGACTGGGAGCCATCACTACCGGCACAGTGCTTTATCTCGACATGCTGGCCGCCGACGCCACCGGCTACCAGTTCATACTCTTCTTTATCGCCAGCGCCATCTGGGCCGCCATCCTATGGAAACCACTGCAAAAACTGCGTAACGGCAAACCCGGCACCGGATACAAGAACATGGTCGGCGACACCGTCTATGTCGGCAGTCAGGGCGTCAACCGCGACAGCGGTGAAGTCACATGGTCGGGTACAATCATGAAAGCCAAGCTGTCAGAACATGCCGGAGTCGATCATCTGGAGGGCGGCAGCATTGCCGAAATTGTATCTGTCGTCGGCGCTACGCTGATCATTAAGCCCAAACACTAGAATCACCCATTTCGCTTTAAAGGAGCAACAGGATGGAACCGTTATTAGCATTAGCCGCATTGGTAATGATTATCGTGCTGGCCGGTATCAAGGCCGTGCCGCAACAGGAAGCATGGGTGATTGAAAGCGTCGGCAAATTCAACCGCACGCTGCAACCCGGACTTAACATCATCATTCCCTTTTACCAGCGCGTTGCCTACAAGCATTCGCTGAAGGAACATGCAGTGGAAGTGCCGGAACAGGCAGGCATCACGCGTGACAACGTAACGCTCAATCTGGACGGCATTCTCTATGTGCGTATCACCGATCCCATAGCTGCATCCTACGGTGTCAGCAGCCCTATTTACGCCGTGCAGCTGCTGGCGCAAACCACCATGCGCTCGGAAATCGGCAAGCTGACACTCGATAAAACCTTTGAAGAACGCGAAACCCTAAACGCCAATATCGTCAGCTCCATCAACCAGGCAGCGCAGACATGGGGCATCCAGTGCATGCGTTATGAAATCAAGAACATTACGCCCCCTACTTCCGTACTGAAAGCCATGGAATTGCAAGTAGCCGCCGACCGTCAGAAGCGCGCGCTCATCCTTGAATCCGAAGGTAAGCAGCAAGCGCAGATAAACACAGCGCAGGCCGACAAGCAGGAAGTGGTGCTGGCGTCTGAAGGTGCTATGACCGACCAGATCAACCGCGCCAAAGGTGAAGCCGAAGCCATATTCGCCGTTGCCGAAGCCACCGCCAAGGGCATCGAAGTAGTGGCGCTGGCCATCCATAAACAGGGCGGCAGTGAAGCCGTGTCATTGAAAATCGCCGAACAATATGTCAGCGCTTTCCGCGAACTAGCCAAAAAAAGCACCACCATGCTACTACCCGCTAACGCCAATGACGCAGGCTCGATGGTAGCGCAGGCACTTGGCGTGTTTGAAACCATCCGCAACCGCCAGCATGACGGCGGATCTGAGCCGTCCGGCGGTGGCAAAAAAGGCCCATGGGGAAGCGCATAAACAATGAAATCAGTTCTGCTCGGCGCCGCCAGCGCCATTGTTTTTGCCTTTGTCACCCCTGTATTGGCCGAAGCCCCAGTATTGACTGAAACCCTTGGCCCGCGTTACGCCATCGCGCTTTATGGCGATCTAAAATACCCGCAAGGCTTCACACATTTTGAATATGTAAACCCGAACGCGCCCAAGGGCGGCGCGGTAAAGCTGGCGGAAACCGGCAGCTTCGACAGCGTCAACCCCTTCATCCTGAAGGGCGTGAAAGCGCCCGGATTAGCTACGGTATTTGATTCCCTGATGGTGCAGTCGCAAGACGAGCCGCAATCCATGTACGGGCTGATTGCCGAAAGCGTGACACTCGCGCCGGATAACAGCTACGCCGAATTCACCCTGCGTCCGCAGGCGCGCTGGCATGATGGTACGCCGATTACGGCCGATGATGTGGTGTTTTCTTTCCACACATTAAAAGACAAGGGCGATCCCACTTACAAAATCATGTACACGCCGATAATTGCTTGCGAAAAAACAGGTGAGCGCAGTGTAAAATTCACCTTCAACGACACCAAAAACCGTGAATTGCCTATGCTGGCAGGCGCAATGCCTGTCATTTCCAAGGCCTATTACAGCAAGCAAGATTTTGAAAAAACCACGCTTGAGCCGCCTCTAGGCAGCGGCGCATACAAAATCGAGAGCGTCGATCCCGGCCGCGCCATTGTGTATGCGCGGGTGAAGGATTATTGGGCGCAGGATCTGGCCGTCAACAAGGGCCAGAACAACTTTGATACCATACGCTACGACCTCTACCGCGACGAAAACGTGTCGCTCGAAGGGCTGAAGGCGGGTGAGTATGACTTCCGCCGCGAATATATCGCCCGCAACTGGGCCACCGCCTACGACACCCCCGCCGTGCGCGACGGCCGCGTCGTCAAGCGCGAAATCCCCGACTACACGCCGCAGGGCATGCAGTCTTTCATTTTCAACACGCGCAAGGCCAAGTTCGCCGACCGCCGCGTGCGTGAAGCCATTTCCCGCAGCATGGATTTTGAATGGCAGAACAAAACCATTTTCTATGGCGCGTATGTCCGCAACAAGAGTTTCTTTGAAAACACCGAGTTCCAGTCCAAAGGCGCACCCGCTGGCAAAGAACTCGAGCTACTCAGCCCCTTTGCCACCGACCTTCCCGCTGGCACGCTGGAGCATGAATTCGCCAACCCCGTCACTGACGGGCAGGGCAATGCGCGCGAAAGCCTGCTGATTGCCCAGAAGCTGCTGGAAGATGCCGGCTATATGATTAAGGACGGCAAGCGCGTGGATGCCAAGGGCGAGCAGCTATCGGTCGAATTCATGCTGCGCCAGCCGACGCTGGAGCGCGTTATCGGCCCCATGCGCAAAAACCTTGAACGCCTCGGCATTGCGTCTGCTATCCGCATTGTCGATGATTCGCAGTACCAGAAACGCACGGACGAGAGCGATTTTGACGTCGTCTCCATCTGGATTAACCGTGGCCTGTTTTTCCCCGGCAACGAACAGATGGCGCTGTGGCACTCCTCGCAGGCCGACGTCAAGGGCAGCAACAATCTCGGCGGCGTGAAGAATAAGGTAGTCGATGCTATGCTGGAATCGCTGACAAACGCGCAGGACAAAGAAAGCTTAGTTGCTGCCGGACGCGCGCTCGACCGTGTGCTGCTTTCTGAGCATTACGTCATTCCGCACTGGCATTCCGGCGTATTCCGCGTGGCTTACTGGAACAAGTTCGGCATGCCCGACATCTCGCCGAAATATAATCTCGGCTTCCAGACATGGTGGGTAAAATAAGCAAATAGTTTTTAGCGGACAGACAGGGGTGACGAGCGGATTTTAGTCTGCTATAAATCACTCCTGTCACCAACCACGAACCATCTGTCACCCCTCCATGACCGCCTATATCATCCGACGTCTGCTGATGATGATCCCTACTCTGTTCGGGATAATGGTGCTCAATTTCATTATTGTGCAGGCCGCGCCCGGCGGCCCTGTGGAACGCATGGTAGCGCAGTTGACCAACATCACCTCCGCCGACGCCGCAACAGCGCGCATCAGCGGCAGCGGCACTGATTTTGGCGCTAAACCTGCTACGCAGGGCAGCAATATCGAGGCACTTTACCGCGGACGCGGCGGGCTGGACCCGGAAATTATCAAGCGTATCGAAAAAATGTACGGCTTCGATAAATCGCCGCTGGAGCGCTTCACGCAGATGATGAGCAGCTACCTGCGCTTTGATTTCGGCGAAAGTTTTTTCCGCAACCAGAGCGTGATAGACCTTATCAAGCAAACCTTGCCCGTCACCATCTCCCTTGGCCTGTGGACCACGCTGATTGTCTATCTGGTGTCTATTCCGCTGGGCATACGCAAGGCAGTGCGCGACGGCACGCCGTTTGATATCTGGACGAGCTGGGCGATTATCATCGGCTACGCCATCCCCAGTTTTTTGTTCGCCATTTTGCTTATTATCCTGTTTGCCGGCGGCAATTATTTCCAATGGTTTCCAATGAAAGGGCTGGTGTCCGACAATTGGAACGAACTGGGCGGCGCCGGCAAGGTGGTTGATTATTTCTGGCATATTGCCCTGCCGGTGCTGGCCATGGTTATCAGCGGTTTTGCGTCATTAACCATGCTCACTAAAAATTGCTTTCTGGATGAAATCAACAAGCAATATGTACTCACCGCCCGCGCCAAGGGCCTGAGTACCCGTCAGGTGCTTTACGGCCATATTTTCCGCAACGCCATGCTGATTGTGATTGCCGGATTCCCTAATGCTTTGCTGCGCATCTTGTTCACCAGCGCTCTGCTGATTGAAATTATTTTCTCGCTCAACGGCCTTGGCCTTCTCGGCTACGAGGCGGTTATCAACCGCGACTATCCGGTGATGTTCGGCACGCTGTATATTTTCACCTTCATCGGCCTCATTTTCGGCCTCATCGGTGACCTGATTTATGTCGCCGTTGACCCACGCATCGACTTTGAGCGCAGGGGCGTATGATTCCACATCTCATAACACAGGAACCGTTCGTCCCCCACACGCTGGAACACCTCAACAAGGTACACGCCTTCCCCAGCCCCCTGCCCCCGCAAGCCTATTCCAAGATGCTGGAAAGCTATCAGGCGTTGGGTGACGTCAAGGTTTGGCGCATCGCCTATGATAGCGATCATCTTACCGTCACCGGCCTGCTCGCCGAACCGGAAAACTGGTCGCGCGGCGCCCACCCGCTGGTGATTTACAACCGTGGCGGCAGCCGTGAATTCGGCAAACTGACGCTGCTTTCGGCCATGCGCTCCATGGTGCCTTACGCCCAGAAAGGCTATCTCGTTGCCGCATCCAACTACCGCGGCACGGACGGCGGCGACGGCGTAGAGGAATTTGGCGGCAATGATGTGAATGACGTACTCAGGCTGATTGAGCGCGCCAGCGAACATCCGGGCTTTGATGGCCGCAATGTTTATATGATCGGCCATTCACGCGGCGCCATGATGACCTATCTTGCGCTGCGCCGCGGTGCGCCTGTAAATGCTGCTGTGGGACTTGCCGGCATGGCCGATCTGTTCCAGACGGCACAGGAACGTCCAGACATTGAAGAACATGTATTCCACCGCCTGATTGTCAAAAACGATAAATCGCGCGAGGAGGAATACAAGAACCGTTCAGTCGTCTATTGGGCGGGCGAACTTACCGTACCCATCCAGTTGCATCACGGCGATGCCGACAACCGCGTGCATGTCAACCAGAGCCAGAAGCTTGCTGACATCCTCAAGCAGCACGGCATTACCCATGAGCTGCTTGTTTGGCCGGGTGATAACCACGCGCTGCTACGCAACTGGGATAAGGTTATCCACCATACGCTTGACTGGATGGAGCGTTTCCGTAAATGACACGCAAACTCTCCCCCTTAACCCGCCACCGCCTGCGCATGTTCCGCGCCAACCGCCGTGGCTTTATCAGCCTGTGGATTTTCCTTGCATTGTTTGGCATCAGCCTGTTTGCCGAGCTGATTGCCAACGACAAGCCTATTTTATTGAAATATAATGATAATTATTATTTTCCCGTCTTTACCACCTACAGCGAAAAAACCTTCGGCGGCGATTTTGACGCCGAGGCTTCGTACCGCGACCCGTTCATCATGGAACGCATCAATTCCAATGGCTGGATTGTGTGGCCGCCCATACGCTACAGCTATTCCACCATCAATTATGACCTTGGCAGGCCAGCCCCCTCGCCGCCTACCGCCAATAACTGGCTGGGCACGGACGATCAGGGGCGCGACGTGCTGGCGCGCCTGATTTACGGGTTCCGCATCTCGGTGCTGTTTGGCCTGACACTAACCATTGTCAGCTCTATCGTAGGCGTTATGGCAGGCGCTGTGCAGGGTTATTTCGGCGGCTGGACGGATTTGCTGTTCCAACGCTTTATCGAAATCTGGTCGGGCCTGCCCGAGCTTTTTCTGCTGATTATTCTTGCCAGCATCGTCACTCCCAATTTCGGGTGGCTGCTGGGCATATTGCTTCTGTTTTCGTGGATGAGCCTGACGCATGTGGTGCGCGCCGAATTCCTGCGCACGCGCAATTTCGACTATGTGAAGGCGGCACGCGCGCTCGGTGTATCGGAAATGCGCATCATGCTGCGCCATGTGCTGCCTAACGCGCTCACCTCCGCCATGACCATGGTGCCATTCCTGATGAGCGGCGGCGTCACGGCGCTGACCACACTTGATTTCCTCGGCTTTGGCCTGCCCCCAGGCTCGGCATCGCTGGGCGAGCTGCTCTTGCAGGGCAAAAGCAACCTGCAAGCCCCGTGGCTTGGCTTTACCGGCTTTGTCACCATCGGCCTGCTTTTGGTGCTGATTGTGTTTATTTCCGAGGCCGTACGCGATGCCTTTGACCCACGCAAGGGCCTGCCAAAAGGAGCGGCCGCATGAGCGATCTGTTATTGTCCATCAATAAGCTGTCACTGGCCTTCCCTGCCAAGCAGGTTGGGTTTGCGCCCAAGGAAGTGCTGAAGCAGGTGTCCCTGACCTTAAACAAGGGTGAGACACTGGCGGTGGTCGGCGAGTCCGGCTCGGGAAAATCGCTGACAGCGCTATCCTGCCTGGGGCTTCAGCCATCCAATGCGCTGATACAGGGCAGCATCCATTTCAACGGGCAGGAGCTTATCGGCGCTACCGACGAACATCTGCAAAAAGTGCGCGGCAAGCATATCGGTATGGTATTCCAAGAACCGATGACGGCGCTCAACCCGCTGCACAGCATCGGCCAGCAGATCAAGGAGATGCTCGATATCCACCAGCAAGTGACGCGTGCGCAGGCACTGGAGCGAGTGAAGGAGCTTCTGGCATCGGTGGGCCTCACGCATTTCAAAGACCGGCTGGACGCCTATCCCCACCAGCTTTCCGGCGGCGAGCGCCAGAGGGTAATGATTGCCATGGCCATGGCCAACAACCCCGAACTGCTGATAGCCGACGAGCCGACCACGGCTGTGGATGTAACCATACAGTTAAAAATATTGAGACTTCTGAAACAATTACAGGCAAAAACCAACATGGGCATATTGTTCATCACCCATGACCTGACCATCGTACGCCACTTTGCCGACCGCGTGGCCGTGATGTCGCAAGGCGAAGTAGTAGAGATTGGCGATGTAGAAGATGTGTTCAGCGACCCCAAGCACAGCTACACGCAGCACCTGCTTTCCTCCGAGCCGAAAGGCCCGCCGGTGGCATTGCCCGCCAAGCCGGTCAATGTGCTTGCCTGCGAACATCTCAAGGTACATTTCCCCATCCTGAAAGGCCTGTTCCGGCGCACGGCAGGCTATGTGAAGGCCGTGGACCATATTTCTATTACGATACCGAAAGGCTCAACGCTTGGCATAGTCGGTGAGTCTGGATCAGGCAAGAGTACACTGGCCTTTGCCCTGCTACGCCTGATTAAAAGCGAGGGGCGCATCGCCTTTCTGGGCCGTGACATCCACCGCTTAAGCAGCGAGCCGCTGCAACGCCTGCGCCGCCAGATGCAGATTGTGTTTCAAGACCCCTATAGCAGCTTAAACCCGCGCATGAATGTGTCCCAGATTATCGAAGAAGGGTTGCGGGTGCATTTCCCGCACAAGGGCGAGGCTGAGCGCCTTCGTGACGTGGACGAGATATTACTGGAGGTAGGCCTCACACCGGATATGAAAGACCGCTACCCGCATGAATTCAGCGGCGGCCAGCGCCAGCGTATCAGCATTGCCCGCGCCATGGTACTCAAGCCCGATTTTGTGGTACTCGACGAACCGACCTCGGCACTCGACTTGTCCATTCAGGCGCAAATTATTGATTTACTAAAGAAATTACAAACAAAATACGGGCTGAGCACCATGTTCATCAGCCATGATTTGCGTGTGGTGAAAGCCATCGCCCACCGCGTGATTGTAATGCATAAAGGCGTGATTGTGGAGCAAGGCGACACACAGACGATTTTCGAAAAGCCGCAGCACGAATATACGCGCTCGCTCATCGAGGCGGCCTTTATGGTAAAAATTCCCCAAGGATAAATTATTAGCTAGCTTACAAAACGTGTCATGGAAGCGTCTGCACGCGCGGCCGCAACTGCTGTGCCACGGTCCAAGCTTTGCAATACTTCACGCGCCGCGCGTTCGCCAGAAAGTGCCGCTCCTGCCATATGGGTAGCCCAGTTACGGCCGGATTCGCGGTTGATAGTACCCATCGCCTCACCCGCCAGATAAAGCACACCGCCTATTGGCTCGGCAAGCTGCTGGCGCACATGGTGGTGGCCCACCTCCACGCGTGAATACCCGCCGCGTACCAGCGGATCGTTGCCCCACTGGGTAACGCGCGTATCCACAATATGGCCGCGTACCTGATCACCCCAGATTTCCGCCAACCCCTGAATAGCCAATTCGCGCGCTGCGTCAGGATCGCGGTCACAGAGTTGCCCCAGCTCGCCGCCAAGGAACGTGGTGACCAGCTGCTGGCCGTTGTCACGCGCAAGGTAAAACACATCGTCACCACTCTTGGTGCGCACATCCATGTGGGTGTTGTGATTGACCGGAAATTTAAACTCCTTGTCGAAGAACAAGAATATTTTGTTGAAGTTGCCCATATTGATGTGCGACAGGCTCTCGGCATGTGCGGGCGGTAACGGCGGATCAAACGCAATAGCGCCGGATTTCAGTACCCCGACCGATGTGGTCATAACGCAGCGTTTGGCGTGGTAGGTATCACCGTTAGCGGTTTCAATCACCACCCCTTCGCGGCCATTTGGTTGCCAGCTTACCTTCTTTACCGCACTGTTCAGCTTGATATTGGGCTTCACGTCTTCAGCAAATTTATCGACAAATGTGGCCAGCCCCTCTTTAGTGAATTCGCCGCGGTTACAGGCCACCAGCTCGCGCACGTCCACGGCGCTTACCTGATGCAGCGGCGCGCCGGTTTCCACCTCGCCAAAGGTGGTGGCCAGCGATGAAGGCGTGCCAAGATTTGTTTCGTTGAACAGTGTCGCAAGGTCAGTATCCGGCCCCTGAAAATTATCAATGACGCGCCGCGCCGTATTGATGCGCTGGATGCTGGGATTATAACGCGTGGGAAAGCCGCGGTCATAAAACACGCGTGGCATATCGTCATGCACCAGCGGCATTTTATATTCATCACGCACATGCTTCAGCAGCGGATTTTCCGGCGTATCCGCACGCACGTCGGCATGCAGCCATTGCGCTCCCGGATTGATGATAACATCATGCGGGTTGCCTGCCACCGACCGTTTTTCCGTTTGCACACGCCCGCCGATTTTATCCCCCGCTTCCAGCACAGTATAGGTCACGGCAGCGCCTCCCGCCTGCGAGCGGTTATGCGCTTCTATCGTGCGCGCCGCCGAGATTCCGGCAAGGCCCGCGCCAATAATTAGTGTGTCGCAAATGTGATGTTGTCCCGTCATCGCCAGCTCTGTACCCCGCTGGGGTAGCCCAGATTTTATATTAACATTGATTAATGCTTATACAGGCTTTTGCTGCACAGCCCAAGCAGAATCTGCCGGAGCGAAAACACCAATTAACCAACTAGGATATATGAATTTATGGCAAAAGAACCAACGCGCCGGTAGTCTTACGCGATTCCAGATCCACCTGCGCCTGCCGTGCTTCGCTGAGCGGGTAAGTATCGCCGATAAACACCTTCAGGATATTTTGCTCCACTAATGCAAATAATTCCGCAGCGTTTTCTGCATATATTTTGGGGTCGGCGATATGGTGCATCAGTGTCGGGCGCGTAAAATAAATCGAACCTTTTTGGGAAAATAGCGCCGGATCCACCGGATCTATCTTGCCTGAGGATTGCCCGAAACTCACCATCATGCCGAATTTCACAAGGCAATCGAGCGAGTCCATGAAAGTGGTTTTTCCCACCGAGTCATACACCACGTCCACCCCCCGCCCGTTCGTAATTTCCCTGATCTTCGCCGACACGCTATCGCGGGTGTAAAGTATGGCATGGTCGCAGCCATGCTGCTTGGCCAGCGCCGCCTTGTCCTGCGTGCTGACGGTGCCGATAACGGTAGCGCCCAGATATTTCGCCCACTGGCATACCAGAAGCCCTACGCCGCCTGCGGCCGCATGAATAAGGATAGTATCACCCTTCTGCACACGAAAGGTATTGCGCAGCAGGTAATGTGCTGTCAGGCCCTTGAGCATCACAGCTGCCGCCGTTTCATCCGACACGGCCTCCGGTACTTTCACCAGCTGGTTTGCCGGCATCACGCGGCGCTCAGCATATGCGCCCGTCGCGCCACCACAGTAAGCTACACGGTCGCCCGCTTTGAACTGCGCCACCCCTTCTCCTGTTTCTTCAATAATTCCAGCCGCTTCAAGCCCGATTCCGGCAGGATAGGATGAAAACGGGTACAGGCCGCTACGGTGATAGATGTCGATGTAATTGATGCCCACGGCCGTCTGGCGCACCAGTACCTCGCCCTGCCCTGGCCTTGCTATTTCCACGTCTTCAAAGGCGAGCACGTCTGGTCCGCCCGTTTTATAGATTCTTACCGCTTTTGACATCAACCCTATTTCCCCCAAACTATTTACCCAGACTCTTTACTATGCTAACAGCCAGACCATGGCGAATAACGACACAATCTTTGCAAATACCATTTTTGCTTTGGCAACCGCACCGGGGAAATCCGGCGTGGCCGTGCTGCGCGTTTCCGGAACCCATGCGCTGCAGGCGCTGAAAACATTATGCAGGCTGGAATCCGTAACTGCGCGGAGCGCGCATTATGCATCTTTTTTTCATCCTGCAACAGGGGAATTGATAGATAAAGGCATCGCGCTTTTTTTCAAAGGGCCGCATAGCTTTACCGGCGAGGACGTAGCCGAGTTGCAGGTGCATGGCGGCCTTGCCGTGATGCGCGACTTGCTTTCAGCGCTTTCTGGTATGAAAGGCCTGCGTGCAGCAGACGCGGGCGAGTTCACACGTCGCGCATTCCTCAACCACAAAATGGATTTGATGGAGGCCGAAGGGCTGGCCGATTTAATCGAAGCTGAAACGCAAGCGCAAAAATCACAAGCCATGCGGCAGATGCAGGGCGAGTTCAGCGATTTCTACGAACAGCTGCGCACACGCATCATCAAAGCGCTGGCGCATCTCGAGGCCTATATCGATTTTCCTGACGAAGATATTCCCGAGTCCGTTTTGTTTGAGCTGACATCCGATATCAGCCATCTGCAGTCCAGTATCGAAGAAGCGTTACAGGATGAACGCAGCGGCGAACGGGTAAGGGACGGCATCAGCATCGCCATACTGGGTGCGCCCAATGTCGGCAAATCCAGCTTGCTCAATGTTATCGCCAAACGTGACGTCGCCATCGTATCGAGCAGGGCAGGGACCACGCGTGACGTCATCGAGGTGCATCTGGATATTGCGGGCTATCCGGTGGTGCTGGTGGACACGGCAGGCATACGCGAGAGCCGCGATGAAATAGAAGCCGAGGGCATACGCCGTGCGCTGGAGCGTGCCGCAAACGCTGACATCAAGCTGGTGATGTTCGATGGCGGCCAGTGGCCGTCAGCAGAAAGCGGTAGCACATCATTGGTCGACGAAGCATCGTTTGTCGTAGTCAATAAATGCGACTTGCTGAAAGACAAGGGCAGGGAAAGCAATCCATTTTCCGGCCCGCTTGCCAACCCACTTAACAAGAAGCCGTTATTTATTTCCACCAGCACGGGCGAAGGGGTGGATACATTACTGGCCGCCATCAGGCAGCGTATTGTAGAGCGGTTTTCCTTCTCTGGCGGCAGTTTTATCACCCGCGCCCGCCACAGGGCGTTGCTCACCGAGGCATCCCAATATCTTGAAAAGTCAAAGCAAGACCTGCCACTAGAGCTTAAATGCGAGGAGCTGCGGCAGGCGGCACAGGCTGTAGGTAAAATTACTGGTAAAATTCAGGTGGATGATGTATTAGACGTCATCTTCAAAAGTTTTTGCATAGGCAAATAGTCTGTTTCACGTGAAACAGGGGATAGGGCAACAATGGATTACGACGTTATCGTTATTGGTGGTGGGCATGCCGGCGCGGAAGCGGCGGCGGCTTCGGCGCGCGTTGGCGCGCGCACCGCACTCGTCACCCAGAAAGCCGTTACCGTTGGCGAAATGTCCTGTAACCCTGCCATCGGTGGTATTGCAAAAGGTACGCTTGTAAAAGAAATCGACGCGCTGGACGGGGTGATGGGCCGCGCCATTGACCGCGCCGGTATCCATTACCGTATCTTAAATGCCAGCAAAGGCCCAGCCGTGCATGGCCCGCGAGCGCAGGCCGACCGTAAACTTTACCGGCAGGCGGTGCAGTCCATACTTCAGGAATATGACACGCTGACCGTTGTCGAAGGATCGGTAGAAGACCTTATTATCAGTGATGACAAGGCCGTCACCGGTGTAGTGCTGGAATCAGGCAAAACACTTTCCTGCGGCAAGGTGGTGCTGACCACGGGAACTTTCCTCAACGGGCTGATGCATATCGGCGAGGTCAAAATCCGCGCCGGACGGGTAGGGGAAGCGCCCTCGATTGGCCTGTCCAATACCCTTAAAAAACTTGAATTTATGGTTGGCCGCCTCAAGACCGGAACCCCGCCAAGGCTGGATGGAAAGACGGTTGAATGGCACAGGCTGGATGCCCAACCAGGCGATAATCCGCCGCGCCCATTTTCTTACATGACCGAGCGCATCACCGTGCCGCAGATATCCTGTTACATTACCCACACCCAGCAGGAAACACACGACATCATCCGCGCCAATCTCCACCGCGCGCCGATGTATTCCGGCCAGATTGAATCGACCGGCCCGCGCTATTGCCCCTCTATTGAAGACAAGGTGGTGCGTTTTGCTGCCCGTACAAATCACCAGATATTCCTTGAACCGGAAGGCCTCGATGACGACACGGTATATCCCAACGGTATATCCACCTCGCTACCTGAAGAAGTGCAGCTGGCCTTGCTAAAAACGATTCCCGGACTCGAAAATGCGCGTGTCATCCGCCCGGGTTATGCCATTGAGTATGACTATGTTGATCCACGCGAATTGAAGCAAACCTTGGAAACCAAGAAAGTAAATGGCCTTTATTTTGCCGGACAGATAAACGGCACCACCGGCTATGAAGAGGCGGGTGGGCAGGGACTTATTGCCGGTATCAACGCTGCCCTTGCAGCTGCCGGTTCAGAACCCTTTATCCTTCACCGTAGTGATGCCTATATAGGGGTAATGATAGATGATTTGATTACCCATGGCACTAGCGAACCCTACCGTATGTTTACGTCGCGCTCTGAATATCGGCTGAGCCTGCGTGCCGACAACGCCGATTTAAGATTGACGGGCAGGGGCATAAAATATGGATGTGTTGGATCACAACGCAAAAAACTATTTCTGGATAAGGCAGAAAGATTACGTGTTTCACGTGAAACGTTAGACAATCTATATATCACCCCTAACCAGCTCAAGACCCACGGCGTCCATATCAATCAGGACGGGGTGCGCCGTTCGGCTTTTGATCTTTTGACACATAATACTATCCGCTTTGAAAGGCTTGTTGCCATCTGGCCGGAGCTTTCCGATATCGCGCCAGATGCACTGGAGCAGATTGAAATAGATGCTATGTACCATGGCTATTTAGAGCGCCAGCATGACGATATAAACGCCTTCAAAAAAGAGGAGGCAATGCTGATTCCCGAGGACATTAATTATGATATACTTGCCTCGCTCTCCAATGAAGTAAAGGCCAAGCTAAAACACATACGCCCGCAAACCATCGGGGCAGCTGGCCGCATACAGGGCATGACACCGGCTGCCGTAGTCACCCTCATGGCTCATATCAGGAAAATGTCTTACAAGGCCGAGAGGAGCTGTGCCTGATATACTGGCATTTGATTTGCTCAATAAGCACCTGAGCGTTTCACGTGAAACTTTCGATCGGCTTAAAGCCTATCATGACCTGCTATTAAAATGGCAGACACGGGTGAACCTCATCAGTGCCGACACAATTTCTGAGATGTGGAAACGTCATTTTCTTGACTCGCTCCAGTTGCTAAAACATATCGAAAATACAGATAAAAAAATTATCGATCTCGGCAGTGGGGCAGGCTTTCCGGGCATGGCAATCGCCATCGCCGGCGCCAGCAATGTCCATCTGATTGAAAGCGACGGAAAGAAAATCCAATTCCTGAAAGAAGTGGCGCGAATCACCAAAACCGATGTTGCCATTCATCATGCCCGTATCGAAGATAAAGCGACCCCTGCGGGTGACATCATTATCTCACGTGCATGTAGTCCGCTGGACAAACTTTTGTCGCATTCATTACATTATGTTTCACATGAAACAATTTGCCTCTTCCATAAAGGCAAAAATTATTCTAAAGAATTAGAAGAGGCAAAAGCACACTGGAATTTTCAATATATAGTGTTGCCAAGCGTCACCGATACACCCGATGCTGTCAATCAACAGGGCGTTATACTCAAACTAACCAACGTCAGTAAACAAACCGGCGTCAGTAAGAGAGAAGGGTTATGACAACAATGGAAGCGAAACACACTCCGCGCATACTTGCCGTCGTCAACCAGAAGGGCGGCGTAGGTAAAACCACCACCACCGTCAATCTTGCAACCGCTCTTGCCGCCGTCGGCAAGAAGGTGCTGGTCATCGATTTTGACCCGCAGGGCAATGCCAGTACCGGTCTTGGCATCGACGGCACCAATCGCAAAATCACGTCTTATGATGTGGTCCTCAACGACACGCCCATAGAGCAGGCGGCCCAGAAAACAGCTGTCCCCGGACTTTTCATTGTACCAGCCACCATTGATCTTTCTGGCGCAGAAATCGAAATGGTCAGCCTGATGCGCCGCGAATACCGCCTCAAGCAAATGATTGATAAAAGCAGCGTGGCATATGAATATGTGTTGATTGATTGTCCGCCGTCACTGGGCCTACTTACCATCAACGCACTAGCAGCCGCCAACGCCGTACTCATCCCCCTGCAATGCGAATTCTACGCGCTGGAGGGCTTAAGCCATTTGGTACGCACCATCGAGATGGTACGCACCAACCTGAACCCTGAGCTTTCCATTCAGGGTATCGTGCTAACCATGTATGACAAGCGCAACAAGTTCACTGAACAAATTGAAAACGACGTGCGCGGCTATTTCGGCGACAAGGTTTACAGCGCCGTTATCCCACGCAACGTGCGCATGTCAGAAGCGCCATCGCACGGCAAACCGGCGTTGATATACGACATCCGCTGTGCCGGTGCGAAAGCCTACATCCAGCTTGCAAGCGAGCTGCTCAAACGCGAGCGCCTGCTTAAAAAAGAACTCAGCGCAGCTTAAACGAAGGAGGACATAACCATGGCAACCATTACACAACGTGGACTTGGCAAAGGGCTTTCCGCCCTCATTTCTGAAAATTATGTTCAGCCCGCAGCAGCAGCGGCTGCCGCAGCTGCACCGCAAAAAGGCGACAGCGCCGCCGCCAGCGGTGTATATACGCTCGCCCACACCAAACTGCATGCCGGTAAATATCAGCCGCGTACACGTTTTAGTGATGCCGAACTCAGTGAACTGGCGGAATCTATCCGTCAGAACGGCATCATGCAACCCATCGTGGTACGCCCGTCCAGCCGCCAGGCCGACATGTATGAAATCATTGCCGGTGAACGCCGTTGGCGTGCCGCGCAGCTGGCCGCGCTTCAGGAGCTTCCTGTCATCATCCGCGAACTGAGTGACAAGCAGGCGCTTGAGCTGGCGTTGATCGAAAACATCCAACGCCAGGACCTCTCGCCGCTAGACGAGGCCAACGGCTATCAACGCCTGATTGAGGAATTCGAATATACGCAGGAAGAGCTGGCGACATCAGTCGGCAAAAGCCGCAGCCATATTGCCAACCTGCTGCGCCTGCTGTCACTGCCGGAAGAAGTGAAAGACATGATGCAGAAAGGCGACCTGACCATGGGCCATGCGCGTGCGCTGGTGGGGCTGCCGAACGCTGTGGAACTGGCTAATGACATTGTCCGTAAGGGCCTTAATGTGCGCCAAGTGGAAAGGGTCAGCCGCGAAGTGCAGGGCCACACCAAGAAAACCGTAACCCGTGCGCGCTCTGGCGCCCCTGCTACCGGTGGCAGCAAAGACCCTGATATACTCGCGCTGGAAGAAAGCCTGTCGGATAATCTGGGGCTTCGCGTCAGTATTTATGACCGTGGCCAAAGCGGGGAAATCACGCTGGCCTATGACTCCTTGTCCCAGCTGGATGAAATACTGCGCCGCCTAAGCGGTTCGCTGTAGCCACCCATCGTAAATTAATGTTATGTTTCAATTGGTAAGATATGTAACATTTCTCATGCGCTCCGTCATAGAAGTTTAATAACTTGGTCATTCTCTGGCGACTATATTGCTGTTAAAATGGGAGAATAAATAAATCCGCATCAGGGGTAAAATATGAGTATCGAAAACAGGTCAGGCGAACAGCAGCAACAGGAAGATGAGGCGCGGATTGAAGCTGTGCAGGCGTTCCTGCCGATTAACTCTAAAATGTCCAAAGAGATTTTATTGCTGCCCGGGTCAGGCGTAACCCTTGGCCTGCTGGACAAGGAAGGTAATCTTGTAGGCAAAAGCGCTGTCGGCAGCAGAGACCCCAACCCCAAGCTTAAATTCGTTGGCGGCGATGAAATCAAGCTCGACCTGAAAGCAGCCGCAAAAAGCGGCGTACAGAGCCTGACGCTGGAAACCGATAAAGATACCACCGTAAAAATAGACGACTGGACCGGCAGGCCACCGATTGGCATCACCCCGGGCAGCAAAGCCGTTATCGACGATGCTGACAAGCTCCTGGAATTCAAGCCCACTACGCCGCCGGGTACAATGAAATCCTCAGCCATCACTTTTGAAAAAGACGAAAAAACCGGCATTCTCACCCTCGTAAAAGACGGGCAGCCGATTATGATTATACCCAAAGATACCAAGGTGGACATACTGGGTGAAGACGGCAAGCCTCTGATGACCCTCGATAGCAGCAAAAAAATCGAAGATTTACAGAAAGATTTAGCCAAGGCGGAAAAGAAAGCCTTCGAGCAGTTCCAAAAGGAAAGCAAAGACCCAAATGTTAAAAAGGCATCATTCCGCTCCGGCAACGAGCCAGACCCGGCACCGCCTCAGCCCAAAGCTCCCGGCATAATGGACAAAGTCTTGGCTGATGCGCAGCAGGTGATACGTAACGAAACACAAAACCTCGGCAATACTGTCAAAAATCAGGTATTAAACCAGGTAGGGATGGGTGAGGGTGGTGCGCTCAGTAGCATCCCGCGTCTTCCGGGTGGCGGCACAGGCCGCGCCTAATCAACCGATTACATATTATTCTAGCGTAGTTGTGTTACCTGCAACAGCTTGCGGCTGCTTGCAGCCACGGGCGGCAGGTCAGATGTTTTACAGGCCAATTCCGCCGATACCAGCAATTTGAGAGCCTTGACTATCTGCTCCATACCCCAACCCTGCACATGCCGTGCCAGTACCGGCACCTGCTTGAAAAACACGGGCGGGCGCAAAGACTGTATCACCTGTTCGGCGCTGCTGCCTGATGCCATCTGCGAGCGGATATAGTATAGCCGGTTAAAATAACGCTGCAGCGCACGCAGGTAGGCTACGGGAGACGTTCCCTCGCGCAATAGGTGCGCCAGCATAGCCTCCAGCGATTTAAGGTTACGGTCGGCCACGGCATTGACCAGATCATCGAGGTTGGTTTCGCGGTTATAATCCACCAGCAAGCGGATATCCTCAACACTCAGGCGCTTGCTGTCACCGGCATAGGTCACCAGTTTTTCCAGTTCCTGATAGGTCACATAGCGGTCATTGCCCAGTTGCTGGGCGAGATATTCCGAGGCCTCGCGGTCTATGGTCACGCCAGCACCACCAATCACCTTGCGGATAGCGTCCTGCACGTCGCGCATTTCGTCCTTGTAGCAGGCGATGGCAGCGCATTTAGCATCCTTTTCAAACCAGCCGCGCAATGACGAACGGGTGCTCAGCTCGTCAGCACATACAATCAGGAACACGTCACTGTTGAAGCAATCCGACGCGGATTCAACGATTTTAGTAGTTTTATCACCGGCATCACGCACCACGATAACGCGCTTGCCGCCCAGCATGCTGATAGCGGAAAGCTCGTCAGCAAGGCGGGCAGGGTCTTCGGTCAGCGTGGCCTCCGTAATATCGAGCAAAGCGAGCGGATCGTCATTGCCGGAAAGCACTGCCGCCGCCATGCGTTCGGCGCGTTCGCGCGCAAGGCCCGAATCCGGCCCGTAGAGCAGTGCGGCATGACACTCCTTGTCCGGTACAGCAAGGAAGGCTTCAACCGCTTTAGGGACTATTTTCATGGCTATTTACCCCCCATACTATTTACCTGGGGCCGGCATCCTCACCGGCATCATGGTAGGGTCATTGGCCGGAGTTATCGGCGTAAAATACGCAGGCGCCTGCTTTGGCTGCTTTATTTCCTGCTCCGGCGCACCGGCATGCATATAGGCCGAAAGGCGCAGCTTATACAGCTCGGCCAGTTCGGTAATGCCGCCCTTGATGGCATCATCGCGCGAGACAAAGGTTGAGAAATAGGCGTTGGTGGCATTGCTATAGCTGCTGACATGGCGTAGCGCGCCTTGCGAAATTTGCTTGCCGTCAGAATTCCGGTACAGGGTATAGCGCGAGTCAAGATGGATATTATAGCGCGAAACAGTGGCATCGCGCGATACGCCCACCGGAGCTTCCACAAGGTCGAGCGTTACGATTAAACGGTAAACAGGCCGCTGCGGTATCTTGCCTCCCGGGTTCAGCAAATCCTCCAGTTCCGATTGCAGCTGGTGGCCGTCACGTCCGGTAATTTTTGCCACGTCCACACCGGCAAATACCTTGGATTCGTCGTTGGCAGGCAGCTGCGAAGCGTCTTTTTTGGAATAAACCGGCTCAAACCCGCAAGAAGCAAGCAGCAGCGGAACAAGGCACAGAAGCAATCTATGTATGTTTTTTGTCATCATCAGCTGGCCACAACATTGACAATACGGTTCGGCACTACAATCACTTTGTTGATTTTCTTATCCCTGAGCGCGTCACGCACGGCGTCCAGCTCCAGCACTTTCTGCTCGGCCAGCGTTTTATCCAGATCCTTGGGCAATTCAATGGTAGCGCGCAGCTTGCCGTTGACCTGCACGGCCACGGTCACGCTGTCATCCACCAGCAGGGCGGCATCGGCCTTCGGCCAGCTGATAGAAGCCAGCGTTTCCTTATGGCCCATTTGCAGCCATAATTCTTCGCCCAGATGGGGCATAAAGGGTGCGAGCAGGGGTATGATCGCCTCGAGGGCCTCACGCATCACAGCGGCCTCCTGAGGCGTTTTTACGGCCATGCCCTCAAGCAGGTTGGATAGCTCGCGGATACGGGCCACCGCCTTGTTGAAATGGAAGCGTTCAATATCGTCAGTCACACTGGCAATGGTCTTGTGCGTGGCCTTGCGCACGGCCAGCAACTTAGCGTCAGTTACAGCGGCCGCATCCTTACCATTGACGCCCGCAAGTGCCTGCTTGTTTTCCGTAGCCAGCTTCCACAGGCGGTTGATATAGCGCCAAGCGCCTTCAATGCCTGCATCCGTCCATTCCAGATCGCGCTCGGGCGGGCTGTCTGAAAGCATGAACAGGCGCGCCGCATCCGCGCCATACGCTTCCATCATGGCGCGCGGGTCAACGGTGTTTTTCTTGGATTTACTCATCTTCTCGCTGCGGCCAACGGTCACAGGTTTTTTGTTGGCGATTTCCACCATCTGCCCCTTGTCATCGCGCGTGATATCCTCAGGCGAGAGCCATTTGCCCTCAGCGCTTTTATACGTCTCATGGCAAATCATGCCCTGCGTTTCCAGCCGAACAAACGGCTCGTCGAACGATACCATGCCGCATTTTTTCAGCGAGCGGGAGAAGAAGCGGGAATAAAGCAAATGCAGCACCGCGTGCTCGATGCCGCCGATATAGCAATCCACCGGCATCCAGTAATCGAGTGTTTTTTTATCCAGCGGATCAGCAGACGGCATGGTGGCAAAGCGCGAGAAATACCATGACGACTCGAAGAACGTGTCGAACGTGTCGGTCTCGCGAAGGGCTTTTTTCTTACATTTCGGGCAGTCGACATGCTTCCATGTCGGGTGGTGGTCAAGCGGGTTGCCCGGCTTGTCAAAGCTGACATCACGCGGCAGTTCTACGGGCAAATCTTTTTCTGGAACGGGCACAGCGCCGCACGCGTCACAATAAATAATCGGAATCGGGCAGCCCCAGTAGCGCTGGCGCGATACGCCCCAGTCGCGAAGCCTGAAATTGGTTTTGCCCTCGCCGACGCCGCGCTTTTCAAGCTCGGCTATGGCTTTTTGTTTCGCCGCATTCACGTCCATGCCGTTCAGGAAATCAGAATTGATGATATGACCATCACCGATATATGCCTCATTGCCATTTACTAGATTATCCAGCCAAGCAGAAATATCTCCTTCCCAGTCATACTCAGGGGGCAATACAACAGGAAGAATAGGTAGCTTATATTTCTTGGCAAATTCAAAATCCCGCTGGTCATGCGCCGGGCAACCAAAAATCGCGCCGGTGCCGTAGCCCATCAGCACGAAATTCGCGATATAGAGTGAATGCTCGCTGCCGGTAAAAGGATTGACGGCTTTAAGACCAGTGTCGAAGCCTTTTTTCTCGGCTTTCTCGATCGCTTCTTCCGATGTGCCGAGCTGGCTGCATTCCTTGATGAAGGCGGCGGCTTCGGGATTATGCGCGGCGATGTCCTGCGCCAGCGGATGCTCAGGGGCGATCGCGACAAAGCTCATGCCAAAAAACGTATCGGGGCGGGTGGTGTAAACCTCGAGGCTGCTTTCAATCAATTCTTTGCCGGGTTTGCGGCACAACACTTTAAGCGTCACCAGCGCACCCTGCGATTTGCCTATCCAGCGGTCCTGCATGATGCGTACTTTTTCCGGCCAGCGGTCTAGCGACCGCAGACTTTCCAAAAGATCTTCGGCGAAGTCCGAGATACGCAAAAACCACTGCGATAATTTGCGGCGCTCCACCAGCGCACCCGAGCGCCAGCCGCGGCCATCAATCACCTGTTCGTTGGCCAGCACCGTGTTGTCCACGGGGTCCCAGTTGACCTCGGCTTCTTTACGGTAGGCAATGCCGTTTTCCAGAAACTTCAGGAAGAATAACTGCTCGTGCTTATAATATTCCGGCAGGCAGGTAGCCACTTCGCGCGACCAGTTGTAAGAAAGCCCGATGAGCTTCAGCTGTTCGCGCATGGTGGCGATATTGGCGAGCGTCCAGTCCGCAGGGTGTGATTTATTTTGTATGGCGGCGTTTTCGGCAGGCAGGCCAAACGCGTCCCAGCCCATCGGGTGCAGCACATTATAGCCCTGCATACGTTTGGCGCGCGCCACCACATCGCCCAGCGTGTAGTTGCGTACATGGCCCATATGGATATTGCCGGACGGGTAGGGGAACATTTCCAGCACATAATATTTCGGCTTTTTGCTGCTGGCTTCGGCGGCAAAACTGTTCGCTTCATGCCAGTGTTTTTGCCACCGGCCTTCCGACTCGCGGAAATTATAACGTGAGGGCTGTTGTTCGTTCATAAAACGCCATTACCAACGCGTTATTTGCTGATTGACGATACTTTGAGCTGACGCGCACGCGTAAGAATGGTGTCCTCTAAGCTGGTGGCCAGCTTTTCATCTACCTTCTGGTCGCGCCAATTACCCTTTTCCAGCGATTGCTTGAACAAGGTGACCTTCACGCCGTCGGCACGTAAGGCACGGTCAAGAATAATGGCATTGACCTTGAAACGTTCACCTGGGGTTTTGGGATCTTCATACCAGTCGGTAATCACCACGCCGCCAAACGGATCAGCCGAGGTAAGCGGCATAAAGGAAAGTGTGTCGAGCGTAGCGCGCCACAGATAGCTGTTGACGGCAATAGCGCCAGCGCCACCCTCTTCACTTTTGCTGCCACCAAGACTGAAAAGCCCTTCCTCGCCAGTAACCTTGCCCATTTCGTCTTTACGCTGGTCCTTGCGGGTTTGCGGCTTGTTACGCTCAGACTCTATGTCAGAGCAAGCAGAAACCATAAATAAGCAACTGATTATTAATACTATATGACGCATATGATTCACCTTAAATTGGCAGACTGGAGAGCGAATGCCCTAATGTTTTAGAGAGGTGAATTTACCCAATAAAAGAGGGCGATGCAACAGCATCGCCCTCAGGTAGTCAAAGTTTTTTACTAGATAGGCTTAGAAGTTCAGCTGCGAACCAACGATGAACACGGTGCCATCGTTATCATCAGCTACACCACCAGCGATATCCATTTCGATGAAGTTAACTTCAGCGTATGGGGTAAAGCCAGGAGCCATCTTGTAGTCAACGCCTACAGCGAGGTTTGTAAACTCGTTGCGGCCGGTGAGTACGTTACCACGATCATATTCGCTATCGAGGTAGGTTACGCTACCAGCGAATGGACCGTACTCATATGCAGCACCGAGAGTCCAGTAATGGGTATCGTCTGCATTGAGGGTCTTGGTACGGAGGCTTTCGCCGAGATCACCGTAAGAACCAGCGAGGCTGAAGCCCATATAAGCGAGCTTTGCACCGAAGTTCCAAGCGCGGAGATCTTCGTTGGCAGCAAGAGTAGCATTGCCCCACTCCATGGTACCAGCAGCGGTAAAGCCGACATCACCAAACTTGTTGTCATAGTTCAAAGCACCTGCCCAGATATTGTCAGCTGCGTTTACAACGCCGCCAACACCGGTTACGCCGTTATCAAAACGGTTAACGGTCTGGCCACGGCTCGTGCTATCCGGAGCGTAGCTTACGCCAAGCTGGAAGCCGGAGAAACGTGGGGTGTAGTAGGTCACCTTGTTTACGTTTTCCTGGGTTTGGTCACCGAACTGAAGAGCGCCTGGTGCACCACCGCCGTAAGCGAGGTACAGGTCAGGAGTAGCCAACACTTGGTTAGCAGCTGCAGGAACTGGTGAAGTGGAGAAGAAGTAGTACCAGTCGCCATCGATACCACCGGTAGCGCGAGCGATGCTTTCAGCGCCCACTTTCATGGTGCCCTGAGCGCCAACTTCAGAACCGGCTTCAGCACGGCCCCAGTCGCCATCGAGGTAGATGAAAGTACGGCTAGCGTTGGTACCTTGACCGCGAGCATCAGCAGATGCATCAGTTTCAACGTCTACGCCACCGCCGTAGCCAAGACCACCATCGGTCTTAGCATCGATACGGAAGGTTACTTCAGTGTCGCTACGGAAAGCCTGGGCGCGCTTGGTGTTGTCCAGGTCTTCGTTCACGATGCCCATTTGGAAGTCAGCGAAACCGCCAACGGTCACCTTGGGGGTATCAGCGGAAGCAGCGCCTGCGAACAGGACAGCAGCACCGATGAGGGTGGTTGAACCGAGAAGAATTTTTTTCATATTATCAATTCCCTTTAGAGTTTAAAAATCTGTCTAGAAGATACTCTAGGCTACACAAAGCAAAAACACTCTATGCATTTACCTCGGACATTTATTGTGCAAAGAAGTTGGGCTTGCAAGTCGTAACGGCACAGGACAGATAAAAACGGGAGCTTTTAACCCTGTCTGTGGCAATATGGCAACATTTAGAAGGCTAAACCGCTATTTTTTTAAGTGTTTTTTAACAATAGAAGCAAAAGACCCCGTGAATTTATGACACTCCGTGAACGTCTGCATAAAATAAATCAATCAATTGAAAAATATACTGAAAAACCGCTATCTGGTGGGCATAGGCCAAGCCTGCTTGCCGCCAGCAAGGGGCAGGAGGAGGCCATTATTGAAGAAGCGATTGCCGCCGGTATAACCCATTTCGGAGAAAACCGCGTTCAGGAAGCGCAGGGCAAATGGGAAACCATAAAATCCCGGCATCCGGACGTCACCCTGCACCTGATAGGGCCACTGCAAACCAACAAGGTAGCCGACGCCGTGGCGCTGTTTGACATCATACAGACACTGGACCGCCCCAAACTGGCAGACGCGCTGGCGGCAACCATGGCCAAATCAGGAAAGAAGCTGCCCTGCTTTATTCAGGTCAATACAGGAAACGAACCCCAGAAGGCGGGAGTAACTCCCGAAGAGGCGGATGCGTTTATTAATTACTGTATCAAAGATTGCGGGCTTTTAGTGCGCGGGCTGATGTGTATCCCGCCGGAAGGCCAGCCGCCGGCGCCACATTTTGCCTTGCTCAAAACCATCGCCGACAGGCACGGCATCAAAGAACTGAGCATGGGCATGAGCAATGATTATGAAACAGCCATACGCATGGGCGCAACCATCATCCGGCTGGGCAGGGTATTGTTTGGCGAGCGTACTTAAGCCAGCAGGTTAGCCTGCACATAGGCGTTGTAGGACGCGCGCCTGCTGGCGCTGATAAATTCTGGATAGCTTGAGTAATCAGTCTGCGCACTTTCGTTGGATGCCAACTGCGTTTCATCTTCGCCATCAAGCACCGCCAGTATATTGCCGCCGATATCTTTTCCTGATTCATCTTCAACGATGCTGTTGAGAAGCGCCGCCACAAAACCAATCGGCCCGCCGAGTAGCGCACCGCCCGCCAAACGCGAGCCGGTGGCAATCGTGTCGCCGCTGAGCGCACGGTAAATATCCGATACAATAGGTATCTGTTGTAGTGGATTTATGACATCCAGCACACTCTTGAACGTAAATCCGTCAGGACCCCAGAAATTATTCTCGGCCACAGTATTTTGCGTCTGCGGAAAGACGGGGGGAATATTTTGTGCTGGTGTTAACATATAAACGCTCCTTGGCACTGCATGCGCAAGAGTAATTGCAAGAAGCGTGCCGATGGTCATGCGACCACAGGCATTACATTAATGCGCAATATTTAACAGATGGTTATACAGCCTGATAGAGCGTTTCGGCGAGCAGCAGGTTTTTTTCTGCTATGGCATATTCCGCCGGTGACTCCGCCAACGCCAGCACTTCCTTGGCACGCTCCAGCCGCGCCGTGACATCGGCATGGGTGAGGCCCTGACAGTCAATCGCCTGCTCGGCAAGAACAGTGCAGCGGTCCGGCACCACTTCGGCAAGGCCGCCCACCACCACCACACGGTGCTGCTGGCCGCCTTCGACATCAATGGTAATGACGCCCGGACGGATAGTGGACACAAACGGCGCATGGCCGGGAAGCACACCGAAATCACCCAGCGTGCCGGGTACGACAATCATGTCGGCCTTGGCGGAGAAAACGACTTTTTCCGGTGTGATGAGTTCAACCTGCATGGCGTGCTATCCTTTGGTTACGCTGCTTCAAGCGCCAGCTTTTTGGCCTTAGCGATGGCTTCGTCAATGCTACCGACCATGTAGAACGCCGATTCCGGCAGGTCGTCATACTTGCCTTCGCAAATGCCCTTGAAACCGGAGATGGTATCGGCCAGCGACACGAGCTTGCCCGGTGTGCCGGTGAATACTTCGGCCACGTGGAACGGCTGCGACAGGAAGCGCTGGATTTTACGCGCACGTGCTACCACGAGCTTGTCTTCTTCCGAAAGTTCATCCATGCCGAGAATGGCGATGATGTCCTGCAGCGATTTGTAGGTCTGCAATACGCGCTGCACTTCACGCGCAACGGCATAATGCTCTTCGCCGATCACCTGCGGGTCAAGTACGCGTGAGGTGGAATCCAGCGGATCCACGGCCGGATAAATGCCAAGCTCGGCAATTTGGCGCGAAAGTACGGTGGTTGCGTCCAAGTGCGCGAACGATGTCGCAGGCGCGGGGTCGGTCAAATCGTCGGCAGGTACGTAAATAGCCTGTACCGATGTAATAGAACCTTTCTTGGTCGAGGTGATGCGTTCCTGCATCTGGCCCATGTCAGTGGCCAGCGTCGGCTGGTAACCTACGGCCGAAGGAATACGGCCGAGCAGCGCCGACATTTCCGAGCCTGCCTGCGTGAAGCGGAAAATGTTATCGACGAAAAACAATACGTCCTGACCTTCCTGATCGCGGAAATATTCAGCCTGCGTAAGACCGGTGAGTGCAACGCGCGCGCGCGCTCCCGGGGGTTCATTCATCTGGCCATATACCAGCGCCACTTTGGATTTAGCAGGATTTTCGAGGTCAATAACCTTGGATTCCATCATTTCGTGGTAGAGGTCATTACCTTCGCGGGTACGCTCGCCCACACCGGCGAACACAGAGAAACCGCCATGCGCTTTTGCGATGTTGTTGATGAGTTCCATGATGAGTACGGTCTTGCCTACGCCCGCACCGCCGAACAGACCAATCTTGCCGCCTTTTGCATAAGGCGCGAGCAGGTCAACGACCTTAATGCCGGTAACGAGAATTTCTGTTTTGGTGGATTGCTCGGTAAACGGGGGAGCAGACGCGTGAATAGGAGCAAACTGCTTGTTGCCGATAGGTCCACGCTCGTCAATCGGTTCACCGACCACGTTCAGAATGCGGCCCAGCGTTTCGCGGCCAACAGGCACGGAAATCGGCGCGCCGGTATCGACTACTTCCTGACCGCGCGTCAGACCGTCGGTGGAGTCCATGGCGATGGTGCGCACTTCGCCTTCGCCGAGATGCTGTGCTACTTCAAGCACCAGCGTCTTGCCGTCGTTCTTGGTGTGCAGCGCGTTCAAAATCGCCGGCAGGTTGCCAGACGGAAATTTCACGTCGATTACCGCACCGATAACCTGTGTGATGATACCTTTATTCGCAGTCATAATTCTTCCTTTCACTTCATCTCAAATTTGCGCGCAATACGCGCATAGTTCATTTATTCGCGTTCAGCCACTTTCATGGGCTTTGCAAGCGCTGCAAAAAACGGATTGGCCTGCTCCCATGTCATGCCCGCCACTTTTTCCAGTGGCGCTAAAGGCATACTTACTTCCATCGTACCCGGCGTGCTGCTGCCATAGCTGCAGCATATGCGCGGCACAGTAGATTCGCCTTTTGTTCCCAGATACATGCCGTCCAGTGACCTCAGCACATCTTTATCAACACCAATGCCAGCAAGGAACGTACCCAACTCATCACCATGCGGACGCTCATCTTTCAAGGTCAGCACCAGCGTGCGATCAGTCACTTCCATTTCATCCGTGCGACCCTTGACGCGGCGCGTGCGTTCTTCATGCATCTGCAAATCGCCCGCTTTCATTATCGCCTGCGCCTGCTCAGCCGTCAGGATGATTACGTCATCATCCTGAGTACCCCATGCACCAACCATGCTGCCACCGCCACCCATTACACAGCCTCCACTTGAGTGAATCCGCAAAAGCTGGCCTTCTTGGTGTGCAACGCGTTCAAAATCGCCGGCAGGTGGCCAGACGGAAATTTCACGTCGATTACCGCACCGATAACCTGTGTGATGATGCCTGATGTTGCAGTAGTCATAATTTTACCCTTTAGTTCATGTGTCTCAATTTCAAAATCCGATTTATCGTCCCTTGTACGGGCTTGTCCCCGGCTCCCCTGCCTCCGACTCTTCTGCCTGTGGCGTCCATTTTTTTAAAGGCGGGACAAGCTTGCCAACCGTGAAATCCAACCCGGCGTCTTTTGCCAGTTTTTCCAGAGGGGCGAGACGCAGGACAAATTCCTGCATCGTGCTGTCAGGCTTCCGTTGCTTCTCAAGAGAAGAAGGCTTGTAGACCAGACTGCCCCGTTCGCTAAGGGCTGAAGTAAAGCCTAAGAGAACATCCGGAGTATTGGAAATTCTATCCATCAGATCCTTAGAGAGGAAGAGGGGGTTTATTAACAGCTCCGGCGCCCCGATGATGTGACTATCATCGTCAAACGGGGTACTGAAATTTTGGTGTATCCGCACCCCGTTTTCGAGCAAATAAACGGCATCTTGCGGCGTCAACATCACGCTCATACAGCCTCCGCACCGGAAATAATTTCAATGAGTTCCTTGGTAATGGCCGCCTGACGGGTGCGGTTGTATTTCAGTGTCAGCTTCTTGATCATTTCACCGGCGTTGCGCGTGGCGTTATCCATCGCCGTCATCTGCGAGCCGTAGAAGCTGGCAGAATTTTCCAGCATGGCATGGTAAATCTGCACGCCGATGTTACGCGGAAGCAAGTCAGCGAGGATATCGCCTTCTTCCGGCTCGTATTCATACACAGCATGCACACTGCTTGCCGCTTCTTTCGCCACGCTTTCCGGCACATGGAAAGGGATAATCTGCTGGAAGGTCACTTCCTGCGAAATCACCGACTTGAAGCTGTTATAGACCACATGGCAAGTGTCGAACTCGCCGCGATTGAAACGGGTTATGACGTCTTGCGCCACCGATTCGGCGTCCGTGTAGGCAAGCCTGCGCCCTTTGGCCACTTCGCTGCGGCTGAGGATATTCTTGCCGAATTCCTGATAGAGCTGCTCGTAGCCCTTGCGGCCGACACAGATCATTTTCATGGTGATGCCCTGCGCCTGCAGGTCACGCACACGCTTTCGCACCGTGCGCACAATCGAGCTGTTGAATGCGCCGCACAGGCCGCGGTCGGCGGTGGCGACGATAATCAGTTGGGTGGCCGTACTTCCCGTACCCGCCATCAGCTTTGGCGCTGATCCTTCATCCATCGATGCGGCAAGCGATTCCAGCATACGCTCCATGGCCAGTGAATAGGGACGCGCAGCCTCGGCCTGCTCACGCGCGCGGCGCAACTTGGAGGCAGCCACCATCTTCATGGCCTTGGTGATCTTCTGCGTCGATTTAACGCTTTTGATGCGGTTTTTAAGGTCTTTTAAGCTAGGCATGTCCTACGGTCTTTAAAAGAATTACGCAAAACGCTTTGCCAGTGTTTCCACCAGCGACTTCAGCTTGGTTTCCGTTTCCGGAGAAAGCGAACCCTTGCCGGTGATGTCCGACAATATGTCCTTCTGGCTGGAGCGCAGGTCAGCAAGCAGCGATTGCTCGAACTTGCCAACGTTCTTCACCGGAATAGTGTCGAGATAGCCCTTCACGCCCGCGTAAATCACGCAGACTTCTTCGGCAGTCGAAAGCGGCGAATATTGCGGCTGTTTCAGCAACTCGGTCAGGCGCTGGCCACGCGCCAGCAGCTTCTGGGTGGAGGCGTCAAGGTCAGAACCGAACTGGGCAAAGGCTTCCATTTCGCGGTACTGCGCGAGTTCAAGCTTAATGCTGCCGGCAACTTGCTTCATGGCCTTAATCTGCGCGGCAGAACCTACGCGGGATACGGACAGACCGACATTTACGGCCGGACGCACGCCCTTGTAGAACAGGTCGGTTTCCAAAAAGATCTGGCCGTCGGTGATCGAAATCACGTTGGTCGGGATGTAGGCGGATACGTCACCTGCCTGCGTTTCAATAATCGGCAGCGCCGTCATCGAACCGGCTTTCATGGCGTCCGACATTTTAGCGGCGCGCTCGAGCAGGCGGGAGTGAATGTAGAATACGTCGCCCGGGTAGGCTTCGCGTCCCGGCGGGCGGCGCAGCAGCAGCGACATCTGGCGATACGCGACAGCCTGCTTGGACAGATCATCATAAATGATCAGCGAATGCATACCGTTGTCACGGAAGAATTCGCCCATGGCAGCGCCGGTATAGGGCGCGAGATATTGCAGCGGAGCGGGTTCGGACGCGGTTGCAGCCACCACGATGGAATACTGCATAGCACCAGCTTCTTCGAGTTTCTTTACCACCTGTGCAACGGTGGAGCGCTTCTGGCCGATGCATACATAGATGCAGTACAGCTTCTTGCTTTCGTCGTTACCGGCGTTGACGGCTTTTTGGTTAAGGATAGTATCCACGGCAATAGCGGTCTTACCGGTCTGGCGGTCGCCGATGATAAGTTCGCGCTGGCCGCGACCAATCGGGATGAGGGCGTCGATAGCCTTGATGCCGGTGGACATCGGTTCATGCACCGATTTGCGGGCGATGATGCCAGGAGCTTTTACTTCCACGCGCGAGCGGGTTACGTCTTTAAGCGGGCCTTTGCCGTCAATCGGATTGCCGAGGCCATCTACCACACGTCCGAGAAGGCCCTTGCCGATGGGGCAGTCCATGATGGTGTTGGTACGTTTTACAACGGAGCCTTCCTTTACGGCACGGTCGTCGCCGAAAATCACCACGCCGACATTGTCGGAGGCCAGGTTCAGCGCCATACCCTTTACGTTGTTGCCGCCTTCGCTTTCGAACTCGACCATTTCACCGGCCTGAATATTCTCTAAGCCATATACGGTGGCAATACCGTCGCCGACCGAAACAACCTGACCGGTTTCCGACAGCTCCGCATCCGCGTTGAACTGGGTGATTTGCTTTTTCAGAATCTCCGAAATTTCCGAAGGACGGATATCCATGGTAATTAGCTCCTTAAATTTATACTTATGCGTTCAATTCATCCAAACCGCAGAATTTATGCGGCCTTTAATCCAATTTGCAGGCGTTTAAGCTTGCCAGCCAGCGACCCGTCGAGGCGCAGGCTGCCGATATTGACCACGATGCCGCCGAGCAATTCCGGCTCTTGGCGCACATCGAGTATGACTTTCTTGCCATAGGCCTTGCCGAGGCGTTCGCTAACCAGCGCAATCTCCTGCGGGGTAAGCGCCTTGGCAGCAACCAGCTCGGCCTTCATTTCGCCGCGCTCCGAAGCGACGCGGTCACAGAACATATTCATGATTTCAGCAAGCGCGCCAAGGCGGCGGCGGCGGGCGAGCAGCGCTACAAACTGCTGGGTGATGCGGTGCGCACCGACATTATTGAGGATGGCGGTCATCATCTGCGCCTGGTTTTCTTTGGACAAAAGCGGATTGCGCAGGAAATGCTGGAAGCTGGGCGTGGTTTCCAGCGCCTTGGCCAGCGTGCGCATGTCCTTTTCAACCACATCGAGGGAAGACGCCGAACGCGCGACATCGAACAATGCTTTTACATAGCGTTCTGAAATACGTTTGGAGCCGGATACTTTCACGGGTTTCTGTATCTTTAAAGTTAGGGTAGTCTAGGCCTAAAGGCGCGCAGAAATTATCAACATTTCCGCCAAAGGCAACCACAAATTTTGCCAAAATTCGCCCTGCCGTGTAACATGCTGAGAGCGCGTATGCAAGCCCGACTTATCAAATCTGAAAACCCTAACCACCGCTGGGAATGGCTCGCTTAGCCAAAGATTTCACAGCACCCGCTATCGTATAATTACGAGATCAATACATTATTCTGCTCAACCCATTGTTTTTATTGGTATAAAAATTGTCACAATTCCTTGCCGGCAATTTATCTAATTGTAAAGAATCCTTAATCTGTTTGCCTCTAGAATGTAATGCCACGCCTGTAGTATTTACCCAGCGCAGAAAGCTGCGTTGATACAATAAAAATCAAGGAGTAACAGTTTATGAGTTTTTTTTCAGATATGGTCGATTACGTCGGTGGCGCCGTTGTAGGCGCTGTTAAGGGCGCAGTACTGGGTGGTGGCGCTGGCGCTGCTGTTGGTGTTGTTGGCGCTGTAGTGGCGGCACCATTTACAGGTGGCGCATCACTTGCTGCCATCCCTGTAATTGTTGGCACAAGCGCAACTGTAGGTGCGACCGTGGGTGCGCCCGCCGGAGCAATTGTAGGCGGCGTCAGAACAACTATAGCGAATGTGAATGAGGAAAATGCAGCTGCAGCCGCTGCAACCGCACAGCAAACACCTGCGCCAAACCAGCAAGAAACCGTTACATTAACCAAAGATCAGTTACAGGAACTTGTTTCGCAGGCAAAAGTGACGGCACCTCAGGGTATCACCATGGGTGAAGGCACTGTGGCCAACAACGTGCCAAAAAACCTGGCAAGTACAGCAGCCGTCAGGTCATAGCATTCAAATCCATCACCTGATTTCTACAGAAAACTGTGAGGGTCGATGTCGATGCGCACCCGCACCGATGACGGGCAGGCCACCGACCCCACCCAGGAACGCATATAATCCGGTAGGTTAATACTCTTTCCTGCCTTCACCAGCAGCCGCTGGCGGAACTTGCCGCGCAGCATATAAAGCGGGGCAGGGGCAGGGCCAAGCACATGCAGCTTCTGCTCGGAAGCGGCCGCTGCCGCCAGCTGGCGCGCCACCTGCGACACTTGTTCTTCCTTAGCGCCATCGACAATAATAGCGGCAAGCCTGCCCAAGGGCGGCATCTCGGCGCGCTCCCGCGCCTCCATCTCGGCCTGCATGAAAGCATCACGGTCACCCGAGAGCAGTGCTTTCATCACCGGATGCTCGGGCAGGAAACTTTGCAAATAGACTTTGCCACGCAGCTGTTCACGGCCCGCACGGCCGGAAATCTGGTGCAGCAGCTGGTAGGTGTGTTCAGCCGCACGCAAATCGCCGCCAGCCAGCCCGAGATCGGCATCCACGACACCGACTACCGTAAGTCCTGCGAAATGGTGACCCTTGGCAATCATCTGCGTGCCAATCAGCAAATCAATTTTTCCCTCGGTCATATCGGCAATCGTTTCCGACAGATTGCTGCTGGTGTCCATGCTGTCGCTAGCCATTACCGCCACACGCGCCTGCGGCAGAAATTCATGTACCTCTTCCAAGAGCCGCTCCACCCCCGGCCCGCAGGCATGCAAACTATCTTCCGCTGCGCAAGCGGGGCAGGCCTTGGGTACTGGCTCTCTATGGCCGCAATGATGGCATTCAAGCCTATGTTTATTATTGTCTCCGGCTACGGTCTCCTGACCTTCGCCATGAGACGCGCTCAGGGCTGGCAGGCCTGCTGGCTTGTTTTTGCTCTTATGCAGCACCAGCCACGCGCTGCAATCAGGGCATTGGAAACGGTGGCCGCAGGTGCGGCACAGCATCAGCGGCGCATAGCCGCGGCGGTTGAGGAACAGCATGCCTTGCTGCCCTTTGGCAATGGCCGCGGCAAGTGCCGCGCGCAGCGGCTGTGATACGAAAGCGCTCTTTTCCACAATCGGCTTGCGCATATCGAGCAATTCAATGTCCGGCAGCACGGCGTCGCCATGGCGAGCGGGCAGGGTGACTTCTTTATATCTGCCTTGGCGCGCATTGAAATAGCTCTCCAGCGACGGCGTGGCCGAAGCCAGCACAACCGGAAATTTCTCGAACCTTGCGCGGGCCACCGCCATGTCACGCGCATGATAAATCACCCCGTCTTCCTGCTTGTAGGACGTGTCGTGTTCTTCATCCACCACCAGCAAGGACAGTTTGGTATAGGGCAGGAACAGTGCCGAGCGGGCGCCAATCACCACACGCGCCTGACCGCTGGCAATGGCCTGCCAGCCCACACGTTTGCGGGCGGGCGTGATGTCGGAATTCCAGATGACAGGCGCATAACCGAAGCGGCGGGTGAAGCGCTCAAGCGACTGCACAGAAAGAGCAATTTCAGGAAGCATCACCAGCACCTGACTGGCCGGATCAGCCGCTAATGCGCGAGCAATCGTGTCAAAATACACTTCGGTTTTGCCTGATCCGGTCACGCCGTCAAGCAATGTGACACTGAAACCTTTGCTTAAGCCTTCGGCCAGCGTATCTGCCGCCTGCTGCTGCGCAGGCGACAATGGCGCCAACTGCATAGCATTATCAGGCGGCGGCTCAAACTGGATACGCCCTTCCTTGGCAATCTCGGCCACCGGCAACACCATTTTGAGCATAGAACCCTTGGGCGCACAGTTATACCACGCCGCCCAGTCAATAAAGGCACGCATGGTTTCCGGCAAGGGGGCGAACTGTTCGTGGCAAATTGCCACCGGCTTCATTTTAGAGGCGGCAATCTGCGCCTTGCCCGCCCCCCAGACCACCCCCAGCGATTCACTACGGCCAAACGGCACGGTGACAATATCACCCGCCGAAAGTTCCATGCCATCGGGTACGCTATAGTCGAAGCCGTGCGCCACTGCCGTGGGCAGCAATACCTCTACTTGTCTGCCAAGTGCGTTTGCTTTCATATTGCCAAAAGGTCCTGTGGTCACTATCGTCTGCCATTATTCATACACCATTAGGATTGTGTCTCATGAAATTTTTTGTCGATACTGCGGATATTAAGGAAATTCGTGAGCTTGCTGAAACCGGCATGCTCGACGGTGTCACCACCAACCCGACTTTGGTGGCTAAAAGCGGCCGCGATTTCTTTGAAGTACTCAAGGACATTTGCGCCGTAGTGCCTGGCCCCGTATCCGCCGAAGTCGCCGCCACGGATGCCGATGGCATGATTAAAGAAGGCGAGAAGCTGGCCAAGGTTGCAAAAAACATCGCCATCAAAGTGCCGCTGACATGGGATGGCCTGAAAGCCTGCAAG
>JAGVLO010000001.1 GCA_020049775.1 Alphaproteobacteria bacterium | reverse complement strand
CTGGAGCCGGCTCCGGCTCAGGCGTCGGGTCGGGGGCAGGTGGGGAATCGCCGCCGGGCGGTCCCTCTGTTCCAAATGCGTAAGCACCAGAAACAAAAGAAATATTTTTTATGTTTGTGCGTAATTCCGACCAAAGATTTTCATAAAAACTAGGCGCTTCGTACGAGAGTTCATAGCTGGCATAGCTCGATTTGGGGGCGGAAGATAAGGTAACAACGTGACTGGGTGGGGGTGAGGGGGCTACAGTAGAACCATCGGCAGATATGGTGCTTTCAGGGATTATGGTTGAAAGACAGCTAGTTAAAAGTAAAACGCTCCACTTACCGTTTATGGATTTACCCATATCGGCCTTACTTTTAGACGATTTTTTTCGGCTAAAAACTACCAGAAATTAACCTTTACCCTGTTTTTTACCCTGCCCTAACTTAAAACTATAAGAAAAAAATGAATAAATAGCAAGCACTGCCTGAGTTTTATACGTAAAAACCAGTGTTTTTTTGATGTGATCGATACATTGAATTAAAACGCTGTTTTTAAAATGGTTTTTTTGTTTTTTTGCGTTTTTATTTTTTTTGGTGAATTTTGTTGCTTTGATAGGGCTTTGATTAATAAATTAATTATTTTAATGTGACAAAGATATTAAATTTTGGATTTGGCAGATACAAGGAATCTGGTGGCCGTGGAGGGTATAAAAAAAATGCAGAAATATGTAATCAATTTATTTTGCGGTTTTTCCGCCTGTAAAAGCTGCAAATGCCTCGTTCACGCCATCAATGCGCTTGCGTATGGCATCACCCATAAGATCCTGCATGCTAATGGAAAATTTTAGTTCGGCCTTTTTAGCGGTGATTTGAAAACTGGTGTTGTGAAGCGTACCCGGAATGCTACCGGATAGATGAAAGGCAAGGTTGGCCGCCGTCCCCACCAGCTTGGCCCATATTTTATCACTGTCTTTAAGCAATCCCATGGAGTCCCAACTATCCTTGAGCTTGTATTGGTAGCGGTGATAAAGCGCCAGCGCCAGCTTGATGCGTTCGCGGTGTGACAGGCCTGTGAGCGCGGAGAACTTGATTCGTTCAAACGCCCAGAGTGCGCGGTATTCCGGGTGTATGTGCAGCGCAATATCACACAGCATGCAGAATGCAAGGCGCAGGCGGCGCTCGCGATCAGATTCTTTTTCCAGTAGCGGGGACATCCATGCAAACAACTCGTTAGCGTAAGAAGTCGAGCGCCCGCCTTTCGAGGAATATTCCGCGCAGGAGGCGAGTAATCCATCCTGATTGCGTACATGCGGCGAGAGCATTTCATAGAGATAGCCTTCGCGGATACCACTAGCAGAAAATACGATATATTCAGGGCGTGCGAGCTGGATGATGTTTTCAAATATCATTGCAGCACCAGGAAGCATAGGCGAGCGCTTGGTGGAAATACTACCAGGCAGTTTATCGATTTTTTCAATCGGCATGTCCGAAATCTGGCGCACAAAATCGAGGAATGACTTGGCATCAACCTTGTATTCATGAAGAATATGCAGAGGATAATTGGAAGCAGCCATGTGAATCTTTGCGAGTGCGCGGAAGCTGCCGCCGATGGCGTAAAAATTCGGCGCTTTCTGTTTTTGCAACCACGCAAGTTCGGCGAAACGCTTTTCAATCAGCTTGCGAAGTTTGGTGTAATCACCCTTGGTTTCATCGAGCATACGCAGGCTGCCCAGCAGTACGCTGGTATGGTCTTCAATCTGGCCATTATCCACCTTCACTAACTCGAGGCTGCCGCCGCCCAAATCTCCGGTGATGCCCTGTGGGCGGTACATGGAGGCGCATACGCCATATGCACCCAGCTTAGCTTCTTTTTTGCCGGAGATAACGTCTATGCGTATGTCGTAAGTGTCTTCCAGATAGCATGTAAAATCCTGCCCGTCCTTGGCGTCACGCACGGCTGCCGTTGCCATGACATATAACGAGGTGATTTCCATGTTGCGGCCAAGGGCGAGGAAGCGGCGCAGCGCCTGCTTGGCCATGGTTACGCCTTCGGGGTTGAGTACACCGGTGGTGGCAAGGTTTTTGCCAAGCGCGCACATGACTTTTTCGTTGTAGATAGGCACAGGCGAGCGTTTCTGCTGGTCATAGATTACCAGTCGGATCGAGTTGGATCCGATGTCGATAATGCCCAGGCGGCCATCGCCGATGGCGTGGTGGGAGTTGTCAAGATTGTCCTGTTTCATGAGGCTCTTATGGCAGAATAACGGCGTGCGGGCAAGCGGCACATGCGGATGATTTTTGCATGGCTCATATGCGCGTTGCAGGGGATAAGATGTTTTAAGCGCCTTTTTTCATGGGCTTGTATTTTAGCATTTGCGAGGACTTGGCATTTTTGAGTGCTTTGCCGCGACCTGATAGGCTCGGGTTCTTGAGGAAATAGTCGTGCGCGGAGAGCGCTTCGCTTGCCCCATGCAGTCGTTTATAGCTGCCGTCAGGTTGCAATGCCCAGCTTTGTTTTTCGTCTTTGAGGTTAGCCACCATAATCTGGCCGAGTATCTGCTCGTGTACAGTGGGGTTTTCAATGGGTACAATCACTTCGACGCGGCCATCAAAGTTGCGCGGCATCCAGTCGGCAGAGCCTATGAATACCTTGGCTTCCGGTGAGGGCAATCCATGACCGTTGCCGAAGCAATAAATGCGCGAATGCTCGAGGAAGCGGCCAACGATGCTCTTAACGCGGATATGGTCTGAAAGCCCGGCAACGCCCGGACGCAGGCAGCAGATGCCGCGAACCACGAGTTCAATCATCACGCCCTTTTGTGAGGCACGGTACAGGGCGTCGATGATTTGCTCATCCACCAGCGAGTTCATCTTGGCCCAGATATGGCCGGGTCTGCCCGCTTCAACATGGTTTATCTCATCTTCGATAAGCTGCAGCAGCCGCTTGCGCATGTCACGCGGGGCGACTATCAGCTTAGAAAAAGCCCGTGGTGGAGCATAGCCGGTGACAAAATTGAATAAATAGGCGGCATCGCGGCAGAGTACGGGGTCGCAGGTGAAAAAGGAAAGGTCGGTGTAGATTTTTGCGGTGGCGGGGTGATAGTTTCCAGTGCCGAAATGCACATAAGATACAAGTTTTCCTGACTCACGGCGTGTGACAAGGGTCATTTTGGCGTGGGTCTTGAGTGTGACGAATCCATACACTACCTGCACGCCAGCGCTTTCTAAATCGCGCGCCCATTTCAGGTTGGCTTCTTCATCGAAGCGGGCTTTCAGCTCTACGAGTGCCGTGACGGATTTACCCGCTTCGGCGGCTGCAATCAGTGCTTTGGGAATGGGCGAATTTTTGCTGGTGCGGTAAAGTGTCTGCTTGATGGACACCACATCCGGATCATCCACTGCTTGCTTGAGGAACTGCACAACCACGTCGAATGTTTCGAAGGGGTGATGGATAACGATATCCTTGGCGGCGATGGCGGCAAAACAGTCGCCGCCGAAATCGTTGATGCGTTCGGGAAAACGTGCCTGAAACGCCGGATAGCGCAGTTCGGTCGGCGCATTTTCGCAGAGATCTTTGAGGGTGGAAAGGCCGAGCATGCCGTTAACTTCGATGACATCGTCCATTTTCACATGCATCTGTTCTGATACGAAGGCAACCAGCGCCTTGGACGCAGGCGCAGAAAACTTGATCTGGATAACCCGGCCTCGTCTGCGCTGCTTGATGGCGCGCTCGAAATTACGCACGAAATCCTCGTCTTCCTCGTCCACTTCCAGTTCGCTGTCGCGGATAATGCGGAAAAGTGCGGAATCGAGCTTAAAAAATCCCGGCATTAGTGAGTTGAGGAATTTATCAATTACGTCTTCCAGCATGACATAGCGCAGTTTTTTGCCCGGTATCTGCACAAAGCGAGGCATGCGCACAGGCAGCGGAACAATGGCCATTTGCTCTTTTTTGTTATCCGTCCCCAGATGAAAAACAAGTGCCAGACCAAGATTAGGCAGGAAAGGGAAGGGGTGTGCTGGGTCAATGGCAATGGGCGTGAGTACCGGAAAAATATTGTCGATGAAATATTCTTCCAGCCATTCAAGCTCTTTGGCGCTTAAGTCCTTGGGTGTAATCACATGCAGGCCCTTGGCTTCCAGACGGTTGCGCAGGTCCAGCCAACATTCGTGCTGGCGCTCCACCATCTGCGCTACTTTCTGGTGGATGGTTTCCAGCTCTTTTTCCGGTGTCTGTCCGTCGATGCTGAGCTTATTGATGCCTTGCAGCACATAATCTTTGAGGCCTGCTACACGCACCATATAAAATTCATCGAGATTGGATGCCGAGATAGAAAGGAAATTCAAGCGCTCGACCAGCGGCACGTCCTGGTCGCACGCTTCGTCGAGTACGCGGTTATTGAAGGCAAGCCATGAGCTTTCACGGTTGATGAACCGCTCGGGCGAGTGCGACAGGATATGCTCGGTCTTTTTATCGGACATGGAGGGCGTGATTATGGCTTGGCAAACGCTTATTCTATGCTAAAAAATACTAAAATTACAAGTAGATAAAGCATAGCACCCACTGGAAAAACCCTGATTGTGTCTAAAAAAACGCTTTATATTCTGAGGCATGCAAAGGCAGAGGCCGGAAGCGCTGCTCAGGAAGACCACGACCGCACACTCAACGAACGGGGCGTGCAGGCGGCTACGGCCATGGGTAATTACCTTGCCCGCCGCAAGATGCACCTGTCGCATGTGCTTTGCTCCACTGCGCAGCGCACGCGCCAGACATTGCAACAGCTGCACTTGCAGCCGTTACCAGTGATTACCTACAACGAAAAACTCTACCTCGCCTCGGCGGGCGAAATTTTGCAGCTACTATCGGAACTGCCAGAAGAATCGGCAAGCGTTATGGTGATTGGGCATAACCCTGGTTTCCACCAACTGTCGCTAAAACTCGCGAAAACAGGTAATGAGGTTATGATGGAAAATCTCTACCTCAAGTTCCCCACGTGCGCGTTGGCGGTGGTTGAGTGTGAAACGCCGTGGGCTGATATTGTCCATGCCCGGGGCAAGCTAGTTGAATTTACCACGCCGAAAACGCTGGCGCTGGCAGAGGGCGAGTAATTTTTCCAAAATAAGGTCAAAAAAATGCCCCCGGACGGGACCCTCTCTTGCGAGAGGGCGGGGGCATTTGAGTTGCGTCACACCACCGGATTACGCTTGGAAGCGGAAGTGGTGGTGTTGGCGGCGGCAGGCTTGCGCTTTGCCGCCTTTCTTTTTACCGGGCGCTCCGGTTTTGCCGGGGTTGCCCTTGTTGGGGGCATCGAACTTGCCACCGGCATTTTTCTTGCCGGCACCGTCCTTGTTGCCGCCCTTGCCCTTTTTGGGGTTTTTGGGAGCTTCAATGACGGGCAGGTTGAGCTTTCGCACATCCGGGATGCTGAGTGTCAGCGTCCCGGGGAGTTTGAAATGCTCTTTGCCTTTGGCATCGAGCGCGCGCTCCTTGGCCTTGTTGGGGGCGAACTTGGCGGTCAGAAGGCCCTCGAGGTGAGAGAATCTGACGTTCTGGTCGTCCTTGCTGACCCGGATCTCGATCGTAACCGAGTTCTTGGTCTGGCTGGCGCTCGAAACGCTCATGTGCTTGCTGAGGTCGAGGAACCGCTTACCGGTGGTTCCCAGCATCAGCTTTCCGTCCTTGACCGCCTTCTGGACATCGGCCGTGATGTCCTTCGGCTCGTCCTTCTTCTCCTGCGCGTAGGCCGGAGAAGCGAGGACCGCCAACGCGAACACGAACAGTGCATTACGCATGGTCTTTCGACTCCAAGGAAGTCATTTCCCACAACCACCTTGCAACATAGCTTGGCTGGTGTGGGTTGATGCTTCCTATCTATCTTTACGCAACGGGCCCGTCTTGCACCGTTACGATAAAGACCAAACCTGAGTTTGATCTGATAGAACCTTCAGCATAGCAGATTTTTGATTTTCTGTCGATGAAACCAGCGCATTTTAGCAAAATTATTTGGAATTTTTTTGTGTAAGACGGGCAAAAAAATACCCCCCAGACAGGATCCTCTCTTGCGAGAGGACGGGGGGTACTTGAGTTACGACACTTCAGCCTGAAGAAGCGTTACTTCTTCTTGCCCTTCGGCGTGAACGGTCGTCCAGGCGCGGCGGCGGGCTTGGCGAGAGCCTTCTCGTCGGGGATGGTGACCGTGAGGTCGCCTCCCTGCTGGAAGTTCTCGCGTCCCTTCGTCCCGATCTCGTGTGTCTTCCCCTTCTTGCCGTTGGGGTCGTACGTCGCCTTGATCAGGCCGTCGAGGTTGACGAAGTTCACGTGCTGCTTCTGTCCGGCGACCTTGATCACGATGACCAGTTCCTTGCCCTTGCGGGTGGCCGACTCCAGCGTCATCTTGTCGTCGAGGACGATGTGACGGTTGGAGGCCTTGCCGCCGAGTTGCAGCTTGTCGCCGTCGATCCACTTCTGGACCTCGGCGGTGACGTCCTTCGGCTCGTCCTTCTTCTCCTGCGCGTTCGCGAGGGAGGTGAGGGAACAGAGCGCGAACAACACGAACATGTTGATGCTCTTCATGGTCTTTCGACTCCAAGGAAGTCATTTCCCACAACCACCTTGCAACATAGCTTGGCTGGCGTGGGGTGATGCTTCCTACCTATCTTTACGTAATGGGCCCGTCTTGCACCGTTACGATAAAGACCAAACCGGGGGTTTGATCTGATAGAACCTTAATTGTAGCCGATTTTTCATTTTCTGTCGATAAAATGTAAATTAATTTATTAAAATTAACTTAAAATTTTAACCAATAAAAAACGATGCCTATTTATTTGATTATTAATCGTAAATCAATAAATCAGTATAAATTATCATACGGATTTCTTATTACTTTACGCGTCTTATGGGGGGGGGGATGAGTGTTAAAAATGCCAGACAGCCTGTAAGCCGGGTTCTGTTCCTATTGCTAGGCGATGACCATTCATCTGGGATAGCAGTTACCTGATATCTCACGCGACCTACCCGGACAGCATAGCGCGGAACGCGCGCTGCCCCTATTTGGTCTTGCTCCCGGTGGGGTTTTCCCTGCCACTGCTGTTACCAGCAGCGCGGTGCGCTCTTACTTTAAGCCTCCGGTTACCCTTTGGCCGCACCATTTCACCCTTACCTTCCTTGCGGACGGCGGTATATTTTCTGTGGCACTTTCCCTAAGGTTGCCCCCGCCGGACGTTATCCGGCACCGTGTTCCGTGGAGCCCGGACTTTCCTCTCACCTTGCGGCAAGCGGCCATCCGGCTGTCTGGCGGTGCGTAACCTATAGCATTAAAAACAATGCCGCAAGCAGTCCTGCACATTCGGCATCCCACACGCCGGTAAGGTCTTTGGGGCGGAAATGGCGCTGGAAGGCGCTAATCGCTTTGTTTGGCACACTTATGTCATAACCGTATTCAGCCAGCGTGGCGGCGTCCTCGCCTGCTATTTGCGGCCTGTTCGGGTAGATACCGATACCTTGCGCGGCCAGCCACTTCCAGTCGAACAGCTCGCCCGGGTCCTCCTTGCGGTTTGGCGCGATATCGCTATGGCCGACGATATTGCGTGAAGGAATGGGGTAGCGCTCAAGTATGTCGTGGCACAGGGCAGCAACGGATTCCATCTGCGCTTTGGAAAAGGGACGGTAACCGAATTCATGGCCGGGGTTGACGATTTCAATGCCGATGGAGCGCTGGTTGATGTTGGTTTCACCGCGCCAGTGGCTGACGCCTGCGTGCCATGCGCGCTTGTTTTCCGGCACCAGCGCATGGATGCGCCCGTCTTCCTGAACTACATAATGTGCGCTGACATTGCTGGCATCGTTGCACAGGCGCGCGAGTGCCTCATCGCCTGTCGGCATACCCGTGTAGTGCAATACCAGCATGTCCACGACATAACCCTGACGGCTGTCGAAGTTAGGTGAGGGTGACTGGATAATATCTAAAGTCATGTAGCTTCCCCAAGCGGGATGGTTTTCGGGCGGCGCATTACAATAATGGCTACGCCAAGAATAGTCATAATACCGCCAAGGATGACTTGCAATGTCAGTTCTTCGGTGAAGAAAAATTGGGCAAAGCCAATGCCGAATACCGGTGTCAGCAGCGAAAATGGCGCGACCTGCGATACGTTGTAGCGGTTGAGCAGGTAGTACCAGAAGCCGTAGGCCATGATGGTGGAACACACCACCGTGTAGGCCAGTGAAACCACCGGTTGCCATGGCGGGCTGTAGAGCAGGGGAATGGAGTTCGGCTCAAAAATATAGGACAGCACGCCGATGTACGGGACACTGAAAACACTCACCCATGCCAGTAGTGTCATATGGCTTATGCCATGCAGTTTTTTCACCAGCACGTTGGCCACGCCCCAGGTGAAGGTGCTGCCGAGCGCGAGGTAAAACGCCGTCATATGCGCGAGGATATTGGGTGTGCCTGCCACTACGGAGATACCGGCAAAGGCGATCACAATGCCGCCGATGCGCCACAGGCCTATGCGGTCGTTGAGGAAAATCGCGCCAAGGATGCAGGCAATCGGCACGCCGAGCTGGCCGATGAGCGCGCAGCTGGCAACATCAAGCCCCTGCTCGAGTGCCACGAACAGCAGCGAGAAATGCAGCATGCTCATGCCTGCCAGCGGGATGATGGCAATAATCTGTTTTCGTGTGGGGCGCGGTACAAACGGTAACAGCAGCGCCGACACAGCAACAAAACGCAGCACGCTGACAAAAAATCCCGGAAAGTAACTGACGCTGTACTTGGCCGCCACGAAGTTACCACCCCATAAAACGGCGACAGAAACAGCGAATAAGATGTGCAGGGGCAACATGGCAAAAACGTCAAAAATAAAATGGTGCGGACAAGCTGACTTTGTAAGCCGCCTTCGTGGCTCGGGCAATAGTTGTTATGATTTTTTATGCCGCGCGTTTGGCCAGTGTGTTGTAGGCGTCGTTTATCTCGGCGGCCTTGAGTTGCAGCAGCAGTTCCACCTCCTGCGACAGGTGCTGTCCTGCAAAGCGGTCAGGGTGGTAGCGGCGTATCAGGTCGTGATAGCGTGATTTAAGCGCGTCGCGGTTGCTGCGCTTGTCGATGCCCAGCACATAATGCGGCTTGCGCTGGCGCACATGTCTTGCCAGCAGGCGGCTGTAGCTATGTGCGGGTATGTCCAGCCCGTGGGCAATGTCGGCCAGCACGCGTTCGGTTACCGCCGATATGCCACCGTCAGCAACGGCAATGCCGAACAGCCTGTCCATCAGTGATACCAGAAGGGACGGCTGGCCGGGGAAAGCGTATTTCACCTGCGCGATGCTGGTGGATAGCGGTGGCGGGTTATAGCAGGCGAGGATAAATAGCGAGCGTATTTTTTCGCACACGCCATCCTGCAACGGGAAGGATTCGCGGAAACGCAGGTATTTCGTCGGTGTGAGCGTCCCGCCGGCACAGGCCACCCGTGCAGACAGTGCAATGGCTGCAAAAGTAAAAGACATCTGCTTACTATTGGCTTCTTGCTGCGGCAGCTTTTTTAGCAGCTGGCTGGGCGCGTTGTGGCGGCGGCGGAACGGGTGCGCAAGCCGGTAACGCAAGCCGGCCAGCCAGAATACCGGCGCGCTAGGCGCGTTAATCAGGCCGTTTTGTTGCTCTGCTGGCTGCTGCACATATCCCCCCTTGAGACCCCGCTTGAGGCCAAGACCATAACGGCTGGCGGCAGGGGTTGCAACCGGTCTTCCGGTGCTTTTCTAGCTGTCGCTCATGATCTGTTTGCGGGCTACCGTAAGCAGGCGCTCCATCTCGATGCGCACATCGGACATGCTCATGTGAACCTGACCATTCTCAAAATCCTTCAGTATCTTGTTGAGGACATCGCTATCGCCGGGGGATTCAAAGTCCGCCAGCGTCAGTTCCTTGGCGTATTGTTCGGCAGCGGCGGTGTCCAGCCCCATTTTGTCAGCAGCCCACATGCCAAGCAGCTTGTTGCGGCGGGCATTGATCTTGAAGTTCATTTCGCCGTCATGGGCGAACTTTTTTTCAAATTTTTTGTTGCGGTCATCGAACGTAGTCATGGATTTTCCTTTGTGTTGCGGGCTTTTTAGTTATAGCCTAGAGTGCATATATAAGGGTTTTTTAGGCATACTGCAATATTGCAGTGTCGAATAAATTACTCTAAGACAGGTCTTATGGAACGAAAAATACCCAGTAAACGAAAGATATACACGATGCCACCGCGCAAACCGATTTATGAAGGCAAGGCAAAACAACTGTTTGAAGGGCCGGAACCGGGTACGCTTATCCAGCATTTCAAGGATGACGCGACTGCTTTTAACAATATGAAAAAAGGCACGATTTCCGGCAAGGGCGTGCTTAATAACCGCATTTCGGAATATCTGATGCTGCGCCTGCAGGACATGGGCATACCTACCCATTTCATCCGCACTCTTAACATGCGCGAACAGTTGATTAAAGCCGTGCAGATTGTACCGCTGGAAGTGATTGTGCGCAACTGCGCCGCCGGCAGCTTTGCCAAGCGCTTTGGTGTGCAGGAAGGCAAGGTACTTGGCCACCCGCTAGTGGAATATTGTTATAAAAATGATGCGCTGGGTGACCCGTTCGTATCGGAAGACCATATTTTCGCCTTTGGCTGGGCCAGCCCCGCCGAAATCGACGAAATCCGCATGTATGCTTTCCGTATCAATGACATATTGAGTGGTATCTTCATGTCAATTGGCATCCGCCTTGCCGATTTCAAGCTGGAATTTGGCCGTCACTACGAGAATGAGCGCGAACAGCTTATTCTGGCTGATGAAATCAGCCCCGACAATTGCCGCCTGTGGGACATGAAAACCGGCCAGAAGCTGGACAAGGACCGCTTCCGTCAGGATCTCGGCCAGATTGAGGACGCCTACCGTGAAGTGGCCAAACGCCTTGGCGTGCTGCCGCAGAACGAAAAAGAACGCAGTTATGTTATCAATGTCGGCGCCAAGGTAACGGCTACACGCCGTGCAAAGGCAAAAGCCGCTGCCAAAGTCAAAAAACCTACAAAACCCAAGTCCCGTAAGGCCAAAAAGAAATGAAAGCAAAGATCCATATTACCTTGAAAAACGGTGTGCTTGACCCGCAGGGCCGCGCTATCGCCAACGCACTGCACACCATGGGTTTCCCGCAGGTGGAAGACGTACGCCAAGGTAAATATATTGAGGTGGAAGTAAAAGAAACCGACCGTAAAAAAGCTGAAGCCGCCGTTGAGAAAATGTGCGCTTCCTTGCTCGCCAACACAGTGATTGAGAATTATAAATTCGAACTCATGGAGTAGGTTATGCCTGACAAGGCCGAAGTCCCCAAGCTTTCCGCCGCCGGCGAGAAGGCTTTTGAAGAATTTCGCGCCCTTGAATTTGTGGGCAGTTGCCATTTCGATGCCCATAAAGCAACACTTGCTCTTTGCGCTATGTATAACCTTGAGTTCTCGCAAGCCGAGCATCTTATTCCCAATCGTTCTATGCCCGAGCTGGCCAACACACAGGCGCAGGTAAAAACCTTTATGCATGCCATGGCGGAACTGGAACAGTCTATAAAGGCTAAGCACGCGCCATTTGATATTCGCCACATGAATGTCTTGAATCAAGCCGAAGCAAAGGATAAAGCAACTAAGCTAATACAAACACTCACCACCGAAGTGCAGCAGTCCTTCCCCGCCGAATACGCAGAAGCCATTGCCGCAATGGGTGATAATAGACGGACCATGTATCGATGAAATCTGCAGTCATAGTATTTCCCGGATCTAATTGCGACCGCGACGCCCAGACCACGCTGAAGTCAGTGTGCGGTGGCGATGTGCATATGGTGTGGCATCGCGACAGCAAGCTGCCCAAGGTTGATCTTGTAGTGCTGCCGGGCGGTTTTTCCTACGGTGACTATCTGCGCAGCGGTGCCATGGCTGCGCAATCACCCATCATGCGTGAGGTGAAGGCGCACGCACAGGCAGGCGGCAAGGTGATTGGTATCTGCAACGGTTTTCAGGTGCTTACCGAGTCCGGTTTGCTGCCGGGCGTGCTGATGCGCAACCAGAAGCTCAAATTCGTGTGCCGTGACGTATTCCTGAAAGTGGAAGCCACCAACACGCCGTTTACATCGCATTACCGCAAAGGTCAGGTCATCAATGTGCCGGTTGCGCACCATGACGGCAATTATTTTGCCAGCGGCGATACACTCAAATCCCTGCAAGAGCATGGGCAGATTGTGTTCCGCTATTGCACCAAAGACGGCGAGGTAACCGAAGAAAGCAACCCCAATGGTTCGCAGCTCAATATCGCCGGTGTTTGCAACGAGTCGCGCAACGTGCTGGGCATGATGCCGCACCCCGAACGCCACGCTGAAGCCATGATAGGCGGCATCGACGGTGTTGCGTTGTTCAAGGCGTTGATGGCGGCTTAAGCCGTGGCGACATTCACTGCTATGCCTTGCTGCAAACGGTGTTTTCTGCGCTTCCGCTGCTCTCGTACGAACATGTACGCTGCGCTGCGGTTCTCGAAAAGCAACATTTTCGCTGGCAGCCTAGCGTGAATTTCTGCACGGCTAGTTTTAAGCGCTTTCGCGCATTCCTGTCAGGAATTTACTTACTTCACTGCGCAGCACTTCTGATTGCCGCGACAATTCCGTCGTAGCGGAGAGCATTTCTTTAGCCGATTGTCCGGTTTGTTCTGATGCAGCCGTGACTTCTCCGGCGCTTTGCGAAACATGCTTGGTGGTCTCGCTGGCCATTTTCACATTCTGGGAAATATCATGCGTGGTGGCGCTTTGCTCTTCCACGGCGGCAGCGATGGTGGTGGAGATGTTGTTGATTTCATCAATGGTTTTGCTGATGCTTTCGATAGCGCTGGCGGTGTCGTTGCTGGCGTGCTGAATCGAGGTGATGTATTCGCCAATCTGTTCGGTGGCCTTGGTGGTTTGGGTTGCAAGGGTTTTCACCTCGGATGCAACTACGGCAAAGCCGCGGCCTGCCTCTCCGGCGCGCGCCGCTTCGATGGTGGCGTTAAGCGCCAGCAGGTTGATTTGCGCTGCAATCGAATTAATCATTTCTACCACTTCGCCGATTTTACTGGCGGCGGTGGTGAGTCCCTGCGCCGTATGGCTGGTTTTTCTCGCGGCTTCGACGGCCGAGGTAGTAATGACGGTGGCGCGGCTTACCTGCTGGCTGATTTCCGTAATAGCCGCCGATAGCTGCTCGGAAGCGTTGGCGACGGTTTCCACATTATTGGTGGTGGTATCTATTTCCGATCTCAGCGTTTGCAGCTTGGACTGGTTTGCGTTGGCAGTTTTGGCGACGGACTGGGCGGTGTTGTCCATTTCCGCCGCTGCCGAAGCCACTATATCCACAACGGATTTGACGTTGGCTTCAAATGTGCCTGCCAGTTCTTCCATGGCCTTGCGCTTTTCGGCTTCGGATTTTTCCTGCTGGGCTTTTTGCGTGGTTGCCATTTCGGCAACGCGTGCGGCATTTTCCTTGAAGACCGATACGGTGCGTGCCATCTCGCCGATTTCATTATGGCGGTCAGTGTAGGGGATTGCGGTTTGTGTATCGCCTTTGGCGATACTTTTCATGGAGTCTATCATTTTTGCCTGCGGGCGGAACATCGCCCAGATAGCGTACGCAGGTATGGATATGGCAATACCGATATTAAGCAGCGTCAGGCACAGCATCAGCAGTTTGCCCTGCATGGTGACCTGCTGGTACTGCGACTGCAGGTCGGTGAATGCCTGTGCGATAACGCTCGTGTATTCTTCCTGACTTTTAGCGAGCGTTTCCTGCTGTTTGGTAAAGGCGGCGGCGCTGCCCTGTAACAGGAATACATTATCGTAGGCTTGCATCACTGCTGTGGCCTGCATTTTATATTCCTCAAACTGCTGGATGACAGCAGCGATTTTTTCTTTGGCAGCCTTATCAACATTGGCTTGCGCGAGTCCCGCCAGCGCCTTGTCCAACTGGCCGATATGCTGTTTGAGGTTGGCAGAAGCTTTCTGGTGGGTGTCGATATTGGTCAGCATACTGGCGGCGCGCAACTGCTGCACGTCGTAGCCTATGGCATCAAACATGCGGCCTGCTTCAATTTGCTGTATTTGTATCTGGCTGGCCTGCCCAAGCTTCTGGGTTAGGCCCTCCATCGTGGTGACGGTGTAGTGGGACGCAATGTTATTGGCCAGCGTTACGATGATGAGCGCAGTGCTGGCATAAATGAACTGGTTCTTGATTTTAATCTTCAGGAACATCGGTTGCCTCGCTGGTTATGTCGCGACCATAGCACAAAAATATATGACACAGGGAAATTTCTTAGAGAAGAAAAAAAATCAAAAAAATAAAAACACAAGAAATTAAAACTTAGGCAATCACGCCATGAACGTAGGCAGCCATGACTCGTAGGCTTCGCGCAATGTTTTTACCGGAATGGAGCATTGGCCTTTTACATCCAGTGTTTCGTTGTGCGTTTTGCCGAGTGCGGTGATGGCAATGCCCTTGTTCTTCGCCTGTTTGAGTACGGCCTCTGTCTTACCGGTTTCAATGGCCAGTACATAGCGCGCTTGGTCTTCGCCGAAAGCAAACGCATGGGCGGGTACGCCGGACGGGAAGGTAACGGATGCGCCGATGCCGTTGCGGTAAGTCATTTCCGCCAGTGCGACCAGCAGGCCGCCATCGGAAATATCGTGGCAGGCAGAGACCATACCGGATTGGATAAGCGCGCGCACGAAATCGCCGTTTTTCTTTTCGGTGGCAAGGTCAACTGGCGGCGGGCCGCCTTCTTCGCGGCCAATAATATCGCGCAGGTAGATCGAGCTGCCGAGATGGCCCTTGGTTTCACCCACCAGCACTATGTCGAGGCCTTCTTTGTCAAAGCTGTTGCCGACACGCTTGCTTAAATCCTTGAGAATGCCGACGCCGCCAATGGCAGGAGTAGGCAGGATGCCTTTGCCGGCGGTTTCGTTATAGAGCGATACGTTGCCGGAGATGACAGGATATTCGAGCGCTTTGCAGGCTTCGCCCATGCCCTGAATGCAGCCGACCAACTGGCCCATGATGTCCGGCTTTTGCGGATTGCCGAAATTCAGGCAGTTGGTGATGGCCAGCGGCGTTGCGCCCACGGCGGTTAAATTACGCCATGTTTCGGCCACGGCCTGCCTGCCGCCCTCGACAGGGTCGGCGTAGCAATAACGCGGGGTGCAGTCGGTGCTGATGGCCAAGCCTTTATTGCTGCCATGCACGCGTACCACGGCGGCGTCACCACCCGGGCGGGCGACGGTGTCGTTGCCGACCATGTGGTCATATTGTTCGTAAATCCAGCGTTTGCTGCACAAGTCGGGCGAGTGTATCAGCGTTTTCAGTGATTCGCCGAGGTCTTTGGCAGCTACATTTGCAGCATCCAGTTGCGGACGCTTGGGTGTGGGTACATACGGGCGGTCATAGATGGGGGCGTCTTCCGACATCGGCGCAACCGGCATATCGGCGACAACATCGCCGTGCATTTTCAGCACAAGGTTACCGGTGGTTGTGAGCTTGCCGATGATGGCAAAATCCAGCTCCCACTTTTCAAAAATCTTGCGGGCGAAATCTTCCTTGCCGGGCTTAAGCACCATCAGCATGCGTTCCTGCGATTCGGAAAGCATGATTTCATATGGTGTCATTGCAGTTTCGCGCACCGGCACTTTGTCCAGTTCCAGTTCAATACCCAGACCACCCTTGCCGGACATTTCCAGCGAAGATGAGGTAAGGCCTGCGGCGCCCATGTCCTGAATGCTGACAATGGCGTCGGTGGCCATCAGCTCGAGGCAGGCTTCAATCAGCAGTTTTTCGGTAAACGGGTCGCCGACCTGCACGGTAGGGCGTTTTTCTTCGGATTTGTCATCAAACTCGGCAGAGGCCATAGTCGCGCCGTGGATACCGTCGCGCCCAGTCTTGGAGCCGACATAGACCACGCTGTTGCCGACGCCTGCGGCCTTGGAATAAAAAATCTTGTCGGTTTTGGCAATGCCGACGGTCATGGCATTCACCAGAATATTGCCGTTATAGGAGGGGTGGAACGTACATTCGCCGCCGACGGTGGGGACACCCACGCAGTTGCCGTAAGAACCGATGCCGGACACTACACCGGATACCAGATGTTTGGTTTTGGGGTGCTTGGGTTCGCCGAAGCGCAGCGCATTCATGTTGGCAATTGGGCGCGCGCCCATGGTGAATACGTCGCGCAATATGCCGCCGACGCCGGTGGCCGCGCCTTGAAACGGCTCGATATAGGAGGGGTGGTTGTGGCTTTCCATTTTAAAAATGGCGGCCTGACCGTCACCGATATCGATAACGCCGGCATTCTCGCCCGGGCCGCAGATAACATGCGGGGCTTCGGTGGGCAGGGTTTTTAACCATTTACGGGTGGTTTTATAGGAGCAATGCTCGCTCCACATAACCGAAAAAATGCCAAGTTCCACAAGGTTAGGTTCACGCCCCATGACCTTGAGTACGCGCTGGTATTCATCCGGTGTCAACCCATGTTCGGCAACGACTTCCGGTGTAATAGCGACTTTCTTTGCAGCAGCATTCGACATGTGCCATGTGTTAGCATGGCTATTATGATTTACAACGAAAATATACGCTTTTCCTTGCAAAATTATCAGCAATTGCCTACATGATGGGCATAATTAAATAAGGAATGCCCTATGCCGATGAGCGCACAGGATATTGAACGTATGGTAAAAGCGGCCCTGCCGGACGCAGTGATCGAGATTATTGATACGGCAGGCGATAACGACCACTATAATATGACGGTTACGTCTTCCGCCTTTGCCGGATTGCCGCGCATTGCCCAGCACAGGCTGGTGCATACCGCCCTTGGCGATAGCCTGCACAGCAGGTTGCATGCGCTGTCGATTACCACTAAAATTCCATCCTAAACGAAGGACAATATTATGACCGATAAACCCATATTCGACCGCATCCGTAAAGACATCAGCGAAAATGACGTAGTGCTGTACATGAAAGGCACGAAGGATATACCGCAATGCGGTTTTTCCGGCGTGGTTGTGCAGGTACTTGACCGCCTCGGCGTGAAGGAATTCAAGGACGTGAATGTACTGGCTGATCCGGAAATCCGTGAAGGTGTGAAGGAATTCACCAACTGGCCGACCATACCGCAGCTTTATGTGAAGGGCGAATTTGTCGGCGGTTGTGACATCGTGCGCGAAATGTACCAGAGCGGCGAGCTGCAGCAGTTGCTCAAAGCCAAGGGCGTTTCCACCAACGAAGCGGCGTAATTATATTTATATGAAAGAAAAGGGCGGCTGTTGCCGCCCTTTTTTGTTTTCGTCAGTTAGCTTAAGTCAGATTATTACATCTTTTTCTTTACTTTTTCTGCGCCTTCGCTGATGCCTTCACCGGCGTTTTCAATGTCTTCACCCATGCCTTCGATGGTGTTGCAGGCGGATAACATCAGGCTTGCACCAAGAGCTATCATCATAAGCAAGTGTTTCATTTTTTGGTCTCCTTGAAATTATTTTTCATACAAAATTTTATACAAAATCTGGCGCGTAAATGGTCAAGGCGCCGATGTTGAGCGGTGATATATGATTATCGTTTTTCGACGCTGTTTCCAAGTGAAAATTCTTGCACGTAGCTATTAGCGCCGGTGCTTGTTTTCCTGCGATGGCGCAAGCCCATGTGCGATAGCAAGGCTCAGGTCCGTGGCGTTGCGTTCCAGCGGCAGCTGTTCCTGAAGAGATGCGGCGGCTACCACTACTTCATGAAGTGTGCGCTGGAACAGGATAGGTGCTGTTTGCGCTACTTTTCGCACCTGTTGTTTTATCATCTTGCGCAATTCGTCTTCCGGCAGCTGGCGCATGATTTTTGTTTCTTCCCGCAATTCTTTCAAGTGTTCTTTCTCTTCCCATGGTGAGGTTTCAGGATAGCGCATGATATGTTGGAAATGGTTGCTGTGTAAATGTTGCAGCGTGTCAAAGGCCTGTGTCACTCCGCTAGTATGTTCTTTAAGTTCTGCCAGCCAGTAAAGCGCACGCGTTTCCAGCTTGCCTTGGTCTTCCGGCAGGTTGGCGCTGCTTTCCATATCACGCAGCAGCGTTGCACTTTCGCGGTAAGCCTTTGCCAGCGAGCGTATGGTGTGGTGGGCGGCCGCCCAATCTTGCAGCTTCTCTTTACCCAGTATGGCTTCGAGGTTATGTGAACCGGTATCTTCTGCCAGCGCGCGCTGTGAAAGCATGGGCAGGCCGTACTGGTTATCAGGGTCGAAATGACCGGCCAGAGATTGCACTGCCACGGCTAGGTCATCGGCCTTGCGTGCCTGTGCCATGATGTTGGCGGGCAGGCGGCCAGACCTATGCGCTTCTGCGGCGTCTTGCTGCAATCGCCTGAGATATGCTTTTGGATCGTCGGGCGTGTGGTCGTTCATGAGCCGATTATAATGAATTGGATAATTTGATGGTTGTTTCCGGCGGTGCTGTGCGCTGTGCGACCAGCGCGGCGATTTCACTGGAGATGCGTTCACCCTTCATGAATTCGTGTACTTTTTTCATGTGGTCCAGCGCATCGCCAAGCCGGTTTTCCAGCTTTAAAAGCGTTGAGCGCTTATATTCATTCATCACTTCTTCGGCTATTTCTTCCTGCTCTTTTGGAAGCAGACTTGCGGCGGCGGCAAGGCCTTCGGCCATCTCTTCTTCTATCTGTGCTTTTTCCCATGGTGTAGTACCGAAGAGGTTTTCGTTCACTTTTTTCTCCAGCGCTTCGTCTTTTTCGCGCAGGAATTTTATCATCTCCAGCATTTTTGGCGATTGGTCGTTTAGTTCTTTTACCCAGTAGAGCGCTTTTTTGCGCAAGGCTTCACGCGCTTGTTCGTCGGGGATATCGATCGTTTGCTTCAGCAGCGCAGATGTTTCGCGGAAGGCGGAGCTGAGTGCCTTGAGCTGGTTGCCCATGTCTGTGAAGCGCTGCTGGCAATCTTCGTCCACCACTTCGGATACGTCCACATGCTCAAACGGTTTTGCAACAGCACGTCGGCAGGCATGGGGCAGGGCGAGCTTGTTCGTTTCATCAAAATGCGAGGTCAGTAACATCAGGTCGCCACTGATGGTTGTGCCGAGTTCGGCGAGCTTTTTGATATTTTTGGGCAGCCTGCCTGCGACCTGCTGTCGCTTTGCGCTCTCGGCCAGTCTTTGCAAAAGTGTTTCGGAGGTTTCGTCTTCCATATCTTTCTCTATGCTCGTAATGCGTCTATCAGTTGTAGCATATCAGACGGTAAATCACAGGAAAACTGCATGGATTTACCAGTGGCGGGGTGGATAAGCCCCAGCGATTTTGCATGAAGTGCCTGACGTTCAAAAGAAAGCAGCGCTTGCCGCGTGGCGGCGGGCAGCGCCTTCATCGGTGTGGCGTTCAGGCGGCTTTGCGTGGACTGGCCGTAAGTCTGGTCGCCGACCAACGGATGGCTGACATGAGTGAGATGCACACGTATCTGGTGTGTGCGTCCGGTTTCTAAATTACATTCCACCAGCGATGCAATGCCAAACGGTTCTACCACGCGGTAATGTGTGGTGGCGGGTTTTCCGCCGCTTTTCACCACGACCATTTTCTGGCGGTTGGAAGTGGAGCGTCCGATATTACCGCTGATGCTACCGCTTTTTTGTTTGAGGTCGCCCCATACTACGGCGAGGTAGGTGCGCTTGAGCGTGCGTTCCGCGAGCTGCGCCGACAAATGCGTGTGTGCGCTGTCGTGTTTGGCGACAACGAGCAGTCCGCTGGTATCTTTGTCGATGCGGTGGACAATGCCCGGGCGCGCCACGCCGCCAATGCCAGAAAGTGACTCGCCGCAATGCGCGAGCAACGCGTTGACCAGTGTATTATCAGCATGGCCGGGCGCAGGATGCACAGTCAGCCCCGCCGGTTTATTGATGACCAGCAGATGCTCGTCTTCATAGATAATATCGAGCGCGATATCCTGCGGCAGAATATACGAAGGCACGGTTTCGGGAATTACGAGCGTGAATTGCTGCTGCGGTTTGACCTTGCAGGCGGCATCGTCTATAACAGCGCCCTGACTGCTAACGCAGCCCTGTCCGATAAGCGCCTGCAGGCGACTGCGCGACATATCGGGAAGTTGTGCTGTAAGGAAACGATCAAGGCGTTGTCCGGCGTCGTTTTCTGCGGCAGTGATGGTATGAACAATTTCGGGCATTATTTTCTCCATGGCTAAAGAAAACTTAACCGCGCTCAAAACGCTAGTCATTTCTATGGGATTCCTGCTGGTAGGCGGCACAGTGCTGCTGGCGGCCATTGTATGGAAAAAAGTCACCGCCGAGACCTCGCCGGTGGCTGTAGCGGCCGAATGCAGCCCCGCGCCGGTGGACCTGACGGGCCACGGTACGCTGGTGGAAACCATGATGGAAGGCCGCGCACTGCGTGCCGTTTTGCAAAAAAAATCAGGCGAAACAGAGGTTTACACTATTAACTTATGCAGCGGTGCTATCATCGGCAAGTTCACGCTTAAAACCGACGCCGTGGCGCCTGCTAAATAAAAATATTAACCATTTGATTTATATGCTACTATGGTGTCACAAAAACTTCATTTGAGAACAATGGGTTTTATGGCTAGGATTAGACTAGAGTAAACTGTAATCAAAGCGGACCTTTATGGCAGATGATCCTAACGACAGAACCGATCCGGATAATGGGTCTGCAACCCCTTCAGGTAGCGCGCCGGTGGACTTGAGCGCCCCGGTAGGTACGGATGCCAGTAACGAAGCGCCAGAAGCTGATCAGCCCGCAGTAACTACGAACCGTGTACTGAATTTAATTAAAGATCCCAATACATCTTTAGAAGAAATACGTAGTTTCATTAGCTCACCGCCTACAAATCCGCCGCTTTCAGCCGAAGAGCAGGCGCTGGCCAGTAGAGTAAATGGTGCTATTATTGAGGCTCAGGGCCGCGGAGTGCCTGAAGCGGAAATATTGGCGACGGTTTCGAATTTGGCCATTAATTCCAACAGCAATAGCCTGGATATCGACCCCTTGATTCAGTCTCCTATACAGAATCAAACGGCAGCAACCGAGATAGAGATAGCCAATAGGGTCGCGACTACCGAGGCGGCTGAAAAGGTACAGAAGGACATCGAGCAAAAGACCAAAGATGATAAGGACATTGCCGATAAAAAAGCAGCAGAAGAAGCTGCAGAAAAAGATAAAGAAGCGTTGCAAGGCTTAGGCACTATGCTTGTTGCTGGCGCTGCATTAGGGGCGGCGTTATCAACTGCCACTAATGCTGTTGGAGCGGCCAATAATAATCCTACTGCTGCAGACCGCCAGCCTATTCCGGAAAACAAATTGCCAGACTTTATGCAAGCTGCCAGCCGTGCTGCCATTGCTGCAAGTTTCCCAGGGGGCATGAATTTAGGGGCAGTGGTTGCTCTTGGTAGCCAGGCGCTGGGATTTAACACCATAGACCCGACCAGAAGCCAAAACCCGAACGAGGCACTGACTCTAGGTGCGACGCAAAGTGGTCTTGCTGCCAATATCGCAATTGGCCAGCGACAGACCGGCATTGGATAATATATTGATTAATATATAGTTTATTGTTTATTTACGTTTTTATGACAGTTCTGTCAGATAGTCTGGTGTAGCGTCATAAAAGCTTAATTTGTTGAAACCAAGGCAGTATGAGATACTGCTGTAGTAATATAAAAAATTATTATTCTGCAAAGGGATTTAGTTATGGCCGATGATTCACACCCAGCTCTTAAGGGCATGAACGAAACCATGGAAACCGTCAAAGAAACCGGCAAAGGCGCGGTTAAAGGCGCAGTGAAATGGGGATTGATTGCCGGTGGCGTTGCCGGCGCGGCGACCTTGCTTGCGCCCGCACTTTTAATGGCTATTCCTGGTGTTGGTTGGCTGCTTGGCGGCGCTCTTGCAGTAGGTGGTATGGCAACAGGTGCAGCGACAGGTCTCGTAGCGGGTGCGGCTCTTGGCGCAGCCAAACTGGGCGCTGTAGTAGGTGGCACATTGGGCGCAGCGGGCGGTCTTGCCGGTGCCGGTGAAAAAATCGAAGAAAAGAAATCGCGCATGATTGAAAATTACGAGCGCGCACAAATGGCATCAGAGCGCCGTGAAATGGTGCAGATGCAGCGTGAACGTATTATGGCGTCATCGCGCGGCCAGTCGCAGACGTTGGGAGTATCGCCGAATGCACTGCCGAATCGTGGCATGGATGCCGGCATGGCCAGGGCTTAAACTTATATAGACTTAAATTGATATTATACATTAGGTTATAAAAGTAAGCGGCTGCGTAATAAAACCTTAACTTGTTTAGGTGTCTCCGTGTGGCATAATGGCAGCATAAAAAACAAGGAATACCAAGGAAAATTTGGGTAAAACTATGGCAAAACCAATTAACCATGACATGGTAAGCGAAGTAACCACCACTGGCTGGGAGGGTGCAAAAGGCGCTGCAAAAGGCGCTTTGGCTATTCCGGCGGCGGGTGCGCTCGCGGGGGCGGTAGTTGGTTTACTTGGTGCTGCGTTATTTGCGTCCGGTATTGGTGCTGCGTTGGCAGTAGTTGCCGTGGGTGCAACGGTTGGTGCGGTTGGCGCCGGCGTGGTTGGCGCTCCGGCTATGGGTATTTTTGCAGCCATTGGCGCTGCGCTGGGATTGAATAGTGCCAGTGATAAAATTTCGAAAGAAAAAATAGCTTTCCGCGAAAAAATTCAAGAGCAGGAAGGCGGCAAGGCAGGCCAGATGGCCGCTGCGCAGAATCAGGGCCTTCAGCAAGGTTATCAGGTTGGCTTCCAGGAAGGCCAAGCTTATGCGGTTAACCGCATTCAGCAGGAAATTCAGGCGCAAGCCGCGGGAGAGCAGCAAGAGCAGGCACCCGCACAAAAGACAATTGCCGGAGTTCCAGTAGTGGAAGGCGACAATGTTCGCCGCTACAAAGAAAGTATGGGCCCGCAGACCAGACAGGTTGGCGGCTAAAGTTACTGGGGTTACGCTATTATGGCAGACTGGGGAAAAACAATCACAAAAGTAGCAAAATGGGGAGCTGCCCTGGCAGCTGCTTATGTTGTTGCCGGTGCTGCTAACGCTGCTATCCGCGGTAGCCGTGAATATAAAGAACCCACGCCGGATACTCCTTCTATGATGCCGCCTATGTCTATGGCGCCGGAAATTCCGATGTATGCCGCTCCCGAATATGCGATGGCCCCGCAGCAGGATACCTTGATGGGCATGCAGAAGGTAGAAGGGGAGCATGCGCGTCGCGTAAAGGCCGCGCGTGGTCAGGGCATGGCACAGGGCGTCAATGCCTCAGCGCCAAATCTTGAACAAAATGGGCAATCTACCGTGGATGGGCGCCCTGTACAGGACATGGGCCGTATCGGCATTTAGCTACCCCTTATTTTTACCAGCATAATCCTGCTTATTTTCCGTTGACAGCGCTCTTTTGCGCTGTATATTTCCCCTCCCTATAAAAATTCATAAATCAGGTAGAATGCCGTGACAAAACGTATCGATTGCAAATATAAAATCAGCCGCCGCCTGGGCGTAAGCCTGTGGGGTAATGCCAAGGACCCGTTCAACAAGCGCGGTTATGCGCCGGGGCAGCACGGCGTCGCCAAGCGCAAGAAAACCTCCGACTATGGCACACAGCTGCGCGAAAAGCAGAAGCTGCGCGGCTATTATGGCAACATCACCGAGCGCCAGTTCCGCCGCATCTATCAGGAAGCGCTGCGCCGCAAGGGTGACACCGGTGAAAACCTCATCGGCATTCTGGAAAGCCGTTTGGATACCGTTGTGTACCGCATGGGCCTCGTTCCCACCCCGTTTGCCGCCCGCCAGTTCGTAAGCCACGGCCATGTCCGTGTGAATGGCCGCAAGGCAAATATCCCGAGCTATCAGGTGAAGGAAGGCGATGTGGTTGAAGTGCGTGAAAAGTCACGCCAGATGACCGTGGTTCTGGAAATGATGCAGAATCCGGAACGCACCATTCCCGAATATATCGAATTCGATAACAAGGAACTGAAGGGTAAATATGTGCGTGTGCCGAAGCTGGCCGAAGTGCCTTACCCAATCGTGATGCAGCCTAACTTCGTGATCGAATTCTACTCACGTTAGTAAATAAGGCGGGGGCAGCAGGCTCCTAAGTTAGTTATAAAATTGATAATGGCCAGATGGTTAACTCCATCTGGCCATTTTCTTTTGCCCAAATTTGTCCCTGAATAAAACGCCTTGACTCCCCCATGAAATATCAATAGTCTCCCATATATACCCATGTTATCCCATTTAATCCCATAAAAAACCATCCGGAAGAGATGGGGCAAACAAATGAGGAAAAGGAACATAGGAACGCCGGTGAGAAATCAGTCATGTTGTTTTTGTCCACGTACCACAACCGCATCGATAAGAAGGGGAGGATTTCCGTCCCTGCTTCTTTCCGTGCTGCGCTCGGCGGACAGGAATTCTCCGGCATCGTCGCCAACGCCTCACTCCTGCATCCCTGTATCGAAGCCTGCGGGATGGATCGCATCATGAAACTCAATGAACGCATGGAAGCACTCGATCCATTTTCTGAAGAGCGTGACGCGTTTGCCACCACCATCTTCGGTGAAAGCGTGCAGCTTTCGTTTGACAGTGAAGGCCGCGTTACCTTGCCAGAGCCTCTGATAAAAACCGCTAACCTCGAAGAACTGGCGGTGTTTGTCGGTAAGGGCGAAATTTTTGAAATCTGGGAACCGGACGCGTTCGCCGAACATGCGAAGCGTGCGCGCGAACTGGCAAAAGACAAGCGCTACCAGCTGCGTGGCACGCCGCCAAGTACGGGAGGCAAGCCGTAATGGATCATAAACCCGTAATGCTCAATGAAATGCTCGATTGGCTGGCGCCCAAGGATAAAGGCGTTTATATCGACGGAACTTTCGGGGCAGGTGGCTATAGCCGCGCTATATTGCGTGCTGCCGACTGTCGCGTATTCGCTATTGACCGTGACCCTAGCACAAAGACCTTTGCCGAGCGGCTGGAAAGTGAATTTCCTAACCGTTTTATCTGGCTGCTCGGCAATTTTTCCGATATGTGCTCGCTGGTCTCGATGCATGGTGTGCATGAAGCCAACGGTATTGTGCTAGACCTTGGTGTTTCGTCGATGCAGCTTGATAAGGCTGAACGCGGATTTTCTTTCAGGAATGACGGACCGCTGGATATGCGCATGTCGTCAAATGGCATGACGGCGTCCGATGCAGTCAACCAGTATGGTGAAAGCGAACTGGCAGATATTTTCTATTATTACGGTGAAGAAAAAGCCGCGCGCAGGATTGCCCGCGCCATTGTTGCGGCACGTGCCATCACCCCGATTACCAGCACCACGCAGCTGGCAGAAATCGTGCGCCAGTCAATCGGCGGCAAGCCGCAGAAATCAGACCCCGCAACCCGCAGTTTTCAGGGCTTGCGCATACATATCAATCAGGAATTTGAGGCGATCGAGAACGGCCTGAAAGAAGCAGAGGGCATACTTGCCCCCGGCGGCAGGCTGGTAGTGGTAACGTTCCACTCGCTCGAAGATCGCATTGTCAAACGGTTTACCCACTCCCGTTGCGGTAAGTTGGGGGAGCATTCACGGCATGTGCCTGAAAAGGTGCAGGCTGGTGATGCTCCCCACTTTTTTCTGCCGAAACCGGAGAAGCGCACAGCCAGTGCGGAAGAAATTGCCACTAACCCGCGTTCGCGATCGGCCACGATGCGGATGCTGATTCGTGAAAGAGTTGAGGCTTAAGGGTATGAACCGTCTGTCAGCTGTTGTGTGGATGCTACTGATTGTAGCGGCAGCGTTCCTTTTATATATGGTGAAGTATCAGGTGCAGTACTTGCGCACACAGGTGGCGCAGACTACGCGCGATCTGGAAGTAGAGCGCGAGGGGCTTAACGTGGTAGCTGCCGAATGGGCATATCTCAACCGCCCCGACAGGCTGCAGCAGCTTGCCTCCAAATACCTTGTTTCATCGGAAGAACTTACCGTGGATCAGGTGGCAGATATCCAGGAAATACCTTTCCCCCGTCAATTGCAGGCAGCGGCCTCGCAGGATGACGGCGTGCAACCTGCCGCTGCTCAGGTCAGTAGGGCAGCGGGGGATAGAAGGTGAGCCGTTCGGGTAACAAAAACGTCATCAGCAAAGATAGTACCGGCCGCAAAATCATAGAGCAGAGCCGTATTCGCCTGTGGTGCGTAGCGCTATTCTTTCTGCTGTGTTTTATAAGCATTTCCGTACGCATGGTCGAGGTGGCTGTGGTCAACAATCTGAAGCAATCCACTATCGCCGTAAGTGATCCTGATAATGAAGCCTCGGTGCAGGAAATTGAGGTGGAGGCGATGGAGCCAAAATTACAGCGCGGCGATATCGTGGACCGCAACGGTATGTTGCTGGCCACCAGCCTGATGACGGCCTCTGTCTTCGTCAATCCCAAGGAAATGAAAGACCATGAAGAGGTGGCATCCAAGCTTGCTCGCACGCTGGATATGGATAGCAAGCAGTTGATGACGCGCATCAAGAGCGACAAGTCCTTTGTGTGGATTAAGCGCAACCTAAGCCCTAAGGAACAGCAGGCAGTCAACAGCCTTGGCATCCCCGGCCTGTATTTCCTGCCCGAGGAAAAGCGCGTCTATCCGCATGGCAATATTACGTCGCATGTGCTGGGGTATGTCGGCGTTGATAATAAGGGTTTAGCCGGCATAGAAAAGCAGTTTGACCAGCGCCTGCGCGACACGGATGTGAATAACCAGCCGCTTGCGCTGTCCATTGATGCACGCCTGCAGGCGATGATGCGCGAGGAAATGCGCAAGGCTATTTCGCAGTTTCACGCCATTGGCGCTACCGGAGTGATTATGGATTTGCGCTCAGGTGAGTTGCTCTCCATGGTGTCGTTGCCGGATTTCGACCCGCAGAAGCCCGCAAGTGCAAGCGATGCCGCAAAGTTCAACCGTGCCTCGCTCGGCAGCTATGAAATGGGTTCTACCTTCAAAAGTTTTACCATGGCGCTGGGCATGGAATTTGGCAAATCTACCATGAAAAGCAGCTATAACACGGTTGATCCATTCAAAGTTGCCAATTTCACTATTAACGACGACCACCCCGCCAAGCATTGGCTGACATTACCCGAGGTGTTTGCCTATTCATCGAATATCGGCACGGCGCGCATTGCACTCGAGTCTGGCGGCAAGGCACAGAAACGCTTTCTCGAAAAGCTGGGCATGATGAAACCGGTAGAAATTGAACTCCCTGAAAAAGCCAGTCCGCTGTACCCATCGGAATGGAAAGAGGTCAGCACGGTGACTATATCCTATGGCCATGGTATTTCTGTATCGCCGCTGCATCTGGTGCGCGGTATCGGCGCAATGGTCAATGGCGGCACCATGCCGCGCATGACGCTACTGAAGGATGGAAACAAGGATAAGATTGAAGGCGAACGCGTGATTAGCGAAAAAACCTCGGAAAATATGCGCCGCCTGATGCGGCTTGTGGTCAATTACGGCACAGGAAGCAAGGCCGATGTACCCGGCTACCGCGTGGGTGGCAAGACCGGCACCGCCGAGAAAATCAGTAGCAGCGGAAAATATATGGAACATGCCAAAATTGCATCGTTTATTTCTGTTTTTCCTGTTGATGAACCGCGCTATGTTGTGCTTGTAATGGTGGACGAGCCAAAAGGGGACAAAAGCACCTATAATTTTGCCACTGGCGGCTGGATTGCTGCACCCGTAGCGGGCAGGATCATCGCACGTATGGGGCCGTTGCTTGGCATAAAGCCGGTTGAAAATGCCCCGGGGGACGATGCCGCACGCTTCTGGGTGGATAACGGCAAGGTAAAGAAACAACCGACAACGCAGGCAGGCGAGAAAAAATTCGTACATGAGGCCTCTTTCTGAACTGATACAAGCCAGCCCTGACATCAGCGGTACTCCGCCAGAGGCTTCCCGCATCGTGGTCACCAGTATTACGACTGATTCGCGGCAGGTAGCGCCGGGTACGCTGTTTGTGGCGCTTAAGGGCGTGCAGTCGGACGGCGCACAATATATTTCGCAGGCGGAAATGGCGGGAGCGGTAGCCGTACTCTGTGCGACTGACGCGCAAATCTCTGATGTGAGAATTCCTATTGTGCGCAGCCATAATCCCCGCCACACGCTGGCTATGATGGCGGCGGCCTTTTACCATCACCAGCCAAGGCACATGGTGGCGGTTACTGGCACGGACGGCAAGACTTCAACAGCCGATTTTTTCCGCCAGTTCTGGTATGCTATGGGCAAGTCTTCCGCGTCTATCGGTACGCTGGGTATTTTATCGGGTGACGGTGAAATACTCTATCCGGGTTCGCATACCACGCCCGACCCTGTGCAGCTGCATCATCTGCTGGCCGACCTTGTGCGCAGGCAGGTGCAATATGTCGGCGTGGAAGCCTCGAGTCACGGTCTCGACCAGCACCGGCTGGACGGCGTGCAACTGGAAGCGGCGGCATTTACGAATATTGCACGCGACCATCTGGACTACCACAAAACGGAACAAGCCTATTTCGAGGCCAAGTCCCTGCTGTTTTCGCATGTGCTGCCGGAAGGCATGACGGCGGTACTCAATCAGGACGATGCGCGTTTTGGCGCACTCAGGCATATATGCCAGCAGCGCGGGCATATCATTATCGGTTTTGGCAAAACAGGCGAACAGCTGCGGGTGGTGAAAACCGATCCGCATGCGCAGGGGCAGAAAGCGTCACTGGAGTTGTACGGCGAGCCGTACACGCTGGATATACCACTGGTGGGCGCGTTTCAGGTGATGAACATTCTCACCGCTCTCGGCCTTGCGCTGGGTACGGGCGGCAAGCTGGAAGAGTTGCTGGCGGCGATACCGCAATTTCGTGGTGTACCCGGGCGGCTTGAGCAGGTGGCCTGCCTTGCCAACGGCGGCGTAGTATTTATTGATTACGCGCATACGCCGATGGCGCTGGCCAATATCCTGCGCACCCTCAAGCCCCACACCAAGGGAAAGCTGCATGTGGTGTTTGGTTGCGGCGGCGACCGTGACAAAGGCAAACGGCCGGAGATGGGGCGCATCGCCCAGATGATGGCAGACGTGGTTATCGTCACCGACGACAACCCGCGCAGCGAAGTACCCGCCACTATCCGCAAGGAGATACTGGAGGCGACCACGGACGCTAAAGAGGTTGCAGACAGGCGAGAAGCTATTTATGTTGCGCTTAAGGGGCTTGGCGCAGGCGATATACTGGTGATTGCAGGTAAGGGCCACGAAAAAACACAGACCGTCGGCGACAAGGTGTATCCGTTTGATGACGCCGAGGTCACACGTGATTTGGTGAAGGAGCTGAAGCTGGCGGCATGAACAACCTCTGGACAGAGCATAAGGCGGCGGAAGCCACGAACGGAAAAGCGCAGGGTGCTAAGTGGAACGCCGCACGCGTGGTGATTGACAGCCGTATCACACAGAAGGGTGATTTGTTCGTTGCCATCAAGGGTGATAATTTCGACGGTCACCAGTTTGTAAAGGATGCGCTGGCCAAAGGTGCAGTTGCCGCAGTTGTCAGTCATGTGGGCGATGACTACAGGGATGCGCCGCTGGTGGTAGTCAATGATACGCTCAAGGCGTTGGAAGGCTTGGGCCGCTATGCACGCAAACGCAGCAAAGCAAAAGTAGTGGGCATTACCGGCAGCGTGGGCAAGACCAGCGCCAAGGAAATGGTGCGGCTTGCGCTTTCTGCGCATGGTAGCGTCTATGCCACCACGGGTAACCTCAACAACCATATTGGCACGCCGCTGAACCTCGCTAACCTGCCGCCGGAAACGGAATTCGCCGTGTTTGAAATGGGTATGAACCATGCGGGTGAAATTGCGCACCTAACTGAAATGGTGCAGCCTGATGTCGCGGCCATTACCACCGTTGAAGCCGTGCATATCGAATTTTTCGATTCGATTGACGGCATTGCACGCGCCAAGGCGGAAATTTTCGATAGTATGAATGCCAAGGCTGTTGCTGTTATCAACCGCGATAACCCGCAATGGCAGGTGATAAGAGAATGCGCCGCCAAAAAAGGAATCAGCAATCTGGTATTTTTTGGCACGGGTGTGGGGGCGCAATGCCGCCTCGAACATTATGCTGCCAGTGCGCATGGCTCTGAAATCAAGGGTAATATACACGGCACCAGCATGAGCTACCGCATACAGGCGATTGGCAAACACTGGGCGATGACCTCGCTGTTGACGCTGGCGGTGACGCACGCGCTGGGGCTGGATGATCAGAAAACCATTGAGGCGTTGGCGAACTTTGGTGAACTGGAAGGCCGCGGGCGCATACTGCCATTGCCGGTCAAGGGTGGTGAAGCCATATTGATTGACGATAGCTATAATGCCAGCCCGGCAGCGATGCGTGCGGCATTTGCAAAAACAGCCGAGGTGTGGGAAAGTATTGGCCGCAAGGGTCGCAAGCTGGCTGCGCTCGGCAACATGCTCGAGCTGGGCAAGGACGCGCCGCAGCTGCATACGGACCTTGCGGCAGATATTGTTAAACACGGGTTCGACGGTGTTTATACAGCGGGAAATTTTATGCAGCATCTGCATGATGTGCTGCCACCACAAATGTGCGCCGGACATGTGGAAAAGGCAATGGATTTGCTGCCGCTGCTGCAAAAGGAACTGCGCGCAGGTGATATTCTGCTCATCAAGGGTTCGCATGGCAGCAAAATGTATGAGCTGGCAAAAGCGCTGCAGGATAAGCGCATACCAAAAGAGGTGGCGTAATGATGGTTTTACAGAAAGAGGTTTGGCATGCTGTTTAATTTACTGGCGCATTTGTCAGACGAGTTTGGTCCGCTCAATCTGTTTCGCTACCTTACCTTCCGCAGCGGCTGTGCCATATTCACTTCTCTGCTCATCAGTTTTTATTTTGGCCCCAAAATCATACGCTGGCTGAAATCCAAACAGGCGGAAGGCCAGCCTATCCGTACCGACGGGCCGGAATCGCACCTGCTTACAAAAAAAGGAACACCCACCATGGGCGGGGTGATGATATTGCTGGCCGTCAGCGTGTCCACGCTGCTTTGGGCCGATCTTACCAACGCTTATGTATGGGTGGTGCTTATCGTTACGCTCGGCTTTGGCGCATTGGGGTTTGTCGATGATTATCTCAAGCTCACCAAACGCAACAGCAAGGGACTTTCATCCCGCAAAAAATTCATAGGCCAAATACTGATTTCATTGTTGGCGGCGTATGTCATACAGCTTGCCGCACCGCCACAGCTGGCTGATCAGATTGCCGTTCCTTTCTTCAAGAATATATTGATTGATGCAGGTATATTTTATGGCCTGTTTGTGTTGCTGGTGATGGTAGGCGCATCCAACGCGGTGAATTTGACCGACGGGCTAGATGGTCTTGCGATTGTACCTATCATGATTGTTGCCGGTTGCTTCGCGCTTATTGCCTATCTGGTGGGCAATGCCGTGTTTGCGAATTATCTGCAACTTCATTACATCCCCGGCTCCGGCGAACTGGCGGTGTTCTGCGCCGCGCTGGTGGGGGCGAGTCTGGGTTTCCTCTGGTTTAATGCGCCGCCTGCGCAGGTGTTTATGGGGGATACAGGCAGCCTTGCCTTCGGTGGTGCGCTGGGTGCGATTAGCGTAATTACCAAGCATGAATTTGTACTGGCCATTATCGGCGGCCTGTTTGTGCTTGAGGCGGTGTCGGTGATTGTGCAGGTGGTTTCGTTCAAGACCACAGGCAAGCGCGTGTTCAAGATGGCGCCGATTCACCATCATTTTGAAAAGCTGGGCTGGAAAGAGCCGACCATTGTCATACGCTTCTGGATTATTGCCTGCATTTTTGCACTGCTTGGGCTTTCGACACTTAAGCTGAGATGATTACCGTACGCGCATATGCCAGCCAAAAAATAGCTGTGTTCGGCCTTGGCAAGGCGGGGGACGCTACCATTGCTTCACTGGTGGCGGGCGGCGCAGAAGTTTATGCGTGGGACGATAACGAAGCAGGTTGCAAACGCACCGCTGAAACCTACGCAGGAAAAATACAAACCATTCCATTCGTGCAGTGGCCGTGGAAAGACATCAAGGCGCTGGTGCTAAGCCCTGGTGTACCGCTGACGCACCCCAAACCGCACGCAGTGGTGGAAATAGCAAAGCAGCATGGTTGCCCCGTGATTGGTGATGTTGAACTGCTGTATCAGGCCTGCCCGAAAGTGCGCTATGTCGGTATTACCGGAACTAACGGCAAATCCACCACCACCACCCTTATCGGCCATATATTGAAAACAGCAGGCATCAAAACGGAAGTGGGCGGCAATCTCGGCACGGCGGCGCTGGCGCTGAATGAACTTGAGGAAGAAGGCGTGTATGTGATCGAGACATCGTCGTACCAGCTTGATTTACTGAAAACGGTGCGCTTCAACGTGGCGGTATTCATGAATGTGACGCCTGACCATCTCGACCGCCACGGCGACATGCAGGGCTATGTGGCGGCCAAGATGCATATCTTCGACCGCCAGCAAAAAGATGATGTGGCGGTAGTGGCCGTGGATGATGAATACACACAAAGTGTTGCATCCACCATTCACACACACAACAACCAGCAGCTTGTACGCGTGTCTGTACAATCGCAGACTGATGGAGTGTATGTAAAAGACGGTGTGCTGCACGACGGCGCGCAGCGCTTTGATCTGCGTGGTATCGTAACGCTGACCGGACGCCACAACTGGCAAAACGCGGCGGTGGCTTATGCGGCGGTGCGTGCGTGCGGTGTGAAACCCGACATTATTTACAGCGCCATGAAAAGCTTTTCCGGATTGCGCCACCGCTTGCAATTGGTGGATACTATCAACGACGTGCGCTTTATCAATGACAGCAAGGCAACCAATGCCGATGCTACGTCGAATGCGCTTGCGCCGTACGATACGATTTACTGGATTGCCGGAGGCAAGGCCAAGGAAGGCGGCATTTCAACCCTCACGGATTATTTCCCCAAAATCACCCACGCATTTCTGATTGGAGCGGCGGAAGAGGAATTCGCAAGAGTACTCACGCAACACAATGTACCTTTCACGCGCTGTGGCACGCTGAAAGAAGCGGTACGGGCGGCATCAGAAAAAGCATTTTCTGAAAAGAAAAAAGACGCGGTGGTACTGTTGTCTCCTGCCTGCGCATCGTTTGACCAGTGGAAAAGTTTTGAAGAGCGCGGTGATGCGTTCTGCGACATGGTCGCGGGCATCGCCAGCCAGTCTGGTAGGGGCAAGCGCCATGCGCTTTGACCGTACGGATACGTCTGTCATTGGCCGCTGGTGGTGGACGGTTGACCGCCTGAATATATTTGCGCTGTTTATCCTCATCGGCTTTGGGTTCATTCTCGTGGCGGCTGGCAGCCCGCCTGTGGCCAAGCGTCTTGACCTTCCGGCGTTTTACTTTGTACACCGTCACCAGATGTTTTTGGCCATTGCCGTACTGGTGATGATGATAGTATCGCTGATGTCGCCTACCATGATACGCAGGCTGGCGGTGATAGGGTTTATCTCGTCGCTGGCGCTGATGTTTCTTGTGCCGCTTATCGGTGTGCAGATTAAGGGCGCGCACCGTTGGATTGATGTTGGCGGTTTTACCATTCAGCCATCGGAATTTATGAAACCATGCTTTGCCGTGGTGATGGCGTGGGTGTGCGCAGAAAATCACCGCCGTGTGGATTTCCCGGGTTATCGCGCGGCGATCGGCCTGTATGTGCTGGTGGCGCTGCTGCTTGTAAGCCAGCCGGATATCGGCATGACGCTGACGGTGACGGCAACATGGGCCATCCAGCTTTTCCTTGCCGGATTGCCGATGTTTTGGGTACTGGTTATGGGTGCGCTGGCGGTGGCAGGTTTGTTTGGCGCTTACCACAGCTTCCCGCACGTTGAGCGCCGTATCAACAGCTTCCTTGATCCGGCGGCAGGTGATAATTACCAGATAAGCCGTTCGCTCAAGGCATTCAGCAATGGAGGCCTGCTCGGGCGCGGGCCGGGCGAGGGACAGGTCAAGGCGTCGCTGCCTGACTCGCATACCGATTTTATTTTTGCCGTGGCGGGCGAGGAGTTCGGCGTCATCGTTTGCCTGCTTATCCTCGGGCTGTTTGCTTTCATCGTGCTGCGCGGTCTAAGCCGCCTGCGCGAGCAGAATGATTTGTTTATAGTGCTGTCGGTGGCGGGTGTGCTGGCGCAGTTTGGCATACAGGCAATTATCAATATGGGTGTGTCCGTCAATATGTTTCCCGCCAAGGGCATGACGCTGCCTTTCCTGAGCTATGGCGGTTCGTCGGTGGTGGCCATGGGTATTGGCATGGGTATTATGCTGGCGATGACGCGAAGGCGTTACGGGCAGCGTTGATGATGGGTGATCATGCGGAAATAGTTGGAAATATCGGGGTGCTGCTCTTTCTGGCCTCATATTTTTTGTTGCAGAAAGAAAAGGTTACCCACAGCAGCCTGAGCTATCTCGGTATGAACCTGCTGGGGGCGATATTGCTGGTTTACTCCCTGTTATTTCACTGGAACCTGCCAGCGTTTCTGCTTGAAGCATCGTGGGCTTTGATTAGTATATACGGAATTTATAAATACCATTACCGTACAAAGCGGAACAAAACCTAGGCGATGTCTGTAAACAAAAACAACAGGCCGGTTATCCTCGCGGCTGGGGGAACCGGCGGCCATATATTTCCGGCAGAGGCGCTGGCAGAAAAACTGTTGGCGGCGGGTGAGTGCGTTTTGCTCGTAACCGATAAACGCTTTGCCCATTTCCAGACAGGTGCGCTCTCGAAGATTGAAAAAAGAACCATCCGCGCAGGCACCGCAGGCAAGGGTATCTATGGCAAGGTAAGTGGCGCGGCAAACCTGCTGCTTGGTATTGTGCAGGCCGTGCTGTTGCTGCGCCGTTTGAAGCCAAAAGTGGTTATCGGCTTTGGCGGTTATCCGTCATTTCCCACCGTGTTTGCGGCTGGCGTGTTACGCATTCCTGCCATTATCCATGAGCAGAACTCGGTGCTTGGCCGCGCCAACCGCCTGCTTGCGCCGCGTGTGGATTATATCGCCACGTCCTTTCCGGATATGCAGATGCTTAAAGAGCGCGACCGCCACAAAGTGTATGTGACCGGCAATCCCGTGCGTGCCAGTGTGTGTGCGTTGAGGGAGGTGCCGTATCCTGCGCTGGTTGATGACGGACAGATACACATACTTGTTACGGGTGGTAGCCAGGGCGCCTCTGTTTTCAGCAATGTCATGCCCGCTGCGATTGCTGCATTGCCCGCGCCGCTGCGCTCACGTGTGCGTATTGACCAGCAATGCCGCGAGGGCGAGCTGGAAGCAACGCGCGAAAAATATAAAGCCATTGGTATCAATGCCGACCTTGCCAGCTTTTTTGTAGATATTCCGGCAAGGCTTGCCGCCAGCCATCTGGTGATTGCACGCTCCGGTGCTTCGACGGTGATGGAGCTTGCCGTGGCTGGCCGCCCTGGTATTCTGGTGCCGCTTCCGACATCGATGGACAACCACCAATATTTCAATGCGCACGCGCTCGAACATGTAGGCGGCGGTTGGGTGATGCCGCAGGATGGCTTCACGCCTGCGTCGCTGTCGGCGCGTTTGGAGGCATTCCTCACATCACCGGCGACATTATCTCGCGCGGCGGAAAACGCCCGCAAGCTTTGCACACCAGACGCAGCCGAAAAACTTGCCGACATGGTCATGATTATAGGTGACGGCGGAAAGCCCAAGCAGGAATATACACTCACAGATTTTATTAGCGGAGTCGCAGCATGAAACAAGATAACAAACCCACCTCGCTGAAAGCATTACCCGTGTCGCACAGGCTGGAGCTTAATGCAGGTATCCTGCACTTCATTGGCATCGGCGGCATCGGCATGAGCGGCATTGCCGAAGTGCTGCATAATCTCGGCTACACGGTGCAGGGTTCGGATGCGTCCGACAGCTACAACACACAGCGCCTGAAAGACCATGGCATCAAGGTGTTCATCGGCCATGACGCCAAACATGTGGAAAATGCATCGGTTGTTGTGATTTCCTCTGCCATTAAAGCGGACAACCCCGAACTGGCTGCTGCGCGCGCGGCGCGCCTGCCGGTGGTCAAGCGTGCGGAAATGCTGGCCGAGTTGATGCGTTTTAAAATCGCTATTGCCGTCGCAGGTACGCACGGTAAAACGACGACTACCGCATTGACCGCCTCTCTGCTTGAAGCGGCCAAGCTGCAACCGACCGTTATTAACGGCGGCATCATCAATGCGCGCGGTACCAACGCTTACCTCGGCAAAGGCGAGTGGATGGTGGTGGAAGCCGATGAATCTGACGGTAGCTTCACGCGCTTGCCTGCTACCATTGCTGTTGTTACCAACATCGATCCCGAGCATCTCGATCATTACGGCACGTTCGACAACGCCAAGGCAGCGTTCCAGACTTTCCTTACCAACCTGCCGTTTTACGGCTTTGCCGTAATGTGCATTGACCATCCGGAAGTGCAGGCACTGGCTGCGCGCATCAATGACCGCCGCATCATCACCTACGGCACCAACCCGCAGGCGGATGTGCGTGCATCAAACATACGATCCGGCCCTGACGGTGAATGTTTTGACGTTGAAATCGCAGGCCGTGGCAACGAAGCGGGGCGTGTTATCAAAGATGTGAAGTTGCCGATGCACGGCCAGCATAATGTCAGTAATTCGCTGGCGGTGATTGCCATAGCGCAGGAACTAAAATTACCGGACGATGTCTGGCAGGCCGGTCTTGCCGCGTTTGAAGGCGTGAAGCGCCGCTTCACCAAAACCGGCGTTGGGCTGGGTATGACAATTATTGACGATTACGGCCATCACCCCGTGGAAATTGCCGCTACGCTCAAAGCCGCGCGCGCAGCACAGAGCGGCCCGAAAGGCGGCAAGGTGATTGCCGTGGTGCAGCCGCACCGTTACACGCGCGTGCGCGATTTGCTTAGTGATTTCTGCACCTGCTTCAATGATGCTGACACAGTAGTGGTTGCCGATATTTACAGTGCCGGTGAAGAACCGATTGAGGGTATCAGCGCCGACAGGTTGGTGGAAGGTTTGCGTAGCGCAGGCCACCGCAGCGTGGTGAAGCTGGAATCGCAGGACACACTGGCTAAGACGCTTGAATCGGTAGGCACAAAAGGCGATATGGTGGTGTGCCTTGGTGCGGGTTCGATTACCAAATGGGCCTATGCGCTGCCTGAACAGCTCAATAAGCTGGATAAGAAAAAGGCGGCTTCATGATGGTAGCCGAAGCGCTATCCGATACTGGCCATGTACTACAGACTTCCGCCTTTGATGTCTTTCGTCCGAGGTTGCGCGAACGCGCTGACCTTTCCAAGAGCAACTGGTTTCGCGTTGGCGGGCCTGCCGAGTGGCTGTTCCGCCCCGAGCATAGCAACGACCTTGCCGCGTTTCTTGCGCTTTTACCTGCGCATGTGCCGGTAACGGTACTGGGTGTCGGCTCAAACCTGATCGTACGCGACGGCGGGCTGGACGGCGTGGTCATCCGTCTTGGCCGTGGCTTTACACAGATTACCGCGCAGGGCGTAACGGTGACGGCAGGTGCAGCAGCGCTATCGCTCAATGTGGCGCTGGTATCGTGCGAGCAGGGAGTCGCAGGGCTGGAGTTCCTGAGCGGTATTCCGGGTACCATTGGTGGCGCAGTGTGGATGAATGCAGGTGCGTATGAAAGCGACACATCGAAGGTTCTTGTGGAAGCGGAGATCGTGGAGCGTAGCGGCCATGTGCGCAGGTTGAGTAATCAGGAAATCGGTTTTTCATACCGCCACAGCAGCCTGCCGCAAGGTACGATTGTGACGCAGGCGGTGCTGCGCGGTGCGTCTGGCAATACACATGAGATAGCAACGCGCATACGAGAAATTGGCAACGCGCGCGAAAGCACGCAGCCCATTCATTCGCGCACGGGCGGCAGCACATTTAAAAATCCGCAGGGCCATAAGGCGTGGGAGCTGATTGACCGTGCCGGTTGCCGCGGCCTGACCGTGGGCGGCGCACAAGTTTCTGAAAAGCATTGCAACTTTCTTATTAATACTGGTAATGCTACTGCAAAGGATCTGGAAACATTGGGCGAAGAAGTCCGCGCCCGCGTGAAAGCGGCCACGGGCATCGAGCTTGAATGGGAAATTAAACGATTAGGTAAGGCGGTATAACACGGTGAGCAAGAATAAGCATGTAGTCGTATTGATGGGTGGCTGGTCGGCCGAACGTGAAGTATCGCTCAACAGTGGCAAGGCCGTGACTAAGGCATTGCAGGAATCGGGTTATAAAAAAGTAACGCCGGTGGACATGACAGATGATATCGCCAGCGTACTCAAAGAACTAAAACCTGATGTGGTTTTCAACGCGTTGCATGGCCGCTTCGGCGAAGACGGCTGCGTACAGGGCATGCTGGAACTGATGAAAATACCCTACACCCATTCAGGGGTATTAGCTTCTGCGCTTGCTATGGATAAGCCTATGGCAAAACAGGTATTTAAAGCGGTTGGCCTGCGCTGCGCCGAGGGCAAGGTTTTTACGCGTGAGGAAATACTTAAGGGTGACCCGATGTCGCGCCCGTATGTGGTGAAGCCCTCTAACGAAGGTTCGAGTGTGGGCGTGAAAATCATTTTCGAGAACGAGAATTTCTATTTCACTGCAGAAAACTGGCCATATGGCGAGCAGGTGCTGGTGGAGCAATATATTCCCGGCCGCGAAATTCAGGTGGCCGTGCTGGGATCCGAGGGAAACACCAGAGCGCTTGGCGCTATTGAAATCAAGCCCAAGGGCCGCTTCTATGATTATGAAGCCAAATACACAGACGGCAAGGCGCAGCACCTGATGCCTGCGCCTATCCCGCAGGAAGCGTATGACGAAGTGATGGCTCTTGCGCTCAAAGCCCACCAATGCCTTGGTTGCCGTGGCCTGACGCGTTCAGATTTCCGCTACGATGATACGAAAGGTGGCAAAGGCACATTTTACCTTCTGGAAGTAAACAGCCAGCCGGGTATGACGGCTTTGTCCCTGTCGCCGGAAATTGCAGCTTACGCTGGCATAAGCTTCAATAATCTGGTACAAATGCTGGTAGAAGATGCGCGGTTGGGTGGCTAAGTCCTCCTGCTTTTTTATTGGCGTTTTTTAATGGATAAAGTGTAATGGCCAGAAAGAATAGCGGCAGGAAATCGAGCGGGATGACGGTGCGTCAGCGCCAGTCGCAGCAGATTATGCGCCAGAAAACAGCCCACAAAAAACGCCGCGCCCTTCTTAGTAAATGTTATGTCATTGGCGGCAGCGCTCTGTGTATGGGCTTGCTGGCCGGCGGCGCGTGGTGCTGGCATACTGGCGCATTTGGCAAAGCGGCCGATGCGGTGGTGGATGGCGGTTATGGCCTGACGGCGGATGCCGGTTTTGCGCTGCAGTCACTCTATCTAGAAGGGCGCAGCCGTACCTCGATGAACGAGGTCAATAAGGCGCTGGGCATCCAGAAGGGTGATCCGATACTGCGTATTTCACTCGACGAGATGAAAGAGCGCCTTGAGAAAATCGAAAGCGTGCGCTTTGCTGCCGTGGAGCGCGCCTTGCCCGGCACGCTTTATGTAAAAATCGTAGAGCGCGAACCGGTGGCGCTTTGGCAGAATCAGGGAAAGATTGCTCTGGTGGATGATAACGGTGCCGTAATGACCGGTGTGGATATCGCACCCTACCAGCAATTGCCGCTGATTATCGGGCAAGATGCGCCGCAACATGTGCGTGAATTGCTGGCCCTGCTTTCTACCGAGCCTGACCTTGCGCGGCGCTTTTCGGCGGCTATACGCGTGGGCGAGCGGCGCTGGAATATACGCGTATCCAACCGCCAGAACGAGGCTATAGAAGTCAAGCTGCCGGAGACCAATGCCGAGGCAGCATGGAAGAAGCTTGCGGATATGCAGGAAAGTCAACAACTACTCGACCGCGATATAAAAGAGATTGACTTGCGTCTCGAAGGGCGCATGTTTATTAAGCTGGCGCCGGATGATATGCCGGATAAAAAAAGCAACAACGCCAGAGACACATAAGAGAAGCTTAAAATATACATGAAACGTTCGAAAACCTTACGCAAAAGCCCCATTGGCAGCGTTGCCGTACTTGATATAGGCACTTCCAAGATCGCCTGCTTCATTGCCCATGTCGATTCGGCAGGGTCTATCAAGATTGTCGGCATCGGCCATCAGCTTTCCAAGGGTATTCGCTCAGGCATTATTACCGATTTTGCCGAGGCCGAGGCTTCGATTGTGTCTGCCGTGCATGCCGCCGAGCAGATGGCGGGCGAGACCATTGAAGATGTGAAGGTCAGCTTGTCGGGCGGCAATATCGTGTCGCGCAATGTGACCGTGGAAATGACCATGCTCGGCGAGGAAGTCACCGACCGTGACGTTATGGACATCATTGAACAGGGGCGCGCCAGCATAGCCCATAATGAAAGCGATATCATCCATTGTATCCCCGTTTCCTATTATCTTGATGGCGCACGCGGCATCAGCGACCCGCGCAAAATGTATGGCAAAAAGCTCGGCGCCGATTTGCATATCATCACCGGCCTGCCCAGCATTACGCGTAACCTCGCGCATTGTGTGGCACGCTGTCACCTGAACGTGGACGAATATATTGTATCGCCCTACGCCTCAGCTCTGTCCTGCCTTGAGGAAGACGAAAAACAACTGGGCGTTACCCTGATTGACATGGGTGGTGGCGTGACCAGTTTTACCGTGTTCGCTGGCGGCAAGAATATCTATACCGACGCCATACCGGTAGGCGGCGTGCATGTGACCAGCGACATCGCACGCGGTCTTTCCACCAGCCTGTCCAATGCTGAACGCCTCAAGACGCTGCATGGCAGTGCCATTGCAACCGCAAATGACGACCATGTCATGGTGGATGTGCCGCCGCTGGGTGAAGAAGATTCCGATGAGCTTAACGGCCTGCCGCGTTCCATGCTGGTGGGGGTTATCCGCCCGCGCATGGAAGAAATCTTCGAGATGATACGCAGCAAAATTGAAATCAACGGTGCCGGTGCCTATGCCGGCAAGCGCGTGGTGCTGACCGGTGGGGCCAGCCAGTTGCTGGGCGCTCGCGAGATGGCATCCAACATTCTGGGCAAGCAGGTGCGTCTGGCCCGCCCGCGTACCATGCCGGGACTGGCGGAAGCCGTGAGTGGTCCTGCCTTTGCAGCAGCACTGGGTATGCTGGAATATGCCCATAAAAAGCCCATGGAAGAACAAATGTTTGACAATTACCGCCGCCGCGGGGGGCTTAGCTCCGGGTTCGATAAGATGGTCAACTGGTTCCGCGAAAACTTCTAGCGGTAGCGACGGGACAATTTTTTTTGCACCTGACCACAAAATCTAGTGGTAAAAAAGAATAAATCGTTCAATATGTGTACTGGATACAATTCTCCGAGGAGACGGACATATGACGATTAACCTGCACCTTCCAAACAAAGCCGAAGTGTTGCGCCCTACAATTACTGTAATTGGTGTAGGCGGCGCCGGCGGAAATGCAGTCAACAACATGATAGCGTCTAACCTTGAGGGTGTGAACTTCGTGGTTGCGAATACTGACGCGCAGGCGCTCGATCATTCGCTCACCGAACGCACCATACAGCTTGGCGCGGGCATCACCAAGGGCCTTGGCGCTGGCGCCAATCCAGAAATTGGCCGCGAAGCCGCCGAAGAAGCGCGTGACGAAATCTCTGCGTATATCGAAGGCAGCAACATGGTGTTCATTACCGCCGGCATGGGCGGCGGCACCGGCACCGGCGCGGCTGCCGTAGTAGCCCGCATCGCCAAGGAGCGCGGTGTCCTTACCGTTGCCGTAGTTACCAAGCCGTTCACCTTCGAGGGTACGCACCGTATGCGCCTTGCCGAATCCGGCCTGAAGGAACTGCAAAGCTATGTCGATACGCTGATTGTTATCCCTAACCAGAATCTGTTCCGCATCGCCAATGAGCGCACTACCTTTGCCGACGCCTTCAAAATGGCTGACGAAGTGCTGCATTCCGGCGTGCGTGGCGTTACCGACCTGATGGTCAAACCCGGCCTTATCAACCTCGATTTTGCCGACATCCGCACCGTGATGCGCGAAATGGGCAAGGCCATGATGGGTACCGGTGAGGCTACCGGCGAACGCCGTGCCATCGAAGCAGCTGAGGCCGCTATCTCCAACCCGCTGCTCGACGATGTGTCGCTGCGTGGTGCGCGTGCGCTGCTCATCAACATCACCGGTGGTCCCGACATGACCCTGTTTGAGGTGGATGAAGCCGCCAACCGTGTCCGTGAGGAAGTGGATTCCGAGGCCAACATCATCTTCGGCTCTGCCTTTAATGAAAATATGGAAGGTCGTATGCGCGTATCCGTGGTTGCCACGGGTATTGACGCTCCAAACGTAAAGAAGCTTGATAACACGCAAAAAACCACTGCGCCTGTTACCAGCGATGTCAAGAAGCCATACAACCTCGTGAGTACCGCGCCTGCGAAGCAGGAAGCGCCTAAACCGGTATCCGCTCCGGCCATCCCGCTGCAACCGGCAAACCGTCTTGCTACTCCGGCCTATGAAAACCGCGAAACGCCATCCCCCACATTGCGGGCGATGGTTGAACGTGCCAACAACGCCATGCGTATTGACAGGCCCGAAAGTGCTGCTGCTCCATCCGGTGACCGTGTTGCCGTAGCACGCTTTTCTGATTTTGATGATGACGAGCCTACCTCTGCTCCGGCAGCCATGGCTGCTGAAGAGTCGCGTGTTGCCATGCGCGAGCCTGCTTCCGCTGCTGACCTCAGGGAAGCAATGTCAGAAACCCGCCAGCAATCCTATATCTCTGTATCACCGGTGACCGAGGCCCGCCAACCACAGCGCGAGCCACAGGTTGCCAGCCGTGGCCTTTTCCAGAAAATGGTGGCGGATGTTGGCCGTGTGCTGTCACGCGGGGATGAAAAGCTACAGCCCGCCGAGCGTGTGCAAGTGGTGCAGAAATCTTCGGCGCAGGCAGAAGCTTCCGAAAAGCCTGCTCGCTTGTCGGATGAAGACCAATATCTTGATATTCCTGCGTTTCTCCGCCGTCAGGCAAATTAGCCCCAATCACTACTATTGCTTGCTGCAAACAATGATTAGTAGTGCTTCTGCTACTCATTTACTTCTGTGTACATTGCGTTGCGGTTCTCACAAATCATTGTTTTCGCTGACGCGCTAGCATGATTGGGTGGATAGCAGTATCGTAGCTATTGCAGAACCCTGCCAGTCGCGCTATACCAGCGGCCTATGAATTCGTTGCAGAATTTTTCTGTTTTTCTCAGCAAGCAGCGTTGGCTGCCGTATAAAACAAGGCGCTCGGTTATCAAGCGCCTGTATCCGGCTATGTTGCGCGACTATCCGTTTGAAGCTCCGTTTTTTGATCCGGCATGGGGTATGCGCTTCAACGGCAATATTGTCAATTATATCGATAGGCTTGTCTATTTCTGCGGTGCGCATGAAAAGTACATGCTCATGTTGCTTCGCGATTATGTGCTGCGCCTGAAAAAGCGCACGGGTGAGCGCCTGACCTTTGTGGACGTAGGCGCCAATGCTGGAAACCACTCGTTGTTCATGGCCAAGCTGGTGGATAGCGTACAGGCATTTGAGCCGTTCGAACGTGTGCGCAAACAGCTTGAATATAACCTCTCCCTGAATCGCATCAGCAATGTTACCGTCCATTCCATCGGGCTGAGCAGCGAGGACAAGATGCTGCCGTTCTACGCGGCACCTGACAGCAACCTGGGCGCGGCGTCGTTCTGGAGCGGACATAAGCAGGATAATTATTATCTGGGCGACATGCAGCTTCGCCGTGGTGACGATGTGGTGACAGAGCTTGGTATTTCCAAGGTCAATATCATCAAGGCCGATGTCGAGGGCTACGAAAAATTCGTACTGGACGGCCTGCGCCAGACCTTGCTGCGCGACCGCCCGCTGATTATTATCGAGCTTTCTCCCACCACCCGTGAGGCTGTGGGTAGTGAAGCGGATTTTTATGCGATGTTCCCCGAGAATTACCGCTTCTATTATTTTATGTCGGGCGATTATAACAGCGGCGGATACCGCTTGGCACCGTTTGATTACGCCAAGACACCGAAAATACAGGATGTGATTGCCTGTCCGGCTGAAAATTTAGCCTGTTTAGGGCTATAAAAATTAACGCATTTTAACGTTATAAGCCCTTGTTCCTCCAACTATTTTCTTTGTAACAAACTGTAATAAACAGTGAATTGAAAAAAGGGGGTGTGTCTCCTAAAGTCTGACTCGAATGTATGTTTCAAAAAATTAGGTATCATAAACGTGACTAAATCCAAGAATATCCGGCAAACCACCCTCGCAAGCAAAGTATCATGCTCTGGCATCGGCCTGCACAGCGGCAGCCAGGTCAACCTGACCATTTATCCTGCCACCGTCAATACGGGCATTGTGTTTCGCCGCACGGATGTGAGTGCTGATATAGCGGTTGTACCCGCACGTTATGACGTTGTAAGCGAAACACGTCTTGGCACGACCATCCGCAACAAGCACGGCGTTACCGTGGCTACTATCGAGCATCTGATGGCCGCTATATGGGGTGTGGGCCTTGATAATGCCGTGGTTGAGCTGGATGGGCCGGAAGTGCCGATTATGGACGGCAGCTCGGAACCTTTCGTATTTATGTTGGAGTGCGTTGGCCTCAAGCAGCTTGCTGCCCCGCGTATGGTGCTGCGTGTACTCAAAACCATCGAAGTGCGTGACGGCGAGTCCGTTGCCCGCATCCAACCCAATGAAGAGGGCGATGAAGGTTGCATTATCGGTATCGAGATACAGTTCAATAACCCTGTCATCAACCGTCAGGCTTCACACTATGACTTCCGCGAAGTGACCTTCAAGCAGACGCTGTCACGCGCGCGCACATTCGGCTTTGAGCATGAAGTGGCTGCCCTGCGCCAGATGGGGCTTGCCCTTGGCGGTTCGCTGGAAAATGCCATTGTTGTGGGTAAGGAAGCTATCCTCAATGAAGACGGCCTGCGTTACCAGGACGAGTTCGTGCGTCACAAGGCACTGGATTGCCTCGGCGACCTCTATCTTGCCGGCTGCCATATCGATGCACGCTTCACCTTCGTGCGCCCCGGCCATGCCATCAACAACAAGCTGTTGCGCGCCCTGTTTGCCGATGAAACGGCCTATGTCATGGCTCCGGCAGGCAAGGAATTTGAGCTTGCACTGGCTGTGGCCGCCACTGCCGTGGCTGCCTACGCATAAAGTTCCTTTTTTACGGCTATTTTATCACGTAAAGATTCGTCTTGTCTGCCCTGCCTTTTGCCTGATATAAATTCAGGCCATGAAGCCGATTTCCATGAACCAACCAAAACTATTATTAGCGGCAATGTTGCTGGCGTTTACCGTTGGCTGCAGCGATAGTGATGATGAAAAAGCGGAACGCCCGCCGGAGAGTGCTGAAGTACTCTATAACGATGCACGCACAAAATATTCCGAGAGTAACTATAAGGAAGCGGTAAAAGCGTTCGAGGAAGTGGAGCGCCAGCATCCGTCGTCAGAATGGGCGGTTAACGCGCAGGTTATGTCCGGCTATGCCAATTATCAGGTGGGCGAGTATGATGCCGCCGCAAGTACGTGGGAACGTTTTGTAAAGCTCTACCCCAATAACGAATCCACCCCTTACGTCTATTACATGATAGCCATGTGCTATTACGACCAGATTACCGACGTGGGCCGCGACCAGAAAGTTACCTCGCAGGCCATGCAGGCGCTGCGCGAAATCATCCGCCGCTTCCCTGAAAGCGAATATGCGCGTGACGCAAAAATCAAACTCGACCTGACCATGGACCATATGGCGGGCAAGGAAATGCAGGTGGGCCGCTATTACCAGCGCAACCAGCAATATATCGCTGCTATCAACCGTTTCCGTTTCGTAGTCGAAAACCACCAGACCACCAGCCATGTACCGGAAGCTTTGCACAGGCTCGTTGAGTGTTTCCTCAAGCTCGGCGTGACCGAAGAGGCGATGCGCTACGCCGCCGTGCTTGGCCATAATTTTCCGAACAATATATGGTATCGCGATACCTATGATTTGTTGAGCGGAGGCGCCAAGCCGTCGGAAGAAATGGAAGAGGAAGCCGAGCGCTATGCCAAGGAACTTAAGCAACTGAGCGTTGAAGAGCCTACGGATGCAGACCGTGCCAACGCGCCGGATGAGAAGGCGCTGAAGAAGCTGCCGCCGGTCAGTGCGCCGTTTGAGCCTGTGTCTTCCACCACTCTGGAAACCACTGCGGATAAGAAGGAAGATGCGCCTGCAGAAAACAAGGAAGAACCCATAGAATCTGATGGCCCTTCCATTTGGGAAAAGATAACCCCCTGGTAAATGGCTATGCTGACACAGCTTTCCATTCGCAATATTGTCCTTATCGAAAGCTGCGAGATTTTTCTTAAATCTGGCCTGTGTGTGCTTAGCGGTGAAACCGGCGCGGGTAAATCCATTCTGCTTGATTCATTGGGCTTGGTGCTTGGCGCGCGCGCTGATAGCGGGCTGGTGCGTCAGGGCGAGGCGCAAGGGTCGGTCTCTGCCGAGTTTGACATCAGCAATAACGAAGGTGCGCAAGCCTTGCTCAAAGAGCTGGAGCTGGAAGCGGCAGACACGGTGATTATCCGCCGTAGTTTGAGCGCAGACGGTAAAACGCGCTGCCTTGTCAATGACCAGCAGGTGACAGTGGCGGGCCTGAAAAAACTGGGCGATACGCTGGTGGAAGTACACGGGCAGCACGACCAGCGCAGCTTGCAGGACAGCAGCATTCACCGTGCGCTCTTGGATGATTATGCGAAACTTGCCACACAGCGCAAAGCAGTGGCGGAAAGCTACCAGCAGTGGCGCAGCTGCATGGACGAGCGCGAAGCACTCAAGGCACAAATTGAACAGGCCGCGCGCGAGCAGGAATATTTGCAGCATATGCGCAATGAATTGAAGCAGCTCAGCCCGCAGGCAGGCGAGGAAGATATGCTTGCCACGCAGCGCACCACCATGATGCAGAGCGAAAAATTGTTTGAGGTGTTGAACGAAACCATCGGTGAACTGAATTCCGGCAAGGGTGTGATTGCCTCCCTGCGTTCGGCGCAGCGCATGCTTACGCGCTCCACTCTTACCTCAGGTGAAACCTATACGGCGATTATCGAAGGGCTGGAAAAAGCCGCTATCGAAGCCGAAGAAGCGATCTATGCGCTGGAAAAAGCCGGACAGAATGCCACCTACAACCCGCAGAAGCTGGAAGAAATTGAAGAGCGCCTGTTTGCGCTAAAAGCCGCTGGCCGCAAATATAACATGCCCGTGGATGAACTTGCCAAACTGTACGAAGATGTTGAAGGCAAGCTGTCGCTGATTGATTCGCAGGAACACAAGCTGAAGGACATTGAAAAGAGAACAGCGCAGGCGCGTGATGCGTTTACGCAGCTTGCAGTCAAGCTTTCGGAGGCGCGCAAAAAAGCTTCCGGCAAGCTGGAAAAAGCCATCGAGCAGGAGCTGACGCCACTGAAGATGGAAAACACGCGTTTCCGCGTACGCATTGACACGCTGGAAGACAACAACTGGTCGGAATGGGGCATGAACAGTGTGCGCTTTGAATGCGCCACTAACGTCGCCAAGGGCGACAAGGACGTGGCGTATGCGCCGCTCAATAAAATTGCCTCAGGCGGCGAATTATCGCGCTTTATGCTGGCGATGAAGGTGGCGCTGTCGAGCGTGCGCTCCACGCCCACCATTATTTTTGACGAAATCGACACCGGCACGGGCGGCGCAGTGGCCGCCGCCATCGGCGAGCGCTTGAGCGTGCTTGGCAAACATGCGCAGGTACTGGTCGTTACCCACTTGCCGCAGGTGGCCGCGCGCGGTAGCCAGCATTTGCTGGTGAATAAACAGGCCAAGGCCAAGAAAGTCATCACGCAGGTGGAAGAACTCTCGCCCACGCAGCGCGAAGAGGAGCTGGCGCGTATGCTGGCAGGCGCAACGATCACGCAGGAAGCGCGCAAGGCAGCGCAGAAGCTGCTGGAACCGGCCTAATGTCGCCCAAGCATTCGCTGTTCGACCTAAACGCGGAGGACGCGAAGCAGGAGTGGAAAAAGCTCGCTGCTGAAATCCGCCACCATAACAAACTCTATTACCAGAAAGATGCGCCGGAAATTTCCGACGCCGACTATGACAAGCTCTTCCGCCGCTTGCAGGAGCTGGAAAAACAATTCCCCGATCTACAAACGCCCGACAGCCCCACGCAGCAAGTCGGCGCTGCGCCCTTAGAGACATTCGCCAAGGTAAAACACAAAGTGCCGATGCTTTCGCTGAATAATGCTTTTAGTGAAAAGGATGTGAGAGATTTTGTTGAGCGTATTCAGCGCTATCTTGGGCTTTCATTGGAAGAAGAAATCGAAATTTTTGCTGAACCAAAAATGGATGGATTATCGTTTTCTGCACGATATGTGAATGGTGTTTTAGAGCATGGTGCTACGAGAGGTGATGGTACTATTGGCGAGGATATAACCCTCAATCTTGCGACTATTTTACCTGTTAATATATCTAAAAATTCTCCGCATATTCTTGAAATTCGTGGGGAAGTGTATCTAACGCATGATAGATTTCATAAATTAAATAGTGAACGCGAAGAACAAGGAGAGCCAGTATTTGCGAATCCCCGTAATGCTGCGGCAGGTTCTCTAAGACAATTAGATTCTGAAATTACAAAATCACGTAAACTGTCATATTATATTTTTGGCTGGGGAGAGGTAAGCGAACCTCTTGCGGGAACTCATGCTGAATTTTTAGATCGAGTTATTAAGTTGGGAAATTTCCAATTTAATAGAAACAACTTTTTACTAAACAGGAAGACCTTTAAAAAATTTGATAATCATATTGATCAGAAAAGCGCACTAGATTGTGCTGTTTTTATGATTATGGATTTTTATAATAACGTTTATGGGCAACGTTCTACGTTACCATATGATATTGATGGCACTGTTTACAAAGTAAACCGTCTCGACTGGCAGGAGCGCCTCGGCACTGTCGGCCGCGCGCCGCGCTGGGCGATTGCGCATAAATTCCCCGCCGAGCAGGCGCGCACTATAATAGAAGCTATTGATATTCAGGTTGGGCGCACGGGTTCGCTGACGCCGGTGGCGCGTCTGAAGCCCGTCAATGTCGGCGGCGTGATGGTTTCAAACGCCACGCTGCATAACGAAGATGAAATCGCGCGCAAGGATGTGCGCGTCGGTGATACGGTGGTGGTACAGCGTGCCGGAGATGTGATTCCGCAGGTGGTGGAAGTTGATGTGTCTAAACGTCCGTCGCATTCGCACGCATATACATTCCCGGACCATTGCCCCGTGTGCGGCAGCCTTGCCGTGCGTGAAGAGGGCGAGGTGGCAAAGCGTTGTACAGGCGGGCTGTTGTGCGAGGCGCAGCTGGTAGAGCGCTTGAAGCATTTTGTATCACGCAATGCGCTGAACATTGACGGCCTCGGCGAAAAGCAAATCGAAGCCTTCTGGAAAGACGGGCTGATAAAAGATGCTGTGGGCATTTTTCATTTACATGAAAAAGCCGGAGAGATAGAACAGCGCGAGGGCTGGGGCAAAAAATCGCTGGATAATCTGCTGACGGCAATTGAAAAAGCCAAAGACGTGCAGCTGGAGAAATTTATTTTTGCACTCGGCATACGCCATATTGGTGAAATCACGGCCAAGCTGCTGGCGCGGCATTACGGCTCGTACCACGCATGGGCAGATGCCATGCACAAGCTGCATGAAGGCAACGAAGCTTACGGCGAGCTCGACAATATTGACGGCATTGGCGAAACGGTGGCGCATGCGCTGGCCGATTTTTTCCGCGAGCCGCACAACAGCCATATCGTAACGTCGCTTGGCAAGCTGCTGCGCATCCGTGATGCCGAGGCGGTCGCCAGCGATTCGCCTGTGGCGGGAAAAACAGTAGTGTTTACCGGAACACTGGTAAAGCTTACGCGCAGCGAGGCCAAGGCACGCGCCGAGGCGCTGGGCGCGAAGGTAGCCAGCAGCGTTTCTGCCAAAACGGATTATGTGATTGCGGGTGATGATGCCGGATCAAAGCTTGCGAAAGCCAAAGAGCTGGGCGTGCGCATATTGAATGAAGACGAATGGATTGCAATGATTAGCGGATGAGCAAAGGACTATCATGAACAAGAATAATAAAAACCCTTTTGCCCAGAGTAAGGTTTACTGGAAGGTGAAATTCATAATACCGGCGGCGGCGGCGGGCACGGCGGATAATTCGTTTGATGACCTTGCGCTTGCGGTATCCGGCTTTGAAACGGATGAGGCCAATGGCATCTGGACATTTGAATTACTGTTTGGTGACGTTCCGGATATAACAGAAATCAAACAGCGGCTGATGGTGATCTCCATGCTGCATGAAGTGCCGACGCCGGAAGCGGTGGTGGAGAAAATCGAGCAGCAGGACTGGCTGTCGCAGGTGGCGCGCAATTTTCCGCCGCTTACTATCGGGCGGTTTTATATCCACGGTTCACATGTGGAAGAACCGCCGCCGCATGGCGCGATTGCCATTAAGGTAGATGCGGGCGCTGCCTTTGGCTCTGGTGAACATGGCACCACGCGCTGCTGTCTCGAGGCGCTGGACTGGCTGGCGCGTTCGCGCAGTTTTCGCAATATACTGGATATGGGGTGCGGCTCTGGTGTGCTGGCGATTGCGGCGGCGAAGCTGTGGAAAACGGATGTGCTTGCCGTGGACATCGACCCCGTGGCTGTGCGCGTGACCAAAGACAATGTGCGCGAAAACCGTGAGCAGGTGTGGGTAGAAGCGGCGGTGTCGGACGGCTATGCCAGCGAGCGCCTGAAGCGTGCGGGCAGGGGCGGCAGGTATGATTTGATTATCTCCAATATCCTTGCACGGCCTTTGGTGAAGTTTGCACCCGACTTATATAACCATTTGCTGCCCGGCGGCGCGGCTGTGCTTTCCGGTCTGCTGACTTCGCAGGAAACGATGGTGCTATCCGCGCACCTTATGCAGGGGCTGAAGTTAAAAAAACGTTTTACGCATAACGAGTGGTGTACGCTGGTGCTGGAGAGATAATTACTCGGCCAGTGGATTGATTTTAATCACGCCCTGCGACACGAGGTCTTTGGTGCGTTCAACGCGTTCGATATTGTTTTTGTCAAACATGCCGCGATTGTCATTATCCACCACATAATCGATATAGCCATTGCCAAGCCCTATCATATGCGTGCCTGGCGCCCATGTGTGGTTGGCGTGGCTTTTTAGTGTCCTGTAGAGCGCGAAATCATAATGTTTGATGAGGCTGGTCAACACTTCCTTGTTGTTTGACAGCGCGCGCGGGTTTTGCGTAATGAGCAGGCGTTTCTTTTCCTTTGCGTGCTGAAGCATGGCAGGCAGCAATTCATCATCCATGATAAAGGTAATGTCGGCATTGCTTTCATGCACGGCTTGCTTTCGGTTGACGGGTTGTGCGCCGAGCTGCTGCACCACCTGCACCTGCGGGTTGATATATTTGGCGCCCTGCAGGTAGGCATAAGCAAAATTGCGTGTGCTTGCGGTATCATCGGAACTTACGAAGCTCACCGTTCCTGTTTTGGATTGCAGGGCAGCCAGCGCGCCGCTGATGAAGCCGCCCTCCTGCTCGCTGAAGGTGAGGCTATGGACGTTAATAAGGTAAATGGGCGTTTGCGCCCCGATAATGGAAAAATGAATATCCGGATAGAGGCCGGGTATTTTCATCAGCGCGGCGGTGTCTTTGGGTGCGATAATCACAATCATACCGGTGTCACCCTCGGCGATAGTATCAATCGTGGTGGCGAGCAACAGCTCTGTGGCCAGCGGATGTGTTTCTATCTGAATCCTGAATTCGCGCCGTGATTCTAGCGCCATGGTTTCAATCGCGCTGGAATGATCGTGTGTACCGGTGCTGTTATTCTGGAAATAAATAACGGCAACCGGTTTGGGCTTGGCGGGCGCATCCGGCGGGTTGATATATTCAGAAGGAATAGAACTATTGGTTGCAGGTGATGCATGGACGACCCATGCCGCTGATAATAGCAGCACACAAATCACCCATTGAAAAAGACCCCGTAGCGGCATAATGCTTGTTATGGTATGGATTTATCTAAGCTAAATCCTAACCTACAGATGTTGGGAAAGCGTAAACAGGGATAGATAAACGCAATGAATGCTTTGCAAAAACTGGAATCGGTAAGAAAAATACTTTTAAAACAGCGTATTAGCTGCTATCTCCAGCCGCTTAATGATGAGTTTATGAGCGAGTACCCACCCACCTGCAACCGCAGGATAGAGTGGCTGACCGGCTTTACCGGATCGGCGGGGGCGGTAGCTGTAACCGGCTCAAAAGCAGCATTTTTTACTGATGGACGCTATACGATTCAGGCACAGCACGAAGTGGATTCCAAGCTCTATAGCCTGCTAAACAGCGGTGATATCAAAATGGAACAGTGGCTCGCGGAAAACCTGTCAAAAGGCGATATTGTAGGCTTTGACCCGAGGATTTATAGTTTTGAGGCGATAGACCGCATACAGAAAGTGCTGTTTAAAAAAGATGTGCAGTGCGTTGCTGTTTCCAATCTGGTGGATGATGTGTGGAAAGACAGGCCACCATTGCCGGAATCGCCCATCACCGTGCTGGATATCGGTTATTCGGGAGAGGCGTCGGTGGCTAAGCGCAAGCGCGTGGGCGAGGCGGTTGCCAAATCTGGCGCGGATGCTGTGGTGCTGTCCACGCCAGAGTCGGTGAACTGGCTGCTGAATATTCGCGGGCGTGATGTCGAGCATACACCGGTGGCGCTGATTGTAGCCATCATGGATACACAAGGCTCGGTGAAACTCTATGTATCGCTGGCGCGTTGCGACGGGTTTGTGCGCCGACATCTCGGCAGCTCTGTGGAAATATGCGATCCGGCAAATTTGGAGAACGACCTGCGCAAAATGGGTGCGCGCGGCCTGCGGGTGCTGTGCGATTCGAAATCGGCGCCGGTGTGGTACCAGATTGTGTTGCAGGAAGCAGGTGCAGTGGTGATAGACGGCAAGGACCCGTGCATATTGCCGAAGGCCATCAAGAATGCGGTGGAACTGCGCGGCATACGCGATGCCCATATCCGCGACGGAGCGGCGGTGGCGCGGCTATTGTGCTGGCTGGACGAGGAAACCCCGCGGCGTCAGGTGATGGAAACAGAAGTGTGCGAAAAGCTGCTGCAACTGCGCTCGGCGCATCCGCTATTCCTAGAGCCAAGCTTTTCCACCATTTCCGGCAGCGGCCCTAACGGTGCGATTGTGCATTACCGTGTATCGCAGGCAAGCAACCGCGCGCTTAAATCCGGCGAATTATTCCTGCTCGATTCCGGCGGCCAGTATCCTGATGGTACGACGGATATTACGCGCACTGTGCCTATCGGTACGCCAAGCGAAGAACATAAAGATCGTTTCACACGTGTACTAAAGGGCCATATCGCTATTGCCACGGCGCATTTTCCGCAAGGCACAAACGGCACGCAGATTGACGTGCTGGCACGCCAGTATTTGTGGCAGGCGGGGCTGGATTATGACCATGGAACCGGCCATGGCGTAGGGCATTTCCTCGGTGTGCATGAAGGTCCGCAGCGCATCAATAAGCGTGCCGGAGAAGCCGAGTTGCACCCGCATATGGTGATATCGAACGAGCCAGGCTACTACAAAATGGGCGCTTACGGCATACGCATTGAAAATCTTGTGGCCGTTACTGAAAAGCACAAGGGCGAAAACAACAAGCCGTTCCTCGGCTTCGAGACGCTAACCTGCGTGCCGATTGATACAAGGCTGGTAGATGTTGCTATGCTTACGGCAGCGGAAAAAGAATGGCTCAACCACTACCACGCATGGGTGCTGGATAAGTTATCACCAGCACTCGATGGCCACGAGCGTGAATGGCTGGCGGCGCGCTGCGTTGCTGTTTAGCTATTTCTTTTTGGCTTCAGCCACCATTACGCCAAACGGGGCGGTGACCATGCGTCCACCGATTTTGACCTGCGCAAATAATTTGAGGTAGCCGGATTTCTCCGGAGCGACGGTGAAGGCCAGCACCGAATCATCGGACTTATTAGCCTTGGTAAGCTGGCTGGTCAGGGCGCTGCGGTAGTCGGCAAAAAATCCGTCGATATGACCATATACACCCATTTGGGATTCCAGCGCGGCGACACTGCCAGACAAGCTGGTGACGGTCAGCGTGCCTTTATATTCTTCACCCATTGTAAGTTCTTTGTCGAAGTTGAGCGCAAAGCGGTAGCCGTCTGCGGTGGCTTCACGGCTTTCCGTGCGGTTGATAACGCTGATGCCGGGTTTTCCGATATCGGCGCGAACCATTTCCTTAAGGCCGGTTTCCACAGGAGTGATATTTGCCCATGCGCGGTAGCCTGTAGAAAATCTGGGCATGAACTGGAAGGTAAACAGTCCGCTGGGATCAATCGGCGCTGGGTGGATATGGTGGTAGTCGGTCAGGCTAGGATCTATCACCAGCAAATGAATGCGGTTGCTGACTACTTCCTTCAGGTCTTCGTTAAGCAGTGTGTAATGGTCTTTGAGGTGGTTGAACTTCGCTTTGGCGTTGATGGTCTTTCCCATCTGCGGCTGTTCAAGTGGAAGGACGGTAAGGCGCGCGCTGGGCTTGGCGCTTTTGGCGGGGGCTTTGACAATGTTACTGGCGGGTACGCAGGCAGAAAGTCCAAGCGCCAGAACCGTGATTGCAACAATGGCTAGAGAAATTTTTGTCTTCATGTTGGCCTCCGTCAATAAATCGACTATATAAGTAGGGGTATGACATTTGTGAAGGATATTTTCTAGGAATAGTTATGAACGGCGCCGAAATATTTCTCATACTGCTGTTGTCGGTTTGTATCGTGGCTTATCTTGCGCAGCGTATGAACATGGCGCAGCCCATCGCGTTTGTGGTGGCGGGCATTGCTTTGGCTAGCATTCCTGATTTTCCTTCCTTTGAAATTCCGCCGGAGATGCTGCTGCTGATTTTCCTGCCGCCGCTGCTTTCCGAGGCGGCGTACTTCACATCGCTGCGCGACTTTATGGCCAACAAGCGGCCGATTCTGCAAATGGCTATCAGCCTTGTGCTGGCAACCTGCGTGGGTGTGGCGTTCACGGTTAACTGGCTGATGCCGGAAATCAGCCTTGCGCTGGGGTTTGTGCTTGGCGCGATTATTTCGCCGCCGGATGCGGTGGCAGCCGTGGCGGTGACCAAGAAAGTCAGCCTGCCAAAAAAACTGACTGTGCTGCTCGAGGGCGAAAGCCTGATTAACGATGCCACCGGCCTTGTACTTTATAAATTTGCTGTGGCGGCAGTGGTGACCGGCGCATTTTCGATGCTGGATGCCAGCCTGAATTTCCTGTGGATGTGTACGTCCGGCCTGTTCCTTGGCTGGTTGCTGGGCTGGCTTTACATTAAAATCTTTCCTAAAATTAAAGATATTGCGGTGGAAATTCTTAGCACATTGCTGATTCCCTATGCGTCTTACCTGCTGGCGGAATCGGTGCATGGGTCGGGCGTGCTGGCGGTGGTGGCCACCGGAATTGTCATCAGTTGGCATGGCCCGCGCATTTTCCCGCCGGCGTTCCGCATTCCGGCGCAGGCAGTCTGGCGCATGACTACCTTTGTGCTTAACGGTCTGGTATTCCTGCTTATCGGCATGTATTTCCCCGGGATTCTCAAGGGACTGTCCGCATATGATGTATATGATCTGGTGACGCTTTCCATCGCTGTACCGCTGGTTGCTATACTCATACGTTTTGCATGGATATTCGGCATTACTTATATTCCCCTGCTGTTTACGTCCTGCGAAGCAACAAAGAAAAGCTGCCCGTCATGGCAGAATCTATTTATCGTGGCGTGGACAGGCATGCGCGGCGTGGTATCGCTGGCAACGGCACTGGCATTACCTACGGTGCTGGCCGACGGCTGGACCAGTTTTCCACACCGCGACCTGATTATTTTTCTCGCCTTTGATGTAATACTCGTGACATTGGTTTTGCAGGGTTTGTCGCTGCCGTGGCTGATTAATAAATTGTCGCTGGTCTATGACGGCCATATTTTCCAAGAGCAGTGGCTGGCGAAGAAAGAAGCGGCAGAGACCGCCATGCGCCGTTTAGAAGAACTGCAACAGGACGGGAACCTGCACGCGGCGGCGCTGGAGCGCATTGTCAGCCATTACAAGGACAGGCTGGAATCGCTGGGCGACGGCCCCAACACGCCGCTGAACCTTGCTGATTCAAAATCACAGGAACATCACCCGCTGATAGCCAGCGAAAACCATATCTGGAAAGAGGTACTCAGCGCGGAACGCAGGGCAGTGGTGTGCCTGCGCCAGACATTTACGATTGGTGACGAGGTAATGCACGAAATTTTAAGGGATATTGACCTGTTGCATAACCGCTTTGCAAATAACACATAACCGTGTAGAACTACTCCGCCTTAAATTACAAAAAGGGGAGTTATATGAGCTTTTCCAAATACCTTATCAAAAAACCCATCCATCAGATCCAGCAAGAGTCTGAAAAGGGTGAACTCAAGCGCACATTGTCGGCTGCCAACCTTGTAAGCCTTGGCATTGGCTGCATCATCGGTGCAGGTATTTTCGTGATGACTGGTCAGGCCGCTGCGCAATATGCAGGCCCTGCCATCATTCTTTCATTCGTCATTGCTGGCCTGTGTTGTGCGTTTGCAGGGCTGTGCTATGCCGAGCTGGCTTCGATGTTGCCGGTGTCCGGTAGCGCCTATTCCTACTCTTACGCCAGTTTGGGCGAGCTGTTCGCATGGATCATGGGTTGGCTGCTGTTGCTCGAATACGGCGTAGCGGCATCTACCGTTGCCGTGGGCTGGTCAGGTTACCTTGTTAGTTTTCTTGGAAATTTTGGCATAGTTATTCCGGTGTGGCTGACTACGCCGACGCTGGAACTGGACCTGACAACACATACAATCACCAATACGGGTGGCTTTAACCTGCCTGCCATGCTTGGCATTCTTGCCATGACCTGGCTGTTGGTGACCGGCGTAAAGGAATCTGCCACAGTGAACAACGTTATCGTAGCAGTGAAGCTGACGGTGGTGTTGCTGTTTGTTGCTATTGGCATTTTCCACGTCAACCCAGAAAATTGGACACCGTTTATTCCGGAAAATACCGGCGTGGACGGCCAGTATGGCTGGAGCGGCATCCTGCGCGGCGCAGGTGTTGTGTTCTTCGCCTATGTGGGTTTTGAAGCCGTATCCACCGCGGCGCAGGAAGCGCGCAATCCGAAACGGGACGTTCCGATTGGTATTCTCGGTTCGCTCCTTGTATGTACCGTGCTTTACATGCTGGTGGCGCTGGTGCTGACCGGACTGGTTCCTTACGACACGCTCAACGTGCCGGATCCGATTGCCAAGGCGGTGGACGCTATCCAGCTGCCGTGGCTGTCGTTCCTCATCAAGATTGGCGCTATTGCCGGTCTTACTTCGGTAATGATGGTGTTGCTTTATGGCCAGACACGCATTTTCTACACCATGGCGCGTGACGGCCTGATGCCCCCCGCATTTGCCAAAGTGCATCCTAAATACCAGACACCGTGGATCAACACGATTCTGGTAGGCAGCATCATTGGCGTTGTGGCGGCAACCACGCCTATCAGCATCCTTGGTGACCTTGTGTCGCTGGGTACGCTGACGGCGTTTGCCATCATCTGCTTTACCGTACTCTACCTGCGCAAGAAGGAGCCGAACATGGCGCGTCCGTTTACCGTGCCGTTCTCTCCGTATTTCCCGATACTGGGTATCCTGTTCTGCGCCTACCTGATTTTCGGGTTGCTGAGCAATCCGGTGACGGTGCAGTTTTATATTGTGTACCTGGCCATTGGCGTTGCGGTTTACTTCGCCTATAGCTGCAAACACAGCAAGCTGCGCGCAGCACAGTAACTTACTGTAATTGATTAATAAGCCCGCGTCCTATCCGGAGGCGGGCTTATTTTTTTGGCCGGAAAATGAATGTTTTCAGGCGTATGGCTCAATATATTGTTTTTTATATATATTAATTACCAGCCACCAGGTCAGGCTGACACAGTAATGTCATATTTTTTCCATGGGATTGAATGGATTAACCTGTTAAATTAAAATTGGATAACCAGTAATATTTAACGGGCAAATACGTGGCGATCTTTACCTATCCGCAGTCGAGCCTTATTGACGAGGTCAACTTCCGCAAGACCGCGACAGGTACTATGCGCGCCTATCTCAAGGTCAAGGATTCCTGCGATTTTGATAAGCTAAAGCCGATTGTTGATAGTTTCCGCGACCGCGGCTGGCAGGCGATTCCCACCTCTGAAAATGACAGACCGGAGCTTGAATTGCGCGGCTTCCGCTCGGAAGGCCAGCTGATTGGTGAATTGCAGGAAAAGGGATGGATTGCCGGCGATGGTAAAAAAATTGACGATCCACTCGATGTTCTTACATTCAAGGAAAAATTTGGAAAGCAGACGCTGTTTTGGAGCGCTGTTGCCTATTTCGTGGGTGACGGTTCATTCTTTCGTTATGGCCAGTTGCGGGAACAAAATGAAATTGCGGAAGCCGCCAAATTCGGCAAATCGCTGGAGTCCGGCCCCGGTGGCTGGAACACGCCGGGTGGTCTTACCAAAGCGGCAGGCCTTGCTTACACCGCAGGCACGGCAGGGAATTTTATTTTCGGCAGCAACCCGATTACCGGCAGGCCCGACCGCTCTGACCTCGACATCGAAGACCTGTCGAAGAAAATGGCAGAGTATCTTGAAAAGCAGAATATCAAGCTGCCGCCGGAAGCTTCCATCAACAGCATTATTGATGACAGTAGAAAAGGCCTGATTAAAAAAGGCGACGATCTGATGCGCCGCTATCCGGTGGAACTGATGAACACGTTTTATGCCTTGGCCGGTGTGTGTATTGCTGCGGCGGCTTACAAGGAGATGGGCAAGCATATTGGCCCGGATGACCTGAAAGTATCGCAGTACATGAATAAATGGCCGGGCCAGACGGCCGACCAGGCTGCTGGATACCTCAACAAGTTACACAAAACCTCGTCTATGCTTGACGTAGGTCTGGGATCGCTGACGTTCCTTTCCGCCATGTTCGGCAATTTCGTGAAAGAGAAAAAGCGCGATCCGGACGAGCCCAAGCGTGGCGGTATCATGGGTATATGGGACTGGATTCAGGAGCGCCCGCTTACTATCACCGGCGCTGGCTACATGGTTGCCACTATGTGCCACGCAGCCAGCACAGCGGTGGATTATTACGTGGGTACGCAGACCGATAAAAGGGCGTTGATGTATCGTGGTGTGTTTGTCGCCAGCAATCTTCTGGCAGAGCTGCTTATCGCCATTTCCTCCAAAGGCCATGGCGAGGGCGTTACCTCGGACGACAGTATCTCCAATTCCGTGATTTCCATTGCCGCTGATACGATTGCCAAACAGCCCACCAGCCAGCAGGAAGAGCTGATTGGCCATGTGGCGCGCTTTCTCGGTGACAAGAATACACTGGCCATGAAAGACGAAGACGTGAAAAAACAATTGCGCCATCAGGTAGAAATGATGCGTAAAAACCCGTGGGCTCTGGCCAGTGCCGCCAGCCTTCAGGAAGACGCAAAGGAAGCGGGCAAGGCGGTTTCCTGTCCGCTCAACAAGCCATGCAGCAAGGACAAGTCCAGCGCGTGGCAGGCCAAAGTGGCCGCCGCCGCAGCCGAGCAAAAATCCGGCCAGCCGCTCCCTTCTACCTAACCCCTTCTTTCCTGCTTGACGTAGTGGGTGTTTTCACCCAAAACGGTGCTTATGCAAGAGCCCGCCATTAAAGTCATTGCCATGCCCAGCGACACCAATCCCGACGGAAATATGTTCGGTGGCTGGATTGTCAGCATGATGGACCTTGCCGGTGCTGTGGAAGCCCGCAAGCTGGTACACCATAATCTGGTAACGGTGGCGATTGATAATATCGTGTTCCACAATCCGGTATTTGTAGGCGATTGTCTGGTTTGCCATGCTAATGTTGAAAAAATGGGGCGTACCAGCATTACGGTGAAAGTAGATGTGTATGTAGAACGCAAGAACCGTAAGGCAGGGCAGCATAAGGAAAAAGTGACAGAAGGCCGCTTTGTGTTCGTGGCCATTGGCGAAGACCGCAAGCCTGTACCCATCAACGCCGGATAAGTTGTTGTAAGTTATCTTGACTTGGCCTGATTAACCAATAGTATCAGCAGCCAAATCAGGATGTTCCCATAATGCAGTACGGCGTAGCACTTAACTCTTCACAGGCGCAGGTCATCGCTGGCCAGAAAGTGCCAGCGGATGTAGTGCTGAGTTTTTGTCCGGCCACCCGCCAGATTTTAGAGAATGCAGGCTATAAAGTGATGTCGGCGGTAGAGCAGTATCGCGGGCTTTCACATGCGAAAGCGGCCGTGCTGATAGACCGTGATTTGGAGCAACTCAGGCCCCAAATGCAGCGTTTCTACAATTTGTCGGACGGTGAGGCGCAAAACCTTTCTGTGTACCTCTACCACTTCCTGAGCATTGCCTATTACCTGTATTTCTCCACCCGCTTCATGAAAAAAAACGGGCATGGACTATTCTGGGTAGGGGCGGACAGCAGCATAAAGCACGGCAATTATCCGCAAATGTATCTTGAGCTGGTGGATCACGCCAAAAGCAAAATCACCGGCTATTCAAATCCGAATTTTTCCTTTGCCCATTATCTGCTGACGGAAGCCTGCAACCGCATATTGGCGCTGATACTGCGACTGCGCGGCAAAAAGCTGATTATCAATTTCGGCGACGAGCTGCCGCGCAAAATGATAAATCCGATTTTGGACAGCAGCGGTGAATACATTGTGGTGGCCAGCAAAAAAATCAGCAAGAACATGGTGCAATCGCTGAAGTTTTTTATCAAAGGCTGCACATGGGCGCTGCGCGCATCGAAAAAAGACAAGCCGGTGTGGGTGTTCCGCACTAACAACCCGCATAAATACAAGCAGCAGGTTGCAGCACCGGATATTGCGCTTGCCTACGCAGAAGTGACACAGGCCACGCGCATTGCCATAAAATCGTATATCCCGTTTTTGAAAACGGAATATGAAATCGGCCAGAAGCTGATAGACCTCTTTAAACCTGAAATTGGCATTTCCGATTTTGCAAAATATCCGTATGTGCTGGCCGCGCAGGAACGTATGCGCGCTTACGGCGGCACGTATGTGATGATGAACCACGGCACGCACACCGTGCAATATGACCCGATATCGAAAATCGCGGCAAAGATGTGGGCGGCGCAGGACAGGATGATAACCCAGTTCGTTACCGACCATGTGCCAAAATCACCTCTCACGGAAGTGCTGGCGAAGGAAATACGCCCTGAAAACCAATTCCGCACGCACAAGCTGAATGTGTTTCAGGAAATTAAAAAACATCCGGCGCCAACGGATGAATTCATGCTGCTGCATGCCGGAAATTTTACCGATGTGTATTTCCACATTCCGTGGTGCAAGGAAACGGCGGAGGAATATCTGCTGAGCATGGTTGAGCTGATTGAGGAAATGCAGCATATCGACGGCGTGAAGTTGGTGATAAAGCTCAAGCCCAAAAAGGCGCCCGCACATTACAAGCTGGTGAGTGAATGTATCGACCGCCTGAAACTGCACGACAAGGTGGTGGTGGATACCGACAGCAAATTCTCTGACCTGCTCGCCAAAGCCAGCATGGTGATATGCAACTTATCGGGTACGGTGGAAGAAGCGCTCATCAATCATATTCCGGTCATGATACATACCTATCACAAGGGCTATTTCCACATTCCTGCACAAGTATTAAACCGCGAAGGGCTGAACCCCGCCTATTTGGTGCGCGACCGCAAATCGATTAAGGACATTATCGACTTCACCCGCAACAACCGGGAAAAACTGTTTGACCCCGAACTTTACGGCAAGGTGGCGTGGCAGCAGGATGAAATACTGAAACCCGATGCGTTTGCGCACAATATACTTAAAGTGGCGGCATGAAAGTAACCAAATGAAATTGGGGTTGGTGTTTAACGCGGCGCAGGCCAAGGTCTTTATCAAAAAAGGCGTAAAGCCGGACAGCGTATTGTCCTTTTGCCCCGAAGCAAAATACTACTTTGATAAAGAACATTACAATATCATCACCTCGATGGAACTGTATGGCCCGCACCTGCACGCAAAAACGGCGGCAATTACCATACGCGATTTGGACAAGGTAACGGAAGAGTGCAAGCATTTCTACGGCTTGCGCTATGGCGAATCACGCAGCCTGAGGGTGTATCTCTATTACTTTTTGTCCACGGCGTATTATGTGTATTACTGCCTCGCCAAGGTTAAAGACCGGTTTGGTGGATATTACTGGGAGGAGGGCGGAAAAATTTGTCACAGCGATGATTTTGGCGAGTTCTGTTTCCGCGTCATTAATCAGGCGGCGTCGGAAATCAATCTCTATTCCAAGACGGATTATACCTATTTCAATTATCGCATCGCCAAATGGCTGAATAAAAAACTGGTGGCGAAAACAACGGCGAATTCTACTATCCGCCTTGTCGACTTTGTCAATCCCGCCACACGCCATATCGTGAAGGCGCTGGTGGAAAAAGATGTATCGCATGTGTCTTATTCGCTGCGACGCATGGGCGTAATGGCGTTTCGCACTTTCACCATTTACCTGAAAACCTGCCTGTGGCTAAAAAAAGAAAACACCAGCCTCAACGAGCCGGTGCCGTTGTTCAAGGCCATCAACCCGCGCAAATTCAGGGTGTATAAAAATAATATTCCGACTATTTCTATCCGCAATCCGCATATGCGCCGCGTAGTGCTGGATAACGTCATCCGTTTTATCCCCGTGCTGCGTGCCGAGTATGATTTCGGCATGGAGGTAATCCGCCTGATAGACGCCAATATCAATATCGGCGACCATGCCATGTATCCGTTCATACGCGGCACGATCGAGCAGATGCACCTCAATAACGGCGAGCATAATATCTCGGTGCTGGTCAATCACGGCACGCACAATCTCAACAAGTCGCACCCCATCTCTGATTTGGTGCAGCGCTCATGGGGAAGTCAGGACAGGCTGCTGACCGAGCTGACCACCATTTTTGTTCCAAAATCTCCGCTGACGCTAGCGCTGGCAAAGGATATGCATCCCGATTTCAATTACGAGATGCGCCCTGTGCGGCTGTATGATGAAACGCTGCAAACGCCGTATGACGGCAAGGAAGATTTTATCATCATCCACGCGGGCAATTACACCGATGTCTATACGCGCATCGGCTGGCTGCATATACCATGGTGTCGCGAGACCTCGTTTGAGTATTTATCGCAGTCGCTGGAGTTCCTTGAGCAGATAAAGGATGTGGACGGCATCAAGGTGATCATGAAGCTGAAGCCCTTCAAGTTTGACCCGCATTATCAGGTCATCAAGGAGCATATCGACAGGCTGGGTATCGGGCATAAAGTGGTGCTGGATACGGGCATTGGCTTTTCCAAGCTGGTTAAGAAATGCCACATGGTAGTATCCAATCTTTCGACCACTATGGAAGAGTCTGTGCCTGCCAATATTCCAACATTATTATATACTTACCGTAAAAAATATTTCCATTTCCCGTGCAGCCACACGCCTGCTAGCGAGGGGCATTACCCGCTGATTTATGGCGTAAAAAGTAAAAATGATGTTGCACCCATGATAAAAGCGGTTATGAAACATTATGATATGCTCTTGAGCCAGCGGAACATTGGCATTGCCTGGCAAAAAGAAGATTTGATTGACGTCAATGACTTCGTTGATGAGTTGGTGGTTCTTTCGCAGGCTAGGAACAATGCAATCAAGCATTGCGCATAATGGAGAAACAGATGACGCAACCGATTAGAATTTTTGTGGGGTATGACAACCGTATTCCGGTCGCGTTCCAGACGCTCGTGCATAGCATCACGCAGCGCAGCTCCATGCCCGTGCTGGTTTGCCCTATCAATATCAACAACGTGAAATCTATCTTCAACCGCGAAATGGTCAGCGTGCAATCGACCGAGTTTTCTTTTTCGCGTTTCCTGACACCGTATCTTTCAAATTACGAGGGCTGGTCGATATTCATGGATAACGATATTATCCTGATGGACGATATTGCAAACCTCTGGAACTTGCGCGACGACAAATATTCCGTGATGTGCGTGAAACACGACCACCACCCGCATGAAGCAAAGAAATTCATGGGCGCGGTGCAGACATCGTATGAAAAGAAAAACTGGTCGTCGGTGGTGCTGTTCAATAACGCCAAATGCAAAGCGCTGTCGCTGGATTATGTGAACAAGGCTTCCGGCCTTGAGCTGCACCAGTTCAAATGGCTGGGCGACGACAATCTCATTGGCGGCCTGCCGCTGAAATGGAACTATCTGGCGGCCTATACCGAAGATAATGAACAGAAGGTAGAGCAGCCTTCGCTGGTGCATTACACGATTGGCGGCCCATTCTATCCTGAATTCAAGGACACTGAATATTCGGTGGAATGGTTCAAAGAATATGCAGGCGCGAATTATTGCAAGGAAGCCGATGTGTTTTCCCTGACAGACATGGCGCGTGAAAAGCTTTCAGACTCGGCTGATAAAATCAGGCGCATCAAATAATAACCAAAGCCAACAAGGATAAATACGCATGCTGGTTTATAACTACAACAATGACCTTCACCGCTTCAAAAAGCTGCATGATGAAACGGGCGGCAAGCTGAAGGATTTTGATTTCAAATATTACGACTGCTTCTGCGGCGGCGAGGACTATAAGATTGTATCTACCGCTACGCGCCACCGTAACCACTTCACCGTGGTGCAATGCGCGAGCTGCGGCACGCTGCGTATCAATCCCTACTTGTCCGACAAATCCATCGAAACCTATTACAAAGAGGTGTATGGGCCGGTTAAGCGCGGCGACGTGCCAGCCGAAGGCTTGTTTGAAAGGCAGTCGAAATCTTCGGCGGCATTGCTGAAGATGCTTAAATCTTTCCTGAAGTCGCAGGAAGCAAAGGTGCTTGATTATGGCAGCGGCGCTGGTGGACGCATGAAGGCATTTAAAGACGCCGGTTACGATGTCTATATTCAGGATTTCGATAAGAAATACATGGAATACGGCATGAAGCAGGGGCTGAAAGCATTCACCGAAGACAATAAATACGACATGATGGTGCTGTCGCATGTGCTGGAACATATCAATCGTCCGGTCGAGTTCCTGCAGCAGATTTCACCGCTTATCAGCGATACAGGCTATATCTATATCGAAGTGCCGCTGATTGAAAACACCCGCAAGAAAAAGACATTGCTGGGCGATTTCCATCTCGCGCATAAATTTTACTTCACCTGCGAATCGCTCACCCATCTTGCCCACATGGCAGGCTTCCGGAAAGTAGCGGACTTCCACAATGCGATACTGATTACCAAGGGTAAGGCAAGCGTGGTAGAGCCGCTGGTTAAATCGGTGAAGAAGAGTGAACAATGCATTGTAAAAGCGGGCCGCAAAGAAAGCATTTCCAAGCTTAAGATGGGTATCAAGCGCCCTTTTAAGAAGAAAAAATAGGCTTAACGCAGTTTATATACGGCGTTGTGTGGCACGTCATCTTTGCTGCTTAGTTCTTCTGCCCATTCATCGGCGCTGGAAGTGTAGTGGCAGTAATCCAGATCATAGCCATAACTGTTCATGAGATCAGTAATGCTGGTTTTATAGCCCGGATTGATTTCAACTTGCACCGACCTTGGCTTATTGGGAGCGGACAGGACATTGGTCATGCCCTTGAGGATGGCGAGTTCGTTGCCATCCACATCAATCTTTACAACCGTAGGGAACGGAAGCACGCTTCCGGCGAGGGCGTCCATAGGCATGGCGTATATGATTTCTTCAAAAGACACATTGAAGTCCCTGCTGCTGAAGGCATCATTCTTTTTGCCAAGCTGGTTCATTGAACCACCGTTATAGAGCGATTTGTAATATAAGCTGGTCAGCTCCGCGGTATCGCTGAGCGGTATGGAAATCGGGATAATATCCTTGAGCAATCCGTTATCCCGTACGTTGTTTATCAGGCTGGCGAAATTTAGCTTATGCGGCTCAAACGCATAGGTCTTGACGTTTTTATTGAGTTTGGCCGCAAACAATGAGTAAAGGCCAAGGTTTGCGCCGACATCGTAAAATATATCATCTTTTTGCAGGGTGTTTTCCAGCCACTTGATAGTGCCTTCTTCCTTGGTAAAGAAAGTGGCATAACGGTACAATTCCGCTTTAAAAGTTGGATAAAAATCCAGTTTCATCGGGCCGTCAACAACGCTCAGACAAAACCTGAAGGGTTTTGAAAGCATATTGGCTAGGTTGAAGCGCTTCTTAACCTGTTTAAAATTATTCTGATTCCGATACAGGGTGGTGCGTATCATGTAAAACTCTCGATATTAATCGTCACTGTCTTACGCATGGCGGTCTCCGGTCCTGTCATGGGCGCGACCGAGTGCCATGAATTATAGGTTTTTACAAATAACACGCACTGGTTGGGCTTGAAGGGGAAGGTTTTGATGGTCTTCACATCTTCAAAGGGAAACACCTTGTTCACGTGGTTATAGGTCTTGGTTTCGTCTTTGGGCTCGTTAACCTCGGTGCCGCCGCCCCATGCTTCATTCCATTCATCCGGTTTGATGAATGACAATACCAGCGTAAGGTTTTTATTGGCGGAGTCGGTATGCGGCAGAATATGGCCGCCATTGGCCGGCATGATGGAGAACTCAAACTTGCTCATCATCACCCGCTTGTTCATAAAACGGGCAAGGGCATTGCGCCATGGCATGTTGCCGTTTTCTGTCCACCAGATATCCTGTTTGAAGCCGAGGTCGATATTGTTGCTTTTAACATAATCGATCATCTGCAGTGCAAATTTTTTGCTCTTTACATGGTCATAAAAGTTTTTCCAGCAGGCGTTACTCTTCAGAAAATCGAAATAAAACTCGCCGTTATTACGCTCTGCCAGTGAATATTTACCCCCCAATTTGGTCTTGAAGGCGAACTTGCTCATGTCCGGATAGGAGCTGCTTAACTCATTATAAGTTGATTCATCAAGAAAATCAGGTATATAGCAAATCGGAAAAGGCTTGTAATCAAATTGCGCGTTATTAAAATTCAGCTTCATCATAGACAAGTTCCAATGTATGTTCCCAAACGGTATTTACAAGGCAGAACGCCCTCAAATAAACTCGGAGTCAAGATAATTATATGTTAGCAAACACTCTCAAAAAGTTATCTCCTAACCCCAAAGCGCGGCGGAAGGCATATTGGCATTCGGTAAAGGCCATATGCAAGAAATATAATTTCGAATATTACAAGCCGAATTTGATTTGGATCAATGACGCGGATTTCAAGGCAGCCCAGAAAGAATGGCCGCGTGAATTCGGCATGTCCAATGACCGCCGCTTCTTTCTTTTCAACACGGCCAAGCGCTTGCACAATATACCGGGTGACAGCGCAGACGTGGGTGTAAGGTTTGGCAGCAGCAGCTTTTTTATTAATAAGGGGCTTAATGACTCGTCCAGAACACATCATCTTTTCGACTCCTTCGAGGGGTTGTCTGAGCCAACGGCTGAGGATCATGACAAAAAAAGCAAGGTCACTGCGTGGAAAAAGGGTGATATTTGTGTCGAAGAGGCTGTTACCCGCAAAAATCTTTCCATGTTTAATAACTGCGAGTTCCACAAAGGCTGGGTGCCGGACCGCTTTCCCGATGTTGCTAACAAGAAGTTTGTGTTTGTGCATATCGACGTCGATCTTTACCAGCCCACTATCGACAGCCTCAAATTCTTCTATGACAGGGTGAGCCCCGGGGGTGTAATCATATGCGATGATTATGGATTTAGCTCATGTCCTGGTGCTAAGCAAGCCATGGAGGAGTTCTTTGCCGACAAGAATGAGACGCTCTTCTATATTCCCACTGGTCAGGCCATGGTGATTAAACAGTGAGTACCGCAACAAACATAGATTTTCGTGACGCTGTTATGCATAAATTTAATTATCAGAACGCTCAGTTTGACTACGAGCCATATCCCATTTGCTATATCCCCAACTTCCTGAATGAGGCGGATTACAAGGAATTATGTGATACATACCCCTCATTGGATATGTTCAAGTTCAAGCCTGCGCTTGGCAATAAATATTCGCTGGCAGAAAAGAACAACCGCGAATTCTATTTCAATTTTTTGAAAGAGAACAAGGCTTGGAAAGATTTTTATGAACAGGTCAAAACCAAGGAATTCATCAAGGAAGTGTTCGAATTCCTGCGCGGGCATGGCATTGATCAGAATATCCGCCGCTTCTGGTACACGCGTGAAATGGCGAAAAAGCGCCGCAGCATTATTGGCCGCGCATTTGATAAAAAATTGCTGCGCAGCCGCTTTGAGTTTTCACTGATGTCTGCCAATGGCGGTAACATCCTTCCGCACACGGACGCCACGCGCAAGCTGGTGACGCTTGTGCTGACATTCATCAAGCCCGGTGAGTGGAAAGAAGAATGGGGCGGTGGCACCAATATTGATAAGCCGAAAGACATCACCAAAATTTATAACAATGTAAACTTTCAGCTCCCGTTTGAGGAAGTAACCCCTGTTAAGACGTTTCCATTTAATCCCAACCAGTGCGTTTTGTTTGTCAAAACCTATAATTCATGGCATTCCGTGTCGCCAATGACAGGACCTGAGAGCGCACTCAGGAAAACCATAACCATCAACATAGAGAACATATCATGATAAAGGTGAACCTGAAACGCGAGTCCAGCAACCTGTGGCCTGCAAAGAAACTCTATAATATTTCAAAGCACCTGACGCGCATGACACGCTTCGGCCTCACTGTGCATGACGGCAACGTAGAGTATCATTTCACACCTGCGGGAAAGGGCGATTTGCAACGCTACCTGACCTTCTTCAGCAAGGAGGAAGGCACGATCAAATGGATAAAGGACACCGTGAAGGACGGCGATGTATTTTTTGACATCGGCGCCAATGTCGGGCTTTATTCGCTTTATGCCGCGCGTCAGGCAAAAGATGTGAAGGTGTTTGCCTTTGAACCGCATAAATACAACTTTGTCTGCCTTGTAGATAATATCAGCAAGAATAACCTGCTATCCAGCATTTCGCCGATTGCCATTCCGCTGGGTGAACGCAGTGATGTGTTCAAGCTTAATTACATGTCGGTTGAAAGCGGCGCATCCATGACGCAGCTCGGCCACAAAAAACTGCCCGACCACCGCGATTTTACACCCAAGTTTGAGGAAATCGTTTGTGCCGTACCATTGGATGAGTTGGTTGAAAAGAAAATGGTGCCGATGCCAAATGCCATCAAAATTGACGTGGATGGCAACGAACTGAGTATCCTCAAAGGAATGACGCGCATTCTCTCGTCCTTCAACAAGCCGCGCAGCGTTCAGGTGGAAATCAACCCGGGTGAAAAAAGCAAGGTCATTGAATTTTTTGAAAAGCTTGATTACCGTCATGCTTATTCGCATTACACGGCTAGCAAAAAACCACGCTTTGAACAGGGAGCCAGTGAAGATGAACTGGCGCATAACGCTGTGTTTGAAGCCATCTGATTTAGTGTAGCTGCATGGCTCAGGACATTACCTTCCTTATCGTTACGTACAACAGCGCCAAGGTGGTGGAGGGCTGCCTGAAGCTTTTGCCGAAAGACCAGCGCATTATTGTTCTCGATAACGGCAGCAGCGACAGCACGGTTGAAGTTGTCTCGCGCTACAGCCATGTCGAAATTGTGCGCAACAGCAATATTGGTTATGGCAAGGCTGCTAATGTCGGACTTTCCATGGCGACCACTCCCTATGCCATGCTGCTTAATCCTGATGTACGCATTGATGCGCAGTCTGTTCAAGTGATGCTGGCAAACATCAGAAAACACCCTGATATCGGCATGATCGGCGCAAATACTTTCCATTATGAAAATGGGCAGAAGATATTCCAGAAACAGCATGCCTATAACGAACAGGGGCTTTGCTATACCGGTTGGATCGTAGGTGCGCTTATGATGTTCAACATGGATGCGCTCAAGAAAGTCGGCCTGTTTGATGAGAATATTTTCCTGTTCTTCGAGGAAACTGACTTGTGTGACCGTTTTCAGACGGCTGGCTATAAGCTGGCCATATGCAAACAGGCGGAAGCTGAACATGAGTGGGGTACGTCCACCACCAGCTCCATGCGCGTCCTTAAAATTAGGGCATGGCACTCGGCGTGGTCGCGCTCATACTATTACCGAAAACATTTCGGCATGACGGAAGCATGGAAAAAATTCATTTCTAAAACACTCAAGAATTTTCTCAATATCATTAAAAACCTGATATTGATGCGCAAAGCTAAAGTAATAGTCAGCCTGTACGAGATCATGGGACTGTTCTCATTTTTTCTGGGGATCAAGGCGTATAAACAGGACGGGACGGCGCGAATCGCATGAAGTTACTGCTTGTAGGCAATGGTAATCATAAGCACCGCGGCGCAAGGTACTATGACCAGTGCGCCAAGTTGCATAATGGCTTTACACGCAACGGACACCACGTATTGTTTCTAAGCGACCGAGATATTGCACGCTGTGCTTCGCCTTTGGGCATGATTGCTGCCGGCAGGAAATACTGCAACAAATTCTTTCTGGACGTTTGCGCTAATTTCAAGCCAGATATGATACTGCTATGCCATGCTGATGTCATAGAGCCGCACACCATAGAGCGCGCCAGAAAAATATTGAAGTATGTGCGTGTGGCGCAGTTCAATGTAGATATTATTTTTAATCCGCATAATGCGACAAATATCAACAATAAGCTGGATGTGGTAGATGCCACTTTTATTACCACGGCAGGCGCGGGTCTGAAGAAGTTTTCGCGCAATGGCAAAGTGGTTTCTTTTGTTCCCAACATTGCTGACGCCTCGATTGAATGGCCGCGCTGTTTTGAGCATGCAGATCTGGAAAATGATGTGTTCTGGGCGCTGCGCGCTCTCAAAGGATCGGTTGAAAATGACCGCCGCATAGCGTTCCCCCTTTATCTGGAAGCGAACGGCGTAAAGATTGACTATTATGGCATGAACGGAAAACCATTGCTGTATAACGCCATATATTTCGAGACGATTGCCAAATCCAAGATGGGTGTGAATATCAGCCAGATATGGACTCGTGGCAATTACGAGAAAGCTGCGGATGAGGATTTATACCTCTATTCCTCTGACCGGATGTCGCACTACATGGGCAGTGGTCTGTTGACCTTCACCACGCGTGACAATAAGTTCGAAGATTTGTTTGAGGAAGACAAAGAACTGGTGTTCTTCAGCGAAAAAGAAGAGCTGTTAGAAAAAACACTGTATTATAAACAGAACCCAGAGGCTCGCCAGAAAATAGCGCGTAAGGGCTGGGAGAAATACCATGGCTGCTTTAATGAGCGGCTGGTGGCAAAATATATCATGGAAAGAACTTTCAGTATGGACCTGTCGGAACAATATCACTGGCCAACGGAGTGCTGGTAAGCATTGAACATCATTATTTTATAGCATCATGAAAAAACTAATAGAAAAACATACTATGCAGTTGGTGAAACGGCTGTATAGAGACTATGTAAGAAAACACTACAGAATGATGGCGGTAACCGTGGCGTTGCTGCTGATTATCTCTGCTACAACGGCGCTACAGCCTTTATTGCTGCAACAGGCTTTTGATAAGGTTTTTCGCGATAAAGATCTCACGTATTTAATGTATATCCCCATTGCGGTGGTGGTGCTGTGCGTAGTGCAGGCGATTGCGACCTACTACTCCAACTTGCTGATGGCAAGATTCGGAAATGCGATTATCACCGATACGCGCAAAGACTTATTTCGCCATATTATAAATAACGAAATCGAGTTTTATTCCGAGCATGACTCCGGCAATCTGCTGTCGCGCATTGGTGGTGAAACCATTGGTATTGCCAGTGGTGTCCAGCGCTTTTTCAACGCATGGGTTAAGCAGCTGATTACGTCGATTGGCTTGTTTATGGTAATGGTTTACCAGAGTTTTGAGCTGACGGTGATTGCGCTCTCGGCCTTTGCGGTTGCCTATTATCCAATGCTGAAAATTATGCGACGTCTTAAAAAGCTGGTCAGCCAGTCCAATGAAAAAACCATATTGATGAATTCGCGTGTATTGGAAAGCATCGAGGGCATACGCGTCATCAAGGCGTTTGCCAAGGAAGACTTTGAGATTAGCAAGGTCGGCCAGTACATGTATGACATTGAAAAAACGAACGACAAGGTTATTGGCGTTGCCAACCTTACGCCTACCATGATGCAGATTCTGGCAGGCGTGGCTGTTGCCTTTGTCATATGGTATGGCGGTTACCAGCTTATCCACGACCAGATGACGGCAGGACAGTTGATTGCGTTTACTACGTCACTGATGATGATATCGCGTCCTATCAGGGCGCTGACCAGCACAGGCAGCATTATGAGCGCAGCTTTGGTTAATACCGAGCGTTTTTATAAAATCATTGATACGAAACCTCGCCGCAGCAGCCGTGATCAAGGCATCAAAATTCAGATTACGTCCGGTGAAATCAAATTTAAAGATGTCGTTTTCCAGTACCCCAATGGCGGCCGGGCTTTAAATGGCATAAGCCTCACCATGGAAGCCGGTAAGAAAACAGCGATTGTTGGTTATTCTGGCAGTGGTAAATCCACTATCTTTAACCTGCTGCTCAAGTTTTATGACCCGACATCTGGCACTATCACAATTGATAATCACGATACCAATGAAGCCAGCATCAACTCCCTGCGTGCCAGTATTGCCCTTGTATCGCAGGATATTTTTATTTTCGATGATACGGCGTGCAACAACATAGGTTATGGCAGGGAAGGCGCAACGGAAGAGGAAATCATTGCAGCGGCAAAGGCTGCCAAGTGCCATGATTTTATTATGGCGATGCCTGACGGCTATGATACGAGGCTTGGCTTTGCCGGACAAAATCTCTCGGGCGGGCAAAAACAGCGCATAGCTATTGCGCGTGCGTTTGTGCGCAATGCCCCGATATTGCTGCTTGATGAAGCAACATCTGCGCTTGACCCAAGAACAGAGTCGGAAATTCAGGAGGCGCTGGAGCAACTCACCAAGAACCGCACTACCATTATCATTGCCCACCGCTTATCGACAGTCATGAATGCCGACAAGATGATTATGATGGACAGCGGTGAAGTGCGTGCTACCGGAACGCATGATGAGCTGCTTAAGAATTCACACGCATACAGAGATTTATTCGGGATATAGGTTGTAGGGAAATGAGCCAGCCAATAGAGATTACAAAAATTGTAACCCACCCCGGCAGTGCGCATAAAGACGAGTTTTTGGCGATATGCCTTGCATCGCATATGACGGGCTGCACACAGATTGAGCGTCGTGTGGTAACCGATGCTGACCTGAGCGACCCATCGGTCATGGTGATTGATATTGGCAGGCAATATAATCCGGCGCTGAATAACTTCGACCACCATCATGATGCTAGCCTGAACAGTTCATATGCACTGGTAGCGAGGCATTTGGGGCTGGAGAAGGCACTCAAACTCTCAGATAAGGCTTATGACACGGTGGATATTGAAGACCGTGAAGGGCCAGTAAAATCCGCCGGGCGTTTTGGATTGTCCGTAGCTGAATATAACGCTCTTTCAGACCCTATCGGCGTAGCCATGCTCAGCAGCTTCTCGGACTACCAGCAAGTGCCAAAAGAGATGGCAGTAGTGATGCAGACCATGGGTAAAAACATGGTGGCGCGCGCGCAGGAATACCAGCCGGACTATGAACGCCTGCAGGCAGACATGCAGATTAAGGAAGTGGACAGCGTGCGTTACTATGTGGATACACAGGATAAGAGTGTGGCGCGTGAGGATTTTGCGCGGGAACATGATGTTGCAATTATCGTATCGCCCAACAGCCGTGATGGTGGCTGGAAATTTAAACGCATTGACGACCATCCGCGCGTTGATTTCAGGAACGCTAAATCGCTGGAAGAGCTTGACCCTGCGAAGTCACCAAAAAGCTTTATCCACGCAAATGGTTTTCTGGCAGTCACCACCAAAGCCGATGCCGATATTGAAAAAATTATTGCTGCCAGCTTGCAACCCACGCAAGCCCAATCCCTTTCGGGTAAATATGCACGGCGTGTTGGTGTCGATAATAGCTGGGGACAGGGCAAGTAGCAGAGTTACACTGCTGAATTACGCCAGCGCAGGCAGATAACCGTGCATATCATGTAACACCCAACCCCCACCATATAGGCAAAGCTGATGCCGTAACTCATGGATACGGCCACGGCGAAGATGCTGGCGAATACCGAAGCAACGCCGTTAAGCGCCCACAGCCATGGCAAGAGGTCGGCATTGTTCCTGCTTGCCGCACCGACACCCAGCGGGAACATCATGCCCATGAAAAAGCTTATGGGCGCAAGCAGTACGACCGATGCCGCAATGCGTGTCAGTGTGTCGTAATGCGCCAGCGAGGTCATTACCGGCGGTATGGCAAAGCCGGTAGCCACCAGCAACAGGCAGAGTAGGGCAGGGCGCTGCATAAAGCTGCGCGCGGATGGCGCTGCATCTTTTACTGTGTAGCTGCCGATGCCGCTGAACAGCAGCATGGTGAACAATATCACCGAAAGTCCGTAAACGGGATGGCCGAGGAAAATCATCAGCCGCTGCATCAGCGACATTTCGATGAACATGAAGCCAAGGCCGATACACATGAAATAGGTGATGTAGGACGAGCAGGAAGACCATTGCAGGCGGCGCTCGCGGAACTGCTTGAAGAACGGGCGCAACACGCAATAACCCATAGCGACGGCAGTGGCGGCGGAGAGGAAAAACAGCACATACACCGCCATGTTATTTATCAGGTTATAATTGCCGGTGGTAGGCTGGAGCAATACCTGACTGAACCGCGCCATGTTGAAGAAGAACGGCCTGTCGTCTGTCGGTGCGGAATAATCCAGCGGGTGTGATTCGTAGAAAGCGGAGCTTGCGTTACCAGTGGTAATAGTGTCGGCGATAATATCAAAAGACTGCTGTGGCGATAGCAGTGGCTTGAAGCCGTATTGCTGGCAGGTTTTCATGAAATTGGCAATTTCCTGCGGCGTGAAGGGCGATTTGCTGACAACAACAGTGACAATATGGTTGGCGTTTGCTGCAAGCACATGGTCGCGGATATTGGCAGCAGGGTTGATGGTTTTCAGCGCATCTGCCGCGATAGATAACATGCGGTAAAGCTCGCCCTGATGCTGCCCCGGTATAAACCAGCGCGACACGGCCAGCATGCCGCCGTCATTCAGGCGGGTGAGGAATTCCGTCCATGCTTCTGTGGTATAAAGTTTGTTTTCAGACAGCGCCAGCCCGCCTGCTGCCGTTGCTGCCCATGTATCGATAAGCGATATCTGCACCATGTCATAAGCGGCAGAGCTGGAACTGATGTAGCTACGCGCTTCGGCATTGACAAGCTGCACATTCGGGTAGCTGCTTAACTTGCCTGTGTATTCATAGAATCTCTTGTTGAGGGCCTCGAATATAGCGGGGTTAATTTCAATGCCGGTGATTTTATCGGCGCCGAAGGTGAGTGCGGAGAGTACGTCGCGTCCGCCGCCCACACCGATAACCGCTGCATGTCCGACCTTGCGAAGATGGTAGCCAAGATTGGTGATGTCATATTTCAGGTAACCGACCTTGCCGGTGTCGCCATCGAATCTGGTCAGCACAGTGCTGGCATCGGCATCTATCTTGAGTTTGTATTGTTCAGTATCAGGATAGTTTTTGATATCGAAATTACTGCCAAAACCCCAGCCATCCGGAGATTTAATGGGTGTAGGGAAGACAGCGACATGCGAATAGGTATTCCAGCGCTCGAAAATGAGATTTTCTAGTGCCACGAACTTACCGATACGCACACGGAACACGGGATCGCCGGAAGCGTAAGAAACGGACTGCACAGCCAGCAATGCGCACAGTGAGAGCGCAGCAATGCGCGTGAGCGATAACCTGCGGTTGCTACCTTGCGGTTTCAGTATAACCCATGACAGCAAGGCAAGCATTGCGGAAAGCAAGAGTAGCAGGCTTATGGGGTCAAGGAATTTCAGGGTCAGTATTACCAGCAGGCAACCGAGCGCGGCGCTGGCGAGGTCAACAGCGTAAAGCCGGCTGGTATGGGCAGGAAAGTAGGTAAGCAGCAGTGTAACGGCCACACCAATATCGACAAAGGCTTTAATGAAGCCAGCAACACCAAGCAGACACGAAAGGCCAAAAAGCCCTACCAGCAGCCCTTGTATGGAACCATGTGTTTCCACCATGCCAATCAGCCGCCCGGGAATGTCCACCAGCAGCAACACGCTGGCAGTCAGCAGCAGGGCGGCAAGCACCGAGTGATGCGCGCATTCGACATCCACTCGCTCGGGCAGGAAGCGTTTAGGCAGGGTATAGACGCGCAGCGCGCCGATGGTCAGTCCGAGCATGGCAAAGGTAACGCCTGCGAAAGCAAAGTGGTAATAGAATACTACGCTGAAAATACGTGACAGCAATATCTGCACGGCAATCATGGTAAGTGCCAGCGCGGCGATGGATATATAGTGCAACCGGTTGGGGACTAGGTTCATGCGTTTTGCTCCGGCTGTGGTTGCAGAATGTCCTGATCAATATGTATTGATTGTAAGATTGGGCAAGTCGTGGCGGAAGCTTATCACCCCGCTCTTCGTGTCGGCAAATGATTTATGTGGCGGAAGAATAGCGGACTACAAAAACACTTGCTATATCCTATCCCCCTCCATAGGATAGGCCGGATATACATTGACAGAGATAACCAGATGCACCACCAGACACATCCAGACATCATCAAACGCCTGAAACGGGCGGATGGCCATTTAAAAAAAATTATCGACATGATCGAGCAGGACAGGCCTTGTCTTGAGGTCGCGCAGCAACTACAGGCCGTTTATTCGGCGATTGGCGCTGCCAAGCAAATATTCGTGCATGACCATATTGAGGGCTGCATTGAACACACTGATAACGAACCCGCCGCCGAAACGAAAAAGAAAATGCGGGAACTCAAAGAAATCACCAAATATCTATAGAGGACATCATGAGGATTTTATTTTTTTTGTTAGTCTGTCTGCTGTTTGCTGATGCGGCGTTTGCCCATGGCGTTACGTCTGGTGACAAGGGATATATCTCTGAAATATCCGGCGTGCATATGATTCCCTTTATTTACCTTGGCGCAAAGCACATGATGACGGGATACGACCATCTGCTGTTCCTGTTTGGTGTTATTTTCTTTCTCTACCGACTGAAGGACGTGACGATCTATGTTACGCTGTTTGCCGTCGGGCATGTGATTACGCTGCTCTCGGGCGTGCTGATGGAAATTAGTATCAGCGCCTATATCATCGATGCGATTATCGGTTTTTCCGTTGTCTATAAGGCGCTCGATAACATGGGCGCGTTCCAGCGCTGGTTTGGTTTCCAGCCCAATACCAAGGCCGCGACGTTTATTTTCGGGCTTTTCCATGGCTTTGGCCTTGCCACCAAAATATTGGATTATGAGCTGCCCGCCGACGGGCTGCTTGCCAATCTCATTTTCTTCAATGTTGGCGTGGAAATCGGCCAGATACTGGCGTTGGTGGGCATACTTATCGCCATCACCTACTGGCGCAAGTCCGGCAGCTTCATCCGCCATGCCTACTCTGCCAATGCATTCATGATGCTGCTGGGATTCCTGCTCATGGGATACCAGATCACCGGCTATATTGTATCGTAACGACTAACCATATCCGAGGACATTGCCATGTATAATTCCAATATCCCAAACGACAGGGAGCTTCCATCTACCAAAAAACTTGTTAAGTCCACTATATTGGCCGCTGCCGGTGCCGGCGTGTTGCTGATAACAGTGGTGATGCCTGCCGAGTACGGCATTGACCCTACGGGCTTAGGGCAGGTAACCGGATTAAAGCAAATGGGTGAAATTAAAATGTCACTTGCGCAGGAAGCTGCCAGAGAGATCCCCCAAGAAACTGCCATGCAGCAAATATCACCAGAGGATGTGAACAAATTTGCCTCTGCTGCGAAGCCCTTGGCCGAAGTTGCCAAAGCGCAAGCATCCCAGCCTGTGGAGTCCGTGGTTTTTCTGGAAAAACCCGAACCGGTTGATAGCAAGCTCCGCAAAGACGAAATGACATTTACGCTTGCCCCCAATGAAGCGGCTGAAATCAAGGCCGTACTGCAGAAAGGCAAGAAGGTTAGCTATGAGTGGTCGAGTAGCGGAAAAGTCAACTTTGACAATCATGGCGATTCTAAAAACCTGAACATCAAATATCACGGTTACAGCAAAGGCGTATCCCAATTACGCGATACTGGCGTGATTGAAGCGGCTTTTGATGGCAAACATGGCTGGTTCTGGCGTAACCGTACTAAAGAAAAAGTCACGGTAACTTTGGCAACGAGTGGCGAATATAGCGAATTGGTGAGGGTAGATTAAGCGCTTTTCTCCAACTGTGGACGCAGAGGAAATGGTGCTGATGACAGGATTCGAACCTGCGACCCCCGCATTACGAATGCGGTGCTCTACCAGCTGAGCTACATCAGCGTATTCTTAGGTAAGGTTGACGTTATTACTGATTATCGTGCCAAAGTACAAGAAAAAAGGGGGTTTCTTAACTATTGCGGCCTAATGGCGGCCTTGCCCGGGTTCCTGCCCGCGCGATAAGCTGGCCAGATCATCGAAACGCCGCAGAATCTCACGTTTTACACTCTCCGATGGGTGGGTTTCCAGCAAATCTACCTTGCGTATCCACTTACCAACTTTCAATATCTTAGCGCTGGCAGAAATCAGCGCGGCAATACGCTTGCCTTGTGATTCCTCGTCGTCGCTTTCGGGCAGGTTGCCCAGAATGGAGCCGACATCGCCGATAATTTTGTCCAGTTTTTGCTGGTTTTTGGCATTGGTGACCTGCGGGCGTATGCTGTGCGCAGTCTCGAGGCATTCCCTAAGCGCGGTTTCGATTTTCTGCGGGTTCTTGGCAAGTTTGCGCCTGCGATCGCTTGGCGCTTCTTCCACCTGATGCGGTGTATCCAGCCCCAGCTTTGCTTCCAGCTCAAGGGTAAGGCTGTCAAACTCGTGGTAGTCCAGCCCCATTTGTTTGAGATGACGCGGAGCGACCTTGTTGAATTCGCGCATGGCCGACATAAGTTGGGTAATCAGGTCATAATGCCCACCGAAGCTGCAATGTTCATGCACCTGCTGGTAAAGCAGGCCACACATGCGGGCCAGCGTAGCCGCGGATTTGTCATAGGCGGCCTTAAGCTCGATGGGTGGTACGCCGTCAGTTATATGCGGCGGCGCGCATTCAATGTTAAACAGCGTGATGTGGTGTTGTAGTTTCTGCGCGCAATCGCCGAATCCTGCACGCTCCAGTTTTGGTCTGGCGTCTATGAAGTGGGTTGCAAGGTCTTCTATGGCTGTGCTGAGGTCAAAATAGCGGTCGGAACCTCGCGCGCTTTCATGAAACATTTCACCTGTTTGCATCGCCGAGTCCCCCAGAATTAGTATATATTAGAGGTAGTACTTACCTCTATATAAACACTAAAATCGTGGTTTTCACAAGTATTATTGTTATTTTATACAGCGTTGACTGTGCAAAACGCATTATTTTTTGTTGAGATGGTCGTCCAGCAGGTACAGGGGGCGTATCTTGGTTTCACGCAAAATAATGCCGATATAGCTACCGATGATGCCAAGTATAATCCACTGGATGCCCTGAAAAAGCAGGAAAAATCCAATCATCGCTACGAACATGTCATCGCGGCCGGTCAGCAGCCAGTCCAGTAATATGCCAAACAGAATAACGCCGCTGATGAAAGTAAGCCCGATGCCAAGCCAGAGCGCAAAACGCAGCGGCTGTGTGGAAAAGCTGGTAAGGCCTGCGGTGGCCAGCTTGAGCATTGCATGTACGGAATAATGCGATTTTCCGGCAAAGCGCGGGGAGCGTATATAATCGAGAGCCACCTGACGGAATCCAAGCCAGCTGACCATGCCACGCGTAAAGCGCACACGTTCCGGCATTTGTTTAAGTGCATCCACCGTGCGGCGGCTCATCAGGCGAAAATCACCCACATCTTTTGGAATGGGTACTTCACTCAGCTTGTTTAGGAATCGGTAGAATGCCCATGCTGACGCACGTTTGAAGAAACTTTCTCCTTTGCGCTCGATACGGTGGCCGTAAACCACATCGTAACCGGCGTCCATTTTTGTCATCATGTCATGCAATAGTTCTGGCGGGTCCTGCAGGTCGGCATCGATAATCAGCACACGCTGGCCACGGCAATTCTCGATACCGCAGGTAAGCGCTACCTGATGGCCAAAATTTCGCGAAAGGCGCAGGCCTATAACATCCTTATCCTTATTACATAAAGCGCTAATGCTTTGCCAGGTATTGTCATTGGATCCGTCATCGACCAGTACGATTTCAGTACCCTGCACGTCGTAGCGTTGGAGTGTTTCCCGCAGCCTCTGGTAAAGCGTTCCGATGCTGCCCTCTTCGTTGTAACAGGGTACGACTACGGAAATGAGGGGTGCGGCTTGCTGGCTCATGAACTCAATTATTGTTGATGCAACCTAATCTTATACGCTGATAACGGAAAAACAACGTTGCGTCTAGTGCTTATGTAACATTGGGTTATATAGCATTCCGGCTACCAGCTGTGCGGTGTTGTGCCGCATTAGCGCGAGATAGCTTGCGGCTGGGCCATCATTCTTTGAAAGAGCATCAGAATAGAGCGTACCGCCGATATGTGCTTTTGCATCTGTCTGTAGTTGGCGAACTATCCTGCCGTCAGATGTGTTCTCAAAGAATACGGCCTGTATCTGGCGGTTGCGTAACTGATCTATCAGTTTTGCAATATCCGCAGCCGAGGCTTCGCTGTCGGTGGTTACACCAAGTGGTGCAATAAAGCTGATGCCGTAGGCGCTGGCATAATACTGGAAGGAATCGTGTGTGGTAATTATCTTGCGCTTTGCTTGCGGGACTTTGGCTATTTCCGATTTTATCCATGTGTCGAGCGACTCCAGCTGCAACAGGTAGGCACGCGCGCGCGCATTGTAATGCACGGTATTTGTAGGATCGTGTTTTGCAAGCGCATCGCGGATATTGGCAACATAGGTTTTTACATTAGCCACGTTGTGCCATGCGTGCGGGTCAACGCTTCCATGATCATCATGTTCCTCGTGGCCATGATGTTCTTCTTCTGGCGCAATGGTATTGACACCCTTACTGGCTGTAACTATTTGTCCTTTGTAACCAGAGGCTAAAACAAGGCGTTCTATCCAGCCCTCGAACCCGAGGCCGTTGATGACAACAATCTCTGCAGCTGCCAGTGTTTTTGCATCGTAGGGTGTGGGTTCGAACACATGAGCATCGCTATTGGCTTTTGCCAGCACATGCAGATCAATGGCGTCGCCGCCTATCTGCTGCACAATGTCGCCCAGTATGCTGAAACTGGCAACGACTTTCAGTTTTTCTGTGTTGGCGTGTGCGGTGAATGAAAACAGGAGGCTGCAAATAATAGTGAGTAAACGTAACATAATATATCAACTCGTAAAATGATAGTGTGGAAGAAAACGTGCCTTGATGCTGCCATGGCCGCCGCATACGAGGGAAAACAAGTAAATACTACCTGCGGTAAGCACGATGGCAGGGCCGGAGGGAACGCTGAAATGATACGACACCAGAAGACCCGCATAAGATGCGGCGCTACCAAACAAAATACTGTATGCAAGCGTGTGGTCGATGTTGCGTGTCCAAAAACGTGCGGCTATGGCGGGCAACACCATGATGCCAAGCGCCATGAGTGTGCCCAGCGTCTGGAAGGCGGCCACAAGGTTGAATACGACCAGCAGTAAAAACAATTGGTGAATTCTATTGCTGGGTGCTTTAACCGATTGCAGAAATACCGGATCGCAGCATTCCATGATAAGCCCGCGATACAGCACGGCCAGCGCCAGTGTGGAAACGCTGGAAATGCCCACTACCAGCCACAGGGAATGATTGTCGATGGCAAGCACATTGCCGAACAACACATGCATGAGGTCAACCGTACTGCCTTTGACTGAAATAACCAGTACGCCAACCGCCAGCGACAGCAGATACGCACCGGTAAAGCTGGCATCCTCCTTCAGCGTTGTGAAGCGCGATACCGCACCAGCAACAAGCGCTACCAGCACGCCTGCAATAGCGCCGCCGATTGCCATCGGCCAGAGCGCAAGGCCAAACCACAAAAACGCGATTGCAGCGCCGGGGAGAATGGCATGTGACATAGCGTCGCCGACCAGCGCCATGCGCCGCATTACCAGAAATACGCCCAGCGGCGCGCTACTGAGTGATAACGCAATACAGGCCACGAGCGCGCGGCGCATAAATCCATAATCCATAAAAGGGGTAAACAGCATTTCGTGTAACATCACGAGGCCTGCTTGCATATTTCAGGGTTGGGTGTCCAGCGGTCACGGAAAAACAATGTGCGCTGCAGCGATTCCATTTTTAACGCATGTTCGGTTTTCCCCCATGCGATGCATTCGCGTGCCAGCAGCAGGCAATCGGGGAAATGCTTTCGTATTTGCTCGATGTCGTGAAGCACGCAGATGACTGTGCGCTTTTGCTGGTGCATACGTGCAATGATATCCAGCAGGTGTGCGGTGGTTTCGGCATCGATGGCGGTAAAGGGTTCATCCAGCACTATCAGCGATGCGTCCTGCAGCAGCAGGCGAGCAAACAGCACGCGCTGGAACTGTCCGTATGACAGGCTGGCGATATCGCGATTTTCAAATCCCTTTAATCCGACATCGTCCAGCATGTGCGCAGCTTGTTGTTGCTTGCTGTCGGAGATGGCACGCAGCATACCTGTCTTTCCCCATAGGCCGCTGGCCACCAGATGCAGCACCGACAGCGGGAAGTCACGCTGCACGTCAGATGATTGCGGCAGGTAGGCGATTGTTTCGTGTGCTGATTTTTCGATATGCACCTTGCCGGAGTCGGGCGTGATAATACCGGCGATGGCTTTCACCAGCGTGCTTTTACCAGCACCATTCGGGCCGGTGACGGCGGTAAGCGAGCCGGACTCAAACCTCCCGCTGATATGATGCACGGCAGGGTGGCGGTTATAGCTTAGGGTGAGGTTTTCGAGCTGTACGGCTGCCATGTCAGACCTGCATAGTTCCGGTGGCCCATAAGGTCAGTAACCACAATACCGTCAGCAGCAGGCTGGCAATTCCGACACGTTGCGTAGCGCTTAAGTAAAACATGTTATGCACCCGTCTTTTTTTCGCATTGCTGGCATAGGCCAAGCAACTCGAGCATTTCGCGCTCGATGCGGAATTTCAGTTTTTTACCGAGTTCGTGAATCAAATCACTTAAGCGGTGGTCATGGATTTCGGCAACACTGCCGCAGCCACGGCATACGGCGAATTGTGCGGTGTGGTTATGTTCATGGTCTTCCTCGTCTTCGTCATGGCAGGCGACGAAGGCGTTGAGCGATTCAATGCGGTGAACCATGCCGCGCTCTAGCAGTGATTCAAGGGCGCGGTACACAGTGGGCGGGGCCTTGATGCCGAACTTGCGCAGCTTGTCCAGTATCTCGTACGCGGAAAGCGGCTTGGCGCTTTTGCTGAGAAGCTCCAGCACTTTTTTGCTGTGGGCGGATAGTTCTGTAGATTTGGAGCGCATATTCAATCCTTTGGATAGAACACGATTGTTATGTTATAACATTTTACTTTACAAGCCCATTTCTAGCGAATACATCGTCAATATGCAACAGCAGCGTTGAATATATATTTCAGGTAAGCAATGAATGATAAAACGCTTATAATGTCGCCTCTTACGCTTGGGTATGGCGGAAGGACGGTTGTACGGTTTCCAGGTATGCAGTTGGAAAACGCTTCTCAATGTCTGATTACCGGACCCTCCGGATGCGGTAAAACAACACTTCTTTACGCCATTGCAGGATTGCTTCAACCTATGACGGGAACAATAACCGTAAATGGTGTAGAGATGAGCAGCATGCCCGAATCCCGCAGAGACCAGTTCCGTGGTACACATATCGGCATGGTATTCCAGACACTGCATCTGGTAAAATCACTGAGCGTGATGGATAATCTTCTGCTTCCTTCTGCAATGACCGGGCTTGTGCCGCAGCGTGAGCGGGCGTTTTCGCTTCTGGAGCAGATGCAGCTTGCAGATAAGAAAGACAGCCTACCATATCAACTCAGTCATGGACAGGCGCAGCGTGTGGCAATCGCGCGCGCAGTGATTCACAAGCCTGCGTTGCTGTTGGCAGATGAGCCAACCTCCAGTCTTGATGATAAGTCCTGCGAGAGCGTGATTAAGGTGCTAAAAGAACAAGCACAGCAGGCGGGTTCGGCTTTGCTCATATCCACACATGATAATCGCGTGAAAGCACATTTTAGCCAGGTTGTATCGCTTGCGGAGGTATCATGATTGCGCGGCTTGCTGTGTTGAATCTTCGTTTCCGTTTGCTCTCCAATATTTTTAATATTGCTGTGCTGGGATTAGGCATTGCGATGATAGTTACGCTGTTACATGTAAACGAGCAACTGCAGCAACGCTTTACGCGTGACCTTAAGGGCATAGATATGGTTGTGGGCGCTAAAGGTAGCCCAATGCAGCTGATATTGTCGTCTGTATTCCATCTAGATGTACCCACAGGCAATATTGCATTGGCCGACGCTGATACCATCAAACGCCACCCGCTTATTAAATCAGCTATACCGCTTGCGCTGGGTGACAATTATCAGGGTTTTCGTATCGTAGGCACGACGGCGGATTATATAACACATTACAGGGCAGAGATAGCGCAGGGAAAAATATTTTCCGCGTCGATGCAAGCGGTGGCGGGTAGTCAGGTGGCGCAACAGCAAAAACTGAACGTGGGTGACAAAGTCATTGGTGCGCATGGCCTGACGTCTGGTGATGACAGCCATGATGAAATGCCATATGAAATTGTCGGCATCCTCAAGCCGACTGGTGGCGTTGTTGACCGGCTGATGCTGACGCCTGTCGAAAGTGTCTGGAATGTGCATGGTGAGGAAGCGGAGTCACATGAAAGTGACGACCACAAGCATGACCATAAAAAAGAAAAAAAGGCAGAACAAAAACCGCGCGAAATTACCGCATTGCTGGTTAGTTATGCATCACCGGCAGCAGCGGTAACGCTGCCGAGACTGGTGAATAGTGAGAGCGCCATGCAGGCGGCAAGTCCGGCATTTGAGCTTGCGCGCTTGTTGAAATTGACGGGTGCAGGCAGCGACGCCGTACGTGGATTCGGCGCACTGCTGGTGGTGATTGCTGCTCTCGGGTTTTTTGTAACGCTTTTCAATGCTGTCAACGAGAGAAGCTACGATATTGTGCTGATGCGCTGCCTTGGGGCTACACGCTGGAAGGTGTTCTTACTGGTGTTGTGGGAAGGTCTTCTGCTCGGTGTGTCCGGTATTATTCTAGGGCTTTTGCTGGCACGCGTTTTGATGCACCTAGCTGCGTCGTGGCTGGAGCAAAGTAAACATATAGTGCTGGAAGCGGCGTTATTCCATCCTTATGAAATGTACATCGCGCTTTTTGCACTTGTAATCAGCGCATTGGCTGCCATTATTCCTGCTATGTTAGCATACCGTGTTAATGTAGCAGACGTACTGGCCAGGGGATAATGAAACCTAAGTTACTTACTATTTCACTATGTGCGTTTGCTTTTCTCTGGCTGGGCGGGTTCAGTCAGGAAAACAGCAGCGCGCTTGACGCCGAGCTGTCAGCAGAACGCAAGGCACAAGATAACCTACCCAAATCCAAAGACCCGATGTGGAATGTTTTGGCTAAGACAAAAACCAGCCTTGATAAGGTTAAGTGGCATTATAGCGCGGAGCATCCCGAGGAAATCAAGGCGCTGGTCGGCAAGGAAGTGACTATCAGCGGTTTTATGCTGCCGCTGGAATCAACAGAAAAGTTTAAGCATTTCATTATTTCCAAGCGCACACCGACCTGTGGTTTCTGCCCGCCGGGAGAGCCGAATGAAATCGTAGAAGTATTCATGACCGAGGAAGTGTCGTGGGATGACGACACCATCAAGGTGAAGGGTACGTTTGAGCTTGTTAATAATGCCCAGCTTGGCTTGTTTTTTAAAATTTCCAACGCACAAAAAATTCAGTAGCGGTTTTCGCTAGCGGGCAGGGTTGTCCGCTGTAATGGCGGATGGGTGTACATTGTTGACCCAAGAGTTTTTCTCTAATTTCGCCTGTTTTTCTGCCATGCGTTCCACATCGCTTTCAGTGATTCCGGCAAAGCTTCCCAACATTTTGGTCATTGGCAGGAAGACATTTTTGCTTGTCCAGCCATCCCAGTTGCGCGCTGTTTGTGGCATAAGCGCCCGCCCGCTTACTACAAGCCCGGCACTGATACTCGCGCCCGCCGCTTTGCCTGCCGCCAGTTGCCATAGCGGTGCGGTGTTACCCAGCAATTTTTGAGTACTCAGATTGATGGCAATGGAAGATGCGGTCCACAGCAATGCCTGCGGCAGGTGGCGTACCTCATGTTCATATATTTCATCAGCTTTCTTTTTGCATGCTTCCGATTCACTGCTAAGGCCTTGCTTGGTTGCCCAGCTACGGGCAGACAGGTTTGCGCCAAATTTAAAGATCGGTCCAAGCACAGGCTCCAGCACATTACGTATGCCGTTCATAAAACCGGGCGCATAGCGCTGGAAAGCGATAGTTACGGGTACAGCACCAAAATCACCGATGACCTCACCCAGCCACCAATGGGTGAGATGACTGTCCGGTGTATGTCCGTGCTTATGGTGGTCGTGTCCGCAGCTATGGTTATCGTGATCATCTATTATCGGCAGGCCAAGATGTGTGTGCGAGCTATGGTCATGCATGTTTTCTGCTGGCCCGCAATGCATTCCGTGGTCGTGTCCTTTGTCATCGTTGTGGTCATGGCCGCAGCCTATGGAAAAACGCCTGCCAAGGTATTTTTGTGTCCAGTTACCGACATAAGGGTCGATAAAGTCGGTAGCAGTGCAGGCCAGCGCGTGGTTGATGGTGTAGGCGATATCCTCGGCACGTTCCTCACGTGTCTTACATTCTTCACGTTCTTGCGATGTTTCCTGAGTTTTAGTCATACCACGCCATTATATATGTTATAACATAACAGTATTGTTATAGTATAACATTTATGCAAGCAAGCTTTAAATCCAGCGCTTACTTGCCAATCGGCGGCGGCTGTGGCAGGTTAGCGCCTTACAAATAGCTAAAAACAGAGGCTTATGCGGCAGTTTTTTAAGGAATGCTGGTTCTTGGCGCGTCCGTACTGGAAGTCGGAGGAGCGCTGGGCGGCGCGTTTGCTTCTCTTGGTGATTGTGGGCCTTAACCTCGGCGAAGTGTATCTGAGCGTGCTTATCAACCGCTGGAACAACGACTTTTACAATTCACTGCAAAATGTGGACAAGGATGCGTTCTACGCAGCGCTTGTCACCTTCAGCTACCTTGCCTTCACCTTTATCCTTGTGGCTGTATATAAGACCTACCTGAACCAGATGCTGCGCATCAAATGGCGGCGGTGGATGACCAGCCAGTGGCTCTCGACATGGTTGCATAAACAACATTATTACCGCATGCAGCTGCTCGGCAATGCTACCGACAACCCTGACCAGCGCATCAGCGAAGACATTGAACAGTTTATTGCGCTTACGCTTGGACTTTCGCTTGGTCTGCTCAGTGCGCTGGTGACACTGTTTTCATTCCTCACTATTTTATGGGGATTATCTGGCTCGCTGGAATTCACGGTGATGGAAACAGCAGTGTCCATTCCTGGCTATATGGTGTGGGTGGCGTTTTTATATGCCATCGTCGGCACATGGGTAACGATGAAAATCGGCCGCCCGCTGATTAATCTCAATTTCAACCAGCAGCGCTATGAAGCTGATTTTCGTTTCAGCCTTGTGCGCCTGCGTGAAAACAGCGAGAGCGTTGCCTTCTATAGCGGCGAGTCGCAGGAACACGCCAACTTCACGCATCGTTTCTCATCGGTGGTGGATAATTTCTGGGAAATCATGAAACGCCAGAAAATGCTCAACTGGTTTACCTCCGGCTATCATCAGGTGGCAATTATCTTTCCGTTTGTAGTGGCGGCACCTAAGTTCTTTGCTGGCAAGATTCAGATGGGCGGACTGATGCAAACAGCCTCGGCCTTCGGTCATGTGCAGAGTGCGCTGTCTTATATTATTGACGCTTACGGCAGTATCGCGACATGGAAAGCAGTGGTAGAGCGTCTCAGCGGGTTCAGCCAGAATATTCAGCGCTCGGAAGTAGCGGCTGCACCTCCAGCAGGGCTGGAACGCACGGCGGATGCAAACGCTATTCACGCAGAAAAACTCACCATCCGCCTGCCGGATGGAAAAGAATTGCTGAACGGCCTCGACCTCAATATCAAACAAGGTGACTCGCTGCTGGTTACCGGCCCGTCGGGCAGGGGCAAAAGTACCATGCTGCGTGCGTTGGCGGGGCTGTGGCCGTTTATGGAGGGCAAACTCAGCCTGCCTTCGGCAGAACGTATGATGTTTGTACCCCAGAAGCCCTATATGCCCACGGGTACGCTCCGGCAGGCCATTTACTATCCGGCAGCGGCAGTGGAGGATGACTCGCAGCTTCTGGAAATCATGAAACTATGCCAGATCGACCATCTGGCAGGCAGGCTGGACGAGGTGGCGCTGTGGTCACATATATTGTCGCTGGGTGAACAGCAACGGATCGCCTTTGCACGGGTACTGCTGGACAAACCGGACTTCCTGTTCCTTGACGAGTCCACCTCGGCGCTGGACGCGGAAACGGAAACGGCACTTTATGGCCTTATTAAGGCACGTTTGCCTGCCATAGCCCTGATTAGCGTGGGTCACCGCGATTCCTTGCGGCCATTTCATGCCATTGAAAAGAAAGTATAATTTATGCTTCTGGGCATTAAAACCCCTAAAAAACAGGAGATTTTGCGCTGATGGCTTGCTAAACCCAAAAGGATGTGTTAAAACATATGCCTTGAGTTAAGTATCAGACTCTTTCCATTCTATCACCGCGAACCCCGTGGTTATTAAGTCGGGGCATAGCGGCTGCATTAAAGAGGTGCAGGTAAGATCTTCCTTTAAGGCTGTTTCTTTCGTGACGTGTGGCCAAGAGTTTCCTCGGTCGTACCTTGTTGTACACCGGAGGTTACGAAGCTCCCAAGCATGCGGCGCAGTTGTCGTATGCGTTTAATGCCATACGTTTAAAGGAGATTATTATGGCTACTGGTATTGTTAAATGGTTCAATATGACTAAAGGTTACGGTTTCATTCAGCCCGATCAGGGTGGCAGCGATGTGTTTGTACATATCAGCGCCCTGCAGCAGGCTGGCTTGTCTAACCTGAACGAAGGTCAGAAAGTAAGCTACGAACTTGCCACCAACAAGGGCAAGACCTCTGCAGCAAATCTTAAGCTGGTTGCAGCTTAATTAAACCCATATCCTTCGGGGGCGTCCTTTAGGCACTGCCCCTTATCGGTATACAACGACGCGGCCATTATGGTTGCGCGGCTTCTGTCTATTTATGGCCGCGTCACTTGTAGAGCCGCTTTAAGGATAATATGTCTACATTTCAAGAATTCGGCCTTCCGGCCGCGCTTGCTGCTTCTCTGGAGCGCATGCAATACACTACGCCTACGCCTATTCAGGCAAAGGCAATTCCTTTTGCCATGCAAGGCAGGGATATACTAGGCTCTGCTGCCACCGGTACCGGAAAAACAGCGGCCTTTGCGATTCCAATGATTACCAAGATTATGGCTTCTCCCCGTGGCAGCGCCCTGGTGCTGACCCCCACGCGTGAATTGGCCGCACAGGTAATGAGTGTTATCAACGATTTGCTCGGCAAACGCAGTTTTATCCCAACCGCCCTGCTTATCGGCGGTGATTCCATGACCAAGCAATGCGCTATGTTGCGCATGCGCCCGCGTATTATTGTGGGCACGCCTGGCCGTATCAACGACCATCTGGAACGCGGCAACCTCATCCTGCACGATGTGAATTACCTTGTGCTTGATGAAACAGACCGCATGCTGGACATGGGTTTTGGCATACAGATCGAGCGCATATTGAAGTTTATTCCGCAAGGCCGCCAGACATTGATGTTCTCGGCTACCCTGCCGGATGCGATTGTCAAAATGTCTGCCCGCTACCTCAACAATCCGGAGCGTATCGCCGTTGACAGCAACTCCAAGCCTCATGTTAACATCCAGCAGGAAGTTATGCATGTGGCGCAGGCTGCCAAATTTGATGAGTTAGTAAATCAGATCAAAACGCGTGAAGGTTCTATCATCGTGTTCGTGAAAACGAAGCGTGGTGCCGACCGTATGGCAGAGCGTCTGCACAAGATGCACTTCAAGGCCGATACCATTCATGGCGACTTGCACCAGCGCAAACGCGAAAAAGTGATTCAGGGATTCCGCGACAAACAATTCCGTATTCTTGTCGCCACTGACATCGCGGCGCGTGGTCTGGATATTCCGCATATCGAGCATGTCATCAACTATGATCTGCCGCAATGTCCGGAAGATTACATTCACCGCATTGGCCGCACAGCCCGTAATGGTGCGGAAGGCTCGGCGATTTGCTTTATTGCACCGGAAGACGGATTGCTGTGGCGCGATATACAGAAATTGCTGAACCCGGGCCAACCGCTTCCGCCTATGCCGCCAAGGCATGGAAGGCCAAGCGGCAAGTCCGGCGGCTACAAAGGCAACAAAGCTAACAATGGCCACGGCCAGCGTGACGCCAAAGCCAAACATTCTTCAGGTGAGAATGGTGGCAGCCGTGAAGGTGGACGCCGCCGCCGTTTCCGCAAGCCTGCGGGTGCTGCTGGCGGTCATGCGCATGCACCGCGTCAAGTGGTTAGCGCCTAAATATACGTTTTAATATACTCCAAAAACAAAATACCCAGGCAGTGATGCCTGGGTATTTTTCTAGACTAGCTAAACTACCAACTTAGAAATTGGTGCTTACGAAGAAGCGTTGTAGTTTTTGCCTCCCAGCATAACAAAGTATCGCTGCATTTCTTCCTTCAATGCCAGATTTTGCTTTTTCAAGTTAGTAATCACTGTGAAATCGGGCATCGGACGAGCCGATTCAACAGCAATTGCTTCCTTAATCTGAACACGCTTTTCTGCAAGCGAATCAACATGTGCTTGGATGGACATAGTAAGCATTCCTTTCTAGAAAAATAACTTACGAAAAAAATTTCCGCACCCTAGCAAGGTGGAAAATCACGCCCCTGACGTGCCGGCAGGAGGTCTGAATTGCGACCTTTTAGGCTGCCGGTACTTTTATCAGGGTAAATCGGGATTAACCCGACTATCACTATTATAGAAACAGCTTGACTTCCTGTTCAATGGAAATATAAGTCAAGGTTTTTTTATTTTTCATGTCGCTTTTTACCGTTGACAGCTTGTAATACAGCCGGTTGTAAATATTAATCTTTTTCCGGGCAACATCTGGTTAATTGCTGACCAGCTATACTAAAATGTATGCGGTATGCTAAAAAATATATGTGCTTTAAGTGACAGGGCGATACGTGGCAACGCCTGAAAATACAGGCATACCAGCGTTGTAAGCGCCTGTAGCGTTAATCATTTTTTAGCCCTTTTTTGCCAGACGCCTTAACCTTACTTTAAAATATCACGGCTAGAGTTAGGCTTGTGTTGTTCGCACTTTTACTTTCACAAAAGAAACGGGTTTAGGGTTATGGCTGTAGATAAAAAAATGCGCATACTGGTTGTCGATGATTATAACACCATGCGCCGTATTGTACGGAATCTACTCAAGCAGCTGGGATTTGAAAATGTGGATGAGGCAGCTGATGGTGGTGAAGCCTTCAAGAAGCTTCAGGAAGACAATTTCAACATGGTTATTTCTGATTGGAACATGGAACCGGTGACCGGAATGGAGCTGCTCAAGCAGGTACGCGCCAACGACAAGCTTAAGAACCTGCCCTTCATCATGGTGACAGCAGAAAGCAAGCCGGAAAACGTGATCGCTGCCAAGCAGGCCGGCGTCAGCAATTACATTGTTAAGCCTTTTAATGCAGAAACACTGAAGACAAAAATGACCAGTGTCATCGGTGAATTCTAAAAATTTAAACAGGGATTTCTTATGTCTACCGATACACAGATGAAGCTGGGCAAGGCACTGCTTCTTAATCTCGTCAAACTCCGCGAGCAGAAAGGCGATCTTTCTCTTGAGGATGTGGGGGGCATGTTCCTAAACATGGCGTCATCACTGGCGCCTTCCACGGCGACCACCGATGTGTTCATGCATCAGGAAATCAAGCGTCTTGCGCAGTATATCGTGGATGCAAAGCAGGAAATTTTTGCCATTTCCACTAATGACAAGAAAGAACAGGTCATTATGGATGCCTCGCAGCATCTTGATGAGGTAATCAAGGCAACCGAGAAAGCCACTACCAGCATCATGGATGCCGCCGACCAGATAAGCAACATGGCCACCGGCCTTGGTGGTGACCGTGCCAAGGAGATCATGGCTATGACCTCTGCAATCTACGAGGCCTGTAATTTTCAGGATATTACCGGTCAGCGCATTAACAGGGTAATCAAGCTTCTGGCCAATATTGAAGAGCGCATAAACAAGCTTAACGAGCTGTTTGGCAATGAAATGCTTGCATCAGGCAGTGATGAGCCTGCCAAGCCATTGACAGACAAAGACCTGCTTAATGGCCCGCAGCTGCCTGGTGATGCCTCGTCACAGGCTGATATCGACGCCTTGTTTGCCAGCCTCGGCGGTAAAAATTAATCCGTATATTTGGCCTGATTATCTGAATTAAGGTCTTTTTTGCTTTTTTTCTGTCCCGCCATGCAATAAATTAGGCGTAGGGAGCAGTGTACACTCTGCTTCAGTAGGGACGCATGAAACTAAAAAACAAGCTGTTGATAAATAATATTTTATCTGCTTTTGTCGGTAGCTATCTGTTGCTACAGGCCCCGCAGGCCGTGGCTGCACCCAAGCCTGACATGGCCATCATGCGCGGGCAATTGCAGGGTAGCAGTGCAAAAATTATCTTCCAATGGACCAAGGCAGGGGATTTTGGCGCCCACCTCAAGGGGAATGTCCTTACCGTTACGTTTGACCGCAATGTTGGTGGTGACTTCAGTCATGTTTTGTCGCAGCTTTACCCGTATGTGACCAGCGCGCAGCGTAAGGCAGACGGCAAAACCGTTATTTTTACGCTCGACCAGCCATACACTATCCGTACCTTCAAAAAGGACCAGAATAACGGTGTTGAGTTGATTGGACTTGATCCGCAAAAATCTCGCAGCAGCAAAAAATCACCCGCTGCCCCGCCGCTGGCAAAGCCGACAAGCAAACCGGTCATGGATACAAAAGCACAGAAGCTTGATAAGCTGACACCTGCTGCCGGTGAAGAAAAACCTGTTGAACAAAAACCATTGCAGACACAAGCGAAAGCAGAAGAAAAACCTCCCGCAGCTGCCGAGGCTAAGCCAGAGCCAAAGCCTATTCCTGTTGTCGCTCCTGTTGCGCAGGCAGAAACTAAGCCTGCTGCCAGCACCGACGAGAAAACGACAGCGCCGGCGGCGGAAACCCAGCCCGCTGCAGCAGAAGAAGCACCACAAGAACAAACAGCCACGGCAGCGCCTGCGTCACCTGCGGTAATTGAAGAAGTAGAGCCGGAAGTTGACAAAGGTACGATCGAAAAAGTATCGGACATGATTAAGTCGGCGCTTAACAAAAAGAAGATATCAAAAGAAGATAAAGAATCAGCAGCAAAAGAAGATAAATCTGAGGCAGCGTCTGCAAAACCGGAAGACAAAAAACTTACGGAGACGGAGTTAAAGCCAAAAGAAAAAAAGAGTGTCCTTGAAGAACCGTTCCTGAACCCGGAAAAGCCGGCAGACGAGTCGGTAAAAAGGAGTGATGAAACACCAGCCAAGGCAACGGATGCCGCAATACCCGGTGCGCTGAAAGTAGGCATTTCTGCTGCTGATGACAGTGCTACGTTACGTTTTCCGTTTAATGAGCGTACGGCATCTGCCGTGTTTATTCGCTCAGGCATGTTGTGGATTGTGTTTAACAAACATGTTGCACTGGATTTGTCAGATTTTAATAACCTGCCACAAACGGTTATAGGCAAGGCGGAAATTTTCCCCGCGCAGCAGGTGACTGCGCTGCGCATGCCCGTTGAAAGCACGGTATTCCCTACGATTGCCAAAGAAGAAGGCAAATTTGAATGGGCGATTCTGCTTACTCCGAAAAGCAGGCTGATATCCAATGCGCTTAAGGTTGAGTTGAAAACAGATCCGCCAGTGCCGCCGCATGTATTCATACCGGCGCTGGAAATGTCCGAATCGTTTGAAATCACCGATCCTCAAGTCGGCGATACTTTGGTGATAACGCCATCGTTCAAGCTGGGTGAGGGCCTGCTGTATAAACGCGAATTCATTGACTTCACCCTGCTGGAAACAGCACAGGGCATTGTGGTGATGAAAAAAGCTGACGATGTGCAGGTGCTGCAGCAGCGAAACGGCCTGCGAATTTCCCCGCGCCAGGGTATTACGCTGACGCCGGGATTGCCTACCGCAGCCAGCACTGATGAAAAACGCCCACAGCCTGTATTGCAAAGCAGCAGCACACTCTTTCCGTTCAATGCGTGGAAAGTCCCCGAAGATAAAGACCGCAACAAATTAAAAACCGAACTTCTGCAAGAGATTGTCTCGGCAAAAACGGTAGATGATGCAAACCGCGCACGCTTACGCCTGGCGCAGATTTTTCTCAGCGAAGGCATGGCCCCCGAAGCGCTGGGGCAGTTGGAGAGTATTTCGCGTACCAGTATCGTATTTTACCGCAGTGCAAAACTTGCTGCCATGCATGGTGCGGCGAATTTTCTGATGGCGCGCTATGCAGAAGCTGCGCGTGATTTTTCAGCATCCGAGCTGAACAACAACAAGGAAGTCGATTATTGGCGTAGCATGCTTGCCGACCTGCTCGGCAATCCCGGTCAGTACAGCTACATGGATATAAATAACGACTATATCAGTAAGTATCCGCCGCTGTTCCGCCAGCGTCTTGCGATTGTCGCGGCAGACAGGGCAGTTGAGGCCAAGGAATATAACACAGCATTGAAGGTGTTTGATTCGTTGCAGGATGGAAACCTCCTGCCTGGGATTCAGGATTATGTTAACTACCTGCTGGCGGTTATTTCCGCCGCTACCGGTCAACAGGATGAAGCCATTGAGATGTGGGACAAGCTTGCTGAAAATCACCGCGCTCCCTTTGTACAGGCACGGGCAGAATTTTCACGCATATTATGGGGCATGGAGCAGGGGACTATAGACCGTGAAAAGGCAATCGACCGGCTTGAGCGCCTGCGTATGGCGTGGCATGGCGATAATATGGAAATGAAGGTATTGGGCTTGCTTGGCGGCATGTATTCGGAGCGCAAGGATTACACCAACGCCATGCGTATATGGTCCGGCGGTGTTGAATCATTTCCCAATACGCCAGCCGCTATTGAAATGGCACGCAAGATGGAAGACACGTTCGTAGCAATGTTCGATGAAGGCATTGCAGATACTATGCCCCCGCTTGAAGTGCTTACTTTATTCTACCAGTATAAAAATCAGGTGCCGCGCGGCAATGTCGGCAATGAAATCGTGAACATGCTGGCAGATAAACTGGTAGCAGTTGATCTGCTGGATCAAGCGGCAGCGCTGCTTGACCGCCAGATGCGTGAAACCGAAAAAGAACCCCGCACAGAGGCAGGCGTAAAACTGGCAACCGTGCATCTGCTCAACCGCAATCCCAAAAAGGCATTGCTGGCATTGCAAGACTCGGTGTATGGCGAAATTTCGCAGCCGCTGGGGCTGGTACGCAACCGCTTGCTGGCAGAAGCACTCAGTCAGCTTGATAAACATGACAAGGCGCTACAGGTTATTGCCAACGATATATCGTCTGATGCCGAGAGCATTCGCGTAGGCATTTTCTGGCAGCAGAAAGACTGGACACGTGTAATTTCTGGTGTTGAGTCCATACTTAAGGCGCGCAAGGACGTGACCGCACCGCTTACGCTGGATGAGAGTGATGCCGTACTCAAGTTGGCGCTCGCCTATATTTTCCAGGATAATCGCGTCCAGTTGCAATATCTGCGCGATTATTTCGAGCCGCTGCTAGCGACTAACAATCCATATAAGCCGCTCTTTAATTTTATCACGGCAACCGAAGTGGAGCCTACGCCCACCAATTTTGACGATATTATGAGTTCGCTGTCACAGACACGCTCATTTGTAGAAAATTACCGCGCGCGTATAAAAATCGCCGGTCTGGATGCCATAGGCGGCACCAAGAAATAATACTGTTATTTAAGAATAGTTGAGAGGTCTCTGAAGCCGCGGTCCTCTGCCTGCATGGCGGCAGTTTTGCCTTGCTTATTGGCGATACCTTTTTCTGCACCGTATTTCAATAGCACTTCCGCGACTGACTTGCTCCCGCTTTGAGCAGCAAGCATCAAGGCATTGTTTCCGGCGGCTTCGCCCTGAAATACACAAGCGCCTTCAACCAGCAGGGCTTCGGCGCTTTCCGGTTGGTTGTTCCATGCTGCCCAGTGCAACGGCGTTTGCTCATCCTTGTTGGCAAGGTTTACTTCTGCGCCACGCTTGATAAGTGCGTTAATTAGCTCGATAGAGCCATTGCCCGCTGCGATATGTAAAGGTGCCTGACCGTCCGGGTTGAGACGGTTGACCGATGTTAACTTGCCGCTGCCGGCTGGCAACAGGGAAGTGTCGCCGGCATAAACGGCGCGAATGGTTTGTGCAAATTCAATATAATGGCGGTCGTCCTTGGCGCGGTTGCGGTCCAGCAAATACTGCACGGTTTCTACCAGTCCTCGGCCTGCGGCGTAGTCATAGGCGTTGTTTCCGGCACGGTCTTTAAAATTGGGGTTTGCCCCCGCGGCGACAAGACGGTCTATAATTTCCTCAAAGCCATTTGCGCTGGCATACATCAGCGGTGTGCGCCGTTCATTATCGCGGCTGTCTATTTTTGCTCCGGCAGAAAGACGACGATCTACATTGACTTTATCCCCTTTTGCAGCGGCTTGCAGCAAAGCGACATCATCAGATGAAGATTGCTCTTTGGCATAGGGATTACTGCCATAATTTCCGCTGGGTGACCTTGAACCGGCACTGCCTACTTTACCGATACCCCCCGACTGGCTACTGTTGTTGTAATCCTGGTATTGTGATTGTGTGGGCGTTTTCTTTGTGGTGACTGGGCCAAAATCCCTACCGGTATATTCTTTGCCTGTTTTAGCACCCTCGCGTGCGTTTTGCAGGGTTTCATACAAGCTGCCTTTACCGGCTACGCTGGAATACACATCCCCTTCATTGCTTTGTGACTGCTGCACTTCCTGTATTTCTTGTTCAGACGCATAGGGGTCTTGGTTGGTGGGAATACCCTCAGGGTAACGTATGTAATGAATCAACGCACCGGAACCGGCCGCCACCAGCAGGATGAAGAACTTCCGAAACTTCAGAATCAAAAGGATGATAAATAGATTTTTTAACTTCATACTCTATAATGCTGCATGATTTTTGTATATTTTTCAATGGTTGTATTGAATAATAGCGCGACTATATTAAAATTGTGTTTTTAATTGAAGGATAATCAGAATGCGCTGGGTTGATATTAGGGAAATTGCCATACGACTCGAAGAGATTCATCCAGATGCGGACAATGTTAACCTTCGTTTTACGGATTTAAAACAATGGGTTGCTTCGATTCCGGAATTTAACGATAAACCAGATGGTTGCAACGAAAAAATCCTGGAAGCAATTCAGATGGCGTGGATTGATGAGCGTGGCTAAACCTGATGCGAATGCTGGCGAAAAGCTGGCAGTGCTGGCATCAAAAAATATTTTGCAGACTAATAATGTGGCGACTGCGCTTGCCAGGCAATGCAAGTCCGGTGATTGTATTCTTCTGGAAGGTGGAGTAGGGGCTGGAAAAACGAGTTTTGCCCGTGCCTTTATTCAGGCTATTTGTCCCGTGCAGGAAGAGATTGTCAGCCCGACCTTTACAATTTTGCAAACCTATCCGCTGAATAACGGAGAATCACTATCGCATTTTGATTTGTACCGGTTGGAAAATGAGCAGGATTTACAGGAAATAGGGCTGGACGACGCGTTGTGTGCGGGCATTACGGTGATAGAATGGCCGGAAATTGCAAAGAACAGGCTGCCGGCATCCGCGCTGCATATTGCCATGTCAGGCACGCATACGGAAAACGAGAGAATACTGCTATTCTCAGGCCATGCGGAAATATGGCAGGAACGTTTGAATAAGGTGAAGGAAGCACTTCATGAACAGTAATTTTATACACACTGTGCAACCGGCGCGGCTTGAAGCAATACAAAGCCTTTTGAAGTCCACGGATTTTAACAGGGCCGAGCTTCAGCCGCTGGCGGGCGACGCTTCTTTCCGGCGCTATATACGTGTATTACAGGATGGCCGCAGCGCTATGCTGATGGATGCACCGCCTGATAAGGAAGACGTGTGTCCCTTTCTGCTGACTGCACAATATCTTTACGATAAAGGTTACAGCGCACCGGGTATATTGGCGCATGATACGGATGCCGGTCTGCTCTTGCTGGAAGATTTAGGGGATGATTCCTTCACCCGCATATTGAAAACGGCAAGCCAGAACGAGCGGGCTGCGCTTGAGCAGCAACTATATGCGGCGGCAATTGACGTGTTGGCACAGTGGCATGACAGCAATGCAAAATTTTCAAATCCGCAGCAACTTAATATACCGGTGTATGACTACACATTGCTGATGAGGGAAGTGAATTTATTTTCCGACTGGTTCTTGCCGCAGGTTCTTGGCAAGGAACAGGCGCTGAAGCTTGCATCCGAATACAAGGCATTATGGCATGAACTGATTAACAGTGCGCCACTGGCAACGAATATTTGGGTGCATCGCGACTATCATGCCGACAACCTGATGTGGTTGCCTGAGCGAAGCGGCATTAAACGCGTCGGGCTGCTGGATTTTCAGGATGGCGTGTATGGTGATGCAGCTTATGATCTTGTTTCCTTGTTGGAGGATGCGCGTCGTGATGTGCCAGCCGAAGTGGTGGATGCGATGATGAAGCGCTATATTGATGCCACAGCTGTAAATCATGACCGCTTTATGGCTGCTTATGCCCTGCTCGGCGCACAGCGCAACAGCAAGATTATCGGCATATTCTCCCGTCTTGCCGCACGTGACAACAAACAGCACTATCTTGATTACCTTCCGCGTGTATGGAAACATCTGGAACGTGACCTGCAGCACCCATCCATGAAAAAATTGCGTGAATGGACAGACAGGCATATAGCGCCCGAGAATCGCGGCGTAATTAGCATTCGCCACTCCGCAGGCGATCTGGCGCTGACAGCATGAGTATGCCTACCAAAGCCATATTGCTTGCCGCCGGTTTGGGTACGCGCATGCGCCCGCTGACGGATCACACGCCCAAGCCACTGATTGCCGTGGACGGTGTGCCGCTTATCGATCGTATTCTCGGTTGGTTTAGCGCATCAGGTGTGAATGATATTGTGGTAAACAGCCACTATAAGGCGGAGATGCTTGAATCACACCTTAAGCGCAAAAATTTGCCAGTGATTCATATTTCCCATGAACCAGACTTGCTAGAAACGGGTGGCGGTATAAAAAAAGCATTGCCGCTGCTGGGGCAGGCACCGTTCTTTTCGGCTAACAGCGATACGCTTTGTATTGATGGAAAGAAACCGGCATTACACCGCCTGTCAGAAGCATGGGGGAACCATATGGACGCGTTGCTACTTCTGCATCCCACAGAAAAAGCCGTAGGCTACGAAGGCAAGGGTGACTTCTATCTGTTGCCCGATGGCCGCTTGCGCCGCAGGACAACAGAAGACCATGCTCCCTTCGTATTTACCGGCGTACAACTACTGCACCCGCGCCTATTTGAAGCTGCGCCAGAAGGCGCGTTTTCAATGAACCTGCTCTATAACCGAGACATAAGTCAGGACGGAAGCTTACAGCGTATTTATGGGTTGCCCCATGATGGCAGCTGGCTGCATGTTGGTGATCCCAAAGGCCTGAAACTGGCCGAAGACTGGATTAAAAACCACTAATTTTATAGCCTATAAAAAGCCAGGCCCTTTGGTGAAGGCCTGGCTTTTTATTGTGCCTAGTAAGTAACTGCAGGAGTTATCTGAAAGGCCAGTATGGCATGATATTCCATAGGCCGTGGAATCCTTGTGGATCAGGGATATCCTTCTTTGGCGTTTCGCGGCCACGGAATTGAGGGAAGAGTTTGTATGCTTGTGTAGATGCGCTGCAACCGCTCTTCGCTGCATCTTCACGTGCCTTTGCACGCTCTTCAGGTGTCATGCCTGACATATCACTGCCTTTAACTTTGTAGCGCCATTCTGGGCCGCATAGAGTGGTCTTTGTAATAGCACCAGTTTGCGGTCCTCTGTATTCCCTGCTCCAGTCTTTTGGCGGCGGGTAACCTTCGTTGACGCAGTATGCCCACAAGTTGCTGTTTACGAGCTGCGCTTCGGACTGCGTTATTACTTCGGTTGGTGGTGGTGGCGGCTTGACACCGTTAAATAAGTCTTCTTCAGTTATGACAGGGGTCTGATAGGTATAAGTTGCAGACAGATCGAATGGAATGTTGTCCGTAACATCTGTTATCTGGCCTGGGCATGGCTCATCATTATTAACAATCGGCCGGAATATCATTACAGAATCCCAATCGCTGATACTATTGGGCAGTACGCATGAAGTATAGTCAGGGTCAACGCATGACGGCTGGCACTTCAGGCCACTGCAATTCAGATCGTCTTTCGCAACATCCAGACATTCTTCATCCAATATACCGCTCTGCTGATCCTCGAAATATGTCAGGGCGCGGAATTCCAATTCGCAAATTTGGTTCTGATAATATTCAGGGACCTCATTCTTATAAATTGTGCGCTCTGGTCCCATACCCCACATAATACTGCCGGCGGTAGAAGACTGGAACTTACCATAATCCCATGTCATGGTTTCAATACGTGTCGGATGTAGTAGCTCGCCATCCTCGCTATCAAGGTGGAAACGGCTATCATTCGGGTTGAATACGATCTTCACATCAGTATTGCTGTCATCGGAAATCGGGATGTCGTCGCCTTCTTTAGCGAATCCTGCGATCTTGCTTACGTATGCTACGCGCGGTAGCCCGTTGATCTTGTACACAATCACGTCACCAGTCAATACCTGGTCAAGCCCTGGTGATGACATGAATTGTCCGTTACCAAATGCGGACGGGAATGCGTGGCCGTGTGTATCGCTGGCATAGCCAAGGTGCGGCCATGACCACGGCCAGTGCGCGCCTACACGGCTATTATAGCCTGAGCCTATTTTTGCAAGGGCCAAGGCTTCCTCGGAACCAGGTTTGCGTAATTTTTCATACACGCCAATACAGAAGTTATTGTCGTTACGCATAGTATCAACCTGATACTTTTTAAGCTCAGCCCAACCACCAACGCGTCCTTGTTGTTGTTGCTGTACAATAAACAATTCTGGTGGCGCATCACCATAGATTTCATAAGCGAGATTTTTGCTTTCCTCGGCATCGTAACTGGTGCGTTCTTCACGACCGGCACCGACTACGGTATCGAAGCCGCCCAGCGTATTCACGAAGCTGCCGCCGTGATCTGGCTCAAGTGCCGATACGCCGGTATCCCACCAACGTACATATGGCATATTATAGCCTATCAGCTTGCCCGTTGCACCTTCGCCCACATCATCAGAGTGTGCTGCGAAATATTTGGTAAAGCGGTATTCAGGCGGCTCAGAATTGTAACAATTATTTTCATTGATGCGCATGTTGGTGCAATGACTCTGGATATTGATATCCGGGCGTCTATTGGTTGCATAGAACCATTCAGCGGTTGGCGGGCCACCAAATGTATCATCAACGATGTTATAAATCGGCGAGTCTGCCGGTGTATCAGCGCCTGTGAAGTTGGGTGCCGGCGGCGAGTCGTAGCATACATGCAACTCGTCAGCATGCAGGAGTTCCTGCAGTTCCTTGTCTTCTGCAATTGCTTGGCGTTTGCCCTCACAGGTGCGGTACTTAATGAAGTTGGCCGGTACAACGTCCTTCACGATAATACGGCAGCACTGTTGGATACTCATTTTCACAGGACATTCTGCAACAGTATCCGTTTCCCAATAACGTGTCTTACAAGGTGATCCCTGGTTGAAGCGCCATCCGGATTCTGGAATACGGCCGCCTTTATCGGAATGTTGCGGATCCGGACACTCTGAGTCTGCCATCTGGATGTTGCCTTCCAGCCAATCCATCAGGAATATATTAAAGTTCCAGTTAATACGTTGCATAATACAGCTGTCGAAGGCCTCTTGGCGGAAGCTTAAGATATCCACAGGCACCACTGCGCATTGAACAACAGGGTTGAGGTGCATATCTCTTTCTTTGCGTGCGTCTGGCTTATTCCAATCGGTATAGCCCCAGCACTCTGGCGTACAGTCTTTCGGATCCTTCAGCTTTTTCGAGGTTTTTGAAGAGTACGCACGGTCAGTGCTTCCCATATCGTTTCGTGGCGAGAACGGATGGCTTGGTTCCGTAATTCTTTCAACATTCGGGCAATAACGTGGCTTTTCTTCCTTTGAAATCCACTTGAAGTCAGCCGGAATTGGCTCAAGTTTCAAGCAGGTATCATAATAGCTGTCATAACTTTCGTAGTACGAATCAGGTACGCATGGATTATCGATAGTGGTCTTCGGCGGCGGTGGCGGTTCTAGCTGCTCATTTTCTTCGATTTCTTCCCGCTTGATACAAGGCAAGCTGGTTTCTTTAAAGGTGAACTCAATCTGCTCTTTAAGTTCGAACAATATAGTTCCGGCGGGATTCTTCACACCCTTATTGTCTTCAAGGTACACGAAGTTTGCATCCCATGTTTTTTGCAGATAAGTGCTGAGATAGTATTCGTTTTCATCCATATCTGCGCGGTCGTATGACCATACGGTTGAATAGCCGACCATCTTTTCTCTTGGTTTGTCGTCCGGTTTTGCAAACTCAAGGAAGGTTGCATCAATACCATTCACCAAAGGTTGGCAGTTATTGAGGAATGAACGCTCTGGTTTGGTTTTGGACAATGGGTCAGTGGTCGATGGTCCAGGACGCTCCATCGTAAACCAAGGTTTTTTACTATGATTAAGGATGAAGTAGTTATAGCAGTTATTAGCCTGAGTCAGCCTATGCTTAGCACGGTTATAAAGTGTGCTTGGTTTTTTATCAGGTGGCGTGATCCACTGAACAATGTCTGGGCAGCCTTGTTGCGGGTCACCTATAAAGAATGTACTGCTTACGTAATAGTTACTTCTGTCAGAGCCTTCGTCCACGGTATTAGCCTGGTTGAACGATTCGTCTTGCAGCTTAATGAAATATTGGAACGCCATATTCGGATCAGCAAGATAGCTGTTCACATCGACAATCGGCGTATCTTTCATTTGGTACCATTCGCCTCTGCGCGGTGCGGCACCGGTGATATTGCCTTGGTATTTTGTACCGAAGATGCTTGGCGGGCTATCATAGTAAAGGTTGCTGTCAGGTGCGCTATCTGCATTACTGAGGTCAAGCTCTGGGTCATCACCCAGTAGCCACGAGGTATCAATATCCCAGCTATCCTGGCCTAGTTTAGCCTTCTTAAACTCCCTGTCGCGCAGACGAGTATCCATTGGCATGGCAGGTTTATACGGCAGATCAGGAAGACGTGTAACTACTGGCGCGTCTGGATATGTGGCAGGTGCATCGTAATAGAAGTAGCAGGTATCGTAGTAATAGCCTTCGTAATAGCCTTCGTAATAGCCTTCGTAGTAGCCTTCGTAGTAGCCGTAATAGCCCTCGTAATAGCCGTCATAATAGCTGTCGTAATAGCCCTCGTAGTAGCCGTCATAATAGCTGTCGTAATAGCCCTCGTAGTAGCCGTCATAATAGCTGTCGTAATAG
>JAGVLO010000004.1 GCA_020049775.1 Alphaproteobacteria bacterium | reverse complement strand
TTCCTTACTGTTCTTTCCTTACTGTTCTTTCCTTACTGTTCTTTCCTTACTGTTCTTTCCTTACTGTTCTTTCCTTACTGTTCTTTCCTTACTGTTCTTACCTCTTGTCATCCCTGTGAAGGCAGGGATCTCTGTCTCAACGCAGGAGAGTGTTCAATAGAGATTTCCGCCTTCGCGGAAATGACATTAGAAATTTAAAGTTTGGCGTAACATATGCTGATTTTTATTGTCGGCAAACCACAATCGGTATAATCCCTAGTCCGTATCCGTAACCAAACCAAAGCTTATGCACCGTTTTGCCAATCCAGCACAATTCAACCGCCTTGCCAACCGGCTTTTGCCGTGGCTGGCTGCGGCCACTGCCACATTGCTGGCCTACGGGCTGGCGCAGGCGCTGTGGATTTCGCCGCCGGATTACCAGCAGGGCGAAAGCGTGCGCATCATGTATGTGCATGTGCCGTCGGCGTGGATGTCCATGGGCGTATATGCGGTTATGGCCATTTCATCGGCCATGTTCCTGATATGGAAGCACCCGCTGGCTGATATCATCGCCCGTTGCAGTGCGCCGCTGGGGGCTGGATTTACCTTCGTTACGCTGGCCACTGGTTCACTATGGGGAAAGCCCATGTGGGGTACATGGTGGGTGTGGGACGCGCGCCTGACTTCGGTGCTTATCCTGTTTTTCCTGTATATCGGCTATATCGCCCTGTCCGACAGCTTCGCCCATCAGGAACGCGGCAAAAAAATCTGCGCCATCCTTGCTTTGGTCGGCTTTGCCAATATCCCCGTCATCCGTTTTTCGGTGGAATGGTGGAACACGCTGCACCAGCCCGCCAGCATTATCCGCAGCGGCGGTATGGCCATCGACCCGTCCATGCAGATACCCCTGTTTACCATGGGGCTAGCCTTTGCCCTGTTTTATGCCTGCCTGCTGCTGGTGAGGGTAAAAACCGCGCTTTTGCAGCAAAAGATACGCAGGCTGCAATTCTCAGGAATTTCCGATAGTTTTGAGGCAAGTAACGAGCCTGTGGAGCTAACGCACAGCAGCACATCGATACATTGACTTTTTATTAATAGTATCGCATATAACATGCCCTGAATTCATTCATACCGACTTTCGGAGTTTCCAGCACCATGACCTTTGTAGTGACCGACGCCTGCATCAAATGCAAATACACTGACTGCGTGGAAGTGTGTCCGGTGGACTGTTTCTACGAAGGCGAAAACATGCTGGTCATCAACCCCGATGAATGCATCGATTGTGGCGTGTGCGAGCCGGAATGCCCGGCAGAAGCTATTCTCCCTGAATCCGATGAATTGCTTAAATGGGTGGAGGTGAACCGCGAGTACGCCGCCAAATGGCCCAATATTACGGTAAAGAAGGCCCCGCCAGCCGAAGCCGACAGCTTCAAGGGCGTCAAAGGCAAGTTCGAGGCGCATTTCAGCAAAAACCCGGGCGAAGGCAGCAAATAACTAATTCCACTGGCTACAAAAAGTAATACCCGGAAAAATGAATTTCCGGGTACTACCCACGTTTACAGCTTCAGAACAGGCGAGTTTCAGTCCTCGTCGTCCATCAGAATGTCGCGCGTGGTCGCCAAGTCGAGCAAGGCGTCCAGCCCGAAGGCCGCCATCATGGCCGACGACTCACTGGTCCCCGTGTCCCACATCAACCGGCTGTGGAGCCGCTTGGCGGAACGCGAGTGCCAGACGTTGAGCTTCACCAGCGCCCCGCTCTCCTGCCAGTGCAGGGTCAGGACGTTGTGATCGTCGTCGAACTCGACCTTGACGGTCGAGCCGGCCCACATCTCGACGGCCAGCACCCAGAGGTTCAGGTCGTTGAGCGTGTCCGGCAGCGTCGCCATGAAGCTCTGCATGGTGTCGGCGCTGACGTGCCGCAGGGCGAGGCTCGCCCAGAACTTGATCGAGGCGTTGACCCAGCTCAGCGGCTCGCACTTTTCGCCGAAATCGATCTCCGGCGGCAGCTCCATCATGCAGGCGAACCCACGCGTGAAGTGCGACGGCTCCTCGAAGGACAGCTCGGCGGCGGCGGCTTCGAACGTGTTGGCGGTGGTCATTTCTGACCTCCTAAATACTGGCGAAGACGCATACCAGTATTAGTGTAGAACGGGTTGCGTTACCCGAGATGCTCCTTTGTTACCCTCAAGCGAAGTGCCCAAGGAAAGAAACATCTGCAAACATATTAATTATAAAAAAATGTAATTAATTTATTATTAACCATTAAGTTATGTTAATAAGTGGGGTCACTCACAAAATGGCCTGATATCAAAATCCTAGGCCTTAACGTTATAAATCCTTTTTTTTTGGTTAATCTTGTGGTATGTTGCTGTTCGTTTTGGATGAACCCAACAGACTGTGGTGTGCTGTACCAGATCAGGACACCAAATATAGTTTTAACCACTACAACAACGTGAGAGTTAAGGAAAAACTATGGCCCAGAATAAACAGAAAAAGAAACCGGCGAACGCTAAAAAGGCAGTTGCTAAGAAGCCAGTTGCCAAGAAGCCGGTAGCAAAGAAAGCAGCGGTGAAGAAACCAGTGGCTAAAAAGCCTGTCGCTAAGAAAGCGGTTCCGGCAAAGAAAGCGCCTGTAGCTAAAATCGTGGCTAAGAAGCCAGTAGCAATCCAGGCCGCTAAGCCAGTGGCTGTTGCAAAGCCGGTTGCTGCCAAGCCGCTTGTTGCACAACCAGCTGCAAAAGTAGTTCCAGCTCAGAAGGCCTCTTATAAGGTAGGCAACTATGTAGTGTATCCGACGCACGGCGTTGGCCGCATCATGGCTGAAGAAACCCAGATGATCGGCGAAATCGAGCTGCGCATGCTGGTTATCTCCTTCGAGAAAGACAAGATGACGCTCCGCGTGCCTGTGCATCGTGCAACTGCTGCCGGCCTGCGTCCTATCAGCAGCAACGACCAGATGAAAAAAGTGTTCATCACGCTGAAAAGCCGCGCCCGCACCAGCCGTGGCATGTGGTCACGCCGCGCTCAGGAGTACGAAGCAAAGATCAACTCCGGCAACATTATTTACATTGCCGAAGTGGTTCGTGACCTGCACCAGAATGTTGACCAGTCTGAACGCTCTTACAGCGAACGCATGATTTATGAATCAGCGCTTGCACGTTTGGTTGGTGAACTGGCTGCGTCTGAAGCCACCGATCACAAAACCGCAACCGATAAGCTGATGAAGTTGCTGCGCGCTAAGATCGCTGCTGCTCCGGCTGCGAAGGAAGCGGCTTAAACAACACCGACAATGCACAGAAAAAGGACAGTTCCAAACGAACTGTCCTTTTTTGTAAGTAATGAAAACCAAGGAAGAGAAATATGCGTAAAGGTATCAACAGAAGAAAGCTGGCAGAAGACGCGACGCCAGACCTCAAGGGAAAAACCGTCCTTATCGTGGGCAACCGCTTTTACAGCGAATATTACAAGCTGGCGCTTCAGGAAGCCGGAGCTACGGTTGAACATACCAACGAAATGATTGGCGATTTCCTGCTGCCCGATGCCGTACCCGCGGTCGCCGGCGAGGTGGCCGCATTAGATAAAAAACCTGATGCAGTAATGATATTCCACCCGGGCATGGGTTGTACGGAACAGCCAAGCTTCAGTGCGGAACCTGCCATACTCCTGTCTGCTGAAATGAAAAAACATGGCATACCAACACTGATTCTGGACACCGGATCGATCCGGTCTATGGGCCTGGCGGAGGACGAAATCATGAAAAGAGCGGGGGCAAGCTACTACAGCTCCCTGACCTACACTCCGTTCGAAACATTGCCATTGGTAGCGCAAACCATTGTAAATAAAGAAAAAAGCAAAGTTGTGTCCGCACTTTAACAGGCGTCAGGCAATTGTCACATTTCTTTAATTTGAAGAAAATGGCTGAAAAAGACATACTGGGTCCAACGTGTAGAACCTTTAAAAAGAGCCATTATGGGACAAGAATATACCCTGAAGACCAACCATAACCCATCCTATGTCAATAAAGACATGGTGATTGGGGCTATGATCGGCTCTTTCTTCACCCCGATCGCGGGAACAGCCATTGGTGCAGCCATCGGCAGCTATATCGGCAAAAAAAATCAGGAACGGGAAAATGCTGAAGGCAAACGCGTAAGCGAACCAAGCATGTGGAATCGCGATACGCTTATTGGCGGTTTCGTTGGTAACGTCGTTGGTGGCATCGTCGCTGCCATATCATTCGCGGCCATCACAGGTGTAACGCTTAGCGCAGCCGCCGCAGGCGCACCCGTAGCGGCCACAGCACTCACTATCGGTACAGTTGTGGCAGCTGGCGTCGCCATTGGCAGCACAGTCGCCGGGGCTTATGTCGGTAGTAAGGCGGGAGAGTCCCGTCAGGCGCGTGAATATGAAACGGCCAGACAGCAAAATGTAGTTCAGGAGCTGGAGAAAAACGTTTCGCCGGAAGTTGCCAAAGCCGTGGAATACGCTATGGCAAACGACAAATCCAAGAACTGGGGCAAAGAAATATCAGATGAGCGCGAGAAAGCCGCAGCTCAGGGGCAGGAAATAAAGAGATAAGCAGTTTTTTCATGAGTCAGTCACCTTACAAGACTTGCAGGCAGCCCTAAAAAAGCTGCCTGTTTTTTATGTTACTGAAAAACCGTGTTTTCACCATTTGAATAAATTGCCCAAAAAAGATATAATAAAACAATGATATCCAGTCAGCCCATGGCAGATTTTGAAGTATTGAAAGAGTTCCGCAGTAAACCGGTAATGAAGCTGCGCGACAAAGAGACGGGTGATGAGTATTTTATCAAACTCGCCAGCGCCAACGAAGTTGAAACCAGTATCAAGGCACCGTTCATGCAGCGAGAGGGCGGCATACTGACCGTACCCAAAGCGCGCGAGCTGCCCACTGATGATGTGCCGGAAGCCATAAGGAAAACGCTTGCAGAGAAACTGGCAATCACAGGCCACAAGGCAGACCGCTACCTGCTGACAGACGCACTTCCCTGTGAAGTAACGGTAGGATCGCTGGATATCAATAAACGCGACGGCATGAAAGCACTCGGCGGCAAGCCCATCACCTCAAAGGAATGGGAATCCATGATGGATGCCATGCGCTCACTCAACCAAAACGGTGTGGAAAACTGGGATATCGCTAGCAACTTGTTTGTCAAACGCGACAAAGAAGGTGAACTCAAGTTTTATCTTATCGACTTCGGTAACGATGGACTTAGCCGTAGCAATCCCGACGCTATGTTCGAGGATATCGGGCAGCTCAGAAAATTACAGAAAGACCTCATAGACGCGGGTATGGTTGCCAAGCCGGAACCTGAAAAGGAAAAGCCTGCCGTGCATGTCATCCCCAAAGCCAAAAGCTTCAAAAGAATGGAATACATAAAAGACGGGCTTGAAAATGGCGCCCCCACCATGAAGTGGGAACGCTGAAATTACCTATTCAGCTATCAAGAATCACGCCGCCTTATTTTTTTTTAGCAGTGGCGCAAGGTAACGTCCTGTCACACTATCTTTGTTTTTGATGATGTCTTCCGGCGTGCCTTGGGCAATGATTTTGCCGCCCTTGTCACCACCGCCCGGACCAATATCGATAACCCAGTCAGATGTCTTGATAACATCAAGGTTATGTTCAATCACCAGCACGGTGTTGCCGCTGTCCACCAGCTTGTGCAACACATCCAGCAATTTGCGTATGTCGTCGCTGTGCAGGCCGGTGGTCGGCTCATCGAGAATGTAGAGTGTGCGGCCCGTGGCGCGTTTGGAAAGCTCTTTTGCCAGCTTGATGCGCTGTGCCTCGCCACCAGATAACGTCGTGGCCGACTGGCCGACGGCGATATAGCCAAGACCGACTTCCTGCATGGCATGCAGCTTTTCGCGGATGGAGGGCTGCGCGCTGAAGAACTGCACACCTTCATCCACTGTCATTTCCAGCACATCGGTGATGGATTTGTCCTTGTATCTGATTTCCAACGTTTCGCGGTTATAGCGCTTGCCGTGGCAGACGTCACACTTCACATATACGTCGGGAAGGAAGTGCATCTCGATTTTAATCAGTCCATCACCCTGACAGGCCTCGCAGCGCCCGCCCTTTACGTTAAATGAAAAGCGTCCGGCCTGATAGCCACGCGCCTTCGCTTCCGGCAGGGCAGCAAACCAGTCGCGGATAGGAGTGAACGCGCCCGTGTAGGTGGCGGGGTTGGAACGCGGCGTGCGCCCGATGGGTGACTGGTCGATTTCAATCACCTTGTCGATGAATTCAAGGCCGGTGATGCTGTCATGCATGCCTGGTATATCGCGGCTGCCATGCATACGCCGCGCAATAGCCTTGTATAATGTCTCAATCACCAGTGTGGACTTGCCGCCGCCGGAAACGCCCGTTACCGAGCAAAACGTGCCAAGCGGAATCTCCGCCTTGATGTTTTTGAGGTTGTTGGCACGTGCGCCGTTGACCACTATGCGTTTGTGCTTCTGCGCCTCGCGGCGTGAAGCAGGAATCGCGATAGATTTTTTACCGCTGAGATATTGTCCGGTGAGGCTGTCTTTTACCTTCATCACTTCGGCGCATGTACCCTGTGCCACCACGCGTCCGCCATGCACACCAGCACCCGGGCCCATGTCTATCAAATGGTCGGAAGCACGCATGGTGTCTTCGTCATGTTCCACTACAATCACAGTATTGCCGAGATCGCGCAAATGCCGGAGTGTGCCAAGCAGGCGTTCGTTATCGCACTGGTGCAAACCAATAGACGGCTCATCTAGCACGTAAAGCACACCGGAAAGGCCGGAGCCGATTTGCGAGGCAAGACGGATGCGCTGCGATTCCCCGCCCGAAAGCGTGCCGGACTCACGTGCCAGTGTCAGGTAATCCAGCCCGACATTGACAAGAAACTGCAGGCGTTCGCGAATTTCCTTGAGTATTTTCTGGGAAATCTCCTGATGTTTACGGCTGAGTTTTTTCTCCAGCTTGCCAAACCAGTCATGTGCTACTTCAATGGTAAAATTGGTGACTTCACCGATATGCAGGCCGCCGACTTTCACGCACTGCGCCTCCGGTTTAAGCCGATGGCCGCTACATGCTTCGCAGTGATGCTCGTTCTGGAATTTGGATAATTCCTCACGCATCCACTCGCTTTCCGTATCGCGCCAGCGGCGATCCAGACTCGGGATAACGCCTTCAAACGGCTTGTCGCTGTTATAGGAACGCGGGCCATCGGTATAAGTGATGCGGATGCTCTCGTCGTCCGAGCCATAAAGAATAATTTCCTGTATCTTTTTCGGCAGGTCGCGGAAAGGGGCAGACAGGCTGAATTTATAATGGCGTGACAAGCCTTCCAGCGTTTGCAGGTAATATTTGCTCTGGCTGTTGGCCCATGGCGCAATGGCGCGTCCGGCCAGCGAAAGCTTGGTATCGGGGATGACGAGGTCGGGATCAAAAAACATCTGTGTGCCAAGTCCGTCGCAGGTGGGGCAAGCACCGTAAGGGCTGTTGAATGAAAACAGGCGCGGCTCGATTTCCGACAGCGTAAAGCCGGAAACGGGGCAGGCGAACTTGCTGGACATCGTGATGCGATCGCCTTTTTTATGCGCGGCATCTTCGTCCTTGTCCTTCTTGCTTTTCTTTTTGCCGTCCGTATCCGGCAGCGAAACAATCTCCACCACTATCAGGCCTTCGGAAAGGCCCAGCGCCGTTTCAACCGAATCGGCGAGGCGGTTACCCAGTTCCTTGCCGACCGCAATACGGTCCACCACCACTTCGATTTCGTGTTTTTTGTTTTTATCAATGGCAGGCACGCTGTCGATTTCATACAGTTCGCCGTCAACCTTCAGTCGCTGGAAACCTTTTTTCTGCAAGGCCTGAATCTCTTTTTTATATTCACCCTTGTGACCGCGCACGATAGGCGAAAGCAAATACAGCTTCGTTCCTTCCGGCAGTTCCATGATGCGGTCCACCATCTGCGACACGGTCTGGCTTTCAATCGGAAGGCCGGTAGCGGGAGAATAGGGGATGCCAACGCGGGCATAAAGCAGGCGTAAATAATCATAGATTTCGGTAACCGTACCCACCGTCGAGCGCGGATTGCGCGAGGTTGTTTTCTGGTCAATGGCAATCGCAGGCGACAGGCCGGTGATGGATTCCACGTCCGGCTTGTCCTGAATATTGAGAAACTGCCGCGCATAGGAAGAAAGGCTCTCGACATAGCGGCGCTGGCCTTCGGCGTAAATTGTGTCGAACGCAAGCGACGACTTGCCCGACCCTGACGGGCCGGTAATTACCACCAGCTGGTTGCGGGGTATTTCGACATCAATGTTCTTGAGATTATGCTCTTTTGCGCCGCGAATACCTATATATGCGTCTTTATCCATAATTGCCCTAAACTGCCCTGAGTAAAAATGAACATTCTATTCATTTCTTACTAGCGTGGTAGCAGTTTTTGCGCTTATATAGCCCAAAGTTGAAACTATAAAATGGTCTTTAGAGTAAAGGGAGTGTCGTATGGCTGGTAGCGTCAATAAAGTAATTCTGGTGGGTAACCTCGGCCGTGATCCGGAAATCCGTTCAACGCAGGATGGTCGTGAAATCGCCAACCTTGCCATTGCCACCTCGGAAAGCTGGAAAGACCGTAACACTGGGGAACGCAAGGAAAAAACCGAGTGGCACCGTGTAGCTATCTTCAATGAAGGCTTGGTCGGTATCGCCAAGAATTACCTCAAAAAAGGTGCAAAAGTGTATATTGAAGGCCAGTTGCAGACCCGCAAATGGACCGACCAGTCAGGTCAGGAAAAATACTCCACCGAAGTGGTGCTTCAGGGCTTTAACGGTGCGCTGACCATGCTCGACGGACGTCAGGGCGGCAGCGAAGGCGCAAGCTACGGCGGCGCTTCAGCCCCCGCAGCCAGTAGTGGATTTAGTGGTGGCAGCAAGCCCGCCACGGAATTGCTGGACGACGAAATACCGTTCTGAAATTCGGCTATCCCTGTAGCATATTGGCTATGGTGAATAAACTTATTATAAGTTCACTCCTCTATGTTGCTCTTTGTGCCGGAGCAGCTAGTAACAGTTATGCTGCGGCCATGGAAAAGCTTTCCATAGCTGGGCTGGAAATAGCTGCATGGCTGCCCAAAGATGGCCTCAGTAATAAAACAATACCCATTATTTTTTCCCACAGTTTCGGAGGCTGCGCCAAAGGATATAGTTATTTTGGAGAGGCGCTTTCTGAAGAAGGCTATGCCGTATTCGCACCTACGCATTATGACTCCCTCTGCAGCAAGGAAAAATCAACGCGTTCTCATGGGCCAGAACTTCCTTTCTTTTCTGCAATTCTATGGACTGATCAAACGTACATCAGGCGAAAAGATGATATAACCACACTTATCAATGCGCTTGCAAAAGATCCCCGCTATGAAGACTATGAATGGAATAATATCGGGATTGCCGGCCATTCACTCGGAGGCTACACAGCACTTGGAATGGCAGGGGCATGGTACTCATGGAAAGATGAGCGCCTGAAGGCTGTGCTGGCATTATCGCCCTACGCCAAGCCTTTTTTAGTCCATCGCAATATACCAAAGATTGATGTCCCTGTAATGTATCAGGGTGGCACTACCGACTGGCTCAACGATGATATTCGTAACCCCAGCGGATTATACGATCAGACTAAATCCCTCAAGTTATATGTAGAACTGGCACATGCTTCTCATCTTGCATGGATCATGGGTGGTGGTGGCCGTACACACCGCAAAACGATTACAGATTACAGTATTGCCTTTTTCAATCATTACCTGAGACAGGAGCCTTTTCCAAAAGATCTCATGGAGGTAAGCGAAGGAGTATCAGATGTACGCACTGATCACATGCTGCCGAGAGAAGAGCGTCCAGACATTGAAATACCACAATTCCACAGAACCGGGGACGTTATACTTCCTCCCGGCACAGACGAAATCATGATGCCGCCAAACACGCGGTGATTTAATCCCTTGAATTTAATCTCTGGGTAACTGGCGGCGTTTGCGGTCAGGGCGCACTTTGCGTTTCTGCTTGAAGTCCTGCATGCGGCGCAGCACATATTCACCCACCACTGCATCCAGCTGTTCTTCCACGCCACGATAATAATGGTCGGCGCCTGCAATATGCTTGTACTCGATATTCGAGCCATGTTGCGAACCCAGCTTACCTGCCAGCTTTGCCACAGATTCCTCCGTTACCACATCGTCACGGTCACCCTGAGTAATCAGGCCAGCGGCGGGGCAGGGTGAAAGGAACGAGAAATCATAGAGGTTCGCTGGCGGTGACACGGCCACAAAACCCTCAATTTCCGGGCGGCGCATCAGCAGTTGCAGCGAAATCCACGCGCCAAACGAAAACCCGCTTATCCAGCAGGTCATGGCGTCCGGATTTTGCAGTTGCAGCCAGTCCAGCGCGGTTGCGGCATCGGTTAGTTCGCCTATGCCATCGTCATATTTTCCCTGAGATTTACCTACGCCACGAAAATTGAAACGCAGCACAGAAAAGCCGTTCTGCGCGAAGGTATGGTACAGGCGGTAAACAACCTTGTTATTCATGGTGCCGCCGTAAAGCGGGTGCGGATGCAGCACCAGAACTACCGGCGCGCCTTTCTGATCGCTATGGTGATAGCGGCCTTCCAGCCGCCCTTCAGAACCATTAATAATGATTTCAGGCATAGTTTTCCAAGTATTATGGTTGTTTACGACAGGTTTTAGGTTGAACAGGCTAACCATTTGTATTAGTTTTGCCGCTCATCGAAGGCGTACTTATATTGAATTTGTGGGTTCATGTTCAAGAAAATAGTGAATGACGTTCTAAAGGATATTGATTCCGTTTTTGCCCGCGACCCGGCGGCACGCTCCCGGCTTGAGGTATTTTTGTGCTATCCCGGGCTGCACGCGTTGTTATTTCATCGCCTTTCCCATTGGTTATGGAAAAAGGGCTTTAAATTTATCGCCCGTTTCCTGTCGTATATCTCACGCTTCATCACCGGCATCGAAATTCATCCGGGCGCAAAAATCGGGGAACGCTTCTTTATTGACCACGGCATGGGTGTGGTTATTGGCGAAACCGCCACCATTGGTAATGATGTCACCATTTATCATGACGTTACGCTTGGCGGCACATCGCTGGACAAAGGTATCCGCCATCCGCAGCTGGGCAATAACGTAATTATCGGGGCAGGAGCGCAACTGCTTGGCCCTATACATGTTGGCGATAATGCGCGCATCGGCTCAAATGCTGTGGTGGTCAAGGATGTGGAGAGCAACAGCACCGTGGTGGGCATACCGGCAAGGCCGGTTTCCGATAATCCGCCTGAAAAACATCAGGAAAACCATCAGGAAGCCACTGTGGGGAAATCTCAGGATAAGCCCTTCAATGCTTATGGCGCCGCGCAGGATCAGGATGCCGACCCGCTGCTGATAATGCTTGAACAGCTCCAGAAAGATGTGGAACAATTAAAAGGTCGTGTGAGTGAGCTGGAATCAGAAAACGATGCGCTGGCCGGCAGCGCCAAAAAATGGGAGGCCAAATGATACTTGGTACTAAAGCACGCTATGCCGTGATGGCAATGGTTGAACTGGCCGGACGCGAGCAGGGCAAGCCGATAACGCTGGCAGAACTCGCTACTTCTCAGGAAATCACTGTTCCCTACCTCGAGCAGATTTTTAGCAAACTCAAGCAGAGCGGGATTGTCAAATCCGTGCGCGGCCCGGGCGGTGGCTATGTATTGTCGCGCCCCGCAACCGAAATCACCATTTCTGAAATAGTTGATGCTTCCGAAGAAGCCATCAAGATGACGCGCTGCGACAACCATGTAAATCACGGCTGTATGGGCGGCGGCACACGCTGCGCCACCCATGATTTATGGGAAGGGCTGGGCAAGCAGATTACCCAGTACCTAAGCTCCATTTCACTCAGCGATGTGCAGCAACGCAAACTTACATTCAAAACGCCGCTGGAAAACGCAGCCGTCACAAACCACTGATCAGAGTATGGCTAAAAACCATATTTATCTCGATTACAACGCCACCGCTGTTGTCTATCCCGAAGTATCCTCAAGAATGCAGGAAATTCTTGCGTTTCCGGCCAATCCGTCATCGGTGCATTACTACGGCCGCGAGGCAAAAAAGCACCTCGAGAACGCACGCAAAACCATCGCCGATGCTGTAAGCGCGTGGCCTAATGAAGTGATATTCATGGGCAGCGGCACCGAGGCTAATAACACGGCGCTGCGCTGCGTGGCACCGGAGCGGCAATTACTGGTATCCGCCATTGAACACAGCTCGGTGATGAAAGTTCGCGGGGATGCGCTCATACTACCCGTTGATACGTCCGGCAGGCTGAAGATTGATGCGCTGGAAGCCGCGCTCATCAACGCTGATGCGCAACTGGCGCTGGTGTCCATCATGCTCGCCAATAATGAAACCGGCGTGATACAGCCTGTGGCCGAGGCAAGCGCCATCTGCAAAAAATATGGAGCGCTGCTGCATTGCGACGCTGTGCAGGGACTAGGTAAAATCGCTGTCGATTTCGGTGCGCTGGGCGTGGATATGATGACTATTTCTGCCCATAAATGCGGCGGCCCCACGGGTACTGCGGCACTCGTCATACGCCGTGATTTACCTGTAAAACCACTGCTTACAGGCGGCGGGCAGGAACTGGGGCGCAGGGCAGGCACAGAAAATCTCGCCGCTATTGCCGGATTTGCTATTGCCGTTGAAAAATCCTCATCTGGCCACATGGCCAACTTACGCACATGGCTGGATGTGCTGGAAAACACAGTGGTAAAGCATGGCGGAACTGTCTTTGGCAAAGGAGCGCCGCGCCTGCCCAACACCAGCTGCATCAGCATGCCTGATGCCAGCAACGAAGTGCAACTGATGGATTTTGACCTAAAGGGATTTGCCGTAAGCGCTGGCTCGGCCTGCTCATCAGGGCGCATTGAAGTGTCGCATGTACTCACCGCTATGGGTGCGGAAAAATCACTGGCGGCAAGCGCCATACGTATAAGTGGCGGATGGGGTACGCAGGAAAGTGATATTCAGGAGTTCAGCAAAACATGGGAATCCAGTTGCGAGCGGCTCGCAAAAACGAGCAAATCCGCCTAGTCTAAGGCGTTGGAATATATCAACTCCACAGCCAGCCTGCCTTTCCTTGTAAAACAAGCTCACAAAGCATTGAGTCTGGGACTAAAATGGTGTAATAATGGTGACCCTGAACAAATAGTGTATTAAATTAGTAGGTTATTGCGGTAGCAAGCCCGATGGGAATTTGCTATAATAATTATATAAGTCAATATATTGGAATATATGAAAACTGCAGCAAATAATAACATAAGACTACCTGTTTACCTCGACTATCAGGCGACCACGCCGATGGATCCTCGCGTGCTGGACAAAATGCTGCCGTACTTTACGGAAAAATTCGGCAACCCGCATTCACGCAGCCATGCTTACGGCTGGGAAGCGGAAGCAGCCTGTGACCTTGCACGCGAACAGGTCGCCGCACTCATCAACGCCACCGAAAAAGAAATCGTGTTCACCTCCGGTGCCACCGAGTCCAACAACATCGCTATCAAGGGCGTCGCGCATTTCTACAAGGACAAAAGAAACCACATCATCACCCCTGTCACCGAGCATAAATGCGTGCTGGATTCCTGCCGCCACCTTGAGCAGGAAGGTTTTGAAATCACTTACCTGCCCGTACAGAGCAATGGCCTTATCGACCTTGACGTGCTGAAAGCAGCCATGAAAGATAATACGTTGCTGGTATCCGTTATGGGTATCAACAACGAAGTCGGCGTTATCCAGCCGTTGGCCGAGATTGGTAAAATCTGCCGCGAGAAAGGCGCATTTTTCCATTGCGACGCCGCGCAGGCTTTCGGCAAAATCCCGCTGGATGTAGAGGCCATGAATATCGACCTCATGAGCATCTCCGGCCATAAAATCTACGGCCCGAAGGGTATTGGAGCATTGTATGTGCGCCGCCGCCCGCGCATACGCCTCGAGCCGCTCTTTTCCGGCGGCGGGCAGGAACGCGGTTTCCGTTCCGGCACATTGCCGACACCGCTGGTGGTTGGCCTCGGCGAAGCGGCCGCTATCGCAAAAGCTGAAATGGCAAAAGACGCCGAACATGTAAAAAAACTTGGCCAGAAATTCATGGCTGAAATCCTGGACGGCATACCGGATGTGTATCTGAACGGCGACCGCGAACAACGCTGGTATGGCAACCTGAACCTGAGCTTTGCTTACGTTGAGGGCGAATCCATGATTATGGCGATTAAAGACCTTGCCGTTTCATCCGGCTCGGCCTGTACTTCGGCTTCGCTTGAACCATCGTATGTGCTGCGCGCCCTTGGGGTTGGCGAAGAACTGGCGCATACCTCCATCCGCTTCGGCTTTGGCCGCTTTACCACCGAAGCCGAGCTGGATTTTGCACTGAACATCATACGCCAATCGGTCACCAAACTGCGTGAAATGAGTCCGCTATGGGAAATGGCGCAGGAAGGCATAGATATTTCTAAAATCGAATGGGCAGGGCATTAACCATGATTGCCAGGCTTCCACAAAAAACAATACCCATTCCTGAACAGTTTGACCGTGCGTCAGATCATGGTTTTCTTGCGCGCCACATTGAATTGACTGACAAGCTGAAAACGCTGATAGAGCGTCCGGATGCAATTACTGACGCAGGCTTTACAGGCCGCCGTGAAGAAGTACTCAAAAACGAGCTTTTTGACCAAGCCTGTGAAGATACCGCACGCAGCCTGTTGCTTGGTGAAGAATCCATCACCAGTATTGCCGTAAAAGATGCGCAGAACATGGTAAATCAACGCTACAACCAATTCCTGAAAAACCCCGAACTGGCAGGCGTGTCACGCGCTTCAGCCGTGCATTAAAAACAAGGGGAACAGGGTCTATGACAATGGGAGAATTATATGGGCCAGCAGCTACACAAGGAAACCGCAGTCGAGCGCGGCGCGCGGTACATGAGCCTTATAGAAACACACCGCACTGCCATGCAGGATGAAATACGCGCCTTGCGCCAGCCGTCCGATGGCATACGCAGCCGCAGCAGTTGCGACAGGATTATTGATACGGCGGTCATGCAAGTAGCGCATGATACGTTGGTTGAACAAAGGGATTACACATCGCATGAAGTGGATGCGCTGAATATAGCGGTAAGGGAAAAAATTGCCGTCCAGTTGACCTCTAAGCAAGACAAAGGCTGGGCGCTTGGTGAATAATGAAGGAGAGTAAGTAAAATGGCCTATAGTGAGAAAGTAATCGATCATTACGAAAACCCGCGCAACGTTGGTTCAATGTCGAAAGACGACGCCGATGTCGGCACCGGACTTGTCGGCGCGCCCGCTTGCGGCGACGTAATGAAGCTGCAAATCAAGGTGAGTGCAGAAGGTATTATTGAGGACGCCAAGTTCAAAACCTTCGGCTGCGGCTCTGCCATTGCCTCGTCGTCACTCATCACCGAATGGGTAAAAGGCAAATCGCTCGACGAAGCCATGACTATCAAAAACACCGAAATCGCGCAGCATCTCGCCCTGCCGCCGGTGAAAATCCACTGCTCGGTATTGGCGGAAGACGCCATTAAAGCCGCCGTTGCCGACTACAAGGCAAAGCACGGCAGCAAGCAGGACGCCGCTTAAGGGATAAGCCATGACCGCGCCGATACTCACGATTACCGAAAACGCCATGAGCCGGATACACGCGCTGCTAGACAAGCGCGGAAAGCCTTCGGCCGGCATTAAAATCGGCGTGCGCACGCGCGGCTGCTCCGGCCTATCCTACAGCATCGAATATGCCGACGAGGTTAGTAAATTCGACGAAGTGGTAGAAAAAGACGGTATCAAACTGCTCATCGACCCCAAAGCGGTCATGTTCCTGCTCGGCACTGAAATGGATTATGTGGAAGAAAAGCTCAAGAGCGGCTTCACCTTCCGCAACCCCAATGAAAAAGGGCGTTGCGGCTGTGGTGAATCTTTTCACGTCTAATGTCATCCCTTACAGATTATTTTGCCCTGCTCGGGCTTGCGCCCGTGTTTGACGTGGATTTGCAGGCGCTGGAAGCCGCTTATTTCAAGGCGCAGCGCCAATACCACCCCGACCGCTTTGTAGGCAAACCCCAAGCCGAGCGCCAGCAAGCCATGCAAATCTCGGTGGATATCAACAATGCCTACACCACCCTTAAAGACCCCCACAACCGTGCCTGCTACTTGCTGAAACAGCAGGGAATTGAGGTCGGCGACAGCAAAACCGCGCAAAAACCCTCACAGGAATTGCTGGTAAGCATCATGGAATGGCGCGAGCAGGTGCAGGAAGCACAGGACGAAGCGTCGCTTTCCGTCATTGATGGTACACTGGCAGGCTTGCAAAATACTTCGCTGGCCGCTATATCACAGGCGTTTCTTAAAACCGACTGGAACGGCATGGCAGAGCAAACCATGCGCCTTGGTTACCTCGTCAAAACACGCGGGGAAATCGCCCAGATGGTAAAACGCCTGAAATTACGCGCCTGATAGACCATGACACATTTGCTGCAAATCCACGAACCGGGTGAAACGCCGCTGCCACATGCAGACACAGTGGCCATCGGCATTGACCTCGGCACCACGCACTCCGTGGCCGCCATTGCGTCTGATGTCAGCGTGGAAGTCGTGCATAATATCCATGGCCACGCGCTTGTGCCATCGGTCGTGTTTTACCATACCGACGGCAAAATCGAAGTGGGCTATTCCGCCAAGGCGCGCTATGAGCGCGGGGAGAAGGGAGCTATCGCCTCGGTAAAACGCCTGATGGGGCGTGGTATTGATGACATTAAAACCCTGCTGGGCAACATGCCCTACGACATAATTCCGCAAGCAAAGGGTATGGTAAAGCTGCGTGCCGGAAACCGCGAAGTTACGCCGGTGGAAGTATCCGCCGAAATCCTCAAAACCCTGAAACATGTAGCCGAGCAGGCACTAGGCAAGGACGTCAAAAAAGCGGTGATTACGGTTCCCGCCTATTTCGACGACGCCGCGCGCACCGCCACCAAAGACGCTGCGCGCCTTGCCGGACTTGAAGTGCTGCGCCTTATCAACGAACCCACCGCCGCTGCGCTAGCCTACGGGCTGGACAAGGGGATAGAGGGTATCTACGCTATTTATGATTTGGGCGGCGGCACGTTCGATTTGTCACTGCTGAAAATGGAAAAAGGCGTGTTTCAGGTGCTGGCTGCAGCAGGCGATACCGCGCTCGGCGGCGACGACTTCGACCAGACGGTTGCCGCATGGCTGCTGGCCGAGCTTGGCTTCAATGATGAAACGCTGACCAGCGAAGAAGTAGGCGTAGTCGTTGGCCTTGCCCGTAATGCCAAGCACGCACTGACCGGTGCCAGCGAAACCGAGATTAGCTACCGCAATAAAAGCGTTACCCTCAGCCGCCATGATTTTGAAGAGCTGGTGCTGCCACTGGTACAAAAATCACTGGCCATCTGCGAACAGGCGGTACTGGACGCCAAACTTACCACCGTGGACATCAAGGGCGTGGTAATGGTTGGCGGTTCTACCCGCGTGCCGCTGGTGCAGGAGCTGGTGGGCGAATTATTCGGCAAGCCGCCGCTGTCTGACGTTAATCCGGATGAAGTGGTGGCCATTGGCGCAGCATTGCAGGCAAGGGGGCTGACGCACGGCTCTGATAATTTGCTACTGGACGTAATTCCCCTGTCACTGGGGCTGGAGACCATGGGCGGCCTGACAGAAAAGATTATTTACCGCAATACCGCCATCCCCGTATCAGTATCGCAGGAATTCACCACATGGCAGGACGGGCAAACCGCCATGCAGGTGCATGTGGTGCAGGGGGAGCGCGAGATGGTGGACCATAACCGCTCGCTGGCGCGCTTTGAACTTAAAGGAATTCCGCCGCTTCCGGCAGGAATAGCTCGCATCAAAATTACCTTCACGGTAGATGCCGACGGATTGCTGACAGTGGCTGCCGAGGAAAAAACCACCGGTGCGCAGCAGGTAGTAAACGTAAAGCCGTCTTACGGCCTAGAGCCGGAACAAATGGAAAAAATGCTGCTGGAAAGCATGGAACACGCCAAAGGGGACATTACCGAGCGCCTGCTGGTGGAAAGCCGCGTGGAAGCAGAGCGAACCATTGTAGAGCTGGAATCAGCCCTCAATTCCAGCGGCGAATTATTAACACCCGCCGAAAAATCCCGCCTTGAACGGCAGATTTCCGTGGTTCGCAACACGCTGGGCGGCGGAGACCGCGACTACATAGACGCCGAGGTGCATGAACTGGCGCGTCTGGCCCAGCCTTTTGCTGAAAGAAGGATGGACAGGGCAATCACAGATGCGCTAAAAGGGGCGCATATAGATAATCTGGAGACCGAGAAACATGCCTAAACTGACGTTTGTATTTCCCGATGGAAAAGAACAGACCTATGACGCCCCGAACGGTATTTCCGTGCTGGAAGTGGCGCATAAGAACAATATCCCGCTGGAAGGCGCGTGCGAAGGCTCGCTCGCCTGCTCCACCTGCCATGTAATCGTCTCTCCCGAATGGTACGGCAAGCTCAAGGCCGCCACCGAAGACGAAGAAGACATGCTCGACCTCGCCTTTGGCCTGACGCACACCTCACGCCTTGGCTGCCAGATTATGATGAGCGACGCGCTCGACGGCATCAAGGTCACCCTGCCTGCTGCTACCCGCAACATGATGGTTGATAAAAAATAATCACCAACGTAATGTGGGCGGGTATTTATTCTGGAAGGATAATAGCCCATGGCCACACGCAAAAGCGCTGCCCGCAAAAAACCCGCCCCTGTAAAAAAAGCCAAGGCTACCAAGCCTGTTAAAAAAACGGCTGCCAAGAAAGCACCGGCTATAAGGCTGCCCGTCATAAAATTACCCGAATGGGATTTGCGCGATTTTTACCCTGCGCTTGATGCGCCGGAAGTTGACCGCGATTTTTCAAAGCTGAAGCAGCTGTGCGAACAGTTCAAAAATAAATATCACGGCAAGGTGGAATCGCTGGATGGCGACACGCTGGCCAAGGCCATCGGCGAATATGAATATATTCAGGAACTGGCAGGCAAGCTCGGCTCGTATGCCCAGTTGATATTCGCCAAGAACATGAGCAATCCGGTCAATGCACAGTTCTACCAGAACACGCAGGACAAAATCACCGTATTCTCATCGCAAATTCTGTTTTTCTCGCTGGCCATCAATAAAATCAGCGACCGCGACATGGAAGCAAAGATGTCGTCGCCCGCGCTAAAGTATTATGCGCCGTGGATACGCGACGTGCGTACCTACAAGCCCTACCAGCTTTCCGACGAGCTGGAAAAAATACTGCATGAAAAATACGTCTCCGGCCGCGCCGCATGGTCGCGCCTGTTTGACGAAACCATGGCCAAGCTGCGTTTCCCTTACGATAAAAAGCAGCTCACCTCGGCCGAGGCGTTTGACCTTATGTCGTCCAAAGACGCGGCCACCCGCAAAAAAGCGGCACTCACCATCGGCAAGGTGCTGGCTGAAAACGCGCCGCTCTTTACGCTGATTACCAATACACTAGCCAAGGACAAGGAAATCGAAGACAACTGGCGCGGCTTCAAGCAGCCCATTTCCTCGCGCAATGTCAGCAATTACATCGAAGACGAAGTGGTCGATGCGCTGAGCGCTGCCGTGCGCCGCAGCTACCCCAAACTTTCTCACCGTTACTACGCGTTGAAAGCCAAGTGGTTCAAGCAAAAGCAGCTCGCCTACTGGGATCGCAACGCACCGCTGCCCGGAGATAAAGACAAACAATATGAATGGAACGACGCGCGCGAGCTGGTGCTTGATGCTTACGGCCATTTTTCACCCGAGCTCGCCTCGCTGGGCAAGGAATTCTTCACTAAACCATGGATTGACGCGCCCGTTTCCGCAGGCAAGTCACCCGGTGCATTCGCGCACCCCACCGTGCCGTCCGTGCATCCGTACCTGCTGGTAAATTTTCAGGGAAAATCACGCGATGTGATGACGCTGGCACACGAGCTGGGCCACGGCGTGCATCAGGTGCTGGCCGCCAAGCAGGGTACGCTGATGTCCGACACGCCGCTGACGCTGGCAGAAACCGCCTCGGTATTCGGCGAGCAGCTCACCTTCCGCGAAATCCTGCGCCGCGAAACCGACAAGGCGCGCAGAAAGCGCCTGCTGGCCGCCAAGGTGGAAGACATGCTCAACACCGTAGTGCGCCAGATTGCCTTCTGCGAATTTGAAAAGCGCGTGCATGGCGAGCGCCGCCAAAGCGAGCTGACATCCGAACGCATCAGCCAATTATGGATGGATGTGCAGGCGGAAAGCCTCGGGCCGGCGATTAAACTCGAGGGCGACTATAAATATTTCTGGACGTATATCCCGCACTTCATCCACTCGCCGTTCTATGTATATGCTTATGCATTCGGCGATTGCCTCGTCAATTCGCTTTATGCCGTGTATGCACAGGGCAAGGTGGCAGACTTCGAAACCAAATATCTCGAAATGCTCACCGCCGGTGGCACGCTGCGCCACAAAGAACTGCTCAAGCCCTTTGGCTTAGACGCCACCAAGCCGGATTTCTGGCAGCAAGGGCTGGACATCATCGCCGGATTCATTGACGAACTGGACGACTAGAGTCTATTTTCTCCTGTCATACCGGCGTAGGCCGGTATCCATTTCAAGCGAAATTCAACATGGACTCCGGCCTTCGCCGGAGTGACTGTGAACGTAGTTTTTTGCATAACAAAAATCCATCAGAATTAGCTATTGTATATCAACTGGTTAAACAACCTGTCCACAGGCGCTTATTCTATTGAAATCACTTGGTAATCTGCTAAAACTTAGGCCATGAATTACAGTATTATTTAGCAGGGTGAAAACGTGACCGAAAATACCACGAACCAAAGCCAAGAACTTGTACCTGTCGCCATCGAACAGGAAATGAAAAAATCCTACCTCGATTACGCGATGAGCGTGATTGTTTCACGCGCCATCCCCGATGTGCGCGACGGCCTGAAACCCGTACACCGCCGCATTCTGTTCGGCATGCTGGAGCTGGGCTGCGAGTTCAACAAGCCCTACAAAAAATCAGCGCGTATCGTCGGTGACGTGATGGGTAAATACCATCCGCACGGCGACTCGGCGATTTATGATTCGTTGGTGCGTATGGCGCAGCCATTCTCCATGCGCCTTGAGCTGGTGGACGGACAAGGTAACTTCGGCTCCATGGACGGTGACTCCGCCGCGGCCATGCGTTATACCGAATCACGCCTTTCCAAAGCCGCGCACGCGCTGCTTGCCGATATTGACAAAGACACCGTCGATTATCAGGAAAACTATGACGGCTCGGAAAGAGAACCGATGGTTCTGCCCGCCGCATTCCCAAACATCCTTGTCAACGGTGCGGGCGGTATCGCCGTGGGTATGGCGACCAACATCCCCACCCACAACCTCGGCGAAGTAATCGACGCCTGCTGCATGTACCTCGACAATCCTGATGTCACCATCGAAGAAATGATGGAAGTGCTGCCCGGCCCGGATTTCCCCACCGGCGGTATCATACTGGGCCGCAGCGGTTGCCGCTCCGCCATGCTCACGGGCCGTGGCTCGGTCATTATGCGCGGCAAAACGGAAATTGAAGAAATCCGCCCCGGCCGCTGGGCTATCATCATCACTGAAATACCGTATCAGGTGAACAAGGCGCGTATGATTGAGCGCATGGCCGAACTGGTGCGCGAAAAGAAAATCGAAGGCATCTCCGACCTGCGCGACGAATCCGACAAGTCCGGTGTGCGCGTGGTCGTGGAAATCAAAAAAGACGCCATGCCCGATATCGTACTCAACCAGCTTTACAGCTTCACTCCGCTGCAAACCAGCTTCGGCGTGAACATGCTAGCGCTCGACAATGGCCGCCCCGAGCTGATGAACGTCAAGCACGTTATCAAATCATTCATCACCTTCCGTGAAGAAGTCATCACCCGCCGCACCAACTTCCTGCTCGGCAAAGCGCGTGACCGCGCCCATTTGTTGATTGGCCTTGCCATTGCTGTGGCCAATATCGACGAAGTGATCGCCGTTATCAAAGCTTCGGCTGACCCCAACATCGCCCGCGAAGAACTGATGCGCCGCGACTGGTCGGCAGGCGACGTATTGTCGCTGCTGCAGCTGGTTGACGACTCCGGCAACAAAATTGAAAAAGGCCGCATCAGATTCACCGAGGCACAGGCACGCGCCATCCTCGAGCTGCGCCTACAACGCCTGACTGGTTTGGAACGCGAAAAAATTGACAATGAAATGCAGGAACTGGCAGCGGAAATTTCCGAATATCTCGCTGTCCTCGGCAACCGCGAAAAACTCTACGGCATCCTGCGCACCGAACTGCTTGCCGCCAAGGAACAGTTCGCCACCCCGCGCCGCACCGTTATCGAACTTTCCGAATTCGAAGCCGACATCGAAGACCTCATCCAGAAAGAAGACATGGTGGTCACCATTACTTCAAACGGCTACATCAAGCGCACCGCGCTTTCCGCTTACCGCGCCCAGCGCCGAGGCGGCAAAGGCAAATCCGGCATGGACGTGCGCGACGAAGACATCACGTCCGAGTTGCTGGTGGTCAACACCCATACGCCTGTGCTGTTCTTCTCAAGCAAAGGGCAGGTGTATAAGCTGAAAGTATATAGGCTGCCGCTTGGCGCCGCTAACACGCGCGGCAAGGCACTGGTGAATATTTTCCCGCTGGAGCAGGGGGAAACCATCACCACCTTCATGCCATTGCCGGAAGATGAAACGCTGTGGGATTCAATGCATATTTTCTTCGCCACTGCGAAGGGCAATGTACGCCGCAACGACCTTTCTGACTTCCACGATATCCGCGTCAACGGCAAAATCGCTATCCGCCTAGAGGAAGGCGACAAGCTGGTGGATGTGCGTGTATGCAATGAAAACGACCATGTGTTGCTTGCCTCGCGCAGCGGCAAATGTATCCGCTTTCCGGTTGACGATGTGCGCGTATTCAAGAGCCGCACCTCCGACGGCGTGCGCGGCATGAAGCTCGCAAACGGCGATGATGTGGTATCCATGAGCATTATTGGCGGTATCGCCACCACGGTGGAAGAGCGCTACAGCTACATCAAGATGGCCGCTGCCAAGCGCCGCCTTGAGGGTAACGAAACCGAAGAAACCACGACAGATGCGTCGGAAGAGGGCGCAGTGGCTGAAATCACCCTGTCGCCGGAACGCTTCGCTGAACTGGCCGCTGCTGAACAATTCATCCTCACCGTCACCGAAAACGGCTATGGCAAACGCTCATCCGCTTACGAATACCGCACGGTTGGCCGTGGCGGTTCGGGCATTGTGAACATCATCACCAGCACCCGTAACGGCAAGGTGGTGGCAAGCCAGCCTGTTGCCCATCAGGGACAGGTCATGCTGATGACCGACCGTGGCACACTCATACGCTGCCCACTCGACGATATCCGCATCGCAGGCCGCAATACTCAGGGTGTCACCATCCTGAAAACGGGCGACGGCGAGAAAGTGGTATCTGTTGTGCCGGTTCCAGAAGGTGAAGATGTGGTGGAAGAGTCGTTCGAAACCAGCGACTTACCGCCAGAATCCACAAATATTAACGGCATTAACTAGTTATCAAAGGTTAATGGCCTATACTGGCACAGTAGAAAATACTGGCTTTACAGGACATTTATGGCCGCCAATGAAGATGATCCGAAAATCGGCATGGTTCCAAGATACGAGCGCAAGCAGACGGGACCTAATGACCCTGAATATGGGCCTTACAAGCCTCGCAATAAAGGGGCAGAATTTTTCAATCCGGATATGGCAGCAGGAAATTATAAAAACGGAAGCAGGCCCGAAAAGCGCCAGATGTTCGAGTTCAAGGCCACTTCCAATGATACGCCTGTTCCCTATGACCTTTTGATGCAGGCCACCGATTTGTACAAAGCCTCTACGATTGTGCGTGAAATGGGCGCAGGCACGACGTTAATACAAATGCTAAAGATATACGAAAAAAACATTGCTGTTAGCGAAAATGCTTTCAGCAGAATGTACAAAGACAGGCCCAGCACACATGAGCCAGACGTCGCCGAGCGCGAGAGAGTCGCCGCAGAAATGCATGAAGAGCGCAGGCAAGCGCGGGAATTTCTTGATTATATAAAAGAAGGCATGCAGAATCATGGCCTGTTATCAGAATACGAAATCAATTACTTCAATCAAAGCATCCACCCCTCAAATTTCCGCCGCGGGAGATAACCCTACCACATGTTACGCACTGGCATTTATCCCGGCACGTTCGACCCCATCACCGTCGGCCACATGGACATCATCAAGCGCGCACTGCATGTCGTTGACCGCCTGATAATCGGCGTGGCGCTCGATACCGGCAAAGCGCCGGTGTTCGACCTTGCCATGCGCGGCAAGCTGGTAAAAGAAGACGTGGCAGCACTTGGCGAAGATGCCAAGCGCGTGGAGGTCAAAACTTTCTCCGGCCTATTGGTCAATTTTGCAGAAGAATCGGGCGCGAATGTCATTATACGCGGCCTGCGTGCCGTGTCGGATTTTGAGTATGAATTCCAGATGGCGTGCATGAATTCACGCTTAAAGGCAGATGTGGAAACCGTGTTCCTCACCGCATCGGAAAGCACGCACTTTATTTCCTCACGCTTTGTAAAACAGATTGCAAGGCTGGGGGGCGACATCTCTTCCTTCGTTTCGCCGAATGTAGCGGGACGCTTACGCGACCATTTCGCCAAAGAATCCCCCTGATTTTCTTCAACGCCATGAAATTTATGATTTATTTATATATGGCCAGTGGCGGGCAGGCCTTTTTGCAGACTGTGGTTTTTGTTGACTTTCTTGGCCACAATCCCTAATCACTTAGCCCTGACTTTTTATGGCGGGTGTAGCTCAGTTGGTTAGAGCGCCAGATTGTGATTCTGGATGTCGCGGGTTCGACCCCCGTCACTCGCCCCATTTTCTTCCTCTTGCAACACTACCTCACATGGCCTGCGCCGGTGAAGCGTTCCTTTCCAATAATATCGATGGTTTTGCCCTCTGCGTCCTGCGTCATCATGATGGGCTGGAAGAGCGCCGGACGCGCCCAGATAGCTGCGCCGAGATCATGAAAATTCAGCAATTCGCCGCCCAGCTTTAAGTCCCCCTTCGGTTTTACGCCCTTCACAGGTGTCGGCGCATGGCGATGGCCGGACACCACATGGCTGACAGTTTTACCCTGTAATTCCGGTTCTTCCGCAAAGGCCTTATGTAACTGGATGTGCGCCTTTTCGCGCGGGAAAATAATCCTGTCACCCGCATAGCCGGGCAGCATGATATTCAGCGGCAGCTCCACCACCTGCACCGGCAACGAGGGTACCATCTCATAAAATCCGGTTTGCAGGTGGCCGTGGGTGAATACTGTATCACCGATTTTCACCCAGCCTTTGTCGTGGAATTCAATCACCTCGGGATATTCACGGGCTATTTCCAGCACGGCCTTGGAAACCTCAAGGTAAGGCGCGCCTTCAGGCGAACCGCCCTTGATCAGCGGCACTTCATGGTTACCGAAAATCAGGTGGATCTTTGTACCGTAGGTGCGTGCTTCCTTCACCATGTCTTCCAGCTGCCGCTTGGCCGTGCTGATACGTTCATGCAGAGGGATCAGCCCCCACGTACCTTCAAAAATATCGCCGCACAGCACCACCTCGTCGGCAATGCGTATGCCTTCCTTCACCAGCCCGATATCGCGCTTCCAGCCGCTGTAGGGCGCACCTATATGCAGGTCGGAAACCGCGAAAATACGTTTGGTGTTTTTGGTCTGGTGCAGTTGGGTCACGGGCGCTCTTGCTACTAAAACGCCATAATATTAATATTTATTAATATATGCAATGCCAATTGCTCGCCAATAGACAATTCTCTGCGGGCCAGCTATGAGTACGCCTAAACTAATGAATACAGGACTATTTATGGCCGCTAAAAAATCATCGCTCACCCAGCTTGGCAAGCAGGCGAAGCTTCCTTCCTCACCGGATAAGGCAGTTATCGAAAAAGTCAAAAATCCGCACAGGGGCGTGCATTACTGCGTACGCTTTACCTGTCCGGAATTCACGTCGCTTTGTCCGATTACCGGACAGCCGGATTTCGCGCAGCTTGTGATTGATTATGTGCCTAAGGATTTTCTGGTGGAAAGCAAATCGCTGAAGCTGTTCCTTGGATCATTCCGCAACCACGGCGCGTTCCACGAGGACTGCACCGTCGCTATTGCCCTGCGGCTGATTGAAAGTGTGAAACCTGTATGGCTGCGTATAGGCGGCTACTGGTATCCACGCGGCGGCATACCGATTGATATTTTCTACCAGAGCGGAAAAGCCCCCGCCGATGTGTGGATTCCGCCGCAGGAGGTACCCGCGTATCACGGCAGGTAAAATTTAAGCTGCTGCTTCGTCGCCGATATTAAGGTCGGCAATCCACGGCTCGCCTGGTTTGACTTCTTTGCGGCCGATGGAAACATAGTGAAAGCCGCAGGCCTGCATATCCTGCCTTTTATAGACATTTCGCAAATCGACCATCTTGGCCTGCCGCATCACTGTACGGGCCTTTTTAAGGTCAAGGCTGCGGAACTCGTTCCATTCCGTAAGCAGCACCGCCATGTCTGCGCCTTCCATAGCGTCATAGGCGTCTTTGCACCATGCAATATCGCCAGACAAAACCTGCTGTGCATTCTTCATGCCCTGCGGGTCATAGGCGCGGATTTTTGCACCAGCCTTGAGCAGCGCCGGAATAATCTCAACGCTCACGCTTTCGCGCATATCATCGGTGCCTGGCTTGAATGTCAGCCCTAATATGGCAACCGTCATACCCGCAACATTATTGCCAGACGCGCCCATAACCTTGTCTATCATCCTTGATTTGCGCTGCTGGTTACTGGCCACCACTGCTTCAAGAATGCTCAGCGGATTTCCGGCATCACGCGCCATCTGGCGCAGTGCAGCCGTATCTTTCGGGAAGCAAGAACCACCGTAGCCTGGGCCGGGCTTGAGGAATTTATCACCAATGCGGTGATCCATGCCCACGCCTTTGGATACGTCGCGGATGTTCGCGCCAGTCTTTTCACACAAATCAGCAATTTCATTGATGTAGGCAACACGCGCCGCCAGCAGGCTGTTGGCCGCGTATTTAATCATCTCGGCGCTTTCAAAGGTGGTAAAAAACATCTGCGAACCGTTAAGGCATATCGGCTCATAGAGTTTGGTGACCACCGCACGCGCACGCTTGGAATCAATGCCCGCCACTACGCGGTCAGACGACATAAAGTCCTCAATCGCCAGCCCTTCGCGCAGGAATTCAGGGTTGGCCACCACGTCAAAATCCGCATCAGGGTTGGTTTCCGTAATCATTTTTACTACGCGGCGGTTAGTGCCGATGGGTACGGTGGATTTTACAATCACCACCGTGTAGCGGCTGATGGCCTTTGCCACTTCCTTCACTACGTTAGTGAACTGCGTCAGGTCCGGCATGTCGTCGCCATCACCCTGCGGTGTGCCGACTGCAATCAGCACCACATCGGCGTTTGATACCGCTTCGGCAAGGTTGGTGGAAAAAGACAGGCGGCCGGCACGACGGTTATTTTCCACCATCTTTTCAAGGCCGGATTCAAAAATAGGCATCATCTGCTGTTGCAGCTTGGCGACCTTGTCGCTGTTATTATCCACGCAGGTAACATGGAAACCGAATTCTGAAAAACATACGCCGGACACAAGGCCGACATAACCCGCACCAATCACCGCTATCTGCATTTCATCCGTCCTTCAGATTATGTATTTTTACGCCTTGGCGCCGCTGCGCTTGAAGACCTGTTTCAGTTCGTCCATCACCGCCCCTTTGATTTCCTTGCGCTCCAGCGCATAAGCAACATTCGCCGCCACAAAGCCCACCAGCCCGCCGCAATCATAACGCACGCCGTCAAAGCGGTAGCCGTACACATCTTTACTGGAAACCATCTGGTTGATGGCGTCAGTCAGCTGGATTTCTCCACCGGCGCCCGGTTTCTGCTTATCAAGTATTTTAAAAATATCCGGCTGCAATATGTAACGGCCAATGATGGAAAGAGTGGAAGGCGCCTTTTCCGGCGCCGGTTTTTCCACCAGTCCTTTAGCTTTCACCAGCTTGCCGCTTTTGCTGCCGGACTTATCCATATCGATAATGCCGTAGCTGCCAGTATCTTTCTTGGGTATGTCCATCACGGCAAGCAGATTACTGCCCGGCACTTTGCCGTAGGCCTCCGTCATTTGCTGCATACAGGGCTTTTTTGCCAACACCATATCGTCTGCCAATATCACTGCAAACGGCTCATCGCCGACCAGATGGCGCGCACACCACACGGCATGTCCAAGACCCATCGGCTCCTGCTGGCGCACGAAACTCACATTGCCTGCTGGCGGTAGCCAGTCACTGGTCAAGCCGAGTTCCTTTTGCTTGTTGCGCGACGAAAGCACCTTTTGCAGCTCATACACATGGTCGAAATGATCGTTGATGGGGTGCTTGTTGCGACCGGTAACGAATATAAATTGCTCGATGCCTGCGGCGCAGGCTTCCTCAAAAGCATAGTGAATCAATGGCTTGTCAACAACGGGTAGCATTTCTTTGGGCATGGATTTGGTGGCAGGCAAAAAACGCGTGCCAAGGCCGCCTACGGGAAACACCACTTTTCTAATTTTCTTACCCATTTCTGCCTTTTAAAGATTTTGAGCGTTTACTATAGATAGCAGGGTTGCCGCAAAACCAATAAAAAGTCAAAATATTTAATGTCTTAGGCAATAATTTGCGGCTCAAGTTTATGCTTGACACCCATGGCCTTGCGTATATGTTATCCGCCTCATTTAAAACAGGTAACCGTTATGGCTAAGAAAAACATCGTTCTCATCAAATTGGTCAGCTCTGCTGACACTGGCTTCTATTACGTCGCCAAGAAAAACCCCAAAAAGCAGACTGAAAAGCTGGCGTTCAAAAAGTACGATCCGGTTGTGCGCAAGCATGTTGTCTTCAACGAAGCGAAAATTAAATAGCCCGCTATCATGGCTTTTTCAATTTTTGTGAGTGACGCAATCGCCGCCGATAGCACACCAGCAGCGGCAACCGCAACCGCAACGGCTGCCACCCAACAGGCTGGCGCTGACCTTCAGCCCTACGAGCTTTCCGCTGAAAAAATGATGATGGATAACCTGTTTATCCTCGCCATGCTGTTTTTCATCTTCTACTTCATCCTCATCCGTCCGCAGCAAAAGCGCCTGCGTGTGCATCAGGAAATGATGAAGGGATTGCAGAAAAACGACAAGATTATCACCACCGGCGGTCTCATCGGCCAAATCGTCAAGTTCGAGGGTGATGATGTGGTGGTTGTGGAAATCTCCCCCAACGTGCGCGTGCGCATCGCCCGTGGTTCTGTGTCCGAAGTCGTCACCGACAAGCCGGGCAGCAGCGCCAACGACAATTAATCCTGCGTTGCCCAACGCGGGCAATTCCTAAACCTGCACATAGAAGAGGTTAACCATGCTTTATTTCCAACGCTGGAAAATCCTGCTGATTACCGGCATATGCCTTTTCTTCGTAGTGATGGCTATCCCCAGCCTGATGAATGAGCAGATGCGCGGCAAGCTGCCCAAGTTCCTTTCTGAAACCACCGTCAATCTTGGCCTTGATTTGCAGGGTGGTTCGCAATTGTTACTGGAAATCGACTTCAACGCCTATGTGCGCGAGCAGCTCACAAACCTCGTGGACGAAATCCGCAACAAGCTGCGCGAGCAAAAAATCGGCTATAAAAACCTGAGCGCCAGCGACGGCAAGGTAATATTCGCCCTGCGCGATGACGTTGCAAAAGATGCCGACATTGAAAAAGCGCTGCTGGAAGTAAGCCCAGACCTCGACATTGAGAAAAAGGGCGAGAGCTATGAAATCAGTTTCAATGACAAGTGGCAAACCACCAGCCGCCAGCAGATTATCGAACAGTCACTGGAAATCGTTGACCGCCGCGTCAATGAAACTGGCACTAAAGAACCCATCATCCAGCGTCAGGGCGAATCGCGCATCTTGCTGCAAGTACCTGGCCTTTCCGACCCCGAACATTTGAAAAACCTGCTGGGCCGCACGGCTAAAATGACTTTTCACCTGCTGGATTCAGAGGCCAACCCCGAAGACATCGAACGCGGCATGGTTTCTTCCGGCACGCGCATATTGATGGGCGATGGCAAGCAGGGAGAAATACGCAAATATCCCATTATCGCACGCGCTGTACTTTCCGGCGACATGCTGGTGGACGCGCACACGTCATTTGACGACACGCAGAACGAACCTGTCGTAGCCTTCCGTTTCAACAACACAGGCGCACGAAAATTCGGCGAAATCACCACCGAGCATGTGGGCAAGCCTTTTGCCATCGTGCTTGATAACAAGGTGATTACCGCACCCGTTATACGCAGCCCCATCCTCGGCGGCAGCGGCATCATCAGCGGCAGCTTTACCGTTGAATCGGCCAACGATCTTGCCTTGCTGTTGCGTGCTGGCGCTCTGCCCGCACCGCTGAAGGTGATTGAAGAACGTTCCGTCGGCCCGAGCCTCGGCGCCGACTCGATTACCGCAGGCGCTACCGCCTCGGTCATCGGCATTGCGCTGGTAGTAATTTTCATGCTCCTGTTTTACGGTTTGTTTGGCATGTTCGCCAACGTCGCCATGATAGTGAATGCTTTTATGACATTGTCGCTGCTGGCGCTGTTCAATGCCACCCTTACGCTGCCTGGCATTGCAGGCATTGTACTCAGCGTGGGCATGGCGGTAGATGCCAACGTGCTTATTTATGAGCGTATGCGCGAGGAAGTGCGCAACGGCAAATCGCCTTTCGCTGCCGCCGAAGACGGCTTCAGAATGGCATTTGGAACAATTCTCGATTCACACGTCACCACCTTTGTTGCCGCCATTATCCTTTATGCATTTGGCACGGGTACAGTCAAAGGCTTCGCGGTGACACTTGCTATCGGCATTGTCTGCTCGCTGTTTACAGCCGTGCTGGTCACGCGCATGATGGTAGCCAGCTGGATTATGGCCAAGCGCCCCAAGACGCTGCCTATCTAAGGCGACAGCCATGGATATCACACCGCTGCTACCCAAAGGCAGGCAGGTCATCACCGGATATGGCGATGGCGGATTTAAAATAAACAATGAATTTATAAGCGGTTCGCTGCTGGTGTTCCCCGAGCAGGCGCTGCGCTGGGACGTCACCGACGCCGCCCATATCTCCGAAAATACACTATTGCCAGTCATTCAGGCTGCATCATCAGTCGAGCTACTACTGCTCGGCACGGGCAGTTCTATCGTGTATGTGGATAAAGCCATCCGGCAGATTCTGAAGGCAAAAGGCATCGGCCTTGATGTCATGGACACCGGCGCTGCCTGCCGCACCTACAATGTGCTGATAGCAGAAGAGCGCCGCGTTGCCGCCGCGCTCTTCGCTGTTTAGAGCTATTATAATGCGCCCTGCATAGTCTCCTGACTATACAATAGCGCTGCGGCGGATGCGCCGCGCTGACGGCTCACCGGCCTGCTGGCCGGTAGGCATATCAATTAATGTCGTCATTCCCGCGTAGGCGGGAATCTCTTTTTCTGCTTACTCGATCCATTGTAATCAGAGATCCCTGCCTTCGCAGGGATGACAAACAACACTAACCCAGATTCTTTTCCGCGAAGTCCCAGTTCACCAGCTTGTCGAGGAAGGTTGTGATATAGTCCGGACGGCGGTTCTGGAAATCGAGATAATACGCATGTTCCCACACGTCGATGGTCAGCAAGGCCTTCTGGCCATGTGCCATCGGCAGATCAGCATTGCCTGTTTTGGTCACCTTCAGCGTATCGCCATCAAGCACGAGCCAAGCCCAACCACTACCAAACTGAGTTGCGCCAGCTTGCTTGAATGCTTCAACGAATTTTTCGTAGCTACCAAAATCTTTGGTGATCTTATCAGCGAGTTTGCCCTTGGGAGCGCCGCCGCCATTTGGCTTCATCGAGTTCCAGTAGAAAGTATGATTCCACACCTGCGCGGAGTTGTTGAAAATGCCCGCCTTGGAAGCATCCTTGGCAGAAGCCATGATGATTTCTTCCAGCGTTGCGCCCGCCAGCGGCGTGTCCTTAATCAGGTTGTTCAGGTTGGTGACATAGGCCTGATGATGCTTGCCATAGTGGAACGACAATGTGTTGGCGGTGATGTGCGGTTCCAGCGCGTTCTGTGCGTAGGGAAGCGGGGGAAGGGTAATCATATTTTCCTCTTTACGTGCGGTTTGCATGGTATCCTCGTTGGTTGATGTTTTCTGATTGGCAAAAGCAGCCGGTATCAGCCTTGCGCTAACCGTACCAAGAACAGAAACAGTTGCAACAGCTATACAAAACTGGCGTCTGGACGGTCTCATGCTGGTATCGGGCGGCCTTTCAGTTATTCGGGTGCATAGATAAGCAGGATTTAGTAAACTTTACAATACTAATAGACTATTCTAAGCCAAAGCCATGCCACTCTCCTATTGCGCCACACAGGTCTATAACGCAGACCGCGATCGCTTCTTCCTCAGTATGTTCGTACCCGAACCGCACCGCGAGGCGCTGGCGGCGCTTTATGCGCTGCATGTGGAAATGGAGCATATCCACGAGCATGTGAGCGAGGAAATGATAGGGCATATACGCTACGCATGGTGGCAGGAGAAAGTTGACGCACTGTATGCAGGCAGCCTGACGCACGGCCACCCCGTGCTGGAGGCACTGGAACCGCTTGCCAAAAACGGCATACTGCCCAGCGGAGACGTTGCGCTGATCATCGAACATTTTCGCAGCCACTACCCGCAATTGCCGCCAGATTCTGATAAAATGATCGATGAGATGGCGCTGGTATTGATACGCAAAATTTACCCGCCATCAGAAAAGCCGTGGCAAAAAGCGCATACTATTATCGCCAATCACCGCCGCCGCTATGGGCGATCCTATACGCCGTGGCTGGTGCTGCGCCTGCTGGTGGCCGGCCTTGCATTTCCCCGCCTGCCTTTCTAGCCCCGGTTTAATTGCTAAAGGAAAACAGCGGCTTCCCGCATGGGTTGCGCTGCTAAATCACGGTTTTTTCATGGAATTGTCACACTCTGGACGGGCCGCGCATGGTAATATCAGAGTGGGATAATAGTTATAAAAAACATATTAACCCATTGTATTGGAATTATTATTAACGGAACTGCTTACAAACCATGACTGACGCAACACCCTTACTCACCCCAGGAGCGAAGATTCGCAGGGAGTCGCTCGGCTTTGCCGTGGCGGAAGGTGTGTCCATGGTTACATCACTGGGCGTGGTTGCTATCGCCGACCAGCTGATACCCAAATCGATTATGAGCGGCGTATGCAAAACCATCGGTAAACTCGTGATAGAGCCGTTCCTGCTTACTCCGCTGGAATGGGTCGAAAGCAAATTCTGCCGCCTTGAAGAATGCCAGATTGATAAATCTGTACCCCGCGAAAAACGTGCGGAGAACATGGCCAAGACAATATTGATTTTTGGCGCGGCGTGGGCCTTGTCGCTGGAAGCAAAACTGCGCACCCGCCGCTACATGAATAATTATCTTGGCGTCAGCAGCCACGAAGTTGAATCCATCCTGCCACGCGAAGGGGCGGGGATGTGGGAAAAATTCAAGCACTACGCCACATTCAGCCACTGGCATCCGGAAGAAAAAATGATATTTGCAGCTGACGAAGGCGTGCATATCGGGTCAATGTTCCTGATGAACAACCAGTTCTCAAAACAAACCGACACCATGATTAAAAAAACCACCGACATCATCCAGAAAACCACCGGCATGAGCGAAAAGAAAGCGCATGAAATCTCAACCATGGCATGGATTTGGGAAGTGCCTAACGTGCTGGGCGGCCTCGCCGGACTTGGCGCGATTGCCATGAAGCACGCGCATAATTGGCCCAACGCCGGTCCTTTAAAAAAGCTGTTTGGCGGGTATTCTAACCAACCACCAACATAGCAACCTGAAAACCGGCAATTTTTAGCTAATCATTTCATTCAATATCAGATATACTCGATAGCAGGAATAAATGAATAATCATCAGTATATGAAAATTGCACCTACAGTAGCATTCATAGTGTTTTTGGCGGTGAGCAATAGCGCATCTGCGTCATCCAGTTACTACAAGAGTGGCGGGACAGGCACAAATAGTGTTCATACCAATATCACCAACGAGCTTAGGATGCGCTCAAACCAAAGCCCTACCGATACCTATCAATATAACAATGTACAGCCCAGTACGAGCCAGTACACGCAGGAACAGCTCAATCAGTACAACACCAATAATTCCGGTAATTATAATCAGTATAATTCTGGGCAGTATAATTCTGGGCAATATAATTCGGGGCAATATAATAGCACCAACTCGTATAATTCTGGGCAATACACACAGCCACAATACGAGTACAACTCTGGCCAATACAATAACCAACAAAATAACAGCTATAACCAGAACCAGTACAACAACCAGTATAATTCTGGTCAGTCCCGCTAGTACAGCAACTACTTAAGTAGCGAAAGCGCTTCCTGATGCAGATCGGCAGTAGCGGCAGCAACCACGCAGCCATCAGATGATAAGGTGAGGGGCTTTCCCGCCCAGTCGGTAATCACACCGCCAGCGCCTTCCACCACGGGTTTAAGCGCACAAAAATCATACGGCTTCAGGCCGGCATCCACTACCACGTCAATATATCCGGAAGAAAGCATGGCATAGGCATAGGCGTCGCCGCCGAGTATGGCGTTGGCCGCCTGTTTACGCATCGCCGCGAATTTTCCTGCCTGCGCAGACGTAAAATAATCGGTGGAAGTGGTGGCTATCACCGCGTCGTCGATTTTCTGGCAGTTGCGTGTGCTGCTATATTTGAAATTACGCGTGGAAGGAATACCGGCAATGCCAACCCAGCGTTCTTGCATAATAGGCTGGTTGATAATGCCCAGTATCGGCACGTTATTATGCAAAAGGGCAATCAGTGTGGTGAACAGAGGGTAACCGCCGATAAATCCGCGTGTGCCGTCCACCGGATCCAGCACCCACTGGTAAGGCGAGGATTCACGCACATTGCCCAGTTCTTCGCCGACAATGCCATGGTCAGGATAATTGGCTTCAATCAATGCGCGCATGGCCGCTTCTGCCTCGCGGTCAGCCCGTGTTACCGGACTGGCGTCATCCTTGCGGTCAATCATCACCGGAGCGCGGAAATAACAGCGCAAAATATCAGCAGCCCTGTCAGCCATATGGTGCGCCAGCGCAGTAACGCGCTCATCGAGTGTGCCTTTACCGTCAATCGCCGCTTGCAAAATCTTGTTTCCTTGTCAATGTTAGGTTATGGATAAAAACATAGATATACATGCACTGATTTCTGAGTTTCTGCAAGAGCGCAGCGTTATCCCCCTGTCTTCAATGCCCACACCGGTCGATGATTACCAAAAATCCGGCGTAGTCCCATTCCTGAACAGTGATGGTGCTTATTACTTCTATGTCATGAAACCCATCGCCACACGGCAGGAATTACTACCACCGAAATGGCAATTGTGCAAAGGTACGCGTATGTGCCGCTCCGCCGCTGGCGGCCAGTGGCGCGACATGCGCTCCGGCGACAAAACATCTGATCTTCAGGCTGAACCCCTCGAATTTACGGCGCTACGCGAAGGCCATGAGGAGCTGGGGTTGCTCACCGAGCAGATAAAACGGTTGTTTGACGCTGGTCCTTACCGTTTCTCCTCTGCCAAAACAGGGCAGGAAAAGCATATGTGGATGTTTACCGCGGAAGTGCGGTCGAAGGAAGGTTTCCTGCCTGCGTCGCATGTGGCGGCCACCACCGCCGACCGCTGCTGGCTAACACTTGATGAATTCAAGGTTGTCGGGCGCGACGACCACCTGTATATTCTCGAGGATATTCAGTTCAAACTCAAAAACCTCTAAGGAATTTCCCATTCGCGTCACGGAACAAAACCCTAGTTTTACCAACCCGCTGGTGAATTCCTCCAGCCCGTACCTGCGCCAACATGCGCATAATCCGGTATTCTGGTATCCATGGGGCAGGGAGGCCATAGAGCGCGCGCGGCTGGAAAACAAGCCCATATTCCTGTCGATTGGCTATTCCACCTGCTACTGGTGCCATGTGATGGAGCGCGAAGTGTTCCAGAACCTGTCCATCGCTTCCATGCTCAACCGTAACTTCATCAACATCAAGGTGGACAGGGAAGAGCGCCCCGACATCGACGAACTGTACATGGTCACAAGGCAGGTAATGACGCATGAGGGTGGCTGGCCAAACAATCTGTTCCTCACGCCGCAGCTAAAACCATTCCATGCGGGCGGCACCTACGGCGCTGATGAAAGCTACGGGCGCATGGCTTTTCCGCGTTTGCTGGAATGGCTGAACTTTGTATGGACCACACAGGAAAATGACGCGCGCAAGGTCGCCGACGACGTAATGGAAGCCATGAAGCCGCATGTTATCTTCAGCCCGCCCGCTACCGGCAAAAAAGCCAACGCAAACACATTGGCCCGCAAACTTTTTTCCATGCTTAAGGACTTTCACGATGGACGCTCGGGCGGTTTTTATCAAGCGCCCAAATTCCCACACGAGTGCCTACTGTCATTTCTGCTGGGCTATTACGAACACACCAACGCCCGCGAATATGACTTCGCTGCCAATGTCGATGCGCTCGATATGGTGACCACCACCTTACGCAAAATGGCAGCAGGCGGCATCTATGATCATGTGGGCTGCGGTTTCCACCGATATGCCGTTGACAAGGAATGGTATGTACCGCATTTCGAGAAGATGCTCTACAATCAGGCTATGCTGGCGCGCATCTACACCGATGCTGCGCGCTTCAGTGGCAGTGAATATTTCGCTGACATCGCCAAAAGCGTTCTGGACATGGTGCATGGCCCGTTTACCGACGGTAGCGGCGCGTTTTATTCCGCCTTCGATGCCGAGGTGGATGGAACCGAGGGCAGCTATTACGCATGGACGGCCTCAGACCTCGAGCAGATACTGGCTGAAGACGAAAATGCTTTCTTCACCAGCTTCTACGCCATGGCCGATATCCCGACTTTCCCCGGCCACAAGGAAACCGAAGGGCAGGTGATTATCGCCCGCAAGCCACTGGACGAAGCCGCGCGTGAAAACAACATCACTTACCTTCAGCTTGCCGCCATGACAGGACAGGTGATGAATAAATTGCTGCAGGTACGCAACTCGCGTAAAGCGCCATTGCTCGACAATAAAATACTTGTCGGCTGGAACGGCCTGATGATTGACGCCTACGCCCATGCAGGCAAGGTGTTCAATAAGCCCAACTACCTGCTTTATGCGCGTAAGGCCGCCGACTTCCTGCTGGAACACGCCATCAACAATGACGGTGCGCTTGGCCGCGTATATATTGATGGCGAGCCGCAGATATTCGCCATGCTCGAAGATTATGCCTACCTCATGAAAGGCCTGCTCACATTGTGGCGCGCCACTCCGGACGACGTGTTGCTGGAAGCAGCACAGAACCTTGCCAACTCGGTGGACGATTTATTCACCACCGACGGCACGGCAGGTTACTGTTACAGCCAGCCCTCGGAATTCCTGCTGGTGCGCAGCAAAAATCCCGACGACATGACACTGCCAAATGCCAATGCTGTGATGGTGCATAACTTCATCGACCTGTTCGATATCACTAATAACCAGACCTACCACGACAAGGCGCAGGCCATGCTGGACTACTTCCTCAATGGCCGCTCCGATGTCACCCCCGAGCTGGCAACCATGTTGCATGCGGGCATAAGGCTGGATGCGCTGGCCAATGGCAAAACGCTGGACAAACCCGAAGTGTTCGACACCGCCACCCGTGTAGAAATAGGCCGCACCGCCGTCGAAGAATCCGTATCGGCAACCGTTGCCCTTTCGCCGGAAGATCCGGCAGCAGGCAGCGAATGCAGTTTACGCATAACCCTCAACATCAAGGATGGCTGGCATATCAATGCCGAGCGCGTGTACCAGCCTTTCCTAGTCCCTACGCAAGTGGGCATTCAGGGTAAGGATATTGAGCTGCTGGAAGTGAAATTCCCCAAGCCGCGCCGCATCGAAACCGGCGATAATGAAAAGCCCATGCTGGTATTCGAGGGTTTGATTACAATCAATGCACGTATCCGGCTTCCTGTTGTAGAAGCAGGAATGCTCCGTGCGCCGTTTAAAGTGCTGCTGCGCTTCCAGCCCTGCACAACCACCGCCTGCGACCGCACGCAGGATATTGTGATAGCGGTATAAAATTAATAAACATCATATGGTTATATGATTTACACGTGATTTGACAAGCAAGCAAGCCGCTGTTATATTTGCTTTCCTTACAATTTCAGCCCGTCATGCACAGCATGGCGGTTTATTTTTCGGGAGGAGGTATATCCCTTTGGTAGAAGTCATTGTACGCGATAACAACGTCGATCAGGCTCTGCGCGCACTCAAGAAAAAGATGCAGCGTGAAGGTCTCTTCCGTGAAATGAAAATGCGCCGTCACTATGAAAAGCCATCTGAAGCCCGCGTCCGCGAAGCTGCAGAAGCTCAGAGGAGAGCGCGCAAGCTCGCCCGTAAACAGTCCGAGCGCAACGACTAATTTTCTCCATAAAGTTTAGTATAAAAACGCATGTGCAGGGTTTTCCTTGTCATGCGTTTTTTATTGCCTACAAAAGACAGGTAGGCGGGTAATTAATAAAAAATTAGCTTTTTGCTGTCGTAAAATCACAGCAAAAAACAACAATACACATCATTATCAATGTGTTGTGTGTTTGCGTTCAATAGGCAAAATAGTGAAGTGTCACAGTATTTTCATACACCCCCATTATAATTACAGGTAAAATTATCAGAGACATATAAGAACAGTTAGCCAGAATACAAAAAAACTATGGCACCAAGCCAACAAAACACAGCCCGCCCACAGATTGATGCCGCTGCTGAATTATCAGCAGCCATCTACAAAGGCCCAGAAGAGTTTGCAAAAAAAGCGCAGAGCATGGGCTACAATCCCTCTGATATTACCCTTATACGCGATGATGATGGGCAGGTAAAAGCTGCAGTGTTAAACAAGGGGGGGCAATCGACGGTTGTCTTCCGTGGGACGCAGGATGTCCAAGACGTCAAGACCGATCTAAATATTGCTAAACAAACAATTTCCGTCAACGGTACCAACGTTGAGGTCCATAAAGGATTCCACAACGACCTGCATGGCAATAAAAATGCTCAGGGCCAAGACATGATGGCGCAGATTCAGGCAGCCATACCGCCGGGTAATTCAGTTACTTTTACCGGACATTCACTGGGCGGAGCCCTTGCCAATCTTGCAGCCGCAGAATATCCAGGCAAAAGCGAATTGGTTACTTTCGGCGCACCACGCGTCGGTGGTCCGGCTTTTGCTGCTGCACTCGAACAAAAATTGGGAAATGACCATATCACCCGAGTTGTAGCGCCGGGAGATCCCATTCCGCATACGCCTCCATCTATCGGAAGGGGTGGTTTTGAACATGCCGGCAACCCGCAGGTTATGGACAAAAACGGCAATCTTCATGAAATGGCAAAAGAAGAACCGCTGAAAGATCTGCTACACACTGCGCAAGCCGCAATAAAAAACCCACGCATACTTAAAGACGTACTTGAGCTTAAAAGCATGGCGGGCAAAGAACTGACGCCAGAGCAACAAACACACAAGGCTCGCGTCGTGATTGATCTTGTCGGCGCTCTGGTGGAAAACTCGAAAAACAATCACTCGATGGGCAATTCATACCTTGCATCAATGGATGGTCAGGGACAGGGCCAGAATCCGAGTATGAGCTTACTTGCAGGACTGGCAAAGGCAACTCTTGGAAATGTACGTCTTACCGAGAGTAGCCCTACCGGAACACCCGTGGCATCAGTAAGTAACGGCGCAACCCCAATACAGGCTGGTAGCGGTCCAGCAACCACTACGGCGCCACAACGCTAACTTAATAAGAAATACCCATTTCCCGCAGCGAGGCGTTAATCGCCATAGCCGTGGTGGTTTTTTCCGTATGCAGACGGTTGAGAATGGTGGAATTGATGTCCGCCCAGTTAGAAAACACGATGTCGTAAGCGCAATACTCAAGTTCTTTGCTTATCCTTTGCAGCGACTCATCATCCAGTGAAGTAACTCCCTCGGCAGCCATGACCTGCTGTGCAATCTTCGGTTTGTCACAATCGCGGTTTACCTTATGCCACCAATACTGGGCAAGAAACTTAGTGGCCTCGGGGTTTATCCTGTCCAGCTCGCTGGCGGCGGCCAGTTCGCCCACATTGCCGCGCATGTAATATTGCACGCTCAGGTAATACATCCAGAAACGGTGGTTCAGGCCGGTATCTTTCTTTGATACGTCAACTGCCATTGCCGGAGCGCTGTGCAGCAGCACCGACAACAGGAACAGAATTACCAGAAGGGGGGTCTTTCTCATAGCTCTCCGCTCAAATGATGGGGTTCATCCATTTCCCAACCACTCCTTCACCAATTCCACCTGTTCTTGTTCCATCAGTGCGGGGGCATGGCCGCAGCCAGCAATTTCCCGTAACGTCAGGCCCGGGTGTTTTTCCTTCATATCCATGGCGGTAGCGTGCGTCAGCAAATCCGAGTCGCCGCCGCGAATCAGTAATATGGGGAGTGCCGCCAGCGCATCCCACATTGCCCACAGCTGGATATCCTCAAGCGGGCCGGTGGCCGCTGCTACAAGGCTGCTTAGGATACGCGGGTCATAAGCGAAGCTGTACGTGCCGTCGTCATTCTTGCGGAAGCCGTGGGCAAACATGTGCTGCCAATGTTCTTCGTCGCGTATGCCAAACGAGGCGATACGCTCGCGCATGATGGCTTCACCCTCGGCACGTAGTGCGAATTTCGGTTTAGCATCAGCGTAAGCGAGGATGCGCTTTAGGCCCTCGGCGGAAACCGTCATGCCGATATCGTTAAGCACCAGCTTTCGTATTACGCCGGGAAAGGTGGCAGCAAACATCATGCCGATGATGCCGCCCATAGACGTGCCAACCCAGTCCAGCCGTGTGATGTTTTTTGCTGCCAGCAATGTGGCAATGTCCGCCACATACGCAGGGTAGGCATAACCGGAGGGGTCATCGAGATACTGGCTTTTGCCTCTCCCTGGCATATCGGGGCAGAGTACATAACGGCTGGCAGATAAGGACCGCGCGAGATAGTCGAAGTCGCGTCCGTTTCGGGTCAACCCATGCACGCATAATACAGGAAGGGAAGCACTCGGAGAACCCCAGCTATAGCAGGTAATTGAGTGGGAGCTTCCCCCTTTGCCGAAATCGGCAACTGGAAAATTGAACTCCGAAAACACTCCTGCCATCTCTTACGCTAGCACCTCAGCCCAAATAAAATATACAACAACCAATACACTAAACGGCGAACAAATAAAACAATTATTGTTGTTATGATAAATCCGGCAAGCACGTCGGCAGGAAAATGCATCCCCATCGCCAACCGCGACCAGCAAACAGCAGGAATCAGCGCGGCAGCAATAATCCTCATATTTATTGACAGCGCAGGCCACAATGAAAGCACCAGCAGAGTGATGAATGATGCGTGACCGCTTGGGAAAGCGCGATAGTCGTCGCTTGTTTGTGTCGGCGCTTCCAGCAGTCTCACCTCGTCACGCGCGATTGCGATGTAGGGACGAGGATAGTCAAAATAATCTTTCATGCCGCGAATGGTCAGCCCCATAGTTACATAACCGACCGCCAACACGCACAGCACGCCAATCCACAATGCCGTATAATTTTTTTCTTTGTTTTTTCCGCCGCCGCGAATTTTCTGAACAACCCACATCACCAGCGCATAGGCGGCAATCGCGCCAAGGAAGTGGAGAAAATTATCTGAATCAAACGTGTGGCTGAGCAGCATCATGACCGCGTCATATTCCTGCGACGCGAAAAGATGGTTGGCCTTCTTGAACCATTCGAGGTTCAGGCCCTGCCAGTCATATAGGGTGTGTTTGTCCAGCCTCACAGGTAACGTTCCATAGTCATTCCCTGCATCATGATTTCGGGTGTTCTGCCTTCAATGACGTCAGCGACGACTGCGGCGCTGCCTGCCGCCTGTGTCCAGCCGAGCGTACCGTGGCCGGTATTGAGGAACAGATTGAGATAAGTACTGATACCCATAATCGGCGGGCCGTCAGGAGTAGAGGGGCGCAAGCACGCCCATTTCTTGATGTCCTGCGACCAGTGTGCGCCCGGAAACAATTCCTTGGCGGCACGTACAATCGGCTCGATGCGCTTTTCATTGATGGTGGAGTCGTGTCCGGCAAATTCCGCCGTACCTGCCACGCGCAGGCGGTTACCAAGGCGGCTATAGACAATTTTATGCGTGCCGTCTGTCAGGCTGACACTGGGACAGAAATCATTGGCTTCAATTGTGATGCTGTAACCCTTCATCGGATAGATAGGCAACTTAATACCGATCGGATCAAGCAATAGCGGGCTGTATGATCCAAGCGACATTACATACATATCGGCCGTCATCTCACCTTTGCTGGTGACTACCGCAGTAATATTCTGGCCTTCCGTGCGCAGACGCCGGATAGAAACGCCGTATTCAAATTTCACTCCATATTTTTCGGTGCAGAGCTTTGCCAGCGCATTGCAATACATATGCGCATCGCCACTGGCGTCCATGTGGGCATGCATACCGCCGATAATAGTGCGCTTGGTATAGGCAAGGGCAGGCTCGATAGCTAACACCTCTTCACGCGTCAGCACCTTTTCGTCACAACCGAATTTCTGCTGGAATTCATTGTGTTTTTTTGCATGGCTGAAATCAGCCTCCGAGCCGAAAATATGCAGAACCCCCTTGGTGGAATAATCAAATGAAAGACTGGTATCCTTCACCAGTTCTTCCATCTTGCGCTTGCTGTACATACCAAGCCGCAAGATATTGACGCAGTTGATATTTGCGCGTGTGCTAGTGCAGTTGCGTAAAAAGCTTACACCCCATTTTATCATCGGCCAGTCAGCGCGTGGCTTGAACACCAGAGGCGCATCATCGCGGAACATCCATTGCGGCAGTTTGGAAAGCACTGAAGGGTTGGCCCATGGCTCTGCGTGACTATAGCTCAGCTGGCCGCCATTGGCATAGCTGGTTTCCGCCCCGCTTTCAGGCTGGCGGTCGATAACCGTGACCTCATAGCCGCGCTTGGCAAGCTCATATGCCGTTGTTACACCGAGCAAACCAGAGCCTAAAACTATTATTTTCATATATTACAATTGGTTGAGTTAAAAATGAGGGGTTGGGAGAAATGTTACAGTTTTGTTATCAAGACATAAATTTTTCCCGTCTTTTTGTCCAAAGATTTTTCAATAAACGGCAATTGCAACAAAACTGCAATAAATGTGTGCTATCATTTGTAGTGTGGTGAAAATCCTTCATTCTTTGTTAAACAACCTATTGTAAAAATAAAAGATAATTAAATTAGCGTAGGGGGTGTTCCGTGTCAGGTCGTTTACAGTCAGATCCATTATTCCAAGGTCTTACCCGTCCCACCATGATTTTGGGCGTAAGCTACATGTATTTCGTAATTAATGCACTTGTAAGCATGATTACCTTCATCAACTTGCAAAGTTTTCAGGTTTTGTTTGTCGTTGCCCCGACCGTACACCTGATTGGTTACCTTATCTGCCTTAAAGAACCGCGCGCTATCGAACTGGTGCTTATCAAGCTCAATAAAGGCTACAAGTGCATCAACCGCGGGTTCCACGGCTACACCAACTCGTACGATCCCTACTAAAACCACGCACAACGAAGAATGAACGTTAAACCAGTGAGATAATGAAACGATGAAAATCAGACTATCACGCCGCAAGACCAAGAAAGCATCCTACGCCAAGCTGGAGGTGTCTGAATCCGCGTTTATTCCTTACAATTCGCACTGGGACAAGGAAACCATACTCACCAAGAAAAAAGAATTCCTGCAAATCATCAAGCTCGATGGGTTTGCGTTCGAAACAGCCGACGACGAAGACGTCGATATGAAAAAGATGGTGCGCAATTCGCTGCTGAAAAGCTTGGCGGATGGCACGTTCGCCGTTTGGTTCCATACCATGCGCTCACGCCAGAGCGCCTATCCTGATGGCAAACAGCCGCCGGGATTCGCGGCTTATGTGGACAAGCTGTGGAGAGAAAAACACCACTCCAAAGACTCCTACATCAACGAGCTATACATCACGATTATCCGCAAGGCCGACACCAAGGGCGCGGCAAAAGTTCACCACTACCTTAAGAAAGCATCGGAAGCCGGCAGCAAATCAGCGCAGGTTGAATCCATGCGCGATGCACAGAAGGAACTGGCAGAAGCTATCAACCGCCTTACATCAACACTCAAGGACTACGGCGCACGAGTACTAACTTCGTATGAAAACGAGCAGGGCATTTTCTCCGAGCCGATGGAATTCCTGACCAAGCTGGTAAATTGCGGCTTTTCACAGCCCATGCGTTTTGCCGCTACTGATATTTCCCACTACCTTCCGATATACCGGCTGTATTTCGGTGACCGCGCAATCGAAGTGGCAGGCGCACCGAAAAAACGTTTTGCCGGTATCATCAGCATTAAAGAATACGCACCGGCAACCGCCGCAGGTCTGCTTGACGGCTTCTTGCAATTGCCATTTGAATTCATCATTTCACAGTCGTTTGCATTCCACAACCGCAGCGTTAACATCAACCGGATGCAGATACGCCAACGCCGAATGATGGCGGCAGAAGACGCAGCGGTATCGCAGATTGCCGAAATTTCGGACGCACTGGATATGGCCATGTCCGGCCACGTTGCTTTCGGCCCGCACCACATGAGCGTTTTGTGCTTTGAAGAAGACTTGCCCTCACTGGAAAAAGTGCTGTCCATGGCTATCGCAGAACTGGTGAACCTCGGCATTAACCCCGTGCGTGAAAAATTCGTACTCGAGCCAGCGTATTGGGCTCAGTTGCCCGCTAACTTTGATTTTATTGCCCGCGGCGCTGACATCAGCACCATGAACCTTGCGGGTTTCTGTTCGCTGCATAATTACCCGATCGGCCGTATTGCCAATAACCATTGGGGTGATGCCGTTACCGTGTTCGACACGTCCTCGGGTACACCGTACTTCTTCAATTTCCACAACCGCGACGTAGGCCACACTACCATCATCGGACCAACCGGCGCGGGTAAAACGGTATTGCTCAACTTCCTCTGTGCGCAGGCGCAAAAATTCAACTGCCGTATTTTCTTCTTCGACAAGGACAGGGGCGCAGAAATCTTTATGCGCGCCATCGGCGGAAAATACACCGTCATCGAACCGGGTAAAATCTGTAACTTCAATCCACTCCAGTTGCCCGATACGCCTGAGAATCGCACCTTCCTTTTTGAATGGCTGCACACGCTGGTCACCGTGCATGACGAACCGTTTACCGCTGAAGACGCGGACCGCGTCAACGAAGCAGTCGCAGGTAACTACAAGCTCGACAGAAAAGATCGCGTACTGCGCAACATTGCACCGTTTATGGGTATCGAAGGCCCGGGTACGCTCGCGGGACGCCTCAAAATGTGGCATAGCGGAAGCCCCTATGCAGGGCTGTTCGACAATCCCGTTGACGTAGTAGATTTCAGCAAGGGTAACTCGTTTGGTTTTGAAATGGGTGAAGTGCTAAAAGAGCGCATGAGTCTTGAGCCAACGCTGCTTTATCTATTCCATCGCATCAGCCTGTCGCTCGACGGCACGCCCACCATCATCGTACTCGACGAAGCATGGGCGCTCATCGATAATAAAATATTTTCCGGCCGTATCCGCGACTGGCTGAAGACGCTGCGTAAGCTCAACGGTATGGTGGTGTTCGCGACACAGTCAGTAGAAGATGCCACGAATTCTACTATTTCCGAAACGCTGATTCAGCAGACGGCAACACAGATATTCTTGCCTAACCCGAAAGCCACTGACGCCTATCGCAAGGCCTTCATGGTAACAGACCGCGAATTCAACCTGCTTAAAACCACTGACCCGGGAAGCCGTTACTTCCTGGTAAAACAAGGTAAGGACGTGGTGGTTGCGCGTATTGACCTGTCGGGCATGGATGATGTGATTAACGTGCTTTCTGCACGTGCGGAAACAATTTCGATACTTGATGAAATACGCGAACAATATGGCGATGAGCCTGAGGCATGGATGGCACCATTCCAGGAACGCGTAAAAATGGAAAGAGAAAAACTTGCTGCTAAGGAAGCCAAGAAATAGCGGGTTCATCCTTGTATGTACACTGCTTGCAGTCCTGGTATTAGCCGTACCGGTTACAGACGTTATTGCCTATGATTTTGGCTATGACGGCGACAAACTTACCGGCAACAGAAACGATCCCATCTGCGGCGGCGATGGTATCACAGGCCTTACCAAGCGTATCGTCCCATGCGTTAAAGAAACAATTATCGACGCAGTTGATCAGTTTCTTGTGCCGTTTTCTGAGTTTTTTGCCGATGTAATTGCGGCTTTTTGCACATTGGCGATAGCCATTGGGGGCTACTGGGTTGCCAGCGGCAGAACAAACGCAGCGCTCAGGGATATGAGCGTGCTGTTTATGAAAGTAGGCTTTGTTGGCATATTTTCCTACAATTTTGGCGATATGTTCGGATATTTTCTGGATATCATTGAAGAACTCGCCGCGATAGGTTCTTCCTTTGGTATAGCCCTCGACGACATTAACAGCCACGAAGCATGTAAGCCACTATTTACACCGTCGATTCCAAAACTATGGCTGTGGGAAAACGTTGATTGCGCCCTAGAAACACTGGTAGGTGGCCTTACGGATCCCAAAACACTATTTTCAGGCATTGCAGGTTTTCTAGTCGCAGCTTTTATTTCGACTACTGACGGCATGTTCATAGGAATGATTTTATTTTATGTGGTGCTACAGCTAGTATTTGCACTGGCAAGAGCTATGTATATCTACATATCCGCCTGTATTGCATTTGCAATCATGATTTTATTCTCTCCTATGTTTGTTCCCTGCATTTTGATGCGTGCAACAAAGCCGTATTTTGATAAATGGCTACGCCTTACCGTCAGCTTCATGTTACAGCCCATGATTGTATTTGCTTACATATCAATGTTGCTGGGCGCGTGGAACATCGTCGTGTTTAAAGGGCCTGATTCCGTTTTCAGAACAATCGCAGGAGACGATGTAGTCAACGATCCCGATTTTACGATTGGGGCCTGGATGGATAAAAAGGGTATGTACGCAAGAAGCCATGTAGGTGGTGAAGCCATGCACATAAACCCAAGACAGGTAATGACTAATTTCGGTGTACCAGAAAAAGCACAAACCGGTACGGCTGGTCAGATTGGCACTACATTTGTAGGAAGCGTAGATGACTGGCGTAACGGCATTTACAAAAAAATGGGTATAACCAATAAAAAGCTCAACTATTTTAGGGTTGCCTGGCCAACAAAACCGGTGAATTGGAATAAGCTCGCGCACTATCACGGATTGGCAACAGATGGACCGGATGGAATCACAGGTAATGGCGATGACGATCGTTCGGCATTTATGATTAAGCTACTTACGTCATGTTTCATGGCTGTGGTAGTGACGTATATTTTCATGGTTTTACTTGATGCATTGCCGTTCCTAAGTGCAGGTCTGGCAGGTGTACCAGGTGGTGGCATGCCGTCGCTAGGGTTTGGGCAGCTCGCACCGCCAGGCAGTTCGCTTATGGATTCGTTTAAGAGTAAGATGACGAACCTAGTCAAGAGCGGAGGCTCGCGATGACTTTCGCTGGCTTGTGTGCATCAATAAAATCTTACAAATTCCCGCTGCGGCTTATTCCAGTGTGCTTGCTGGTGTTACTGATTATTACGCATAATTCAGGTGCAGCATACGCCGCCGATCCAGTATTGGATATGGACACATGCGCGCCCGGATTCACTGAACACGATCTAACCCCAAAGATCGTCAGGTGTATCGAAGACTCAGTTATTGATGCCGTGCTTAACATGCTTTCTGCACTAAAAGCTTTCTTAACGCCCATGGCAGGCGCGCTAATAACTCTCAGCTTTGCAATAGCCGGCATACGCATGGTTAGCGGTGAGAAGCCGGGGCGTTCCGCCATGTTTCTTATACGCATTACGTTAATCACATATTTCTGGTTTAACCTTGAATATTACGGCATGGCACTATTCGATATCTCGCAAGAATTAATCACTATTGTGAGCGGCGGTTATTCTCCATGGTACCAGATAGATAACTTCCTCGGTAACTTACTGGGCTTCGGCCCAACACTACTGTTGTTCCAGGGAGTATTGGGCATTATTGCAGGGTCTCTAACCGGCGATTCCGGAATTGGATTCATGGTATTTGCAGCCGGCACTCATGCAGTGATTGCGCTGCTGATGTTTATTATGAATGTGGTTTACACTTATCTCATGTCGGTAATCATGCTGGGCTTCCTGATTGTCATTTCTCCCATATTCCTGCCCTGGGCCGTATTTTTCATTACCGAACGTTATCTGAGGAAAGTTATCGACCTGATTATTTCAGTGATATTGATGCCAGCTCTTCTTTTTGCATTTGTCCATTTATTCATGATGATTTTCGAAAATATGATTAATGGCATCATTGATGTATTACCATTGGGTCGTGACTTCCGTGGTATATGGCGTATTAACAACCCTGTATTTGGCTGGGTAATGCCAAGCGATACATCGCTTACCAACCGCCTTCAGAGTGTTCGTATGGAAGATTTCAACAATCCGCCGCCGATCAATACACCCGCTGTTGGTACTACCGTAAATCCATTCCTGCGGCACGCGTTCAGCAACGGCAGCTTCCAGTTACCCTCTATTGATTTTGGTCCAACAGATCCACAATGGAAAAAGGTGCTGGCATATAAATTCATAGCACTATTCCTGTTTGCTCAGCTCATGAAAACGATGGTGACCCGCATTCCGGAAATTACTGGCGGTATTGCCGGGGCTGTTGTTGGCATACCTATATCCGCGACTTCTCCAGCAGAAATGGTCAAAAACGTACGTGGCAATATTGAAATGGGCTTGGGTGCTACCGCAGGCGGTGCATTGGGTGGCGAGCTTGGTGGTGCTGCCGCTGGTGCAGCAGGTGGCAACCAGCATGACCAACGACTTGCAAGGCAGGGAGGCGGCATCTTGGGTGCTGTCTCTGGTATGATGGTAACGAGACGACGATAGTATATGCTTAGGTTATATAAAATATTAGCGGATAAATGGCGTACGGTATCAGGGACCGTATGCCTCGCTATGTGCCTGCTATTTATAACCTCTGCGTCCATTCACTCTGCATACGCAGCAGCGCCTCCATTTCTTCCCTCGGATGCCGGCACCCCGGAATGCACTAGTTCTCCTACGTTTGATGATGATGATCTTGAGAACTTTGCAGCAGGCGATGGTCTTATCAGCATCATTATTATAGAGGTCAAAAAGATATTAGATAAGGTCGCAAAGGATCTTTACGAGGGCATTATTGGCTCAGGGGCTTTTGTTGATACGGTAGAAGCGGTAGCAACGTTATATATAGCAATATACGGAATATTGTTCACAGCCGGCATGGTACAGGCCACAATCACCGATATTACGATTCGTGGCGTAAAACTCGGCATCGTTGGAATGTTAATCCAGCCCGGATCATGGTTGTTCTTCGAAAGTCACGTGATAGAGTTCTTCAATACCGGCACAGATGATATCATCAACCAGTTAACTGCCATTGCCGTTGGCGGTGTATCCGTTGCAGGTGATCCACCATTCCAGGCACTCGATGATGCACTCACAAAAGCGCTTTCTGCAAAAATGGCGGTTAGCCTTTTTGCAACATTTACTGCCGGACCCAATGGCTTCCTTATTGGTTTGTTGATTTTGGCTTGTGTAGGCTCATTTATTAAAACGACCTTCAAGGCCCTGTGGGTATATCTTATGTCACTCGTTATCAAGACGCTGATGTTTGGTCTCGCCCCTCTATTTATTTCGTTCTTGATGTTCTCAAGAACAAAACACCTGTTTGATGGCTGGCTTAACCAGATAGTCAGTGCTTCATTACAACCTATATTTCTTTTTGCATTTTTTGGGTTCTTTGCAAAACTCGTGGAGTCGCTTATAGAAAAAACCATGGCCCATCCTGTGTGTTGGACAGAATTGCGCGAAAGCTTCCGTGGGTCACCGTTCGGCCAGCGTATGTGGCGCCCTCAGGAATCCGACGGCGCCGGCGGTTACATCCCGTTCGATAACCTTATAACCTTTTCAGGCATGGTAACACCGGCCGGAACCACAGATTTGCCGTTCAACATTGTTGTAGCGCTTACGTTCCTGATTGTTGCCGATCTTTCCAGCCGCTTTAACGAAATTGTTATCAACGTTGCCAAAGATATCGCAGGTGCCTCGACCAATATATCTGCTATGGCAGGAGCAATGGGACAGTGGTTTGAAAATCAGGCGGGCGGTGCTACCTCACGTCCAGAACCAGGCACTCCAGGTGGCCCGTCAGGACCACCAAGGCCGCCAGGGGCGCCACGGCCGCCGATAAGTGCGGGACCACCAACTGCTGGCGGGACAGGAGATACGTCAACTGGCGCACAAAGAAGCTCCCGCGACTTTATCGACGCCATGTCTAGCATGATCGCACGGAGGGATCGTTAGAGCTATGAAAAAGGAAGAGCATAGATTGTGATAAAGGCTATACTTACATATCCTTTTGGCTACCGGCCTACGACAGCAAAAGCCGTAATCCTGGTTCTGTTTTTATTTACAGGAATTGGGGTTTCTGCTGATTGTGCTTACGCACAGTCTGTGCCTCTGCAATCAAGGGATGCCTGCACCACCGGCTCATCTTTTGAGATTCCAAACCCTGGCGCGGGCAACGGTATTATCACAGGCATCGTTGATGAAGTAAAAAACGCCTTGGATACTGTTTCCGAACAAATGTACGATGATCTTATCAATGACAGTAATTTACAAGATGCCGTTTCAGCCGCTGTTATTCTTTACATTGCAGTAACCGGAATAATGTTCACTACCGGCGCAATGCAGGTAACCGTTTATGAGATCACCATACGCTATGTAAAAGTCATGATAGTCGGGTTATTGTTATCCGACGATTCCTGGATGTTTTTTAGTGATTATGTTGTCCGGTTTTTTAATGACGGTACCGATGAAATAATAAATTTTGTAACGGGTATGGCGGCGGGCGCAACGCCAATTCAGGACCAATATGGCTTTGAAACCGGCGGCGAACCCTTTGCACCGCTGGATGTAGCAATAAGCAAAGGCTTGTCCAATAAAATGGTGGTGACACTTATGGCCACTTTCTTTAGCGGGCCTAACGGTATGCTTATTGGCATACTTATGATGACGGGTCTCGGATCGTTCCTTAAATCAGTTATTAATGCCATGTGGGTGTACCTCATGGCTCTATTGTTAAAGGCCATGATGTTTGGCGTGGCTCCTCTTTTCATCCCTTGCATTATGTTCAACCGAACTGCGCACCTGTTTCAGGAATGGCTCAATCAAATCGTCAATGCGTGCCTACAACCAATCATGCTGTTTTCCTTCTTCGCATTCTTTATTCAGCTGATTGTGGCATTGATAGATCACTTGATATACACCCCTTCATGCTGGACTGCTGTTGTCGGGGGCAGCGAAGGCGGGCCAATTACACAACATTTCTGGCGCTTTATGGTACCTGGTGGACCGGCAGGTTGGCAAGAATTCTCGGGTGAATGGGATTTTAAAGGTGCCGCAGGCGCAACCGACGAATTTCCGATCAGAATCATGAACGTTATTATGTTCGTAATGGTAGCAGAACTGGCGGTAAGATTTAATTCAGTCGTCATTGAAATTGCAAAAGATATTTCGGGCGCTTCTACCAATTTATCCGGCATGGGTACTTCTATCAAAGAATGGTTTACCAGTGCCGGCGGTTCTGAAAAACCCCCAGAATCCGGAGGCGGTGCAGGCGCAAAAGATTCCCGCGGCAATCTCCCTGGATCTCGAGCTTGGCAAGGCGCGAAACCGGAGCGTGACACATCCGGAAATGGCTTGACTGGAAATGGCGGCTTATTCGGCCCCGGCGGTAGGTTCAGCGTTAACCCGCCTCCAGGTGTACGCCCTGCAGAGCCTGGTGCAGGCGGCGCAGGTCGTGGTGTCAGACCAGGAACAGGCGGTGGAGGTGGCGTCGGCGCACCAGGCGGTCCAGCTCCGATTGGCGCAGGTGGCATGCCGGCCCGCCCTGAGGCTATAGTACCAGCACCTGTTGGCGGCGCACCGGGTGGTGGACTACTTGCCCCCCGCCCGATACGGCCTGTGGGCGTAGGTGTTGGTGGCGGTGGCGACCCTGTTGCAGAACTTCGCAGGCGTATTGGAAGAATGCCGGGTGGCAGATAAGCAGCTCATACGCCTCACTTTATGATTGCTATTAGCCTTACATTGAATACACTGTAGTTGAAATCGTAACCTTCGAAAAGGGTAGGCTATGGCAAGACTTGTTTTGATTGGCGTGTTGCTGGCTGTGTTGAGCGGTTGCTCCAACCGTATAACCGACCTTAAAAGCCCATGTGTCGGCGCCGAAAACAGCCCATGTGACCGCCGCCCCGTCAATGACTGGTGGCAAGCCGGACAAGCCTGATTTCTATCAATCTTGATTTCCGCTACCGACTAATGTCCGGTCTTTTTTGCCGCTTCGGCGATTTTCAATAGTTCTTCTTCTGACAGGTTTGCACTGCGTATCCCTTCATGTCCGGGCAGCCAGATAAGCTGCAGATTTTTGGGGTCACGCGCAAACACGCGCTCATCTGTAACCATGCCAAGGTTGGGCGGAATGTTATTTTTCGCAAGGCCAACAACCGTATAGGGGCCGTCGCGGAACATACCGATAACTACACGAGGACGGTCGATGAATACCTGTGAACCACGCAGGAGGTCAAGCACCTCAGGCGCTGATTTGGGATTCGCGCCTTTTTGCAAGTGGTGGACAATCACCACGGCGGCACTTTTCTGAATGGCGAATTCTTCGATAGCTTCAAAAAACTCACTCACCACACCCGCATCATTTTCATCGCCTGTGAGATATTTACGCGCGGGGTCGATAACCATAATCGGCACATCGGGAATTTTGTGCAGACGCCGCATATGCTGCGAGAAAGAAACGCCTTCGCCAAAATCCGTGCGCTGGAACATCAGGCGCCTGGCACGTCCGCGCTGATCGAAAATAGCTGCGCGTGCGTTAATAATAGGCGGGCCGTCTTCACCCGAGAAATACACGCAGATACCTTTGCATTTTTCAATGGCAAGGCGTTGGCCAAGCCAGCGCGGCGCTTCTTCACCTAAATCATAATCAACCGACGCCATGATGCACAACAGGTGTGCGAGCGAGCTTTTACCCGTGCCGCCGGTTGCACCAATCAGCGTTACCGCACCGCGTGGGATAAGGCCGGGGACAATAAACTCGAACATTTCTTCGGCATCTTTGCGCATCGGTCCGGTGGCATCAAATAACTCAACGTCACGCGCTACCAGATTGAAGAATTTCAGGTTGTCTTCCACATCATCGGGATTGGTGCCGAATTTTTTATACAGCGAGTGATGATGTTCATATGAATTCCAGCAATAGGCCGCATCAAGCGCCTTCTGCACATTGATAGAATTATCTTCAATAAGTTTTTGGCGTGAAGCTTTGTCTTTTAGTACTCCCTTAGGGAACAATGATTCAAAAAATGGATGCTGGAACAAACCGTTGTTGGTGAGGTATGAGATGCCGGAAAGCATATAAAATGAAGCATATTGCTCGCTGGTGATATTGGCAATGTCATACAATTCTCTGCAGCCGGTAACGCTCTTGCCATCTTCGACAGGCGCTTGCGCTTCGTCGCAAAATCCGATGATTTTAAGGCCTGCGCGCTCGTTGTCGCCGCGATGGTAGGGGCTGGCAAATACGTTTAGTTCCCAGATACGGTCGGTGGACTCATCACTGAGTACATCGATACCAAGGCTGAGTGATGTTGCCCAGATAATTCCGGAACCAAGTGGTGTGTAAATGTCGGGTTCGTCTTGTTCGTTCGTATATTTGGCTTTCTTGCCTGTCTTCTTGCTGTGGACGATGGGGTTGAGCAAAAGTGTCGAGTTCGGCAGGATGCCCTGATTGTAATAATGCACAATCTGCTGCACCGCGTCGGCCGTTTCATCACGGTTGAACCAGAACAGAATACCCGGTGACTTGGCGCGGAAGGGAACTTGTATATCCAGCGTATACAGCGACATATAGCCCTTCAGGCCGACCGCTTCATGCGCCTGCCAGAGCATGTTGAGTTCTTCGGTAATCAAAGACGCAATTTTTTCCAGTGGCGCCAGCATGAATTTATCTACTTCATCCCCTACAAGTGCTATACAGGTACAATAATCTCGATTATTTATACCTTTCCAGAGGTTAAAATATCATGAACCAAGCGCTGCATTGCTACACTATTCCCGCTGGTAAAGCCTTTATTAACGCGTTGGCGGGCTGGCTTATGGCTGAGTACGGCCATAACGCCGCTTTAATGAGCAAAACGCTGGTTTTGCTGCCCAACCGCCGCGCCTGCCGCAGCCTGCGCAACGCGCTGCTGGAAATCAGCGCCGGAAAGCCAATGCTGCTTCCACGCATTCAGCCCATTGGTGACGCCGATGAGGAATTTGCCGCTGCCCACTACAGCGAGGATTCGGCACTGCCTGCCGCCATCACCCCCCTGTGCCGCCAATTGTTGCTGACGCGGCTGGTACATGGTTTTGAAAAGCGCAAATCCGGTATAAACAAAAACCGCAGCTACAATATCGAGCAGGCGGCAAAACTAGCGCGCCAGCTGGCCTCGCTACTGGACGAAGCCACGCGTGCAGGCCTCGACATGTCCGCCATTGCCTCGCTGGTGGACAAGGGCGGCGACATGGCCAAACATTGGGAGCAAACCGTTGAATTCCTCAATATCGTCTCGCGCCAGTGGCCTGGCATCCTTGCAGAGGAGGGTCTGCTCGACGTGGTGGAACAGCGCAACCGCGTGCTTGCCGCCACCGCCGCCCACTGGCGAAAACAGCCACCTACGCATCCGGTCATCGCCGCCAGCTCCACCGGCAGCCAGCCCGCCACGGCAAAGTTGCTTGCCACCATCGCCGCCCTGCCTCAGGGCAAACTGGTTTTGCCCGCGCTTGATTCCGCCATGGGTGACGCCGACTGGAACATACTCGACGAAACTCACCCGCAATACAGCTTGAAGCAATTACTGGATAGACTGGACGTAAAACGCACCAATGTTGTCATGCTTGATGTGCCATCTGTGCCTGCCAGTGCGCGGGAAGCACGTATTACATGCCTGCGCACTATCTTCCAACCGCCCGCATCCACCGCCGGATGGTCACTGGCCAAACCGCCGCTGAAAGAGGGTTTGCAGGGTATGCGCCTGCTGGTTGCCGAAACGCAAGCCGACGAAGCGCGCATGATTGCCATAGCACTACGCGAGGCGCTAGAAACACCTGCCAAAACCGCAGCTTTGATCACGCCTGACCGCAACCTTGCACGCATGGTGGCCTCGCAAATGCACCGCTTTGGCATCACGCTCGACGACTCGGCAGGCATGCCGCTACGCGATACGCCGCCTGCCTGTTTCCTGCGCCTTGTGGCACAGATGGCCACCAGCCAGTGCGCACCTGTACCCTTGCTCGCCATGCTGCGGCACCCGCTGGCCGCCGCTGGCATCGAGCCGTCGCTATGCCGCAAGCTCTCACGCGATATGGAAACCACCAAGCTGCTGCGCGGTGTACGCCACACGCCAGGGCTGGATGCGCTCTGTCATGGCGCGGCTGAATATAAACAACTGCATTCACTGCTGGAAAATATCCGCGCAAAAGGCAAAGTTTTCCTGCGTTTTTTTGAACACAAAAATAACGCCAGCTTGCGCGATATGCTGGAAGCGCACATCGCCTTTGCCGAATGGCTTGCTTCCACCGCTGACAAGCGCGGAGACGAACGCCTGTGGTCGGGTGAGGCGGGCAACAATCTTGCCGTTTTCCTTGCGCAACTGCTGGAACATGCAGACAGGCTAGAGCCAATCGACACGTTCAACTATTCCGGCCTGCTAGACGCGCTGCTTGCCGAGCAAGCCCACCGCCCGCGCCACGGCCTGCACCCGCGCTTGCATGTGCTGGGACCAATGGAAGCGCGGCTGCAGCATTTCGACCTGATGATATTGGGCAGCCTTAATGAAGGCACATGGCCCGCCACGCCCGAGGCCGACCCGTGGATGAGCCGCCCCATGCGCACCAAATTCGGCCTTGATACACCGGAATACAATATCGGCATCGCGGCGCATGACGTATTCCAGTTCTGCTGCGCGAAAGAAGTCATCCTCAGCCGCGCCGAAAAAGTGGAAGGCGCACCCACCGTACCATCGCGCTGGCTGGTGCGCCTGAAAACGCTGGTGGACGGGCTTGACAAAACACTGGCCGAAGACTTAAGCGCCAATAATTATTACACGCAGCGCAAGCAGTTCCTTGACCAGCCGCAGGCATTGCCCACACTGCAGCCACCTGCGCCAAAACCGCCGCTGGCTGCACGTCCGCGCCAAATGCGCATTACCGCCATCGACCGCTGGCTGCGCGACCCCTACGCCATTTACGCACAGTATGTACTCAAGCTTTCCATGCTGCCGCCGATTGACGAAGAGCCGGACGCCGCCGATTTTGGCACGCTGGTACATAAAGCGCTGGAGTTATTTGCCAAGCGTTGGCCGCAATCCCTACCAGACGATGCATTAGCAGCGCTGATAGAATGTGGTAAAAGCGCGTTTTCAACCTATATCGACCGTCCCGCCGTGCATTGCCTGTGGTGGCCGCGTTTTGAAAATGTCGCGCAGTGGGTTGTTGTGCAAGAAAAAGAGAGAAGGGGAGGCATCACGCAAGTGTTCGCCGAATGCAAAGGAAATTGGGAATTCGCCGTGGACGGAAAACCATTCACGCTCACCACCAGCATCGACCGCATTGAATTACGCAAGGACGGAAGCGCCGCCGTCATCGATTATAAAACCGGAAAAGCACGAGAGAAAAAAGACTTCGAACGCGGCATCGCCAACCAGTTGCCGCTGGAATCGCTGGTGCTGCTCAACGGAACGCTTGATCCACCGGTGTCGCCACTACCAAATGCCATTGCCGCCACCGAGTACTGGAAACTGGGCAGCAGCGCCGAACAATGCGAAATCGACAGCTTCCACCGCCACTGTAAAGAAATAGGTATAAACGCATGGCTGACAGAAACGCAGACACGGCTGGAGTCACTGGTTAGGCGTTTTGACAATGCGTCTGAACCATACACTGCGCAGCAGTATAAATCGCTTGAACTCGAGTATAACGACTACGAACACCTGACACGGAAAAAAGAATGGGAAGCGGCTTAATGAATCTGCTTGAACTGGTCGTCAAGGCGAAGCACGCGCTCATACAGCTCCAGCGAGCGATCGAGAAGGTAGCACACATACGACGGCAGCACGCCATGGAGTACACGGTTGTCAACAAGGCAGATATGCTGGAAATCCAGCCCATAACGCTGTGCGGCGTCCTCGGCCTCGATCTTGCCGGCGCATACCGCACGCTGCACCATGATCCACGACATGATAGAAGACAGCCTCAGCGTAATGCGCGACATCTCGCAAGTGTAAAGCGCGCGCAGGTCGTTTTCGATACGGCTCTGGTCATCTTCACCAAACAGAAAAAAGTACTCATGCGAGTCGTTGAGCAACTGCATGGTTTCATTAAACACGCTAGGCATGAAAACAACCGTCTGCGGCCCAATATTGGTGTGCATATGATGTTGCATGGCGTGTATTGTCTCCTGTGTTTGAACCCTCATTATACCGCAGATTTCCTTGCTTATTCGTTAATTGATGTTAATTTTTTATGACAAATACTGCTAAAATGCCATCTATCTCCGCAGCGCAGGCCCTTAACACAGGGGCTTATGAACTCCACACCGCCTTCAGGCCGGATATGTCGGTATTTGTATCTGCCAATGCAGGTGCAGGTAAAACCAGCCTGCTGACCAACCGCGTGCTGGGTTTGCTGCTGCATGGCGTTTCGCCGTCACGCATACTCTGCCTTACCTTTACCAACGCCGCTGCCGCCGAAATGTCCAACCGCGTGCTGAAAGTACTGGGTGAATGGGTGATGACGGATAAACAGTCGCTAGAAAAAGAGCTGGAAAAACTCATCGGCAGCGCACCGCCAGCGCATTTGACCGAGCGGGCGAGGGGGCTGTTCGCCACTGTGCTGGAAGCGCCGGAAGGCGTGCGCATACAAACCATCCACGGCTTCAGCCAGTCGCTGCTGCGTCGTTTCCCGCTTGAAGCTGGCGTCAGCCCGCATTTTGCCGTCATGGACAAGCGCACTGAACAGGAACTGCTTAAAGAAGCGCGCATGCGCCTGTTTAGCAAGGCGCAGGCAGATGACCCCGCGCTGCTTGCCAGCCTCCACGCCATCGCCCATGGCATCAGCGAATTCACTGTGCAGAAACTGCTGGAAGAGATCGTGAAGTATAAATCACGCTTCCTTGCGCTTTTTTCTGGTTATGATGCAGTGAACAGCGCGATTGCCGATGTCTATGCACAGCTCGGTATATCGCAAAACATAAACGCTGAAGCACTGGTTGCGCAACATTTCACCTATGACGCGCAAACGCTAGCCGCTTTACGCGAAATCACGGCACTGCTGGTGCAGGGAAAAGCTACCGATCAAAAAACAGGGCAGGGCTTGGCACGCTGGCTGGAGACAGCAAATGGCAAGCAAACGCTTGACGATGTAAAACCCTACATTGGCATAGTGCTAACAAAGGAACTGGAAGCGCGCACGCAAAAAAGCTTTTTCAATAAAGGCTCTTTAAGCGAAAGCCAGGAAGCACTCTTGTTTGCCGAACAACAGCGCATGCTGCGTTTCCTTGAGCCATGGAACACACTGAAGGTAGCAGAAAGCACCGCACATATGTTGCGCGTAGCGCACGAGTTGCTGGCGCTGTATGAAACGCTCAAGCATTCGCAGGTGCAGATGGATTATGACGACCTCATACTCACGGCCCGCAACCTGCTGGAGCGGCCGGGCATCGCGCCGTGGGTGCTGTTCAAGCTCGATGGCGGCATCGACCATGTGCTGATTGACGAAGCGCAGGACACCAGCCCTATCCAGTGGAACATTGTCAAAGCACTGACCGAGGAATTTTTCTCCGGCCTTGGCCGCGCCGAGGCCGACCGCTCGCTGTTCGTGGTGGGTGACGAAAAACAATCCATCTACAGTTTTCAGGGAGCTGACCCCGCCGCACTGGGAAAAATGCAGCGCTACTTCACGCAGCGCATCAAAGACGCAGGCATGCAGGTGCATCAGCGCGCGCTGACCAAATCCTACCGCTCCACACAGGCGATACTCTCCGCCACCGACGCCGTGTTCGCAAACGCTGCCACCCGCCATGGCCTTACATTTGATGATGTGCAGATTGAACATAAAATCCACCGTCAGGACTATTACGGGCTGGTGGAAATGTGGCCGCTACTGCTCCCGCCGAAAAAAGATGAAGATGCACCGCCGCCAGTGTTGCAATTCGTGCGCCAGATTGCATCCACCATACGCGGCTGGCTGGATGACGGCATGTATATCGAAAGCAAAAAGCGCAATATCGATGCAGGCGACATCATGATATTGGTGCGCAAGCGCGGCCTGCTTGTCGATCCACTGGTGCGCGCACTCAAGCGCAGAGGCATCCCCGTGGCAGGCCACGACCGCATGGAGCTGGGCGAGAACCTCGCCATTGCCGATTTGATTGCGTTCGGCCAGTGCCTGTTGCTGCCTGAAGACGACCTGACGCTGGCCTGTGTACTCAAAAGTCCGATATGCAACTTGAGTGAAGATGATTTGTTCACACTGGCCCATAACCGTGGCGACGACAGGTTGTGGGCGCGACTGTACCAGATGTCGGGCAAGCCGCCGTTTGACGAGGTTTTTACGCTGCTCAGCGACCTTCGCTCGCGCGCGGATTTTGTGAAGCCCTACGAACTCTATGCCTATCTGCTGGACACGCTGGGCGCTCGCAGGCGCTTTACCGGACGCATGGGCAGCGAATATCACGATTCCATCGATGAATTCCTAGGGCAGGCGCTGCTCTACGAACGCAGCCACACGCCGTCACTACAAGGTTTCATACATTGGATTACGTCAAGCAACAGCGAAATCAAGCGCGACATGGAGCAAGCACATAATCAGGTACGCATTCTCACCGTGCATGGGGCAAAAGGGCTGGAAGCACCGATTGTGATATTGCCGGATACTACCAGCCTGCCACCGCAGAATGATGTGTTTCTGTGGGAGGAGGAGGGTGAAAAATCACCGCTACCGTTCTGGCCTCGCGCCAAGGGTAATGACAATGCGTTATGCACCACACTGCGTCGGCAAAAACGGCAAGCCGAAATGCAGGAATACCGCCGTCAGCTCTATGTGGCACTCACACGTGCCGAAGACCAACTGTATATCTGCGGCATTCAACCTCAGAAAAAACTCAACGAAACCCACTGGTACGATCTTATAAAAGCAGGACTGGAACCAATTTCCCAAAAATTTACACATGAAAATGGCGAGGGACTGCGCCTCGGTGAATTGCCGGCAGCGGCAATACCCGTGGCCAACGCACCTGCCAATATTGCGGTTGATGCGCCTGCTGATTCGCAGCTGGCGTTCCTGCGCGCCCGCGCACCGAACGAACCAAACCCGCCACAACCGCTAGTGCCTTCGCGCATGGTGGCAGAAGAGCCGGCCGCAGCGTCGCCGCTTACGGGTGATGCACATTTCTACCAGCGCGGCACACTCATCCACCGCCTGTTGCAGCACCTGCCGGAAATAGCAGAAAGCAAGCGCGTGCAGGCCGGAGTGAATATCGCCGCGCTTTACCGCAAATCCATGCCGCAGGACGTGCTGGACGCATGTGTGCGCGAAGCCATGCACATCATCACCCACCCGCCGTTTGCATTCCTTTTCGGCGAAGGCTCGCTGGCGGAAGCGCCCGTCGCTGGCTGCGTTGATATTAATGGCAGACAGGTCGCAGTAGCAGGGCAGATAGACCGTATGCATATCAGCGAAAAAGAAGTGTGGATTGTCGATTTCAAAAGCAACCGCAACGCGCCGGAAAACCCGCGTGAGACTCCTACCGCCTACCTGAGCCAGATGCGCCTGTACCAACTGCTGATGCAGCGCATATATCCTGAAAAAAAGGTATATTGCGGGCTGTTATGGACCGCGCTTCCGAAACTTACGCCGCTGGACGAGGCACTGCTTGACGAAGTCGATACAAGTACCTACATATAATGTAATTCATTCACTGAAAGGACCGTTTTATGGCTGCACTGCATATTGATGATAGCGAATTCGAACACCGCATCCTGAAAGCCAACGGCACATTCCTCGTAGATTTCTGGGCCGAATGGTGTGGCCCGTGCCGACAGATTTCCCCTATCCTTGATGAAATCGCCAACGAGCGCGCAGGCCGTATCACTATCGCCAAGGTGAATATCGATAAAAACCCCGGCACTCCGCAGAAGTTCGGCGTGCGCGGCATTCCTACCCTTATCATCTTCAAAGATGGTCAGGCGCTCTCCACCAAGGTCGGTTCACTGCCCAAAAGCAAGCTGGTGGAATGGATTGATTCCGTCATCGGCGGTGCGTAAACGGAAACGATTATGACAGCGGCATACGCTGCCCTCATCACCCCGCAAGTGCAGCGCCTGCGCGATGACCATGGCCTGTATCCCTACACCGCAGCGGAAATCGAATTTTCCATGCATGGCTCGGCGCAATCTACCGCCGTCGAAGCATGTTATGCAGAAATCCGCAAAGCCGCCGAAGACAAGGGCATTGATGTTGCCCATATCGGCAAGGAAGACGGCCCTGAGCAGCATGAAATTTCCATCAAGCCATGCAATGACCCCGTCAAAACCGCGCACGACACCGAATTGCTGAAGCACATCATTGCCGAAGTAGCCAGCCAACACTCCCTGAAGGCCGATTTCTCTGCCAAGCCAAGTGCAGACCAGCCTGGCAACGGCCTGCATATCCATATCCACCTTGCCGATGCCGACGGCAAGAACATGTATTACAAAGACGACGATCGCATCAGCGACGAACTGAATTTCAGCATCGGCGGCCTGCTGCACTGGATGCATGATTCCATGGCCGTTTTCGCACCATCGCCACATTCCTATGACCGTTTTATAGCAGGTAAAACCACACCATTATGTGTCAGCTGGGGCGCAAATAACCGCAGCTGCGCCATCCGCCTGCCGCAGGCCGAGCATGATAAAAAACACATCGAACACCGCGTTTCCGGCGCAGACGCCAACACAGGCCGCGTGATTGCCATAATTCTGGCTGCTATGCACTATGGAATTGCCAATAAAAACGAGCCGGGTCCGCAGATTTACGGCGACGCCTCGCTGCCGGTTTATAAATTGCCGAAGTTGCTGGGTTCACTGGATACCGCCGCAGAAGCGCTGCGCCAGTCACAGTTGGTGGCAGGGTATTTTACCGTTTCAGACCTTTTGCCAAATCACTGACAAACTTCGACGCGTCGCTAACCGCGGCGCTGCCATCTTTTGCCTTGGCAATCACATCCACCAGCGCCGAACCAACCACCACTGCATCAGCCACCGCCGCCACGTCTTTTACCTGCTGCACGGTCTTGATGCCAAAACCAACGGCCACCGGCAATTTGGTGACGCCGCGCAATTGCGCCAGCTTACCTGTAAGGTCAGACGCGCTCGCCGTCTTTGCGCCGGTAATGCCCGCCACCGAGATGTAATACACAAAGCCGCTTGCCGAAGCACAGAGTGTTTTAAGCCTTGCATCGCCGCTGGTGGGCGCAATCAGGCGAATGAGTTTCAGACCGCTTTTATCGAGGTAAGGGCGTATTTCGTCTTCCTCTTCCGGTGGCAAATCGACAAGGATGATGCCGTCAACACCTGCTGCTGTGGCGTCGTTACAGAATTTCTCACTGCCATAACGGTACACGGGGTTGAAATAACCCATCAGTATCACCGGCACATCGGCGTGTTTTTTACGGAAAACGCGCACCAGCTCCAGAATGCCTGCAAGCTTTGCGCCTTGTTCCAGCGCCTGTTTGCCAGCGGCCTGAATCACCGGACCGTCGGCCATCGGGTCAGAGAAGGGAATGCCAATTTCAATGATGTCTGCGCCTGCGGCGGGCAGGGCATCCAGCAAAGCTGCAGATGTGTTGGCGTCGGGGTGATAGCCCATAATGAATGGAATCAGCGCCGCGCGATTGGTGGCACGTATTTTCTCAAATGCGGTTTCGATGCGCTTGCTCATATCACAGCCCCATTGAGGGGCGCAGCATGCGCGGCGCCAAAAAGCGAAGAAAAAATCACATTTTTTCTTGAGCATTGAGCGCAATTCATAATTTTACCCCAAGCGCATTGGCCACGGTGAAAATATCCTTGTCGCCGCGCCCGCACATATTCACAACCAGCAGGTGGCTGGAGGGCAGCTTGGGCGCGATTTTCATCACATGTGCCAGCGCGTGCGAAGGTTCAAGGGCAGGGATAATGCCTTCGAGCTTCGATACGGTCTGAAACGCTTCCAGCGCCTCATTATCGGTGATGGAAACATATTGCACGCGTCCTGTGTCATGCAGCCACGCATGTTCCGGCCCGATGCCCGGATAATCAAGCCCTGCGGAAATCGAGTGGGCGTCTTTTATCTGGCCGTCGTCATCCTGCAGCAGGTAGGTGCGGCTGCCATGCAGCACGCCCGGCGCGCCGCGCGTAATGGATGCAGCATGCTCTCCCGAGTCCAGCCCATGCCCTGCCGCTTCCACGCCAATCATGCTGACACTAGGCTCTTGTATGAATGGATGAAACAGGCCAATCGCGTTTGACCCGCCGCCAATACTAGCCACCAGCGTATCGGGCAGGCGCCCTTCGGCTTCCTGCATCTGCTCGCGCGTTTCACGGCCTATGATTGACTGGAAATCACGCACCATCTCGGGGTATGGATGCGGACCTGCCGCCGTGCCGATAAGGTAAAATGTGCTTTCCACATTCGTTACCCAGTCGCGTAGCGCTTCATTCATGGCATCTTTCAATGTACACGAGCCTGACTGCACGGGAATCACCTCGGCGCCAAGGATTTTCATGCGGAATACGTTGGGTGCCTGGCGTTCAATATCCTTCGCGCCCATATACACCACACATTGCAGGCCAAAGAGGGCGCACACCGTGGCAGTCGCCACACCGTGCTGGCCGGCGCCTGTTTCAGCTATAATGCGCTTTTTGCCAAGCTTTTTGGCCAGCAGCACTTGACCGATGCAGTTATTGATTTTGTGCGCGCCCGTGTGGTTCAATTCGTCGCGCTTGAAATAGATTTTTGCACCGCCACAATATTCGGTCATCCGCGCTGCAAAATAGAGCGGGCTGGGGCGGCCGACATAATGCTTGAAATAATAATCGAGTTGCTTGTGAAACTCGGGATCGTTTTTGAGCGACTGATAGGCTTTCTCGACGTCGAGAATAAGCGGCATCAGCGTTTCGGCGACATAACGTCCGCCGTAAATTCCGAAATGCCCGCGCTCGTCTGGCCCTGCCAGATTGGTTTTCATATACCCCTTGCCTTATCGGTAAACGCTTTTATCAACGCAGGGTCTTTTACACCGGGTGCGCGCTCAACGCCAGAAGAGATATCCACCATGTGCGCACCGCTTTGTCGTACAGCGTCGGCCACGTTCTCAATATTCAAGCCGCCGGAAAGCATCCATGGCAGTGGGAATTCACGGTTTTTAAGCAGCGCCCAGTCAAAGCTCAGACCATTGCCGCCCGGCAGCATGCCTGGCAGTTCCGGCGCCTTGGCGTCAAACAACAGCATGTCGGCAACCGCCTTGAATGACGCCGCCTGCGCCACATCGTCGGACGTGCGGATTTTCAGGGCTTTTATAATTTTAGCAGCGGGGTGCGCATTGCGTATGTCCTGCAATCGCGCTGGTGATTCCTTGCCGTGCAGTTGCACATAATCCGGCTTAAGCACTGAAAATACCTGTGCCAGCAGCGCATCGTCGGGATCTACCAGCACCGATACGGACTTGATGGAGGCGGGCAGGAGTGACTTCAATTCTGCTGCTTTTTCCAGTGTTATATGGCGCGGGGAAGCGGGGAAATACACAAAGCCTGCATAATCCGCCCTGACGTCAATAACGGCCTTTACCGACACTTCGTCCGTAAGGCCGCAAATTTTGATGGAAACCGTCATGGGAGAAATCAGCCGCCCGCCACAGTCAGCGAGCGCGGCTGCTGTTCCTTGACACCTTTAAGCTCGTTTTGCAGGGCGACAACACGCTTATGTTCATGCTTAAACAAGCGGCGCGTTCTGGTGAGCTTGAGGCTAACCGTAAAGCCGCCAACCACCACGCCCCCGGCAAAACACACCAGCGCCAGCAGAAACTTGGGTATTTCAAAAGTATAGGGGAGCGGGAACAGGCCAATGCTGACCGGATCGTGGTTATCGACGGCAAATATCAGGAAAAATATGGTGACAACCGCAACAGCGACCGCCCTAAGCATACGCTTGGTTGAAGTAAGCACCTAACGCAACAATGATTTAGTTAGCGGAGGAAGAATGCGTCATCACCGGCATTTTATTGATGCGCTCGCGCAGTTCCTTGCCAGTGCGGAAGTAGATGGCGAAACGCTCGCCGATATGCACTTCCTGACCATTTTTCGGATTGCGGGCCTTGCGTGCTTCACGCTTGCGGATGGAAAACGCACCAAAGCCACGCAGCTCAACACGGCCACCTTCGACCAGCGTAGTGGAAATGCTGTCAAAAACGGTGTTAACCAGCGTTTCAATATCGCGCTGATAGAGGTGAGGATATCTCTTAGCGAGTCTAAGGACGAGTTCAGATTTGGTCATGTGTGCAGGCCTTTGAAATAGAATGGATTAGTGTAGTTCAGGATGCCAGATTGCAAGTAAGCCGTCAAGCGATAAGCCGCTGCTTTGAAAAAATTTTCCGGTAACACTCTGAGAAATATTATCAATCAGGTTGTCCGGTTGCGGCATTTTAGCATCTTTTATCTCTAATCCGTCACTTATATGCTTTTGTTCTACCAGCCATTTCATGGCCTCCTGTTCCCCGCCAATTGCATCGATTAGCTTGGTCTCGACGGCCCGTTTCCCGCTGTAGATGCGGCCGTCCGCGAGTACGACCACCTTTTCTCTAGGTAAATTGCGGCGTTCAGCCACCATTTGTACGAAACGGTTGTAAAAATCCTGAATAACATCGCCAATAACTTTTTCTGATTCCGGCGTCGATTTTTCAAAGGGTGAGGGACTGCCTTTAAGTGCCGAGGATTTGATAATTACCGGCTTAATACCAAGCTTTTCGGCCAGCTGCGTAACTTCTGCCGATTGTATCAGCACGCCAATCGAGCCGGTAATTGTTCCCTCGCGGGCGACAATATAATCCGCACCCAGCGCCACCATATAGCCAGCAGACGCGCTAACAGAGCGCATTACCGCCACTATAGGTTTTTTTTGAGACATTTGCCGCAGGCGCAGGAAAATTTCCTCGCCGCCCACCGCACTGCCGCCCGGCGTATCCAGCGACACGATGACAGCTTTAATTTTGCGGTTTTTTTCTATGGTTTTGAGAAGGTCGTAGAATTTCTGGTTATCAGAGACGAAGCCGTCAATACTGACACGCGCCACGTATTCCTTCTCCATGGGAGAGTTGGGAAGCACGCTTTCAAAACTGACGATAAAAGCAAGCGCCGCGAAAGCAATCGCGAGGATACGCCACTTGGTGACCTGACCTTTCAGGTAAAGCCTGTCAAGTAACGTATCCGCGCTCATTGCCATATATTATGCGCCAAAAAACTATGCTTGTGTCTTCTTGCTCTTCTTGCCGGTCTTCTCAGCAGCGGCCTGATCAAGGGCAGCACCAAGGATATCGCCAAGCGATGCGCCGCTGTCCACAGAACCGTATTCAGCAATCGCTTTCTTGTGTTCTTCGGCTTCCAGTGCCTTGATGGACAGGGCCACCTTGCGGGTTGCCTTATCAACGCTGGTGATCTTGGCGTCAACGCGATCACCCACTGCAAAGCGGTCGGTGCGCTGTTCCTGACGTTCGCGGGCGAGGTCAGCCTTCTTAACGAAGCTCTGAACATTGTCCGTTACCTTCAGGGTGATGCCGTCATCATGCACTTCGGTAACCGTGCAGGTAACCGTTGCGCCCTTGGCGATACCAGCCAGTTCGGATTCAGCAGGATCGCTATCCAGCTGCTTCACGCCGAGGCTGATACGTTCTTTTTCGACATCAATGGCAAGAATCTTTGTTTTGATTTTGTCACCCTTTTTGTAGTTTTTGATGGCAACGTCGCCTGCATCTTTCCAGCTGAGATCGGAATGATGCACGAGGCCGTCAATATCACCATCAAGGCCAACGAACAGACCGAAATCGGTGATGTTGCGGATTTCGCCTTCAATCATATCGCCAACCTTCACTTTGGTAGCGTAGATAGCCCATGGATTTTCTTCGCACTGCTTCATGCCAAGGCTGATACGGTGCTTGGCAGCGTCGATATCGAGTACGACAACATCCACTTCCTGACTGACCGAAACCAGCTTGGAAGGATGCATGTTTTTCTTCACCCATGAAATTTCAGAAACGTGAACGAGGCCTTCAATGCCCGGCTCCAGTTCAACAAACGCACCGTAATCGGTGATGTTTGTGATCTTGCCGTGCAGCTTGGTGCCAACAGTATATTTCACGTCGGCGCCCTGCCACGGGTTGGTTTCAAGCTGCTTCATGCCGAGGCTGACGCGCTTGGTGTTCTGGTCGAACTTGGTCACCATCACCTTCACAGTCTGGCCGAGATGCAGCACTTCCGACGGATGGCTGATACGGCGCCATGAAATATCGGTGACGTGCAGCAAGCCGTCAATACCGCCCATGTCAATGAACGCACCGTAATCGGTGATGTTCTTGACCATACCTTCAAGCACCTGGCCTTCAGCAATTTTGCCCAGCAGCTGTTCGCGTGCTTCAACGCGCGATTCTTCGAGAACGGCACGGCGGGAAACAACGATGTTGCCACGCTTGCGGTCCATTTTCAGAATCTGGAACGGCTGGCTGATATGCATCAGCGGGGTTACGTCGCGAATCGGGCGGATGTCAACCTGCGAACCGGGTAGAAACGCTACAGCGCCCTGAATATCGACGGTAAAACCACCCTTGACACGGCCAAAGATAACGCCTTCCACACGCTGCGCGTTGGCGCATGCTTTTTCCAGCTTAATCCAAGCTTCTTCGCGAAGGGCTTTCTCGCGGGAGAGCATGGCTTCGCCGTTCTTATTTTCGATCTTCTCGAGATACACTTCTACTTCATCACCGGTCTTGAGTTCCGGAGTAACGCCGCCAACGATAAATTCGCGCAGCGGAACGCGGCCTTCCGACTTCAGGCCGACATCGATGATAACAACGTCTTTTTCAACGGCGACGATAATTCCGGTGATAACCGAGCCTTCGTTCTTGCCGGAGGAATTGATCGATTCTTCGAACAACGCGCCAAAATCTTCGGCGGTGGAAAAATCAAAATCAGAATCGGTGGATTTGGTGGTGGCGTTCATAAATGCCATAATGTTATTTCCTTACACGGGTTCAGCAGCGCCGAAACCCTTGTTTGTTACGAAACAGCCAGCCTTGTTTCTGGTTAAAGAAAAATCTATAAAACAGCGGTTTAGCTGACAAACCGCGCATTCTGGAGTTAAATAGGGGCCAATTTGTACCCGGAAATAGTATGAAATCAAGCTATTTGTTGGTGTTTTGAAACTATTCCGTAGCACAAGTTTTTGCTCTACAACCCGAAGCGGCCCACCATAGCGAATAGGGGAATCACACACTTATTAAGAATCTGTATTTTATAGTTGTTGCACCTTAAATAGGTAAAATTTTGCTCAAATTGTCATATAATCTTAACAATAGCATTTTAGGCTGTATGGTATCATGGGTACTGTGATATTTTACAAAATTGCATATGCAATTAGAATATTTGCTCAAATTTGAATTACGGGAGATTGGTTATGACATACGCAGCAGCTGTAAAGAATAGCGACCTTGTGCAAAGCATTGACATAAATAAACTTTTTGATAAGTTTGGTACGCTTACCGCAATGTGGTGCGTTTTGACGCTAAGCATCATGGTTATCGCTTCTTCGGGTGTCTCTCTTTGCGCCTAAACGCCTTAACTTGTATGACTCTTTTAGGGAATACTCAGATGAAAAACAAAAAAAACCAACTAAACCTGCAGTTCCTGGGGGGAGATGCTACAAAATACATGCTTTTTGTGGCCTTAATCTGTTTCGCTATTAGTGCCGGAGACGCTTATGCAAGCGCCAACGGTATGTCAAACGCCCTATGTACAATTCCTCTGGCAGTAATTAACACCTCGATCGGACGCGGTATCGCGACTCTTGGTATAATTATTCTTGGCGTTATGGCGACATTAGGCCGTATTACTTGGACGCAAGCAGTAGTTGTGGGCGTCGGTATTTCGGTGATATTTGGCGCTGCTTCACTGGCCGCGATGATAGCAATGAACCAAGGTCAGGCATGTTAGACGTTATAAACATTACTTACTTAAAGACAAAACAACCAATTGATTAATGTATTATTTTTAGGAGAGTCCTCCAATGAAAAACACCAAAAAATCATCTGCTGCGCCACTATTTGTGGTACATGCCAGCAGGTACATGTTTTTTGTGGCAGTCATCTGCTTAGCCATCGGCGCTGGTGATGTTTATGCAAGCGCTAACGGCATGTCAAACGCCCTGTGTACCATCCCGCTCGCCGTAATTAACACCTCGATTGGTCGCGGTATCGCCACCTTGGGTATTATCATTCTCGGCATCATGGCGACCCTTGGTCGTATTACCTGGACACAGGCCGTCGTAGTTGGTGTTGGTATCTCCGTGATATTCGGTGCTGCTTCGCTGGCCGCAATGATAGCGATGAACCAGGGTCAGGCCTGCTAACCTCGCTACGTGAACAAAAAATTAGAAACCCCATGCTGGCGCTTGCCTGCATGGGGTTTTATTTTGTATAATCAAGCTTATGAGAATCGTGGCATTAGTTATGTTGGTGTTGTTTGGGGTAGGCATGTACTACCTGAGCGTCATGGCTGAGCGGCAAGCCAACGATTACCAGCTTTACCGTGGCAATAATCTGGTACAGGCGATATATGAACACCAGAACAATAAAAGAAACTCTAGTTTTTCCAGCGGCGGGCCTGTGGAGCCAACGCCAAACCAAGAGCGCGTTATTATAAACCATGACGGCAGCAGCTATGTTTTAAGCGATAAGCCGAAGGCCCAGCCATATCGAAAGGCTGATCCTCTTCCTACCAACGAAGGCCAACCAGGACAGCCACTACGCTTCTCTCAGCAGCCGCCAGTCAATCCCGTTTATAAATAAGCCTTAAGCGGCCAGCGCGGGATATTTTTTAAGCACAATCTGCGATACTTTTTCAAATACATTGTTTGCGTCAATTGCCGAGCTGTCGATAATAATAGCATCGTCCGCCGGTTTTAGCGGGGCGACGGAGCGTTTTTCATCCCGCGCATCACGCTCTCGTAGGTCTTCCAGCACTGATTCAAACACGACCTCGATACCTTGCCCCTGAAGCTCGCGGTGGCGGCGCTTGGCGCGCGCATAAAGCGTGGCGGTAACAAAGAATTTAAAATCTGCATCAGGGCAAACCACTGTGCCGATATCTCGGCCATCAAGCACCGCACCCTTGCCGGAAGCGGCAAACTGGCGTTGGAATTCAAGCAATGCCTCGCGCACTTCGGGGAAGGCAGAAACAACGGATGCGGCCTGACCGATGCGTTCCTGACGCAGGCGGGGATTGGCAAGATCCTCGGCATCAATATTTTTGGCAGCTTCCAGCGCAGCACTCTTGTCCTGCGGGTCCTTGCCTGCATACACTACTTTCATGCCTACGGCGCGGTACAGGCTGCCGGTATCGAGATATTCCAGGTCAAAATATTCCGCTAGGCGCCGCGCCAGCGTACCTTTGCCTGAGGCAGCGGGACCATCGATAGCAATCGTAATAGGGGCATGCGTCGTCGCGGCGACATGCGTGGCGCCCACGGCGACCATGTCCGCTCCTATGCTATTCATCAGGTTGGCAAAGTCAGGAAAACTTGTCTGTATGGCGGTCGCGTCATCGACAGTAACCGGCTGGGCAGTAGCCATGCCCATGACCATAAACGCCATGGCGATGCGGTGATCGTAGCGCGTATGTATGGTTACGCCACCCTTGGGCTGCTCGGCACAGCCTGTAACATATAAAGTATCGCCTTCCGCGCGCGCAGTAACGCCACACGCTTCGAGTGATTCGATGATAGCGCTCAAGCGGTCGCTTTCTTTTACACGCAGTTCCGACAAGCCATGCATCACCGTTTCGCCCTCGGCAAACGCAGCTGCTACAGCCAATATGGGATATTCGTCAATCATCGATGGGGCGCGCTCGGCAGGTACGGTGATGGCCTTGAGCCTGCTGCTGCTGACCACGAGGTCGGCCACGTCTTCACCGGCAATGCTGCGCTCGTTTCGCAGTTCGATGGACGCGCCCATTTCCTTGAGTGTTTTAAACAATCCGGCGCGTAGCGGGTTCACGCAGACATTGCGAATATATATGCTGGAATTACGGCAGATTAGGGCCGCAACCACAAGGAAAGCGGCGGAAGAGGGGTCGCCCGGCACATATATTTCATGGTCGGCGGGACGTATTTTCTGCTGGCCCATTATGGCCACACTTACCGATCCATCCTCGGCTTTTTCACTATGCAACTTGAAGCCGAAATAGCGCAGCATGTTTTCAGTATGGTCACGCGTTGGCTGAGGTTCTGTAATGGTGGTAGTAGCAGGCGTATTGAGCGCCGCCAACAATACAGCCGATTTGACCTGTGCCGACGCCACGGGCAGGCTATAACGTATTGGCAACATGTCTGCGCTTCCGGTTACTGCCAGCGGCAGCTTGTTACCGCCACGCGCCACTATACGTGCGCCCATCATGGTCAGCGGCGTAATCACGCGCGCCATCGGGCGGGTACGCAAGGAATCATCACCGGTAAAAAACGTGGTAAAAGGATAGGGGCTTACCAGTCCCATCAGAAGCCTTGTGCTGGTGCCGGAATTGCCGAGGTCAAGCACATGGTCGCTTTCGCGCAGGCCACCGATGCCCACACCATGCACTTCCCAGCATTGCTTGGAAAGTCGTGTAAGCTGTACGCCAAGGGCGGTGAGCGCCTTTGCGGTATTTAGAACGTCTTCGCCCTCAAGCAGACCGTTAATCTGTGTGGTGCCAATCACTTGCGAGGAAAGCATCAACGCGCGGTGCGAAATGGATTTATCACCCGGAACAGACACGTCGCCTTTAAGGGCAGTGGCGCCACTGGAGCGCATGGGATAAGGAGCAGGGGAATGAATCATGGCAGCAGACCCTTCACCGTATAATCAACGGATATTAGGGGTCGGCAACTCCATTTGCAGGTCTGGCTGTTTTGGCTTGTTGGGGTCTTCTTCAGCATTCGGGTTTTTACAATACCAAGCTCGATTCACATTTTTCTTTTCGACGGCGAAGTCGGGACACAGGAAGCTCTTAGCCAATACGAAGAAAGAGAACAACACAAAAAGTAATACACCCATAGCAATAACACCAGCGCCGCCGGTGGCAATGTTACCGGTAATGAACAGAAACATGCGCTGGCGCAAATCGTCATCACCCTGGCCGTTTTTGTTACCTGGCTTGCCGGTGTAGAGCTGCTTGGCGATGGCGGGGCCTTGGTTAAAACCGTCATCCTCTTTCTTTTTGGCTATCTTACGCACCGCAGGACGGTTGGCAGCGGCAGCCTGTGCCTGCTGCTGGGCAACAGATTGCGCAGGGGCGGTAACTACTGCAACGGCCGGACTGACTGTAATCAATATCTGTTTTGCGCCTTGCGCGGCATTAGAGAAAGTCAGGGTGTAGTCAGGCGATTGCAGAATGGCGGATTCCTGTTCGCACAGCGCGTCGAGGCGTTGCTTTATGTCTCCAAGCGCATTTCCATACGCCATGGAGGCGTTCATGCGCTGTTCTTCGGTTACGGCTTGTTCGGTGGCGCCGAGCGTGACGTAGAGCTTTGCGCCGGATGTTTCTTCATCAGGATAGACTTTTACGTCAAAGCCGTAAGACACCAGCAAGTCAAAAGCGAGCTTGGCTTCCTTTTCATCATTGACGGAAAAATGTTTCTGGAAATCCGTCGCGTGCTTTAGCTCAAAGCCACCAGGGCACAGCACAGCTAATATATCTTCGAACTGAATAATCATACCTCAAATTATCGTATAATATATATTATGGAAAAAACAGACCATAAGATATATAAATTGTTATTTTTCAATCACTTTATCAATGGCAGCGACTAGATTATCAGCATCCGGTGCCGTAGTTGAATTAAAGTAATCGACTACATTACCTTTAGTATCTACCAGATATTTATGAAAATTCCATTTAGGCCCAGTACCAAATCCAAGTTTTTTATAGGCCCATTGATAAAACGGATGCGCGCTATCGCCTGACACGACCTGCTTGGTGGTCATCGGGAATGTCACGCCGTAATTCAGCTCGCAGAATTTCTTGATCTCACTAGCACTGCCCGGCTCTTGCTGGCCAAAGTCATTGGACGGCACGCCGATTATCACCAACCCCTTGTCCTTATATTTGTCGTATAGCGCCTGCAGGCCCTTATACTGGCCCGTAAAGCCGCATTTTGACGCCGTATTCACAATAAGCAGCGGCTTGCCCTTGAAATCCGCCAGCTTCAATGGGTTGCCGTCCAGCGTTTCAAAGGAAAAATCATAGGCCGTCTGGGTGTCTGCTGCTGTAGCCGTATGGAGTGGCGATGTCATGATGGCAGCCCCCAAAAAAAGCATAATAAGAAGAAAGTTGATTATTATTCGCATTATAGTCACCTATTTATTGTTATAGTTCAATAACCATATTGTCATAGCCTGGCACCACGCCGGCAGGTAGTTCCGAGGCCAGCTTATGGTATTCAAATTCATGGCCCATATGCGTCAGAACCGAGAGTTTTGGCCGCATACGGCCAATCCATTCCAGCGTGCGCTCAAGGTTGGAATGGGTCGGCGACTCCGTATATCGCAGACAGTCCACCACCCATACTTCAACGCCCTGCAAAGCATCAAAAGCCGCCTCTGGCAGGTGATTTACGTCGGTTGAGTATGCAAAGTTACCTATCCGGTAGCCCAATGTCGCAATTTTGCCATGCTGTTGCTTGAAAGCCACAAAATCCAGCCCCATAAGGGTGAATTGCAGTACCGGCGCGTCCGGCAGCACATGCGGTTCGATACTTGGCCGGTACCAGATGTTCTGTGGTCGCGGCAGGAACACATACTTGAATTTCTCCTGCAGGATGCCGATGGTTTCCTGATCGCCGTAAACCGGTATGGTTTTGTTTGATAAGTAGTTAAAAGCCCTCAAATCATCAACGCCATGCGTATGGTCGGCATGGTCATGTGTGTATAATACGGCGTCCACGCGGCGGATGTTATTGGCAATGGCCTGCATTCTTAAATCTGGCGACGTGTCGATAAGTATATTTATATCATTGATTTCCAATAACAATGAAACTCTGCTGCGCTTGTTTTTTGGGTCATTCGAGGTGCATACCTCGCAATCGCAACCAATCATGGGTACACCCGCCGATGCGCCGCAACCCAACATCGTCACCTTCATGCGAACGCCTCCGGACGCTTTGCCTTGTCAAAAAGCCTGAAAAAATTGTCTGTGGTAATGGTTGCACACTCTTTCTCAGAAATGCCTTTAAGTTCAGCCAGCACCTTGTTGGTGTGTATGACAAAAGATGGCTCGTTTCGCTTGCCACGGTGCGGCATTGGCGCAAGATATGGGGCGTCGGTTTCCACTAACAGACTGTCCATTGGTACATTTTTTATGGCATCGCGGATGGCCTGTGCGTTCTTGAAGGATATGATGCCCGACAGCGAGATATAAAAACCCATTTTCACTGCTTCTTCAGCTAGATATTGTGAAGATGTAAAGCAATGTATCAAGCCCTTGAAAGAACCCTTTGCCGCCTCTTCCCTTAATATGGAAATCGTGTCCTCGTCCGCGTCACGCGTATGGATAATGACCGGCAGGCCGGTGGCGCGGCCGGCCTTGATATGCTCGATAAAGCTGGTTTTCTGGATCTCGCGGTTGCTGCGCTCGTAATGGTAATCCAGCCCCGTTTCACCGATACCGATGACTTTTTCACTTGAAGTTTTGGCTATAAGATCCTCTGCTGAAGTGATTTTAGTCTCTCCCGAATCATTAGGGTGTACACCTACGGAACAATAGATGCCCTCATAACGTTGGGCGATACCGTGGACCTCGTCGAATTCAGCCATTTCGGTGCAAATGGTCTGCATAACGCCTACACCCGCCGCTTTTGCACGTGAAACAACGCCATCAAGGTCTTCTTTAAAATCAGGAAAATTGAGGTGGCAGTGACTATCAACCAGCATCATTTCCTCCTCACGTCAGGCTGCCTTTTCCATGAAGCGTGGAAATACCGGCTCGGGCGCTAGTAAAACCGCCCCGGGGGACAGCCTAGCCGAGTACCCCAAGGCAGAAAATCCGCGGCCTTCAGGAGTTATGCACAGCTGGTCTAATATTTTTGATGAGGATTTAGGCATAACAGGTTGCAAAAGAATGGCAATTACACGGATATACTCCAGAAGCACGAATAGCACGGCTTCCATGCGTTTGGGATCTTCCTTTTTCAGCTTCCATGGCGCTTGCACATCGATATAGGCATTGGCCTCGCTGGCAAACGCCACCACCACATCCAGCGCCTGATTAAATTTATAGGAATCAATGGACTCCATATAACTCTTCACAGACTTATACAGCTTGTCCAGCGCGGCTTCATCCTGCGCATTCATGGCTACTTTGCCTGGCACCTTGCCGTCGCAGTTTTTAGCCACCATGGACAGGGTACGCTGGGCAAGGTTACCGATGTTATTGGCCAGTTCACTATTGATACGGTTAATCATACCCTCGCGGGAAAAGTTGCCGTCATTGCCAAAAGGAACTTCGCGCATCATGAACCAGCGTGTCTGGTCCAGCCCGAATTCTTCCACCAAAGCCTGTGGCGCGATGGCATTTCCGAGCGATTTTGACATTTTTTCGCCCTCAATCGTCCACCAGCCATGGGCAAACACCCTTTTTGGCAGGGGTAACTGGGCTGCCATAAGGAAAGCTGGCCAATAAACCGTGTGAAAACGGATGATATCCTTGCCAACCATATGCAAATCGGCTGGCCAGAAGGCCTTATAATCGGGTTTGGAGGTATCTGGAAAGCCCAGAGCCGACAGGTAATTGGTCAGGGCGTCCAGCCACACATACATGACGTGTTTTTCATCCCCGGGTACGGGAATACCCCATGAAAAGGTAGTCCTTGATATAGAAAGATCCTTCAGGCCACCTTTTACGAAGCTTATTATCTCGTTTCGGCGGGTGTCAGGGCCTATAAAGCCGGAATTTTGCTCATAATGGGCTAATAATGGACCTTCAAAGGCCGATAATTTGAAAAAATAGCTTGGTTCTTCGACCCATTCAACCTCTGCGCCCGTGGGGGCAATCTTGTTACCTTTTGGCCCTGCGACAAGCTCGGATTCCTGATAATAGGCCTCATCACGCACAGAATACCAGCCGGAATAGCTGCCAAGATAAATATGGCCGTTATCCGCCATTTTTTTCCATAACGCCTGCGCAGCGGCAACATGGCGTGGCTCGGTGGTGCGTATGAAGTCATCGTTGCTAAGGTCCATCAGGCCGGTCAATTCGCGGAAATGTTGCGAATTGGCATCAGCCAGTGCTTGCGGGGCAACAGCCGCTGACGCGGCGGATTTTTCAACCTTCTGGCCGTGTTCATCGGTGCCGGTCAGGAATTTTACGTTATAACCGCACAGTCGCTTGTAACGCGCCAGCACGTCACAGGCCACCGACGTATAGGCATGGCCTATATGCGGGCGGTCGTTTACATAATAAATGGGAGTGGTTACGTAAAAATTGTTATTAGTCAAGCGGCTGCGTTCCCTATCTGGAACCCTTCTTTCGAGTTAAGCGAGTGAATAAAGGTAATAATCACCTGTTTGTAATCGAGATGCAGCCTTTCCGCCAATAAAAACTGATCCATCGTCTGTTGCCACTTGCCTGCCCAGACCGTGGACGGGTGCAGCTGCTGCATGGCCGCGAGTGCCTTGCCCTCTTCCTCCGACATGGTATCCACCGGAAGCCCCGCCGAAAATTTGGCAGCTCGCGACAATAGACACAGCACCAATCGGGTGAAGGCCTGCCAGTTCGTGTGTACTTTACCCGTGCCTACCTCATCCGCCAGCGCATACACCTCACCACTATTGATGGCGGGCAGTTTGGCGAACAGAGCCAGCAATTTTTCATACAACTCGGGGGCTTCCTGCTGGTGCAGCGCCAGCGCCACACCCGGTGCAAAGGCCGAAAGCACACCAAGCGTGCGCACATAATCGCTATCATTGCCCGGGGCAATCTGGCGCATGACATTGGTAAAGTCCTGCTCGTCCAGCGGCTTGAGCTTTAGCATACGGCAGCGCGAGCGGATGGTGGGAAGCAAGCGGCCCGAATTATGCGAAATAAGGATAAGCGCCGTTTGCGGCGGCGGCTCTTCCAGAATTTTCAGGATGGCGTTGGCGGCGTTGTTGTTGAGCGCATCGGCGGAATCGACAATCACCACCCGCCAGAAGCTCTCACCTGGCGTCAGCGACAGGAACTCGCCAATCCCGCGCGCCTGCTCGACGGAAATGATGCGGTTTTTTTCCTCTTTTTTGGGGTCATGAATGGGTTCGACCACCAGCAAATCGGAGTGCGAACCCGCCGCCACACGGCGGAACACCGGATGCTCGGGCGGCATATCCAGTGACTTGCGGCCCGCAAGCAGCGCACGCGCAAAACGGTAGGCCAGCGTAGCCTTGCCTATACCCTCGCCGCCGGAAAATATCCAGCCATGCGGCATGCGTCCGCCGGACATGTCGTGCAGCAGCACGGCCTCTGCCTCGCTGTGGCCATAGAGTTCGGTTGCATTTCTGGGGGAAAGTTCTTCGTCAATCATTGCAGGGGTTAAGCGCTAAACCTAGTTTATGGTTCAGCGATTCTACCACCTGCTTATGCAATGTCACCTTGTCTTGTGAAGCATCAAACACAATGCAGCGCGACGGCTCTTCCTTGGCTATAGCAAGGAAACCTGCACGGATACGGTGGTGGAATTCCATATCCATGGACTCGAAGCGTGTTTCGTTACCGCGCCGCGCATGCGCGCGCTTCAGCCCCTCTTCCGGATTAATGTCGAATATCAGCGTGATGTCGGGCATGACATTGCCTATCGTCAGGCGGTGCAGCATCTGTATGAATTGTGCAGGCAACCCCTTTCCCACCCCCTGATACACGCGGGTGGAATCGGCAAAGCGGTCGCACACCACATGCTTGCCCGAGGCCAGCGCTGGAGAAATCAGCTTGTTGAGATGGTCAAGGCGTGCCGCGTAAAAAAGCAACGTTTCCGTTTCCGCGTCCCATGCATCTTTATCGCCGGTGACCAGCAGGCTGCGTATCTGCTCGGCACCGGACGAACCGCCCGGTTCACGCGTGGACACATGCGCCACTTTTGCCGCACCAAACGCCTTGCATAATAGTTGCGACTGCGTGGATTTACCACTGCCCTCACCGCCCTCGAAACTGATGAAACGGCCCGCCATTACAGGTTACTGGCCAGAGGACATGACAAAATGCCTGATGACGGCGAACATATGGCCAAAGGCAGAAAGTTTCGGTACTTCCTCGCCCGCCTTAAGCGGAATCACCTGTTCGCCGCCGCCCTTGCTTTTGATCACAAGGTCAGCCACATGCGTGCCTTGTGCAACGGGTGCGGACACAGGGCTGTTATATTTCAGGACAAAACTGGTATCCTTTTCAGCCGTTACGGGCAAAGTGGCCACTACGTCTTTATCGGCTACCAGCGGCAGTGTTTTCGTTTTGCCGAACCACACCGGAATGTCAGCGACCTTCTGGCCGCTCTTGACTATCGTCTTATTCTCGAATTCGCGGAAACCGTAGCGCAGCAGGCGGTCGCCCTCCTGCACGCGGCCATTGTCACTGGCCATGCCGTTGAGTACCAGAATCAGACGGCGGTCACCCTGCTGGGCCGCCAGCGCAATACCGTAACCGCCGTCTTCAGTATGTCCTGTCTTCAACCCGTCCACGCCCAGCGAAGCGCCGAGCAGACGGTTACGATTCTGCTGCTTGATTTTGTTATAGGTATATTCGCGGATGGCAAAATAATGGTAATATTCAGGAAAATCCTTGATAAGGCGCTCGGAAAGCGTGGCAAGGTCACGCGCCGTCATCCGGTGATTGTCTTCCGGCATACCGGACGAATTCATGAAATTACTGTGCATAAGGCCTATTTCCTTGGCTACACGGTTCATTTCCTTGACGAAGGCTTCCTCGCTGCCGCTGATACCTTCTGCCACCACAATGCAGGCGTCGTTACCCGACTGGATAATGATGCCGTGAATCAGGTCTTCCACAGAGATTTCACCGCCAAGGTCAACAAACGTCTTGGATCCTTGCGTGCGCCACGCCTTTTCACTGACGATGAATTTATCCTCGGTTTTAAGGCGGCCTGATTTGAGTTTCTGGAAAAGCACATACAGCGTCATCAGCTTGCTCATGGATGACGGATGCATCAGCTCGTCACCTGCCTTGTCAAACAACACGGCATGTGTGGTGGCGTCTATCATAAACGCCTGTTTAGCAATGCTTTCATTGGTGGTGGATTGCGCCGCAAAAGGAGCAAGCGCAATAGAAGTAGCAACAGTCAGCAAAAGCAGTTTTTTCATTGTTTCAACAACTCAACCACGCCCTGTTACGACTGGCGGGCAATGCGGGCGTCAGGCACACCGGAAGAATGTACCTTGCTAAGCGCAGCCTCGGCACTCTGCCTGTCGTGGAAAGGCCCAAGGCGGACACGGAACCACGTCTTGTCGCCAACAACTACTTTGTCAATCGCTACGGTTGCAATACTGGCAAGTTTGACGGTGAGTTTCTTGGCATTGGCTTCAGCCGAGAATGAACCGGCCTGAATCACCAGAGCACCACCACTGGCAGGGCTGGCCTTGGCAGCAGCAGTCGCTGTAACAGCGGGAGCTTGCTGCGGCTGGGCTACGGCAGCCGTATTATTCGACGGCGGGGAGTAGGGTTTCGCATTCTTCACATCGGTAGCAGCCTGACTCAACACCACTGGCTCCAGCGAACCTGAAGGCGCAGAACCACCCTCATCTGCCCAGACTTCCTTAATCAGGGCCGCCTGTGACTTACTGGTAGGTTTGCTGGCGGACTTGCTGGCAGCAGCGGTCTTGGTTTCCTTTTTAGCAATCGGGACAGGCGCGGCCTTCTGCGACGCAATTGGCGGCACTCTCAACTCGTTGGTGTTAACCGATGATACAGGCGCTGCATCGCCGGAATAGACGGGCGCATTCGCGCTGGCGGTTGTGTAGTCGCTAATAATCGGACGGTTCTTGATGGTCTCATTAAGCGCCACCATATCAAGAGACTTGCCGCCGGATTCAAGGTTGGCAAGATATTCGGCGCTTTCGTCCTTCATGAACTGTACGCGCACCTGCGTCACTCCGGCTACACCCAATTTCTGGGCGGCGGCTTTCGACAGGTCGATGATGCGGTTGCTCTTGAACGGACCACGATCATTGATGCGCACCACAAGGCTCTTGCCATTGGTGAGGTTCGTCACGCGCACAAGCGAAGGCATGGGCAGCGTGGGGTGTGCCGCTGTCAGGTCGTTCTGGTTGAACACTTCGCCGTTGGCGGTGTATTTGCCGTGGAAGCCCGGGCCATACCATGATGCTTCGCCAACACGGTCATAGCCAGCATCATATTCCGGATAATAGGTTTTGCCGTCTATGACATAAGGCTTGCCGATTTTCATCTGCGCGGACTGGTTCGATGAAGATGACGGCTGCTGTTGACATGCGGCCAGCAAGCCTACCAGCATGCAGATACCAAAATTCCTCAAGCTATGCGACATCATGTGCAACCCTTCTCTAATGATAGTTGGCATCACTATATATAGTTATGAAAATAGACTGAGCAACTAGCTTTAGGCAAGAACTTATCGCGATTATTTTACAGACTGCTTTATTATACAACCGCTCATGTGCGCAGGCAGCGCAGCTTTGACTGACACATAAACACGCGCCCGCCACGATAAAATGCCGGACGTATAGACTCCTGTTTTACAGGCTGAAGTTTGCGCAACCATATCGCGATAGCGCATAAAATTGCCTGATTCATCACGCGGAGAAACATACCGCCAATATTCCATCACATGCCATGGCGCTACATAGTAGAGATACATAGTTTGCCCAACAGCCGCCACAGGCTTGTAGTCATTCAACCACGCATATGCCGGAACTTGCGCGGGCAAGAGAGTTCTGCTTATCAGTGTCCAGCCTATGGTAGGGCGACCGGCGCAGTCATCAGGTTTTTTAGCTAAAAAATAAGCAATACTTGTCTTGGTTATATTGAGATTACGCGCACACAAACGATAGCGCCCAATACCCATTTCCCTTACAGCCTTATCACCAAGTATAATATTCTGGCCCCAATCAAAATCACTATCCAGCGAAATATATTCAGGCCTGCTTCCCGCCAGTTCATTATAGTACGCGATAAATTCAGGGTAGGATTTCACTGCACCAAACAGCTGCCAGAAAACTAAAAACAGGGCGACATACCGTCCAACCTGCTTAGATTGCCATATACAATACAAACCATATCCTGCCGGCACGGCCAGTAATGGATAAAGCGGCATGACATGGCGCACCCCAAGATTGATATTGCCGGTCATGCTCACCATCAGCACCGCCATGGCAATCATAAATGGCAACAGCTGGCTTATTGCATTATTATCGTGTTTCAGGCGACGGAAAATAAGAAAAATTCCGTAAAATGCAGCAATAAGAAACGGCAGCGGCGTCTTGTAGAAAAAGACCACCGGAAAGAAATACCATACGCCCTGATTGTGTAATGGCTCAAAAAGCCAAATTGCGTGGCCTTTCTGGTTTTTGATGTAAGCCTCGTTTATACCATCGAGCAACGAGCCATAATTAAAAAAATACAGCGCTCCCAGTATAAATGCAAATATGGGCGCGACATAGATAATGCCGTGGATTATGTGCGTTTTTCCTATTAGAATCCTGTTTTTGCCACTACGCCACTGCACAAAGAATTGAGCAGCAAGCACCACAAGCATGCCTATTGGCCAATGGATAAACGCAGAAAATTTGGCGCCTGCCATCAACGCAACCGATACGCCAGCCACAAGCGACGCCCTGACGGTAGGTTTTTCTATCCAGTTGATACAGGCCATCATAGCCCACACGAACATAACCGTATAACCCATATCGGTTGTAGCAAGTCCGGCGTGTCCTAGCAAAATCGGACATGAAACATATAATGCCAGCGAGCATAGCGCCTGATTATAACCAGACAGCTTGCGACTCCAGGAAAACACAAGCCATCCGCCTATAATAAAGAATGGAAGATTACCCAGCCGCGACAACACGATTTTCAGTTCCCAGTAACTGGCAATGACCGGAAAATAATGTTTGATAGATGGGTAAAGCCAATATTCCGGCGCTGCGACCATCAGGCGCGTCAGCGGCGGGTGAAGCGCTTCAATAGTGTATTGCCCTTTTTGCCACCACTCCATGCCACAAAACACATGGAACGGCTCATCGGCCGTATAGCTCAGCTTGATATAGGTTGAGACAACTACAACAACACCCAGCAACAGCAGCAATACAACATGTATGCACTGCCGCAGGGTCATTTAGTCGCCGATACGTTCGGCCAGCGTCCCCACTGCCGTGGCAAAAAAGCGCGAGCGGTTCCAGTTCAGCAATGCCTTGAAGTTGGAATACATCAGGTGGGGTACGGCGTCTTCTCCCTCACCTACCAGCGCCACCGTTACTTCCATATCTTTGACCATACCCTTTTCAGGTAGCGGTTTGCCATCCGCCTTGCGCACCCCGAGCTTAGACCATTCTTTCATCGGCTTGGTTTTTTTGATATCGAGCAGGCTGCGGTCAAAACCCTCAGGTAGCTGCACGCGCAATCCCCAGCCCTCGTCGCCGTTCCAGCCAAGCGATTGTAGGTAGTTTGCCATAGAAGCGAACACATCGCCCTGCTCATTCCATACGTCATGCTTGCCGTTTTTGTTGAAATCAACAGCGTGCTTCAGGAAGGTGCTGGGCATGAACTGGCACTGGCCGAGCGCACCCGCCCACGATCCCTGCATTTCGTCCACCGTGATATGCTCCTGTTCCAGAATCTTGAGCGCGCTTATCAGTTCGCTACGAAAAAATTCGCTGCGGCGGCCGTCATAGGCCAGCGTAGCCAGCGAATCCACTACGTCAAAACCGCCGGTGTTTGAACCGAAATTGGTTTCTATGCCCCATAGCGCAACAACAAATTCCGGCTGCACGCCATATTCCTTGCTGACTTTTTTCAGCAATTCCCGATGCTCATCCATCAGTTCCTTGCCTTCATCCACACGATGGTCAGTCACAGTATTTTTGAGATAGCGGGCTAGCGTCATGCGGCCTTCCGGTTGCTTGCGGTCTAGTTCGATGACACTTTCTATCGGCTCGATATCGCTAAATGCCTCATCGAGTGTTTTTTTAGAGATGCCCTGTTTCATGGCGTCCTGCCTGAATTCGTTCAGCCACATGCCGAAGGGCTTTTTGTTGAGTGTCTCCGCTTCCGCGGACACAGGGAAAGCAACAAAAACGGCAAGGAAGGGTAGCAAATAAAAGATTCGCATAAGTGGGTTATCAACTCTCATAATTAACGTGTTGCAATACCGGTTTCTTTATCCAGCGATGCCGCATCCATGGGTGCAGGGGCAGCAGCTGTGGCGGGTTTGGGCGCAGATTTGGATGTATTACCCGTAGAGGCGGTTTTTGTTTTTGATGTGCGCGAGGACGATGTCGTTTTAGACGAAGACGATGAAGACTTCGATGACGTGCTGAGTGACGGTTTTTTCTCAGAAGTACTGCGGCTATACGACTTTGTGCTGCCGGTTGATTTTTTTGCGGAAGAAGACGTGCTGGCAACTTTCGCAACAGGCTTGGGTTTGGGCGCAGGCTTCGTTTCGGAAACTTTCTCGGGAGCTTTCTCGGGAACTTTTTCAGGGGCCTTCTCGGGTTCTTTTTTGCTGAGCGCTGCATCTATTGCCTCTTCCGGCGTGGTAATAGCTGGGACGCCCGCTCCCTGGTTGCCTGAAGCAGTACCGGCCATACCGGTTTCTGCTGAAAACAGGGCCGTCATTATATATAGGGCACCTGCACAGGCAAAAATATGTGTCATAGTCATTATCCTTGAGTATAAGGAAGCAACTTAGTTTAGATAGTATAACGGCAGCAGCATAGCAACCGCTTTTGAACCCGCGACTAAAGATAAACCATGTTCAGCAACGATACGGTCAAGCTCCTCGAAAAGAAAATCAGCGACATGCCGACCATCATCGGCGGCCGTTCGCTGAAGCACGACATCGATGATCTTGTTGCCAGCATTTTCCCGCCATCGAAACTGGCAATTGTGGATGACGCGCAGACTTCCGACGCCATGGGCGACCATGTACATCGCGCGCTCAAAGGGCGCTTTGGCGTAATGCACGTCACGCTGGCCGGAACGCCGGAAGCAACGACAGAGATAGCCGCTTACGTCGCGCAAAAAGCAGAAGGCTGCGACGCTTTCATCGCGGTGGGCAGCGGCACTATCAATGACATATGTAAATATGTGTCGCATAAGTCAGGTAAGCCCTACGCCGTGTTCCCTACTGCAGCATCGATGAACGGTTATCTTTCCGCCAACGCCTCGATTGCAGATGACGGCTACAAGCAGACGCTGGCCGCGCACATACCGCGCGCCGTGTTCTGTGATTTTTCGGTGATTGCCGCCGCCCCTGCCCGCCTGAACAAAAGCGGGCTGGGTGATTCACTGGCACGCCCAACCGCGCAGTTTGACTGGCTGCTGTCGCACCTGCTGCTTGGAACAGACTATGACGAAACCCCGTTTCAAATTCTGGCAGCGCTCGAGCCGCAACTGCTGGATCATGCACGCGGTATTGCCAAGGGCGATATGGCGAGTGTTGAGCTGCTGATGCATGTATTGTTATTGTCCGGCCTCGGCATGACCATGGCGGGCGGCAGCTACCCTGCCAGCCAGTCGGAACATATGATTGCGCATAGCTACGGGATGCTGAAAGGCAACACACAAAATCATGCAACGCTTCATGGCGAGGAAATCGGCGTCACCAGCCTGCATGTCGCGCAGTTGCAGCACGCATTGCTGCGCCAAAAACCTTCCCTTCGCCGCGACAATTTCCCGAAGGAAGATATTGCCGCCTTGTTCGGCGGGCATGTGGCGGATGAAAGCAAAAAAGCCTATTTCAAAAAACTGGAACGTATGGAACACAGCGGAATTGGCGGGGAAATACCTGCCCGCCGATGGGATGAAGTGGTGGCAAAACTGGAAAAAACCATGCTGCCGCCCGATAAAATCCGCTCCGTACTGGAAGCGGCAGACGCGCCGCATGTACCGGAAAAGCTGGGCTGGAATAAGGAACAGTTACAGAAGGCAACGAGCTATGCCCGCTTCCTACGCGACCGGTTTACCGTGCTGGATTTACTTTAATCCTGCGACACGCGGATAAGTGCTGCGCTGATATAGCATGACAGCGGCACAATGGCGCACAGCATGCCTCCCAGCATGTAATATGCTCCCTCACCTTCCAGCGTCGATGCAAATATCAATACAGGTATATAAAGCGGCATCACCACCAGCGCCTGAAGTAGGCCCCCTCGCCTACTGCCCAGCGTCAGCGCGGCGGCAACCGCCCCCAATGCGACCACGGTGGGTGACGCCAGCACAAGCATTAGCAGCGGGCGCACGGCCTGCTCAAAACTGAGGTTGGCCATCACAGCAAGCAACGGCGAAACAACAAGCAACGGCACGACGCTTGCCACCCACTGGCCGCAGATTTTCGCCAGTACCAGCAGCTCCAGCAGCACCGGCTGCAACAGGAATTGTTCAATCGTGCCGTCTTCATGGTCGCGCTCGAAAAGCAGCGGCAGCGCCGTGATATTAGCGAGCAGCAGCGCAATGCAGAATACCGCACCAGCGCGTAGCGTGATTTGCTCCGGCCCGAGCGCAAAGGTCAGCAATGTAAAGATGATGACATAGAAAGCCAGCGTGCCAAACGCACCGCCACCCTTGCGGAACGCCACATTCACCGTTTGTTGCAGCACCAGCCAGAAGATGCGGTTCATCGTATCGGCTCCTCAATACGCTCGGCAGACTGGCGCTGGCCGCTTCTCTTGCGCTCGAGCGTAACGGGCAGTTTGGGGTTGAAGTCATTTATGTAGAGCGTATGCGCGCCAATCGACGAATTCATGATATGTGACGCCACCACCACGATGCCGCCCTGACTCACGCGTGATTCAATCAGGCTGGCGGCCAGTATCACGGCGTCGTCATCAAGGAAGTTGGTCGGCTCATCCAGCAGCCATAATTTGCACGGCGACACAATTAACCGCGCCAGCGCCACGCGCCGCTGCCAGCCTGCGGAAAGCTGTCCGGCAGGTACATCGCGCAGCGGATTTAAGTCAAAAAACTTCATGGCGGCGGGAATCAGCATTTCCGTGTCGTGCATATGCGCCCAGAAGGCGAGGTTCTCATACACGGTGCAATCCAGCTTCACGGCGCTTTTATGACCGATGGACATCAGGTCCCTGCGGAAATCATAATTGTTTTCAATCGGCTTGCCATCCCACATCACGCGACCTTGCTGCGGTTCCATGAGTCCGGCGAGAATGCGAAGCAAGGTCGTCTTGCCGGAGCCGTTTGGCCCTTTGAGCAGTAATAGCGAACCTTCCTGAAGGCAGAAGCCCACATCCCTGAAAATCACGGATTCGCCGCGCAAGCAACCTATGTCCTCACAACTCAGCAATGGTCAACAACTCCTTAATAACCGTGCAAATCCGTAGCTTTCAGATGACAGTCGGTTGCAATTCTGTCGAAAACTTAACATAAGTAACCTTATTTTAAGTATTTCATTTTAAAAGCTATAGTTTAAATTGCCAGTAGAAAAAAGGAGATTCACTTGAAACACAAGAGCAAGAATTCGTTCGCTGCAAAATCCAGTTTGAATGTTGCAGGCAAGTCATACGAGTATTTTAGCCTGCCAACGGCGTATAAATCACTCGGCGACGGCCTGAGCCGCTTGCCCTATTCGCTCAAGATTCTTCTCGAAAACCTTCTGCGCTACGAAGACGAGACAAGCGTCAGCGCCGACGACATCCGCGCTTTCGCCGACTGGATGAGCAAAAAAACCTCTGACCGTGAAATTGCCTACCGCCCCGCACGCGTGCTGATGCAGGATTTTACCGGCGTTCCTGCCGTTGTAGATTTGGCCGCCATGCGCGACGCCATGCAGAAACTCGGTGGCGATGCAGAAAAAATCAACCCGCTGTCGCCTGTTGACCTCGTTATCGACCATTCGGTGATGGTGGACAATTACGGCACTAAAGATGCATTCACCAAGAACGTGGGCATTGAAATGGAGCGCAACGGCGAACGTTATGAATTCCTGCGCTGGGGCCAGAACGCCTTCAACAATTTCCGTGTTGTGCCACCTGGCACCGGCATCTGCCATCAGGTAAATCTTGAATATCTGGCGCAGGTAGTCTGGTTGCAGGATGGCGTCGCTTATCCTGATACAGTCGTTGGCACCGACAGCCACACCACCATGGTCAACGGCCTTGGCGTGCTGGGCTGGGGCGTGGGCGGCATTGAAGCTGAAGCGGCGATGCTCGGCCAGCCTGTGTCGATGCTGATACCGGAAGTTATAGGTTTCAAGCTGACCGGCCAGATGAAAGAAGGCACCACGGCGACTGACCTCGTACTCACCGTTACGCAAATGCTGCGCAAAAAAGGCGTGGTGGGTAAATTTGTTGAGTTTTATGGCCCCGGCCTCGACCATCTGCCACTGGCAGACCGCGCTACGATTGCCAACATGGCGCCGGAATATGGCGCGACATGCGGTATATTCCCGATTGACGCCGAAACCATCAATTATTTGAAGCTCACCAGCCGCGAAACAGACCGCATTGCACTCGTGGAAGCTTATGCAAAAGCACAGGGCATGTGGCGTGATAAAGATTATAAGGACCCTGTTTTCACTGACACACTCGAACTCGACATGGGCAGCGTAGAGCCGTGTATCGCAGGGCCAAAGCGTCCGCAGGACAAGGTGATACTGTCAACTGCCCACACTTCATTCGCCAATGCATTGCCTGAACTGAACAAGGACGGCAAAACACAGGCTGGCCAGAAAATCAAGGTCGGTAATTTTGATCTGGAACACGGTTCTGTTGTGATTGCCGCCATTACCAGTTGCACCAACACCTCGAACCCGTATGTCATGATGGCAGCAGGCCTCGTCGCCCGCAAAGCCACAGCCCTTGGCCTAAAAGCAAAGCCATGGGTAAAGACATCGCTGGCGCCGGGATCAAAAGTCGTCACCGAATATCTCAACCAGTCCAACCTGCAAAAAGATTTAGACGCCGTTGGATTCAACCTCGTGGGTTATGGCTGCACCACCTGCATCGGCAACTCCGGCCCACTGAAAGATGAAATTGAAGCGGCAATTAAAAACAATGGCCTGATCGTTGCTTCAGCATTGTCCGGCAACCGCAATTTCGAAGGCCGCGTACATCCGCTGGTGAAGGCGAACTACCTCGCTTCACCGCCGTTGGTCGTGGCATACGCGCTCGCTGGCAGCATAAATATCGACATCACCAAAGATGCTATTGGCACCGGCAGCAATGGCAAACCGGTTTATCTCAAGGATATCTGGCCTACTAATGCCGAAGTCGCAAAAATCGTGATGGAGTGCGTGACCGCTGAAATGTTCCGCAAAAAATATGCCGACGTGTTCGCCGGTGAAAAAGCATGGCAGACCATTCCGGTTGGCAAAGGTAAAACTTACGGCTGGCAGGGCAAAAGCACTTATATACAAAACCCGCCGTATTTTGTGGGCATGAGCAAAGACGCTACCGATGCTACGCATGATGTGCTGAACGCGCGCATCCTCGGATTGTTTGGTGATTCAATCACCACCGATCATATTTCCCCAGCAGGCAATATCGCAAAGACCAGCCCTGCTGCAAAATACCTGATTGAAAATGGTGTTGACGCGAAGGACTTCAATTCCTACGGCGCACGCCGTGGTAGCCATGAAGTGATGATGCGCGGCACATTCGCCAATATCCGTATCAAAAACGAAATGCTCGGCGGTGAAGAAGGCGGCAATACTTTTTACAAAGGCGAAAAAATGAGCATCTATGATGCCGCCATGAAATATAAAGCAGATGGCACCAAGCTTGTAGTTATCGCGGGCAAGGAATACGGCACCGGATCCTCGCGTGACTGGGCCGCCAAAGGCACAAAGCTGCTGGGCGTCGAAGCCGTGATTTCGGAAAGCTTCGAACGTATCCACCGCTCCAACCTCGTTGGCATGGGTATATTACCGCTGACCTTCCATGGTCCAGTTGACCGCAAGACGCTGAAACTCACTGGCGAGGAAACCATCACCCTCAAGGGTCTGGCGGCGGGCATCAAACCGCGTATGAAAGTCGACATGGTCATCACTTATAAGGACGGAAGCACGCAAACCACCCCTGTCCTTTGCCGTATTGATACGCTCGACGAGCTGGAATACTACAAAAATGGTGGAATTTTACAGTATGTTATGAAAAACTTGTTGAAAGCTGCGTAAAAATGGCCAATGAGTAGCGCGAGCTGGCCTAGGAAAAATGTAGAAAAAAGGCAATGACAGAACAAAAACCAATTATCGAAGATAAGACACGCACTATTGTTTTATTGTATGCGATGTTCGAAAACGGCAATCCTTGCTGGGTTTTTGTTGCAGTTAAGCCAAGCAAATACCAGCCGTTTCTTAATGCGCAGAAGGAAGGCAAGATTGACCTCTATGCATTTGAAGATTATGGAGAAATTATTGTTTCCGGCGAAGGAAAATCCCCGCCTGACGAAATTATCCTTAAAGTCGCCGAAATGTACCAGACCGACCCAACCACCCTGTTTAATAGCATTAAAGAAGAAGATGCCCAGTCCGGCGGTGGTCCCAAAAGTGAAAGCGCCTGATTTTTAAAAATAAATTGTTTTTTCTGATATCTAAAAACAGTCAAGATTCACAGAATTGCAATACACAAAAACAAGCGGTTATGCTAAAGTAAGCCAGTAAATAACAGCCTTTGGCGGTTTGGCATTAAGGAAAAAACATATGAGCATGTCTTGGGGTTCAGTTATCAAAGGGGCAAAAGTAGCAGCGGGCGTTATCGCAGGTGCTGCAGTTGTATCGATGGCTTTTGGCGGCTCAAGGGAATATCAAGCCCCCAGCGCAGCCGAACAGCAAATGGATCGTGAAAGCTTTGCCATGAAAATCGAAAATGACCGTATGGAAGCACTTATGGCAGCGCGCATGCAGGCTGTTGGTATGGCTGAAGGCGTGGGCGGCCGCGGCGCATAACGTAATGTAAGGGATCTAATGTCAGACAATCCGCAGCACGATCCCGATTCTCTCGCACGTATATTACTGCTTACCTTCGGCACTATGGATCATGGCGGCCCCTACTGGACCTATGTTGCTGTAAAACCTAGTCGTTATCAGGAATTTCTGCGTGCCGTCACCAGCAAGCAATATGATATGCAGAATTTCGATAAAGACGCCTACGGCGAGGTCGTTGTATCAGGTGAAGGACGCAAACCGCCCACTGATGTTACGAGAAAAGTTGCGAAAATGTTTGACGTACCCATCCGCGAGTTGTTTAAAGACGATAAGCCTGAAGAAACAATACGCAAAAAAATCGAAGCGTTGGGAAGCCAAGCTAATGCCCAGTAAAACAATGATTATTTGCCGTAATAAAACTGTAACAGAGCAACTGGGGTATGATTCACCAAAATGTCATCCACTTTTATTCTGGATGAGTTAAATTAAAACTATAGAACAACGCTATTCGTAGTCTTAGGAGAAGTTAAAATGCCAGTACCTACATGGGGACAAATGACCGAAGCAGAAGGCAGGGCGGTGCCGACCGGCAGGATGGCCTCAGCTGCAAACGAACCCGCGGTCACTGAACGTGATATGGCTACCAAGATTTTTCTTGCACAACAGAGTTATTTGAAAGGCGCCAACGCGCCCGCCATGGAAAACACCAAGAAGGACACAACCCCGGGCCTTGGTTTCTAACAGAATTATTTTTGCGAACTAGTTAGTCAATTCTCCTCAATAAAAAAGCCACCTTTTCAGGTGGCTTTTTTTAGTATCTGCGATCAGGGAAAACTATCCGCGCTTGCTCTGTACCTTGGATTCTTTGGTGTCCTCGGACTCGTCTTCCTTGCCGGTAAACATAGCGCCAAACGGGTTGAACATGGAAACGGCCTTTTCAAACAGTGCCATGTTCTGGCGTGTCAGGTCTTCAAGGGGGTTGCCATCAAACTGCTTAAACGGTGAAAATTCGCCCATTACGCTGCGCATACGATCCTGATTGGACATGAAGCTGCTCATGCTGGCATCGAGGTAATGCTGTAGCACATCCTGCATGCGGTCATCATAGAAACGGATAACGGAGCGCAGGAAGCTGGTGGGCAATATCTGCGAACCCTTGCTTTCCTGCTCAAATATAATCTGCGTAAGTACCTGACGGGTTAAATCATGACCGGTCTTGGCATCGCGCACAACAAAGTCGCGCCCCTGCTTCACACGTTCGCACAGGTCTTCGAGTGTAATATACGCGCTGGTTTCCGTGTCATATAGACGGCGGTTGGCATATTTTTTAATGACGACAGGCTCGTTTTCTTTTTTATCAGCCTTCATAATGATATAGTTCCTGTGTTAACGAGTGATAGACGAATATGCGTTATGCATAGTAAATTCGCCTTGGGAATGGCCGGATTTGTACCATTTTCCTAGGAAAACTGCAACGATTATCCATAGAAAAGGCCATTATGCAGCCACCACCATACCAGCAATTAGCCAAGGAATTCATGGATCTTTGGCAAAAACAGGTTTCCACTGTCGTTAGTGACAAACAATTTATCCACGCTATGCTGGAGATGTTCCAGTCGATGCAAATGCCAGAATATGATAGAAAATCAAAGGCCTCTACCACTTCCAAACCTGCCGATGCACCTGATGCTGGCCATGAGTTGTTGGCTGAGTTCGCCTTTCGCCTTGCAATGTGCGAAAAGCGCCTTGCCGCACTCGAAAAACAGCGGGAAAAAGGTGTCAAAAAACCCAAAAGCAGCAGCAGAAGCCCTGCAAAAGGCAGTGGCCGAGGAAGCAAAAAACCGCGCAAATAGCCTTCTGGAGGGCATACTCCGCTATATCGAGACCCCCTACGCGCGCAATGTAGTCGAGCCGCCTGCCATCTGGCGCTGCGGCAATGCCCGCTTGCTCGATTATGGCGCCACGGCAGGAACTACCTTATCCGCGGATATGCCGGTAGCTTTGTTCGTACCATCGCTCATCAACCGCTATTACATCCTCGACCTCGAGGAAGAACGCAGCATGCTGCGCTTTATAGCCACGCAGGGTATCTACCCGCTGGTGCTGGACTGGGGCGCACCAGGCGAGCATGAGAAAAGCTTCGATTGTAGCGGTTACATCACCGGAATATTAGAGCCTGCCATTGATTTTATCAGCAAGGCATCCGGCGGCCCAATTACACTGGCGGGCTATTGCATGGGCGGTGTGCTGGCGCTCGCCGCAGCCCTGCGCCAGCCTAAACAGGTGTCTTCACTAGCACTCTTTGCTACACCGTGGGATTTTGGCTGCAAGGCCTTCGCCCCCTTTGTGCTGGATAACCAGTGGCTGCCGATGGCCGAATCAATGATACGTATGCAGCAAAGCCTGCCTGCCGATATTATACAGTCGCTGTTTTACCTCAGCGACCCGTGGGTGTTTGAGCAGAAATTCCGCCGTTTTTATGAATTGCAGCCGGAAAGCCGTGCTGCCCGCGATTTCGTGGCGCTTGAGCATTGGGTAAATGACGGCATCCCCATGACCAGCGGCGTGGCGCAGGACTGTTTGATTGGCTGGGCGCAGCAAAACCAGCTGGTAAAAAATCAGTGGAAGGTGGCGGGCAAGGCCGTAAACCCCGCGCAATACAGCCTACCCTGCTTTATCGCCATTCCGCGCAACGACCATGTGGTGCCGTTTGACTGCGCGCTGCCACTGGCCAGTAAAATGCCGAACGCCCATGTCATCCACCCCGGCGCAGGTCATGTCGGTATGATTGTGGGAAGCCACGCAAAGCGCGAACTCTGGCAGCCGCTCGCAGAGTGGCTGCACGCCTTGCCGCAATAACCCTATAATAACCATATATATATCGGCTGAGTACCAACGCTTGCTGCGTTGCAGTATGGCACAACCATAGGTTTTTATTATAAAAAGACTGGACAATCGCCCTGTGGATTCCTAAATACATGGCTTCTTTCAATGTAGGAGATTTCCCCATGGCTTCTGAAAATGACGTAGTAATCGTAAGCGCGGTTCGCACTGCCGTTGGCAGCTTCAACGGTACTTTAAGCTCAGTACCCGCGCACGCACTGGGCGCAACCGTACTCAAGGAACTGCTGACCCGTACCAAAGTGGCTGGCAGCGACGTATCAGAAGTCATCATGGGCCAGATTCTCACCGCGCATTGCGGCCCGAACCCCGCCCGCCGCGCATCGCTCGACGCTGGTGTACCCAAGGAAACTCCGGCATGGAACATAAACCAGCTCTGTGGTTCCGGCCTTCGCGCCGTGTGCCTTGGTTATCAGGCTATCAAGAACGGCGACAGCAGCATCGTACTCGCCGGCGGTCAGGAAAGCATGAGCCAGGCGCCGCACGCTATTCCGCTGCGCGGTGGCGTGAAAATGGGTTCAGCCACCATGGTTGATACCATGCTCTATGACGCGCTGGTTGACCCCTTCCACAATATCCACATGGGCAACACCGCTGAAAACATTGCCAAGCAGTTCGGCATCACCCGTCAGGAACAGGACGAATTCGCCCTTGCCTCGCAGCATAAAGCCGCCGCCGCTATCAAAGCCGGCGTGTTCAAGGACCAGATTGTGCCTGTGGTTATCAAAAGCAAAAAAGGCGACATCACCGTTGATACCGACGAAGGCCCGCGCGCCGACACCACTATCGAAGGTCTCGCCAAACTGCGCCCTGCGTTTGACAAGGAAGGCACGGTTACCGCCGGTAACGCATCGAGCATCAATGATGGCGCTGCCGCTGTCATGCTGATGACGCGCAAAGACGCTGAAAAGCGCGGCCTAAAGCCGCTGGCGACCATCAAGTCATGGGCGCATGCAGGCGTTGACCCCGCTATCATGGGTACCGGCCCGATTCCCGCCAGCAAAAAGGCGCTGGAAAAAGCAGGCTGGACCATTAATGACCTCGACCTCATCGAAGCCAATGAAGCCTTTGCTGCGCAGGCTATTTCGGTGAACCGCGAAATGAAATGGGACTTGAGCAAGGTCAATGTCAATGGCGGCGCGATTGCTATCGGTCACCCTGTGGGCGCGTCCGGCGCACGCGTGCTGACCGGCCTGCTGTATGAAATGAACAAGCGCGATGCCAAAAAAGGCATTGCAACGCTTTGCATCGGTGGCGGCATGGGTGTCGCTATGTGCGTAGAGCGCAATTAAATTTTTTGGAGATTAAATAAATGACACAACGTATCGCAATCGTCACCGGTGGCACACGCGGCATCGGCGCGGCTATTTCCATCGCCCTGAAATCCGCTGGCTACAAGGTGGCCGCCAACTACGCCAGCCGCGACGACGTGGCCAAGGAATTTGCCAAAGTCACCGGTGTCGCCACCTACAAGTGGGACATCACGGATGTAGAAGCCTGCAGGCAGGGTGTTGAAATGGTCTCCAAGGAACTGGGCGGGCCGGTTGACATCCTCGTCAACAACGCAGGCATCACCCGCGACAGCGCCATGCACAAAATGACGCCGGAAAGCTGGCAGGATGTTATCGACACCAACCTGACCTCGGTGTTCAACATGACGCGCTGGGTCCTTGATTCCATGCGCGAACGCAAATATGGCCGCATCATCAATATCAGCTCCATGAACGGCCAGCTCGGCCAGTTCGGCCAGACCAACTACTCGGCAGCCAAGGCCGGTATCTTTGGTTTTACCAAAGCACTCGCGCGTGAAACCGCCAGCCGCGGCGTTACCGTAAACGCGATTGCGCCGGGCTATATCGCCACCGACATGGTGAAAGCGGTGAAGGAAGATGTGATGAAAATCATTCTGTCCGGCATTCCGGTGGGCCGCCTCGGTGAGCCGGAAGAAGTAGCGCGCTGCGTGGTGTTCCTTGCGGCTGACGATGCTGCGTTTATCACGGGTTCGACACTGTCGGTCAATGGTGGCCAGTACATGGACTAAGCTTGGGTATTAACTAAGGCTAGCGTTCGTTCGCTGCCTTTTTGATGTCAACCGCCTGCTCTTCCACTACACGCTCTGCCATGTAGTCCGGCTGCTTGCCGTATTTCTTTACAAAAGTCTCTACCTGACTGATGCGCGGCACGGTCTTGCCAGATCGCATCTGGTTTTCCCTTGTTTTTGCGTCCCAGCCGAGATCATAGACCAGCCCGCGTAGTGATGAGGTGAGCGGATGTGCGTCGGAGCTTTTACCATCATGCAAAATATAACGGTGTGAATAATCACCGGCCGTAAGGTCTATGTTAGCGCGGTAGCCGAGATTTTTGATGCCCGTGGCAAGTTCGTTCTGCTCGCCGATACTTTCCATCACCTGCTCCGAGGTAACGCCCTTTACAAGCCCGAATCCTTCCCACAACCCGCTGCGGATACATGCATCAATAAAGCCGCGCGTATTGACAATATTCACATCCGGATATTTAGCGGCGTTGTTTTCTACTTCATGGTCATCAGAGAGAATAAAAAACGGCTGGTGATGCGTGCGTATTTCGTCATGCTCGAGCAACGCCTCAATTGCCTGATCGCCAAAATCGTCGCGCTGCTTGCGCTGCAGGCTTACAAGCTGGCGCGTGGCTTGTGGCGACGGGCGCGGATTGCGCGAAATAATGTCATGCACCCTTTTTAGGAAAGCTGCCGCTTCATACGGTTCTTCGGTGGGGATGATGTGGATGTTGGGATAGCGTTCACCCTTGGCCACGTCCTTGAAGAATTTTTTCATGTCGCCGCGATAGACCTTGTCGCGCGTGTCGTCGGAACGGCGGAAATAACGGTCAACGTCGTCTCCGGTGGAAATCACGTTTTCTGTTTCAAACGCCACCATCTCGGGAATAAGGATGTCATAACCCTGATGGCTGAGGAATTTTAGCCCGTCAATATAGCGGCGCAGTTTGCTTTGTGTGGCAGACGGACGGAACTTGCTGTCAACGGCGGCGTATAAATTGAAAAAGACATTGGCGTCAACGAGGATAGTGCCACGCGACTTTTGCTGTGCCGGATTATTTGCCAACGATGTATCTGTTGAACCCCTGTTCATTTTCTTAAACTTCATTTATTAAATTTACGTGAGTCTATTAATAATAATTAACATTGTCAAAGAAAAGTGGCCGCAGAATAACTCCACGGCCACGTAACTTTAAGTTGCTGTATTAAGTGTTAGAAATTCAGGAATTTCACCTGCTTCACGCTGGGCAGCTTGGCGATTTCTGCCAGCACTTCCGCCGATACGGGCTGGTCGACTTCCACCAGCGCGATGGCTTCACTGCCTGCCTCGTTACGGCCAAGATGGAAGTAAGCGATGTTGACGCCTGCCTTGCCGAGTACAGTACCCAAACTTCCGATGAAGCCCGGCTTGTCGTCGTTATTGATATAGAGCATGCGTTTGCCGAGGCCTGCTTCCAGCTTGATGCCGTTGACTTCCACAATGCGCGGATGGTCGGCAAACAGCGTGCCTGTTACTGTGCGCGTGCGCTTTTCGGTAACCACCGTAATGCGAACCAGCGTGTTATAGTCGCCTGCGCGGTCGTGGCTGGTGGAGCTGACTTCGATATTGCGTTCCTTTGCAATCACCGGAGCGTTGACCATGTTGACGCCTTCTGTCATCGGGGCGAGCAGGCCCTTGATGGCAACAGCGGTGAGCGGCTTGGTATTGAGCGCGCCTGCCTTACCTTCATAATCAATCTTCACCTGCTTGAGGCCCGTTTCCGTGAGCTGCCCTGCGAAGCTGCCGAGCTGGTCAACCAGCATCAGGTAAGGCTTCAGCTTGGCGGCATCTTCCGCCGACATAGACGGAATGTTGAGCGCATTGGTAACCGCGCCGCTGGTCAGGTAATCGGCCATCTGCTCGGCCACCTGCACGGCAACATTTTCCTGCGCTTCGGTGGTGGATGCGCCCAGATGCGGCGTGCATATCACCTGCGGCATACCGAACAGCACGTTGGTTTTTGCCGGTTCTTCTTCGAACACGTCAAGCGCCGCGCCCGCCACATGGCCGGATTCAATCGCCGCCTTGAGGTCAGCTTCATTCACGAGGCCGCCACGCGCACAGTTGATGATGCGAACACCTTTTTTGCATTTCGCCAGCGAGTCCTTGTTCAGGATATTGCGGGTAGAATCAGTGAGCGGCGTGTGCAGCGTGATGAAATCGGCACGCTTGAACAAATCTTCCAGCTCTACCTTTTCGATATGCAGCGCATCGGCGCGTTCTTTCGACAGGAACGGATCAGACGCAATCACTTTCATCTTCAGGCCCTGCGCGCGGTCGGCCACGATAGAGCCGATATTGCCCGCACCGATAAGGCCGAGTGTTTTGCCTGCAAGTTCCACACCCATGAAACCGTTCTTTTCCCACTTGCCTGCGTGGGTGGAGGCGTTGGCCTGCGGAATCTGGCGGGCGAGCGACATCATCAGCGAAATAGTGTGTTCGGCGGTGGTAACCGAGTTGCCGAACGGCGTGTTCATCACCACGATGCCCTGCGCGGTGGCAGCAGGAATATCCACGTTGTCGACACCGATACCGGCGCGGCCAACGACCTTGAGCCTGGTTGCGGCTTTCAGCAGCGCGGCAGTCGCCTTGGTGGCGGAGCGCACGGCGAGGCCGTCATATTCGGGAATGATTTTGATTATTTCTTCCGGTGTGAGTCCGGTTTTTACATCAGCCTGTACGCCTTTTTGTTTAAAAACGTCGATGGCCTGTGTGGAGAGCTTATCAGCAATGAGAACTTTGGGGATGGGTTTGGACATAGATTTTTTCCTTACTTTTTATTGGGGAAAGAGTTGATGAAAAATATTTGGTCATTCCGGCGTAGGCCGGAATCTATCTGTTTTATGTTTTTTCTTCTGTTGCCTCTCTTTTTGTTTTTTCAAAATGGATACCGGCCTTCGCCGGTATGACTATTTAAAAATTACGCCGCTTTCGCTGCGGTATTCAATTTTCTTTGTAACCCTTCTCTAACTTTTTAGCGAGATTCTGGCACTCAGCCTGTTCTTGTGCAACGAGCCACGGATGCTTATATCCTTTATCATACTTTGGAAAACAGGAAAGCAATTCAGTGCCTAACATGCGCAAGTCGTTATTCTTACCATACTGGGTACATAGTTTATCAAAGACCTCTTTGTAATCATCTGCCTCAAAAAAGTGATTAGGAACTCTGCTATCATAAACACGATTATAAGATGTTTTGTATGGCTCGGTGTAGAGAATATAAACATCTTTCCGCACATCAGGGTCAAAGCACCTGTTTATTTGGGTATACGTAAGGCCAATATCCGCTCTTGGAGCGAAAAAAAACGGCCCGGCCTTTTGCTCTGTTTTTACTGAGCTAACGTAAACATCACTATTACTATTTCTGTAAGATGTACGCTCTACATCTATCCAGAAATAGCATCCTGCAAGGGGTAGGCATGCCAAAACAGTGAATAGCTTTTTCACTTGGTTTACGCCGCCTTCGCTGCGGTGTTTTTGACTTCGTTCCATGCCCAGTCGAGCCACGGGAACAGCAAATTCAAATCGCTGGTTTCCACCGTTGCGCCGCCCCAGATGCGTATGCCCGGAGGTGCGTCGCGGTATGCGCCGATGTCAAACGCCACACCTTCTTTTTCAAGGAGTGATGCGATTTTCTTGGCGGCTTCGGCTTGCGCTTCGGGCGCGAGGCCAGTGAACCATGAATCGGTAATTTTAAGGCAGATGGACGTGCAGGAGCGGATCTTCGCGTCTTCGGCGAGGAAGGCCGCCCAGTCAGATTTTGACACCCACTGTTCTACTGCTTTCAAGTTGCCCTCACTGCGTGCAACGAGGCCTTTCAGCCCGCCGAGTTTGGCGCTCCACTCAAGGCCGTCAAGCGCGTCTTCCACGCAAAGCATAGAAGGCGTGTTGATGGTTTCACCCTTGAAAATACCGTCAATGAGCTTGCCACCTTTAGACATCTGGAAAATTTTGGGCAGTGGCCATGCGGGCGTATAGGTCGTCAGGCGTTCCACCGCGCGCGGTGAAAGCGCAATCATGCCGTGTGCGGCTTCGCCGCCAAGCACTTTCTGCCACGACCATGTGACCACGTCAAGCTTGTCCCACGGTAAATCCATGGCAAACGCAGCAGACGTCGCATCGCAAATCGAAAGACCCTTGCGGTCCTTGGCAATCCAGTCAGCATTGGCTACGCGCACGCCGGAGGTTGTTCCGTTCCACGTGAAGACCACGTCGCGATTCCAGTCCACCTTGGAGAGGTCAGGCAGCTTGCCGTAATCGGCTTTATAAATATTGAGGTCAGCGAGTTTGAGCTGGTTTTTGCAATCCGCGCCCCAGCCGGAGCCGAAGCTTTCCCACGCCAGCACGTCCACGCCGCGCGCACCAAGCAGTGACCACATGGCCATTTCGATAGCGCCTGTGTCTGACGCCGGAACAATGCCCAGCACATAATCAGCTGGCATACCCAGCACCTGTTTGCTCTTTTCAATCACGTCGGCCAGCTTGGTCTTGCCGATTTTCGCACGGTGCGAACGGCCAAGGGCTGCGCCCTTCAGGGCATCCAGCGACCAGCCGGGGCGCTTGGCGCACGGGCCGGAGGAAAAACAGGGATTTTTAGGCTTTTCAGTGGGTTTCATGGTTTTTATGCTCTTGGTTGGCTAAAGAGGAACAGAATTACCGCCAAAACGCCCTGCTTGCAAAGGATTTTTAATGAAATGGTGAGTGGTGGCGGGTGGGTGGTAAATCGTGAAAAATGTCATTCCCGCGCAGGCGGGAATCTCTATAATTTACAATCCACAAGCCGTTGTAACGGAGATCCCTGCCTTCGCAGGGATGACGCCTATTCTACTAGGCACAATACTTCTTTCAAAAGCTGGCACATCATTTCCAACTGGTCCGGCTCGGACAGGCGGTGGCCGCCGTCTTTGACCAGCCGCAGGCAGACGTCTTTCGATGCCAGCTTTTCCATAAGGATTTGTGAGAACTGCCACGGCACATCGTCATCTTTCGTGCCGTGAATAAGGCGCACCGGCACGGCAATATCAATCACCGCCTGTTCCAGCAGGCAGTGACCACGCCCTTCCGCCAACAGCTGCAGCGTAATCGGGTATGGGTCCTCGCCGTAGCAGGACGGCATGTGGATAACGCCCTTCGTGTTCATTTCCTCGCGCTGCTCGTCGGTGAGCTGCTGCCATATCAAATCTTCAGTGAAGTCCGGCGCACTGGCAATGCCGACCAGTGCCTTCACCTGCTTTTTGCGCGCCAGCGCCAGAAGTAGCATGATCCACCCGCCCATGCTGGAACCGACCACCACGTTTTCACCCGTGGCTACATTATCGAGAATATCCAGCGCATCCTGACGCCACGCGCCGATGGTGCCTTCGGCAAATGTGCCGGAAGACTGGCCGTGGCCTGTGTAGTCAAAGCGCACAAAACGCTGGCCCCGCTGCTTGCAGAAGGCCTCCAGCGCCATGGCTTTGCTGCCGGTCATGTCGGATTTGAAACCGCCGCAAAACACGACACCGGGAAGCTTTCCTTCGGTCAGGCAGTAGGCGATTTTTCGGCCATCGGCCAGTGAAAGAAATTTGGTTGTCATTGCGGATTATAATTGACCTGTTAACGGTTCATCTATAGACCTGTATTAGCAGGGTTTTATAAATTAGTCTTGATGGAAACGCAAACACCAACCGCAAACTACAAGCCGCCTGTCATATTACAGGTGTTACCCAGCCTTCAAAGCGGTGGGGTTGAGCGCGGCACTATCGAAATCGCCCGCGCTATTTTCCAGTCCGGCGCTGTTCCCCTTGTCGCCTCTGCCGGCGGCCCGATGACCACACAGCTCGCCCATGCCGATATCAAACATTTCACACTGCCGCTGGACAAGCGCGACCTGTTCACCATCTGGTCGAACGCAGGCAAGCTGGCGCGCATCATCCGCGAACATAACGTTGATATTATCCATGCACGTTCGCGCGCTCCGGCGTGGAGTTCGTGGATTGCGTCGCGCCGCACCGGTTGCCACTTCGTCACCACCTTCCACGGCACGTATAATTTAAGCGGCATGTTCAAGCGCAGCTATAACAGCATCATGACACGCGGTGAACGCGTCATTGCCATTTCCCATTTCATTGCTGAACACATCAAGAAAAACTATCCCAATGCCAAGGCCAGCCGCCTGCGCGTTATCCAACGCGGCGTTGACCTCAAACTGTTCAACCCTTACGCACAGAAAACCCAACGCGTGATTGAACTCGCGCGCGAGTGGCGCTTGCCGGATGATTTACCGCTGATTCTTTTCCCCGGACGCATCACCCGCTGGAAGGGGCAGGAAGCCTTCATCAAGGCGCTTGCCGCACTGCCGCACCGCCGCTTCTTTGCCGTCATACTCGGTGATGACAAGGGACACGAAAAATACCGCAAATCGCTTGAAAAGCTCATCAGCAAATCCAACCTCGAAGGACATGTACGCATCATCGGCCATACCAGATACATGACCGAAGCCTACCAGCTTTCACGCGTGGTCGTATCAGCTTCGATTGAACCGGAGGCGTTCGGCCGCGTGGTGTTGGAAGCGCAGGCACTGGGCAAACCCGTGATCGCAAGCAATCAGGGCGGACCAATGGAAACCGTCGTTCCCGACGTTACAGGCTGGCTGGTAAAACCGGGGGATGTAGCCGAACTGTCGCAGGCAATCGACAATGTATTGCAGATGGATGAAGCCGGCTTACACAAAATCGGCGAAGACGCGATTGCCAACGCCCAGCGCTTCTCGCTGGACGTAATGTGCTACAAAACGCTTGAGGTGTACCGCGAGGTGCTTGGCTTAAGTGAAGCGCTGGCTGAGCCGGAAGCAGAACCTGAAGCAATGCGGGCGACTGCGTAATTTTTATTTCCGGCCGATATTTTTTGACATTTCCAGCATGCGTTCGAGCGGCTTTTTCGCCTGCTCTATCAGCTCCGGCGGCAGGTCCAGTACGGGCGATTTGTTTTTCATGCAGTAATAGATTTTTTCAATCGAGTTGAGCTTCATGTGCGGGCAGTTGTTGCACGACACGCAGGCACCGCCCTCAGATAGACCAGGCACATCGTAAAACACGCTTCCGGGTGAGCGCTTTTTCATTTCATGCAATATGCCCGGCTCGGTGAGTACAATGAATTCCTTGCCCGGATGCGCCTCGCTGAAATTAATCAGCGACGAGGTGGAACCAACATGCCCCGCATGGCGGAGTAATGTTTCCGGACATTCGGGATGGGCAATGACATGCGCCTGCGGATGGCGCGTTTTTAGCTTTATCAGCTCCTGCTCGGAAAAATTTTCATGCACCATACACGTGCCATTCCACAGCAGCATATTGCGGCCTGTTTTTTTGTTGAGATACGCGCCGAGATATTTGTCGGGCGCAAAAATAATTTTAGCGTCCTGCGGCAACTGGCCGATAATGGCCTCGGCGTTGCTGGACGTGACGATAATGTCCGACATCGCCTTGATGCGCGCCGAGCAGTTAATGTAGGTGACTACCGTGTGATCGGGGTGTTGTTGTTTGAATTTCGCAAATTCGTCCGGCGGGCAGGAATCCTCAAGCGAACAACCCGCTTTCATATCAGGGACAAGCACCAGTTTTTTCGGGTTCAGTATGCGCGCGCCTTCTGCCATGAAGCGCACACCGCAAAACACAATCACATCGGCATCGGTCTGCGCGGCGCGGCGCGCCAGTTCCAGCGAATCGCCCACATAGTCCGCTATTTCCTGAATGTCGTCGTCCACATAATAATGCGCGAGTATGACGGCGTTCATTTCTTTGCGCAGGCGCTTTATTTCCGATTCATAATCGATACGGCCAGCGGGTGCTGCATTCTTCGTATTGTTATCGCTAAGTAACATTGCCTGTCATGTTTCGTGGGTACTTGAAGCCGTTCATCATAGCATGAAAGGGAATGATGATTAACGTTAAATGGTTAAAAAGTCACGCGGAAATTTGTATAACCCGATATTAGGCGCTTTAAAATACAATGGGTTACGATGTAGCTATGCTGTCTCAGCCACTACAGGGCGCTCAAGAAGCTCTTCAATAACGCGGTCCACCGGCGCGTTTTCATATAAAATCCGGTACACGCCATCGCAGATAGGCATGGATACGTCGAATTTTTTTGCCAGCTTGCTAATGGACTCGGAAGCGACCACACCTTCTGTTGCAGTGCGCCCGCGCTGCGCCAGCGTCTCTTCTTTTGCCTTGCCCTGCCCTATGGCCACGCCAAACGACATGTTGCGCGATTTAGTGCTTCCGCAGGTGAGAATTAAATCGCCGAGGCCGGAAAGCCCCATCAGCGTTTCGTATTTACCGCCCTTGGCCTGTGCCAGCCGCGCAATTTCGGCAAAGCCGCGCGTGACCAACGCCGCGCGTGCGTTTTCACCAAAATTCTTGCCTATGGCAATGCCGCAGGCAACGGCTATCACGTTCTTGGTGGCGCCGCCAATCTGTGTGCCGATGACGTCAGTGGTCATGTAGGTACGGAACAACTTACCGCCGATGGCGTAAGTTATCATGTCCCATAAATCTTTTCTTGCGCAAGCAACCGTGGTGGCGCAAGGCAAACCCTGCGCCGCTTCATCAGCAAAATTGGGGCCGGAGATGATACCAATCGGGTTATGCGGCAATATGGATGCTGCCACCTCGTTCATCAAAAGCAAGCTTCCGCGCTCAACGCCCTTGCTTGCAATCAGTATGGGTACGTTGGTGGCCAGCATGTCGGAAATAAGAATACACACCGAACGCAGCACATGTGACGGCACGGCAATGATGATGAGGTCGCTGCGGCACACATCAGCAAGCTTGTCGGTGGCGATGATGGCCGGATCTATGAAAATGGAGGGCAGATAGACTTCGTTGGTACGCCGCTCGTTGATGGATTGCAGCACGTTGTTATTGCGCGTGGCGAGCATGGCCTGGCTACCGGCACGGTTTGCCAGCACGGCAAGGGCCGTACCCCATGCGCCCCCACCCAGCACACCGACCTTATAGTGGTTTTTTGTCATCAGCGACGCCTGACCGAAATGAGATTAAAAGCTGTCTTCCAGCGCTTCCGCAGGCAGGCCTACTGGAATCGGTCCATTATTAAATACGCAGACAATATCGGTGCCATGGCGCAACGTAAGACGCTTTGACACGCGCTCAAGTACAATATAGTCGCCACGCGTGCGATAGTTGACAAGTGCCTCGTTGCCCCTGTCGTCAGTGATGTAGAACGCCGGCACATCCGCGTTCAGGTCCTTGAACAGGAAGAAGGTGAACTGGCCATCATCAAATATTTTTATGGGGGCAACTGCGTCCGAGCCAGATATTTCGTATTTGAAGTTATATTTTTCGGGGTTCTCGTCCAGCTCAGGAATCGGTACGGAATCCAAATAATTTGTAATGTTCTGCGCATCAACTTCTTCTAGCTCGTCGGGATAGAGAAAACGCATGATAAATGTCATGTCCTTGTCATCGATGTCATCGGTTTCACGGGCATGCAGCTCGAACAGGTATATTCTCCTGTTCGTGATAATGGTCATGTTTGTAGTGGCATCCTGCTCTATAGGTTTGAGAAACAGGCGGTTGCCGGACGGGTTGAGCATCCACGCCGTGGAGTCACCCATCGATATTGTCTTGATTTCCTCTTCCTGACCGAACTCGATGGATGTCTGGAAACGGTAATGGCCAGTATATTTATACACTTCATCTTTTTGGTACATCACCGTGCGCACGCGGTGATCCAGCATCACCGGTTTAGGCTCACGGACGGCATATGCCGGGCTGAGAGAGGAAGAAGCCACCAGTGATAGAGTCAACAATTTTAGTGCAAATTTTATTTTCATTGCATGTCCTGAATTCGCTTGGAACGATATTTGGTCACAACGAAGCTGATGGGTTTCACTTTCTCTTTATTCTCATCTAACTCAACGCCGCTATAACTAAAAGCGATATCTGCTTGCCAGCGTGATTTTTTTACTTCGCCTCGTGTTTCCATAAATACGTCGAAATACACTTCCATGCCAAAATCCTGATCCTCTAGGCGTTTGGTGGCGAGGATGACAATTGCGCGGCGTGTGTGGCGCTGGTACACGACTATTGGGCTTTCAGGATTACTGGGGGTTATTAACTGCTGATATTCGGCAAACAGGTCTTTGGAGCTTTGTTGCTTAACACCGTTGATATTGCGGTCAAAGGTGTCTATTTCATAGGTTTCACGCATGGTAACATAGTTCTTAACCAAGAACCTCAACAACGCTTCGGTGGCGCTCTCACCCTTGAATGACGTCATCGTTTTCATGCGTGGCAGGTCATTGACGATGTCATGCGTGTTGAAAATAAACGGGATGGAGATGTTCAACGGATAAAGACCCTTTGCCGCCGACATTGCCACCAGCAGAATCATGATGGCAAGCGATGTAATGCAGATATAGAAATACCGCTCGGACATCGGGTCGTTAACGGTTACGTCATGTATGCCCCGCGCTTCGCGGAAATATTCGCCGGTTCGGACTTTCTCGGCAATCTCCAGATATTCTTCAGGGGGTGACTTATTGGACATGGAACCTTTTCTATGGAATAGCGCGTCTAGGCGCAGTAACTGGCAACCCGTTTTCGTACATCATGTCGAACCATAATATAAAACACTGAAATACACCAGCTTTTTGTTACTTGACGCAGGATAGAATGCGCAGTTTAATCCGCCGCACAAATACCACATGCCGTTTGTATAACATGGAAAAGTTAACAGAAGTTTTAGCTATAGGCGAATACACAGCCTATATCTGGCCATCATTTATCATTGCCGGAACCGTTATGGCCATCATGACATTTTCCAGCGTGCGCTCCTTGCGAAAGGCACAAAAAATGCTGGCCGAACTCAATGCAACCCAGCAAAGCGATATACCCCAATCCCTGTCATGAAGCCAAAACACCAGAGGCTTGTATTCATCATGGTGACAACATTATTTCTGTGCGTTTCAGTTTTGCTGACAATGCGCGCATTCCGCGATAACCTTGTGTTTTTTTACAGCCCCTCCGAGCTGGCAGACCGCGCCATTTCCAGTACACAACGGCTGCGCATCGGCGGGTTAGTGGAAACAGGCAGTATTATAAACGGTGCGCAAGACAATATCACCTTCGTAGTCACCGATGGCAAGGCCAGCCTAAAAGTGCAATATACGGGGCTATTGCCCAACCTGTTCCGCGAGGGGCAAGGCGTTGTGGCGGAAGGCTATCTGGTAAATGGCACCCTCTTCAACGCTAAAACCATTCTTGCAAAGCATGATGAAAACTATATGCCAAGAGAAGTCATTGACGCGTTGAAAAAAACAGGCCATTGGCAAGGCGAAACACCTGTGCCTGCCAAACCATGATGCTGGCATGACGGCTGAGTTTGGCATCTTTTTCCTTATCCTTGCACTGTGTACTGCTACCCTGCAGTCCGTGTTCCTATTACCAGTTCAGCGCATAAGGCTGCTGCTTGCCCCATGTCTTGCGCCAGCCGCATGGTTACAGGCCTTGCTGGTGAGCCTGGCGCTTGCCACGCTGGTTATATTGCGTTTGATGAATGATTTCAGCGTTGAAAACGTTGTCAGCCATTCCAACCGCAGCCTGCCACTGCTTTATAAAATTAGCGGCGCATGGGGCAACCATGAAGGCTCCATGCTGCTCTGGGTATGGGTTATCGCCGTGTTTGGCGCCATACTCGCCATGGGGCGCAAAGCACACCCGCTGCAATTTATTCACAGCGGCATTGCAACGCAATCCGTTATTTGCGCAGGTGCGCTGGCGTTTATTATTTTTACCTCCAGCCCGTTTGAACGCGTGTTCCCACCTACCGCAGACGGACAGGCACTCAACCCGCTATTGCAGGATATGGCTCTGGCCATACACCCACCTATACTTTACCTCGGATATGTCGGCTTCTCGATTGTGTTTTCGCTTGCCGTCTCCGGACTTATCCACGGACATACCGGACGCGAATGGGCGCACCTCGCCCATCCGTGGATACTGGTGTCATGGAGCGCACTAACGGTAGGTATCGGGCTGGGAAGCTGGTGGGCATACCGTGTTCTCGGCTGGGGCGGGTTCTGGTTCTGGGATCCGGTTGAGAATGCCTCCCTTTTACCATGGCTGACTGGAACAGCCCTGTTGCACGCCAATATTGTACTCAAAAAACGCGGCAGCCTGTCGCAGTGGGTGATTTTACTTTCCATTCTTACGTTCGGTATGAGCATGCTGGGAACATTCCTTGTGCGTTCAGGCGTTTTGGTGTCGGTACACAGCTTTGCAAGCGACCCGCAGCGCGGGCTTTTCATATTACTCTACCTCACCGCTATTCTTGGCTGGGCATTAGCATTATTTGCCACCAAGACTCATGCGCCTGAGGGAAAACAACGCGTGCTTCCGCTGTCGCGCGAAGGCATGATTATTATCAATAACATATTCCTGCTTACTGCATGCGCCACCGTATTGCTTGGCACGTTATACCCCATGCTGGCAGAATGGATAAGCCGTGAAAAAATATCCGTAGGCCCACCCTACTTTAACGCCACGGCACTACCGCTACTGGCGATTCCGCTGATATTTGCCGGACTAACTCCTTTTATGCCGTGGAAAAAAGCAGCCCTTGCAGACGCACTCAGGCAATCGCTGCCCGCACTAATGGCAGCACTTGTAGCGGGTGCAATTGTTCTGGCGGTTGCTAACCGGCAGGTTATCTTTTCGGCACTCGGCATGGCACTATGTGCGTGGCTTTTGGTGGCCAGTCTGAGCTGGCTTATCAAGCACAGGAACACACGCGGGCGCTTTTCTGTATTTCTAGGGCATACTGGCGCTGCCCTGCTAGTGGCAGGCATCACAGGTGCGGGCCTGTGGAAAAGCGAAACCGAACGATGGATGTCAGAAGGCGACCATTTTGAAATCGCGGGCTACCATATAACGCTCGATGCCCTCTTAGCACAGGAAACCCCTAACCATTCCACACTCATTGCCCAATTCAGCGTCGATGGCCATAAGGAAGCGCTAACACCGGAGTATCGTACATTTGCTATCCGGAAGACCGGAACCAGCATTGCATCAATTGCCCTTACGCCATGGGGTGACCTATATGGCGTAATCGGCGAACCATCAGCAAAAACCGGAAAAATCTCTGCAAGATTCTATTACAACCCATTGACCTATTTGATTTGGGCAGGTTTTATGCTAATGGCACTAGGGGGAATAACCGCAACTATGCAAAGGCACCATCATGAAACCTGTTGATGTAGTCAGGCTAGCGCCGCTTCTTGTCATGCTCCTAATATCCATGATTCTAGCATCAGGCTTGTGGCGCGGTGACTCTGAGCCGTTTGAAGAAAACACCCTCATAGGCCGTGATATTGCAACATTCCGAATCCCTGCCCTTGGAGGCAATAATGCTATGTTTAGCCCTCGGGACTGGAGGGGTAAAGTTGTGGTGCTTAATGTTTTTGCGTCGTGGTGCGAACCCTGCGTAGAAGAACACAAACTATGGATGAAAATCGCAAAAGAAAAGAAATTGTACCTGTATGGCCTAGCCTGGAAGGATACGCCGGCAAAAGTTTCAGAATGGCTGAACAAGCATGGAAACCCATATCAGATGATTGGTGTGGATGAATATGGTGCCAGCACTATTGCACTGGCGCTAACCGGAGTTCCTGAAACCTTCGTACTGGATCAGAACGGCACTATCTATTTCCACTATCAAATGCCGGTAACAGACGATGTTCTATATAACCTGATTGTTCCGCTTGTAGATAAGCTGACTAAGGGTGAATATGTGCCAAAGCCTGCAATACGCGATCTGTTGTCTAACAAAAGAAGTGATGAACCAGAAAATGCGCCCGCTGAACAACAGCCACCTCAGCCTGTTTCAGCACCCCAAGACGTTCCTGCAACTTCAGCACCGGCAAATGCTCAGTAGCCACCACTGGCTGATACTGCTTTCGTGCGCGTTGTTGCTTGTATATGCGATGTCCGCAAACGCGCTGGGTACGGATAGCCCGCTTGCCGACCAGTCGCAGGAAGCGCGTGCAAAGGCATTGTTCTACGAAATACGCTGTGTTGTTTGTCAGGGCGAGTCGGTGGCCGAATCACCCGCCGCCGTTGCCAGCGACATGAGGCGGCTGATACGCGAGAAAGTCGCCACAGGCGAAACCGACGAATCCATCAAGGCCTATCTCGTGTCGCACTATGGCGACGTCATATTAATGCGCCCGCCGCTCAAGCAATCCACCTATTTCTTGTGGTTCGGGCCTGTCATTATTCTGGTAATTGCCATGTTCATGGCATACCGCTATTTCAACAGAAAACCATCATGATACTCTTGTTTTTGATGTTCTCCATAATTGTTGCGCTATGCCTGCTGGTATTGCTAGCGCCCGTCTGGCAGAACAACACGCTTGTCATGCCCCAGCGCCGTGTGGCGGCAGGCATCACGGCTTTATTTTTTATCACCCTCAGCATGGGTATCTATGCCGTGGTGGGTTCACCGCAACTCATCCCCCTGCTGGAAAAACGGCAGCAGCGCATAGTCGAACTAACGGCAGAAATCACTGACAACCTTGCCAAGGTAAAATCAGACCCGAAGGACCTCGGCGCATGGGTGATTTTAGGCACAGCGTTTCTCGAAACAGGGCAGATGGATTCTGCAGTGGGCGCATTCAAGCAGGCGGTGGTTTTATCTGGCGGTGATCCGGCACTGATTCTGGCCTATGCCAAGGCGCAAATCATGCAGGCTGACGGTAAAGTCACTGATGACGCCCATAAAGGACTTGAAATGGTGCTTATGTTACAAAAAGATAACCCTGATGCCCGTTATTTTATGGCACTGCGCAAGCTGCAGGACGGCAAAACACAGGATGCTATGGCAGACATGAAGGCCCTGTATCATTCACTGCCAGATAATTCACAAATTAAGTCAATGATTAATAAACAGATTGGCAGAGAATAGCTTTTGTAAATCACGGCGTTAATAATTAATTAAAATTAATATATTATTATCGTAAGTGGTAAAACAGGATTGAGTGAACATTATGTCCAACTCGACAAAAGCTTTTCAAAGACCCTCTTTCGATCCCGATACCAACCAGATCGATTTTGGTGGGGTACATCTGTATTATTACGGGCCAGATTCTATGGCCTTTGACGCCGGCATGGGTGAAGGGCTGATAGCTGGTTTTATAAATCGCCGCCCCGAAAATGAACTGGCATATGCGCAAAGGGTAACAGGCGGAGAACTTGCGCCGGGCGGAAGCGGCTATCAGCTGAACAAACCCGAAGGCGGATATTCCGAAAGGGACCTTAAGGCCATCGGTGACTTTGTCGAAAAAATGGGTACGGTCGTCGAGAATATTCAAAAACAGGTTGCGCAAAAAACTGCGCGCGTAACTCAGCTGGGCTGATTTCCTGATTATCTCTCTTTGATTTGCGACTGCGCGTTGCCGCGTTCCTGCATCAGGCGCTCAACATGCGACATGCGTGAACTGTTTTCCACACCATGTTTTACTGAATACTCGCGTGCGGCACTAACGCCTGTGTAAATGGCGGCGCCAACAGCCACTGCTGCTGCTATACCAAATGCAATCTTGTTCTGCGATACCGCCTGCTTAGTCGCTTCCATGATAGTGCCGGAATTTTCTGAAAAAACCTTCATTACATTCTCTGCAATTTCAGGCTTCGCAAGCATGGTCACACCGGCAGTCGCCGCCACACCGGCAGCTGCACCTATGGTCGCTTTACCGGCTACTTTTGCCGTTTCGCCCCAGGTGATGTAATCATTATTGACCTTCTGTTCAAGGTTCTGTTTTTCCTTGTTCAGCTGATCACTCGACATATTCTTATAGTCGCCAAAAGTCGTAACCATAAATAATCCCTGCTTTTATATGCTTTTATATTTCGTTGCTAAAAGTATAGCAAAGCAAAGGTATAATTAAAGTTAATGTTTTGTGACAAAAATTCAGGAAAAACGTGCTGGATCAGCGGGATATACGCCAAGAACGGTGACTTTCTTGCAGAAAAATCCTAGTTCTTCTAATGCGTTTTGCACGGGTTTCTGGCTGGGGTGTCCTTCCAACGTAAGGAAGAATTGCGCTGCATCCTTGGCGGCACCGCCGGGGATATAGCTTTCCAGCTTCAGGATATTGACGTTATTAGTGGCAAATCCACCGAGTGATTTATACAGCACCGCTGGAATATTGCGCACCGTAAACAGCAGTGTGGTAAGTACGCGGCCCCCGTCTTTTATAGCATCCGGATTCGGGTCCACAGGCTCACGCGCGATGATTACGAATACGGTAACATTATTGTCCGAATCCTGCATATGTTCGCGCAGTGTGGTCAGCCCGTAAAGCTCACCCGCCAACGGTGAGGCAATCGCCGCCTTGCTGGGGTCGTTCCACTTGGCAACATCCGCCGCGGCAGCAGCCGTGTTGGAATAGGTATGCGCGGTCAGGTTCATCTCGCGGATATGGTTGCGGCATTGCAGCAGCCCTTGCGGGTGGGAATAGACGTCTTTAATCGTGGCAAGCGTCGCGCCTTTCGGAGCCAGCAGGGAATGCTCGATTTGCTGAAAATATTCACCTACAATATGCAGGTTGGTACGCGGCAGCAGGTTATGGATTTCGGCCACGCGGCCGGCCTGCGAATTTTCAATGGGAATCATGCCCAGCGCGGCTTTACCTGCGGCCACCACCTCAAACACGTCCTCAAACGAGGGACAAGCAAGGGTCTGCATATACGGGCAGGCCTGACGGCAGGCAAGGTCGGCATTCGCCCCTTCCACACCCATGAAAGCAATGGTATTTTCCGGATCAACAACGTTAATTGTGGCAGTAGTGCTGGACATATGACTCGATAAACCTTAAATAATAGCGCTTCGTATATCATGATTTATAAAGATTGCAAATGAACACCAAGGCCTGGTCACTCGATAGCTGGCGCGAACTGCCCATTAAGCAGCAGCCGGAATATAAAAACGTCGGGATGCTCAAAGATGTTGAAAAATCTCTGAAATCGCTGCCGCCGCTGGCTTCGCCCGGTGAATCGCGGGCGCTCAAGCGCGAATTGGCCGATGCCGCTTACGGCAAAGCCTTCCTGTTGCAAGGCGGCGACTGCGCCGAGAGTTTCGCTGAGTTCAGCGAAGATAATTTACGCAGCTTTTTCCGTGTATTGCTGCAAATGACCATGGCGCTGATGTATGGCGCCAGCTGTCCGGTGGTCAAAGTGGGCCGTATTGCCGGACAATTCGCCAAGCCGCGCTCGGACAATTTCGAAAAGAAAGATGGCAAGGAACTTCCCGCCTACCGCGGTGACATGATAAACGCCATGGAATTTGACCCCGAGGGCCGTCAGGCTGACCCCGAACGCCTGCTGCGCGCCTATTATCAGGGCGCGGCAACACTCAACTTCCTGCGCACACTGGCTCGCGGCGGCTATGCCTCGCTCAAACAAATCAACAACTGGAATGTGGAATTCGCAAAAGCCTCCACACAGGGCAAACGCTTTGAAGACCTGATTGCGCGCATCAACGAGTGCGTGGGTTTCATTCAGGCCTGCCGCCTGCCGCTGGATGACGTGGAAGAATTTTCGGAGGCCAGTTTCTTCACCTCGCACGAGGCATTGCTGCTAGGCTATGAATCGGCGCTTACGCGTTTTGATGAAACGGACGGCAAATGGTACGCCGCCTCGGCGCATATGCTGTGGATTGGTGACCGCACCCGCTCGCCTGACGAAGCGCATGTGGAATTCCTGCGTGGCATCGCCAACCCCGTTGGCGTGAAGGTCGGCCCGAGCATGACGGTGGACAATCTACTCAAGCTGATTGACATACTGAACCCCGATAACGAAGCCGGACGCCTCACCCTGATTTCGCGCATGGGCGCTACCAAAATCGGCGAGATGCTGCCGCCGCTTATCCGCGCCGTGAAGGAATCCGGCAAGATCGTCGTCTGGTCATGCGATCCGATGCATGGCAACACCATCAAATCACCCAACGGCTACAAAACACGCAAATTCACAGACATCCTGACCGAAGTGCGCCAATTCTTTGCCATCCACAAGGCAGAAGGCACACATGCGGGCGGCGTGCATTTTGAAATGACCGGACAAGACGTGACCGAGTGCCTTGGCGGTGCGCAGGCCATTTCCGAAATCAATTTAAGCGACCGCTACCACACGCATTGCGACCCGCGCCTGAACGCCTCGCAATCGCTGGAACTGGCATTTTTAATTGCAGAAACACTGAAAAAACAAAAAGCCTGAGTCTAATGCTATAATACAGGTAAAGACGGGAGATTAGGGTATGGATACGCCAGAGCGACAGGCAGATACCGAATATTTCGCTACCATCGGCAAGGCCATCCGCGAATTACGCAAACAATTCGAGGAAGCCTACCTCGACGACCACAAACTGATTGTGGACACCAAGGAATATGACCAATCCTATTTGAAAGGCCTGCCGCCCGAACAACTGCGCCAGCTGGAACTGCGCCCGAGTGAGCGGCGCGAACTGCATGAAGATCGCGTAGAGCGCAAACGCAAGCGCAAGGGCAAATGGAAAGACGGCAAGCGCCCCGAAGAAGACGAAACCCCCGTACGCGACAAAGAGCCGGACATGATTGTTGACCCCAGCGAATTCCCGCGCATCCTTGACCTTGTGCATGCCAAAGAGCATCTGGACAAGGCGGAAAAGGCTTTTCTTGAAGCGTTTGACGCTACCGTACCTTTTCTGAAAAAGCGCGCGCTGCTGGATATGCTCGGCCACCTGACAAAACTGGATGAGGCGCTCGGCTATACCGTGACCAGTGAGACCACTGGCGAAAAAACCATGAAGGGTCCGTTGGTCGAATATAAAATGGACAGCAAAATAATTGCTAACGCTTTGGTTACTATAAGCGAAACCCTAACCGAGCATCTCGGGGTAAAAAATCAGCTTGCAAAAGAGTTGCGTGAAGACGAATTGTTCAAGGGTCATATATCAATATAAAAAGAAAGGCGAGCTCCCGAAGGAAATCTCGCCAATCCTGCACTATTTACTCAGGACGTAGATCGCCCCGATTATCACCCCCAACAGAATAAGGGGCTGGATGCTACCCATCACTATGGCTGCCGCTCCGAAAAGCGTAACCAGGCTCACTGCTTTCACAATGAGACCAAAGTTGATGCGGGTAGGCTTCCTGTTGTTTTTCACGGATCCCTCCGTCAAAAAAGGACATGCCCTTTTTTACATCCTACAGAACGCGCACGCGTACCTGTGAATGTCAAAGGCACATGCCGGCTCTGATAGCTTGAAGCTACGTGTATCGCTCAGTGCGATTTCACACTTAGACATCAAACAAATCGCTTTGATTATACCATAAAATGAAGGGCTTATACATACCAATCTAGAGCTTTTTTTTCAGGCGACAGCAAATGGTATCGGCAACAAATAATCATTATTTATTAGAACATTGTTTATATGTAGCGGAGGGAATCACATTACACCGAAGAACATCTGTTTTCCGAACCCATGGCAAGATTGCGGCTAACATCTTGGTTACTATCAGCGAAACACTGACAGAACATCTTAGTGTAAAAATCAGCTTGCAAAAGAGTTGCGCGAAGACGAATTATTTAAGAGTTATATATCCCGATAAAAAAATTTTAGGAGAGCGTATTATGGCAAAAACGAAAAAAGGCGGCCTCGCCGTTGACCAGCTGAAAAGCATCATCGCCCGCGTGGAAAAGCTGGAAGAAGAAAAAACCGGCATCAGCGCCGATATCCGCGACGTGTTCGCCGAAGCCAAGGGTAATGGTTTTGATATAAAAGCCATCCGCACCATCATTAAAATGCGCAAAATGGACGCGCAGGAACGCGAAGAGCAGGAAACCGTGCTGGAAACCTACCTGCACGCGCTGGACATGCTTCCGGAATACGAAGAAGAAGCGGCTTAAGGCCGGTCTTTTAGTTCCAGATATTTGGCAATACGCACAAAGCGCGTGTACGCATAGGTCACGGCATATACAAAGCCACGTCTGCCGCGCAGGAAATAAAAGCGCAGCACATAATCCTTGAAAAAGGCGATGGGGAATTCCGTCAACAGCCGGAGTAACGGCAGCGTCATGCCCCCACCCATTAGATTTTGGCCCATCAGGTTTTTTGCCTGCGCGCTGGTGTAGCTGTTCATTTTATCAATCGCGTGCGCGAGGTCGCGGAACGAACGGTGCAACACCGGCTGTTCCAGCATAGCCACCCCGCCCTGCTCTATTTGCACCGCATCATGCACGGGGCTGTCGGAGAAGCGTCCCTTTTCGCGATTATAGAGCCGCAGCACAAAATTAGTGTGCGCCCCGTGTGCGAGTTTTTCTTCGCCAGGTAGCAAATCACGGATTTGCAGCACATAGCCGGACATGCTTGGCTCGCCGCTTGCAAAAAGCGCTTCGATTTCTGCGGCCAGCTCGGGAGTAATTTCCTCGTCGGCATCGAGGTTCAGCAGCCATTTATTGCTGCACTGGTCTTCGGCATAACGCTTCTGCAGCCCATAGCCCGGCCATTTGTTGAAGAACACCTTCGTCCCCAGCGAATCAGCTATTTTGCTTGTTTCATCAGTGCTTAGGCTATCAACCACCACCACCTCATCCGCCCATGCGCGCACGCTTTCGATAGCGCGGGCTATGCGGTCGGCCTCGTTAAAGGCAATGATAAAAACCGAAATGGGAAGTTTACTCGCCATATAAAAAGGTGTAAGGGGTTGCTATTAGGTTTGAAATTGGCACCGCAGGTAGCGAAAGTAAAGGCCAAAGAGTAACACCCTTAAGTCCCTGCAGGTTTATACAAGTGCATATTGTCAATATCATGTTCAGCTGTAACTCCGGCGGCATAGAGCAGGCCTTTGTCGATTACTGCGAAGGGCTGCTGCATCGCGGCCACCGCATTACCGCCATCACCCACCCTGAAGCGCCCATCAACACCGACCTCAAGGCGCTGGGCATTGACACACTCCACATGAAAAATCTGGGCGAGTGGGATATTTTCGCCGTGCGCAAGCTGCGCCAGCAATTGCAGATACTCGCGCCGGACGTTGTTATCGGCCATGCCAGCCGCGCATTCATACTGGCGCGCAAAGCCATCAACGGTTTTTGCCCGCTGGTCGGCATCGCCCATAATTATAACGCGCGCGTGCGCAAACTGACGGAAGCTGACGGCGCATTCGCCACCACGCAGGATTTGATAAAATTCGTAGCCAAGCAGGGCGTGGCGGAAGACCGCATATTCCTTATCCCCAACATGGTGCGCTGTCACGAGCTGCCGCACCGCGGCCCGCGCCACCAGCCGCCCATGATTGGCACTATGGGACGTTTTGTGAAGAAAAAAGGCTTTGATGTTTTCATCGACGCCATCACCATATTGAAAAACCGCGGCTACCAGTTCCGCGCCGCCATCGGCGGTAACGGCGTTGAAGAAGCGGCGCTGAAAAAGAAAGCATCTACCGCAGGGCTGGACAAAATACTGATGTTCCCCGGCTGGATTGAAGACAAGCGCGGCTTTTTCCATGGCATTGATATTTTCTGCCTGCCGTCGCTGCATGAGCCGTTTGGCATCGTGCTGCTGGAGTCCTTCATCCACGGCGTGCCGGTGGTTTCCACCGATAGCGAAGGCCCGCGTGACTTCATCACCCCGAATTTCGACGCGCTGATTGTAAAGAAAAGCGACGCTGTGGAAATGGCCGACGCGCTGGCAAAGCTGCTCGACAGCACGCGCCTTGCCGACGACCTCGCCGCCAACGCCTTTGCCAAGGCAAAAACCAAATATTCGATTGATGGTGTGAGCGAGAATATTGAAAAGGCGCTGCTAGCCATTATTGCCCGCTGGCGTTCACAACGCCTTACGGGGCGCGCAGCTTAAGCCGCGATGCTAGTAATAATCTCTTTTACTGCCCATACAGGGTCATTTGCTTCCGTAATAGGGCGTCCAATTACAAGATAATTTGCACCTTTCCGTAGTGCTTCACGAGGCGTCATCACGCGTTTCTGATCGCTATTAAGGCTACCTTCTGGGCGGATGCCTGGCACTACAAGTTTAAAACTTGGTCCACAAACTTTGCGCAAAGTTTCAATCTCATGTGCTGAACACACCACTCCATTCAGCCCGGATTTCTGCGCTAATTTGGCAAGTCTTTCCACCTGACCTGAAATGCCATCTGACATACCAATCGTTTTAAGATCGCCCTCGTCAAGACTTGTTAGCATCGTTACCCCTACCACTGAAGGCGGATTATCATAAAGAAAAGTTTCACTTATCGCCTTAGCAGCCGCTTCCATCATTGCTTTCCCACCAGAAGTATGAATGGTGAACATAAATACCTTCAGGCTGCTAAGCGCTCGAATGGTTTTTGCCACTGTGTTTGGAATATCGTGGAATTTGAGGTCAAGAAAAATCGGCATACCAGTCTTAGCTATTTCTCTTACACCTGCCGAACCATGAGCGGTAAAAAACTCTAGACCTAATTTCACTGCTCCAACATGTTCTGATAATTGCGATGACAAACGACATGCATATTTTACATCCGTCGTATCAAGAGCAACAATAATAGGATTTACCGACATCTTCATCCTCTCGTTGCACCGTGTGTTGCCGTATGTCCCGCAGCTTTCGCCTTGCTTTTAACAGACGTAAAAGCAATATCCTGTACCATACCCTTTTCCACTGTCACTGTCGCTGCCGCAAGATGGCCGCCCTTGGCAATGCTCTGGTCAATACAGATAGCACCCGGAATTTCGATAGCAGGTGTTTCGCCCTTCTGCCAGTAATGGCCGAAGAATATGGGCGTATTGCCATGCTGCGCCCGCTCCATAAGTTGCAGTATGTCGGCAGGCACCGGCGCAGCAGGAATCGATCCCTCCGGCACGTCCATCACAATTTTATCAAGGGTAAGTGATGCCTTGTCGTTTAAATCCACCCACCATTTAATGCGCCCCTGCGTACGCACAATGCCCTCGGCATCCTGATAGCTGACGCCCTCCGGCAGGTCCACTTCAATACCCTTGGTCAGGCGTTCAACCGCACGGCCAAGCGGCGCTTTATAATCCGCAATAACTTCCCACTGGTCAGGACGAATGCGGTTTTCATCATCAATCACGCCGCCTTTCCTGAGAAGGTCTATCTCGTTTTGGTCAAACACCGCATGCACCACCCGTACGCCTTCCAGCTCTAGAAAGAGCGGCAGTTTTTTTACCCAGTCAATGTTCCTGCGCGCACGCACAGGGTCAGTTTTCTGCGCTTCAAGAAACACGCGGTGCTGGTGGTTGTTTTTTTCGCTGTGCGCGCGCAGCGGGACCAACTGGCCATCCTTTTCCACATGGGTATGATACATGCTTGCATTAAGCTCGTGGTTGCCCATAACGGCCTGCGCGTAGCCGTTTTCCACCATGTCTTTTGCTATCTCGATAGCGTGGAACTGCCTCGGGCCGCGGTCAACAAAATCGCCGACAAAAATTGCCTGCCGGTTCGGGTCGCCGGATGTATAGACGCCCTTGTCATTCTTGCTGTAGCCAAGCTTGGCGAGCAATTCTTCCAGCTCATCTGCATGGCCGTGAATATCACCGATAATGTCGTATTTCATACGTCCTTCAATCCAGCGTATATACCGTGTCGCCGCCAACGATGGTGCGGATAGCGCGACCTTTAACTGGCCAGTCATCAAACGGTGAATTGAGTGATTTGCTGGCAAACTGCTTGGGGTCCATTGTCCATTCGGCGTTCAGGTCAATCAGCGTGAGGTCGGCGCGTGCGCCTTTTTTCATGCGGCCGGAATCGATATGGATGATGTCGGCGGGTTTATACGTCATCGCCGCCATGACAGCGCGCAGCGGCATGATACCTTTGTGGTAGAGTGACAGCGACAGCGGCAACATGGTTTCTAGCCCGACAATACCGTAAGACGCAGACGCCAGCGGCACGCGCTTGCTTTCCTGATCGTGCGGCGCATGGTCGGTGGCGATGGCGTCAATCGTGCCGTCAACAAGACCATCAATCACAGCAAGCCGGTCTTTCTCGGCGCGCAGCGGTGGGTTCATTTTGCTAAAAGTGCGGTATTCCAGCACGGCCTCGTCGGTGAGGGTAAAATGGTGCGGCGCGGCCTCGGCGGTCACGCGCAGGCCTTTTTTCTTGGCGCGGCGCACGGCGTCAATCGCCTCTGCTGTTGAAATATGCAGCACATGGTATTGCGCGCCCGTCAGCTCGGCGAGCAATATGTCGCGCTCGACAATAATCGCTTCGGCCGCGTTGGGTACGCCACTCACGCCCAGCTGCGCGGAAATTCTTCCTTCGTTCATGCACGTGCCGCAGGAAAGGTTCAAATCCTCGGCATGTTGCGCCACAGGAACGCCCAGCTCGCGCGCATAGGCAAAGGCCTTGCGCATGACGCCGGAATTCATCACCGGCAGACCGTCATCGGTAAAGCCGACCGCGCCCGCTTCTTTCAGCAGGCCCATTTCGGTGATTTCCTCACCCTTCTGGCCTTTGGTGATAGCGGCATAGGTGCGTACATTTACATACGCCGTTTCACGCGCGCGCTTGTGGATAAAGGCGACCAGCGCAATATCGTCAATCACCGGCTTGGTGTTTGGCATGCAGGCCACCGTAGTAACGCCACCAACTGCGGCAGACCTGCTGCCGGTGGCAATGGTTTCCTTGTATTCCTGACCCGGCTCACGAAAATGCACCTGAATGTCGAGCAGTCCGGGCGAAAGCAAATGCCCCTTGCAATCCACCACTTCCACGCCTGTAGGCACGCCGTCCTTGAACAAGGCAGGGCCGAAATCGGCAATGCTGTCGCCAATCGTGAGCAGCGCACCCTTGGCATCCAGCCCTGATTCGGGGTCAAAGAGGCGGGCATTGATATAGGCCACCTTTTTATCAGGATTATTCTGGTGGGTGGGGAGTGCAAAATGCTGTTTCAACGACGTGTCTCCTTAAAAGGCGGAACTTGCCAGATAATCGGCAGAGGCCTGCTGCTTGTCAAACGGATTGTGATGTTTTTTATTGCTCATGGCGCGCTTTGCCGGATGGGGCGGTAGATGACGGTGGGCTGCATACTGATAGCTCCCCCGACAAAACGCTGCATATACTCAAGATTGCGCTCGCGCGCATAATATTGTTCAAGCCCGGGAATCCTGTATATCCGGCCAGGGATAATGGCCGAAAATCGGCCGCCGGCCACGGCTTCCTTCAATTGTTTGTGGAATTCCTGCTTAATATGGTTTTTCTCACCCAAATCAGGGCGCATCAGGTCAAAAGCCGCCATGCCGAGCGCCTGCGAGGGCTTGCCTATACGCGTTTGAATAAACTGGATTTCCGGCATCAGCACTTCACCCGGGTAAGCCGCCAGCTGCTCAAGGAAGCGGTTGCCCGCCGCCAGCGCCTCATCATCAGGAATCTGGCGGGTGGGACTATACATGAGAGTGGAAAGCTCAATCATCACCAGCATCGCCCCGATAGTCAGCCAGTGATGGGCATTATTAAGCCGCGTAATCACGGCCAGCGACAAGCCCGCCATGAGCGCAAGAAAGGCGTGCATCGGCATCAGCACATTGATGTAGCCGTAGGAATGCATGCGCGACATATAACTCGCGCCGATAAAGCCCGCCGCCAGCCCGAGATAGAGCAGGCTTTTGCGGCGGTCGTGCAAAAACATATGACCGATGACGGCAAGCATCATCAGAAAAAAGATGCCTACATACCCGAATATATCAATAAACCAGAAACGCCACCACATGGGTTGGTCAAACTCATGCGCAGCAGGCAGGGTAAAAATATAAAATCCAAACCAGCCGTCGGATAACGTGTTCAGGATAATAACGCCCAGCCCGACCATGGCGGCAAGCATGCCTGCCGTAGTTGCCGCATGATACCAGTTGGTGAAGACCATCGCCGCCAGTACGGGCGCGGCTATCATCAGCGCCGTCTGCTTGGTAAAAAATGCAAAACACAAAAGCGCAGCCGCGCAAAAAGCATTCATCATGCCGCGGCCATGGACGAATATATAAAGTCCCGCCAGTGTCAGGAACAAAAACAAACTGTCAACCCGCGCCATATCAAACCAACGGCCACTCAAGCGGTATGTAGCAAGGAACAAACATGCCCCCACCAGCGCTATTTTCCAACCTATGTTTTCCTTGCGCAGCCACAGGTAAATGATAGCCGAGCAGCCCAGCGTCGCCAGTGTTGCCACCAACCTTGCGGGAAGAAAACCCAGACCCGTGAAATACGCCACCAGCGCACTTACGTAATAATAATAGGGCGGGTATATCAGCGGCACATAATCCACCGAAGGCGCGGTATAGAGCGGCTTGCCATCCAGTACGCGGCCGATGACGTCAATGCTCTGCCCTTCCATCCATTCCAGTGGAAAAGGAAACGCCATCGACTGCACAGCTACCCAGATAAAACTTAGGGCAAAGAAACCTGCCGACAACAGCAGTGACCACTCCAGCATCAGGTGGAAATGACGCATATCACCAAAGCCAAGCTTCATTGCGCCTCCACTTGAGGATTGGCCTGCGGGATGGCCTGCGGGATGGGAAGATACACATCACGCTTCAGGAAATTACGCGTTACCGTCACATATTCCTTGGGGTAGCGCAGTGAATGCGAAAACTGGTATTGCTTGGAGATGCCTGGCGCAGGTACTACACCGCCCGGTATCACCGCACCAAAACGGCGCGAAGCAATGGCCTGCCTTATATCCTCGAGCAATGCCTGCTTGATGGTGTTTTTTTCTTTCATGTCAGTATAAAACACATCCAGCGCCGCCATGCCCATGGTGAAAGATTTCTTTCCCACACGGGTTTGCACAAACTGCACTTCCGGCATGAACACGTCGCCGGGTAGCTTGGCTATTTCCTCTAAGAATTTATTGCCCTGATCCACGGATTCCTGATTGGGGATGTAGCGGAACGGATCATAAAACAACCACGCCAGCTGCGCACTTATCACCAGTGCGAGCGCGCTAGAAAACCATGGGTTGATGCGCGAGGCATAGAGTAATGACAGGCCGGTGATAAATGCAAAACCGGCGCAGGCGGGCATGAGTACGTTGATATAGCCGCCCCAGTTGAGCCGCGCCGCATAGCTGCACCCGACCAGCCCCGCCAGCATGCTGCCAAACCACACAGCCTTGCGCCAGTCCTTGAGCAATATCCACGGCAAAAGCAGCGCGGCAATCACCATCATAGCACCGATGCTTTTGAACAAGTCCTTTGTCCAGAAGCTGTAGAGATATTGCCACTGAATGGTGTGGCCAGAGGAAAGTTCATAGACAAAGAAGGTGAACCAGCCATCAGTGGTGACATGCCCCAGCAGCGAAAGCGCCACCACAACAATTGAAAGCAGAATACCCGTAAGCAGGCAGTGTTTAGGGTCGAGCAGCAGCATAGCGCCAAAGCATGGCGCAAGAATCAACACCGCCGTTTGTTTGGTGAAATAGGCCGCCGTCATGATGGCAACCGTACATAATATATTCTGCCAGCCGCGAGTGTAATAAAACATATAAATGCCGTAAAGGGAGAGGCATAGAAACAGACTATCCACGCGCGATACATCCATCCAGCGGCCACTGATAATGTAGGTGGCGAAGTAGCATCCCGCGCCGATGATGCCCGCCTGCAAGCTGCTCCCTTCGCGCCGCAGCCAATGATAAATCAGCCAGCCTGTAGCAACCGCCGCCGTGAACGACACCAGTCTTCCGGCAATAAAATCTACACCTGTAAACAGCGACACAAACGCGCCCACATAATAAAAATACGGCGTGTATGCATAAGACACATATTCGACCGAAGGCTTGGCATATAGCGGCAGGCCGTCGCGCACACGCTGGATAACGTCAATCACCTGCCCTTCCATCCACTCAATGTGGAATGGATAGTTGAGAGTCTGTAATGCTACGAGAATAAAACAGGCGGTAAAATAGAGTGCCAGTGCCGCGCATGCCCAGTGCAGGAAAGACTGCAACCGCTTGGCGAGTGCGGTCATATGTTATGCGATAATAGCTCCAGCACCGCCTGCCGGACGGCCACACCCATTTCCACCTGCTGGAGGATGGCGCTGCGGTTGATGTCGTCCGCAAGCTTGCTGTCGATTTCAACGCCGCGGTTAATCGGCCCCGGGTGCATAATCAGCGCATCGGGTTTAGCGTGTGATAATTTTTCCTCGTCTAGTCCGTAGAAGTGGAAATATTCGCGCAGTGACGGGATGAAGTTGCCCTCCATGCGCTCCAATTGCAGGCGCAGCATCATGATGATGTCGCAGCCCTTCAAGCCCTTGCGCATGTCATAAAACACTTCAACCCCGTATTGTTCAGGGCAGGCAGGCATCAATGTCGGCGGCGCGATGATACGCACTTTTGCGCCCATGAGCGTGAGCAACTGCATGTTCGAGCGCGCCACGCGGCTGTGTAAAATATCGCCGCAAATGGCAATGGTAAGTCCTTCGATTTTCCCCTTATGCTGTCGTATGGTCATGGCGTCGAGCAGCGCCTGTGTGGGGTGGGCATGGCAACCGTCGCCGCCATTAATCACCGCGCATTCGACCTTTCGCGCAAGCAAATGCACAGCGCCGCTTTCGGGGTGACGCACGGCGATAAAGTCAGGGTGCATGGCGTTGAGCGTCATGGCGGTGTCTATCAGCGTTTCGCCCTTCTTCACCGAAGAAGATGAAATAGACATATTGATAACGTCCGCGCCCATGCGCTTGCCCGCCAGCTCAAACGAGGTACGCGTGCGGGTGGAATTTTCATAAAAGAGGTTAATCAGCGTACGGCCCTTGAGTATGGGATGTTTCTTGTCCGGCTCGCGATTTTTGGCAGCATACTGCTCCGCGAGATCAAGAATCATATACACATCGTCACGGGAAAGCCCGTCTATCCCCAGCAAATGCCGGTGCGGGAATGGTTTTTTGAACGCCTTTACTGTACTCATGAGCCAACACCATAATCACAGTTTGCGTTTTAGGCAAATAGTACGTTATAAGAATTGCATGCTTCATCTGCCCCCCAAGCGCGGAGCGCTGCTCCTTTTAGTGATTCTGGCCGCCTGTAACGGCGGCGCAGGGCCGATTGACGGCCAAAAATTCCTCTCCGGCCTATCCGGACCGAAAGTACCCACCGTGCAGGACACGCTGCTGGAAACGGCAAAAAATGCTGAAAAAATGGGTGATTACGCGCAAGCCACCGCGCTGTACCAGCAATTGCTGGAAAAATCACCCGACAATACCGAAATCGCACTGATGCTGGCCGATGCCTTACGCAAAAAAGGTGACTATGCAAACGCCATTGCCGTGTATGACTCACTTATCAAGCAGGATGATAAGCTTATTGCCGCCAAGGAAGGTAAGGCCTTAGCGCTGATGTCCACCGGAGATTTCGAAACACCCACCAGATTGTTTGAAGAAGTGATGGCCGTGGATTCCAAACGCTGGAAAACGCTTAACGGCCTTGGCATATTGTTCACCACACGCGGCCTGCAGGTGGAGGCACAGCAATATTTCGACGAGGCGCTGAAACACAATCCGTCCAGCCCCTCCATCATGAATAATATCGGCCTGTCGCAGGCACTGGAGCGCCAGTACGAAAATTCCATCACCAGCCTGCAAGAGGCCTCCAACCTCACAGAGCGTGACTCGCCGGACCGCAAGCGCATTGAAATGAATATGGCGCTGGTTTACGCCATTATGGATAAGTTCGAGGATGCGCGCATGCTTGCCGAGCGCTACTACACAGGCCACGAGTTGAACAACAATCTTGGGCTATACGCCCACCTTGCCAATAACGACCAGATGGCCAAGGCCTACCTGAACATGGCGCTTACCAACAGCAAAGTGTTTTATGAAAAAGCGTGGGACAATTTGCAAGCCATCGGCACAGGTAAAGACAGCCCTTACTAAATAAATCAGCTGCAACCGGTGAGGAAATCTTTTCCGGCGATGCCGAGCAGTTCCTTGCCCGCGCGGTATCCCATTTCTTCTGCATCGGCGACGCCACCAGTATATTCGATGGCATGGTGCTTTGTACCATCCGGCTTTGCAATCAGCCCGCGCAGTTTCACCTGCCCCTTATCGAGTGTGGCATAGCCCGCAATCGGCGTGCGGCATGAGCCGTCCAGCGCGCGCAGAAACGAACGTTCGCAGTTCACCGTTATCTCGGTGGTGCTATGCCCTACTTTAGCCAGTAATTCGCGGATTTCGGCATCATACTCGCGGCATTCAATGCCGATTGCGCCCTGCGCTATCGCAGGTAAAAACTGCTCCACCGGCAACACTGCGCCCGCCACATCATGCAACCCCAAACGGTTCAGGCCTGCCTTGGCCAGCAATGTGGCCTGAATTTCGCCCGTGAGTAATTTATTGATGCGCGTCTGCACATTGCCGCGCAGCGGCACAACCTGCACGTCCGGCCTTTTCATTTTCACCTGAGCCACACGCCGCAGCGAGGATGTTCCCAGTATGGCGCCTTTCGGCAAGTCATCCAGCGACGTAAACCCCTCGCCCATCAGCACGTCGCGCGGGTCCTCGCGCTCGAGCATAGCGCTGATAATGAGGCCTTCCGGCAATATGGTGGGCATATCCTTCATGGAATGCACGGCGATATGGATATCGCCAACCAGTAGTGCGTCTTCAATTTCTTTGGTAAACAGCCCCTTGCCGCCGATGTCGGCCAATGGCCTGTCGGTAAATTTGTCGCCGCTGGTGGTAAAAGGTACAATATCGGTCACCAGACCCGGATGGGCGGCGCAAAGACGACGGCTTACTTCCTCAGCCTGAGCGAGGGCTAGCGGGCTTTTCCTTGTGCCGATGAGGATTACTGGTAAGTTAGGCATGACCTTTTCATAACGTAAATTACGGGTACAGGCAATAATGCTAATACTGGGTATAGAAACAAGTTGCGACGAAACCGCCGCCGCCGTGGTGACGGACAACAAGGAGATTCTCTCCAACGTGGTGCTGTCGCAGGTGGCCGAACACCAGCCTTATGGCGGCGTAGTACCGGAAATCGCCGCGCGCTCGCACCTCGACCATATCGATTCGGTTATCGATAAGGCGCTAAAAGATGCGGGCGTTACCCTTGCCGAACTCGACGCCATCACCGCCACCGGCGGGCCGGGACTTATCGGAGGCGTGATTGTGGGCGTGATGACAGGCAAGGCGCTGGCGTCCGTTGCCGGAAAACCTTTTATCGCCGTCAATCATCTCGAGGGCCACGCACTAACCGCACGCCTGACCGACGATGTGCCGTTTCCATTTTTATTGCTTCTGGTATCGGGCGGGCATTGCCAGTTCCTCGCCGTGGAAGATGTGGGCCGCTACCACAGGCTGGGCGGCACGGTGGATGACGCGCTCGGCGAAGCCTTCGACAAAACCGCAAAGATTTTAGGCATGCCCTACCCTGGCGGCCCTGCTGTCGAAAAAATGGCGCGTGATGGAAATGAGAAAGCGTATAATTTCCCCGTGCCGATGAAAGGACGCGAGGGCTGCGATTTTTCTTTCTCGGGACTTAAAACCGCCGTGCGCCTGAAAGCGGAAGAACTCGTTGAACTCACCGAAAAACACAAGGCGGATATTTGCGCGTCGTTCCAGCATACGGCTGCGGAAAGCCTAACCGACCGCACACGCAACGCCATTGCCACATTCCTTAAACTCTACCCGAACGGCAAACATTTTGTGCTGGCAGGCGGTGTTGCCGCCAACCAGTATTTGCGCGGCAGGCTGTCGTCCGTCATTAATGAATATGGCCTGTCGCTGGTTGCACCGCCACTGGCGCTATGCACCGACAACGCCGCCATGATTGCATGGGCAGGGCTTGAACGCTTTAAGCGTGGCATGGTGGACGGGCTGGATTTCGAGCCGCGCGCGCGCTGGCCGCTGGCATCTTAATTTAATGTAAATCCGTTATCCTGTAAGATGATTTTTGCCTCGGGCGATTTGAGATATTCAAGGAAGCGCCGCGCCTCGTCCATATTTTCACCCGCTATCACTACTGCAAAATATTGTATCGGCGTATAGGTGTTTTCCGGCAGCTTGCCAAGCACCTTGACGCCGGAGCGGTTGATGGTGGATGAATATAAAAACAGGCCGTATGCCTGATAATTGTCAATCATGGAGAACATCTGGTCGAGCTGTTTGATGTAGAGCGTATATGGCTCGAGGTAATCGCCCGCCAGATTACGCAGCGCCTCCTTGCTGTAGCCACCCTCCACCAGCGTTTCCGGATGCGCGACAACAAAACCCGGCTCGCCGCCAATGGCATTGATAATCGATGCCGTCGGCAATGCTTTTGCATCCGGCGCCACGCGGATTTCGCTGTCAATCGGCCCGACCAGCGCAAGATGGTTACGCGCTATGGGCGTTGGGGAATAGACATCAATCAGCCCGCGTGTTTTTAAATCATCAATCCATTTTTGCTTGGGCGTAATCAGCACGTCGGCGGCGCTGCCTTCTGATATCTGGTTTTCCTGCACTTTCGACGATGCAAACGATGTATTGACGACGATGTGGTGGCGGGCGGAATAATGCCGTGCGATTTCAGCAATGGCGAGGCTCATGCTGTTATCAGCCATCACGGTGACCGAACCGATGGCCAGCGCCTGTGAACAGGGCAAGCAGAGCAGGCCCAAAAAAATCAGGATAGAGTGAATTGCGGTAAATCTAGTGCGCGGCGCAGACATAGTGCAGACGTTCAAAGCGTTGTATGTTCTCAGCCGAAAGCTGGGCTGTTACATGAATATACTCGTCTTCGACGTTTTGTTCCACCACTTTGCCATGTGCGTGCAACCACGCTAATGCCTTGCCGTCATCCACCGGTAACTTGTAGCGCACCTGCGTGAAAAAGCGTTTTTCGATTTCGCGCGTTATCATTGTCAGCAGCGTATCGATGCCCTCACCCGTGATAGCAGAAATCATCAGCGCACCTGTTTCAGACAAGGCCGCTTTGCGTTCGTCATCAAGGCGGTCAATCTTGTTGTAAATCTCGATTACATTTTCCGGCAAAGCCTCTTTACCAAACAAGCTGCGCAGCACATGTTCCACATCCTGCTTCTGCGCCTGAGTGTCGGGGTGCGAGATGTCGCGCACATGCAGCAATATGTCGGCTTCCAGCACTTCTTCCAGCGTAGCGCGGAAAGCGGCCACCAATTGTGTGGGAAGGTCAGAGACGAAACCCACCGTGTCGGACAATATAATCTTGCCGCCGCCAGGCAGCGGCATACCGCGCATGGTGGGGTCGAGTGTGGCGAATAATTTATCCATGGAAAGTACAGCTGCACCCGTCAGGCGGTTAAACAACGTGGACTTACCCGCGTTGGTATAACCCACCAGCGCCACCACGGGATACGGCACTTCGCGGCGCACCTTGCGGTGCAGCTCACGCGTACGCGTTACTTCGGAAAGCTGTTTACGCAGCTTGGCCATGCGGTCACGGATTAAGCGCCTGTCGATTTCAATCTGCGATTCACCGGGGCCGCCAAGGAAGCCGAAGCCGCCGCGCTGACGCTCAAGGTGCGTCCATGAACGCACAAGGCGGCCTTTCTGGTAGTCCAGCGCCGCCAGCTCCACCTGAAGCTTGCCTTCATGCGTGGCCGCGCGCGCACCGAAAATTTCAAGAATAAGCGCCGTGCGGTCGATGACCTTGCAGTTCCATTCCTTCTCGAGGTTACGTTGCTGCACGGGACTCAGGCTACCGTTGACGATGGCAAGCGTGGCCTCCGCCTCTTCGATGCGGGTTTTGAGTTCTTCCACCTTGCCAGAGCCAAACAGTGTGGCGGGCTTTGTCTGGGCAAGCGGCACTATTTCCGCACCGGCAATTTCAAGATCAATGGCATGGGCAAGGCCGATGCCCTCTTCCAGACAGGAATCAGGGTGGCGCGCGGCCGATGCCTGACGCTTTAAATGCGGGTGCAGGACATAGGCACGCTGCCTGCCGTCGTTCATGAGAAGCTCAGGAGAATGCGTTTAACCTTCTGCCGCCATCGATGCCATCTGCTGGGCATCTACGCCTTCTTCGTCACTGAGTACGACGGAAGCGGACGGAACCACCGTTGCGATGGTGTGCTTGTACACCAGCTGCACCTGTGGACCACGACGGAGCAGGAGCGAGAAATTGTCGAAGCTGGTAATGTTGCCTTGCAGCTTTACACCGTTGGAGAGGAAGATCGTGACGGGGATTTTCTTCTTGCGGAGGGTATTAAGAAAGACATCCTGAATATTTTGTGATTTTTCGTTGGCCATGGGGCATCCTTTTTTTATTATTGTTTTGTTTTTGTCTTGTTATTGTTATTATTACTTATTATTGCCTTTTCGGAATTTACCTAAGGTAGCCCCTGACCGGCCTGCTGGCAACCACTTTTCCATTAGTCGCAAATTCCTCATGATTTTCATCGATCTTCGACAGGCGGTAATGGTAGTTAACCATCAGACCTGCCGACTGTTTTAGCCCTTTTGCCGAAGTATCGCCCAGCCAGTTCATGCGCTCCAGCCGCGCCCCGTTGAACAGGTGAAAACTGGCCACGGGGTCGAGCGGTTTACCGTTTTTCTTCTCTTCAATGAGGTAGTGGGCGCATAGCCGCATCAGTATCGGTTTGATGGATTCGGCTGTCTTTTTATCCTTCACCCAATCGCCATCCAGTATGGAAAGCAGGGCGGCACCTGATGCGGCATCCTTGTTAATTTTTTTGAGAATAGCCATCTCATCCGGCAACAATATTTTTGCATCATCTTTTACCAGCAGCGGGTCGAGCCACGCGCGCAGGCCTGGCACAGGCGACAAGGTGGCAAAGGTAGTGAGCTGCTTGAACTCGGCGCTTAATACATTCACCACACGCTTGATAAGGAAATTGCCGAAGCTGATGCCCGCAAGCCCCTTCTGCGCGTTGGAAATGGAATAGAAAATGGCGGTATCAGCCTTTTCGATATTGAATACGGGGCTTTTGGTATCGAGCAGCTTCTGCACATTGTCACTCATGCCTTCCACCAGCGCCACATGCACAAAAATCAGTGGCTCGAGCGGCATTTTATTATGGATGAAGGCAAATACGCGGCGGTCAGCATCCAGCCTATTTTTTAAATCTTCCCACGAAGTAACGCGGTGTACCGCTTCGTACTCGATGAGCTTTTCCAGCAGCGCGGCGGGCGAATTCCATGTGATTTCGACAAGATCGAGCAGGCCCACGTCGAACCATGACGAAAGAATGGTTTTCAAATCATATTCGAGACCTTTGAGTTTTTGGTCTTTGCCGATGAGCGGCAGCAAATCGGCACGCATATTGACAAGGAATTTAAAGCCTTCAGGCAGGGCCGTGAACTGGCGCAAAATCGTGCTGCGCGGGCTGGTCAGCGCCTGCCGCAGTTCCATTTCCAGCTTGAAACGCTCGGGCGCCGTGTCCGATTGTGTATAGGCAAAAGTCAGGTCAGAGAGCTTGCGCTCATCCACATCAAAATCGGTGGCCAGCATTTTCAGGAAACGCGCGCGGCCGGTTTCATTTAATCCCAAATAGGTGCGCCCCAGCTCGGCTGTGTTGGCGCGGGCGGTAATTTCACCGCCAGGAGTATCCAAACACAGGCGCATCTGCTTGAGCAGGTAGTCCATGTCTTTTTTGGGAAGCGACGGGTCGATATCCGACCAGATAACGTTACGCGCCGTACCCTTGATTTCGTTCCATGTGCGCAGCAGGCTGTCCACCGTCAAGCGGCGAAGCGCCGTCAGGCCAGATAACTGGCCTGTTTTTTCAGCATTTTTTTTGCTGGATATGTCGATGACTTCGCTCATAGGATTTTTCATTTCCTTTATAATCGCATCCTTGTCTTACTTCAACTGTTGTTATATGGTCGCGCTCCTGTTTAACCCCCCAATGTTTGTTAGTGTTTAACTTATAAATTCATAGCGGTTCTCATGAGCAAGAAAATCAAAAAAGTAGTGTTGGCTTACTCCGGCGGCCTTGATACGTCCGTTATCCTGCGCTGGCTGCAGGAAACCTATGAATGCGAAGTGGTCACCTTCACCGCCGATCTGGGTCAGGGCGAAGAACTCGATCCCGCACGCAAAAAAGCGCAGATGGCGGGCGTGAAGGAAATCTTCATCGACGACCTGCGCGAAGAATTCGTGCGTGATTTTGTGTTCCCGATGTTCCGCGCCAACACGGTCTATGAAGGCACCTACCTGCTCGGCACCTCGATTGCGCGCCCGCTGATTGCCAAACGCCAGATTGAAATCGCCATCGCAACAGGTGCCGATGCAGTCGCCCATGGCGCGACTGGAAAAGGCAATGACCAGGTGCGTTTTGAACTGGGTTATTATGCGCTGAAGCCCGACATAAAAGTGATTGCGCCATGGCGCGAATGGGATTTGAATTCGCGCACCAAGCTGATTGAGTATGCTGAAAAACACCAGATTCCGATTGCCAAGGACAAGCGCGGCGAAGCCCCCTATTCCACCGACGCCAACATGCTACATATTTCCTATGAGGGCAAAGTGCTGGAGGATCCGTGGGTCGCAGCGCACGAAGACATGTTCACCCGCAGCGTACCGCCGGAAAAGGCACCGAATGAACCGGAGCTTATTGAAGTGGAATTCGAGCGCGGCGATGCCGTCGCCGTTAACGGCAAAAAACTTTCGCCCGCGGCCCTGCTCACTAAGCTCAATGAACTCGGCGGCAAGCACGGCATTGGCCGCCTCGACCTTGTTGAAAACCGCTATGTCGGCATGAAGTCGCGCGGGATATACGAAACACCGGGCGGCACTATCCTGCTCGCGGCGCACCGCGGCATTGAAAGCATTACGCTGGACCGTGGCGCCGGACATTTGAAAGACGAGATGATGCCGCGCTACGCCGAGCTGATTTACAACGGCTACTGGTGGTCGCCGGAGCGCAAGATGCTGCAGTCGCTCATCGATGCATCGCAGGAAAATGTCACCGGCACTGTGCGCCTGAAACTGTTCAAGGGTTCTGTTTCGGTTGATGGCCGCAAATCGCCTTTCAGCTTATACAGCGAAAAAATGGTGACGTTTGAAGACGACCGTGGCGCTTACGACCAAAAGGACGCCGCCGGATTCATCAAGCTCAATGCCCTGCGCTTACGCCTGCTGAACAGCAAAAAATCAGCATAAACAGCTGGTTGATATGGCAAGCTGTCATCATTTTGTAGCAAATTGGCGCTAGCTGGTTAACTCATTTTAACTTAGAATCTTCCTGTCTATCTTTAGCTTCGCAAATGCGGGCTAACATGGGATTGGCTTGTGCAACTTCGCACTGGCAATCCTTACGTCTGAAGCCCTTAGACAAGGCTTCTATGCACCTTAGGAGGTGTGTGATGGGTAAGTCGTCGCTGAGTATCGGCAACGGCGTGTGGGAACGGCAGGGCGCGGACGAGATGTCCCGCAGCGCGCACATGGCGATCTTCGGATTCCTGACCATGGTCGCGCTGGGCATCACGACGGCCTCGTCGGTGCTGACCATGGACTGGGTCCAGCTCAACACCGAGTCGGGCAAGCTCGACTGGGTGGGACCGAATCCGCTGGCCGTCTTCATCGGCGTGCTGGTGGTGACGATCATCGGCGTCATCGTGTCCATCGTGAGCAGCAACCCGGTTATCAAGCTGGGGGCGTTCTTCGGACTGGTGGCGTTTCCGTTCGGTCTGATCCTCGGGCCGACGGTCGCCATGTACACGGCGGCCTCCGTCGCCAAGGTCGTGCTTATCACGATCGGAGTGACGGGCGCTACGGCACTGGTGGGCGCTCTGGTTCCCAAGAACCTCGAGAGCATGGGCATGTATCTCTTCGGCGGTCTGACCATCCTCCTCGTGGGGATGTTCGCGATTCCGCTGCTGGGCTACTTGTTCCCGAGCTTCCCGATCAAGGGGGCGCTCACGTTCTGGGACTGGTGCGGTGTCGTTCTGTTCTCGGGATACGTCATTTACGACGTTAACCGGGCGCGGTTCGTTCCGGCCAGCGTGAACAACGCCATCGACTGCGCGGTCGGGCTGTACCTCGACATCCTGAACCTGTTCATCCGGCTGTTGCGGCTGTTTGGACAGAAGAAGGGCGACTGAACCACATAAACAGCTCTTCGGGAGTTGTACCTCGCCGCCTTCGGGCAGCGGGGTTTTTTTATGCCTGTATTCTGCTTACGAGATGTTCAGGCGAATGCCGGAGCATTGGCTATAAAGATATTTTCAAAAAGTTGCGGCTGGCGCAGTGTCGCCAGTGCGGCGGCGGAAATCTGCAGCTCCATCACCTGCTGGCCATGGGTGTTTTCTACAATGTGGCAATAGCGCACCGGTGTCTGCATGCGCCCGATAAACATCATCCCGCCATTGCAATAAGTAATGCACATGCCGTCCACCGCTTTTGGCAATGCCTCGCCCATCCATGACAGGCGGATGCGGTTTTCTGCAACCGCCTCGATGCGCGGGTTTTCCGGACCGTAACTTGCAATCAGCGATAACATATGCCCTCCGTGAAAAGACAAAGGTTAGGTAGTCATGCCCACAGTATGTGCAGGTGTTTCGCTGGCGACATGCGCCTGCCAGTTCTTGTTTTTACTCTGCATTGCAATACGCGCCTGCTCGCTGCGCTTTACCGCTTCTCTTACAATCTCACCGCCGGGGGTCAGCACATCGGCCACCGAATGCGCTAAATCATGGCGCTCGTCGATATAGGCTTTTGCGATCGCTGTCGTGTCCTTACCGACATACTTCGTCAACTCTTCTGCCAGCACACGGGTGATATTGCCATTAACGTCAAGCGCCTTTGCCAGCGCCTGATGCTCAATGAGCTGACCCTTGGCATTGGCATAGATATGCACGGCAGGCTCGTGGCCGCTTTTCGAATCCGTCTGCACCAGCGATTCGATATAATGCTCTTTTCTTTCGGGCGTGAGCGCGTATTCATCCGCAGGCGGAAGTTTTTTGTTTGCCTTGATATTTTGCTCAAGCTGGTGGGTGAAGTTTTTATCGTCGAGTATTTTCAGGTTTGCTAGCATGTCATCGCGGCGGTTAAGCACGATGCTCTGCATGGCAACCATCGCCGCTTTTTTCCATTCCTCGGTGGGAACGGACTCTGTTTTTTTCATGCTCTCACCATGTATTTCAACAAGCGCCTTGTAATGCTCCTCACCCAACTGCTGCGCAAAGCGCCCCTGCGGGTACAATACTTTCACGAAGGCCTGAAAGATTTTTTTCTGGTCTTCAAGGAACGGCTTGAACTTGGAAATGTCCTGCCCGTGCTGCGCCATGAAATTGCGCTGCAGGCTATCGAGCAGCGCTTGCCTGCGCTCTCCGGCCAGCGGCCTGTCCACAATCGGAGCATTGTCCAGCTCGGTACGTACATTCACCATACTGGCGTTAACCGGAGTGTCGCCGGGTGAATCATGCGGCTCGTCGCCTTCTATTTCAAATTCAACCGAGGACTGCTTGCTTTTTACGCCGAACATACGCTGCGTAAACCTAACCATCGGCGAGAAATAGCGGTTGCTCAGCTCGTCATCGAGCGTTTTGGTAGCCGTCGGCAATGCTGTGCGCAAACCCAGCATGGTGGCCATGGTGATAACCGCGCCGATAATCTTGCTGACCAAAATCAGCCCTAGCCCCTGCTTGTTGCCAAGCGCGCGCTGTATGCCCACATTCGCGAGCGTAGCGCTGGTGGCCACAATAACGGAATCCACCGTGTTTTCCGCCTGAAACTGTTTGTAGGACTCCAGCTTTTCCTGATAGCGCCCGTCCTTTTCGGTTACATGGTGCGCGTCCGCCCAGTCTTTGATGGCGCGTTTGCCCATGCGGTCAAAGTAGCCGTTGAATGCGCTTTTGACCCAGCCGATAACCGCATCCACAGGCTTTTTGAAAAAGCGCTTGATGGCAATGAAGCTGAAAAACGCCGACGTATCACCGATAATCTCGCCGCCCCAGACATGGGTATGTGTTACCGGATGGCTTTTGTTACCAAATTTATTTTGCAGCCAGCGGCTGATGGGTGGATCGATAAAATCAGTGGCCCAGCAAGCAAGCGTCTGCTGTAAGCCAAAGGCGATGTTGCGCCCCATGCGCTTATCTTCGCTGTCTTCCTTTTTATGCTCGTGCTTTTCTTTGTGATCATGCCCGTGCTTGTGATCATGATGATCGTGCTTTTCAGCTTCTTTTTCTGTAGTGGTTTGGAGAGAAGTCATGTAGCTGGGCTGCCCTGATTAAGAATGATTATCACTTGATAATGATTATCATTTACAATTAACCATAGCAATGCTTATTTTTACTTATATATATCAAACCACTATAAACAAAAACGGCCCCGGAGTTACCCGAGGCCGTTTCCTGTTACGCTTGCTTAGCTTTTTTTATGCGTGGTGCAGTTTCTCACCATGAATGGTGAGGTCAAGGCCTTTATGTTCGGCTTCTTCACCCACCCGCAGGCCCATGGCGAGGTCAACCGCCTTGAGAATCAGGAAGGATACGACACCGCAATAGACGACAGTAACAATTACGCCTTCAGCCTGTGCAAGCACCTGCTGGAAACTGCCGGTAATACCACCTACTTCCGGCACTGCGAGTAGGCCGGTGAGTAACGCGCCGACGATACCGCCAACGCAATGCACGCCGAACACGTCGAGCGAATCATCAAAGCCGAACTTGAATTTCAGGCTGCATGCCCAGAAACAGAGCGCACCGCCAGCCACGCCGATAATGAGCGCTCCGCCAAAGTCAACGAAACCGCTGGCAGGAGTAATGGCTACAAGACCAGCCACCGCACCGGAGATGATGCCGATAACGCTTGGCTTGCCACGCGTACCCCATTCAATAAACATCCATGTGAGTGACGCGGCAGCAGTTGCCACATGGGTCACCAGCATGGCCATACCTGCGCTGCTATTGGCAGCGACGGCGGAACCGGCGTTGAAACCAAACCAGCCGACCCAGAGCAGTGACGCACCGATAACACTGAGAACGATGTTGTACGGGGGCGCCATTTCATCTTTGCCGAAGCCCTTGCGGTGGCCAAGCACCATAGCAGCTACCAGACCAGCGATACCGGCGTTGATATGCACTACCGTGTCGCCAGCGAAATCGAGCGTCGGGCCAAAACCGAACAGGCCCTTGTAGCCGTCAATGCCAAGGCCGCCGAGCATACCCTTCGGACCCCATACCCAGTGTGCAACCGGAATATAAACCAGTGTGAACCACAGGGCGACGAACACAATCGCTGCCGACAATTTGATACGGTTTGCGACCGAGCCAAAAATTAGCGCGCAGGTGATAATGGCAAAGGTCATCTGGAACATGATGAACACGCTTTCCGGAATCACGCCGTTGACGCTGTCCTTGGTCACACCGTCAAGCATGAATTTGGAAGCGCTGCCGATAAAGCCGCTATGTTCGGTGAAAATCATGGAATAGCCATAGACCATCCAGAGAATGGTAATGACCGTGGTGGTCACGAAGCTTTGCATGAGTGTGGCAAGTACGCTTTCTTTATGCACCATGCCGCCGTAGAACAAGGCAAGGCCGGGAAGCGTCATCATAAGAACGAGAAGTGTGGAGACCAGCATCCACGCGGTGCTGCCTGCATCAATCGCAGGGGCGGCGGCGGGAACTGCTACTGCTGCGGCAATCGCAGCTTCCTGAGCAAATACCGCTTCGTGCATAATGAAATATGCCACGGCGAAAAAGCCAAGGAGGAAGATAGAATTAAGGACGTTTTTCATCACCTTTTCCCTTAAAAGAGAGTTGATTAAAAAACGGCCTGCGAATTGAAATATTTTTTTATTCTATTACTTAAGAGTTAACACGCTAGGTGCGCTTTGTCAAAGCAAGGCTTGCGATTTTTTGGCGTGCGGCAACCCACAGGCACCAAACCGCCATAAGCGCACTTAGTATATTGAAAATCCACATGAATTTATAGTCGCCGCTGCTTGTGCAATAATAGAGTTCAATAGTCTGTTTTCCAACAGGAAACTCGATCAGTATGCGCCCTGTGTCCTTCTCGGGTTTTAGCGTCACCGCGCCCTCACCCGCCTTCACATGCCACAGCGGGAAATAACTGTGATCGAGGCGCACAGTGATGGGCTTACCTGTCGCTTCAACCGCAATCGTAATACCGTCCCAGCCCCAGTGCTTTACTTCCACCTTGCCCTTGCCGGAAATGATTTCAGCCTGCGGCGGTTTTTTCTTCAGGCGGTCGAAGAAATACTGGTCGTTGAAATGTTTTTTGTCTGCCCATTGCGTGCGGTATTCCGGCTCGGCAATCAGGCGCGCGTCGGTGACTTTTTTGATGCCCGCCTCGTCGTCATTGCGGATGCCGACCATGAAGTACGAAAGCAGCACCAGCAGCACAAGGAACATACCGTAATCGCCCTTCCATGTTTTGAGCTTCTTGGGCAGCACAAACCAGCGCATCCACACCGCCATCATGAAGGCGATGGCAAACATGAACATTGCCTGCATGCGCCATGGGAACACAATGCCCGACCATGGCTTGAGCGCGTCATACAGCGGCGCACTGACCGGAAACAGCAAGAACGCCGCCACAATCGATGCTGCCACCCACGCTACCACTTCACGGCGCATCAAGCTGTCTTCGATGCGGCTTCGCTTCACCCATATATAGAGTGCAAACAGCACAAGCGCGGCAAGTGCCATGGCGCTGCCCGCCACCACCCTGCCCTGCTCGGCAAGGTTCTGCATGGAAAGGAAACTATTTGCCCACGGCGTCGGCTCATCCACCTCAGATGGCGGCAGCATGAAACGGCGGAAATAAAAACCCGGGAATAAATAGAAGGACGCAATCAGCGCACCGCCGATGCCTGCCAGCTTCAGGCGCACCATGGCCGGCCATTTTTCCTCGGCCACTATGACGGCATACGCACCGCAAATGATATAGGCGACAATAGTAAGCGGTACATGCGTTATCAGGCACAAACCGCTGGCCAGCGCAAAACCGGCTACGGCCTCCTTCTTGCCAAGCACCAGCCTGCGTGTGTACATAAACATCAGCGGCAGCAGCGCCATGGCCCACACCTCGGCATAACCGGAGCGGAAAAGCATGGTCTCCATGCGGTAGGGCATGAACAGCAGTGCGATACTCACCATCAGCGCGCGCGGGCGATCGGTAATATCGCGCAGCCACAAGTAAGCGGTGATGCCCGTTACCACAGTGGCAAGGAACATAGACAAAGTATAGAGCGCATAGATGGACACGCCCGCATAGGTGAGTGGATAAAGCAGCGCCGCCACATAATACGGCAACGGAAAATAAAATAAGAATACGGGAACGCCAAGGCCGCTATTGGCCTCCATACACCAGCGTGGATAGAAATCACCCTGCCAGAATTGACCCGCGAAACACTCAATCAGCATGAAATGGAACATGCTGTCGCCGCCCGTTTCAAACAGGCGCATGGGCATGATATTGACCAGCGAGGCAAGCAGCACATACACCAGCACCCTTGAAAACGAAAACAACTGCGTGTGGTTCATTTACCCCTCCGGTAGCGCATATGGCTGTATAATAAAAATGCCCATCCCAAGAGCGATGCGAAACAGGCCGCCACATAAGGCAGCCCCATGACGTAAGCAAGGTCACGGTGTAGTTCAACACGATGCTTGCCCTGCGGTACTTGCATATTTATGAAGCCCGTTTTCGCCTGCGGGAATATATCGTCGGTTTCCTTGCCGTCAATGGTGCCATGCCAGATGGGAAAATAAAAATGCTCGATATGCACAATGCCGTCACGATTCATGTCCACGTCGAGTGTGATACTGCAGCAATCCTGCGTGACTTGTGTAACCTTGCCGCCATTTTCCAGCACTTTTGCCTTTTCCGGTTTTTTCGGGTTCTGGAAACGCGCGATGATGTTTTCGCGGTTGGCCACCGGCTCATCTGTCCAGCGCGAACGGTATTCCATGGCGTTGACCACCATCGAGTCCATCGCCACTCTATATAAGGAGAGCAGTTCCGGCGGCCTTGTAGTCAGCACGGAAAGCGACAGTATTACAAACAACCCAAGCAGCGCGCCATAGTCGCATTTCCATGTTTTTAGCTGTTTTTCACCCATCATCCACTGCATTTTGGTGGCGAGTAAATAGAGGATGGCAAACGGCAGCAGCACCTGCGCGCGCCACGGCGTCATGATGCCTGAAAGATTGAAGAACAGCTCCCACAGCGGAGCGCTGAGCGGAAACAGCAGAAACAACGAAAACGCCGCCACCAGCAACCAGCCGAGCATCTCGCGGCGCGCATCGGCATTGGCAATGCCGGCGCGCCTGCGCCACACCACCAGAGCCATGCCCGCGACAAATAATAAGGTAATGCCGAGATTGACCATCACGCTGGCGCGGTTAAAGGTGGCACGGCGGAAATTAACCAGCTCGTCGAGCGAGGCATAGTTATTCACCCATACCGAACGCACAAATTCCAGCGGCTGCGGGTTTAAAAACTGCATATAATATTTGGCAGGAAAAAGATATATCGCCAGCGCCACGCACGCCACCAGCACGGCATTGATAAAGGGCAGCCATGATTTGGGCTGAAAGCCCGTCATCCATAATAGCTGCACGCCGCAAGCCATGAGTCCAATATAGGCCAGCGGCGCGTGCGACAACATGGCCAGTATCACCGAGAACGCCATGGGCAACCACGCGCGGCGGTTACCCAGCGCGATGCGGTGCGTGTACAGGAACAGAAGCGGCAGCCATGTGATGCACCATAACTCGGCAAAAGCGGTGCGGAACAGCAGCACTTCCATGCGGTAAGGCATAAACAGGAACAGCACCGCACATAAGAGCGCGCGCCCAGGCGTGGTGATTTCACGCAGCCACAGGCAGCAGGTAAGCACGGCAAAAATATTCGCCAGCCCGACCGACGCGAGGTAAAATTCCTCCGCCCCGAAACCGAAAAATTTCAGCGGATAAAAAAGCGAGGTAACAAAATACGGGAACGGAAAATAAAATAAAAACAGCGGCGAGCCCAGCCCGTCATTGGCCGCCACGCACCAGCGCGGATAAAGGTCGCCCTCCCAGAACTGTTTGGCAAAGCACTCAATCAGCGTGTAGTGGAAAAGCACATCGGCGCCCGGACTGGCCAAGAGCAGCGGAACCAGATTGAAAAGCCCCGCAAGTACGGCCACCATCATTACATGAATGGCGCCGATAGAGCGCATCAGGCCGCTTTTTTCATGCGGTCAAAGCCGCGCGCGATATCTGCCATCAGATCCTGCGGATCTTCTAGCCCGACATGGATGCGAAGCAGCGTGCCCTTATAAGCAAACTTGGTCGCCGTGCGGATTTTATTCAGGTTGATGGGAATCATCAGGCTCTCGAACCCGCCCCAACTATAGCCCATGCCGAACAGCTCGAGATTATCCATCATGCGCGCAAGCGTTGCCTGCGGCACGTTTTCTTTCAGCACAAAGGCAAACAAGCTGCACGCACCGGAAAAATCGCGCTTCCAGATGTCGTGGCCGGGCGCACCGGGTAGTGCCGGATGCAACACCGCTTCCACCTCGGGACGCGAGGAAAGCCAGCGGGCCACTTCCAGCCCATGCTCATATTGCTGGCGCAGGCGCACCGCCATGGTGCGCAGGCCGCGCAGCGCGAGGTAGCAATTATCACCGCTCGGACACGCACCCGTGTTGCGGAACGTGCGCAATAGCTGCATGTAATGGTCTTTTTTGCACGACACTGTTCCCATCAGGAAATCGGAATGGCCACTGATATATTTAGTGGCGGAGTGGATAGAAATATCCATGCCCAGCTCGAACGCATGGTAATAAAGCGGCGTACCCCATGTGTTGTCGCCGGCAATCAGCACGCCTTTTGCGCGCGCAGCCTTCACGATGGCGGGAACGTCCTGCACTTCAAATGTGAGCGAACCCGGGCTTTCGATAAATATCAGGCGCGTGTTATCGCGTATCAGCTTGGAGATATCCGCGCCGACGGTGGGGTCGTAATAAGTGGTTTCAACGCCGAGGCGCTTGAGTTCATGGTCGCAAAAGCGGCGCGTCGGGCCGTAAACGGTATCTACCATCAGCAGATGATCGCCGCTTTTTAGGAACGTCATCAGCACCAGCACAATGGCGGCAAGGCCTGACGATGTGACAATAGAATGATCCGCGCCTTCGAGCAGCGCGATGGTTTTTTCCAGCTCCTCGGTGGTCAGCGTGCCATAGCGCCCGTAAACGGGATAGGCGCAATCACCGCGATCCGCCGCTTCAAATTCCGCAAGGTTGGGAAACAGAATCGTCGATGCGCGGTACACCGGCATGTTGACAACGCCGCGATGTTTTTCGGGGTAACAAGCGGTGGTAGCAAGGAACGTATCTTTGTTTGTTGGCGTGGTCTTCGGGGACATGAAAAATCTCGGCGGTGGTTAAGCTGTTGATGAATGCGCGTAATGTCGGATTTTACGCGTGCTCTGTCAACTAGAATACACGGTACGAGAAACCAACCACGATATGCGTCAGGTCTTTGTAGCCCTTGCCGAAGGGAAGGAAACAAGCGCGGTATTTAACCTGCTGCCCCTGATAGTTCACGATATGGCCCTCGTCTTCAACCGGACCGCTGCCGCCACTAACCTCTGTCAGCTTATCGAACACGTGGCCGCCGAGAAAATGGCGCATGCCTTCGTTGAAAACAATGCCGTTCAGGTCTTGACCGTACATATGCACAATCGGCTCGCCGATATATTCATATTTATAGGCGGGCTTGTCTGTGCGCTCGATGCTCACCATGAAGCAATAGGGCCATAAATCTTCGATGACCGCATGGTTAAATTGTTGAATTTTAGGCACTTCTTTCTCTTTGCACAGCAGATCCCAGTACTTGCGCATGCGTACAGTAAGACGTTTTTCTTCCATATACATATATTGCAACCTGAGTCTAAAACCGTTAGAAAGGCTATTCTTTCAGCCATTATACAGAAATATATTAATTATTTGCCAATGACATCCGCCGCAAAACCTGCCCAGAAGCCTAAGGCTTTTTACCCTGAAGTCAATGCCAACCCCGAATTTGCGGCTATTGAAGAGGCCGTTCTTAACTATTGGGCGAAGGATGGCAGCTTCCAGAAATCCATCGATAACCGCAAAAACGCGGAAGAATTCATCTTCTATGATGGCCCGCCATTCGCCAACGGCCTGCCGCATTACGGCCACCTTCTCACCGGATTCGTGAAAGATTTATATGCGCGCTACCAGACCATGAAGGGCAAGCGCGTCGACCGCCGCTTCGGCTGGGACTGCCATGGCCTACCCGCCGAAATGGGCAGCGAAAAGGAACTGGGCATCTCGGGCCGCCAAGCCATCATGAAATTCGGCATCGGCAAATTCAACGAGCATTGCCGCACCAGCGTGATGAAATATACCAGCGAATGGGAAGACTATGTCACCCGCCAAGCCCGCTGGGTGGATTTTAAAGGCGACTACAAAACCATGGATGTGAATTTCATGGAGTCGGTCATCTGGGCGTTCAAGGAAATATATAAAAAGGGCTGGGTGTACGAATCCTTCCGCGTGATGCCCTATTCATGGGCGGCGGAAACCCCGCTTTCCAACTTTGAAACCAAGCTGGATAACAGCTACCGCGAGCGCGAAGACAAAGCGGCGACGGTGGCGTTCAAACTGCGCGAAGCCCCCAAAGGCGCGCCCAAGGCCGATAATTATTATGTACTGGCATGGACGACCACGCCATGGACATTGCCGAGCAATCTGGCGTTGGCTGTGAATCCCGAGCTATCCTATTCACAGCTTGTACGAAACAATAAAACCGTTCATCCAAATCTGGCTCATGTCTTTAAGAGCGATCAAGAGAATATTTGTTTTATTGTTTCTTCCAGTCGACGCGGTGCATACGCTAATGAACTTAACACCACGCACCATAATGTTGAGAACAATAAGCCGTATCTACCCGATACTGAGAACGATATAAGCGGCAGCGACCTCATCGGCCTCACCTACGAGCCGCTATTCCCGTATTTCAAAACCCATAAAGCCTTCCGCATTCTCGATGGTTCAAGCTTCGTCACTGACGGCGACGGCACGGGCATTGTGCATATGGCGCCGGGCTTCGGCGAAGACGATCAAAAATGCTGCGAAGCGAATGGCATTGAAATTGTTGTGCCGGTTGATGGTCAGGGCAAATACACGGATGAGCTTTCCGACATTCCCTTTTACGTCACACCGGCGCAGGCCGGTGTCCACGTGGATTCCGGCCTACGCCGGAATGACGAGATGTTGAGCCTTAAAGGCCTTAATGTAATCGATGAGCAGCGCCCGCTAGATGAATCCGACAAGGCGCAGCATATCAGCGAAAAAGACGTACAGAAATTCGGCCTCGCCAACATGCGTATCCTGCGCTGGCTGAAGGCCAACAACAAACTGATTAAAGACGAAGTAATAAAGCACAACTACCCGCATTGCTGGCGCACCGACAAGCCGCTCATTTATCGCGCCATGCCGAGCTGGTATGTGGAAGTCACCAAATTCCGCGACCGCGCGGTGGAGCTGAACAAGGAAATCAACTGGATTCCCGCCCATGTCCGCGACGGGCAGATGGGGCATATGCTGGCCACCGCGCCGGACTGGAGCATTTCGCGCAACCGTTTCTGGGGTACGCCGATTCCCATCTGGAAATCCGACAACCCGAAAAACAAAGAGCTGTATGTATTCGGCTCTATCAAGGAACTGGAAGAATTCTTCGGCAAAAAAGTCACCGACCTGCACCGCCCGTTCATTGATGAACTCACCAAGCCCGACCCCACCGACGCAAACTACACACTGCGCCGCGTGGAAGACGTGTTTGACTGCTGGTTCGAGTCCGGCTCGATGCCGTTTGCGCAGGTGCATTACCCGTTTGAAAACAAGGAATGGTTTGAGTCGCACTTCCCCGCCGACTTCATCACCGAATATGTCGGGCAGACGCGCGGCTGGTTTAACACGCTCATCATGCTTTCCACGGCTTTATTCGACAAGCCGCCGTTTAAAAACTGCATCTGCCACGGTGTGGTGCTGGACGCGGAAACGGGGCTGAAATATTCCAAACGCCTGAAGAATTACAAAGACCCGATGGAGGTCATCAACCAGTTCGGCGCGGACGCGCTGCGCTGGCTCATGATTGCCTCGCCCGTAATGCGCGGGCAGGATTTGATGGTCGACCCCGACGGAAAATTCATCCGCGATGTGGTGCGCCTTGCCATAAAACCCATCTGGAACGCGTATAACTTCTTCACGCTCTATGCCAACGCCGATGGTATTCAGGCGAAATATTCGACCACCTCACAGGACGTGATGGACAGATATATCCTCGCCAAGTGCAAGGCTGCCGTGGAAACGATTGAAAAATCGCTCGACGCCTACGACACGCCGAGCGCCTGCGACGCTTTGCAGCAATTCTTTGATGCGCTGAATAACTGGTATATCCGCCGCAACAAGGAACGCTTCTGGAAAGAAGAAAAAGACGCCGATAAACAGGCCGCCTATGACACGCTCTACACCGTGCTGCACGCCATGTGCCGCACCGCTGCGCCGCTATTGCCACTGACTTTAGAAGATATTTACCGTGGCCTGACCAATGAAGGAAGTGTGCATACGGCAGAGTTTCCTTCCTTCCCCGTCATACCGGCGCAGGCCGGTATCCATAGTGACGTGGACTCCGGCCTTCGCCGGAGTGACGATGATGAGCTGATGGCACAAATGGATTGGGTGCGTGACGTATGCAATACCTCCCTGGCTATTCGCAATAAAACTAATATTCGTGTACGCCAACCGCTGTATATGCTCACTATTGCCTCACGTCATGAGTTTAGCAACGGTCAACGCTACCTCTTCCCTATTATTCAAGACGAAGTGAATGTAAAAAACGTTAGCACTCTCATTTTCTCAGATGACTACGCCACTCTCAAACTATCCATCAACTCTGCTGTACTCGGCAAACGCCTGCCGGAAAAGATGAAGCAGATTCTGCCCGCATCTAAAAAAGGTGAATGGAAGCAGGTGGACAGCACAGTGGAAATCGCTGGTGAAAAATTGCTTGCTGGTGAATACACGCTGCAGCTCGAACCCAAGCCGGAATATAAAGAGCGCGCTCAAGCACTTTCTACCAACGACGCGCTGGTAATTTTAGATATAAAACTTACAGACGAATTAATATCCGAAGGCCTCGCGCGTGACTTGGTGCGCATGATTCAGCAAGCGCGCAAAGACGCTAACTTCAACGTGTCCGACCGCATCCGTTTAGGCGTGGTTGCAACGGAGGCGGTTGCCAAGGCGCTTGCCACACATAAAATGTATGTGATGGAACAAACGCTCGCCACCGACATTTCCGACAAGCCGCTTGAAAAAGCAACCTTCTCGGCAGAGAATATGCTCGATGACCAGAAGGTGACCATCTCGCTTTCACCAATTATTTAGTATCTGGGGCTGCATAATATTTAAGGAGAACGACATGAAACTTTCCGCTGCGCAGAACATGGTGCTTGGCCAAGTCTATACCAACGAGGTGAACGACCCGCGCATATTGCAGACCATGGCCGCGACAAAGCGCGAGCTGTTTGTGCCGCCTGCGCTTCGCGAAGCAGCCTATACGGATGCTGATTTGAATGTCGGCAATGGCCGCAGCCTGCTTGCCCCCATGACCTTTGCACGTTTGCTGACGCTGGCTAACATTACACCGGAATGCCGCGTGCTGGACATTGGCTGCCTCAATGGTTATTCCACCGCCGTGCTTTCCAAGCTGGCGTCGCATATCGTGGCTGTGGATACGGATGCAGACAACATCACCCGCGCCCGAGAACTGTTGAAAGACGCCAAGAACGTGAATTTGCAAAATGTGAAATCGCTGGCCGACGGCTACGGCATGTCCGCGCCGTACGATGTCATCCTGATTAACGGTGCTATTAACTTTTTGCCCAACGTCATCGCCCAGCAGCTGTCCGAACGCGGCAGGCTGGTGACTGTTTTCCGCAAAGATAACGGCCCTGCGCTGGTGCATGGCACCGGCAAGGGACTGGTGATTACGCGCTTGGACGGTGCGCTGCAATCGCGCGAATATTTCGACGCGGCAACGGAAATCCTTACTGGATTTAAACGCGAGTCCGGCTTTACATTATAGCCTGAAGCATACATAATCCCCGCCATGACATCCCGTTTTTGCAAACTGGTTTCTGGCCACACATTAATTTTTGTAAGTAGCGTCGCGTTGTGCGTGTTTGCCGCGTGGCCGCTCCTCGCCGCCACCGAGCTGGCAACCAAAGCCGCAGCGCCCGTGCCGCCGCTTCCCTCTCTGGGTATCGCCGAATCACTGAACATACTTTCCCCCGCGCAAGGCACACCCGAAACACCCGCCCCCGCACAGCCGCCTGCTACTGATGCGCTGGAAGGCGCGCAGCCACTGGCCATGGAAGAACCCCAAGAAAAACCAACGTCGGAAGCAGCGCCGCTTTCCCCGCCGCCGCCAACCATCGAGCCGGAGCCGGTAAAGGCAGAAGCACCGCCTCCCGAGCCAGAAAAATCTAAGGCAAAAAAAACCGCCGCACCCCCTAAGCTACCCAAGCTGGAGGATGATTTTTTCCAGACCGTCAATAAACCCATCGAAGACACGCCGCTAGCCGAACGTCAGGACGAATTTTTCGCCGCGCTGAAAAATGTCTATCTCAGCCACCCGCAGCTAAAGGCCCAGCGCGAGGCGCTCGCCGCCATTGACGAAGGCGTGTCGCAAGCCGTCTCCGGCTTTCGCCCCAGTGCCACGGCAGGCTACACCGCAGGCCGCGAACGCGGCACCGGCAGCAACGACCGCTGGGATTATGACGGCAGCCACAGCAAAACGCTGGGTGTTGAACAACCTATATTCAGCGGCGGTTCAAGCCTTGCCAATATGCCAGCGCCAAAGACCGCGTGAAGGCGGGGCGTGCCGAGCTGGTGGCGCTGGAGCAACAGATATTGCTAGCCGCCATCGTGGCCTATACCGACGTAGTGGAAAAAAAATCGGTGCTGAAAGTAAACCAGCATAATGTGGACGTGCTGGCGAAAGACCTGAAAGACACCAACGCCCGCTTTGAAGTGGGCGAGCTGACGCGCACCGACATCGCCCATTCGCAGGCGCGGCTTGCCAGCGCCAAGGCTGCGGAGCGTCAGGCACTGGGCGACCTCGCCACCACGCAGGCGACGTTCCGGCGTGTCATCGGCTATGAACCGCCGCCATCGATTGCGCTGCCCGCCGAACCTGCCAGCCTGCCAGCCAGCGTACAGGAAGCAACCTTATGGGCCGAGGGCAACAACCCCGTGCTGGAAGCCGCCCGCCATCTGGAAAACGCCACACAAAATGACGTGGATATACGCGCCTCCAGCCTGTTTCCCACCGTCAGCTTGCAGGGCAACATGACCCGCCGCGACGTGGCCAATTCCAACGTATCACGCGGGGATAGCGATCAGGTGCTGCTGAATGTGAGCATACCACTTTACCAGTCCGGCGCTGAATATTCGCGCATCCGCGCCGCCAAAAACCTTGCCGAGCAAGCCAAGTTTAACGCCATGGACACCAAAAACGGCATCACCGAAGACGCTACGCGAGCGTGGCAGGACTATAACACCGCCAGAGCCATCATCACCTCCAACGAACAGGCGGTGAAAGCCGCACGCGAGGCGCTCGACAGCATCCGTCAGGAAAATATGCAGGGGCTGCGCACCACACTGGACGTACTCAATACCGAGCAGGACTATTTTTCGGCGCGGGTTGAATTAGTTAAGTCAACCGTGGCCGAAAAGCAACAGGCCTACCGCTTACTGGCCGCTACAGGCCACCTGACCGCCAGCGACCTCAAGCTGCCTGTTGACCTTATCGATTCCCAGACGCATTATGATGGCGTGAAAAATCAATTGATTGGTTTTTAATAATAGTATTTTAATACAACATCATGTATGCTCTGCCACATACGGGCATACAATATATAGCAGGTTTGGAGAAGTTCATGGAGGCCGGTGGTACCGTTGAGGCCAAAAAAGAAGGGGCTGGCAATGAGGATTTGTCAATGGAAGAGATTCTCCAGTCCATCCGTCGTATCATAGCCGAAGATGAAACAGAGAAGAAGCCAGAGACAAAGCCAGTGGAAGATGTACCCGGATCCGAAGTTCTTGAACTGACCGAAATGCTCAAAGAAGATGGCGGCATTGTAGATGTCAAAGCCAAGACCGAAGCATCGAGTGATGTCATGATGAAAATAAATGAAGCGCTCGGCAGCAAGGTAGAGCCAGCCACACCGGCGGCTGAAACGCCGCCCGCGCCACCGCCAGCAGCAGCTCCCCCCGCTGCCGCACCATCCGCTAATGATATTATCGATTCCCTGCTGTCGCAAAAGGCCGCCACGGAAGCAGCGTCGCACTTCAAAAACCTGCAGGAAGCAACCAACCCGCCCTTGCCGGATGTGCGTGTGCCTTCCGCCCAGTTCCGCACCGGCACCACGGTGGAAGATCTAGTGATGGAAATGCTGCGCCCGATGATGAAAGAATGGCTGGACAAAAACCTGCCCGCCATTGTTGAGCGCATTGTTGAGCGCGAAGTACGCAAACTCACGAAATAATCACATTTGAATTCCGCAAAAAACTCGCTAAATTGCAATTAAGAGCAAAGTTTTCGAGAACCGCAGCGCAGCGTGTGTATAATACGTGAGCAGCGGAAGCGCAGAAAACAAAGCGGTTTAATTGTAAGTTAGTAGAGTTTTACCATGAGTGATAAACAATACGGTAAGTCGCGGCTGCCCAGCCGCCATGTCACTGAAGGCCCCGAGCGTGCGCCGCACCGTTCCTATTTATATGCTATGGGCATTACCGAAGCGGGCATACATGCGCCGCTGATTGGCGTTGCCACCACATGGAATGAAGCCGCCCCCTGCAACATCACCCTTGGCCGTCAGGCGCAGGTGGTCAAAAAAGGCGTGGCCGCCGCTGGCGGCACACCGAGGGAATTCACCAGCATCACCGTGACCGACGGCATCGCCATGGGGCATCAGGGCATGAAGTCTTCGCTCGTCTCGCGCGAAGTGATTGCCGATTCCGTTGAACTCACCATGCGCGGCCATTCGTACGACGCGCTCGTCGGTCTCGCCGGATGCGATAAATCTCTGCCCGGACTTATGATGGCGATGGTACGGCTGAACGTGCCTTCCGTATTCATGTATGGCGGCTCTATATTGCCCGGCAAATATAAAGGCAGGCAAGTCACCGTGGTGGATGTGTTTGAAGGTGTGGGTCAACACAGCTCCGGCAAAATGAGCGACGAAGATTTACATGAACTCGAGCAGGTCGCCTGCCCGTCGGCTGGCAGCTGCGGCGGCCAGTTCACTGCCAACACCATGGCCTGCGTGAGTGAAGCCATCGGCCTTGCGCTGCCTGGCTCTGCCGGTGCGCCTGCGCCGTATGAAGCACGCGACGCGTTTGCGTTCGAATCCGGCCGCACCGTGATGGAACTGCTCAAAAATAAAATCCGCCCGCGTGATATTGTCACGCGCAAGGCGCTGGAAAATGCCGCTGCTGTCGTGGCCGCTACAGGTGGCTCTACCAACGGCGCGCTGCACCTGCCTGCCATTGCGCATGAGGCAGGCATTGATTTCGATCTTCACGCCGTGGGCGAAATTTTCAAGCGCACCCCTTACCTCGCCGACCTCATGCCCGGCGGCAAATATACCGCCAAAGACATGTACGAGGCGGGCGGCGTGCAGGCGGTGATGAAAACGTTGCTGGACGGCGGCTTCCTGCATGGCGACTGCATGACCGTGACCGGAAAGACCATTGCCGAAAACCTGAAGGCCGTAAAGCTGCGCACCGATCAGGATGTGATTTACCCGCACAACAAACCGCTGCGTGATGAAGGCGGCGTGGTAGTACTCAAAGGCAACCTCGCACCCGAAGGCGCGATTGTAAAAGTGGCGGGCATGAAAAACCTTGTGTTCAAAGGCCCTGCGCGCTGTTTTGATTCCGAAGAAGCCTGCTTCGAGGCCGTGGACAAAAAGAAATTCAAGGAAGGCGATGTACTCATTATCCGCTACGAAGGGCCAAAAGGCGGACCCGGCATGCGCGAGATGCTTTCCACCACCGCCGCACTCTATGGTCAGGGCATGGGCGACAAGGTTGCGCTCATCACTGATGGCCGCTTTTCGGGCGGTACGCGCGGTTTTTGCATCGGCCATGTCGGGCCGGAAGCAGCGGTCGGCGGCCCTATCGGGTTACTCAAAGACGGCGACATGATTGCGATTGATGCCACCAAAGGCATGATTAGTGTAGATGTCAGCGAAAAAGAACTCGCTGCCCGTCGCACGGGCTGGCAGCCGCGCAAGACGGATTATAATTCCGGTACGTTGTGGAAATACGCACAAACGGTCGGCCCCGCTGAAAGAGGCGCGGTCACCCACCCCGGCGGCAAGGCTGAAACGCACGTTTACGCGGATATTTAGCGCACACACCCCAATAAAACCATATATATACAGCCGGTTGCTGCGTCATAAAAGCGTAACCAATCTATGCTACCATGGGTGCATTAAATACGTATGGAAACGCCATGTTTGGTTGGAATAAAAAAAAGCCCACAGCAGTATATGATGACTCACTGAAAACGGATGCAGCAGAGTTCGCGCTTACCGTACTCGCGTCAACACGCTGGAGCGAAGCGCCGTGGCACAAGAAATTGCACAGCGCCCAATTCGGCGATGAGACATCCTACCTCAACCCGCGCATGGCGGGTGTAATCGCCCGTGGTGATATCAACCGCGGCATGTTGCAGGCGTTGGGCATCATGCGCAGCGATACCGGTTATGCCGACGACCATACCGCCACGGTAGTTTCTACCCGTCAAAACATAGAGCGCCTTTCCAGTCTGTACCACATGATAGCGGATGAACCGGAGTTGCTTGCCAAGGCCGTACGCTTTATGGGTGTCGGGGACGCTTCCACCCCACAGAAGAAAAAACTTAAATTAGCCGCCAGTAAATTGCACGAGGAAGCCGACAACCTTGACTATATTTCCAGGCACGCGCGCCAGCCTGACGGGCCAGCCTACGAAAATCAACCAAGCTGGGAAATGCCCCCACAGTTGCTGGCGAAAATGCAAGGCACAACCAACCATGTTCCGGTGGCACAAATCGAAGTAGAAGACGATACGCCACCTGTCCCCGCAAAAAGCAGCGCTATACAACCGCGCCCGCCTGTAAAACCGCGTAGTATCCATCCCGATGGTTTAGAAAGTTCTGATTTCGATATCGGCCTTAGCTAGGCGTTAGGCCTTCTCTACAAAATCAGCCAGCACCTTTTTGTGTCCCGCTTTTTCAAACTCGATTTCCAGATGATCTCCACTGACCGACTGTATGCGGCCATAGCCGAATTTCTGGTGGAAGATGCGCGTGCCTTTACTGAATTTTGCCTCAGATGCAGCAGGCTTTGACGATGCGCTCATAATAGAGGCCACCTCGTCCTGCCATGCGCGCTGGGTTGGCTTGGGTGCATTATATAAACCACCGGAGATTTTATCGACATGCTCCTGCGGAATTTCAGCAATAAAGCGCGAAGGAATACTGCTTTGCCACTGGTTATAGATGCGGCGGTTGGCGGCATGCGAAATAAACAGGCGCTTGCGCGCACGCGTGATGCCGACATAGGCAAGGCGGCGTTCTTCTTCCAGCCCCTTTGTGCCGCTTTCGTCCAGCGCGCGCTGGTGCGGGAACACGCCCTCTTCCCACCCCGGCAGGAAGATAACGTCGAACTCGAGGCCTTTTGCCGCGTGCAGCGTCATCAGGCTCACCATGTCGTTGCTGTCGTTATTGCCTGCAGCTTCGGTGACCAGGCTCACATGTTCAAGGAACGCACCGATATTTTCAAACTCGCCGATAGCGCGCGCGAGTTCTTTGAGGTTTTCAAGGCGTCCCGCTGCTTCGGGGGATTTTTCCTGCTGCCACATATGGCGGTAGCCGCTTTCCTCTAGCACTAACTCGGTAATCTCTGACACGGGCAGCACGCCGATCTGCGAACGCCAGCGCTCGCAACCCTGAATGAACTTGTCGAGCGCCTGCCCGAGCTTTCCCTTCAACGCGCCAGTTTGCAGCAAATGCACGGTAGCATGGTACAGCGAGTTATTAATGGCACGCGCCGTGGTGTGCAGTTGCTGCATGGTCGCCTGACCGATGCCGCGCTTGGGTGTGTTGATAATGCGCTCAAACGCGAGGTCGTCGCTCGGGCTGGCGATAACGCGTAAATACGCCACCGCGTCGCGGATTTCGGCGCGCTCGTAAAAACGCAAGCCCCCGATAACACGGTAAGGCACTCCGAGCGTAAGGAAACGTTCTTCAAACGCGCGCGTCTGGAAACCGGCGCGCACAAGTATCGCCATCTGTTTAAGGTCGGTACCTTTGCGCTGCAATTGCTCGACTTCCTCGCCGACATAACGTGCTTCTTCGCCCTCGTCCCACACGGATTTGAGGTGAATCTTGTCACCCTCGGTTACCGGCGTCCACAGCGTCTTTCCTAAGCGCCCACGGTTATTGGCAATCAGCGCACTTGCCGCGGCCAGAATATGCGGCGTGGAGCGGTAATTGCACTCAAGCCGCACCACCTTTGCGTCCGGATAATCGCGCTCGAAGCGCAGGATATTGCCGACTTCCGCGCCGCGCCAGCTATAAATAGACTGGTCGTCGTCGCCCACGCAGCAGATATTTTTATGGTAGCTGGCAAGCAGGCGCAGCCACAGATATTGCGACACGTTGGTATCCTGATACTCATCCACCAGAATATATTTGAAACGCTTGGCGTATTCCTGCAGTACGTCCTGATGCTCGGTGAATAGCGTGAGCATGTGCAGAATCAAATCGCCAAAGTCGGTGGCGTTCAGCTGGCGCAACCTGTCCTGATAGGCTTTATACACGCTTACGGCATGGCCGCTCGCGGCTTGCGTATCGCCCGGGTTATTGACCTTGGCGGGCGTTAGTCCCTGATCTTTCCAACTCTGGATAATGGCAAGGAACAATTTGGGCGGCAACGATTTGTCATCAATATTTTTTTCGGCGAGAATGGCTTTAATCAGGCGTAGCTGGTCGTCTTCGTCGAGAATGGTGAAGCTGGACGTAAGCCCCAGCTTTTCGGCATGGCGACGGATGATTTTCGCGCCGATGGAGTGGAATGTCCCCATCCACAGCGATTGCGACGCGCCCGTAAGCGAGCTGACGCGATCGGCCATTTCGCGTGCGGCCTTGTTGGTGAAAGTCACGGCCAGAATCTCGCCCGGCCACGCCAATTTGGTGAGCAATATATGCGCGATGCGCGTAGTCAGCACGCGGGTTTTGCCTGTGCCTGCACCCGCCAGCACCAAAAGCGGCCCCTGCGTTGCAAGCACCGCCTGTTTCTGCTCGTCGTTCAGCAGCGACAACATGGGGTTTGGCTCGGCTTCTGCCACGCTTATATCTTGCTCGGGTAAGATCATTCTTCACTTATAGCCGGACTACGGTAATGGTAAAGCTCGTAATGCGCCTGCGCGCTCCACGGGCGCTTTTCACTGCGCGCGCCCGATGTAGTCACGTCCACGCCCTGCGCATCAAACCGTATGCCCATTGCTCCGTTACGCAGCAAAAACTTACGGTCTGCCACCAGCGGCGCAAAAGGCACGCATGGTTGCTTATCAAGGTAATCATCGGAAATAACAATATCTGCTTTTATGTAGCAAAAATGGTCGGAAGCCTCTTTTTCCATGGCCAGCGCAATGGTGCGCCCGTGACTGTTGAAATAGCACCAACCCTGTTCACATTCATGCCCGGCGGCGGGTGATAAATCAGCCAGTTTTATGGCATCCTGCTGACCGTGATAGCGCAGCCAGACCTGTCCGTCATAATTGTCCGGCTTGCCTTTGAGGAACAGAAAGCTGCCATCTTCCGTGCGCAGCGCCACCTGTTTGCCGTCGTCACTGACCAGCAGGTCATAGGGCTGGTGCAGCACGATGCTACCCATGCCCAGAGCCACGCCCGCTATACCCGCCAGCCGCCAGCGGCCAGACATCAGGCATAGCCATACCCCGCCCGCCACCGCCAGCAGCAAGCCTCCGAATGTAAGCGGCGGCACAGGGATAGCCGCATAGGGCAAGCTGGCAAACCAGCGCGCGCCGGAAAGCATCCAGCCGATGCCCATATCCAGCCACTCAAGCGCAAAAGCTTCCGCACCAAACGGCATAAGCAGGAAGGCAAGTATGGCCAGCGGCATAATCCAGAACGACACCAGCGGCATCAGCAGCATGTTGGCGGCGATGCCCCAGATGGTGAAGCGGTTGAAATGGTAAATCACCAGCGGCGCAGTAGCAATAGATGCCACCAGCGATGTTGCCATCAGCCCAAGCATGTAAATCCATACCAGATGCGTCAGCCCGCGCCCCTGCGGGTGCAGGTGGTGTGAATAGCGCTCATATAAAGCAAGCATGGCCAATGTCGCCGCGAAGGATAGCTGGAAGCTTGCGCCCAGCAACGCCTCGGGTTGGAAAAACAAGATGAGTATGGCCGCCCATGCGAGCGAATAAAGGCTGATGCCGCGCCTGTCAAAGCAGATAGCCAGCATCACGCACGCCACCATCACAAACGAGCGCACGGCAGGCACAGGATACCCCGCCAGCAGCAGGTAAATGAAAGAACCAAGCAAACCCAGCACCGCCGCTATTTTTTTCACCGGCAGGCGCAGCGCCCACGCCGGATAAAGACTGAGCAGCAAACGCACAGAGAAAAACAATAGGCCAGCCGCCAGCGACATATGCAGGCCGGAGATGGACAGCACATGATAGATGCCGGAATCGCGCATGGCGTCGCGCACTTCGGTGGACACCGCCGACATTTCCCCCACCATCAGCGCCGCTGCCACAGGGCCGCCCTCGGGCGACATGGCCGATACTATGCGCCCATTGAGCGAAAGCCGCAGCGCTGTCAGCAGCATGTCAAAATGTTTTGGTGCGCCCTGCTCCAGCAACATGGGCTGCTTGGGCGCAAAACCGACGGCGCCTATCTGGTCGAAATAATACTGGCGGGCAAAGTCATACGCATCCGGCATAGAAGGTGTCGGCGGAGGGAAAAGTATGGCCTTTACCTCCACACGGTCACCAACCTTCAGGTCTTTGGGGTATTCTTTCAGCGAAATGCTGGCGCGCAGCGGCATAGATCGCGACGAGATGCGCTCGATTAATATGTCGCTGAGGATAAGTTTCCCGCCCTCTTCCTTGGCCTGAATATCGTCAATCGTGCCTTGCACGGTGCGGTAATAAAGTGTGCTGTAAAGGGCGGGTGCAGCCACCATCTGAGTGCGTAAACTGGCAGTCATAAACCCCGCCGCCACCAGCGCCAGCGCTATCAGGGCGATTTTCAGGCCGTAGCGCCCTCGCCCTGCCCATGCCAGCCCAGCAGTTGCAACAAAAGCAGCCACCGCTGCCCACCATGGAGGCTCAAATAACAAGATAAAATAAAGCCCTATGCCGCAAGCCAACAGCACAGGCGTCCACAGCACCAGCCGGTCGCGCTCTGCGGACAGCACGTTGTTCAGGATTTCTGCCGATTTCTTTTGCAATTCCAACGTTAAAACCTATATAAAACGTGAAAACCATTAAGGCTTAGCACAAAAATTATGACTGTCATAACCAGATTCGCCCCATCCCCCACTGGCTTCCTCCATATCGGCGGCGCGCGCACGGCCCTGTTCAACTGGCTGTATGCCAAACACCATAACGGCAAGTTCCTGCTGCGTATTGAAGATACCGACCGCCAGCGTTCCACGCAGGCCGCCATTGATGCCATCATTCAGGGTATGGGCTGGCTGGGGCTGGACTGGGAAGGCGAGCCGATTTACCAGTTCGCCCGCGCCGCGCGCCATGCCGAAGTAGCGCATGAACTGGTCACGCAGGGCAAGGCCTATAAATGCTATACCACGCAGGCCGAGCTGGATGAATTCCGCACCAAAAACCCGAACGCCAAATTCCGCAGCCCCTGGAGAGATAAAGATGGGCGCGACGGCGGCACACCGCCCGCAGACGGCAAACCGGTTATCCGCATCAAAGCCCCGCTGGAAGGCTCTATTACAGTCCATGACATGGTCAAGGACGAGGCCACCGTCAGTGCCAGCGAGCTGGACGACATGGTGCTGCTACGCGCCGACGGCACGCCCACCTACATGCTTGCCGTGGTGGTGGACGATCATGACATGGGAGTTACCGATGTTATTCGCGGCGACGACCATTTCACCAACACGTTCCGCCAGCTGACGATTTATAATGCGATGGGCTGGAGAGCGCCGAAATTTGCGCATGTGCCAATGATAAACGGGCCGGACGGCGCCAAACTTTCCAAGCGCCACGGTGCGCTCGGTGTGCAGGAATATGAAAAAATGGGCTACTTGCCGGAAGCGCTGCGCAACTACCTGCTGCGCCTCGGCTGGTCGCACGGCGACGATGAAACCATCTCCACCCAGCAGGCCATTGAATGGTTCGGGCTTGATGCCGTAGGTAAATCACCTTCGCGCTTTGACTTCACCAAGCTGGAAAACCTGAACGGCCATTACATGCGCGAAGCGGATAACAAACGCCTCGTGGAACTGATTCTGCCGCAACTCGGCCATGTAGATGACGCTGGCAAGGCGCGTCTGCTCAAGGGCATGGACGGGCTGAAGGCCCGCGCCAAAACGCTGGTGGAGCTTACGGAAAGTGCTGCCTTCTACGTTGCCAAGCGCCCGCTGGTATTCGACCCCAAAGCAAAAGACCTGCTGGAAAAGGGCGGCCGCGAAATTATACGTACTCTGCTGCCCAAGCTGGAAACGCAAGCAGACTTCAACCACGCCGCTATAGAGCAGATCTGCCGCGAAGTGGCTGAGTCAACAGGACAGAAACTTGGAGGCATCGCCCAGCCGCTAAGGGCCGCACTTTCTGGTAAAACCGTATCGCCTGGCGTGTTCGAAGTCATGGAAATCCTTGGAAAAGAGGAAACACTTGGCCGCCTGAAAGACGTATGCTAAAGTTTTGGTATAGTAATCAGTAATTTAAGGTTTTTATGCTATGGCAATATTACCCTTGGTGATCGCTCCCGATCCCAGACTCAAAACCAAATCAGAACCGGTTGCGCAGGTGGATGATGCCATCCGCACGCTGGCTGCCGATATGTTTGACACCATGTACCATGAAAAAGGTATCGGCCTTGCGGCGGTACAGGTAGGCGTACTCAAGCGCCTTCTGATAGCTGACGTAACATGGCGCGACGACGGCGGCCCCGGAAAGCAATATGTTATCATCAACCCCGAAATCGTACAGGGGAACGAAAAACTCAACAGCTACAAGGAAGGCTGCCTTTCCTTCCCTGACCAGTTCGCCGATGTTGTGCGTCCGGAAACCGTGCGCGTGCGCTACCTTGATTTAGAGGGCAGGCAACAGGAGGAAACCTTCACCGGACTGATCGCTACCTGCGTGCAACACGAAATCGACCACCTGAATGGCGTGGTATTCGTTGACCATATTTCGTCGCTCAAGCGTGACATGATTTTACGCAAGCTCAAAAAGCTCAAAAAAGCAGGCTATTTCGAACCGCATGTACACGGTCCTGACTGCAACCATGATCACGACCACGATCATGGACATGTACATGACGAAAACTGCAACCACGATCATAATTTATAACCATGCGCATTGTTTTCATGGGAACACCGGCCTTTGCCGTGCCGACACTCGCGGCGCTGCATGAAGCTGGCCACGAAATCGTTGCGGTATATTCTCAACCGCCGCGTCCGGCGGGCCGCGGGCAGAAGGAAATTGCATCGCCTGTACATATATTTGCCATACAGCATAAATGGCCCGTGCATACCCCCACCAGCTTGAAAATGCCTGATGTGCAGTCACAGTTCGCATCACATAACGCCGATGTTGCCGTAGTGGTGGCATATGGACTGTTGCTGCCAAAAACAATTCTGGGTGCATATCCACTGGGCTGCATCAACGTGCATCCCTCACTGCTTCCGCGTTGGCGCGGTGCTGCTCCGTTACAGCGCACCATCATGGCTGGTGACCGCGAGACAGGCATCGTTATCATGCAGATGGACGAGGGTATGGACACCGGCGACATGCTGATGGTGAAGCGCTACCCCGTAAACGAGAACACCAATGTCGGCACACTGCACGATATGCTGGCTAAAGAAGCAGGCCCAATGGTAGTTTCTACCCTGTCCGGCCTTGAGAATAAAAGTATCAAGCCTGTTAAACAGCCTGCCGATGGCGTGACCTACGCAAAAAAAATCGCCAAGGAAAATTTGCGTCTCAACTGGGCCATGACCGCGCAGCAACTCTACCAGCATATACTTGCCGTAAGCCCTGTGCCAGGCGCCGTGTTTTACTATCATGGTGAAGCTATAAAGCTATATCATGCAACACCGGAAAAAGCCGATATCAGCGCCTCACCCGGCACAGTGGTGGATAACCGCCTCGGCGTTGCCTGCGGCTCTGGCATATTACGGCTGAACACTTTGCAGCGGCCGGGCAAAAAGCGTATGAGCGCCGAAGAATTGCTGCACGGCTTTGCCATCCCTATGGGCGCCGTGCTGGAATAGTCATGCCACGTTATAAACTCACCATTGAATATGACGGCACGCCGTATGCCGGCTGGCAAAAGCAGACTGACCGCATCAGCGTGCAGTCCTCGCTGGCAGAAGCCGTTTTCAAATTCTGCGGCAGCGAAGCTGAAGTGGTCGGTGCTGGCCGAACCGATGCAGGCGTACACGCCACAGCGCAAATTGCGCATATCGATATACCCAAGGATTTTGATCCCTTCCGCGTGATGCAAGGCATCAATTTCTACCTATTCAATCCCGATGGCAACGAAACCGAGGGCGATTGCGGCAACCGTATTGCCGTACTCAATGCTGAAAAAGTAAGCGATGAATTCCACGCCCGCTTTTCCGCAAGCAAACGCCGCTATATTTACCGCATCCTCAACCGCCGCGCACGGCTGGGATTGGAAGCAGGACGCGCATGGCACGTGGTTGAGCCGCTGGACGAAAAGATAATGCATGAAGCGGGGCAGCAATTGCTCGGGCATCATGACTTCACCAGCTTCCGCGACACTGCTTGCCAAGCAAAATCACCGATGAAAACGCTTGAGCAGTTCGACGTGCAGCGTATCGGCGAGGAGGTGCGTATCACCACTTCGGCGCGCTCGTTCCTGCACCATCAGGTACGCATCATGGTCGGCACAATCGCCATGGCAGGCAAAGGCAAATGGAGCAAGGATGATGTGCTGACAGCGCTTAAGGCCGCCGACCGCACTAAGTCAGGCCCAACTGCACCACCGGACGGGTTGTATTTAGTAGGTGTGGATTACTAGCTGCGCAGCAGTTCGTTGATGCTGGTCTTGGAACGGGTTTTTTCGTCCACGCGCTTTACAATCACCGCGCAGTAAAGCGATGGCGCATCCGGTGTTTTGCCCGGAAGCGTTCCCGGCACTACCACGGAGTATGCTGGCACGCGGCCATAGGTTACCTGCCCGCTTTCGCGGTCAACAATTTTGGTCGATGCGCCGATGAACACACCCATGGAAATCACCGAGCCTTCTTCCACCACCACGCCTTCGGCGATTTCGCTGCGCGCGCCGATGAAGCAATTATCTTCAATGATAACAGGGCCAGCCTGCAATGGTTCAAGCACACCGCCGATGCCCGTGCCGCCGGAGATGTGGCAATGTTTGCCAATCTGCGCGCAGCTGCCAACAGTTGCCCATGTGTCCACCATCGTGCCTTCGCCGACATAAGCGCCGACATTCACAAAGCTCGGCATCAGCACCACGTCTTTGGCGATATAGGCCGAACGGCGCACAATCGCGCCCGGTACGGCACGGAAGCCCGCCTGCTTGAAGCGCATGATGTCCCAGCCCGCGAATTTGGAGGGAACTTTGTCATACCACATGGCGTTGCCGGTAGCGCCAAACACAGCGCCGCTATCAATCAAATCCATGTCATTTAAGCGGAAGGAAAGCAGCACGGCTTTTTTCACCCACTGGTTGACCTGCCAGTCTTTGCCCGTTTTTTCTGCTACGCGCAGCGATCCGTTATCAAGCGCAGACAAAACATCATCCACCGCCTCGCGCACCTCGCCCGTGGTGGAAACACCAAGCGACTGGCGGTCTTCCCATGCGCGGTCAATGACGGATTGCAAACTGTCGGCTTGTGGTTTCTGCAAGGGCATCATGGTTTCTCCTAAAGTGTTTAAGCAGCTTCCTGCACGGCAAGCACTTTGCCCGCAAGGTACAGCGAACCGCAAATACATACAATGGCTGGTGTTTTGGCACGGCGGGCAATGGTTTGCAACGCAATTTCAACCGATGGCGCGGCCTCCGCCTCCATGCCCACGCCTTTGGCAGCGGCCTGAAGCTCGGCTACAGGGCGGCTCATGGATTCACCGGGAATGGTAACGGCATAGAGCGCTTTTACATGTGACGCCAGTGGCTTGAGGTAAGCGCTCGCGTCCTTGCCCTTGACCATGCCACATACTAGATAGACTTCCGCGCCCTGCTCGGCACACCAGCCCGCCAGCATTTCACCGCCTTGCGGGTTGTGTCCACCGTCAAGATAAAGCGGCATATCCGCAGGCAACAGCGTGTTATAGGCGTGACCTTCCAGCTTTTGCAGGCGCGCGGGCCACTGGGTAGCGGCAAGGCCTGCGATGATATGCTCGTCGGTGACATTAAATCCGCTGATATTATCGATGCACGCCACAGCCGTTGCCGCGTTGTCATATTGAAAGCCGCCCGCCAGCGAAGGCCTGAGTTCGATATGCCTTTTTATCGAGCGGTACATTACCGTGCCGCCGTTACGTTCGACGTGGAACTCGTGGCCGAGGCGGAAAAGCGGCGCATTCAGGCTTTGTGCTTTTTCTTCCAATACCATCAGCGCCTCATTGTCCTGCCTGCCGATAACACAAGGCACTGCCTTTTTAATGATACCCGCTTTTTCTCCGGCAATATTTTTCAGCGTATTACCCAGATATTCGCAGTGGTCAAACGACACGGGCGTAATGGCGGTAAGCAACGGTTTGTCAATCACGTTGGTGGCGTCCAGCCTTCCGCCCATGCCCGTTTCCAGCAACAGCAGATCGGCGGGTTTTTCAGCAAAGGCAAGGAACGCCAGCACCGTGGTCGCTTCAAAAAATGTGGCGGGCTGGGTGGCCAGCACCGATGCAAGATGCTTTACAATATTTTCAAGATAGGCGTTTTCCACCGGCTTGCCCTGAAGCAATATGCGCTCGCGGAACTGGACAAGATGCGGGCTGGTGTAACGATGTACGCGGTAACCCGCCGCCTCGAAAATATAATGCAGGTACGCCAGCAGTGAACCTTTGCCGTTTGTTCCCGCCACATGAATGACCGGCGGCATTTTTTTGTGTGGTGAGCCGAGCATGCCGAGCAAGCGGTGCATGCGGTCGAGCGACATGTCGATGCCTGCCAGCAGCGGGTGTTGCAAGCGACTCAGGAATATTTCAATCGGGTCGGTGGTCATGCGCGCTTCCTTGCTTGCACCATCAGCTCGCGGTGTGCGGCCACGTCATGCACGCGGATATATTCCACATTTTGATCTATCAGGTGCTGGGAGATGGCCAGCGTCGCCTCGTCGCGGTTCATGTATGAATTATCTTCCAGCAGCTTCAGGAACGACTTGCGCGAATGCCCTACATAAAGTGGCACGCCCAGTTCGCGAAACTCGCCGATGCGCTTTACTATCGACAGCGATTGCATGGGTGTTTTGCCGAAACCAAGCCCGGGGTCGAATACCAGACGCTGCGGTTTGATACCCGCCTCCACCAGCGATTGCAGGCGCTGGCCTGCCGCCTGCATCAGCTCGGTGACCACATCCAGCGATTCGTCCATCACTTCGCTTTTGTCGGCAGGTACGCTGAGTGAATGCATCACCACCAGCTGGCATTTTGAATCAAGCATGACATTAATCATGTCCACACTGGAAAAGCCCGACACGTCATTGACCATGTGTACCCCTGCCTCCAGCGCTTTCTGCGCTGTTTGCGCATGGTGCGTGTCGATGCTGAAACGGATGTAGGGGTTGATGAATTCCGGCAACCGCGCCATGATTGGCGCGAGGCGCTCCCATTCTTCATCGGCATCTAGCGGCGTTGCGCCCGGGCGCGTAGATTCGGCGCCGATGTCAATCACGTCCGCGCCGTCAGCTATCATGCGTTGTAGTGCGGTAATCGCTGCATCCGGCGCAAAATTCCGGCCACCGTCGGAAAATGAATCCGGCGTTACATTCAATATGCCTACCAGTTTTGTTTTAGGCATCGAGCAGCCTTCCTGTATCCTTGAGATGTTCGCCAGCTTTGAATCCCTGCGCGGCCGCAATATCGGATGCTTTCCAGCCTTTATATGTCCCTTCGGCGGGGTAGCGCCATTCGGAATCGATATCCACCAGCGGCAGCAGTGCGAAGTCGCGCTTGAGTAGTTCGGGGTGGGGAATGGTCAGCTCGGGCGTTTCCATCACCACCTGACCATAGGCGAGGATGTCGATGTCAATCTCCCTTGGCCCCCAGAAGCCGCGCACCTGCCGCCCCAAGTCGCGCTCTATCAGTTTTATTTCGGCAAGCAGCTCGGCAGGGCTTAAATGCGTATAGCCGCCCACGGCCATGTTCAGGTATGGCAAATCCCACTCCGGCGGCGCGTCCGGTGGCAGCACCGCCTTCGACTCATACACACGCGACGGCAGCACCTCGCCAAGTACCTGCGTCAGGCGCAACAGCGCAAACAGCAGGTGCGCCCTGCGGTCGCCATAATTACTGCCCAGCCCTAATATCACATCTTCCGTCATCGTATTTTCATATTTAAGCAGTTGGCATACTGTGTTGCCTTGTTATAAGAAGGTAATGTACTATCGTAAAAAGCCATCACACAAGCAGCAAAATCACCCATGGCAGATGTAATTGTAAACGGCCGCAGCATAGCGCAGGAGCTGGCCGCCGTATCCATACTTGACCGTGGCTTCCGCTTTGGCGACGGCGTATTCGAGACCATTGCCGTGCATGACGGCGTACCCTACCAGTTTGAATGGCATATAGAGCGTATGGCGCAAGGCCTTGCCGCCATCAAAATCGCCTTTGATACCAGTATATTAAAAAACCATACCCGCACACTGCTCGCAGCCAATCAGCTGACTGACGGCATAGTTCGGATTCAGGTAACGCGCGGCATCGGCAGCAAGGGCTACCTGCCCGACAGCACAGCCCCTAACGCCGGACCCTGCTATGTGCTGGAAACGCGCGCCATGCCCGCTATTGGCAACGAACCGGTGGCGCTGTGGCAATCCACCTATACCAAACCGTCGCCCAAATCCCTGCCTGTGCAGTTCAAATTGTGCCAGGGGCTGAACTCCACGCTGGCACGCATGGAAGCCAAAGAAAACGAATGTGCCGACGCGTTGCTTTCTAACGAACAGAAGCATCTGTGTGAAACCAGCTCGGGCAATCTGTTCTGGCTGAAAGACAAGATACTCTATACACCCTCGCTCGCCTGCGGCGTACTGGATGGCTCTATGCGCAGCGTAATCATGCGCCTGTCGCCATGGAAGGTGCAGGAAGTAGAAGCCACCGCCGGACAGATGACACGCGCCGACGCCGTGATGATTTCCAACGTGGTGTGGAAAGTGCTGCCGGTAGGCGCGCTCAAGCCGCAGGGCATACACTGGCCGAGCGAGGCCGCAGCAGGCCAATTGCTGGAGCTGATTAACGCCGACATAGCGCAATACACCCAGAAACACCTTGCCGGCTGGCGATAAGTTATTAGCTGGCCTTTATTCTTGTCTTTAACGCATTTTTTCCTGTAACAATAATCAGCTATTGTCGTTTAAGGGGAAATTGCTATGCGCACGATGATCCTGCTGAGCCTGTCGGTATTTACTGTCATTGTTTTCGGCTCATACAGCGTGGCGTGGTACATGCAGTCACGTGCGCTGGAATCCAGCGTGACGGACGGCATCGCCAGCCTCAACGCCAAGCACCCCTACATCACCTATGACAGCATAAAAACTTCGGGCTATCCGTCTGATATCACCGTGACCATTATCAACCCGCGCTTCAGTGGCCGCGTGGATGACTTCCTGAAACAACTGGATGCCAGCGCGGGCATGCAGAAAATACCCGCATGGGAAGAAGACATAACCCTGAACGGAAAAATGGAGTTCAGCGTCAATGTATTTGCCAACAAATTCAACCTGTATATAAGCGGCAACCCATATAATACCAGCAAGATTGGCGGAAAAACGCATTCAGTCGCCACCAAAACGGAAAGCGCCACCCAATGCACCCTGCAATTCGACAACAGGTTCGGCATTTTCGGCACGCTGTGGGATTTCCAGTCGCTGGTCTTACGCGAACCAAAAGATTTCGTGCAGGACCTTGCTTTGTTTGACTGCACTACGCCCGCCTACAGCGTGACTGACCGCAACACCAACGATGTTTTGATGACGGGTGGTGTCAGCCGCATATTCATCACCAATACCGAAGGCGAAGGCAATGACCGTAGCATACGTACCTTCCTGCAATCCAAGGATCAGGAAGTGACGGAAAAAGGCGATGTGCTGATGAAGTCATACATGCTGGCTTTTTCCGCTGACTACCCCTTCCCGCCCAGCAGTTCGCTTTACGGCAAACGCAATATCGAGCTGGACTTCAGCTATAGCGGGCCGATACCTTACCCGCAGGCGCTGAATGCTACGCCGCTGGATATCAAACTCAGTAAACTCAACCTGTCGAATCGCGTGTACAACACCGACGCCAGCTTCCATTTCAGCAACGGCAAGGCCGGAAATGACCGCGTAACCAGGCTGATCTTTAATGCCAAGTCAACTTTCAGCGAACAATATAACCAGCTGCTCGAGGGCATGGTGCGCGGCTTTGTGCTGCAGCTCTATTCGCCGTTTGTGCCACAGCCCGCCGACATACAGCCGCTGATACGCAAATACAGTGCCGACGATTTGTACCGCATCATCTACCCCGCCATCCCGCATATGCACTCGCTAGGCAATCTTTCGCAATCACTAGATTTCAGCTATCAGGGCAACGACGACCTGAGCGTGGGCAAAGTTACGTTTTCCAACCTTGATCTTTCTTCTGCGCCTTATGGCATAACCGGCAAGGGCGATATCCAGTTTGCGCAGAACCAGCCCTTCCCCGTGGCCAATGTCGGGCTTAGCTGCAGCAACTGCCTGCGCCTTGTGGATGATGTGGCCGATTACAGCCAGCGCCTGCAGCGCGTTGTTGCCACGCTATCGGATAATAACGCGCGCTTCACCGCCATTGAGGAACCGCTGGCGGAAGGGCTTAAGGCATTCTTGTCCGGCCTTGCCGAGCCTTCGCAGCAACCCAATGTTTTCAATTATAATATTGTCAGCGATGGCACCAGCAACCTAAGCATCAGTGGCAAGTCGCTTGCCGAGGTCATGGCGCTCTATGGCCAGACACTTTCTACAGTTCCCGCCCAGCCGGTAACATTAATTCACTGATTTTAGTTTTTTTGTGGTAGTTCGAAATCACCTGCGGGCCTTGGCATGCCTGCTTCTTCACCTGGCTCAAGGTCACGCACATCCACCGCAAACCGGCTACGCAGAAAGTGTGCCTCGGAAAGCGCCTGTTCCAGCGAGGTTTTGTCTAGTAAACTGGGGATGTCTTCGGGTCGCGAGGCCTTGCGAACCCCTAAAAGAGCGAGTATTTTATTGTAAAAGCCGAGCAATCGTCCCATAAAACTTCCATAAATCCACCAGACCATAGCACAGCCAATGTTAATACCGCAATCATTGCCATGGATAGAACCGCTCGCACTGGCAGCCGCCGTCCGTGAGCAATATTGGGCCTTGCTATATTCCGGCACGCGCACCAGCTATTCCGGCCGCTACAGCTACCTTGCCTGCCAGTTGGCGGAAAAAATAAGCGGCAACGATTTTTCTGTCCTGAAAAACAAACTTGGCGATAGCACGCCGCTGTTTGACAATGCGTGGTTCGGGCTTCTTGGCTACGGGCTTAAAAACAGTCTCGAGCAATTGCCGCAGGACGAACCGAACTGGCTGTCGCTGCCCGCACTGCTGATGATGCGCTTTCATACCATCTACCAGTTTGACCACCAGCAGAAAACGCTCACCTGCTGGTCAGATTCAAAAGAAATCCCATACACACAGGCAAGCGCGCAGGCACAGGCGGCACTTCCACGGGTCGCTTCTTTCGGATCGCCCATGAGTGAAGCGGAATATTTGCAAAAAGCCGGAACCGTGCTGGAACATATAAAACGCGGCGACCTCTATCAGGCAAACCTGACGCGCAAATTCACAGGTGAATTTGAAGCAGTGCCTGATTATTTTTCGGTGTTCCGCGAATTATGCAAGGTTAGCCCAGCGCCCTACAGTGCATTCTTCCGCCTTGACGACAATTATATCCTGTCCTCCAGTCCGGAACTTTTTCTGCGCACAGATGATAAAGGCCATGTGGAAACGCGTCCTATCAAAGGCACGGCCCCGCGTTTTAGTGATGCTGCGCGTGATGCGCAGTCATTGCAGGCCCTTGCAAACAGCGGCAAGGACAAGGCCGAAAACCTCATGATTACCGACCTGATGCGCAACGACCTTGCGCGTACCTGTGTTGCCGGCAGCGTAAAAGTCGATAAGCTGTTTGAGACCACTACCCACGCCACCATTCACCATATGTCGAGTACGGTACTCGGCCAGAAAGCACCGCAACACACCACGCTTGATTTGGTTGAAGCCTGCTTCCCTCCCGGATCGATGACCGGCGCACCCAAAATTCGCGCCATGGAATTATGCAGCAAACTTGAGCAGCTTGAACGCGGCATCTATAGCGGGGCGCTCGGTTGGTTCGGCGGTGATGGCGCTTGCGAGCTTTCGGTGGTTATCCGCACATTGGTGATGAAAGGCCAGAAATTTGAGTTTCAGGTCGGGGGGGGGATTGTGGCAGATTCCACACCAGAGAAAGAGCTTCAAGAAATAATATTTAAATCCAATGGGATAATTAGGTGTTTGGGCTTGGATAGGGCTGTTATTCCGACCCAACGCCATGCGTAAAATGCATAGCTGAGATGGTATTTTATCAGTTCAATGCATAAATTAGATATGTATACTCCGGCCATCAACATTGAAGGCTTTTTTATGTATACCAGTGCTACTAAACTCACCCTTGCGATTCTCGCTGTCAGCTTCCTCTTCGGACTGACGGGGTGTTCTGTTGTGCCGGTAAAAAGCACTACCCCGAACATGGTAGATTACAGCTATATACCGCCGACGCAGCACATCACCGTACTCAGCCCGTCCGGCGGCATTGAAAATTACTAATCAATTCTGAGAAATCACAATTATCGCTAATGGTTAAGCGGCCGCAGCCTGCGCGCCACTGCCGTCTATCTTGAGATTGGAAGAGAGTTCTTCCATTTCTACAAAGGTGGGCTGCATTGACGACGGTATCTGCACGCGACCCATTTCCATAGAAATCTGTGGCGCCATGCCTTTGAGGTGCGCCACCAGAACGTCGCGTATGATGAAATAGAATTGTTGTTCTTCGTTATGAGCATTCTGGTTGCTCACGGCAAGGGGACCCACGAAACAATAGGCAACGAATACACCAAGGAATGTTCCCACCAGCGCACCGCCGATCATGGCGCCGAGAATTACGGGGGGCTGGTCAATGCTGGCCATGGTCTTGATTACACCGAGTACCGCCACCACGATACCGATGGCAGGAATACCGTCTGCCATGGTTTGCAGCGCATGCCCTACCGCCAACGCTTCGTGATGGTGCTTGGCAATTTGTTTGTCGATGGTTTCTTCAATCTGCATGGGGTTTTCCATACCCATGGTAAGTGTGCGCAGTGTATCGCACATAAGATCTGCCGCAAAATGATCATGTACAATACGTGGAAACTGGCTGAAGATTGCGCTTTCTTCGGGTTTTTCGATGTGCTGTTCAACGGCAATTAAACCCTTGGACTTCATCAGCTTGCACAGCAAGAACAAAAGGCACAGCAGGTCTTTATAATCCTGCTTATTCCACTTCGGCCCCTTGAAGGCCTTTCCTAATCCCTTGAATGTTGACTTAAGCACTAGCGGACGGTTAGCCACCAAGTATGCACCGATGGCGCCACCCATAAGCATGGGTAATTCAAACGGCATTGCATGCAGGATGATATCCATTTTACCGCCGGATGCTACATAAGCACCGAAGACAGTAACCATTACAAATACTAGGCCGATGATGCCAAACATGCCGGAAGTTCACCAAAAAATGACGGTTTTTCAATTGTCTTGATTATTACAGATTAAATGCAAATAAAGCGTTAAAAACAGCCTGCTACACACCTAAATAAGGATAATATCATCTCAGGCGGCAATTTCTTCCGCCGAGAGTACGCCTTTGAGTACGCGGATTTTATCCAGAACCACAGGGGAAATGGCGTATTTTCCGGGGAGTGCGATATCGGCAACGCCATGGCCGGGGGTCTGCGCGCGCAGCGTGACGCTGGCTCCCTTGCCATTGGATTCCCCAAGCAAGTTGCGGATGGAGGGAACGGCTTCAGTCTGCGATATTACAATACGGAATTTTACCTGCCCTTTGCGTTCCTGTTGTTGAAGCACAGCTTCATCAAACAGGGAGATTTTCTGAGCAATCAGGCGCACGCCGCCATCGTCGCATTTTGCATCCACCTGCATCAGCAATATCTTGCCGTTTTCTAGATTGTCGCGCTGCTGGGTGAGCAGCCCTTCATTGAATACCGACACTTCAAACACACCGCCGAGGTCAGACATCTGGATAAAGGCGAAGCGCCCCTTGTCCGACACCTTGAACTTACGGCCTGTGACAATGCCAGCCACCTTGATTTCACGGAAACGCGTATCCAGTTTTTCAGCAAACATCGACGACGGCATGATGTGCATGGCGTCCAGCGCATTGCGATACCCCTCCAGCGGATGCGCGGAAAGGTAAAAGCCGATGGCGGCGAACTCATTATCGAGCCGCTCGAGCGCCGACCAGTCGTCAGCAGGAGCGAGCGGCGGCTTGTGGATGCCATCACCGCCGATAGCACCAAACAGGCTTTCCTGCTGGCTGTCCTTGTCGCGCTGGCAAGATGCGCCGTAAGCCATGATGCGGTCGAGATTTGAAAATAGCTCGTTGCGGTTAGGGTGCAGCTTGTCAAACGCACCCGCTTTTATCAAGTGTTCAAGCGCACGGCTGTTGATTGCTTCAACCGGAACACGCTCAATGAAATCAAGAATATCTTTGTACGGGCCGTTAGTCCTACGCTCTTCCACCACAGCTTCCATGGCCTGCACACCCACGTTGCGTATGGCCGCCAGCGCATAAAATATCTTGCCTTCTTCAACCGCAAACAGCACTTCGGACTTATTGATGTCCGGCTGCATCAGGTCGATACCGTACTGTACCGCATCCTCACGGAAAATGGCGAGCTTGTCGGTGTTGTGCATATCGTAAGTCATCGACGCGGCGATGAATTCCACCGGATAATTCGCCTTGAGGTAGGCCGTCTGGTAGGCAATCAGCGCATAAGCGGCGGCGTGCGACTTGTTGAAGCCGTACTCGGCGAATTTGGCAATCAGGTCGAAAATGCTGGCGGCTTGCCTTTCTTTTACCCCGCGTTCTACTGAACGCTGAACAAAAATATCGCGCTGAGCTTCCATTTCCGACTTGATTTTCTTACCCATGGCGCGGCGCAACAGGTCGGCCTCACCGAGGCTGTATCCGGCGAGCAGCTGGGCAATCTGCATCACCTGCTCTTGATAAATAATAACGCCGAAGGTTTCCTTCAGCACCTGTTCCAGCATCGGGTGCAGGTATTGCGGCGATTCGTCGCCATGCTTTCGAGCAATGTAAGTAGGGATGTTGTCCATCGGGCCAGGACGGTAGAGCGACACCAGCGCGATAATATCCTCCAGCGTATCGGGCTTGAGCTTTTTGAGTGTGTCACGCATGCCCGCGCTTTCAAGCTGGAACACGCCCACCGTTTCGCCGCGCCCGAGCATTTCATAGGTTAGCTTGTCACCTTCCGGCAACGCCAGCAGGTCGAGCTTAACACCGCGCGGCTCAAGCAATGTCAGCACACGCGCAAGCACCGTAAGCGTTTTCAGGCCGAGGAAGTCGAACTTTACAAGGCCCGCACTTTCGGCATATTTCATAGAATATTGCACCACCGGCATGTCGGATTTCGGGTCACGGTACATCGGCACTAGCTCGGACAACGGCCTGTCGCCGATTACCACGCCCGCCGCGTGGGTCGAGGCATGGCGGTTAAGCCCTTCGAGCTTCAGGCTGATATCCACCAGCTTCTTGACCATGGCGTCTTCCTTGATGGCGGCCTTCATCATCGGCTCCATCTCAATGGCTTCTTCGAGCGTCACCGGATTGGCCGGATTGCTTGGCACCATCTTGCAAATCTTGTCCACCTGCCCATACGGCATCTGCAATACGCGCCCCACGTCGCGCAATACACCGCGCGCCTGCAACGTACCGAATGTGATAATCTGCGCTACGCGGTCGTGGCCGTAGCGGGCCTGCACATAGCGTATCACCTCTTCGCGGCGGTCCTGACAAAAGTCGATATCAAAGTCTGGCATCGACACGCGTTGCGGATTGAGAAAACGCTCGAACAGCAGGCCATAGCGCAACGGGTCAAGGTCGGTGATGGAAAGCGCCCACGCTACCAACGAACCCGCGCCCGATCCGCGCCCCGGACCTACGGGAATGTTGTTCTGCTTGCTCCACCTAATGAAGTCGGAAACGATAAGGAAGTAACCGGGAAAGTTCATCTTGATGATGGTTTCGATTTCGAAATCAAGGCGTTCATAATAAGGTTTGGCCTTGGCGGTTTTTTCTTCCTCACTCATGGCATCGGTCAATACATAGCGCTTGAGCCGTTCGTCGAGGCCCTTGTTAGCCTGCTCGCGCAGCGCCTGCGCCTCGTCATGGGCAAAGCTTGGCAGGATCGGCGCATGCGACATCGCCACAAAGGAACAACGTTTGGCAATCGCAATCGTGTTGGCAAGCGCCTCGGGAATGTCGGCAAAGAGTTTTACCATTTCCTGCGGCGTTTTCAGGCGGTGCTGGGGCGTAAGCTGGCGGCGGTCGGCCTCTTCCACATACTTACCCTCGGCGATGCAAAGAAACGCATCATGCGCCTGAAACATGCTTTCCTTTACGAAATATGAGTCGTTGGTGGCAACCAGCGGCAGGTTATGTTTATACGCAAGGTCAATCAGGCGTTTTTCGATGGCCTGCTCGCGCACCATGCCGTGGCGCGTCAGCTCCACATAGAGATGGCCGGAAAAAAGCGTATTCAGTTTTTTGAGGTAATCTTCCGCCTGCGGGTTACGGTCAGCCAGCAGCAGCTTGCCCACGCCACCGTAAATACTGCCGGTAAGCGCAATAAGGCCTTCGCTGCGCCCCTCGAAATCTTCCAGCGTGAGCAGCGGCGCTTCACCGCCGGTAGGTGCAAGGTAAGACTGGCTGACAAGCGCCAGAAGATTTTTCCAGCCGGTTTCATTCTTGGCATAGACCAGTAACTGGTCGGGTTTCTGCTGGCTGGCGTTGCGTGTTTCACCGGATAATTCGGGCCTAAGGAAAATGGCGCAACCGAGGATGGGCTGTATGCCCTCGGCCATCGCTGCCAGTGAAAATTCCAGCGAGCCAAACAAATTGGCATGATCGGTCAGCGCCACGGCAGGCATGGACTGCGATTTGCACCATTTCACGAGGTCTTTTACGTGAATTGCGCCCTCAAGCAGCGAATAGGCACTATGTACCCGCAGGTGAATAAATTCTGTCATTTTCCTTGCCATTTTACCTGTGCGCTGCGCGTCAGGTTATGCTTCCATTTTAGAACCAAGCGATACGATTCTATCCATCCGTTTCGCAAGTTCAAGGTTATGTGTGGCGACCAGCATAGCCACTTGTTTTTCCCGCACCATTCGCATCAGCATACCGAACACCAGTTCGGCGGTAAGCGGGTCGAGGTTGCCTGTCGGCTCATCCGCAAGCAAAAGCTGCGGGTCGTTGGCCAGCGCGCGCGCAATCGCCACGCGTTGCTGCTCGCCTCCGGAAAGCTTGGCCGGACGGTGCGACTCGCGGTCGGTAAGCCCAAGCTCGGCCAGCAGGCCGTGCGCCTTTTTCTTTGCCGCTGCCGTATCCACACCCGCAATCATCTGCGGCAACATGACATTTTCCAGTGCCGAAAATTCCGGCAGCAAATGGTGGAACTGGTACACAAAACCGATATGTCTGCGGCGCGCAAGCGTGCGCTCAATGTCGGACGCGCTGCTCATGATGCGGCTTGCGATGCGCACCTCGCCGGAATCCGGCGTATCGAGTAAGCCCGCCACCTGAAGCAATGTCGTTTTGCCAGAACCGCTAGGGCCAACGAGCGCCACCACTTCACCCTTGCGGATATCGAGATCGAAGTTATGCAACACAGTGAGTCTGCGTTCGCCCTGCTCATAAATGCGCGTTACCTGCTCAAGTACCAGTGCTGCTTCACTCATAGCGCAGCGCCTCCGCCGGATCAAGCGAGGCTGCACGCCGCGCCGGATAAATGGTAGCAAGGAACGATAACCCCAACGCCATGACAATCACCGTCAGCACTTCGCCGAAATCCACTTTCGACGGCAGGCTGGAGAGGAAATACAGTTCGTCAGTAAAGAGCTTGTGTCCCATCATGCCCTCCAGCCAGAGCTGGATGTTTTCGGTATTAAACGCAATCAGCAGGCCAAACACCACACCAAACAAAGTACCCGCCACGCCCACACACGATCCGCAGGCAAAGAAAATACGCAGTATCGAGGCGCGGCTTGCGCCCATGGTGCGCAGTATGGCGACGTCGCGCCCCTTCTCGCGCACCAGCATAATCAGGCTGGAGATGATGTTAAACGACGCCACAAGGATAATCAGCGTGAGTATCAGGAACATGACGTTGCGCTGCACGATGACGGCCTGAAAGATATGGTTGTTGGACGACTTCCAATCATAAATGCGGTAGTGCCTGCCAACCGTTTCCGCGATTTTGCCAACCAGCGCCTGCACCTTGTCGGGGTCGTCGGCGATGACTTCAATCAGGCTGGCGGCGTCCCTGCCCTCGTCCTGCAACTTAAAATAAACCTGCGCTTCTTGAAACGGCAACAGCACCAGCCCGTTATCATAGGCAAACATGCCAATCGAAAACAGCGCCACCACCTTGTACGCCTTCACACGTGGCACAAGGCCCGCAATCGTTGCGCGACCCTCGGGTGAAATCAGCAGCAGCTCGTCGCCGACACTGACGCCCATTTTCTCGGCCATGCGGCTGCCGATGACCACGCCCTGACCGTTTTCGAATTCCGCCATGTCGCCCTGCGTGATTTTGTTCATCAGCAGTTCTTTTTTCTTTAAATCCTCGAAGCGGTAGCCGGACACCATAGCGCCCATGGCACGGCCCTTGTAGCTGGCCATAATCTGGCCTTCGACCTTGGGCGTCGCGTATTTAACGCCTTCCACGCCCTGCAGCATGCGGCTTAGGTCGTTATAGTTATCGATGCCGTTGCTGTCGGCATAGACGCTGACATGGCCCTCCAGCCCGATGATGCTTTTTATCAGCTCGCCGCGCACGCCGTTCATCACCGCCAGCACCACAATCAGCGTGGCTACGCCCAGTGCAATGCCCACCAGCGAAAACAGCGCGATGACCGAAATGAAGCCTTCCTCGCGCCGCGCGCGCAGGTAACGTAGGGCCACCATTCGTTCAAAGGCATTGAGCATGCTGCCCTTATCCCTAGCCTAAAATTTTTGCCAGTGCGCTTTCGACCGAAAGCTCCTGTTTTTCGCCTGTCTTGCGGTGTTTCATTTCCACCACGTCTCTTTCAACACCCTTCGGGCCAACGGTAATCTGCCATGGCGCGCCGATTAGATCCATCGAGGCGAATTTACCGCCCGGGCGTTCGTCGGTATCGTCATAGAGCGTGTCCACTTGCTTGGCGCAAAGCGTGTCGTATATCAGGGTGCAGGCGTCGTCGCACTTGCGGTCGCCGACGCGCAGGTTGATGAGGCCTACCTTAAACGGCGCTACCGCGTCCGGCCAGATGATGCCATTGTCGTCGTGGCTGGCTTCGATAATCGCACCCACTAAGCGCGACACGCCGATGCCGAATGTCGCCATTTCCACGCGCACAAGCGCACCGGCAGGGCCGGTGACGTCAATATTCATGGCGTCGGTATATTTGCGGCCAAGCAGGAATATATGGCCGACCTCGATACCGCGTGCCTCGCGCAGCTGGTCTTTTGGCACGGGGCATTTATCGGTCACATGCAGTTCGTCGGCGGCGGCATACCATGAACGCATTTCCTCGCCGCTGGCTTTTTTCTTGCCTGAACGCACATCGTCGAAGCGCGGGTCATAATAAATCTGGCTTTCGCCCGTTTCCGCCAGCACCTGAAACTCGTGCGACAGCGAGCCGCCAATGGCGCCGGAATCGGCACTCACCGCGATGGAGGTAAGGCCAAGGCGGTTGAAGATTTTGTGGTACACGTCGTACATTTTGAAATATTCGCGCTTGGCGTCATCCAAATCGACATGGAAGGAATAGCCGTCCTTCATCAGGAATTCGCGGCCGCGCATCACGCCGAAACGCGGGCGGACTTCGTCACGGAATTTCCAGTTAATCTGGTACAGGTTCAGCGGCAGCGACTTGTAACTTTTCACGTAAGAGCGGAAAATATCGATAATCATTTCCTCGTTGGTGGGACTGTAGAGCAGCTCGCGCTCGGCTCGGTCCTTGAAGCGCAGCATTTCCTTGCCCAGCGCATCGTAGCGTCCGGATTCCTTCCACAGTTCAGTGGGCTGGAGTGTGGGCATAAGCACACGCACGCAACCCGCCTCGTCCAGCTCTTCGGCCACAATGCGTTCGACATTGTCCAGCGCGCGAAGACCCAGCGGCAGCCAGCTATAGATGCCCGCCGCCTGCTGCTTTATCATGCCGGCGCGCAGCATCAAGCGGTGCGAAACAATCTGCGCCTCGGAAGGATTTTCTTTCAGCAACGGCAGGAAAAATTGACTCAGGCGCATGGGGTACTCGCAATGAATAAAGTGGAATAAAATGGTAGAGGATTATTACTACTATGTACGGCGCAGAGGTCAACCGTTACAGCATATCACGCAGCGGCACCAGCTCCGACTCAATGGCTATGGCCAGAAGAGCCGTAAAAACCGCAGCCATCACAGCGGCGATGATGAAGCTTTTTTTCCAGTTAAACCGCGCCGGAGCAGCGTTATAGGCTATGCTTTCCTTCGTGCCGTCCTCACGGCCAAATGGCAGCGCCATAAACAGGCATATCCACCATGCATTCAGGAATGTGAAAACACCCAGAGTAATGCTCATATTATACCTGTTCGATTTCCACCAGAGTGCCGCAGAAATCCTTGGGATGCAGGAAAAGCACCGGCTTGCCGTGCGCGCCGATTTTCGGCTGGCCGTCGCCCAGCACGCGCGCGCCTTCTTTCACCAGCTTGTCACGCGCAGCCAGTATATCGTCCACCTCGTAGCACACATGGTGAATGCCGCCGGAAGTGTTCTTTTCAAGAAAACCGGCAATCGGCGACTTCTCACCCAGCGGGTGCAGCAGTTCCACCTTGGTATTGGGCAGGTTGACAAACACCACCGTAACCCCGTGTTCAGGCACTGGCAGCGGCTCTGACACCTTCGCGCCTAGCACATCGCGGTACATACGGGTGGCGGCCGCTAAATCCGGCACAGCAATAGCCACATGGTTGAGGCGTCCGATCATGTTTTTATATCCTTTTGTTTTATAAGTTAAAGATTGGCCTACAAGAGGCAATCTGTCACAAAAGCTTCACTTTTTCTAGACTTAAAATACAGTAGTATCAGATTAGGGTATTGTTTCTAGCATCAGCACAGCAAAAAAGCCGGTATGGACAGTAAAGAAGATATTGAAATTCAAGAAGCTCAGCGCAAAGGTCATCCGGAGACCGACGAGGGTCCGTATTACCACGAGTCGTGGTGGGAATCCTATAAAGGCAGCGTAAAAGGCAAGCTGGGCGGAGCTGTAATCGGCGCGCTTATGGGCGCGGCCATTGGTATTGCCGCTGCGATTGCCATTCCCTTCTTCGGTGGCGCATTACTGACAGCGGGCGCATTGGCCATGACGGTAAGCGGGTTCGCCGCAGCTGGTATGCTTTATGGCGCACATGAATTTGCCGATGTCGGGCGCGTTGCCGGCGGTGTTGCCGCAGGGCTGGAAGTAGCCGAACAGCGCCAGAATAAAAAACTGGAAAATCTGGAAAAGAAAATCGACAAACTGCAAGCCTCCATTAATGGTGAGGAAGCCCCCGCAGAAGATGAAAAGAAAGACGAAAAGAAAGCAGAAGGCGAACTGGATTATAAAACCACGCATTGCGATGAGCATTGCCTGCCAGGTGCCAGACCGCAGATTATATTCTGGAAGGTGGCGCTGATTGGCCTTGCCGTCGGCTTGGCCGCAGGCGCATTGCTTGCTACAGGCGGGCTTGCCGCACACGCACTGGTTGGCCTTGGCGTTGCTGCCGAAGCTGGCGCGCTCTCGACCACCGGTGTTCTGTCAGCGTCCATGCTTACTATGGGCCTGTTTGGAGCCAGCTTTGGCATCAACCGCGACCTTTTCCGCCATGTCTTTGATAACACTGATTTATGGTTCCGTGGCATAGTCAGCAAAAGCAAAAAGCCGGATGTGATACAGCAGCCCGCCGCCACGCCAAAAGTAAGCTTTGGGCCAGAACATGCTGAAAATATTAAAGAAGGTCCGGTAACTACGGTAATGTACGAAGGGCAGACCCAGTATCCCCCTTCGGAGACCTATCACCGCGACAAGGTAGTGGCCTCTGCCAAGCAAGCCCTGCTCAGCATGGATCATACCAAGTCTATTCCCAACTAACCCCTAGGGAAATGCCCTTTTTTGGTACATTTTTCAATGTAATCAAACATTAACAATACATCGACCGGACATCTGGTAGAGTATAAACTAATGTAAACCGTGTTTTGCATGCGATAGCGCATGAGGAAAGCATAGCTGACGTGAAATTTGATTACAGTGGTAACCGCCCAGTTGCACCCGAGGATGTTGGCCCGGGGCATTATGTGCAGGCAAAATATGACCAGGCCGTTGGTTATGTTGGGCGCACCATACGCGACCGCAGCCTCAGTTTTTTTAGCACAGGATTTGGCAAAGGCATGCTTGCCGTTGCGATTGGCGCCGTTGCCGTATTTGCAGTTGCGGCTGCTGTCGCAGCATCTGCCGGTGCATTACCAGTTGTAGGAGCCATGGGCGCAACAATCGGTACCGCAACGGTAGGCGAAGGCATTGTCATAGGCATCGGTCAGGCCCTGTCATTCTTGTTCAGCGGCGGCGGCTTGCTCGCCATGGCCGTCGGTGGCATCGCCGGTGGTGTTATGGAATGTAACCGGCAACCGGCAAACCTTGACTTGGAGACCGCCCGCGAACTGGGCAGGCAATACCAGCAGAACCGTGAAATGGCTGGCGTTGCACCGCAACAGGCCCAAGGGCAAAACGTGGCACAAAATAACCAACAAAATACAGTGCATGAATCTGGGCCGCATTGTACAAAAGGACGCAATTCTTTCTGCACAATGGTTACTGACCGCCGCGAACAGGTGGTAAATGAACCTCGGCAATATACATAGTATGGGCGGACAATAAAAATGGCGGACAACGAACCTAAAAAACCCTCCTTCCTCAGCTCAGTGATGAGCGGCATTGCCGGAAGCGTAAAAGGCGCGCTGGCAGGCGGTGCAGTGGGTGCGCTGATGGGTGCTGTCGCAGGTGCTGCAATCGCCGCTGCTACAGGCGGGCTTGCCTTGCCGGTTATCGCGCTGGGTGCGTTGGTTGGCGCAGAGGTTGTTGGCGTTACCATGGCAGCTGTCGGCGCATTGTCCGGTACAGTCACCGGCGTGGTCACTAGCCGCGAAGCGGTGCAGCCAGCCAGCAATGACATAGCAAATGTCGCCAAAGTATCTTACTCGCAGGGCGTATCACGCGGGTTAGAAATTGCCAAAGAACAGGACGGCCCTGCTGATGGTAAATCGGCTACGCAGTGGCGTGATAAAGCCACGCAGGAACAAGCCTCCCGCGCCGTTACCCAGAGCAACTCCATCCACTAATCATCAATTGTTGTTTGTGCTGGCGCTTAAACGCGCGCTATCTGCACTTCAATCACCGGCTTTTTATCCAGTTCTTTCTTGAACAGTTTGCGCAAGCAAAGACGCAGTGATTCTTTAATCTGCTCGTCTGACGAACGCGGCTTTACATGTTCCAGCAAATGCGTGAGTTCGGCGATACATTCTTCTATCAGTTCGGCATCTTCTTTCACGTCCAGCACACCGGGCGCAGACAGCTGTACAGGGTGTTGTAAACCTCCCTTGTTATCAAGCACCACACTTACAAACAACGCACCGTCATCGCGCAATTTGCGGCGGGTGCGAAGAATATCGCCGTCGGACGGAATCAGCGACAGGCCGTCTATCGCCATGTAACCTGACTTCACCTTGCCTATGACGCTTGCTTCGCCTTCCGCCAGCCAGATGATAGCGCCGTTATGCGCCTCTACTGTTTCTTTCACGCCGAGCGAACGCGCCAGCTTCGCATGTTCATGCAAATGGCGGGCCTCACCATGGGTGGGTACGGCAATGCGTGGGCGCACCAGCTCGTACATGCGTTTCAGTTCATCACGTGCGGGATGGCCGGACACATGGATGAAATGTTCTTTCTCACTGATAATTTCCACGCGGCGCTCCACCAGTTTGTTGAGCGTCCAGTTGATTTTCATTTCATTACCGGGAATCTTGCGCGAGGAGAAAATCACCGCATCGCCAGGCGTCAGCTTGATATTCGGGTGTTCACCCTTGGCCATGCGCGTAAGCGCCGCGCGTGGCTCACCTTGGCAACCCGTGCATAAAATCAATGCGTCGGGGCGCGGGATGTTCATGATGTCACGTTCGTCAATAAATTCCACTTCATTAGAAAGATAGCCGCTCTCACGCGCCGCCGCCACCACTCGGTGCAGCGATCGTCCGGCAAGGCAAACCATGCGCCCTGCATCATGCGCAGCCTTGATGACGGTAGCCACGCGGGCAAGGTTAGACGCAAAGGTCGTAACCACCACACGCTGGGTGCATTCCGAAATTACCTTACTCAGATGTATCTGCACCTCACCTTCCGATCCGGATTCGCCTTCGACAAATACGTTGGTGGAATCGCAGACCATGGCCAGCACGTTGCCGTTGCCATATTTTTTAAGACCATCGTAATCCGACACCGGACCTATCAGCGGCTTGGCGTCAAACTTCCAGTCACCCGTGTGCATCACCACGCCCGCGCTGGTGGTAATAGCCACGGCCTGCATTTCAGGGATGGAATGCGTAAGGTCGATAAGGTCGATGCCAAACGGCCCGATCTTCACCGAACCGCCCGTGGGCAACTCATGCAACTTGGGTTTTTTGCCCGGCCCCATTTCTGAGATTTTATGCTTCAGGAAACTGGTGGTAAAGGGCGTGGCGTAAATCGGGCATTCCAGCTCGCGCCACAAATAGGGAACAGCGCCAAGATGATCTTCATGGGCATGGGTAAGCACCAGCCCGAGCAAATCGTCTTTACGCTCAACAATAAAGGAAATGTCAGGCACTACCACTTCCACACCCGGCAGGTAATCGTTGGCAAAGCCGATGCCGCAATCCACCATCAGCCATTTGCCGCCAATGGTGTAGAGGTTCAGGTTCATGCCTATTTCGTTCGAGCCGCCAAGAGGTACAAACAGCAGCTCGTCTTCGTACTTGGAAAAATCAAAGGTCATGCGGCAGCTACGAGATGCTTGTTCATGTCATAAAGCAGGCGCAGGCCATGAATGGTTAAATCAGGTTCAAGATGTTCAATCACCGGACAGGCTTTGGCATAAAGCGAGGCCAATCCGCCCGTGGCAATCACCGCCATGGCCGTACCATGTTCGGCTTTTATTTCTCTGCAAATGCCCTCGACCAATCCGGCGTAGCCGTAATAAATACCCGACTGCATGGCGCCGATGGTATTGGTGCCAATAACTTTGGAAGGTTTCTGGATGCCGACGTTCGGCAGCTTTGCCGCCGCACGGTGCAATGCGTCCAGCGAAAGATTGATGCCCGGGGCAATGATGCCACCAATATAATCACCCGTCTTATTAACGATATCAAAGGTTGTCGCCGTACCGAAATCAACAACGATAAGCGGCTGCTTATGGCGCGTCCACGCAGCGAAAGCATTGACGAGACGGTCGGCGCCCACTTCCGAAGGGTTATCGATTTTCACACCCACACCAACCTTAACGCGCGGATCGCCGATAACCAGAAGTTCCGTGTTGAAATAGCGCTTGGCAAGCTGGCGCAGGTCAAACAATGCCTGCGGCACTACGGTGGCCAGCACCGCGCCGGATACTTTCTTGGGATTGATGCCCGCATGTTCCAGCACCTGCGTCAGCCACACGCCATATTCGTCAGCGGTGCGGCGGCTGTCGGTGGAGATACGCCACTGACCCATCAGCTTTTCGCCGTTAAATACGGCAAACACCACGTTGGTATTGCCTGCGTCTATGACCAGAAGCACTACACTAAACTCCTACGGCAACGGGGAAAATATCAGCGGCCATTATCTGCTCCTGCTTGCCGTTATCAAGCTTGAGCAACAAGGTGCCACTGTCGTCTATGCCTTCAAAAATACCTTCAACGGTGCTTTTGGGCATACGCGCACTCAGGCGCTTGTCCAGCCCCCACGCATAGCCCATCCAGCGCTTGCGGACAGGCGCAAAGCCCTTGGTGTTCCACTCGTTATAGCGTTCGATGAAATGGTGAATAAAGCGCGAAAGTACAATCTTGGCGCTGACCAGCTCCACACCCGCTTCACGCAGGCAGCTGGCCGGAAAATCGGTGCGCGGCGGGAAACTGTCGATATTGATGCCAACGCCTACTACTACCCACGGCTTGTCAGAACCGTCGGTCTGGAACGATTCGAGCAATATGCCGCCCACCTTTTTATCGGAGAGCAAAATGTCATTCGGCCATTTGCAACGCAGATGCTTTTTACCCGTAGGCAGAATCGCCTCGAGCGACTCGGCGGCAGCAATGGCCGCCACAAAAGAGAGTTGAGCCAGATCTTTCTGAACCTTGTCGGGCTGCAGCAATACCGAGACAAACAAATTGCCTTCAGACGATACCCAGTTGCGGCCCATGCGGCCACGGCCTTCCGATTGTTTTCTGGCCCAGATGACCGCGCCATGGCAGCCGCCACCCTTGGCAAGGCGCTTGGCCTCTTCATTAGTACTATCCAGGCTATCGAAGGAAAGCAGGTGGTAATCGTTCAGCAAATCGTTGGCGGGAATGTGTTTTTGTGATGCCATATTATTTAACCATAATCTCCGCTACATCCTTGACCTGTGACACAAGGCTGGACGGCGCAAGGAAAAATAACAGCGTTACCGCCACACTGATACCCACGCCAATACGCAGCATAAGCGGCATGTCTTTGTCAAAAGGCTGCGTCTGTTCGTCAAAATACATCACTTTTACCACCTTCAGGTAGTAATAGCCGCTAACCACACTTGCCGCTACACCTATAACTGCCAGCCATACCAGCTGGTGGTTGACGGCTGCCAGCAATACATACATTTTACCGAAGAATCCAGCCAGTGGCGGAATACCCGCCATGGAAAACATGAACGTAGCCAGCACCATAGCGCGGATAGGGTAAGTCTGCGCCAGCCCGCCCAGTTCCCTTATGTCTTCCACATAGCGCCCATTGCGGCGCATCATCAGCACGCAGCCGAACGCACCGATGCTCATGAAAATATACAGCGCGAGATATAGCAGCAGGGCCGCCATTCCGTCTTTGCCACCGGCAGCAACTGCCATCAATATGAATCCGACATGCCCAATCGAGCTGTATGCCAGCAGGCGTTTGATATTGGTTTGCATGATGGCGGCAAATGCGCCCAGCACCATAGAAGCCATAGAGGCGAAAATAATCACCTGCTGCCACTGGTCGAACAACAAACCGAAAGGCTGCGCCAGCAGGCGGGCAAACAACGTAAACGCGGCAATCTTGGGTGCAGTGGCAAGGAACGCAGTAACAGGCGTCGGCGCACCTTCATATACGTCCGGCGCCCACATGTGGAACGGCACCGCCGACAATTTGAAGCAGAAACCGACAATCACCATGACAAGGCCAAGGATAACGCCGCGTGAATAAGGCGGCGCACTGTTGGCGAACAGTTCGCCCAGCTCCTTGAAGCCGATAGTACCGGCAAAGCCATAGATAAGCGAAATACCAAACAGCATCATGCCTGAGGCCAGCGCACCCAGAACAAAATATTTAAGCCCCGCCTCGCTCGATTTCGCATTGTCACGTGTAAAGGCGGTAAGCACATACAGCGCAAGGCTGGACAGCTCGAGCGCCACATACAGCGCCAGCAGGTCGTTGGCGGAGATCATCAGCAACATGCCAAGCGTGGACAGCAGTATCAGCACAAGGAATTCCGACGGGTAGCCGCCCTCTTCCTTCAGCCAGTCGGCGGCAATGACCACCGCCATGGCGCTGGCTGCCAGCACCATCAGTTTTGAAAACACGATGAATGCGCTGGTGGCGAACATGCCGTTAAACACCGCCACCTGCTTGGCCACACCCAGCATCGGCCATAAATACCACGCCGTACCGGCAAGGGTAAGCAGCGTACCTGCCAGCATGGCGTTGCACACGCGCTTGCATTTATACACAGCGACCATCAGCAGGAACATGGCCATCACCACAAGGTAAAGCTCCGGCAGTATAACGCGCAGGGTTTGGCTGATTACGTTTTCCATCAACGTACCCCCACTTGCAATGTGGTTGCCTGTTTAATGAGCTGCTCGACCGATGCGTCCATGGCGGTAAAATAATGTTTGGGGAAAATACCCAGCCACAGCACCAGCAGGATGACCGGAATAAAGGTTACAAGTTCGCGGCCGTCCATTTCCTGAAGTGTTTTCACGTCTTCATGCACAATGTCACCGAACACCACGCGGCGGTACAGCCACAGCGCATAAGAAGCGCCAAGCACCACGCCGGTAGCTGTCAGAAAGGCCAGCCATGTACACACCTTGAAGGCGCCGAGCAGAATGAGGAACTCGCCCACGAAGCCCGACGTGGCAGGCAGGCCGACCGAGGCCATGGTAAAGAACATGAACACCAGCGCGTATTTTGGCATGACATTGACCACGCCGCCATAACGCACAATCTCGCGGGTGTGCAGACGGTCATAGAGTACACCAACGCAAAGGAACAGCGCGCCGGATACAAGCCCGTGGCTTATCATCTGAATCAATGCGCCTTCGATGCCCTGCATGTTGAAGGTGAATATACCGATGGTGACAAAACCCATATGAGCGACCGATGAATAGGCAATCAACTTTTTCATGTCATGTTGCATCAGCGCCACCAGCGAGGTGTAAATCACCGCGATAATGCTAAGTCCAAAAATGAGAGGAGCGAAATAATGCGACGCGTCCGGCAGCATGGGCAGCGAGAAACGCAGGAAGCCGTAAGCACCCATTTTCAGCAATATGCCTGCCAGAATCACCGAACCGGCGGTGGGAGCCTGAACGTGGGCATCCGGCAGCCAGGTATGCACCGGCCACATCGGCACCTTCACGGCAAACGACGCCAGCATAGCAAGCCACAGCCATTTCTGTACATCCACACCAAGGCGCGGCGAGTGCTTGATGAGGTCGGGGATGCTGGTGGTACCAACCGCATTATAGAGATAGACAATCGCGACCAGAAACAGCACCGAGCCAGCCAGCGTATAGAGGAAGAATTTATAGGCGGCATAAATGCGGCGGTTGCCACCCCAGATGCCGATAATCAGGTACATGGGTATAAGCATGCCTTCGAAGAAAAGGTAGAACATGATGGCGTTCAACGCGCAGAACACACCGATAACGAATGATTCCAGAATCAGGAAATTGACCATGAAGGCGCGCACGCGCACAGTGATGGATTGCCAGCTGCATAAAATACATAGCGGCATCAGGAATGTGGTCAGCAGCACCATAAACAGCGAAATACCGTCGATGCCGAGATAGTAGCCGATATTCATGCCCACGAACCATTCGTGCTTTTCCACAAACTGGAAATCCGCCGTGGCAGGGTTAAACCCTATCCACAGATAGATGGACACAAAGAAAGTAATCAGCGTGGTGAACAGGGCAATGGCACGTGCTTCGCTGGCGGCGCGCTCGTCGTCGCCACGGGTGAAGACCATGATCATCAGTGCGCCAAGCAAGGGAAGAAGTATGAGTGTTGTCAGCATGCCACTACCTCATCACCACCCAGCTGACGACCGTAAGGAAGCCGAGCAGCATGGCAAATGCATAGTGGAACACATAACCGGTCTGCAGGCTGCTGGCACGGCCCGCGAAAATATGCGTAAGCAGCGCAGCACCGTTTGGCCCGAGGCCGTCGATAATTTTCTCGTCCCAGAACTTCCACAGGTGATGGCCAAGGCGCTTTGCGGGATTTACGAACATCCAGTCATACAACTCATCGAAATACCATTTATTGAGCAGGAAGCGGTAAGGTAAAGCAAATACCCTAGCAATCTTGGCGGGTATGGACGGGCTTACGATATAAAGCAGCCACGCCAGCGCAATACCGGAAAGCCCCATCAGCAACGGCAACACAGGCACCCAGCCAGGTACATGGTGCGCCTTTTCGATAATCTCGTGCGATGCAATGCTCATCTGCCAGAACACACCATCGGAAGAAACCATGCCAAAGGCGTGGTAGCCAAGCATACCGGAAAACACCGCACCAAAAGCAAGCAGCAAGAGTGGGCGCAGCATGATGGGCGGCGATTCATGCACATGCGACATTACCTCTTTGGACGCGCGCGGCTGGCCGTGGAAGGTCATGAACAACAGACGCCAAGAGTAAAAAGCGGTCATGAAGGCAGCGGCGATACCCAGCCAGAAGGCATAACGGCCCACGCCATCAGCGGCATAGGCGGCTTCCAGAATCATGTCCTTGGAATAGTAACCGGCGAAGATAGGCAGACCGGCAAGCGCCAGCGAACCAATCCACATATAGGCATAGGTAATGGGCATCTTTCTCCAGATACCGCCCATTTTGCGCATGTCCTGCTCACCCGACATGCCATGGATAACCGAACCGGCGCCGAGGAATAAAAGCGCCTTGAAGAAGGCATGCGTCATCAGGTGGAATATGGCGGCGGAATATGCCCCGACACCAGCGGCAAAAAACATGTAGCCGAGCTGGCTGCAGGTGGAATAGGCAATGACGCGCTTGATGTCGTTCTGCACTAAGCCGACGGTGGCAGCAAAAAAGGCAGTCAGCGCACCAACTACGATTACTACGTCGAGCGCTTGCGCCGATTGTTCGAACAATGGCGAGCAGCGCACCACCATGAATACACCCGCCGTCACCATGGTTGCGGCGTGGATGAGCGCGGATACAGGCGTCGGGCCTTCCATAGCATCGGGTAGCCATGTGTGCAGGCCGAGCTGTGCCGATTTGCCCATAGCACCGATAAACAACAAGATACAAGTCAAAGTCAGTGCGTTGAATTGGAAGCCGAGAAACTCCATCACATCGTCTTTATGAGCAGCCGCGCCGGAGAAAATAGCATCGAACTGGATGCTGCCGAAAATCACGAACACGGCAAATATACCAAGCGCAAAGCCGAAGTCGCCCACACGGTTGACAAGGAACGCCTTGATAGCCGCAGCGTTGGCCTCAGGCTTTTTAAACCAGAACCCAATCAGCAGATAGGAGCAAAGCCCTACGCCTTCCCAGCCTAGGAACAGCTGTACAAGATTGTCAGACGTGACCAGCATGAGCATGAAAAATGTGAACAGCGACAGGTATGCCATGAAACGTTGCGGATGTTCGTCATGACTCATGTAGCCAACTGAATAAATATGCACTACGGCGGAAACCCACGTCACCACCACTAGCATTACCGCCGTTAGCGCGTCCACACGCAGGGTCCACGACGACTTGAAATCACCTGAGTTGATCCACTCAGCTATGTTGATTTTATAGACAAGGCCACCCGCCCCCACCGTATCCTGCCAACCATGCGCAGACATGGCGAGTCCGGCAAATTCGGCAAACACAAGGCCGGAGCATACGGCAGAAATCACCATGGCGCTGCAGGTGATGGCCTGCGCCGCGCGAGGTGAAAACACACGCACCAAAAGGCCGACCAGCACCGCCGCGATTAAAGGAAGGAATACGATAATAGGTATCATGTTATCCCTTCATCATGTTGACGTCTTCCACCGCGATAGTGCCGCGGTTGCGGAAGTAGATTACAAGGATGGCAAGGCCAATGGCCGCTTCTGCCGCCGCCACGGTAAGCACGAACATGGCGAACACCTGCCCTGTCAAATCGCCCAGCTTGACCGAGAAAGCCACAAAATTGATGTTCACGGAAAGCAGTATAAGCTCAATCGACATCAGGATGGTGATGATATTCTTGCGGTTGAGGAAGATGCCACACACGCCCATGGTGAACAGCAGGCTGGACACCACGAGATAGTGATAAATACCGATATGGCCGAAGAAATGATGGTCCATCAGGAAATTCCCTCACCGGATTTAACTTTGACGATTTCGATGCTGTCCTCGGGACGGCGGGCGAGCTGTTTGGATATCACTTGCTTGCGTACACCCGGACGGGAGCGCAGGGTAAGAACGATAGCGCCAATCATCGCCACCAGAAGGATAAGGCCCGACACCTGAAATGGGTAGAGGTAGTAGGTGTAAAGGATATTCCCAATCGCGTTCGTGTTTGGCACTTGCGTCACATCAGGGATGAAATGCCGCGAGACCGCCGAATCAGTGGGGTATGAAAGCGAGACATAGAAAATAAACAGCAACTCGAACAACACGATACCCGCCATGGTCAGCCCCATGGGCAAATAGCGCAGGAAGCCCTGCCGCAACTCGGCAAAGTTGATATCGAGCATCATCACCACGAACAGGAACAACACCGCCACCGCGCCGACATATACAATCACCAGCGTCATGGCGATATATTCTGCGCCGAGCAGGATAAACAGGCCGGCGGAATTGAAAAACGCCAGAATCAGGAAAAATACGGAGTGAACGGGGTTGCGCGCAGAGATCACCATGCCCGCTGAAAACAGCGTGATGGCGGAAAACACATAAAACATCAATGTTGCAACCAGCTCGCCCATCATGTCCTACCTGTACGCCGCATCCGCCTGAAGGTTGGCGGCAATTGCCGTTTCCCACCGGTCACCATTGGAAAGCAGTTTATCTTTATTGTAGAAAAGCTCTTCGCGCGTTTCGGCGGCATATTCAAAATTCGGGCCTTCTACAATCGCATCCACCGGACAGGCTTCCTGACAGAAACCGCAATAGATGCATTTGGTCATGTCGATGTCGTAGCGCGTGGTGCGGCGGGAATTATCTTCGCGCACCTCGGCTTCAATGGTTATGGCCTGTGCGGGGCAAATAGCCTCGCAGAGTTTACAGGCAATGCAGCGTTCTTCGCCGTTAGGGTAGCGGCGCAACGCATGCTCGCCACGGAAACGCGGGGACAGCGGCCCCTTCTCATACGGATAGTTGATAGTCACCGGCTTTTTGAACATGTATTTGAGCGTCAGCATAAAACCGCCGACCAGTTCTGAAAGCAGGAAAGCGCGTGCTGTTCTGTCAAGCTGCGAGATCATTGACCTTTGCTCCTTTCACGCTAGCAGAACCTTTGTTTTTGCGGCGCTGATAAAGCACATACACGATCACCATCACGCCTGCGGTAATTACAGCGGAAGATAGCACATACGGCATCCATGCTTTGACCAATTCCTTATTGTCACCAATCAGATAGCCGACACATATCAAGGTTGCCATCCATAGTCCACCGCCAAGACCTGTATAAAGACAGAATTTTTTTACATTCATGTGCGCGAGGCCGGCAGGAAAAGAAATTACATGACGCACTCCGGGAAGCAGCCTGCCTGTGAACATGGAAATCTCGCCGTGACGCGCGAAAAACACATCCAGTTTTTCCATTTTTTCAGGCCCGAATAACATGTAATGGCCGTATGCAACCAGAAAGCGCCGCCCCAGAAATCGCGCAATCACATAATTCAGCAGTGCGCCACCGATGCAACCTGCGGTAGATACACCTAGCGCCATAAACAGGTTCATCTCGCCCTGATGTATGAGGTAGCCGGTAGGCACCATGGTAGCCGCGCTTGGAATAGGTATGAAGGTACTCTCCAAAAAGGCCATGACGAACAGCCCCGGGTATCCGAACAACTTCACTATATCCACTAACCAGATTGCTAATTCTTCCACTCTATTACCCCGCCAGCGGATGTTTGAAATATACGACGTAAGCAGCGGTAAGCACCACCCACAGCAGCGATAGCGGCAGGAAAATCTTCCAGCCCAGGCGCATCAGCTGGTCATAGCGGTAACGCGGCAGTGTCGCACGCGCCCAAATGAATATGAACAGGCAGAACACAACCTTCAGAATAAACCACAACGTTCCCGGAATGGCCGCAAAAATCGGCGCCTCCCACGGCGCATGCCATCCGCCAAGGAACAGGATGGTGGTGATACCACTCATCAATATCATGTTCATATATTCGCCAAGAAAGAACAGCGCAAAACTCATGGACGAATATTCCACGTTGTAACCCGCCACCAGCTCGCCTTCTGCTTCCGGCAGGTCGAAGGGGTGGCGGTTGGTTTCGGCCAACGCCGAGATGATGAACAGGATAAACATCGGGAACAGCAGAAACTCGCCCGAGAACACGTTGAAAGCAAACCAGTGCGACATACCGCCCGCCTGCGCCTGCACAATGTCATTCAAGTTCAGCGATCCGACATATAGCAATACGGTGACGATGACAAAGCCGATGGACACTTCGTAGCTGACCATCTGCGCCGAGGAACGAATGGCACCGAGGAACGCGTATTTGGAGTTGCTCGCCCAACCAGCCATGATGATGCCATACACGCCAAGCGACGAAATGGCGAAAAGATACAGCACGCCTACATTTATGTTGGCGATGACGAAATCAGCATTAATAGGAATAACCGCCCAGCCCAGCAATGCCAGCATGAAGGTGAGCATCGGCGCGGCCAAAAACACCACCTTGTTCGACTGCGAGGGAATAATAGTTTCCTTCAGCAGCAGCTTAAGCCCGTCGGCAAACGGCTGTAAAAGCCCCATGAACCCAACCACGTTCGGCCCCCTGCGCAACTGCATGGCAGCAATGATTTTGCGCTCAAAATAAGTGAGCATGGCCATGCAGATAAGTAGCGGCACCACCACAATCAGGATTTTGAGTACAATCATCGCCAGCGGAAAGCCAACCTCCAGCCAGCATTGCTCAAGCGTCATGCCTTCGAATATCATGCCGCCCTCTTCATTTGCAGGTTCAGCACTTCACGGGCGCACTCGGCCATTGTTTTCGAGGCGCGGCTTATCGGGTCGGTCATGTAGAAATTATTGATATAGGCGTCCAGCGGCTCATCACTGATGACCAGCTGACCTTCCATTTCAATATCGGTCCATTTTTCAAGTGCCAGTTCATCAATGCGGGCGAAATGCGGCGCAACTTTCAGCATGCGCTCGCGAAGCTGGTTGATGTTATCGTATGGCAGAGGCTTGCCGAGGGCGTCAGAAAGAGCGCGTATAATAGCCCAGTCTTCCTTGGCTTCACCCGGCGGGAACACGGCACGCTTGGCACGCTGCACGCGGCCTTCCATGTTCACATACGTCGCATCTTTTTCTGTGTAGGCCGCGCCCGGAAGCACGACATTGGCCACATGCGCCCCGTCGTCGCCATGGTGTCCCTGATACACGACAAACGCATCGCACAGCAGGCCCATGTCAAATTCATCGGCGCCCAGCAGATACACCAGCTTGATATCGCCACGGCGACAACCATCAAATATTTTGCCGATATTGTAACCTTTCGGGCCGGGTATAAAGCCGAGGTCAAGCGCCCCTACCCTGCCTGCTGCCGTGTGCAACACATTAAAGCCGTTCCAGCCGTCGCGCACAAAATTATAGCGTTTGGCAATCGAAGCGGCGCTGGCAAGTATCGTGGCGCTATCATTGCGCGCAAGCGCCGCCATGCCCAGTACCAGCATGGGTCTCTTGGCTGATTCCAGCAATTTGCAGACGGGATGCTTGCCCGCTGCGATTTCTGCCAGTATGCGCGGATCACTGCCGAGCTGTTCGTATGGGTACGTCAGGTCTGTTTCAGCGCCGACATTGTAAACTTTCAAGCTGCCTTTCAGCCACGCCTTGCGTATGCGGGCATTGACCATGGAGGCTTCATAACGCGGATTCGCGCCAATCAGGATGCAGACATCGGCCTGCTCGATTCCTGCGATGCCGCTGTTAAACAGGTAGTGGGAACGCTGCGCCGTGCTAAGCGCCGCGCCTTCCTGACGGCAGTCGCGGTGATTGATTTGCATTCCGTCCAGCAAGTCGCGCAGAGTCATCACACTTTCCGCGCACACCATGTTACCGGCAATCGCTGCCATTTCGTTTGGCTGGAGCATGCGCATGCGGTCGGCAATCACCTTCAGCGCCTCCGCCCATGTGGCAGGCGCAAGTTTGCCGTCCACACCGCGTATATACGGGCGGTCGAGGCGCTGTACGCGCAACCCGTCGCAGGCATAGCGCGTTTTATCAGAAATCCATTCTTCGTTCACATCTTCATGCACACGAGGTAACACGCGCATCACAGCCTGACCACGGCTGTCCACACGGATATTGGAGCCTACCGCGTCCATCACGTCGATGGTTTCGGTTTTTTTCAATTCCCACGGACGGGAGGTGAAGGCATAAGGCTTAGAGGTGAGCGCACCCACGGGGCAGACATCCACCAGATTGCCGGAAAGCTCGGAGGTAACCGCTTTTTCTACATAGGTGCCGACTTCCATATGCTCACCGCGGCCAAACGCGCCCAACTCCGGCACCCCCGCCACCTGCGTGGAAAAACGTATGCAGCGTGTACAATGGATGCAGCGCGTCATCTGCGTTTTAATCAGCGGCCCCATATATTTGTCTTCCACGGCACGTTTGTGTTCGTGGTAACGGCTACTGCCAGAACCATACATCATGGCCTGGTCCTGCAGGTCGCACTCGCCTCCCTGATCGCAGATAGGGCAATCAAGCGGGTGGTTGATAAGCAGAAACTCCATTACGCCTTCGCGCGCCTTCTTCACCATCGGCGTATTGGTTTTCACAACCATGCCATCGGCGCATGGAAGTGCGCAAGACGCCTGCGGCTTCGGCGGACCGGGAGACACCTCCACAAGGCACATGCGGCAGTTGCCCGCTATCGCAAGACGCTCGTGATAGCAAAAGCGCGGAATTTCAATACCCAGCTGCTCACAAGCCTGAATCAGCACTGTACCTGCTTCGACTTCTATCTCTTGTCCATCAATGGTTAGTTTTGGCATGGTTTACTATCTTCTAGCGGTTAATTACGACTTCTGTCTGCTCAGTTGTTCCATCATCTGAAATACTTTTTCCTTCAGCATTTCAAATTCCTGATTTTTGTTTTTCTTAAACTTCACGGCGCTCTGGCTGTTTTTCTTGCGTTCGTCGGTGCTGCGGCCGCTGCGCACAAATTCCAGCTCGCCGAACGTAAGCGCACCGGCTTTTTTAAAGGCTACTTCTGAGATGGCGCCGATAGGAATTTCACGCTGGGAATTAAAGCCGAACCTCATCGCGTTCCACAAACCGGGACGGCTTATAACCACACGATCCGGCAGCAAGTCAATTTCACCGTCCATCCCTGTAACATGCATAATTGGTTTTGCCATAAAACTCTCCTGTTTAAAATGTTTCCGTAATTGCAAGCGACTGCAAATTACCTGCAGTTCCTTTACGGTATATTAAAATTGTACGGTTCATTTAAGCGACTTTCTTTTTAGTATATTCATTAATACGGCGCTCAATTTCACCACGGAAATGGCGCACCAGCCCCTGCACCGGCCATGCCGCAGCATCGCCCAGCGCGCAGATAGTGTGTCCCTCGATACGGCCCGCCACATCAAGCATCTGGTCAATTTCCTCCAGCTTGGCGTGTCCGGTTGCCATGCGTTCCATCATGCGCCATAACCAGCCCGTGCCTTCGCGGCAGGGCGTACACTGGCCGCATGACTCGTGCATGTAAAATTTGGAAAGGCGTGCGATCGCTTTCACCAGATCGGTGGATTTATCCATCACAATGACGGCGGCGGTGCCAAGGCCGGATTTCACGTTACGCAGCGAATCGAAATCCATCAGCACCGTATCGCATATATCTTTGGGCAGTAGCGGCACCGAAGAACCGCCAGGGATGATGGCGAGCAGATTGTCCCAGCCACCGCGCACACCGCCCGCATGACGCTCGATGAGTTCCTTCAGCGGAATACCCATTTCTTCTTCGACGTTGCAGGGATTGTTCACATGGCCTGAAATGCAGAACACCTTGGTGCCGGTATTGTTGGGGCGGCCAATGCCAGCAAACCATGCCGGACCACGGCGCAGAATTTCGGGTACTACAGCAATCGATTCCACGTTATTGACCGTGGTCGGGCAGCCCCACACGCCACACGCCGCCGGAAATGGCGGCTTCAGGCGCGGCTGGCCCTTTTTACCTTCGAGCGATTCAATCAGCGCCGTTTCCTCGCCGCAGATATATGCACCTGCGCCACGATGCACGAACACGTCGCAGTCAAAGCCAGAACCGCAGGCATTTTTGCCAATCAGCTTGGCGTCATAGGCTTCCTGAATGGCGAATTCAAGGTGGTCGGCCTCTTCGCGGAATTCCCCGCGTATGTAAATATAAGCAGCTTTAGCACGCATGGCAAAGCAGGCTATCAAGCAGCCTTCAATCAGCTTGTGCGGGTCGTGGCGCATCATGTCGCGGTCTTTGCAGGTTCCTGGTTCGCCCTCGTCGGCATTCACTACAAGGTAGGACGGACGCCCATCAACGGATTGCTTGGGCATGAACGACCATTTGATGCCCGTCGAAAAACCCGCACCGCCACGGCCACGCAGGCCGGAGGCTTTCACTTCCTCGATAATCACTTCCTGACCCTTGGCCAGTATGGACTTGGTGTTGCTCCAGTCACCGCGCGATTTTGCACCGGCCAGCTTCCAGTCATGGTGGCCGTAGAGGTTGGTAAAAATACGGTCTTTATCTGCTAGCATTATTTGCTGCCCCCCACAGACTTGAGAGTGGTAATACCGCTTAATGGCTCGCTGCTTTTGCGCGCGCTTTGCGGGCCGGGCTTGGGCTGTTCGCCCGCTGCCAGCGTATCAAGTATTTTGGTCATGCTTTCAGCTGTCAGGTCTTCGTAGAAATGATCGCCCTTGTCGTTGACAATCTGCACCATCGGCGCGTTCACGCAGGCGCCGAGGCATTCCACTTCCTTTACCGTAAACTGTCCATCGGGCGTGGTGGTTCCGCATTTGATGTTAAGTCGTTTTTCGCAAGCCTTCACAACATCATCAGAGCCGCGCAGCCAGCAAGGCGTGGTGGTGCAGACCTGTACAAAGTGCTTACCCACCGGCTCGAGGTTATACATACTGTAGAAGGTCGCCACTTCATACACACGCACCGGCGCCATGCCGAGCATTTCAGCAACCACATCCATCGCAGCCTTAGGCAGCCAGTTGGCATTCTGCTGCTGCGCTATTGCCAGAAGCGGCATAACGGCGCTCTGTTGTTTACCCCCAGGGTATTTGGCAATTATTTCCTGCGCGCGCTTTAGGTTCTGCGCGGTAAAGGCAAAACTTTCAGGCGTACTGTGATGTAGCTTTCCGGTCATACGCTGAGGCACATTTCGATGGTAATATTTAGAATGGAGATGTTAGTTCTTGGAGTCATGGTATTGCCTTTTTTGCTTAGTATTCTTAGTCGCGTTTTTCTCTGTTTTAACTTTAGCCGGTGCCGTATTTGGCGCAGGCCGGTTTACGCTTGTTGACGGAACACGCCTATTAACATTGGGTGTAGCACCGGTGTGACTAACCGCAGGTAAATAAGGGGGTCTGTTGCCAGCGCGTGGAGGCGGTGCAGATTCCGGAACATGTCGTATATAGACTTTTACGAGCCTTGCCGATTGCTGTCCTGCCGGAGGCATCAAGAGCATAGACCCAACAACATAAGGTTCTTTTGCATTTGCAACAATAAAGCACGCTCTGGAGTCAGCTGCCACACCCTGATTATAAAAATAAATCACGCCTGATTCAGCTACAACAAACTGATGGAGTCCCTGCTGATCCTTCTTGATTTCTCTGCGAACACCTTCCGGTCCAAGCTTGCGTGCATTGGGGTCGCTATACTTACCATAAGTGCTTTCCTGATAAAATTGCAGGTACTGGTGAGGCCGCGCTGCAAAATCATGCATCTCCGGTCCCGCTGGATATTCATAGACATTTGACAACTTCCAATCACCCAATATATCGCTGAAAGCACATGGGCGCGAAGGAGGCAGCGGCGGAAAATCCTTATTGCGCTTCTGATACTCGTTAGCCCCGTAATAGGCATCACGCTGCTGTGACTTGTTTTGTTGCGGGGCCGCCAAGTCGGGTGTTTCTTGAGGCGTGCCGTCAGGAAGCGGCGGCATGGCCTGTGGCGGGGTATCCACCCTCTCCCTACTGCTACCCCCTCCCAGCATGTCGCGAACATCGTTTAGAGATGCCGAAACAGCAGACGGCACAATCATTATAACGCTCATACATAACAGGAGTGGCAGGCGGTGAAATTTCATCGGTCAATCTCTCCAAATACAATATCCATGGTGCCGATAATCGTAACCACATCGGCCAACATGTGACCACGCGTCATGAATTCCAGCGCCTGCAGGTGGGCAAAGCCCGGGGCCTTGATTTTGCAGCGGTACGGCTTGTTAGTACCGTCCGATACGAGATAAACACCAAACTCACCCTTGGGCGCTTCAACCGCCGTATAGGTTTCACCGGCAGGAACATGATAGCCCTCGGAAAAAAGCTTGAAGTGGTTGATAAGCGCTTCCATCGATTGCTTCATCAGCATACGCTTGGGCGGTGCAACCTTGGTGTCGGAAGTGGTCACCGGACCCTTTGGCATTTTCTCAACGCACTGTTTTATCAGCTTGAGCGACTGGCGCATTTCTTCCATGCGTACCAGATAGCGGTCATAGCAGTCGCCGTTCTTGCCAATCGGCACATCAAAATCCAGCTCATTGTACACATCATAAGGCTGGCTTTTGCGTAAATCCCACGCAATGCCCGACCCGCGCAACATCGGACCGGAAAAACCCCAGTCCATCGCCTGCTCAGCGGTCACCACACCGATATCGACCAGGCGCTGCTTCCAGATACGGTTACCGGTAAGCAGACTATCGACATCATCGATATATTTTTTGAAGCCATCGGCAAAGGCAGCGATGTCCGCTTCCATACCAGCCGGAATGTCCTGATGCACGCCACCCGGACGAATATAGGCAGAGTGGAAACGCGCGCCCGACGCACGCTCATAAAATTCGAGTATTTTTTCACGCTCCTCAAACATCCACAGAAGCGGTGTCATAGCACCCACGTCAAGGGCTTGCGTGGTAATGTTGAGAATGTGGTTGAGGATGCGTGTCAGCTCGCAGAACATGACGCGAATATATTGCGCGCGCTTTGGGACTTCGCAGCCAAGCAGTTTTTCTACTGCAAGTGAATAGCAATGCTCCAGCGCCATCGGCGATACATAGTCAAGACGGTCAAAATAGGGTAAAGCCTGCAGGTAGGTTTTATGCTCTATCAGTTTTTCCGTGCCGCGATGCAGCAGGCCTATATGCGGGTCGGCACGCTCCACTACTTCCCCGTCCATCTCCAGCACAAGGCGCAACACTCCGTGCGCGGCCGGATGCTGCGGGCCAAAATTCAATGTCAGATTTTTAAGGTCAACGGCAGGTTTCGACATGTGCATTCATTCTGGTTAGTTTTTTTGCTCAATACATAGTTTATTGAAAGTCTGTGTAAACGCCTTTAGGCCCTCATGGTTGAGTGCTTGAACACCCTGGTGAAGATATTCTTTGTAAATACGGTTAAAACAATTCTGGTACGTAACCTCTTCAGTGTACGTATTTAAGTGTTTTCCTTTGGCCGTAAGCTTGATTTCCTTAAACAGACCGTTTTCATAACTTGCCTTTCCAAAACAACTTACAAAGCTGGCCTCGAGGTCATCGTACGCATCAATTTCATGTATATTGTTTTCTGAAACTATTAGAAAATCATATGGCGTCATAAGACGATCGAACTTCAATTTTCCTTCTTCAATGCGCGGATCAACAATACCACCGCTGCAACGATCACCTCCGGCAAATTCTTCTACCATCTTCAGTTTGTCACCTTCTCGTTGTAACGTCATCAAAACAACCATTTGCCCGTTAGCGCCACCAGTACCTTTAACCATAACTACAGGCAGACCATCATACATACCCAGATACTGATAATAGATGAAAGATTTACTCGGAGACCAGTCATCGCCCTTGTAACCATACTCATAGCCATATTCATCATCTTTATTGAAGCCTGCCTCCTGCGAAGGCTCTATATCTTTCATGTCGCAGTCGCGCATATCAACCATTTGCAGGCTCGCCCCTAACAAAAACTGATTCATGCAATACGGTTCCAGCGGCTTGCCATCAACCAGCAATTCCGGCGGAAAATCGGTAGTTGCCGCCACGGCACCATCCGCAAGCATAATCTTCCCAAAGACTACAAGCCCCCCAATTACCGCCAACGCAGGTACCCTCATCACAGATACCTGTGCATGATATATACATCCACCAGACCTTTGGCCGGATGCTGGAAACCCTTGGGCAGCGTACCCACAATGCTGTAGCCGAGCGCCTTCCACAATTTTACAGCCACCTCGTTAACGCTAACCACAAAGTTATATTGTATCGACTGGTAGTGTAATGACTTCGCAACCTCGATAGCCCGCAGGCCCAACGCACGGCCCACGCCCTTGCCGCGATGATCGGGATGTACAATAAACGATGCGTTGGCAACATGGCCTGCGCGTCCTGTGCGGTTGGGCCGCACGGCAAACACGCCTGCGAACTTGCCGCCCGATTCCGCCACACAACAATGCGTGCCAGGCGCTTCCATCCAATATTGCAGGCTGCGCTCTTTTGTCATTTCCTCGGGACTGTAGGAATAGGTAGTACCCTCGTGCAGGATACTCTGGAATAAATCATATATTGCAGCAAAATCCGCAGGCGTTGCGGGCCGCAGCGTCACTTCCTGTGATGTATGTCCTGTCGGTGCTTTCATCAGCATTACATCCATGTCCCTGCTCACTTCGTTGCTTTCTCGTCGCCGGGCAGATCTTGCGGCGCGGGATAATTCGGGCCTTCCCACGGGCTTAAATAGTCAAAGCTACGATAAGCCTGATTGAGTTTTACCGGCTCATAGACCACACGCTTCTGTTCCACGTCATAACGCAGTTCAACATAACCCGTCAGCGGAAAATCGCGACGCTGCGGATGGCCGTCAAAGCCATAATCGGTGAGAATGCGGCGCAGGTCGGGATGCGCAGCAAATAACACGCCGTACATGTCCCATACTTCGCGCTCGAACCAGCCCGCTGATGAAAACAAAGCAGTCAGCGATGGCACAGGCGTAGCATCGTCAGTAGCCAGCTTAACACGCACGCGCGAATTGTGGCGCAGGCTGAGCAGCAGATACACCACCTCGAAACGCTCCACGCGCTCAGGATAATCCACGCCGGCAATTTCCACCAGCTGCTTGAACTGGCACTTGCTGTCATCACGCAGGAACTTCAGCAGCTCCAGCAGCTTTTCACGTGTGGTGTGCAGCACCACCTCGCCCTTAATAATTTCCGACTGCGTAACGCCGCCCGCTACTTTTGCGGTAACATGTTCGGCCAGTTGTATGAGCGCTTCTGTTTTCATGGCGGTCCTTACCTGATAATCGTGCCGGTACGGCGGATTTTTTTCTGCAACTGCAAAATACCGTACATCAAGGCTTCCGCCGTTGGCGGGCAGCCCGGCACATAGACATCCACAGGCACAATGCGGTCGCAGCCGCGTACCACCGAATAGGAATAATGGTAATAACCGCCGCCATTGGCGCACGACCCCATGGAAATCACCCAACGCGGCTCGGCCATCTGGTCATAGACCTTGCGCAGCGCAGGCGCCATTTTGTTGCACAGCGTACCTGCCACGATCATCACGTCTGCCTGACGCGGGCTGGGGCGGAACACCACACCAAAACGGTCCATGTCGTAACGGCTGGCGGCTGCCTGCATCATTTCCACAGCGCAGCAGGCAAGGCCGAAGGTCATCGGCCACAGCGATCCGGTACGCGCCCAGTTCACCAGATTGTCCAGCTTTGATACAACAAAACCCTTGTCGTTGAATTCATCGAACACCTTGTTCAGGATTTCATCCTGATTTACCGCTGCATTAACTGATACCAGTGCCATTAGCAAAAACCCTTATGTTTGCAGTATGTGCTTATTCCCACTCCAGCGCGCCTTTTTTCCATTCGTAGATGAAACCAATGGTCAGCACAGACAGGAAACCCATCATCGACCAGAAGCCGAACTCGCCTATTTCCCGCAGCGAAACCGCCCACGGAAACAGGAATGCCACTTCAAGATCAAAAATGATGAAAAGAATAGCTACCAGGTAAAAGCGGACATCGAACTTGCCGCGCGCATCGCCAAACGCCTCAAAGCCGCACTCATAGGGGGAGTTTTTTGCCGTATCCGGCTTCTGGCGGCCAACCAGCATCGGAAGCACCAACATAACCAACGCTAAAACAACTGCAATGCCAAGAAAAACCAGTATCGGAAAGTATTGTTCTAACGCCTGATTCATATGCCTCGCCAGTGTAATGTGATTTTACAGCTTGTTTATAGACAGTTTCTACAGGGGATAAAAGGGAAATTTATGATTTCTTTTAATAGGCTAGGCGCGAATGCCTATCAACTGGCCGGACGTGTAAAATATGCCACAAAGACCTGCGTTAAAATGCCATCAGCACTAGAACATGCCATAGCATTTTATGATCTGGGGTTTTCAACTTATTGTTCCGCGTGGATTTTTTTGTTTATATATTTATATTCATCAATATTTAACCCATATTTATTAATATAGCTTAACCAAAGATGCTAATGGGGGAATTATGGGATTCAATACAAAACCACTGACTGCGCAGCAGTTTGATTTACTCACCAGAATCAATGACGGCACACATGATATTTCGGGCTTTAAGACTGGCGAGTTTAACTCAGCAAAAGCAGCCATGGACATCGGCTTCAAGCTCAGGGACATGGTGAATCAGCAGGTTGCTGATGGTGATCGCGTTACTGCAAGTGAGGATCGCGACAGTGTTGGCGACCCAAGGCAAAATACAGAAAAGGGCGCGCTATACTGGGCTGTCAACCGTGTGTTAAGCGGAGCATATAATCAGGAAAGAGCTGACAACCCGCTGCCAAAACCAAAAGATATTGCATTAGCCCTCACAGCAGAGCAACGCGCCGCTATTGAAAAATCTGTCGATTTTATTCGCAAAAACCATAATTTTGGCGGTAATTCACTGCAGAACCCTACTGCCTTCGGAAATGGTGAAACATTTACTGAGCTCAGGAATATAGCCGCTGCAGGTGAAAAAGGTCTCAATACGACTATGTCACGCGATGATGTTATACTGCTGTCTGATGCTATGCTGGCGTTGCAGTCTTCAGGCCAATTCGATGCGCTTGATGGCAGCAAAATCCCGGCTGACATAAAAGTATCTGCGGCTATTGCATCGGACGTACTCAAACCGGTGCGTATGAATGCCAACATAAAGGATGTTACATTCACGGAAAAAGCCGTTGATGCTCCCGGTACCAGCCTTGAAGACGCAAAAGGCCAAAAAGTTGGTCGGGACTCACAAATAGAACGTGGCTGATGTTATCCCTTAAGCGGAAGTGACGGGATTGATTCATGGCCATCTGGCCATTCACCCTCACCTGAAAAAATTACGAACCCGTATGGGTTCTCATCCATTCTGCACTTAACAAAAAAGGGCTTCAGAAAGCCCTTTTTTGTTAAGTGGCGGGAGTGACGGGACTCGAACCCGCGGCCTTCGCCGTGACAGGGCGACGCTCTAACCAACTGAGCTACACCCCCGCAAAAGGATGTATATATACCTGTTAAGTAATTGCTTTACCAAGGAATGGTGGGCGATGACGGGCTCGAACCGCCGACCCTCTCGGTGTAAACGAGATGCTCTACCAACTGAGCTAATCGCCCCAAAACCACTGGGTTACCAAAACAGAGAAGGCGTTTTACCCTCTTTTTTTGCCCTTGGCAACCACCCTTTTTCAAAAAGAGTGGCAAAAAAACGCCCGGAGCATTGTCCGGGCGTCTTCTATAAGCTATTGAAGCGAAAATGCAGTATTAAGCTGCCTTACGCTTGCTGCTCTTGTTGACCATTTCGGTCAGAGCCTTGCCTGGCTTGAACTTTGGCTTGTTCGAGGCAGCAATCTTGATTACTGCGCCAGTGCGCGGATTGCGGCCTTCGGTTGCCTTGCGGTGTACAACCGTGAAGGTGCCGAAGCCAACCAGACGGATTTCATCACCCTTGGACAGAGACTTGGAAACAACAGCGATAAACGCATCAATCGCTTCTGCTGCCTTTGCTTTGGTGAGTTCAGTCTTGTCTGCTACTTCTGCAATCAGTTCATTCTTGTTCATTTGGAAACTCCCTCGTTGCTTAGGTTAACACTTGTACAAATAATTTTTTGAGATCCGTCAATCACGGCCTCTGTTACAAGCTGAGCGGAAATCAAGCATGGAAAAATTATCTTGTAAACAGCAATTCTATTTTTTTTACGAAAAAAAACACTTGCAATGCCGCGCTGAGCCTGCGTTTAGGATTGGTACATATGCAAAATGATACACGTACGCAAAAATTTATACGCTTGGAAATGCGCAGAAAATAAGGAGTTTCAGCGTATGAGAACCAACGAAAATGAAATACTATGCCCTAGTGGGGTTTCTTGCTTTCGCGCTTCTGGTCAGAATGTACAATCACTGGCGCAGCATTATTATCAATCACATCTGCATTGATGATGATTTCTTCTACATTTGTCATGCTCGGCAGGTCATACATCAGGTCGAGGAGGTAACCTTCAAGTATCGCACGCAGACCGCGTGCGCCCGTCTTACGCTTGATAGCTTTCTGCGCAACTGCTTTGAGCGCGTCGTCAGAAAATTTCAGGCGCGCACCTTCCATCTCGAACAGTTTCTGGTACTGCTTGACGAGCGCGTTTTTCGGCTCGGTAAGAATAGAAACAAGTGCTACTTCGTCAAGATCCGTAAGTGTTGCAATTACCGGCAAACGGCCAACGAACTCGGGAATTAGGCCAAACTTCAGTAGATCTTCCGGCTCCACCTGTGAGAAGAGCTGGCCGATGCGCTGGTTTTCCTTGCTGCGCACGTCGGCGCCGAAACCAATGGCAGTACCCCGCCCGCGCGATGCGATGATTTTCTCCAGACCGGAAAATGCACCGCCACATATAAACAAAATATTGGAAGTATCTACTTGCAGGAATTCCTGCTGCGGATGCTTGCGCCCACCCTGCGGTGGAACGGAAGCAACCGTACCTTCCATAATTTTTAACAATGCCTGTTGCACACCCTCGCCCGATACGTCGCGAGTAATAGACGGGTTGTCGGACTTGCGCGAAATTTTGTCAACTTCGTCGATATACACGATGCCACGCTGCGCACGCTCAACGTTGTAGTCAGCGGCCTGCAGCAAACGCAGTATGATATTTTCCACATCTTCACCCACATAACCGGCTTCGGTCAGTGTCGTAGCGTCAGCCATGGTGAACGGCACATCAAGAATACGCGCCAGTGTCTGTGCGAGCAATGTCTTACCGGAACCAGTCGGGCCAACCACAAGAATGTTGGACTTCGCCAGTTCAATATCGGAATTCTTTTCGAGCAGCGAAATGCGCTTGTAGTGGTTATGCACGGCGACCGACAAAATCTTTTTTGCCTGCTTCTGGCCGATAACGTAATCGTCCAGCACCTTGCAGATATCTGCCGGTTTTGCGATTTCGTCACCTTCCTTGGTGAGTACGCCCTTGTCAGCGGCACGTATGATATCCATACAGAGTACGACACATTCATCGCAGATAAATACGGTCGGGCCTGCAATCAGCTTGCGTACTTCATGCTCGCTTTTTCCACAAAAGGAACAATAACGCGTATTTTTTGATTCTCTGGTGCCGCCTGCTTTGCTCACGAAATGCCTCTAATTCTAATTGGTATGTACTATGTTTAGACTAGTATGTTTCTGCCGTAATTGTAAATACGCTATCTCACTACTTCGATTTCTTGTCGGTTGGTGTCTCGTCCGAAGCTGCGCGCTTCTCGATAATGTTGTCGACAAGGCCGAAATCCTTGGCTTGTTCAGATGTCATAAAATTATCACGTTCCATATTCTTTTCGATAACCGAAAGTTTCTGGCCGGTGTGCTTGACATAAATCTGGTTGAGGCGCGCTTTCAGGTTCAAAATTTCGCGCGCGTGGATTTCGATATCCGTCGCCTGCCCCTGGAAACCGCCGGACGGCTGGTGAATCATGATGCGTGCGTTCGGCAGCGAATAACGCAAGCCCGGCTCGCCCGCAGCCAGAAGCAGCGAACCCATGGACGCAGCCTGACCAAAGCAAAGGGTGGACACTTTCGGACGTATGTATTGCATAGTGTCATAAATCGAAAGGCCGGAGGTAACCACACCGCCCGGTGAGTTAATGTACATGAAAATTTCTTTATCGGGGTTTTCCGATTCCAGGAAGAGCAATTGCGCGCAGATAAGCGATGACATGTTGTCGTTGACAGGGCCGACAAGGAAAATGATGCGCTCTTTGAGCAGCCTTGAGTAAATGTCATACGAACGCTCGCCGCGGCTCGTCTGCTCAACAACCATAGGAACGAGAGTATTTGTAAACGAATCAACAATATCAGCCATGTAATATGCCCTATTAAAAAAATAAAGTTACAGTAACCTGTGTAGCGGCCAAAGGTTAATTATTCCTTATTACCCGCCGCCTTCTTTTTTGGGGCTGATTTCGGTTTGCTGTCCTCTTCGTCGTCTTCTCTGGCAGAAGCCTTGGTTTTAGCCGCTTTAGAGGATTTTTTCTTAGAGCCGCTTTCATCTGACTCATCTTCCTCTTCTTCCGCCAGATCCTTGAGGGAAACCTTCTTATCGTTGAATTTCACCTGTGCGAGAATATGGTCAACAGCCTTTTCCTCCAGGATAGGTCCGCGCAGTTCATCCATGCGCTCCGGATGGCTACGGTAGAATTCCATGACTTTCTGTTCCTGTCCGGGGAACATGCTGGCATGCTGCATAACAGCGCGCATCAGTTCCTCGCGGGTAATCTGGATTTTGCTGCGGTGACCCACTTCAGCCAGCAGGATACCAAGCTTCACGCGGCGGCGCGAAACCTGCATGTATTCTTCTTTCAGTTCATCATCAGATTTATCGGCTAGCGAAGTGTCGCCTTCTTTCTTGGCCTGCTGCAAACGTTCCCAGATGGTGCTGAACTCAAGTTCCACCATGCCTTGCGGCAGGGCAAAATCGTATTTTTCTTCCAGAATATCGAACAGCTGTTTTTTCAGCTGGTTGCGTACAATCTGGTCATACTCGCTTGAAAGCTGGGTGCGCACTGCAGCCTTGAGCGCAGCCAGATCCGCCATGCCGCGTTCCTTGGCAAAAGCATCGTCTATTTCCGGCATTTCCTTGTTCATGATTTCTTTCACGTTCACGGCAAAAGTGGTTTCCTTGCCTGCAAGGTTTTCGCTGGGGTAGTGTTTCGGGAATGTCACCGTCACCAGCTTGTCATCGCCTTCCTTGGAGCCGATGAGTTGCTCTTCAAAGCCTTCGATAAACTGGCTGCTGCCCAGCTCAAGGTTGAAATCGCTGGCTGCGCCTCCTTCGAAGGCCACGCCGTCAAGCTTGCCAAGGAAATCGATTTTTACCACCTGCCCCTTGGCCGCCTTGCCGCCAGACTTGGCGCGTACCAGCTTCGGGCTGCGCTCTGCAAAACGCGCCAGTGTATCATCTACTTCCTTTTCGGGAATTTCGAATGTCTTGCGGTCGAGCGTGATGTTGTCAAATTTCACATCAGGCACTTCCGGAAAAGAATCGAACGACATGGTGAATATCAGTTCGCCGCCGTCCTTATATTCTTCAATATTGATTTTCGGCGTCTGTGCCGGACGCAGCTTGCGCTGGCTGATAACATCAGAGGTGGACTGGTTGATGACGTTCTTGAGTACGTCGGACTGCACGCTCTTGCCATAGCGCTGCTCGAGTACCTTCATGGGAATATGGCCAGGACGGAAGCCGGGGATTTTTACGCGTTCACCGGCGCTGCGGAGTTCTTTTTCCACTTCGCTTTTAATACGGTTTGCATCCACAGTGATTTTGAAATGCTTGTGGAGGCCCTTGGCCTCGAGTTCAGTAACCTGCATGATGGTTGTCCTAGCTTAGTTTTAAGTTAAATTTTTAGAACTAAGGGGTAACCACAAAGAAAACTAAAAGGCAACTGGTTTATAGCAATTTTTGTGTAAGATAGCTGGTTAGCCGATATTGGCGCCCGTAGTCTGCACCTGGGCACGGGCAGTGGGTAGGCCCGTGGGTGCGCCGGGCAGCGTGCCATTAGGCGCTACAAACGGTTGCGGTGGCGCGTTTTGCGCAACAGCCGTCGGCTGGGCGGTTGCAGCAGGCTGCGCTGGCGGCGCCAGCGTTGATGCTACCGTGTTGCCGATATATTGCTGCAGGCTTGGATCTTGCATATTCTGGCCGATGCCCATAAAGCCCGATGCGAGGCCGCTGGTAAGGAAATTGCTTTGCACGGCCAGTGCGGGATCAAGCCCGCGGCCACTGAGCGCCTGCTGCGCTAATTGACCCGGCACATTGAGAATTTCATTGCCGCCGGATATCATTTTAACGAGGCTGGTAATCACGCCGATAATGTTAAAACGCATGGCGTTTTCTATCAACGCCTGCTGATTTCGTTCCCGCGATTGCTGGTTAGCGAGGTCTCCGTCCACACCCTTCATGAAGCGCTCTTCAAGGTCGCGGTAACTCATGTCACGCAATGTAGTAAGCTGTGCCTCAGGTGTACCTGCGCGGCGCTGGGCCTCTACTTCGCCCTCTACGCGTGCAACTTCGCGGGCCAGCGGATTTTTGCTGCGCGCTTCTCGTTTGGCATTGAATTGCGTATTGGCAGCCTGATAGCTGCGCACATTTTCTTCCATATTCGGACCAGCAAACTGCGCAAGTTGCGGGCGCTGGCTGTCGGCAATACCAAGCTGCTCAGGCGGCATGCGTGCATCATTGAGCGTCTGTCTGAAGACGTTCTGGATACCTTGTCTTTGCGCGGCGTTTAATGCCATAAATTACGTTACGAACCCGAGTGGTTACAGTTCTACTTATTGTAACGATAGCACACTATTACAAAGGGATAGTGTTAAAATTTAATGACAAGAAAAATGTGCTTTTATTACCAAGTGTAACATTTTTAATATATTGTTTTATATTAATATTTATCGGTTAGGCTTTTGCCGCTCGAAGCAATACATGCCAACAAACCGCAGAATATTGCGTATATCCGGCATAAACAACGGTATTCATTTGATTTATATAAATTTTATTGCCAAATAACAGACGGCATCAAGAAGAAAAATTTTACCACTTTTAAGCATTGGCCGTGATAGAATGAGGCTGTCACTTGGCAGCTCTACTTCATTGTTGAGCTAACCTAGGAGTCCTGACCCTGTTTTGGATGGGTCAGTGTTCGTGACCGCCCCCTCAAAAGGGCTAGACCTTTACGCAAGGTGTACGATGGTGGACATCAAGGACATCCCGGTGGCCGAGCTGGTGCGGTTCTTCAACGCGCAGCGGCACAACGCGTGGTGGGTGTGGTTCGAGGACGACTGCGTCATCCTCAAGAACCCCGACGGCTCGGACGGCGACATCTACGTGTCGTTCGAGTGGGCGGAGTACTACGGTCTGCAACACGGCCGCTACTACCCCAACCAGTTGGCGTCGCAGTTCAGCCAGCGCATGTGATGACGTTCATCCCCCACCGTGGGCAACGGTACAGGCCTGAAAAACCTGGGAAACTCCCCTCTGCGAAAGCATGGGAGTTTTTTTATAGCTATGGTAGAATGAGGCTGTCACTTGGTGCCCCTTCTTTATGTTGAGGCAACCTTAAGAGGCCTGATACCTAGCGTTTAGGTAGCAGTATTCGACCCGCCCGTAAGGGCTAGACCTTTTTCGTAAAGGTGCGATATGAGCAAGAGACGTTTGTCTGCTGCGGAACTCCGTCGGTTCTTCAACGAACAGCCCGACCACAATCCGTGGCGCGTGCTGGAAGATCAAAGGGGTGTGACGCTCCGAAGTTCAAACGGCGAGTGCGAGGACATTCGCATGTCCCACGACGAAGCCGAAGACTACGGGCTGACCACTCAGGGCCGCCTCACCGCGGGCCAACTGGCGAGCAAGTTCCGCGCGAAAAACTGATGAAAGCTCAACCCTAACCGTGGGCAACGGTACAAGCCTAAAAACTTGGAAAAACTCCCCTCTGCGAAAGCATGGGAGTTTTTTTATGACTGCAAGTCAGCTGTTTTATGGTGCGGATGAAGGGACTCGAACCCCGTCGCGCATGTCTGCGCGCCTTATATTAAAAATGTGTGGGGGTACGTACTCAGAGTGGAGGAAAAGGCTGGATTTATTAGTAACAGCCAGTGGTGCGGATGAAGGGACTCGAACCCCCACGTATTGCTACGCCAGAACCTAAATCTGGTGCGTCTACCAGTTCCGCCACATCCGCAGGTTCACAACAATATTATCTTACTGTATAATATTGATAAATATAAGTGAAATTTTATTTCGCCTTACCTCTGGTAATGCTTGGATAGTTCCCTTATATTAAGATGGCAAGAAGTAAATACGCTTCTCCCGCACTGAAATGCCCACCTGAACACAACATACACACAGTTTGAAAACATAACGCTATGGAACAGACACCAGACCCCAAGACCGAAATTTTTCCCGTATTGCCACTGCGCGACATCGTCGTTTTCCCATCGATGGTCGTGCCGCTCTTTGTTGGCCGCGAAAAATCGGTGCGCGCGCTGGAAGAAGTAGTAAAGCGCGAAGGAAAGATCCTTCTGGTAACACAGAAAAACGGCGGTGTTGACGACCCCAAGGAAACCGACATCTACCACATGGGTACACTCGGTAACATCCTGCAGCTGCTGCGCCTGCCAGATGGCACGGTGAAAGTGCTGGTCGAAGGCGTGTCACGCGCACGCATCCATGAATTCCTCGACAACAAGGAATTTTTCCAGGTAATTGCCGCGCCGGTTGATGACGTCAACGGCGATGCGCAGGAAATCGAAGCCATGTTCCGCACCGTCCTCGGCCAGTTCGAGCAATATGTGAAGCTGAACAAGAAAATACAGCCGGAAACGCTCGGCACTGTCAATAAAATCACCAACCCGAGTTTGCTGGCGGACACCATTGCCGCGCATATGTCGGTGGATATTGCCGAGAAGCAGAAAATCCTCGAGATGCTAATGGTATCCGAACGCCTCGAGCATATCTTCACGCTGATGGAAAATGAAATCGCCGTGCTTAACACCGAGCGCCGCATACGTTCACGCGTGAAGCGCCAGATGGAAAAAACCCAGCGCGAGTACTATCTGAATGAGCAGATGAAGGCCATCCAGAAAGAACTGGGCGAAGGCGAAGACGGCAAGGACGAAATCGGCGAGCTGGAAAACAAAATCAAGAAGCTGCGCCTGACCAAGGAAGTAAAAGAAAAGGCGCTCGCAGAGGTCAAGAAACTGCGCTCCATGAGCAGCATGTCGGCCGAAGCATCCGTCATCCGCAACTACCTCGACTGGATTATTTCCCTGCCGTGGAAAAAACAGACGCGCATCATGAGCGACCTGAAATTTGCGCAAAAGGTACTCGACGAAGACCATTACGGCCTTGATAAAGTCAAAGAACGTATCCTTGAATATCTCGCCGTGCAGCAACGCACCAAGCAGGTAAGAAGCCAGATTCTGTGCATCGTTGGCCCGCCAGGCGTCGGTAAAACTTCGCTAGCCAAGTCGGTTGCCCGCGCCACAGGGCGCAATTTCGTGCGCATTTCGCTGGGCGGCGTGCGTGACGAAGCTGAAATACGCGGCCACCGCCGCACCTATATCGGCTCTATGCCCGGTAAAATCGTGCAGTCGATGAAAAAGGCGAAATCGTCAAACCCGCTGATGCTGCTCGACGAGTTGGACAAGATGGGTTCGGATTTCCGCGGCGATCCGGCAGCAGCTTTGCTTGAGGTACTCGATCCCGAACAAAACAACACCTTCAACGACCACTATCTCGAAGTGGATTACGACCTGTCAGACGTGATGTTCGTGGCCACAGCCAACTCCTATAACATGCCACGCCCGTTGCTTGACCGCTTGGAAGTTATTCGCATCCCCGGATATACCGAGGACGAAAAAATCAACATTGCCAAGCGCCACCTCATCCCTAAACAGATGAAAGCGCACGGCCTGAAAAAAGATGAATGGTCCATCACCGAAGATGCTCTGCGCGACATAATACGCTACTACACGCGTGAAGCGGGTGTGCGTAACCTTGAACGCGAAATCGCCAATGCGTCACGCAAGGCGGTGAAAGACATTCTGCTTAAGAACAAAAAATCCGTCAAAGTGACATCTGGTAATCTCGGCAAATATGCGGGCGTGAAAAAATTCTCGTTTGGCGAAGCGGAGAAGGAAGATTTAGTTGGTATGGTGACTGGCCTCGCCTGGACCGAAGTCGGCGGCGAGTTGCTGGTTATCGAAGCCGTAACCATGCCCGGCAAAGGCAAAATCATCAACACTGGCAAACTCGGCGATGTGATGAAAGAATCGGTGGAAGCCGCCGCATCCTATGTGCGCTCGCGGTGCCTCAGCCTTGGCATTACCCCGCCTACTTTCCAGACACGCGACATCCACGTGCATGTGCCGGAAGGCGCAACGCCCAAGGACGGCCCGTCTGCAGGTATTGCCATGACTACCGCCATCGTCAGCGTACTGACAGGTATCCCCATCAAGAAAAATGTTGCCATGACCGGCGAAGTCACGCTGCGCGGCCGCGTTCTTCCCATCGGCGGCCTAAAGGAAAAGCTGCTGGCAGCACTACGCGGTGGCCTGACCACGGTGCTTATACCCAAAGAAAATGTCAAAGACCTTGAGGAAATTCCGGATAACGTCAAAAAAGACCTGACCATTATTCCGGTTGATACCGTTGATGAGGTTCTTGGCCATGCACTGGTGCGTATGCCGGAAGCCGTCGAGTGGAAAGACCCCAAAGAACTGGCTGCTGCCGATGGAGCCACCCCTAAAGCAAAAGATGAGGGCGGGCTTATAACCCACTGATATCGTTATTGTAACAATAGTTTAATGTTACAATCGGTAATTTGTGCTAATCTGGGGGGCGTAAAACCCTAGAAGCCGGTATGCTTGTACGATGTCTAAAGGCCCTTATATTCCACTGCTTGATGAAGCACAGCGATTGCTGGGCGCACTCGGCAGCAGTTTTTCCGGTTTTGGCAAAACCATCCAGAATGAGATGCTTCCGCAGGCGGGCAAGCTTGCCGATTCACTGCAGACCGTCCTGAATTTCCATACCGGACTGAATACCCCCACCCCCGACCAGACATTGCTGGATGCCGCCCGCAAAACATTTGGCATGGCAACAGACGCCCCACTGGCCGATGTGCGCGCCCGCGTGCAGGACAGGCTGGGTATCGTGATTGATTCCGTACGCGACTCAGCGCCTATTAAAACACTGGAGCGCAGTGTGGCGCCCGCATTAGGCAATGCCGTCAGCCACCTTAGCCACAGCCCTGTACCCGCCGGTGACGTATCCGGTTCATATGGCGGCGCAGGTGAAAGTTATCCGTTCGGTGGTTTTGAGGGCGGGCAGCATGTCAGCGCCCTTGGGCGCGTGTTCCAACGCCACGACGCTATGCTGGCAACAAAATCGCCTACAGCGCGTTTTGCCATCGGCGCGGCAGAGCTTGGTGTTGGCAGCATTCTCATGAATATGGGCGGTCACTGGATTTCGCAATCATTCAACGGCTATAAATCCGTTGATCCGGCTAACTCCAACCCTGTGATTGCCGCGCAAATCGAACCCCTCTCGGTTCCCGACCGTATGCTCAAGGCCGCCCTTGGCGTCGGCGGCATGGCCCTGGGCGCCACCGCCATGTTCCTTGGCGCACGCACCATGTTTAATGGTCACGAATAATATATAATATTATCAATATATTATACATATAAATCCTTTATATTATTAATTATATAGCCACTTTCATTAACCTTGATTTAACTTTCTAGGCAGGCTACCACTGTCTGGCTTTTACTTCGATCCGAATGGCTCTTCATGTGCCTCCGGTTGGAGTTACAGGTCGTTCGGGTGAAGAAAGGCCGTTTCAAGGAGTGTACGCCATGCGTACTGTGTTCACAACTGGGCAGGTGGCGAAGATCGCGAAGGTCGCGCCGCGGACGGTCAGCAAGTGGTTCGACAGCGGCCGCCTCAAGGGGTATCGCATCCCCGGGAGTCAGGACCGCCGCATCCCCCGCGAGAACCTGATCCGGTTCTTCAAGGAGTACGGGATGCCGCAGGGCGACGAGCTGGAGGAGCAGGCCAAGGTCAACATCCTCACCGTCGGGCTCGACCCGGCGCTGATGGACGTGATCAAGGTCGGCGACGACAGCAAACTGGCGTTCACCCACGCCGGCAGTCTGCTCGAGGCGGGGCTGTCCGTGAAAACGGCCAACCCGCCGAAGGTGATCATCCTCGACCAGTACAGCCTCACGAACGACAACGTCCGTGACGGCATCGGCAGCATCCGCAAGGAGGAGCTGTTCGAGGACTCGGTCGTGGTCGTGGTCACCTGCGAGGACGGCGTCAGCCAGTTCGACGGTGCGGACTTCACCTTCCAGCGCCCCTTCGACGTGATGCAGCTCAGCACCAAGCTGAAACTGTTCGAGAGCGAAGAGGCGGCCTGAGGCAAGTCCGGCTGACCCAGCAACACCAGCCGCACAGGTCCCCTCACAAGGGGGACCTGTGCGCAAGTGTATTACTCGTACATTTTGAAATTATCTGAAAACAACTGTTTTATGACCATTGAGCAACACGCGATGCTCGATATGGAATTTCAGCGCGCGTGCCAGAACTAAACACTCAATGTCGCGCCCTATAGCGGCGAGATCTTCCGGAGCATGCGTATGGTCAACGCGAGCTACTTCCTGCTCTATAATTGGCCCCTCGTCCAAATCGGTCGTCACATAATGCGCGGTGGCGCCAATCAACTTTACGCCGCGGTCAAACGCCTGCTGGTAGGGTTTTGCGCCTTTGAAACTGGGCAGGAAGGAATGATGGATGTTGATGGCCCGCCCCGCGAGGCGTTTGCATAAATCCGGCGACAGCACCTGCATATAACGTGCAAGCACCACCACATCGACCTGATGCCTCTGGATAATGTCCCACACCTGATTTTCCTGCGCATCCTTTTTACCTTGCTCCAACGGGCAATAATAAAACGGTACATCGTGCCAGTCTGCAGCACGCTCCCATTCGCGGTGGTTTGAAATGATAGCGGGAATTTCAATAGCCAACTGGCCAGTGGTGTGACGATAAAGCAAATCGTTGAGGCAATGCCCAAACTTCGACACCATCACCAGCACGCGGCTTTTACGTTGCTTGTCAAAAATCTGCCACTGCATGGAAAAGCGCTGTCCTACCTGCTCGTGGAAGCGCTTTTTCAGAATGTCCTGCCCTGCCCCGCCCGGCTCGATGGTAAACTCGATGCGCAGGAAGAATTGCCCCGTGGAGGCATCACCAAACTGCGCGGACTCAATAATGAAGCCGTGATTTTCGGCTAAGAAACCTGTCACCGCCGCAACAATACCGCGCACGTCGCGGCAGGAAAGCTGCAAGATATAACGTTTTTCGGTCATGCGGCTTTTCCTGCTTTAATCGATCCCTGCAGTTCAGGGGTATGGCGTTGCAGGTGACACTCAAAGCGCGAACCCTTGCCAGGTTCGGAATGCAGCACCACCTTGCCGCCATGCAGCTCGATAAAGCTTTTTACAATAGAAAGGCCAAGGCCGGTGCCAGAGCGCGAGGTTGGTTTGGCTTTCATGGCGTCCTGATTTTTGCCTTTGTAGAATTTGTTGAAAATAGCTTCCTGCTCTTCCTGCGGAATGCCTTGCCCCTCGTCCTGCACCCACAGTTCAATTTCACCCGAGGGCAATTCTTTTGCACCCATGGCGATGATATGGCCGGCCATGGAGTATTTGATGGCATTGGACAACAAGTTGAACAGCACCTGCTTCAAACGCGTTTCATCACCCGTCATCTTGCCGATTTCCGGCGGACACTCAAAGACGATGCTTAAGTTCAGTTCCTTGGTACGCTCGCGGATAAGCGACAATACCGACTTCATCATGTCGTGAATGTCGAACTTGCTGACATCGAGATGCATGTATCCTGCCTCGATACTAGCAAGGTCAAGAATGTCGTTGATAAGCTGCATCAGGTGCTGCGACGACTGGAAGATACCCTCGACATATTCTTTCTGTTTGTCGCTGAGCGGCCCGAAATACTGCTGCTTGAGCATTTCCGAGAACCCGCTGATAGAGGTCAGCGGCGAGCGCAACTCGTAGGACACGTTGGCAAGGAATTCACTCTTCAGGCGGTCGGCTTCCTGCAGCGCTTCGTTGCGTTCACGCAAGGAACGTTCCACCAACGTGGAATCCGTGATATCAAGGTAGGTTATCAGCGTCGCGCCATCAGGCAGGGGAACCTTGCGCCAGTCAATCACCTTGCCGTTGCTGAGTTCCAACAGGCGGAAATAGGATTCACGCGTCTGCATGTAGCTTATGTGACTTTTCCTGAAGGCATCCCAGTCGTCATAGGCGTATAGCAGCTTGCAACGCTCGACCACTTCGCTGAAATGCGGCTCGGTGCGCGCCCATTCAAAATCGATATTCCACAGCTTAAGATAACCCGGGTTAAACAACTTTAGGCGGCCGTCCTCGCCATACACAGCTACGCCCTCATGCAGATTATCGAGTGTTTCGCGCTGCACGGCAATCAGTGTATTGTAGGAACTCTCCAGTGCAAGCCGGTCAGTTACATCTTCGTACGCAAACAATATACCACCAAGCGCGTGCGGAATGGCAATCACGCGGAGAGTTTTTCCATCCGGCAGGTAGAAAAATTCCTCTCGCGGCTCAATAAGCGTGGTGAATAATTTTATCTGCTGCTGTTTGAAAAGCTGGAAATTCGCCTGTTCCGGCAGATGACGCTTTTCGCGTAAGGCTTCGAGTATTTCGCCGTAGGTCGGCTGTGACTCCAGCCACATTTCATCGAGCTTCCACAACGCTACAAACGCGTAATTGAAGCTTTTAAGACGCATGTCCGGCCCGTAAATCGCCATAGCGCTGGCCGAGCTTTCCAGCAAGTCATCCTGCGCAGAAATATGGCGTGCCATATCCTCTTTCAGCAATTCTACTTCCGACATATCGAAAGCAAAACCCACCGTCACTTTTTCTTCCGGTATGGGTAACTCGGTAATCTGGAAAAGCTTGCGCGCACCATCAAGCACGATGTGGCGGCGTTCAGTCACGGGCATACCGCTCTCCATCGCCTGTTTGGCCATGGCAGGAATTTTCTTGTCCAGTTCCGGTGTTTCCGTGGGATTGGTTTTTTCAACGATATCTTCTATCGCCTCGCTGTAAGCAAGGTTGTAGAAATGGATGCGCAGATTGCCTTCGCGCTGCCAGATAGGAAACGGCGCCATATTGATGATGGTAGAGCAGTTCTTGAGTTCAGCTTTGAGCTTTTCGTTTTCCTGTTTAATGCGCTTGAACTGAGGGTTTTCCGTCACCGCAATTGAAGATGCTTTTCTGTGCGAGCGCACAACAATGCCACCCACAAACAACGCACCCACCGCTCCCAGCATGAAACAGGACAACCCGATATCAGGGGAAATGCCGCCATCAGCCAAAGCAAACGCAGGCGCACTGGTCGCCAGCGCACTGCATGTAGCAAGAAAAACTGCTTTAAAGCTGGCTTTATACATTACCCAACCACTTGTTATCTCCCTGCATTCATAATCCAAATGCAGCAAGATGTCATGTGGTTTGGTGGTAAAATATTGAGAACACTTTTGCTTTGGTTGTTCGCTAGGTAGCCGAGGCAAGGCGCACGCAGCATAGAACAACTATGTGAGTGCGCCGCGTCTGAAGGATAACAACGCGAACGATTAAATGAAAAGCGTTCTAGTAGCGGTACATGTCGGGCTTGAATGGTCCGTTTACATCCACGCTGATATAGTCCGCCTGCTTCTTGGTCAGCTTGGTGAGCTTAACACCCAGCTTTTCAAGATGCAGCGCCGCAACTTTTTCATCAAGGTGCTTCGGCAGTACGTACACTTTATTTTCGTACTTGGAATGATTTTTCCACAGCTCGATCTGCGCAAGCACCTGGTTGGAGAAAGAGGTACTCATCACGAAGCTCGGATGACCGGTGGCACAACCAAGGTTCACAAGACGGCCCTTTGCCAGCAGGATGATACGCTTGCCGCCCGGGAATTCGATTTCATCCACTTGCGGTTTGATTTCCGTCCATTTCATGTTCTTGAGCGCGGCAACCTGAATTTCGCTGTCGAAGTGGCCGATGTTGCACACGATGGCGCGGTCTTTCATCGCACGCATATGTTCCAGCGTGATGATGTCTTCGTTGCCGGTGGCGGTCACGAAAATATCAGCAATCGGTGCAGCTTCTTCCATCGTGGTCACCTGATAACCTTCCATCGCGGCCTGCAGTGCGCAGATGGGGTCGATTTCGGTTACGATTACGCGTGCGCCCTGTGTTTTCAGCGAAGCCGCGCAGCCCTTGCCTACGTCACCGAACCCGGCAATCACAGCGACTTTACCAGCCAGCATGATGTCGGTAGCACGTTTCAGACCATCTGGCAGTGATTCGCGGCAACCATACAGGTTGTCGAATTTGGATTTGGTCACCGAATTGTTCACGTCAATGGCAGGCACTTTCAGCGCACCGGCCTTGACCATTTCATGCAGGCGGTGAACGCCGGTGGTGGTTTCTTCGGAGATACCCTTGATGTGCCTGAGCAGGTCGGGGTGTTTCTCGTGCATGACTTTGGTTACGTCGCCGCCGTCATCGAGAATCATGTTTGCAATCCATCCATTCGGGCCTTGCAGTGTCTGTTCGATGCACCATTCATATTCTTCTTCGGTTTCACCCTTCCATGCGAACACGGGAACGCCGGTAGCGGCAATCGCTGCAGCAGCCTGATCCTGCGTGGAGAAAATATTGCAGCTGCTCCAGCGTACTTCCGCGCCAAGGGCAATGAGGGTTTCAATCAGCACAGCGGTCTGGATGGTCATGTGCAGGCAACCAATGATCCTTGCACCTTTAAGCGGCTGGCTCTTGCCATATTCCGCACGCAGCGCCATCAGGCCTGGCATTTCGGTTTCTGCCAGCGAGATTTCGTTGCGGCCCCACTGAGCCAGTGAAATATCTGCAACTTTGTAGTCTTGTCCTGCGGAGGTGGTCATAGCGGTGCTTGCCTGTTTTGCCATGGTGAATGATTCCTTATGGGTTTAATCGGTAATTGTAAGAACTGGCCGGAAGCTAGCCTCCGGCTGCCAAAACTGCAACGGAAATCCGCTATTGCTGGGGATTGATATGCAGAAAATTATGCATCGGACCGGACTGTGCAGTTTCAGCACAAGTCTCTTGCTCACCAGCTAGCACAAATTCCGTGCCGTATTCGCTGTTAACCCACGCGATGGTTTCGCCCTCGGGATTGCCATAGCCGGAAGCCAGAATAACCCCATATTCTTCAATGTTATACTGAGTTCCTCGTGGCATTTTGCCCAGCATTATTTGCTTACCCGCATGTGGCTTTACAAAATAATAGGCCTGCTCGCCGGAAGCATCCCTCTCACGCAGCAGCATCACATCACCGGACAGGTTTTTATTGGCTATCATTTGTTATGCGCGTCCCTGCTGCTGGTCCGGCGTATCCGGAGTAACGGCAGGCTTGTCACGCGTGACCTCAGCCGCAGGCTTGAATTTGCCGGTGCGTGCATCAACCTCGCGGATATCTTTCAACACGGGCTTGCTGGTGTTGAATGTCGTTGAACTGGAAACATCGTCACCCCTTCTTGTCAGCGTGCGGGTATAGTCGATATGCCCGACAATATGCATTTGCTGCGGAGTGATGATATCACGGTTGGTTTTTAGGTCGTTGTCCTTACCATTGGCTGACTTAAGCACGCCCTTATCCAACGGCATCACAACATGGTAGTCTTTGAAATTCACGTTATCCATGTTCGCGGGATCAATGGGTACTAGTTGATATGCCTTGACCGTGTGCATTGCCGCATTGCTAATGCTAGAATAGTGGCCTGATTCAGACAATACCAGAAACAGCTGCTTTTCAGGCAGCGGAGTAGCGTCTTCATCTCCGGTGAGAAATTTTTCCTGAGCCAGTTGCTTGTGACCTTTAGGGTGATCGAAAACAGAGACATTGCCATCAAACTGGATAACATCGCCATCTTTCAGTGTGCTATGCGTGAAAAATTCCATGGAGACCCTCGAAATGATTTAGGGTGTTAATTTATTAACAATAGTTAATGGGGTCAAGCTTTGATTTCGATACAAACGCCGGGGGCGCAAAGAGCCAGCAGCGCCAGCAGGTCGGGCTGGGAAAGCGCCACGCAACCTTCGGTAGGTTCATAATTTTCACGGGCAAGATGCATAAATATAGCGCTGCCCTTGCCAGTTATCACGGGGTCATCGTTATAGCCCAGCGGCACCACGATGTCATAGACATGGTCTTCACGCCACATCTTCTCATGTGACAAGGAGTACGGGAGCTTTACCGGCTTGTTGTAATGGGGGCTGGAAGGAGCGTCGCACCATCCGTCTTCCTCATGCGTGACACGCAGGGGCAGGCTGGTTTTGATGGATTTAATGCGATCGGCGCGATACCAGCATTCACGCAAAGGGAAAATTCCGCGCGGCGTAGCGCCGTCACCTTCTTGCTTTTTATCGCTGATGCCGGATTTACCGATAGCACAGCGAATAACCAGCCCGTTAAACGAAAGCTGGTTATTCGAGACAATAATAGTGGAAGAAGCAGCTAATTTAAGATTCAAGATTGAAGCCTAATTACGAGTTAGTGCCACGGTACTGGCCGCCACGAGCGCCAGGAATACCGCCCATATCAGGGCCATTGCTGGTAACGACGGGGCCGCCGAGCGAATACCCGTGTTCGGCTACTTCCTTGCGGTAGCCTTCACCCCAGTGAGTTTTTCCCTGCATGTACCCTTGCAGGTATTGTTCGTCCACTTCGAGCTTTTTAGTTTCCTTGAGTGTAAACAGGCCTGCAATCGCGCTGGCACCCATCAAGGCAACACCAATAAGCGGGGTAGCGGCACCAAGTAATGCCGGTGCAACCGCCAGTAACGCAAAGCCGCCCAGCATCAACGCGCCGGTAATCAACATGCCCTTAATCTTGATATTGAATTTACGGTTGGCGACATCGTCGCGCATCCTTGCCATTTCGGCATTTTTGTTAAAAGGATTGTCAGATTCAGACATAGCCACCTCAATAATTTTTATCCTATACTGCTAGGTTACCACAAATATGCGTTACAGCACATGAATTTTTTGTGAAGAAACATTGAATATATAGTTAATTATCAGTGTTTTGAGTTCATTTTACGGCTATATGACAGGCTAGAGTGCCTTCTTTACCAGCACCGGCTTCAGGTCCAGTTTTTCACACACGGAAGTGACAATCTGCACAGCATTGAGACCCGCCTGTTCATACATCACGCTTGGGGTGTTCTGCTCAATGAATATATCCGGCAGGTATAGCGGCAATATACGGCTGTTGCTGCCCAGCAGATTTGCCTGTGCAGCGAACGACAATACATGCGCCCCAAAACCGCCAATAGCGCCCTCTTCCACCGTTACCAACAGTTCATGGTTTTTCATCAGCTGGCGAATCAGCGCCTCATCCAACGGCTTTGCAAAACGTGCATCGGCAACGGTTGCAACAATACCCATATCGTCAAGCAATTCCGCTGCCTTCATGCATTCCTGCAGGCGCGTGCCTAGCGATAAAAGCGCTACCCTGTTGCCCTCACGCATGATGCGCCCCTTGCCGATTTCGAACGGTGTGCCTTTTTCTGGTAGTGCCAAACCCAGGCCCTCGCCGCGCGGATAGCGGAAGGCCGATGGGCGGTCATCAATAGCAGCGGCAGTCGCCACCATATGCATCAGTTCTACTTCATCGGCAGCTGCCATCACCACCATGTTAGGCAGCGTGGCAAGATAGGTGATATCAAACGAACCGGCATGGGTCGGCCCGTCAGCACCGACAAGGCCAGCACGGTCAATAGCAAAACGCACAGGCAGTTTTTGCAACGCCACATCATGCACCACCTGATCATAGGCGCGTTGCAGGAAGGTAGAATAAATCGCGGCAAACGGCTTGTAACCCTGCACGGCTAGGCCAGCGGCAAAGGTCACGGCATGCTGCTCGGCAATGCCTACGTCAAAACAGCGCTCGGGGAATTCCCTTGCGAATAAATCCAGACCCGTGCCAGACGGCATGGCAGCGGTAATGGCGACAATTTTGTTGTCGTTTTTTGCTTCCTTAATCAGGCTTTCGGCAAATATTTTGGTGTAGCTTGGGGCGCTTGCAGGCGTTTTCTTTTGCGCACCAGTAGAAACATCAAAGGTCACCACACCGTGGTATTTGTCATCAGCAGCTTCGGCAGGCGCGTAGCCATAGCCTTTTTTGGTGACCACATGCAGCAATATGGGGCCGGTGTCACGGTCATTTTTGATATTGCGCAGCACAGGCAGCAGGTGCGCCAGATTATGTCCGTCCACCGGACCGACATAATAAAAACCCAGTTCGTCAAACAACGTGCCGCCCACTGCAAAATCACGCGCAAAATGCTCGGTCTTGCGTGCAAAGCGGGCAAGCGGCTCGGGGAATTTTTCTATCAGCGCCTTACCGATATCGCGAAGCTTGTGATAAGGACGCGAAGACAATAGACGTGCAAAATAAGCACTCATTGCACCCACAGGCGGCGCTATCGACATGTCGTTGTCATTGAGGATAACAATCAGGCGCGTATCAATAGCACCAGCGTTGTTGAGTGCTTCAAACGCCATGCCCGCGCTCATCGCGCCATCGCCGATTATGGCAATCACATCATGTTTTTTGCCATCCATATCGCGTGCAACGGCCATGCCCAGCGCAGCGGAAATCGATGTGGAACTGTGTCCCGCGCCGAAATGATCATACTCACTTTCATCACGCTTGCAGAAACCGGAAAGTCCGTCGGGCTTTCGCAATGTGCGTATGCGGTCACGCCTGCCGGTGAGGATTTTATGCGGGTAGGACTGGTGGCCCACATCCCAAATGAGAATATCTTCCGGTGTGTCGAACACATGGTGCAGCGCCACAGTCAGTTCGACCACGCCAAGCCCCGCGCCCAGATGCCCGCCCGTTTGCGAAACGGCGGAGACCAATTCGGCGCGTACTTCCGAGGCCAGCTGCTCCAGCTGCTCCTGCGTCATGGAACGCATATCTTTCGGTACGTGTACCGTATCTAACAACGGTGTCATGGTCATGGCTGCAAGCAGACCCCTAATGGCTGTATCTTAAAGGTTAATGCTTACAGGCAAAAGGAGGCTTTGTCAGGCTTTTTTTAGGGATATTTTATTCATCCGGCTGGAGCATATTTTTACCGTCCTGAACATACATTCTTATGTATTTTCCATTAGGTAACCGAACGTCGTATTCACCATCAGGCATCGGGGCTGGTTTACCGTTAACGTCATAGGTGTACACGATATCGCTCTGGTACGATATTTTTTGCCCCCCCCTAAGATAGTCAATATGGGGATTAGGCGACGGCGGGAAAGGCAGCTTGAACCCGTCGCTACTCTCCTCAAGGCTGGAACGCGGGCCGCTGTAATTGTTGTACTGCTGTGCCTCTGGATCTTCAACAGCCGGTGGTGGCGGGTAATAATCATTTGTATTTGAAGGAGCAGCTGGCTTCGGAGGCTGGGATGCGGGTTGAATTGGCTTCTGAGGCGCCGGATAGCGTAAAGTGTTGTTATCACGAGTTGCCGCCGGGGTCTTGCGTGAAGGAATTCCCTTAATGGCATCCTGATCGCGCAGAGGTGTGCGCGTAACGCCAGCCTGCCCAACATACCCTTCCAAATCGTGTTCTTTTACGTTGTATTCTGATATTTTTTTTATAAGCACATCGCTGCCGTACTTCTTTCGGTCATCAAGTTTCTGGCGTGAAGAACTATGACCAAAAAATATCAATGCAACCGATATGATTACAAGCGCAAAAAGACCGAAGACTCGCATAATAATCTTAACCTCTTTTTATTAGCGTCATTCTAGCATTACTCTTTTGTTTTTGCACTATATTTTTGCTAAGCACCACAAAAGTATAGCCTTCTGAACATGCAGGCGGTTCTCCGCCTCGTCAAACACACGTGACTGCGGGCCGTCTATCACATCTTCGGTCACCTCTTCTCCCCTGTGCGCAGGCAGGCAATGCAGAAAAACAGCTGACGGGGATGCTTTTTTCATAAGCGCCGCATTCACTTGGTAGGAAGCAAGCATCTTGATTTGCGCCTCGGCATGCACGTCGCCCATCGACACCCATGTATCGGTAATCACGGCGTCAGCTCCGGCTACCGCTTTTTCCGGCGAAGTCATCAGCTCGATATCGCCGCCCCGGCTTTTTGCCCATTCCACCACTTCCGGCAACGGATTAAGCTTGGGCGGGCAGGCAAGCCGCAACTTGCAACCAAATAGCGCCGCCGCCATAATCCAGCTTTGCGCCACGTTATTGCCGTCACCTATCCATGCAATAGTTTTTCCGGCAATCGGCCCGACATGCTCCTCAAACGTTAATATATCAGCTATAATCTGGCAGGGATGGCTGTATTCGGTCAGCCCGTTAATAACGGGTACACCTGCGTTTTTGGCCAGTTCCAGCAACTTGTCATGGCTGTGGCAACGCAGCATGATGGCATCAACATACCGCGAAAGCACGCGTGCCGTATCTGCTACCGTTTCGCCGCGCCCAATCTGCAGTTCATTGCTGTTGAACGGCAGGGCATGGCCACCAAGATCCATCATCGCCACCTCGAATGAAACGCGTGTGCGGGTGGAATTTTTTTCAAAAATCATGGCCAGTTTTTTATTAGCGAGCAGCGGCCTGAATTCGCCGCTCTTGCGCTCTGCTTTCAGCTGTGCCGCGTGGTCAAGGATAAGGCGCAGCGTGGCCGCGTCAAACGCCGAAAGGTCCAGAAAATGCCTTGTTTTTCCTGTGTCTGTTATTGCCATTCCTTACATACGCCAGACATCACCGCCAGCGCCTCCTGCACATGCGTTTCTTCAATAATAAGCGGTGGCACAATGCGCAGCACATCGCCCTCGGCCGCCGTCACCAACAACTTGCGGCTGCGTAGGCGCTCAACCATCTCCATAGCCGGAACACCGAGTTGTACGCCGAGCATCAACCCCATGCCCCGCACTTCCCGCAAAATTTGTGGAAAGGATTGCTGCAATGACTGCAAGCCGGTTTTTAATGTCATAGCTACTTTATTCACTTGCTCAAGGAAGCCCGACTCCGACATGACGTCCATCACCGCATTGCCGACCGCCATTGCCAGCGGATTGCTGCCATACGTAGAGCCGTGCGAACCCGGCACCATGCCCTGCGCGGCTTTTTCAGTTGCAAAACACGCTCCCAGCGGGAAGCCGTTGCCGATACCCTTAGCCACCGACATGATGTCCGGTGTGATGCCGTAATGCTCATGGGCGAACCACGCGCCCGTGCGGCCAAGGCCGCATTGCACTTCATCAAGGTATAGTAACAGCCCGTGCTGGTCAGCCAGCTTGCGCACGCCTTGCAAAAACTCTTTGGTGGCCACATGAATACCGCCCTCGCCCTGCACTGGCTCGACAAGAATAGCCGCCGTCTGCGGGCCTATAGCCGCTTTCACCGCTTCGAGATTGTTGAACGGCACGCGGTCGAACCCATCGACCAGCGGCTCGTAGCCCTTGCGGGCAATGTCGTTACCGCCAGCGGAAATACAGGCCAGCGTGCGGCCATGGAAACCGCCTTCCATGGTGATAACACGGTAGCGCTGCGGGTTGCCGGTGGCGTCATGATATTTGCGCAGCATTTTCAGGCCGCATTCCACTGCCTCGGTTCCCGAGTTACAGAAAAAAACCTTGTCGGCAAAGCTGCGCTCGACGAAGCGGTCGGCGAGACGTTCTAAGCCTTCCATGCGGTACATGTTGGAACAATGCCAGAGCGTATCCGCCTGCGATTTAAGTGCGGCCACCACATGCGGATGGCAATGGCCAAGCGCATTGACCGCAATGCCTGCGGCAAAATCAAGATAACGAACTCCCTCGGTCGAAAAGAGATACACCCCTTCCCCGCGCGCAATAACAATGTTGGAACGCCGGTAAACCGGCAATACCGAAGACATCGGCTAACTCTATTCCTGACAATGGAAAAACGGCGATTATCTGTAGTGGCGGGGGTTATGTCAACAGTTTTACTTACGTCTTCAGGCGATACCCCGTGCGGAACAGCACTACCGTCATGATCCACAACACAATATTAGTTACCGTCAATACCACCAGCCCCATCGTCACATCATGGGTGTCGCTGACGCCAATAATCGAGTAACGGAAAATATCTATCATATAAAAGAATGGGTTATAGTGGCAAACCGTGTACCAGAACTCCGGCAGCTGCTTGACCGAATAAAACGTGCCGGACAGGAACGCCAGCGGGGTGATGATGTAATTGGTAATGGCCGCCACATGATCAAACGACTGCGCCCACAGGCCAGTGACCACACCCAACAGCGCCAGCATAATACTGGACAGCAGCACCACCAGAAACGCCACCAGCGGATGTGCCATAGTGAATGGCACGAATACATATACTGCCGCCATCACCACGATGCCTACGGCAAAGCCACGTACTATGCCGCCCATAACAAGACTAAAAGTGATTTCACCACCGGTCAGCGGCGGGGTGAGGATATCGATAATCACGCCCTGTATCTTGCCCAGCATGAGCGACGACGACGTATTGGCAAAGGCGTTCTGCACAATAGCCATCATAATCAAGCCGGGGGCGATGAACTGGTTGAACGGTATATCTTCGACGGTTTTATGGTCGGCGCCCATGGCCAGCGTCATGATGGCAAGGAACAAAAGCGTGGTGATGACCGGCGCAATCACGGTCTGATTCCAGACCTTGGAAAAGCGCCAGATTTCACGCTTGCACAAGGTATATACGCCGATGGTGTTGATGAGTTTCATAATGCTACTCAATTGCCACGGCTGGGCGCTTGCCGCAACGGGAATCTACACAATAAAAAACCCGACCGTTTTCACGATCGGGTTTTTCTTTTCTTACTGCCGCAAGGTTACTTGCGTTCGCCCATAAAGCGCAGCAGGTATATGAAGATATTGATGAAGTCCATATACAGGCTGAGTGCGCCCATAACGGCCGCCTTGGCAAGCGCTTCGCCTTGGCCGCTCATCTGGTAGTACATGACCTTGATTTTCTGGGTATCATAGGCGGTCAGGCCTACGAAAATCAGCACGCCGATAACCGACGTGGCGAAAGACAATGCCGAGCTTTGCAGGAAGATATTCACCAGCGAAGCAAGCAGCAAGCCAATCAGTCCCATAATCAGGAATGCACCCATGCCCGACAGGTCACGCTTGGTAGTGTAGCCATAAATGCTCATAGCACCAAAAGTACCGGCGGTTACGAAGAAGGTACGGGCAATGCTTTCACCTGTATAAACAAGGAAAATGGACGACAGGGAAAGGCCTATCAACGCCGCGTACGCCCAGTAAACAGCCTGAGCGGTAAACAAGCTCATACGCTGAATACCGAAACTCAGCCAAAGCACCAAACCCAACGGGGCAAACATGACCAGCCAGCCAAACCCACTTACGCCAACGGGATTGCCGTTTTCTACCTGATACAGCAGGGAGAGGAAAGCGGGTGAATTGGCTGCAAAAAGTGCTACAATACCGGTCAGCGCGAGTGCGCTGGCCATATAATTGTAAACACGCAGCATGTGAGCACGCAAGCCAGCGTCGCGCTCGACGGCACGGGTTTGCTCGTAAGATTGCGCCGCTGTAGTAAACGGATCGCGAAATGTCATTGAAAACCTCCTAAAAAATTGTGTAAACCCAGAATATTTCTGGATTTGTTACTATTATATAGTGCAAACGTCGGTTATTTCAACCATAACTGAAAATAATTCGCAAATGGCTGTTTTTTGCTTGAAATGGGGTGGTTTTGCGTCTATTAAGTTCCTCCCCCAATCTCCGGGCGAGGCATTGCCTTGGTGGGTTGGAGTCACTTGATAAAGTGACCAAAAGGGCGAAAGCCCTTAAACGCAATTCTAAAATAAAGGATAGGAAAATGCCAAAGTTGAAAACCAAAAGTGGTTGCAAGAAGCGTTTCCGCTTCACCGCAACCGGTAAAGTAGTAGCCTCCCAAGCCGGAAAACGCCACGGTATGCGCAAGCGCACCAACCGTTTTATCCGCAATGCACGCGGCACCACCATCATGGATGAGTCGGATACGCATCGTATCGTGCAGTACATGCCTTACGGCAACAGCAAATAAGGGAGCATTGAACCATGGCACACGTTAAAAGAGGGGTTACCACGCACGCCCGCCACAAAAAAGTGCTCAAAATGGCAAAAGGCTATCGCGGCCGCTCAAGCACCTGCTTCCGCGTTGCGATTGAAAAAGTCGAAAAAGGCCTGAAATACGCATATCGCGATCGCCGCAACAAAAAACGCACGTTCCGCTCACTGTGGATCCAACGCATCAACGCCGGCGTACGCGAACACGGCATGGTGTATTCACAGTTCATGAACGGCCTGATAACAGCCGGCATCAGCGTTGACCGCAAGGTGCTGTCTGACCTCGCCACACGCGAACCAGCCGCTTTCAAGGCACTGGTTGAACAGTCGAAAGCTGCGCTCGCTAAAAAAGCAGCGTAAATCTTTGTCACTCCGGCGTAGGCCGGAGTCCACCGTTAATGCCGGAATCTGTGCCAGTATTTTTAAATAGCAGCATGGATTCCGGCCTACGCCGGAATGACGACACAAATGGTAACAGTAACAGGTGCGCAGCTTACAGAACAATTCGCGGATTTTATTTCGCGTATTCAAAAAGCTACATCCACAATTGAATTAGAAGCTATTGACCTTGAGGCCTTTGGCAAAAAAAGCGGCGTTTATACGCTTCTGAGAAAAAGTTTAGGCAATATTCCAGATGTAGAAGAAAGAAAAAAATCTGGAGAGCGCTTTAATCATGATGCGCGCCGCGTTGAACAAGCGCTTGAAGATCGGAGGTCTGATCTTAAAATATTGGAACTCAACGAACGCCTGCAAACCGAAACCATCGACGTTACCCTGCCCGCCCGCGCCGAGACGCAAGGCAAAATTCACCCGGTGACACAGGTCATTGAAGAAATCACCGCCATCTTCGCCGATATGGGTTTTTCGGTTGCCGAAGGGCCGGACATCGAATCCGACGAAATGAACTTCGACAAACTCAACATTCCCGAGTCGCACCCTGCCCGCCAGATGCACGACACCTTCTATTTACAAGGAAATTCAAATAATCCCGGGGGCGACGGCAAAACACTGCTACGCACCCACACATCGCCGGTGCAGATTCGCACCATGAAAGCAGGTAAGCCGCCTTTCCGCTTCATCGCGCCCGGCTCAACGTACCGCTGCGATTCCGATATTACCCACACGCCGATGTTCCATCAGGTTGAAGGCTTCGTCATCGACAAGAATATTCATATGGGACACCTCAAGGGCTGCATCATCGAATTCCTGAAGGCGTTTTTTGAGCTGGATAACGTACCCGTGCGCTACCGCCCAAGCTTTTTCCCCTTCACCGAACCTTCGGCGGAAGTGGATATAGGCTGCACGCGCTCGCGCGAGGAAATCAAGATTGGTGCAGGCGCTGACTGGCTGGAAGTGATGGGCTGCGGTATGGTTCATCCAAATGTGCTTAGAAACTGCGGCCTTGACCCCAACGAGTGGCAAGGCTTTGCCTTTGGCATGGGCGTCGAGCGCCTTGCCATGCTCAAATATGGTATTCCTGATTTACGCACCTTTTTTGAAAGCGACGCGCGCTGGTTGAAACATTATGGTTTCGATGCATTGGCCATCCCGTCATTGATCGGAGGCTTATGAGCATCAGCATTGAAAATCTGCCCTTGATAAACAAGGACATCACCGAGCGCATGACAACGGAAATCAGCCTGAGTTATGTGCGCGCCTATGCCGACGCGGCGCTCCATATGCCCAAAGACGAAGACGAGGCATTAAGCGAAAAGAAACGTGCAAAAGTGGACAAGGTGCTGGAAAGCCCACGCACCCGCCGCGAAGCTATTGAAGACGTGCTGCAATTTGCCGTAAGTGAATTTGACGGCACGCCAAATGAAATCCTGCTGAAAGATGCTTTCCACAATCTCGAGATGCTGGTCAAAGCCCGCACAGGCAGCGGTATGCCGCAGCCCACACAGGCAGACTTTATCCGCGACTACGCCGCCAAGGCTGAAAAATACCGCCGCGACATCGAGGATTGCCTGGGTCAGGACGCCCTGCCACCCGAATGCCTTGAGCATTATAATGCTGCGCTAGCGGTTGCCACGGCGAAGACGCCACGCCAATCATGGATAGACACGGTAGAAGCCCGCCGCAAGGCCATGATGACAGGGGCAGAGCTTACATGAAATTCACCCTCGGCTGGCTGAAAGACCATCTCGATACCAACGCGTCACTGGAGCAAATAAGCACCACGCTGACGGCTGTCGGCCTTGAAGTTGAGTCCATCGCCGACCGCAGCAAAGATTTGGCCGCCTTTACCGTTGCCAAAATCCTGCAGGCCGAAAAACACCCCGAAGCCGACAAGCTGCGCGTGTGCAAGGTGCAGACGGATGTAGGAGAATTGCAGATTGTCTGCGGCGCGGCCAACGCCCGCGCAGGCATATATGTAGTGCTGGCCAAGGAAGGCGCGCTGATTCCCGCTAACGGCCTTGTCATTAAAAAAACCAAGATTCGCGGTGTAGAAAGCAACGGCATGTTGTGTTCCGCCGCCGAACTTTCTCTGGGTACGGACGGCGCAGGCATCATTGAACTCTCCGGCGAGCCAAAAATCGGCAGCCCAGCCATTGACGCGCTGGGTGCGAACGACCCCGTTATCGAAATCGCTATCACCCCTAACCGCGCCGATTGTCTTGGTGTGCGCGGCGTGGCGCGTGACCTCGCCGCTGCAGGCCTTGGCACACTCAAGCCCCTGCCGGATATTTCCGGCGTAAAGGGCAGTTTCAAATCACCCGTGAATGTCACCATTACAACGCCACATTGTAACCAGTTTATTGGCGCTGCCATCAAAGGCGTGAAAAACGCTGAAAGCCCGTCATGGCTGAAAACACGGCTGGAAGCCATCGGCCAGAAACCAATTTCCGCGCTGGTGGACATCACCAACTACATCACCTTCGACCTTGGCCGCCCCCTGCATGTCTATGATATCAAAAAACTCAAGGGCAATCTGAGTGTGCGTGAATCCAAATCCGGCGAATCGCTGAAAGCACTTAACGGCAAAGACTATATCCTCGGCTCGGGCATGTGCGTGATAGCCGACGATGCAGCGCCGCAGGCGCTTGGCGGCATTATCGGCGGTGAACCCACCGGCTGCGGCATGGACACCACCGACGTGTTTCTGGAAGTGGCACTCTTCAAGCCTGCGCATGTGGCAGCCAATGGCCGCGCATTGCAGATTGATTCCGACGCGCGCTACCGCTTTGAACGCGCCGTTGACCCTGAATTTCTGGAAACCGGCGCGAAACTCGCGCTGTGCCTGATTAAGGAACTCTGCGGCGGCGAGACCAGCGAACTGGTAGTGACAGGTAAATCACCGTATGCGCCGCGCAGCATCACGCTGAAGGCTGAACGCATTGAAAATTTAGGCGGCGTATCGCTGCATAATGACAAGGTGGAATCCATACTCACGGCGCTTGGCTTTGCCTGCAAATCCGAATATGGCAGCTGGGTTGTCACCCCGCCGTCATGGCGCGCCGACGTTGAGGGCGAAGCCGATCTGGTGGAAGAAGTATTGCGCATCCACGGCTATGACCATATCCCGACCACGCCGCTGCCCAAGCTGCCCGCTATCAGCAAACCGGCACTGAACCTTGCCCAAAAACGCGTACACCTCGCCAAGCGCACGCTGGCCTCGCGCGGCATGAGTGAAGCCGTGACGTGGTCGTTCCTGCCGGAAGCGCAGGCAAAATTATTCGGCGGGGGCAATGCGAAACTGAAACTGGTCAACCCGATTTCCGCTGACCTCGACACCATGCGCCCCAACCTGCTGCCCAACCTGCTGGAAGCGGCAAAAAAGAACGCATTCCGTGGCTTCAAGGATGTTTCGCTGTTTGAAGTCGGCCTGCAATTTTTTGACATCACACCCGAAGGCCAGCGTATGGTGGCTTGTGGTATTCGCAGCGGCACGGTAACCGAACAACACTATAATGAGGCGCTGTTTGCCAACAAATCACGAGAAACCGACGCGTTTGAGGCCAAGGCCGATGCTCTGGACATATTGCAATCGCTCGGCCTGAATAAAGCTGACATCGTCACCACCAATCTCCCCGCATGGTATCACCCCGGCCGCAGCGGTGCGCTGACGCTGGGTGGCAAGATTGTGCTGGGCTATTTCGGTGAAATCCACCCGGGCATTTTGTCACGTTTCGATATCGAAGGCCGCGTATCCGGCTTTGAAATTTTCCTCGACACCATCCCCGCCCCGCGTGCTAAATCAAAGACCCGCCCCGCACTGAAACTTTCTGAATATCAGGCAGTGGAGCGTGACTTCGCTTTTATTGTGGATGATAAGGTGCCTGCAGCCGATATCATCAAAGCCATCAACGCCGCTGAAAAACAGCTGGTGACCGATGTACGCATTTTCGACGTGTATTCCGGCAAAGGCGTGGACGCTGGCAAGAAATCGGTCGCCGTGAAAGTGACGCTGCAATCCTTTGAGCGCACGCTGTCCGATGCCGACATCACCACAGTGAGCAACGCCATTGTCGCCGCTGCAAACAAAGGCTTTGGCGGCCAATTGCGCCAATGACCTCCCCCGCTTATTGGGACGAAGCGAAAAAAGAACTCTCCAAAACCGACAAGGTGATGAAAAAACTCATTGCCTCTTACGAAGGCGAAACCATGCAGCTGCGCGGCGAAGCTTTTTATACGCTGGCGCGCTCCATCGTCGGCCAGCAGATTTCAGTGAAAGCCGCCGACACGGTGTGGAACAGGGTAATGATGGCCGCTGACAAAATTACCCCGCGCAAACTTGCCAACATAGACGCCGCCATACTTCGCTCCTGCGGCCTGTCCGAGCGCAAAGTGACCTACATGCACGCGCTGGCCAATCACTTCCTTGATAATAAGGATGTCATCAAAAACTGGCCGAACATGACCGACGATGAAATTATCAAGGAACTGACCAGCATCAAGGGCATTGGCCGTTGGACAGTGGAAATGTTGTTGATTTTCCACCTTGGCCGCCCCGACGTTTACCCCGTGGCCGATATCGGCCTGCAAAAGGCGGTTTTCAGGCATTACAACAAGAATGAACCCATGAATATGCTGGATTTCCGCGCCCTTGGCGAACGCTGGAAGCCTTACCGCACGGTTGCCACATGGTATTTGTGGCGCGCCCTTGACCCCGTGCCTGTTGCCTATTAAAAGTCATTCTAGTGGCACATTTCGTTGTCACTCCCGTCCTCGAATTCTCAAGAAAGCGTACAAAAAATGATCCCGCGTTATTCCCGCCCTGAAATGGCCAATATCTGGAGCGACCAGACACGTTACCAAATCTGGTTCGAGCTGGAAGCACATGCCTGCGACGCGCTGGCAAAACTCAAGGTGATTCCCGAAAGCGCGGCCAAGACCATATGGAAAAAAGGCAAGTTCGACGTAAAGCGCATCGACGAAATCGAGCGCACCACCAAGCATGACGTTATCGCTTTCCTCACCAACGTAGCGGAATATGTAGGGCCGGAAGCACGTTTCCTGCATCAGGGTATGACCAGCTCCGACGTACTCGACACCTGCCTTGCTGTGCAGCTTGCCCGCGCCAGCGATATTTTACTCAAAGATTTAGATGCCCTGCTCGCCGCCATTAAAAAGCGCGCCTATGAAACCAAGGACATGCCGACCATTGGCCGCAGCCACGGCATCCACGCCGAGCCGGTGACATTCGGCCTGAAGCTGGCGGGTTACTACGCCGAATTCAACCGCTGCCGCGAACGCATGAAAGCCGCACGCGCTGAAATCGCCACCTGCGCTATTTCCGGCGCTGTCGGCACATTCGCCAATATCGATCCATTTGTAGAACAGTACGTTGCCAAGAAAATGGGCCTGACAGTAGAACCGGTTTCCACACAGGTTATCCCGCGCGACCGCCACGCCATGTTCTTTGCCACGCTCGGCGTTATCGCCAGCTCGATGGAACGCCTCGCCGTGGAAATCCGCCATTTGCAGCGCACCGAAGTGTTGGAAGCCGAGGAATATTTCTCCCCCGGCCAGAAAGGTAGCTCGGCCATGCCGCACAAGCGCAACCCTGTGCTTTCCGAAAACGTCACCGGACTTGCCCGCCTTGTGCGCGGCTATGTCACGCCCGCGCTGGAAAATGTAGCATTATGGCACGAGCGCGATATTTCGCACTCCTCCGTTGAGCGCATGATTGCGCCCGATGCTACAGTAACGCTCGATTTCGCGCTGAACCGCCTGACGAACGTCATCGACAAGCTGGTGGTCTATCCCGACACCATGGAAAAAAACATGAACAAAATGCGCGGCCTCGTGTTTTCGCAGCGCGTACTGCTTGCGCTCACACAGGCAGGCGTCAGCCGCGAGGACTCGTACAAGCTGGTACAGCGTAACGCCATGAAAGTGTGGGAACAGGGCAAAGACTTCCTGACCGAGCTTTCCGCCGACAAGGACATCACCAAACATATCAAGGCCGCAGACCTGAAAAAACTGTTCGACCTGCGCTACCACACCAAGCATGTGAACACCATCTTCAAGCGCGTGTTCGGCAAATAATATGGCTTTCGAGCTGCATCCGCAACTAGCCAAAGACTGCGCACATATCTGCGACCTGAAAGCCTGCCGCGTGCTGCTGATGAATAACTCCCAATTCCCGTGGCTGATACTGGTGCCGATGCGCGATGGCGTACGCGAAATTTCTGAACTGGGCGAAACAGACTATCAAACCGTGATGCAGGAAGTGCGTTTTTGCACTGCACAATTTTTAGCGCATACGAACGCCCATAAAATGAATATCGCCGCGCTGGGTAACATGGTTCCGCAGCTGCATATCCATGTTATCGCACGCTTTGAGAACGATGCGGCATGGCCCAATCCAATATGGAACAGTGGCGTTGCGGGCGCCCCCTACAGCGAGAATGTGCTGGCCGCAAAAACCTCGGAAATTCATGCCCTGCTGACCTAGTTATCCACAGCAGCCGCAAGATTACAAAAATGTAATATTTTTTACATGGCAGTTTAATCCTCAGGGTGTTTATATGCCCACACGCCCGATGCAAGTCGGGGCATACTATTAAAACCAACATCTTTTTTAAGGATTAAACCCATGACCAAGACACTCGCTCTGATCGCCGCTCTCGGCCTTCTCTCCGCTCCTGCTTTCGCTGTTGAAGAAGTAAAGAAGGACGCTGCTGCAAAGACCGTAGCTACCACCGATGCTGCTAAAACCGATGCTAAGGATGCTAAGAAGGACGAAGCTGCTGCTACTGCTGCAGACAAGACCGCTCCTGCTGCTGGCAAGACCGAAGAAAAGGCAAAGACCGAAGAAAAGAAGATGTAATAATAGAAACAATCTAACCTTAGATTGTTCTAATTATTTAATAAAAACGCGCTGGCCAAGGTCAGCGCGTTTTTTATTGCCTTTTGGGGCGGTCCGCCTTCAGTTTTCGCTTGCTTTTTGGCCTTCCCGCCCCTAATTCCTATGCCTCTGGCTTTGTAGATAATGTGGCTCGGTAGCTCAGCGGTAGAGCAGGGGAATCATAATCCCTTGGTCGGGGGTTCAAATCCCTCTCGAGCCACCATTTACAGGCTTTTCGTACCCCCCTCGTTTGCTAAAAAAACATCATCACGGCGTGAATGCCACAGAGACAAAAATAATGTTTATCAATAATTTATATGGGCGGTTTGTTCATATAAATATATAGCTCAGCCATAAAACCTTAACATAAACAGGGTATAATCAGGCCAAACAACGCTTTGAACGCTATTTATGGTCGATAACCCTCCTGTCAAACGCCCTGCCAATTCCGTGCGCGAACCCACTAATTTCGTGGTAGCCAGCCCTTCCGGCGCCACGCTGGAATTCACCTACCCGCCGCAAAAGCCAATGGGCGAATATTCGCAGGTTCCCGTGCGCGTGGACCTTGAAAAAATGCTGGAAGATATTACGCTTGAAGGCCGCACCGGCGGCAAGGCCGCGCCCAGCCCGCTGTGGAAACTCGTACCCTTTGCCAACAGCAGCCATCAGGCGCAGGATTCCCAGCGCAGCTATGACAACATACGCACCGCCATCAAGGGCGGGCAGCTGGATATGCCGGAAGTAAGCCTTGCAGGCGTCGATCAGGGCAACCACCGTTTGCTGGAACTCAAAAGGCAGGGCTTCAAGGAAATCTATGTGTTGGCACCGCCCGGGCAGGCCGCCGCCATGGAAGAAAAATACGGCACCGGCCCCAAAAAATACGCAAAAGCCGCCGAAGTGCAGGAAACTCCTGCCGAGCCGGAAACGCGGGAAGGCCCATCAGCCGTTGATAAATACATCAACCGCGGAAGTCCTGAAGAACGCGGCAGCGGACGTGGAATGTAGCCAGCCGCATCATTAATTCACACTGAAAATAATAGCTGCAAACGCAAACCCCATCCCTTTCGGGATGGGGTTTTCCCCTCTCTTGCGAGAGAGGTTCGTTGGCTTACTTGCTGCCGTTGAGCGCCTTGCTCAACGCCATCAGCTTGCCGAGGTTGTCGATGGCCGTGTCGTCGAGTTCGTCCATCCCGGAGAGTTCGTCGTACTTCTCCTTGAGGGCCGTGAGGTCAGCGACCGTCATGCCATCGAGTTGCTTCCGGAGGTCCGGCAGCTTCTCGAGGACATCGTCCACCCACCCCATGTCGTCAGCGGAGGGGAACTCGTTCAGCGCGTCGTACTTCGCCTTCAGTGCCTGCAGGTCCTGCACGGTCCGATCGGCGAGCTGGTTTTCCAGTTCGTCGAGCTTCTCGTACATCTCGTCCAGCCACGCCATGTCGTCGGGGCTATCGAACCCGTCCAGCACGTCGTACTTGGCCTTCACGCCCTGCAGCTCTTCCACGGTCCACTCACCGAGCTGGTTGTCCATCTCGTTCACGATCCCGTACATGTCGTCCAGCCACCCCAGATCGTCGGGCGCGGGGAACGCGTCGAGGATGTCGAACTTGGCCTTGAGTTCGGCCAGTTTCTCCACACTGAAGCCTTCCATCGCCCGCTGGAGATTGGTCAGCGTGTCCACGGAGTCGCTGTCCCACCCCAGATCTTCGGGGTTGGGCAGGGTTTGCAGACGGGCCTTCAGCTCTGTAGCATCGGGGCCGTTTCGCAACTGTTCCAGCTTGTTCTGGACGTCCAGCAGCTTGTCGAGCCGGCCTTCCAGTTCGCTGAGGTCCCCGAGATCGTCCAGCTTTCGCAGCTGTACGAGCATGGGTTCCAGTTGCGCCGCGGCAAAGCGCTCACGCACCTTGCCGAGCACCTCGAGCTTCTCGAGCCGCTGGAGTTTCTCATCCAGCAGCTTGACACTCCCGAGGCTCGCGAGGACTTCGTCGAACTTGCGTTCCGAGTCCCCCAGCTTCTGCGTGAATAGGGCTTCCTGACGGGCGAGTTCGGCTTTCGCCTGCATCTCCTCGTCGGTCGCCCGCTTCACCGCCCGGCGACGCAGCCGCAGGATGAACGCCTGCAGCAGGATCACCGCCACCAGTACAGCCGACGCGATCAGCACCATCTCGGCCGTCAGTCCGAAGCCTTGCAGCTTCTCAACCAGCCATGTGGCAACCTGCATGTTACACCCCTTCAGGTGTATGGAGACCCCAGTTAAGGGATCTCAAACCGAAGACTACCCGCACGAAGTTGTGCGGGTCAGTCTGTGTAGCCTAAACTTTTGCAAGTCTAAGCTAAAGGTAGCCTCAGAATTATATTGCATTGAATATCAGGCGTCTAGTGGCGTTTGTTAATATATTTTTACGAATGCTGGAGAGTGGCACATTTTCTGACTTTTTACAGCCTAATACGGGCTGCAATAGCGTTTACTCCCTCAAAAATCCTTGTGTCTTTTTGAATCATTGCTAGTACTAGGCTGATTTTTGGGAACTATGACAATTTTTTTCAATAACCTATTGATTGTTTATTTAAATTCGTACATGTTCCCGCCTTGGAATGATTGCTAACCTAATGAGACTGATATGAGTGCTATCCCCTCCTCTCCTTTCACTATCGGCCTGATACAGATGCGCTGTTCCAGTGTGAAGGAAGAAAGCATGAAAAAAGCCGTCAGCATGCTCGAAGAAGCGGCCAGCAAGGGCGTGCAGGTAGCGTGCCTGCCGGAGTTGTTTCTGACCGATTATTTCTGCCAGCGGATCGACCCTGCCATATTTGACCTCGCCGAGCCTTTCGACGGCCCTACCACACAGGCACTGGCGAAGATCGCCAAAAAAACCGGCATGGCCATTGTGAACTCTATTTTCGAGCGCGCGGCAGCGGGCCTGTATTACAACACGGCAGTCATCATCGACAAAACCGGCGAGATAGCGGGCATCTACCGCAAGATGCACATACCGCACGACCCGCTGTTCGAGGAAAAATATTATTTCGCGCCGGGCGATCTCGGCTTCAAGGCATTTGATTTAAGCGTCGGCAAAATCGGCACGCTCATCTGCTGGGATCAGTGGTATCCCGAAGGCGCAAGGCTCACCGCCATGCAGGGCGCAAACGTATTGTTCTACCCCACCGCCATCGGCTGGCAGCCCTATGAAAAGGCAGAATTCGGCGAATCGCAGGTCAGTGCGTGGGAAACCATCCAGCGCAGCCACGCCATTGCCAACGGCGTGTATGTGGCGTCGGTCAACCGCATCGGCCATGAAGGGCCGAAAGATGGCGGCATCGAATTCTGGGGGCATTCCTTCATTTGCGACCCGTATGGACGCATCCTCGCCATGGGCAGCCACGACAAGGAAGAAATACTCACCGCCACGGTTGACCCCAAATGGTCGGAGCAGACGCGCCGCTGGTGGCCGTTTTTCCGCGACCGCCGCGTCGATGCTTACAGCGGAATCACCAAGCGTTTCGGGAGTTAGCCGATGCTGATGCCAGCCGAGTGGGAGAAACAGTCATCCGTCCTCCTTGCATGGCCGCACAACAAGGAAGACTGGCCGGGCAAGTTCGAGCCGATACCGTGGGTATATGGCGAAATTATCCGTGCCATCACGCAAACGCAGCGCGTGCGCCTTGTGGTGCGCAACGACAAGGAACGCACAAAAGCCAAAGACGTATGCGAACGCTCGGGCGTGAGCATGAAAAAGCTGGAGATGCACATCATCCCCACCAACCGCATCTGGCTGCGTGACAGCGGCCCCATTTTCGTGAAAGTTTCCGGCGATGAAAAACAGATGCTCGACTGGCGCTTCAACGCATGGGCCAAATACCCCAACCACAAGCTCGACGACAAAGTCCCCGCCCTGTTCAACCAATCGCTGAAGCTCAAGCGCATCGAACCGGTGTACAAAGGCAAACGGGTAGTGCTGGAAGGCGGGTCGATTGATGTCAACGGCAAAGGCACGCTGCTTACCACCGAAGAATGTTTGCTATCGAAAGTGCAGGAGCGCAACCCGGGATTCAAGCGCGACGATTATGAATCCGTGTTTGAGAAATATCTCGGCATCAGGCAAATCATCTGGCTTGGCAACGGCATTGTCGGCGACGACACGCACGGCCATGTCGATGACATCACCCGCTTCGTAAACCCCACCACCGTGGTCACTGTTGTGGAAAAAGACAAAAAATCCGATAACCATGCATTGCTGGCTGATAACGTGAAGAGGCTCAAGGCTGCCCGCGACCAGAGCGGCAAACAACTGACCGTCGTGGAATTGCCGATGCCAAAACCGGTGGTGTTCGAGGGGCAGGTGCTGCCCGCGTCTTACGCCAATTTTCTAATTACCAATGATGTGGTTCTGGTACCCACGTTCAACGACCCCGCCGACCGCGTTGCCCTGTCCGTACTGGCAGAGCTTTTCCCCAAGCGTGATGTCGTAGGCATCCATGCTGTTGACCTTGTGTGGGGGCTTGGCACCATCCACTGCATGTCACAGCAGGAACCGGAATGACACTTTTAAAACGGATATTACGCTGCATCTACAAGGCTGCTTATGATACCGTCATGCATGACGGTATCGAGCATGCGGGTTATCTTGCGTTCCTTGGCCTGCTGGCGCTGTTTCCACTGCTTGTATTCATGATTGCCATTATCGGCTTCCTCGGACAGGGCGATGCCGGTGCCGAAGCCATCATGGCCATATTGCCCGTGTTCCCCGACCACATTACCGCCGCCATCAAGCCGCGCATTGTCGAAATTATCTCTGGCCCACCGCAAGGACTGCTGACGGTTGCTATCGTCGGCGCAATATGGACGGCGTCTTCCGCCGTTGAGGGGCTTCGCACTGTGCTAAACCGCGCCTACCGTGTCACCACCCCGCCCGCCTACTGGTTACGCCGGTCACTGAGCATATTGCAACTATTGTTCCTTACCTTCATTATGATTTTTGCCATGCTGCTGCTGGTCGCCGTGCCGCTGTTCCTGCAAAATCTGGAGACGGCGCTTAGCACCAGTTTCATTACCTCCTACCATGAAGAAATCAGCGCCATCGCGGTGAAGGCTAGTATCATTGTACTGTTTATCGCTGTGTCATATCTATATTACCTGATTCCCAACACACGCAACCGCTTCCTAGATGTCGCGCCCGGCGCAATGGTGGTGGTTATGCTGTGGCTGGGGGCGGCGCATTTGTTTACGCTCTACCTTTCCCACTTTGATTTGGTGAACCTGATTTACGGAAGCTTGGGCGGTATCATCGCCGCACTGCTGTTTTTCTACCTGTGCAACATCATTTTTATTTTCGGTGCCGAACTCAACCACCAGCTCATGCAGATCATGGGCAGGCCGTCACGCCAGAATAACAACGGCAGCGGAAAAATTTAAAAGCCGAAGGTTACACCCTGTATCTGCCCCTGCCACATCAGCAGCAGGAAAGCAGCGGCAATCGCCACGCCATAAGGCACTGGAGCGCCCACCTGCAGCACGCGCGGAAGCGCTTTGCCGGATTTGTTCGGAATATGTGGCATGGCTTTGCGCAGGAATAAAAGCGCCAGCGAAAACGCGCCGCCGATAATCGACAGCACAAAAATGAAATCCACCAGATGTCCAAGCCCCACCCACAGGCTGCAGGCGATAATTAGTTTAATGTCGCCACCGCCCATCCAGCGCATAATAAAAAATACATAGCCAACGGCAAATACAATGCCCAGCGCCGCCAGCGCCATCTGCCAGTCGAGCGCCACCGGAGACATGAATACGACCAGCGGATACAATGCAAGCACCGAACCCACAAGCCAGTTGGGAATGATATAGCGCGTCACATCTAGCCAGATAACCGCCAACATGCTGAATATCAGGTAAATGCCTATTATCTGTATCATGTTGCACCTCCGCGGCGGACGATAGCAACCAGTGATTAATAGCCCGTTAACGCTCTCATGGGATACTGAAAGAAACAGTGCTTAAAGCCACTCAATTCACACATGAAATCCATGATTAATTTGCTTACTAACCTCCTGATTGCCTACGTCCTGCTAATAGTATTGATGTATGCGATGCAGCGCATACTGCTTTTCCATCCGGACAAGCAAACCGAAGCACCGCAGGCCTACGGGCTTACAGACTTTGACGAAACATTTATTACCACCGCCGATGGGTTTAAACTGCAAATCTGGTATCGCGCAGCCAACGCGGGATTTCCCACCATCGCCTATTTCCATGGCAACGCCCATAATATCAGCGGGCGCGCGGGTATTTATGCAGCACTAGCCAGCAAGGGCTTTGGTGTAGCGGCACTCAGCTATCGCGGTTACGGCAAAAGCGAAGGATCACCCAGCGAGCAAGGACTTTACGCCGATGCCCACGCCGTCATGTCCTTCCTGAAAGAAAAAAACATTACACCGGACCGCGCTGCACTCTACGGTGAATCGCTGGGTACAGGCGTGGCCGTGCAGATGGCTACGGAATACCCTGTATCCATGCTGATATTGCAAGCGCCCTATATTTCGGTGGAAGACCGTGCCAGCGAACTTTACAGCTTCGTCCCCGTGAAATTAATGATTAAGGACAAGTTCCGCTCCATCGACAAAATTAAGAATGTTAAAGCGCCGCTGGTTATTTTCCACGGCGAGCGTGACAATGTAATCCCGGTAAAGCATGGCCGCACCATTTTCGAGGCGGCCAGCGAGCCAAAACAAGCCTTCTTTTTACCCAACACCAATCATAATGACTTTGACAGCGGCCTCATTTCAGCGCATGTTTTAGACTTCGCTAAAAAACATAACCTTATTAGGTGATTATGCCGCTTTCGAAGCATCAGATTCTCTCCGGTTGGGGAAACGCGCCTGCGCAGGACTGCGTCTCCTACCGTCCGGAAAAAAAGCGTGAGCTGCAACTCATCCTGAAAGAACACCAAGGATCACTGCTGGCGCGTGGCATGGGGCGCTCATACGGCGATGCATCACTCTCTGCCAATGGCGTCATCCGCACCGAACGCATGGACCATTTCATCGAGTTCGACCCGTCCAGAGGTGTCGTGCGCGCGCAGGCAGGCGTTACGCTGGCCGAGTTGATGGATCTTGCCATTCCGCGCGGTTGGTTTCCCGCCAATATACCCGGTACGCGTTTCGTATCACTCGGCGGAGCATTCGCCTGCAACGTGCATGGTAAAAACCACTACCGCGAGGGCGACTTCGCCGAACATGTGCAATCCATTCGTCTAACGCTAGCCTCGGGCGAAACAATTGCCTGCTCACCAACGGACAAAAGCGATATTTTCTGGGCCACCGCCGGCGGCATGGGCATGACAGGTATTATCGAGGAGATCACGCTACAACTTAAGCCCATTTCCTCAGCGTCGCTCAAGACTAACACCTACTGCGTCAAATCGATTGAGGACATGGTGGGCGCGTTCGAGCGCTACCGCGACAGCGCCGATTACATGGTAGGCTGGATAGACCACATGGCCAGCGGCGAATCGCTCGGGCGCGGTGTATTCGAAGCCGCCAACCACATCACCACCGGCGATGGCGGCATGGTGCTTTCAGAATTCACACCCGCACCCACCAAACTGAAAGTGCCTGTGTTCCTGCCCGGCTTTGTACTCAACCGTTATTCCATGGCGCTGTATAACCGCTGGCGCTTTAAAAAATACACGGTCGATCCGCGCAGCGAAATTGTGAACTTCAACGGTTTCTTCCACCCGCTCGACAGCATCGGCATGTGGAATAAGCTCTATGGCAAGCGCGGGTTTTTCCAGTACCAGTGCCTGATTCCCGAAACACCGGACATTGCCTCCAAACTGCGCCACTTCCTTGAGACAGTGCATCAATGCAAGGGATTTTCCTTCCTTGCAGTTATAAAATACCACCGCGAAGGCAAAGGCCTGCTCACCTTCCCCTTGCGCGGCTACAGTATTGCACTCGATTTCCCAAACACAGCGCGAGTGCGCTCTATGCTGCCCAAGCTTGACCAGTGGGTTGCCGACCATGGCGGGCGCATCTACCTCGCCAAAGACGCCATGCTCACACCGGAACTTTTCCATAAGATGTATGGAAAAAGCGCAACCGAATGGTGCGAGCAGATACACGACATTGACCCTGACAACCGCTTCACGTCCATGATGAGCGAACGGCTGCAATGGAAAAACAAAGCCTAGATTCCCTCCCCCCGCATCTGGCGAAGCTGCTGCTGGCCGCCAGCTTCGCTGTGCTGGCCATTTACATCGTGCTGGTGTCGTGGGTATCCGACGACGCCTACATCACTTTCCGCGTAGTGGATAATTTCCTGAACGGCTATGGCCTGCGCTGGAACACTTACGAACGCGTGCAGGCCTACACCCACCCGCTATGGATGTTCCTGCATATCCCGCTTTATGCGCTGTGGGACAATATCTTTCTCGTGTCCGTCACTCTTTCGGTGGCATGCACCATGGCCGCCTTCGCCGTTGCCATACGCACTTTCGACAGACCTGCCCAGCTTGCTGTTGTCTGCCTGCTGCTACCGCTGGGACTTTCCAAAAGCTTCGTGGAGTTCAGTACCTCCGGCTTGGAAAACCCAATGAACCACCTGCTGTTTGCCACCTTTGGTTACCTGATGCTGCGTATGCGCAATCACCCGCGCTTCTGGTTTTACCTTTCGCTAAATATTGCGCTGGCACTGCTCAACCGGCTGGATACCATTGTGTTCTACACCCCTGTTCTTGCCTGCCTTGTTTTCCTCAAATGGCGCAGCATGAATTGGAAATATATCATATTAGGCGCACTGCCGCTGGCGCTGTGGACTCTGTTCTCGCTTTTCTATTACGGCTTTGCCTTCCCCAACACCAAATACGCCAAGCTCAGCACCGGCATTGAGGGCATCGACTACATGAAGCAAGGCGTACTCTACCTTTTTGAGCAGTACAGCACCGACCTGTTCAGCTACATGATTTTGTTCCTGATGCTCGCCCGCGCCATCGACCAGATTAAAGACACGGCAACAGCCGCACTCAAGAAAAAACCAATGGTGCCGGATGATGACCACCCGCGCGTTTTCATGCCAATTGCCGCAGGCGTTTTCGCCTATATGGCATATGTGGTTTGCGTAGGCGGCGACTTTATGTCGGGCCGTTTCCTGAGTCTGCCCTTCTTCGCGTCGGCATGGCTGATATATGGCTACACCAAGAAGCTGGACCTGAAACGCGCCGCCATTTGCGCGGCATTTCTGATGGTACTCAAATGGCAATCGGTCAGCATGTCTCAGGAATCCATGGAGACCTGCATGGCGCATATCGAGAACCCCTTTCCGGAATGGGGCGGATCGTTCTGCATTAAAAGCGGCATTGCCGATGAACGCGCCTTCTACAGCCCTATCCGTGTCTGGTATCATGAGGGCGAATTCGACTCGGCCCGTCATGTTAAGGACCGCCATTACAAAACCGCGCAAATCTTGCTGAAATCACCTGATGAAGTTTATGTCTTTGGCGCATTGGGTATGCTGGGTTATTTTTCTGGCCCGCAGGTGCGTATCGTTGATCCGCATGCCCTTACCGACCCCTTGCTTGCCCGCCTGCCTGTTATCGACCCAAAGGCCTGGCGCATTGGACATTTTGAGCGCAACCTTCCCGACGGCTACCTGTTTGCTATCCAGAATAATGGCCGCAGCGACCAGATGGACCCGTCGCTTGCAGCATATTACGAAACTCTCAAACTTATTGTAAGCGGTGATCTTTTCAGCGCCCAGCGCCTGAAAGCGATTATCGATTTTAACCTAGGCCGCTACGACCATTTCAGGAAGGAGTATCTCCGTGCTGAAGTTGCTGCGGCCGATTGATTCCCCACACTTCCAACGCTGGGCGCCCAAGCTGGGAAGCCTTGCGTCGGATATTATTGTCGCCGCAGGTTTCCTGTGGCTGGTGGTTCATATTTTTCTTACCAGCTGGGCTTCTGAAGACGCCTACATCACCTACCGCGTCATTGACAATTTTGACAAAGGCTACGGCCTGCGCTGGAATATCCACGAACGTGTGCAGGTATATACCCATCCGTTATGGACGTTGCTGCACCTGCCTGTGTACGCGATATGGAAAAATGTTTTCCATGTCAGCATGGCGTTATCGGTGATATGTTCTGCCGCCGCCATCATACTGGTATTATGCACTACGAAAAAACCGGTATGGATTACGGTGGCGTGCTTTTTCCTGCCTTTCTACTGGTCAAAGGCCATTATGGACTATACTTCGTCCGGCCTGGAAAATCCGCTGACCTACACATTGTTTGCGCTTTTTGGTTATACGCTAATCAAATTATGGGGTTCAAAGTTTTTCTGGTTCTGGTGTTCGTTCAGCGTTGCACTGGCACTTACCAACCGGCTTGATACCGGCATTATCTACATTCCAACGCTGGCATGGCTGGTTATCCAGCGCTGGCGTGAAGTGCGCTGGGAACAGATATTCGCTGGCGCACTGCCTATTATCGGCTGGTTGTGCTTTTCGCTGCTCTATTACGGGTTTATTTTCCCTAACACCAAATATGCCAAGCTCAATACCGGCATGGATTTCTGGCTCTATTTCAATCAGGCAGTGCATTACACTAAATATTTCCTGACCATCGACAGCATGAGCGCAATCATACTCATACTGGTTCCCAGCGGCCTGGTAGTATATGCCTTCATCAAACGTGAAACACCTGCCAACCAGATTATGCCATGGCTTCCGGCATCTATCGCTCTGGGGATTTATTATTATTGTTTCTATATCATTTACATCGGCGGCGATTATATGGCAGGGCGTTTCTGGGCATTGCCGGTATTCGCTGCCATCTGGCTTGGTTATGTTTTTATCCCCGCAAAGACAAGGCACGATATTGTTTTCACCATCGCCTGCGCCATATTCATCGGCCACCTGATACCGAAATACCTCGAAGATATCCGCCAGAATTGCCAAACCTGCGTTGTCGCCAAGCAGCGTTTGCTGGATGCAGCATGGACGTTCCGCCACAACCGGCTGGTCAAACAGCAATACCCGCTTACATTCCGTAAGGAGGGTGAATATATGTTTGCCAATGATGGGCGCAAGATTGCCGAGGAAGAACGCAATACTGCAAAGCCCATGTATTTTATCGGCATGGGCGCATTTTACGCCGGCCCGTCCGTACCCCTGATTGATGAACTCGGCCTTGCCGACCCCTTGCTGGCGCGCCTGCCTGCCACCTCGCGCCAGAATTTTTACATAGCCCATTTCAAGCGCCTTATTCCCATTGGCTACAATCATGCCATCAATACCGGATCAACAGAGCGCATGGACCCATCGCTTGCACAATATTATGAAAAACTCCGGCTTATCACCTCTGGCCCGATATTTGACATTGAACGCCTGAAAACCATTATTCTATTTAATCTAGGAACTTATGATCACTGGAAAGAAGACTATCTCAGCCGAAATAAACCATAATACGGGCCATAACACCGGACACCGGACGGCACTTGTTATCGGCGCCACTTCCTCGATGGCGCAAGCCTTATGCCGCGGCCTTGCCGCACGTGGTTACGGACTGGTGCTTGCCGGACGTGACGAAGGCGAACTCAAGTTGCTGTCACAAGATATACGTACACGCTCACCCGTGCCTTGCCGCACGCTGTTACTCGACCTTATGGATGCCAATCTCAGCCCTGAGCTGTTCATGGAACAGGCGGGTGATGTGGATGATGTGATTATCGCTGCCGGAGATATGGGTGCTACCGACCCCACCGACATTGCCAACCTTGCCTACACTATGCGTGTCAATTACACCGTACCCGCGCAGCTGGCCACCGCCGCCGCCATCAAACTAGCTAAGAAAAAAGAAGGCAGGATTACGATTATCTCCTCTGTGGCCGGTGACCGTGGCCGCCAGAGCAACTATGCATACGGCAGCGCCAAGGCGGCGCTAAACGCCTTTGCCAGCGGGCTACGCAACCGCTTCTGCAAGCAGGGCGTGCATGTGATGACGGTAAAACCCGGCTTCATGGATACACCGATGACGTGGGAAATGAACTCGCCGCTGATCGCCAGCCGCGAATATTGCGCTAGGAAAATCATCGCCGCGATGGAAAAGAATAAAGACGTTATTTATGTGCCGTTTTTCTGGCGCTTCATCATGCTGATTATCATGCACATACCGGAAAAGATATTCAAGAAGCTGTCGATGTAACAGCCAAAGCCGTCCGCACGTCCGGTGCAGGCCTCACGTCCAGCTGCGGTACATCGGCAAGTTTCTGCATAATCTTATCGGTGATTTCACTGCGCGCGCAGATATATATACGCATGCCCTGCAAAGGTTCGCTGGTGAACAGGTTTTTAATGGCAATCAGCCCGCTCATATCCACCAAAGGCACATGCTGCATATCAAAAATGAACGTATCCACCTTGTGGCGCAGGAACGCCGTGCGGTCGAGTACACGCTCAACGGATGCAAAAAAAAGCGGGCCGGAAATATGATACACCATGACATTGGGCGGCAGCTCGATATGCGTGCCGTCATCGGCCGTATCAACCGCCACCTCCGTAATTTCCGACATGCGCTGGATAAACAGCAGCGCCGCCAGTATCACGCCCACCGTCACGCCCGCCACCATGTCGATAAACACGGTCAGTCCGAAGCAGGTCAGCAGCACAAGGCTGTCGTGGCGCGGCGCGATTTTCAGGATGCGTAAGAACTGGTGATAATGCGACATATTATAGGCCACCAGCACCAGCAGCGCCGCCAGCGCCGCCATCGGCACATAGGAAATCAGCGGCGCAAGCGCCAGCACATAAAGCATAATCAGCACCGCATGCAGCGCCGATGATATGGGCGTGCGCCCGCCGCTTTTAATGTTGGTGGTGGTGCGCGCAATCGCGCCCGTGGCGGGAATACCCGCGGCAAAGCCGGATGCGATATTGGCAATACCAATCGCCGCCAGTTCTGCGTTCGGGTCATGGCGCGTGCGGCTCATGCCGTCAGCAACCGTGGCCGAAAGCAGCGACTCCAGCGCCGCCAGCGCCGCTATCACCACGGCAGGCATCATCATGACACGCAGCTCTTCCCATGTCGGCCATGCAAACAAACCGGCTTCCCCGAACGTGTGGAAATAAGGCGGTGTTGGGGGTATGCCCTGACGCATTCCCTCCGGCGTTTCAAAAGTAAAGCGATTGCCAATAGTGGCTATCTCCGTGCCATAATGCGTAAACAATAGCGCCAGCAGCGTGCCTGCGCCAATGCCCAAAATCACTGAGGGAATTTTGGTGGTGATGCGTTTGCCAGCAAACATTAGCGCAAGGCTTATAAGCCCGATAGCCGCTTCCGGCGCGCGCATGGACGGCACATGTTCAAGCAGTGTCGCCACCTTCTCCACAAATTCACCCTGAAGGCTGATTACCCCCAGCCCCAGCAAATCATTGAGCGACAGCGTACCAAGCACCACGGCGATACCGGCGGTAAATCCGGTGGTCACGGGATATGGCACAAAGCTGATGAAGCGCCCCATGCGCGCCCATGCCAGCGCAACAAGCATCAGGCCCGCCATGATTTCGGCGATAATCAGGCCGCGAAGTCCGTATTGCGAAATAATCGGCGCGATGATGACCACAAACGCCGCCGTAGGCCCGCTGACCTGCAGGCGCGAACCGCCGAGCAGCGGCGTGAGAATACCTGCTACAATCGCTGTATAGATGCCGTGCTGCGGCGGCAATCCCACCGCAATCGCCAACGCCATCGCAAGCGGCAGCGCCACCAGCGACACAATGAATGCCGACAGCAAATCCTGCCCAAACAGTTTTTTGCTGTAGCCATTGGCGAGCGACTCCCGAATGGCGGTGGCCAGCGGGAATGTTTTGTATTCAGTCTTCATTACTATGCTCCTTTAGAAAGGAAGGCGTGCATTTAAAAAGGAAGGCGAGCTTTCAGGGCGGCACCGAGCGTGCCGTCGTCGAGGTAGTCCAACTCACCGCCCATGGGGATGCCTTGCGCAAGGCGGGAGATGCTTAGATTAAAACTGGCAAGGCGGGTGGTGAGATAATGCGCCGTAGTCTGTCCTTCCAATGTGGCGTTGGTGGCTAGGATGATTTCCTTCACCTCGCCTCTGGCCGAACGCTCCACCAGCGGTTCGATATTCAGCTGCGCAGGTCCGCGGTCATCGATGGCCGAAAGCGTGCCGCCCAGCACATGGTAGCGCCCGCGAAACAGGTTGCAGCGCTCAATCGCCCATAAATCCGCCAGTTCTTCCACCACGCAGATAACGGACGGATCGCGCTTGCCATCACTGCAGATATGGCACGGGTCAATGGTATCTAGGTTACCGCAATGCGAACAGGTGCGGATAGTGTCTATGGCGCTCTCAAGCGTTTTAGCCAGCGGCGACATCAAATTTTCTTTCTGGCGGACAAGATGCAGCACCACGCGGCGCGCCGAGCGCGGCCCCAAGCCCGGAAGCTTGGAAAAAAGCCGTATCAGTTCATCGATGTCGTTATGCGTCACTTTTCAGGTCACTATTTAAAAAGGAAGCTTCATTCCCGGGGGAAGATTCAGGCCCGCAGTCACCTGTCCCATCTGTCCGGCAGCGGATTCGTCAGATTTTTTCTTGGCATCGGCGAAAGCTGCGATAATCAGGTCTTCCAGCATTTCTTTTTCTTCGGGCTTCAGCAGGCTGGGGTCGAGGTCGATTTTCAGCAGGCTGCCCTTGCCGTTGATACGCAACTTCACCATGCCGCCGCCAGCCGCCCCGTCGGTTTCTTCCTGCTCGATTTTGGCTTGCAGTGCAGTCATCTTGTTCTGCATTTCCTGCGCCTGCTTCATCATCTTCTGTATATTCATGCCTTAACTCCTCATATTTTTATGAACCAGATTCTACGCCCACCAGCTTTGCACCGGGGAATTCATCCAACACGCTGGCGACCAGCGGATGCGCCGACACCTGCTCCATGGCCTGCGTTTTACGCGCCGTTGCCTGCTCGTGCAGGCTTGCTGCGCCCGCCTGTTCCGACAATGACAGTTTCCATGGCTGGCCTGTCCAGCGCGTCAGGCAGTCGGCCACACGTGCTGTGAAATCACGCGGTAGCGGCGTTTTTAAATGAATGCTGATACGGCCTGCTTCAAACTGTACAGGGCTGACATCCTGCCGCAAATGCGTATAGAGCAGTATCTCGCGGTTCTTTTCAAATAATGCCACGGCCTCTTCAAAGTTGGCAATGGTAACTGCGGGTTTGTTGGTGACCAGCGTTACCTCCGGCTTGGGTGCGGCGGCAACAGTAGGCGCAGGCACGCTATCACCGGAGCGTATTACTTCCGCAGGCGTCGGCAACTGCGCGGCATATGCCACGCGCACCAGCAGCATTTCCAGCGCCGCCAGCGGCGACGGTGCAATACGCACTTCGCTGATGCCCTTGAGCATCATCTGCCACAGGCGCGCAAGCACGGCCATGGACACGCGCTCGGCCATGGACTGCGCGGCCTTGCGGTCATGCTCGGAAAGTGAAAAATCGGCAAGCGCGGCAGGCGAAACCTTCACACGCGTAATCAGATGTGACACCTCCAGCGCGTCCTGCACTATCAGCAGCGGGTCAGCGCCGTCATGGTATTGTTTGCGCACTTCTTCCAGCGCGCCATTGATGTCGCCGGAAAAGAGCAATTCTATCAGGCGGAAAGTCGCCGTGTTGTCAGCACTGCCGAGCATCTGACGCACGGACAGGGCTTCCACCTGTATGCGCCCGTCTTTTTCTGTGCCGCGTGCAATCGCCTGATCAAGCAGCGACAGCGAATCACGCACCGAACCTTCGGCGGCAATGGCAATCACCTGCAGGGCTTCCGCTTCGGCGTCAACCTGCTCTTTTTCGCAGGTACGCGCAAGATGGGCAGACAGCATCTGAATGTCGATACGCTTCAAATCAAAGCGCTGGCAGCGCGATAGTATGGTGACGGGAATCTTGCGCGATTCAGTGGTGGCGAAAATAAATTTCACATGCGGCGGTGGTTCTTCCAGCGTTTTCAGCAGCGCATTGAACGCGGGAGTGGAGAGCATGTGTACTTCGTCGATGATGTATATTTTATACCGCGCTGAGGTGGGCAGGTAGCGCACCGTTTCAATCAAGTCGCGTATGTCGCCTACGCCGGTATGGCTGGCGGCGTCCATTTCCAGCACATCGACATGGCGGTCGTCGGAAATCATTTTGCAATTGCTGCACACACCGCACGGGCTGATGGTGGGGCCGCCCTGCCCGTCTTCGCCGATGCAATTCAATGCACGGGCAATGATGCGCGCCGTGGTGGTTTTGCCGATGCCGCGAATGCCCGTGAGCAAAAACGCATGGGCGATGCGCCCGCTGCGTATGGCGTTGGAAAGCGTGCGTACCAGAGCCTCCTGACCGATGAGGTCATCGAAATTGGTGGGGCGGTATTTACGGGCTAAAACGCGATATTCCATGATAATCTGGTACTGTCTGTATGAATTATTTTAAGGACTGGTGGCGACCCGGAACGATACCGCTACGGCTGCTTCCTTTCGGACCTGACCGGGTTCACAGCTGTGCCGCCCGCCACCAGCCAGCCGGATTATGGGATAAGAGAACAGGCGCTGCAATAAAGAAATACGCCCTTTCAACCAATTGCTTGCACTGTCATGGCAAAAGTTTTATTTCTGGCAGTCTATACAAAAGGTTATATTTGCTGGCCACCTTGCTTTATCTGCTTGCAATACAGCTTTGAAAATTTTTAATTAGAAGATATGTTCATATAAATATAACAGCCGAGCATTATGTCATCACGAGCAACCATCCGGTCCATTGCCGAATACCAGACCCGCAACCCGCTGAAGATACTCACGGGGGTGATACTCTGCCTGATGTCCACCTACCTGATGCTCTGCCTGCTTACCTACAACCCGGGCGACCCGTCGCTTAACGGCGCTACGGGCAACATGGTGACCAATGCCGGCGGCTATACCGGCGCGGTGCTAGCCGACCTTACCTTGCAGTTATTGGGCATGGCAAGCATGCTGCTGGTGCTGGTGCCGGTGGCATGGGGCCTCAAACTGATTCAGGGCCAGCCGATTCCTTATCTATGGATGCGCTTTTGCCTGCTTATGGTATCGCTGGTATTCCTTGCGCTTTTGCTTTCGCCCATCGACCCGCCCATGACATGGCCCATCGGCAAAGGCCTTGGCGGCTCCATCGGCGAGGTGCTTCATGACAATATATTCTACCCCTTCCTAAAAAACCCCCTAGTGCTGTACTCGCTTGCCGTTATTACCTTTACCACCAGCCTGCTTTCCTTCGGCATGAGTATGTCGGAATGGAAAAATACCACCCGCACCATCCGTAATGTGGTGATGATCGCCCTTGGTGTGTTGCTGTCGTTCCTGCCCCGTCGCCGCTATGCCGACGGCCCTGTGGTACAGATGGAAGATGACGGCGACGAATATGAATACGAGCGCCCGTCGCTGCTGCAGCGTCTGCAATTCTGGAAGCGCGGTTACGCCGCCGATGAGGAATATGAAGAAGAGGAACAGCCCAAGCCGCAGCCACGCGTCAGCAAAAAAGCTGCTGAAAAGCCTGAAAAACCCAGCGCCAGCCGCTCGCGCGGGCAAGCCACTCTTTCATTGCCACAGGGCGATTATGATTTGCCCGCCATCAAGCTGCTAACCAACGCGCCCAGAAGCCGAAAGTCCGGCATCAGTGAAACTGCACTCACCCAGAATGCCAAGCTGCTTGAAAGCGTGCTGAAAGATTTCGGTGTCAATGGCGACATCATCGAAATCCGCCCCGGCCCTGTGGTTACATTATATGAACTCGAACCGGCGGCAGGCACGAAGTCGTCGCGCGTTATCGGCCTTTCCGACGATATCGCCCGCTCCATGAGCGCGGTATCGGCGCGTATTGCCGTTATACCGGGCCGCAACGCCATCGGCATTGAATTGCCCAACACCACACGTGAAACCGTGTTCCTGCGTGAAATGATTGAAAACGACACGTTTGACGGCAACGACGCCAAATTGCCGCTGGCACTCGGCAAGGACATTGGCGGTGCGCCCATCATCGTTGACCTTGCGCGTATGCCGCACCTGCTGGTGGCGGGTACTACCGGTTCGGGCAAGTCGGTTGCTATCAACACCATGATTATGTCGCTGGTGTACCGCCTCACGCCGGATGAATGTAAATTCATCATGATAGACCCCAAGATGCTTGAACTCTCTGTGTATGAGGGCATCCCGCACCTGCTGTCACCAGTGGTGACCGAACCGGGCAAGGCCGTGGTGGCGCTGAAATGGACAGTGAAAGAAATGGAAAACCGCTACCGCCTAATGAGTAATCTCGGCGTACGCAATATCGAGGGTTACAACAAGAAGATCCGCGAAGCCAAGGCCAAGGGCAATATCCTGAGCCGCACGGTGCAGACCGGTTTCAACCCCGACACGGGCGAACCTATTATCGAGGAAGTGCCACTGGAAATGAACGAGCTGCCATTCATCGTAGTAGTGGTGGACGAAATGGCTGACCTGATGATTGTGGCGGGCAAGGACATTGAAAGCTCCATACAGCGCCTCGCGCAGATGGCGCGTGCAGCGGGCATCCATATCATTATGGCCACCCAGCGCCCGAGCGTGGACGTCATCACCGGTGTTATCAAGGCCAACTTCCCTACCCGCATCAGCTTTCAGGTAACCAGCCGCATTGACAGCCGCACCATTCTTGGTGAACAAGGCGCCGAACAACTGCTTGGGCAGGGTGACATGCTTTATATGGCAGGCGGCGGGCGCATCACCCGTATCCACGGACCGTTTGTCTCCGACAAGGAAGTGGAAGCCGTGGTTGACCACCTGAAGGCGCAGGGTTCACCGTCCTATGTTGACGACGTTACGCGTGACGAGCAGGAAGAAGATTTGTTTGGCGGTGATAACGCCGAAAAAGACGAAATGTACGATCAGGCCGTGGCCATTGTAGCGCGCGACCGCAAGGCCTCTACCAGCTATATCCAGCGCTGCCTGAAAATCGGCTATAACCGCGCAGCTTCCATCATTGAACAAATGGAACGTGAAGGTATCGTCGGCCCTGCCAACCATGTCGGCAAGCGCGAAGTGCTGGTGCCAGAAGGCGATTAATTGGGTGCAATTAATCCTTGGAGTGGCCGCCGGTACGCTCGTCGCGTATCCGCTTTACAATTTCAGTGCGTTTGCCATCGTCATCCACCATTTTCTGAATGCGGGCTGAGGCTCTCAATTTCGACGTTTCCGAAAGATTCCCTTCGGGCGTAAGCACCTCTACTGACCGCAACGCCTGCTGGATACGGTAAATCGTTTCATCCACATCACGGCTGGCAAGCAGCGCATGGTCGGGGGCGGATATTTCACCCTGCACATCCTCCACCACAAAGCGAGCATTGCGCAGCCGCCCGATAAGGCCGGAGCTTACGCCCTGCACTTCCAGCTTGTACATCAACTGGCCAATAACATAGATTTGTTCTTCCAGCGCGGTCCACGGGCGGGGGTTTTTCAGACGCGGAATCACACTGGCATCTGCCAGCGCACTTACCAGTTTTTTTCTGTGTTTGCCGCTATCTTCCGGTTGACTCGCCATGGAAATCCTCGAGAATGCCGCTATTGGCAATCACAAAATAATAGCCTAACACGCGCATCCGGCACAGATCTAAATCCTATGAAACACACCCTGCTGATTTTACTGGCCGTATTGGCGCTTGGCACCCCCGCCCAGACCGCCATGGCTGCAAACCCGCCCGCCATGAAAACCACCTTCCTGCCGGAAGAAAAACTGGCCGCCCACCGCAAAACCATACAACGGCTGGAAGCTTACCTCAGCGGTATCCAAACCATAATTTCCGACTTCACGCAGGTAGCTCCCGACGGTTCGCTGGCCAGTGGCAAATTCTTCATGGAACGCCCGGGCAAAATGCGCTGGCAGTACAAACCGCCCACCCCTATTCTCATGGTCTCTAACGGCAGCGAGTTCGTCTATTACGACTACCAACTCGAACAGGTCAGCTACATGCCGCTGGACTCCACACTGATTGGCTTCCTTGCCCGCGCTAAAATCACCTTCGACAAAACCGTAGGCATCACCGAATTCACCAAGTCGGCAAATGCCATCCGCGTAACGCTCGCCCAGCGCGATAAACCCAGCGAAGGGCAATTGATGCTTGAGTTCTCCGATAATCCCCTGATACTGCGCAATCTCGTGATCCGCGACGCCACAAACCAGATAACATCTGTGTCACTAAGCAATGCAAAATTTGACTCGCCGCTTGAAAAAAACCTGTTTGAGTTCCGTGACCCTCGCAAGGGCGGCATGAAGCGTTAAAGCATAAAATACAGCATATTATTTTGTGTTTTACTGTGTTTTTTTAAGCTTATCCACAGGCAAGAAAAATGCCGAACCTTCATTGAATGTTCATAAATGCAGCCCATCTTCTATGGTATAAATAATAGTACTGAAAACACAGTTTCATTTGAAAGGTTCTCACGGTTTATGGACACACCAGGTAACAAAGACGACGTATTCCAGATTATGCTCACCACGCTTCCGGTGGCGTATGTGCGTCCTGTTGATACCGACAAAGGTGTGCATTATGCCGTATGCACCAGCGATGGCACCCAACTGGCTATTTTTGCCACGCAGGACGCCGCCTATTTCGCTGCCAAGCAACATGACCTTGAACCCATGCTGATACACTAAAAATATTCTGGCACTAAAAGATATTCCGGCATTCTTATGGCAGAGTGAGGTTTTATGGCTGATGATGATGAGAAACCAGCCACAGACCTTGTAAATACTTTTGCAGAAGAAATGCCAGAGCTTGTCAACACACCCAGCAAGCGTGCCGACTTTGAAGGCAGGCTTGCTAAAATATTGAACTCTCTGGGTGGAAAACAAAAAATGCTTGATGCCGCATTAGAGGTTGAGGAAAAGCTTCAACAACCAGATGGACAACAACCGCAGGATGGGCAGGAAACCGGCACGGACTGGACAAGCAAGTCCAAGCGCCCGTCATCTTCCGAAAATTTCCGTAACTGACCTGCCAGTCAATATCCGTGCGTGATCCTCACATATAACCTTACTAAACCAAGCGCCATAAAAATGGCCAAAAGCCATTTCAGCTTTACAAAGCGGTTATATGTGTGCGGCAGCCTGCTTAATATCGCAATGCGGTCGGGGCGCGAAGCCACCTGAAAGAAGCTCCTGCTACCTTTGTTAAACACAGAGCGGCTGTTTCCAAACTGCTTGAATTTAACCTTGCCTCCAATCCATGTTACCGGAATCAGATGCGCGTCTTCCTTGCTGTCACCAACATTATAGCAATAGCGGCCAGACACGCGTGCAATGGCAACAGCCTCGCTGGATGGCAGCGGCACGGCTATGGCATCTTCCATCTGAACCTCGCTGAACTGTGTCCAGATAAGGTCTGCCTTCAGCGCGATGGTTTCCGGCGGTTCATTGCTAAATAGCGAACGTATAAGTCTGGTGCATTCTTCCTTGCTGTTTACAAAGGAAAGATCTGGTAGTCCCTCAAAAGGCAGCTTCAGATGTGTGCGCTCAAGGATTGTTTCTTCTTCCTGCGGCGTCAGCTCCTGATGCAGCACCCACACGCTCATGCCACATACCTCACGGGGTCGTTCATACCGTTTTCACCAAAACCTTTTTTGCGTAACTGGCAGGAATCACAGTGGCCGCAAGCCTTGCCGTCCGGCGCAGGGTCGTAGCAGCTGGTGGTGAGGCTATAGTCCACGCCCAGCGAAAGACCGGTCTTGATTATCTGCGCCTTGCTCATATGGATGAGCGGCGTGTGGATGGTGATGTGTTTTTGCTCTCCGGTCGCATAGGCGGTGGCGAGATTGGCCATGTCCTGATAGGCGCGGATAAATTCCGGCCTGCAATCGGGATAACCGCTATAATCAAGCGCATTGACGCCAATAAAAATATCGTAGGCCTTCAGCACTTCCGCCCATGCCAGCGCAAAAGACAGGAAAATAGTGTTGCGCGCCGGCACATACGTCACCGGTATGCCATGTGCCATATCCGCAGCATTGCGGTCCTTTGGCACGGCAATTGCGTTTTCCGTCAGTGCCGAGCCGCCGAATGCCGCAAGATCAATGGTGGCTATACGGTGTTCCTTCACCCCCATGCTGGCAGCAATGCGGCTGGCTGCTTCCAGTTCATGACTGTGGCGCTGGCCATAGGCAAAGGAAAGTGCATATAGCGCGTAACCCTCGGCTTTGGCAATCGCGAGCGTAGTGGTGGAGTCCAGCCCGCCGGAAAGAAGTAACACCGCTTTTTTAGTCATCATTCGATACCCAGTATTTTATGCGTCTGCAGCGACAAAATATAACCGTGGCGCTCGGCAAGCGCGAGAGCATGAAGCCTGTTTTCCATATTCCTGTCATCATCCTGCTCGTCCATCGGCTGCACATATACCGGCGTTTGATAGCGCGACTGTCCTACATCCGCCACATGGTTATAGCGCTCGTCATGTTTAGAAATAATGAATTTAAGCGCCGTCACCCGCTGTAAAATATCGTCGCGCAGTGCGCCGTAGCCCTGCCCTGCATTCTTAGGCGAGCAGATAATATCCACCCCTTCCGGCAGCGGGCGGTAGAGTGTGCCGTTGGTTTCTATCTGGATTTTGAAGCCTTCGTCCTGCAGCTTGGCGCACAGGGGCGCGATATTCTGGCGCAGCGGCTCACCGCCGGTAATCACCACAAGCTGGCGCACACGCTGGCCGAGAGCGTCCTGTGCCAGCGCAATGACGTTGGCTACGATATCTTCCACGGCATGTGTTGCAAAATTTTCAAAATCCGTGTCGCAGAAATGGCAGGCAAGATTGCAGCCGCCAAGGCGCACAAACACCGCCGGATGTCCGGTATATGGCCCTTCTCCCTGCAATGTCGGGAAAAGATGCTTTACCTCAAGCCTGCTGCCATCTCCTTTGGCAGGCGGGCGGATTGGATTGTTTCCTTGCACTGAAAAACTCGCTGTTTTATGGTGTATGCCTGCTAAAACCAAGTGTAATACTGATTTTTATATAGAAAACCACATGAAAAAGCCACCAAAGCCCACAAAAACCTCAAAAACCGCCAGCAAGGGCTGGAAAACCGCCACCCAGCTAGTGCGCGGCGGACGCATGCAAAGCCAGTTCGGCGAAACGTCAGAGGCACTTTTCCTAAATTCTTCCTATAGTTATGAAACCGCCGAGGAAGGCGAAGGCCGCTTTGCCGGAACAATACAGGGCTTTAAGTATGGCCGCTATTCCCACCCCAACCTGTCCATGCTGGAGCGACGCCTAGCGCTGATGGAAGGCGCAGAGGCCTGCACGGTGACGGCCTCGGGCATGGCCGCCCTGTTTGCCATACTCATGTGCCAGCTGAAATCCGGCGACCATGTGGCGGCAAGTTCGGTGCTGTTTTCCTCCTGCCATTACATCATCACGCAAGTGCTGCCACGCTTTGGCATAAAATACACGCTGGTTGAAGGCGACGACATGAAGGCATGGGCAAAAGCCATTACCAAAAAAACGCGCTGCGTGTTCATCGAAACACCCGCCAACCCGACGCTGGAACTGGTGGATATTGCCGCCGTTGCCAAACTGTGCAAAAAAACCGGAAGCCAGCTGATTGTGGATAACGTGTTTGCCACGCCGATGCTGCAGCACCCGCTGGAATTGGGCGCAGACGTTGTGATGTATTCTACCACCAAACATATCGACGGACAGGGCCGCACGCTCGGCGGCGCCATCCTCGGCAGCAGCAAGTTCATCGACGAAACACTGATGCCTTTCGTGCGCCACACAGGTCCGCATATGAGTCCGTTTAATGCATGGGTCCTGCTTAAAAGCTTAGAAACGCTGCCGCTGCGCGTTGCCAAGCATTGCGACAATGCCGAAGAAATTGCATGGGCGCTCGACGGCCACCCCAAAATCAGCCGCCTGCTTTATCCGAGTTTAAAAAACCACCCACAGCACGCCCTTGCCAAAAAGCAAATGTCGCGCGGCGGCCCAATGATTGCCTTTGAAATAAAGGGCGGCAAAAAAGCGGCCTTTAATTTTATGAATGCGCTTAGCATCATCGATATTTCCAATAATCTCGGTAACGCAAAGAGTCTGGTAACGCACCCTGCTTCAACTACCCATTCCAGCCTTGCGGCAACCGAACGCAAAAAGCTTGGCATCAGCGATTCACTCGTGCGGCTGTCGGTGGGTATAGAAGATGCCGATGACCTGATTCAGGACATATTGGATGCGCTTAAGCAGGCCTAGTGCCAACCGCCACGGTCTTTCTATAAAAAATCATTTATAAACAATATATTGATATTGATTCTGTTTGGAAGATGTGTTCGCACGTCATCAGAATTTAACACTTTTATCACCAATGACATGGTAAAATGGTTAAAATTACAAAAAACAGGGAGGCCATATGGCTGAGCAACCAACACAACCCGCAAGACGCCCAAGCAAAGAAGAAGCCGTAGGCGCATACGTGTCATTCATTAATGCAATGGGTGCAAAGGAAGGCACAGACCCAAAAACCATTGGTGATCCAAACCAATTTCAGCAGACCCTCAAAGCATATGTCAAAACTGCAACCAGAGAAGAATACCAGCAGGTCATGCAGGCTGCAAACCTGGTTCCGGTGGAGACACGCATAAGAGCGCGTGAACGCATGCTTAACATGGCGGATTACGCGTTGGAAAATAGCCCTGATATCGTTGAAAAGATGCAAAAGAAATTCCCGGATATGGCAATTACACCGGATTCGATCAAGCAAGGTATAACCAAAATGGCTGATACGATGATGTTTCCAAAACCAGTCAGCCTGGGTGTCCAGCAACAACCGGATTCCGATATAGCCCCTGAGCAGGACGGTCAGGAAAATGCGATGAATGTCCAATCCTTCAAGATGCCGTCATTGATGACTACCGCATTGATGGCTATGAACCCGATGGCGGCTACGGTTGCTGTCGGTACCGCTGTTAGCTCGGCTGTCAGCGGGTCCGCCATTGCCGCTGGAGGTGCCGCAGTAGCCGCCGCAGCCGCCGCAGCGCCGCTTGCTGCTTCTGCCGCACTCCCTGTCGCGATGACTGCAATACCGATTGTCGGCCCTGCACTTGCAGCTGCCTATACCGCATTCAAGATGGGTAGCAATACGCCTGAGGCGCCGGCAAATAACGGCCCCGTCGATATGACGGCAGGCACGACTGTGCAACCGGTAGCGGTGCCAAGCACCGGTGCCAATGCCACCTCGCAAACCCGCTAGTTACGCACTGCGCCGAAATATCAGATAGGTCGGCACGCGGCCAGCGGCCAGTGCCTTCTGTTCATAGCGCGTGGACAACCAGTCCCCCCACGGGTTCAGCCAGTCATTGCAGCTTTTTGCCGTCCATGTAAACGCGTCATGCGCCTGTAGCTGCTCAAGCATCCATGTGCAGTAATCCTCATCATCGCTGGCGAGACGCAGCTCCGCCCCCTTCTTCATCACCCGCGCCAACGCGTCCAACGTCGGTTTTGATACCAGCCTGCGTTTGTGGTGGCGTGCCTTCGGCCATGGGTCGGGATAGAGAATAAATGCGCGGGAAATGGATTGTGGAAGCAACGCATCCAGCAACAGCCGCGCGTCCTGCTGGTAGATACGGATATTGTCGAGTTTGTTATCGTCGATATGTTTGAGTAGCGCCGCTATGCCGTGAATGTATGGTTCGCATCCGATGATGCCTGCATCTTTATGCAGGCCACCCTGATGCGCGAGATGTTCGCCGCCGCCAAAGCCTATTTCCAGCCAGTATTCTTTTTTATTTGGAATCAGTGACACAGGGTCAAGCACGCCACTTTCAGGCACAGAAACACTAAGGCCGGACAGCAGGCTATCCATGAGCGCCTGCTTACCCGGCCTTAATTTCCTTCCGCGTTGCCGCCCGTAAGACGGCAGTAGCGTTTTTTTTATGTCAGCTCTGGTACTCAATAGCCTACGCTATGCTATTTTTGTTTTTTTTTCTGTGATCTTGAACGTATCGCGCAGTGCTTCCACCATGTCGAGTTTTTCCCAGGTAAAGCCGCCGGTCGCATCCGGCTCGCGGCCAAAGTGTCCGTAAGCGGCGGTACGCGCATAGATCGGGCGGTTGAGCTTCAGATGCTCGCGGATGCCGCGCGGCGTCAGGTTGCACATATCCTGTAACACGCGTTCCAGCTTGGCCTCATCAACCTTGCCAGTGCCAGCAGTGCTGACATAGAACGAAATCGGCTTGGATACGCCGATTGCGTATGACAGCTGGATAGTGCAGCGGTCAGCCAGTTCGGCCGCCACTACGTTCTTGGCAAGGTAACGCGCCATATAAGCCGCCGAGCGGTCCACCTTGGTCGGGTCTTTGCCGGAGAATGCGCCGCCGCCATGCGGAGCCGCGCCACCGTAAGTATCCACGATAATCTTGCGTCCGGTCAGGCCGCAGTCGCCGTCCGGACCGCCGATAACGAACTGGCCTGTCGGGTTGACGTAGAATTCATTCTCATCACACATCCAGCCCTTGGGCAGCGACGCCAGCACATACGGGCGCACAATTTCGCGCACCTGTTTCTGGGTCAGGCCTTCGGCATGCTGGGTGGAAACAACGATGGAGGTAGCCTTTACCGGCTTGCCGTTTTCATAGAGCAGCGATACCTGACTCTTGGCATCCGGCCCTAAACCCTTGGCTTCGCCGCTGTGGCGGGCCTTGGCAAGAGCCTGCAAAATGCGGTGCGAAAGGTCAATCGGTGCAGGCATGTAGGATTTGGTTTCGGTGCAGGCATAACCGAACATGATGCCCTGATCGCCCGCGCCTTCGTCCTTATTGTCGCCAGCGTCCACGCCCATGGCGATATCTGCCGACTGGTTGTGGAGATGCACATACACATCGAGATTGTCGGCATGGAAGCCCTGTTGCAGATAGCCGATTTCACGCACCTTGTCGCGCGCGATCTTTTCAATCTGCGCCTTGGTGATGGAATCTGCACCGCGCGTTTCACCCGCAATCACGATGGTGTTGGTGGTGGCAAGTGTTTCTGCGGCCACGCGTGCTTCGGGGTTGACGGTCAGGAACGCGTCAACAATCGCGTCGGAAATCTGGTCGCAGACTTTGTCCGGATGACCTTCCGCTACGGATTCACTAGTGAAAATATAACTGCTTCTGTCAGAATAAAAACGGTCGGACACAATCCATCTCCCTAAAAAAATTCACACGGTTTTCATGTACAAGGGAATTGGCATTTGGCCATCTCCCTTAAATGAAATTCACACGGCTTTTATTGTGCAGGGGATATGGTATCTGGGGATTTTGTTTGTGCAGAAACGGGCGCAAACATCCCCGGATAGCTTAGACCATTTTTATACTGGTGGCGGCAAGCAACCCAAATCCCCACCCAAAAAAGCAATGGCGGGAGTCTAGAGAATCTGCGGGTTATGTCAAGCGCTATGCCTGCAGGTTATCAGGAGGCAGCCTTGCTGCTTAAGTCCACCATGCTCCTGTCTTCGGCGATGGCGCGTACCAGATCGGCAAGGCGCTTGCGCATGCTTTGCTCTTTGATACGCTTGAAAGCCTTCATCATTTCAAGCGATTCGCGGTCCGATACCACAGTCGTAGCATGCTCAAATGCTTCACGCGGGGTTTCGGCAAAGCCTGCATGTTCTTTTGTGGCAACACCGTGCTGGTCGAGACCTTCAAAGAAATAGGCCACGGGAACGCGCATGAATGTAGCAAATTCATACAAACGCTTGGCGCTCATGGCATTGGCGCCTTTTTCGTATTTCTGTACCTGCTGAAAAGTGATGCCCACGGACTTCGCCAGCGCTTCCTGACTAAGGCCAAGCATGGTGCGGCGATTACGGAGACGAGCACCGACGTGAATATCAATATCCTGTTTTTTCATGGCATCCCTTTTTGGTACAACTTACAACTATCGATTATGTAGCAACTAATGGATACTCGCAACAATATAGTTAATAAAGTATTAAATATTATATAAAATTTTATCTATATAAAGAAGAGCATGATTATCAATAACATTATAGATGGTAAATATAAAAAATTATACCTATTATAAGGTGTATTAGCAGCTTCTTTTGGAAGTTGCACGTCTAATATGCCTTCACGACCAAGCGGCATCATAGCCTCTACCCTGCCGTAAGGGTCAATGACCGCGCTTATACCTGTATTTGCTGCACGTACCAGAGGCAATCCCTGCTCGGCGGCACGCATACGCGCCATATGAAAATGCTGGTGCGGGCCGGTGCTAAGGCCGAACCACGCATCGTTCGTCACGTTGAGCATCCATTTCGGGCGCGACGCATCATCATCAGAATGCGCCCATTGCGGAAAAATCACTTCATAACAAATCATGGGGCGTAAAGCTGGCAGCCCTGGCCATTCCATATTCTCCACGCCATTTCCGCGCGTAAAATCCATATCACCCACCGGCGTCTGCCATGCCTTGGGAATCAGGCTGCGAAACGGCAGGAATTCGCCAAATGGCACCAGTTTCGACTTATCGTAATTGCCAATGATCTCACCCTTGCGGTTGACCACCACCATGCTGTTATACACCTGCCATGATTCTTTTTCGCCCTGCGAACGCAATGCTCCCGTCACCAGAAGCGTTTTTTCCGGCAACGCGCTTCCTATCATCCCCAACAGTGGTGTGCCGGGCTTGAGTACGTAGGGAATAGACGATTCCGGCCATATGACATGCGACACCAGGCTCAGGCCTGAGGACTGCGTCATCTGGATATGTTTTTGTAGGCCTTCCATCTGCTTGGCAGGGTCCCAGCGGTGCGCCTGTGCGATATTGGGCTGCACTAAACGTAACATCACGCCCGGAACATAACGCTCTGCCTGTGGCACTTTATCTGCCTGCTCAAGACGCTGGCTGCCATAATTCAGGCCGGTAAAAAAACCGCTCCACACCAGCCCGAGAAACAAGATGACATGCTCAACACGCAGACGTATGTCTATTATCACAGTCAATGACACACCGAGCAGCACTGCCCAGAAGGTAAGGCCGTAAGCGCCGAAGATGGATGCCAGCTGTATGGCATTGTCGGAATAGGCAAAACTGTTACCTGCGATATTCCACGGAAATCCGGTGAATAAATACCCACGCGCATATTCCACACAGGTCCACACCGCAGCAAAAAGGAACATGCGCCGGATAGTTCCCTGCACAGCAATTTTGTAAAATATCAGGCAGGCCAGCGCCGGATACAGCGCCACAAACGCCGTTACGCCAAACAGTGTGAACGGCAACATCCAAGCGAATTTATCCGGCTCGGTCATCAGAGCGATGCAGAACCAGTACAGCCCGACAATATAATAGCCCCAGCCCCACCACCAGCCATCAGCAAAAGCGCGCCTTGCGTCGTGTGCTTTATTGGCCAGCAGGAACAGGCCGCCGTACGCCATGATAATGAGAGGGAATATGAAAAAAGGCGGCAATGTAAAAGCAGCCGCAACACCAAACATGAACGCAGCGGTATTTCGGCTCTGGCCTTTCAGGCCAGTAACCGCCTGCGTCCACTGACGCATGCGCAGTATCATGACGATTTTGATTTGATTTGTATGCGCACCTTGCGAATACGGCGCGGATCAGAATCCAATACTTCAAAGATAACACCGGACTCGTGGTCAATCTTCTCGCCCTTAACCGGCACATGTCCGACGCGGAAAGAGAGCAGACCGCCAAGCGTATCGAACTCTTCTCCCTTTTCGGGGTTGGTCAGCGTAAGCGCCAGCTGCTTTTCCAGCGTGTCCAGGCGTATCCGGCCACTGACCTCAAAAGAGCCATGGCCGATATATTGTATCTGGTTGTCCTGTTCTTCATCTTCGTCATGCTCGTCGTGAATATCGCCCACGATTTCCTCAAACACGTCCTCCATGGTAACCATGCCGTCAGTGCCACCATGCTCGTCGATGACAATCGCGATGTGGCTTCCGGCACCTCGCATCTTAATCAGAAGGTCAATCAACCTCTTAGACGGCGGAACAAATAGCATTTTGCGCAGGACTTTTTTCAGCTCGAACGGCACCGAGCCGGAAAACATGGGAAGCAAATCTTTTACGTGGATAAAGCCAATGACATGGTCAAGCGTTTCCTCATACACCGGCACGCGCGTATGGCGCTGCTCAAGGATATGGCTCCTTAGTTCGTCAAGGCTAATATTATTAGGCACGGCTGCAATATCAGTGCGCGGGACCATAATGTCGCTGACCATGATGTCGCCAAACGACAGCACATTGTGCAACATGACTTTTTCTTCCGGCTCGAGGCCATCCTGCGTCTGCTCCTCATGTTCCTCGATGACTTCCTCAAGCACTTCCTTGAGCGAAGCATCCCCGCGTGAAAGCAAGGTTGAGCGGAGCCACCCACGTATCGCCTGTATCAGCGACGGGCGCGGCTCATCAGGAGTATCCGTTTTTTTGCCGTAATGGTGCGAAGCGGGCAGCTGCCCTTTACTACTTAAGGGGTCTTCCATGGAGGGAGAAAGTATTTTTTGTGCAGAAGTTTTCATAGGTTAGCCGAACATATGTTGTATCATATCCATGCTTGTCACGACAAGTACGGATTTTTAACATTCAGATTTTCAAGGATTTTTATTTCTTTTTTCTCCATCTGGGACGCCTGTTTGTCGTCCTCATGGTCATATCCCAGCAAGTGCAGCGTGCCATGCACCAGCAGGTGCAACACATGATGGCGCAGGGATTTTTGCTGCTCTTCGCACTCGCGCTCGATGGTTTCCAGCGCCAGAACAATATCGCCCAGCGCATACTCCTTCTGGCCCTTCGTAAGCGATTTGATACGGCGCTCTATGTGTTCGTCAGCGGGAAATGATAGCACATTGGTGGGCTTGTTTTTGCCACGGTAAGTGTGGTTGAGCGTTTTGATAAAGGCATCGTCAGCAAGCACCACCGCTATTTCAAACCGGCAGCGCTGGCTGGCCAGCTTCGTGTCTTCAAGCGTTGCGCCGCACGTATCGCGCACAATTTTGCAATATGGACGCAGACGTTGTTTCCACGCCTGCGCCTGTAACTGTACGGTAACGTCAAGTTCCACGGATTAGTTTTGGTTGTTCTGATTGCCGGTGGTCTTTTTCTTCTTATCCCACTCATCGTAGGCCTGAATGATGCGGGCGGCCAGCGCATGGCGCACTACGTCGGAATCAGCAAAACGCACACTGCCGATGCCTTCGATATTCTCCAGCTTGCGGATGGCGTCGCCAAGGCCGGACTTCACATCCTTCGGCAAGTCGGTTTGCGTTAAGTCGCCGGTGACCACCATGCGCGAATTTTCGCCCATGCGGGTCAGGAACATCTTCATCTGCGTAGGTGTGGTGTTCTGCGCTTCATCAAGAATCACGAAAGCATTCGAGAATGTACGGCCACGCATGAACGCCAGCGGCGCCACTTCGATTTCGCCCACCTCGATATGGCGATCCAGCTTTTCCGAAGGAATCATGTCATAGAGCGCGTCATAAAGCGGGCGCAGGTACGGATCGATTTTCTCCTTCAGGTCGCCGGGCAGGAAGCCGAGCTTCTCGCCTGCTTCCACCGCCGGACGCGACAGGATGATTTTTTCAACGCGCTGCGACTGGAACATGGCCACCGCCATCGCCACCGCGATATAGGTTTTGCCCGTACCCGCAGGCCCGAGGGCAAAGCATAAATCATGCTTCTGCAGGGACTGAATGTATTTCGCCTGTGTTGGGGAATAAGGCTTTACGGTCTTTTTCATCGTCTTGATGACAAGATGGTCATTCGCGCCGAACAAGCTCGGGTTATGGTGGTGTTCTTCGCCATGGTCGTTGCCAATCAGGCGGATGGCTGCATCCACCTGCGCCGCGCCGACATCGCCACCCTTTTTCAATTCGGCATAAAGCGCCTGCAGCACGGTGCGCGCCGCTTCGATATTGGCTTTTTCGCCCGTGAGCGCCAACACATTACCGCGCGACGACGCAGTGACTTTCAGTTTCTTTTCAATTTTCGCAAGGTGGGAGTCGTTCTCGCCAAACAGCATGGGTAGCAAGTTGTTATCCTGGAATACAACGCTGATGCTGCTATCTGTGCCAACATTGTCTGAATCACTGTGTCTGCTGCGTTTTTCTTTCACTAGACTGCCTTTCTGAAGTTAATATTATCTTGTATGCCTACCACCTCGCCGGCAAGGCTGTTGAGGTAAGCCCCTGTTATTTTCACGTCAACGAACTGCCCGCGATATTCACCTGCGTTCTTTACATGCACCGACTGCATATACGGGCTTTTACCCAGCAACTGTCCTTCGAGTTTACCGTCACGGTCCAGCAGAACGGGCATCACGCGCCCAATGCAACTTTCGTTGAATGAAGTCTGTTTGTTGCGGATAAGTTCCTGCAGACGCATCAGCCGCTCGTCTTTCACTTCTTCGGGAACCTGTTTGTCATCCACCGCTGCGGGCGTACCCGGACGCGGGCTGTATTTAAAAGAATAGGCCGAGGCATAGCCCACTTTTTCCACTACCTGCATGCTGCCCTCGAAATCCTTCTCGCCCTCGCCGGGGAAACCGACAATAAAATCCGAGGAAAAGGCCATATCGGGACGTGCTTTACGCAGGCGGTCAATGATATCGAGGTAGAAATCCACCGTGTGCTTGCGGTTCATGCGCTTGAGTATTTCATCCGATCCGGACTGGATGGGCAAATGCAGATACGGCATCAGCTTGGGTTCGCTGCCATGGATGGCGATTAAATCGTCCGACATATCACGCGGATGCGAAGTCATATAGCGTATGCGGTGCAGGCCGTCGATGCGCGCAAGCGCATCAATCAAATCAGCCAGCGACCAGTTGCGCCCACCTACCCCCTCGCCGTGATAAGCGTTTACATTCTGCCCCAACAACATGATTTCTACCGAACCCTGATCCACCATGCGACGGGCCTCGGCAATCACCTTTTCAGGCTTGCGGGAATATTCTGCACCGCGCGTGTATGGTACTACACAGAAGCTGCAAAACTTGTCGCAGCCTTCCTGCACGGACAGGAACGCAGCTGACCCTTGCGGCGCCGACGATTCCGGTAACAGGTCGAATTTTTGTACTGTCGGGAATTCCAGCTCGACCACACCGCCCTTCTCGCGGGTGGCACGTGTGACCATTTCCGGCAGCTGGTGGTAGCTCTGCGGCCCCAGTACAATATCCACAAATGGCGCACGCTTGATAATTTCTTCGCCTTCGGCCTGCCCAACGCAGCCACCGTCGGCAATCAGCATGCGCGAACCTTCGGCGGCCTTTTTTTCTTTTTCCTGACGGATGCGCCCCAGCTCCGAATAGACTTTCTCTTCGGCTTTTTCACGGATATGGCAGGTATTGAGGATAACAAGGTCTGCGCCTTCAACCGAGTCAGCCAGACTATAGCCCAGCGGCGCCATGACATCACCCATACGGACAGTGTCATAGACATTCATCTGGCAACCGTAGGTCTTGATAAAAAGTTTTTTAGTCAAAAACAAAAACCCTAAGAAAACAATGCTCTATATATGTATTTTAAAGCATTGCGCGAGGTTTCCGCAAGGCTTTCCTTACGAATACAACGCGTTGATTTTACTGGCCATTATAAAGTCGTTTTCATGCAGGCCGCCAATATCATGCGTCCACATCATGCATTCGGCATAACCCCAGCCCAGCATAATGTCTGGGTGATGGCCCTCGATTTCAGCCACGCCACCCACCTTGCTCACAAAAGCAAGCGCCGACAGGAAATCATGGAATTTGAAGTGGCGGCGGATATTTTTGCCGTCTGCCGACAGCTCCCAGCCGGACACCTGCGCCAGCATTTCCTTCGCCTGCTCGCGGGTAAGAGCGGTTGCTCCCTTGCATGGCACGCATTTTTTCTGGGCAAGCATGGCAGGTTCTCCTTGTTGCGGTTGTGTCTTTGTCCATTAGCGTCTAATAAAGCGTATTATTGCAATTCAACAGCGTTTCGTCAAACTATGGCTGCATCCCCACTATCCTGCTTGCTCGCGCTTGATACGGCCACCGGCCCGTGCAGCGCCGCCGTGTGGAAAAATGGCCGCGTGGCGACGTATGTCGAAAATGCCAAGCCGGTCATGCAGTCGGCCAGCCTGATACCCATGATTGAGAATGCGCTGGCGCAAAGCGGCATCACGTATGCCGATCTCACCTCTGTCGCCGCCACCGTCGGGCCGGGCAGCTTCACCGGCATACGCGTGGCACTCGCCGCAGCGCGTGCTATCTGTTACGCCCGCAAGATACCCGGCATGGGTTACACCACTCTGCAAGTACTTTCCTTTGCCGTGCAACAGCAATCCGCCCATACGCTGGCAATGCTCAATGCCGGAAAGGGCGAACAGTATTTTCAGTATTACAGGAATAGCCCATGGCAACCACTGCATGAGCCGCAGCTCGCCACTCTTGAGCAGGCGTTACAAACTGCCCCAAACGGCAATATTACCGTGGTAGGCAACAGTCCAGTCGCCGATACACGCTTTATTGCTTCCAGCATTGCATTCCCCCGCGCCGATGCGCTGGCTGAACTGGCAATCGCTTATCCAGAACTGGCACAGGGCAGCTTGCGCCCATTTTATATACGCGCGCCGGATGCTAAACTGCCCGCCGCAAAACCCAAACTATCAACACATGGAGGATAACATGCGCCACATAACAAAATATTTACTTGGCTCCATGCTTGCCGTATTTGCAACCGGCGCGCATGCAGGCGAATTAATGCCATATACCGCCTACAGCAACACCGCAATATCCATTACCGGTGATATACAGATGTCGGCAGAGAGCATCGTTATCGCCGGAACGACATACCCCCTCACCCTTGTGCGCACCATTGATGCGCAGCAATTGACAGAAGCCGGGAAAATTGCAGGAACACAAAATCCTGTGTCGGCGCACTTTTATAAGCTGGCCATTCCACACGCGGCAAAACTGGTGAATGACAATAAAATTTGCGGCGATGATGTTGATGCAAGCTGGCTGCTGGCGGTGGATAACAAGGGCGCAAATAGCTACGACCACACGCTGGCGCTGGCATTTTTTGCAGGAGCAGCAGAACCTGACCTGAATTATGATGTGATTTCGAAAAGCGCAGGTGTGCTTTGCGGTACTTTCAATTACGGAAAGTAATTAAAAGCCAACGGCCTTAGTGCTTTTGAAATACTTCGGATCGGCGAAACCGAGTGCCTTGAGCGTGTCCACCCCACCTGCAATATAGGCTGGTACTACGCCACTTTCATCAAGGTAGCGCACAGGAGCGCCTTTCTCATCGACGAAATCGCCGCCTGCCGCCATCAGTACCGCATGTGGCCCGGCTACGTCCCAGCTGTTGTAAGCCTCGTTGTTACCTTGATTCAGGGCGGTGATGTCACATTCCCCGCGCGCAACCATGCAGGTGCGGTATTGCGCCGGATGCTTCTGGATATCAGCAGCGCGATCGCCCAGAAAAGTCAGGTCATGCTTCCTGAATCCCGCCGCCACCTGAAGAGGATTACGCAGCGGCAGGCTTTTTACTTTAATTTCCTTTGGCGCATCGTCACCTTTCTGGAACCACGCCTTGCCTTCATGCGTAAAATAGATTTCCTGACGCGCCGGAAAATAGGCAACACCTTCTACCGGCACACCGTCTATGACACGGCCAATATTGACACTGTAGCCATCCAGCCCCTTGATATAGCCACCGGTATTGTCCAGCGGATCACTTTCAAAATGGTCACGCGCCTTCAACGCCTGCTTTGTTACTTCCTTTTCGCCTTCTTCGGATACCAGCGCCACCCCTGCAAAATGTTCTTCCAGCCGCGCCTTGATAATCTCGTGCGCTTTCTTGTCGGCGGGCGATACCGGTGAACCGTCCTCCTTGGTTTCCCAATCCTTGTTGACGACAATATCTGGCTGCATGGCGAAAATAATATCGCCTGCTTCTTTAGCGATTCGCGCAAGCACTGGTAGGCTGGTGGGGGCTTTTGTCATGGCATATCCTTCAATCTGCGTAAGACAGACTATATATTAACAAGGGATAACTAATTTTCCTTTAACCTGTGTGTTTACTCGCCATGGGGCTGATTTACAACGTATTAAATAGCGATTTTATGGATTCCCCCCTTTGCAATCGCGGGGTTTTTGCTATGATGCCCTCATTCAAAACCGCCTCACGAATCAGGGAAATATGCCCATGACACACGATCTTGCCCTACCCGCACGCCGCCGCTTTGCCACCACCCTGTTGGCGATGGCCGTATTGTTGCTGACAGCTTGTTCGTCAGGCGCACCACCTGCCGCACCAAAAAGCATAGGCTTCAAGCGCTACCAGCCGATTATGATGAATGTCAGCAAAATCGACGTTCTCGAGGAATACCGCGCACCCATGCGCAATCCCAATGTTGAGCATCTTCTGCCCGTATCCCCCGCTGAAGCCATGCAGACATGGGTGAAAGACCGCCTGCGTGTTGCCTCCACGGAAAAATCCATGCAGGTGATTATCAAAGACGCCAGCGTCATTTCTACGCCACTGCCCAAGCCGGAGGGCGTGGCAGGCATCGTGAATCTCGGCAACGACCGCCGCTATGATGCACGCCTGAATGTGGAGATGCGTATTTACGGCGACGGTGCCATGTCAGAGGCCAGCATCGAGGTCAGCGCCACCCGCACCATCAATGTCAACGAGCGCGTCAGCGTGCATGAGCGCGAGGCCATTTTCCGGCGTATGATTTTCTACCTGATGGAAACCATGAACGCCGCACTGGAAAAAAACATGTTCCAGTATTTCGGCAACCACATCATCTTCTAGTAGCTAGCGCACCGCTAAAACAATGAACATTTACCTACCCATTGCCGAAATGTCGGTCAACGTGTTCCTGCTTCTGGGCATGGGCGGTGTTGCCGGCATCCTGTCGGGATTATTTGGCGTCGGCGGTGGTTTTTTGATGACGCCGCTGCTGATTTTTATCGGTGTGCCGCCCGCCGTATCGGTATCAACGGTCGCCAACCAGATTATCGCATCATCGGTTTCCGGTTTCGTGGCGCACTGGCGCAAGGGTAATGTTGATTTTAAAATTGGCCATTACCTGCTGGCAGGCGGCCTGATTGGTTCTACACTTGGCGTAATTCTCTTCCGCTGGCTGACCATGCTCGGCTATATTGACGTTATTATTTCAATTATCTATGTGGTGTTCCTTGGCGGCATCGGCTTGCTTATGGCGAGCGAAAGCATGCGCGTTATCCTGCAAATACCGCGCAAACAGACCCAAAGCACAAAGATACCTCTGGCGGCCCGCCTGCCGTTGAAGGTGCATTTCCCCAAATCCAAGCTGCATATCAGCGCCATCATGCCGGTAGTCATCGGATTTTTTGTCGGCATCATGGTATCGCTGATGGGTGTCGGCGGCGGCTTCTTTCTTATCCCCGCCATGATTTACCTACTGGGCATGCCTACCGCCGTGGTCATCGGCACATCGCTGTTCCAGATTATTTTTATTACCGCCAACGTCACGTTACTTCAGGCCATCACCACCCAGACGGTGGATATATTGCTGGCGCTGCTCCTGCTTATGGGTTCGGTAGTGGGTGCGCAGTTCGGCAGCAAAATAGGCCACAGGCTACAGCCGGAATATCTGCGCGCCATGCTGGCGACGCTTGTGCTGGGCGTGGCCGTGAAGCTGGCTCTAGGCCTGCTTGCCGAGCCATCAGACATTTACAGCGTGAGCATACTCAATGAATAGAGTGCTGCTTATTGTCTGGCTGTGGATGCTGGCTTTTGCGCCGCAAACAGCACATGCCGTGCCGGTGGTTGCCGACCTCTCGAACTACCGTATATTCATCGATTCCGGCTTTAACGGCACGCGTATTTTCCTGTTTGGCACACGCAACGATACGGGTGATATTGTGATTGCTGTGCGCGGCCCGCAGAAAGACTACATCGTTCGCAAAAAAGAACAGGTAGCCGGTATCTGGGTAAACGGCGACCGCATGAAATTTTTCAATGTCCCGAATTTTTATGCCGTCGCCAGTAGCAAACCGCTAAACGAAATCGAGCAGGCCAATATTTTCCGGCAGCTCGGCATCGGCATAGATAACCTGCTCACGCCCCCGCCCAATCCCAAATGGCAGGAAAAGTTCAACGAATTCTCGCAAGCCTTCCTGAACTACCAGAAGGAACACAAACTCTATGCCATTGATCCGGAAAATATCCAGTTCATGGCCGAGACATTGTTTAAAGCAATTATCTACTTCCCAGACAATATACCTGCCGGCGATTACACCGCTGAAATCTATCTGCTAAGCGACGGCGAAATATCCGGTATGCAATCCATACCTATCCAAATCGTTAAAAGCGGGCTGGACGCTTTTCTTTACGAACATGCCCACAACCGCCCCATACTTTACGGCATCACTGCGGTGCTGCTGGCTTTATCCATCGGCTGGTTCACCGGCCGGTTATTTGAAAAAATATAACCCAGAAGGAATCACCTTATGGCAATGACAGAAAAACAACCCGCACCCAGCCGTCCGGCAAAATACCTTGTGTGCGTTGACCACCGTGAAGAATCACGCGTGGCGCTGCGCCTTGCCTGCATGAAGGCAAAAGCCCGCAATGCCAGCATTGATTTGTTGCATGTTATCAACCTAGGCGATTTCCAGACCCTCGGCGGCGTGGCCGAGCGCATGCGCGAAGAACAAACCACCGAAGCGCAGGATTTGCTTAATTCACTGGCCGAAGACATGCGCCTGACATACGGCATTACACCCGGCACAGTCCTGCGCGAAGGCAATATTGGTGATGTAATACTGAACATGGCCAATGAAGACCCGCAGACCATCATCATCTATCTGGGGATTGCGCAGCAAAGCTCCAGCCGCGGCACATTGGCGGCGTGGCTGGCCGGACAGCTGGGCAGCAAACTTTTTATTCCTCTTTTGATGGTTCCCGGTAACCTTACTGATCAGCAGCTGGAGTCGCTGGTTTAGCGTCCTGCTTTTTACCGCCGGGATTAAACGGACCCCATGGGACCACTATTACTGCCGTGTGTGCAATAATATCGTGCCAGCCCTGACGACGCTTGTTAAAGTTCATCCACAAAAATCCAAGGCCCAAACAAAAACCTGATACATAATATCCCAGTATTCGCGCAAGAACCTGCAGGAGTGTCATAGGCTGTTCAGTGGTGGCATCAACAATCTTAATGCGCATAATCATTTTGCCGGGTGTACTCGACCATTTCCACCAACATAAACCGGTAAGAAAGCCCAACACGCCAAACTGAAACATCAAATTATAGAACCAGCGTGCAAGCAAACCTTCCTTATAGATTGTAGTCCAATACAGATGAGCGGCAGCCGCTTCATCCACTTGCGCACTCAGTTGTTGATCAAAGGCAACCGGATCAAAGATTATAGGCCCATATAAGTAATCAAAGGCTTGATCAAGAAATGGTGACAAAAATAGTAACACCAATGAGTCAAGCGTAACGGCAATCATTCTACGGTTAAATCTTGCGTATTTCAGGTCTTCTGGCGTTTTTTTCTTGTAGCCAAGGCCAACTATACGAAAGATATCTTTTCTATCTAAATCTAGTTTCATAGGTCACACAGCCAGCTGATTAAAGGAACTTTGGTCCATATTTCGTCTTGGGGGGCAATAAGCGGCAACTTCACTATAGGAATAGACGGTGGCAGAAATTTTTCAAGCGTTGTTGCTGTATCTGCCAGCAACACCGTTGAACCGTCCGTTTCACTGAGGATAAGCGCCTTGGGCGACACGCCGCGCGCCTTCAGTGACTCAATGGCGGTCAGCGTATGGCTGATAGCACCAAGGTAACTGCCGCACACCATAATCACCGGCCATGCCAGTTCCTGTATCCAGTCCAATACCGTATGCTGGTCGTTTATCGGGGCCATAATACCCCCCACCCCTTCGCACAGCACGATGTCGGACTCCACCGAGGTATGCTCGCGGCAGAATTCCACCAGCTTGTTCAGGTCAACGGGGTTACCTTCAATGGCAGCAGCCATATTGGGCGCAAGAAATGCCTCATAACGCCATGGGGAAATCACCTCCATCAGCTGCGGAGTGGGCGTTACGCCACAACTACGCAGTATTAGCGCAGAATCACAGCCCATATCTTTCGGGTTATAGCCGCTGATGACCGGCTTGATGGCAGTCACCGCCTTGCCTTCCTGCTGCAGCTGAGAGCATAGCGCAGTGGTCACCAGCGTCTTGCCGACATTCGTACCCGAGGCAGTAATAAAAAACGGACGCATGCAGTTCCCGAATGAGTGTATCTCAGTCTTTTCTCAATACCATATACAATAATTGCCAGCTTAAAGGAAGCCCCTGGCGGTTGCCGTATTGTGCGCGGTAATGCGCTTCCAGTGTTTTCATCTGGCGCGGAGTCATCATGCCACGCTTACGGCTGCTGGCTTTGTGGCTGGCGCCGATAGCCTTGATAGCCCGCATCAGCGCCTTCACGTCAGGATAATATTCGACGATGTTTTTTTCCTCCGACTGCCGCAGGCTGAATCCAGCGTCGCGGGCTTTTTGCATCCATGCTTCCGCGCTCAGGAAGTCGCTGCTGTGGCTGTGGCTGTCCACCTTGGTAAATGATGCTTTGAGTTCCTTCAGCGTACCTTCGGCAAAGGTAGAAATAATTGCGTAATGGCCGGACTTCAGGAGTCGCGCCATTTCAGAAAATGATGCCTCCGGCCTATCCAGCCATTGCAACATCAGCGAGGAAAACACGCCGTCAAACACGTTATCGGGAAATGGCAGGTGGCAGGCATCGCCGTTGACCACCATGCTGCTGTGGCTTTGCGCAGTTACGCACATGCCATAAGCAATATCCAGCTGCGCGATGTCAAAAACAGGAGACGAACGATTGAGTGTTTTTGCAAGCAGTCCTGTACCGCTGCCAATATCGGCGATTCGCCCGCTTTCCGGCCATACATTCAACGCAAGCGATAATGCATTTTGCATAACGCTTTGCTGCAAGCGTGCATTGCTGTCATAGCCTGCCGCCGCCTGACTGAAATGGGATTTAACCGCCTTGCTGTCAAACATGGGCATGCTCGCGCAGCCACTGGGAAACCTGCTGCGGGTTATGCCAGTGCGGGGCGTGACCGCAATCCGGCAGCATACGCAACTCAGCCTTTGGCAGGCGCTGCGCGAAATGGCGTGATTGTTCGGGTGAAATCACCACATCTTTTTCGCCGTGTAATATCAGCGTCGGCGGTACTGCGGCCATGTCCAGTCCATCGCAGCTGAAACGCTCCAGCGCATCCAGCCAGCCCAGCCATTCGCGGGACAGCACGGTCTCCTTATCATGCGCCTGCATACGCTCGCGCACCGTGTCTTCATGGCAGTCATCCTTGGCAATCAGCTCCCACGCTTTGTTCAGCGTGCGTTCGGGATTGCTGATAAAATTGCCGCGGAATTTTTCATGCAGGTCGCGCTTCATGCCCAACGGCTTTTTTGCATTTTCTACAAACTGGAAGGGCGCGGCAATCAGTACCAGTTTCTGCGGTTTCAGCATACCCTGCGCAATGAGGCGCACCGCCAACTGCCCGCCCAGCGACCAGCCAATCACGGTTTTTGCATGGCGTCCGGCATGGGCAATGGCGGCCAGCGCGTCGTCTTCCGTTTCGTAGCGCCCATAGTCAAAATGCAGCGCGTCCGGCGCTATGGACGACAGCGCGTCATGCGGCTGCCCCCACCCGCTCAATGCCAGTATGGTCATAGGTCGGCCTGCTCCTTGGCCCAGCCCTGCTCTTTGATAATGGCAACCAGCTCTTCGATATGTTCGGGTTCATGCAGCGCGGAAAAGGCAAAGCGCAAACGCGCCGTATTTTCCGGCACGGTCGGCGGGCGGATGGCCGCAACGAGGAAACCACGCTCTTCGAGCAATGCAGAGGCTTCCAGCGCCTTTTCATTTTCTTTCATCACCAACGGCACGATAGCGCTCTGGGCTACTTCCAGCCCGAGCAGGGAAGTGAACTGCCGCGCATTGGCGAGCGGCAGCGCCACCAGATCCGAATCTTCAGCGATAATACTAAGCGCCGCATTAGCACAAGCCACGACCGATGGCGGCAATCCGGTAGAAAACACCAGCGTGCGCGCTGCTGTTTTCAGGTAATCCACCAGCATCTGCGATCCGCAGACATAACCGCCATATACCCCCGCCCCCTTGGAAAGCGTACCCATCTGTATATCCGCCGACGACATATGGCGCGGGATAACGCCAAGCCCGTGCGCGTCATCGGTCATTACCCATGTGTCATGGTGACGTGCCAGCGCGCGCAACGCTTCCACCGGAGCGCGGTCGCCGTCCATGCTGAATACGGTTTCGGTAAGGATAATACATTGGTGGTGGTCGCTACGGTTGGATTCCAGCAGCATGCGGCAATGGTCGAGGTTGTTGTGCGCAAAGCGCATCACCGACGCGCCGGAAAGTTTCGCCGCATCAATCATGCAGGCATGCACCAGCTTGTCAGCCAGTATCAGGTCACCCTTGCCGACCAGTGCCGGAATAGTTCCCATATTGGCGAGGTAACCGCTGCCGAACACACAGGCCGCCTGTGTACCCTTATAGGCGGCAAGCCGCGCTTCCAGCTCTTCGTACAGGCTGTTATTGCCCGTTACCAGCCGTGATGCCCCTGCACCGGCGCCGAATTCTGCCAGCGCCTCGATGCCAGCAGCTATCACTTCCGGATGTTTTGAAAGGCCTAAATAGTCGTTACAACTGAAGGAAATCAATTCCTTACCGTTGCGCAATACCCGTATCCCGTCCTCGCGCTGCGTTTCCTTTAACGTGCGGCGCTGATGCTTGGATTCCAGTACCAATAATTTTTGCTGTAATATGTCGTCTAATGCTGGCATTTTCTGCTGCCGTACTATAAAAACCTGTACATGTTAACGATTAGGGATACCACCATGCAAACTACGTTACGTCATGACTGGAAAGCTGAAGAAGTGCTTGCACTGTTCAACCTGCCGTTCAATGACCTGCTGTTCACCGCGCACAGCGTCCACCGCCAGCATTTCAACCCTAACGAGGTACAAATCAGCACACTGCTGTCCATCAAGACCGGCGGCTGCGCTGAAGACTGCGCCTATTGCCCGCAGAGTGCCCATTTTTCTACCGGCGTCAAGGCACAAAAGCTGATGGGTAAGGACGAAGTGATGATTGAAGCCAGAAAAGCCAAGGCTGCAGGCGCGTCACGCTTTTGCATGGGCGCGGCATGGCGCGAACCCAAAGACCGCGACATCGACAAGATTGCCGATATTATTGAGGGTGTTAAATCGCTGGGCTTAGAGACCTGCGCCACGCTGGGAATGCTCAACGACACGCAGGCCAAACGCCTGAAGGAATGCGGGCTGGATTATTACAACCATAATCTCGATACCTCGGAATCCTACTACGGCAACATCATTACCACCCGCACCTATCAGGACAGGCTGGACACGCTGGCACGTGTGCGTGACGCCGGCATGAGCGTGTGCTGCGGCGGTATTGTCGGCATGGGCGAAGGCATTTCCGACCGCGCTGAAATGCTGCGCACGCTGGCTAACATGTCCACCCATCCCGAAAGTGTTCCCATCAACCTGCTGGTGCAGGTGGAAGGCACGCCCCTGAAAGGCCAACAGGAACTCGACGCGTTTGATTTCGTGCGCGCCATTGCCGTTGCACGCATATTGATGCCAAAATCCTATGTGCGCCTTTCCGCAGGCCGCGAAGCCATGAACGAACAGATGCAGGCGATGTGCTATTTCGCAGGCGCCAACTCCATCTTCTACGGTGAAAAATTGCTGACCACCCCTAATCCCGACGCCAATCAGGACATGGCGCTGTTTGCACGGCTGGGCTTAAAGCCGATGTCTGCGCCTAAGGAAAACGTCGCCAACGCAGCCTGATGCCCAAAAAGCAGGACACACAAGCACCCGAGTGGTTCGCGCAAGCTGTGCCGCATATCTGGCTGCCCTACACGCAGATGCAGGTTGCGCCGCCGCCCCTGCCCGTGGTTTCCACTAAAGGCACGCGCATCACGCTCGCCGACGGGCGCGAATTGATTGATGGCATCGCCTCGTGGTGGAGCGCCTGCCATGGCTACAACCACCCGCACATACTCAAGGCCGTAGAAAAACAACTGCACACCATGCCGCATGTCATGTTCGGCGGGCTGGTGCATGAACCCGCCCTTACATTGGCGGCGCGCTTAAGCAAGATTACCCCTGCGGGGCTTAACCGCGTGTTCTTTTCCGATTCCGGATCAGTGGCGGTGGAAGTAGCGCTGAAAATGGCATTGCAATACTGGCGCAATAAAGGCAAGCCGATGAAAGACCGCTTCCTGTGTTTCCACGACGGCTACCATGGCGACACGCTGGGCGCTATGTCGGTTTCCGACCCTGACAAGTCGATGCACAAGGCGTTCCGCAATTCCGTTATCAAGCAATATGTGGTGGACATACCCACCGACGAATACAGCTTCGCCGAGTTCGACAGCCTGCTCGCCGCCGAGCATGGGCATATCGCGGGCATGATTATCGAACCATTGGTGCAGGGCGCAGGCGGCATGCGCATACATTCCGCCGACGTGTTGGCCGAGCTGTACCGCATGGCCAAAAAACACAATATGCTTTTCATCGCCGATGAAATTGCCACCGGCTTCGGGCGCACCGGAAACATGTTTGCCTGCAACGAAGCGGGGGTATCACCCGACATCATGTGTCTTGGCAAGGCGCTGACCGGCGGCACGATTACGCTGGGTGCAACGATGGTGCAGGACGAAATATTCAACGCGTTCCTAAGCGACAATCCCGACTTCGCCTTCATGCACGGCCCCACCTTCATGGCAAACCCGCTGGCCTGCGCAGCGGCCAACGCATCGCTCGATTTATTTGAAAAAGAACCACGACTGAAACAGGTGGAAGCGATTGAGGCGCAGCTGACATCTGAGCTTAGTCAGTGCCGCAACTTGCCGAATGTGGTGGATGTGCGCGTTAAAGGCGCTATCGGCGTGGTGCAGATAGACGCGGCAAAAGTGGATGTTTATGCTTTACGGAAAAAATTTGTGGAGCGCGGTGTGTGGATACGCCCGTTCAGCGATATCGTTTACCTCATGCCTTCGCTGTCTATAAGCCCCGAAGATTTACGGAAGCTCACAGACAGCGTGGCTGATGTACTCAGAGGCTGATTAAGCCTTCTTCTCGCCGGAGAAGTCGTTCAAGTCTTCGATGATGCGGCGCTTGATAGCGTTGCGGTCAGACGCCGGAATGCTATAGCGGATAGCAAGCAGCGAATAATCCTCATCGGTGAGTGTCACGGGAATCTGCACGGATTCCGGATTGGCTACCGGCAGTTCGATTACGCGGCGAACAACGTCGTTCAAGCGCATTTCGTTGCGGATAGCTTCGTCGATCAGCTTGTTTGCCACGCGCAGGTCACACTCGATGGAATCGTTTTCGAACTGGCTGAGCGGACGGGAAACCGCTTTCACGCTCTGTTGCGAAGAGGCATCCGGCGCATTGTTATGTACATAAAGCGTTGGCTTTGCGGCATCAGCATGGACACCGTTTACGGCAGCGAGTTCTGGGCTTGGCATAGTCGTTTTCTCCTTAGGTGCGGTAGGCGCAGCGGCCACAACAGGTGCGGCAACGGCAGGTTTGGTTTCAACTTTCGGTTCGCTAGCAGGCGCAGCGGCCACAACAGAAGTGGCAACAGCCTGAACTTTTATTTCAGCAGGTTTTGCTTCGGCCTTCGGCTCCGGCTTGACCTCAATTTTTGATTCAGCTTTTACTTCTGGCTTTACTTCCACCCTCGGCACAACAACTGCAGACGAGGCAGAGGAAGGCGTATTTACGGGCGAAGTACTCATAACCGCAGGCGCCGCAGACTGCTGCACCACCGGAGTAACCGGTGCGGATAAAGGCATAGCAGACGACACCACGCCAAACTGCGCACCCGTCATGTTAATCGGTGCAGCCGCTACCGGAGTAGCGGGAGCAACGGGCTGTGTTGCAACTGGTGCGGCCTGTTTGGTTTCGGCTTTCAGTTCCGCCTTCACTTCGGCAGTCACATCATTGGTGGAAAGCGTTGCCGCCGGAGCAGCAGGCTTTTCAGCGGGCTTGAGTACCTGCACTGGCTCAAGCAGCACCGGCGATGGTGCGGCAGGCGCAGCAGCGGTCGGCACCACGTCGTCGCGCTTGGTGGCCAGCTTGATTTCAGGACGCAGCACCAGCTCGCTCGCCGGATGCGAAATTTCACCCACATCATTTATGCGGCGGTAGATGGTGGCATACACCTCGAGGCGGCCATCGGTGTATTTTTCGATTTCGATGGCGTGTTCATTGCTATCGCTGACCAGTAGCGTGTATTCAAATTCCTGACCTTCGCTTGTCGCGGGCAGCGGCAGCTTGCGGTAGTCGCCCTTGTAGATGCGACCTTTCAGCCCCTGTATTTCGCGCTTGTAGGAACCAACCAGCCATGACTTGAACTCGGCTACGTTGTCCTTGCAGTACAGGCGGGTGGCGTCCGGCTTGGCGAGAATATTTTCCAGCTCGAATGTGTCGAACAGCTTGAGGCGTTCTTCCAGCGGAACGCGGCGCGAAATAGCGAGATATTGTTCACCTTCGGATTCGGCAATAATCATCGACACGGACGGATCGCGGTCCTGCGACAGCACGAATGAGGTGAGCGTCTCAATGCCGAACTGATACGTATTTACTGCACTGACTGACAGGCGGCGTCCGCTTAGAAGCGCCTGCGGCACAAAGCCAAACCCGATGGAGCTGCCAATCTGGAGTTGTGTTTCCTGTAGTTTTTCCTGTGGTGGGATCTTTTTTACCGGTTTCCAGAAATCGGCAATAACATCAAGCATGATTCATTTACTCCGTTACAGTATTTACCCATTTTTATCACGCATGATGCGTGCCTTGTCGCGTTGCCAGTCGCGCTTCTTAATTGTGTCCCGCTTTTCGTACGACTTCTTGCCAATGGCCACGGCAATCGTGATCTTGGCAATGCCGCGCTTGTTAAAATAAAGGGAGAGCGGAACAAGCGTTACCCCCTTTACTTTCAGCCGCCCGAGCAGTTTTTTCACCTGCTTCTTGTGCAGCAAAAGCTTCCTGTGCCTCAACGGTTCATGGTTGAAGCGATTACCGGCTGCATATTCTCCGATATGCGAATTCAGCAACCAGATCTCACCGTTTTTTTCCGCTGCATAGGCATCGGCGATATTCGCCCTGCCCGCACGCAACGACTTGACTTCGGTGCCTGTCAGCACGATTCCCGCTTCCAGCTGTTCCTCAATCGTGTACTCATAGCGAGCCTTGCGGTTAAACGCTGCGGTAGTTCCAGACGAGGTCGGTTGGCCGGACATAGGATGGGCTAATAAAGATGAAAAATTTTCTTAGAGCAAGTGTAAACTTTTTAACACTTGCGCGACCTGTTTTTTGCTGTCTTCCGTCAGTGTCACCAGCGGCAAACGCAAGTCTGGCTGGCACTTTCCCATGAGTGAGGCAGCGTACTTCACAGGCGCAGGGCTGGTTTCGCAGAACATGACATTATGGAGCGGCACGAGTGGTTCGTTTAATTCCAGTGCCTTAACAAAATCACCCTTCATGCAGGCGTCCTGAATCTCGGCGCAACGCTTGGGCATAATGTTGGAAGACACCGAAATACAGCCCTGCCCGCCGGCAGCGTTGAAGGCGGTGGCGGTCATGTCCTCGCCCGAGAGCAATTGCAGCGGCTTCTTGGCCTTGGCACGCAGGGTATAGACGCGGGCGAGGTCACCCGTGGCATCCTTCACACCCACTATGTTAGGCAGCTCAGACAGGCGCGCCAGCGTGTCGTCAGTGATGTTGATGACGCTGCGTCCGGGGATATTATAGATGATGATGGGAAGGTCCACAGCATCATGTATGGCTTTGTAATGCTGGTAGATACCTTCCTGCGTCGGCTTGTTGTAATAGGGCGCCACGATAAGCGCGCCGTCTGCCCCTGCCTGCTTAGCATGGCGAGTCAGGTCGATGGCTTCGGCGGTGGAATTCGAGCCGGTTCCGGCCATGACAGGCACGCGGCCCTTGGCCACCTCGATGCACAGCTCGACCACGCGGTGATGTTCCTCATGCGTGAGTGTCGGCGATTCGCCGGTGGTGCCGCAGGGTACAAGGCCGTTGATACCTTCTTTAACCTGCCAGTCCACAAATGACTGGAACGCCTTTTCATCCAGCTTGCCGTCTTTAAACGGGGTGAGCAGCGCGGTGTAAACTCCTTTGAACACTATATGAGCCAAGGCCTTAACTCCCAGATTTGTATGTATTTGGTATTATATTGTGGCAACATAGTACCGCTGCGCAATCAGTCAATACGATTTTGAAGCAAAGGCTTGCCTTCGTACGCGGGTGTGTTAAAGCCTTTTGTCCTGTCTGAAGGACTTTTATCTATACCAGTGTCGGGGAGTAGCGCAGCCTGGTAGCGCATCTGGTTTGGGACCAGAGGGTCGCAGGTTCGAATCCTGTCTCCCCGACCATTTAAAAGAGCGCCCTTGCGGCGCTTTTTTAAATGGTAGAGCTGGTCGACAGGATGAGAACCGTGGTTCGTAATTTTTGCAGCAAGCAAAAATTGACGGCGCAGTCGCCCTTTAGGGCGAGGGTCAGCAGACCCGAGTCAATCCTGTCTCCCGATGAGACGTTGCTTACCAGTGAGCCGCTGCTTGACGGTACGAAGCCAGTAGGCGAGTATCAATACCCTATGGATTAATCACGTTTTGGTCAGGATCATGACATCAGATATAACTCTTTCAAAAAGCAAGCTTACCGAGCAAGAGCTTTTCGTACAATTTGATGATCTTTTGAATTCAATGCCACCTAGGGCTACTTTTCGCCACAATACCCCAGAAAATATGGCATGGAGAGGTCGTGCATTGGCATTAGTTAAATTGTGGGACTCCTTAGAAGCAGTTAGTTTTAAAATTGCTATGGGAAATGTTGATCAGATGCTGGCCAAACTTTCTAGCGCTGCAATCCATGAAGTGATTACAACAATTCACCAAGCTCATACAACCTTACAGTTGCGAGTAGCAGGTCCTGCTGCGATCCTAGTTGATCATGGTAAAGGATATGATTTTTTTAATGAAGTCCGCAAATTAGTAGAAAGTGCCAAGATAAACTTGTTTTTTGTTGATCGATATCTCGAGGCAAATTTCGTTGAAAGCTATTTGCCGTATGTACAACAAGGCGTCAAAGTTAAGTTGTTGACTAAGGATTACGTCACAAAACTAATTCCCGCAGTAAAAGCCTTTAAGCAACAGTCTAGCCTAGATGTTACTATAAGAGTAACAGGGCAAGCACACGATAGATGTCTCTTTATTGATGATAAAATATGTTATATTTCTGGGGCATCATTCAAAGATGGACCTAAAAACTCTGTGGCATCTTTAATTCAAGTCACGGATGCGTTTGATGAATTTCATAATAAATTTCAAAAAATGTGGGATATCGGAACGGAACAAATAATTTAACCCCACCCCCGTCACTCCGGCGTAGGCCGGAGTCCACGTCTATATTTAGTAAAAGATGGATACCGGCCAAAATTTATACTTTGCGCCGGTATGACATAAAATAATCAGGTATGACGTTTTTGCTTTTACTGCAGCTTAAACTCAATAGGCACTATCACGCGGGCTTCCACCGTTTCAGTGCCTTTGCGGGCTGGCAGGAACTTCCAGCGCGAAACGGCGTTTTTGGCCGAATCATCCAGCAATGAAAAACCGCTGCTCTGCGCCACAGTCACCGAGCGCGGCTGGCCGTCGGGCGATACCAGCACATCGAGCATCACACTGCCTTCCATGTGGCGGCGTTTGGCCTGCGCGGGATATTCCGGTGCGGGGTTGCGCAAGTAAGCAGCGTCGAACTGCGGCTTGGTGGTCACCGCACTGAGATTATTGCTGCCTGCGGCAGGGCTTAATTCAGAAAGCTTTTCCGGCTTTTTTTCTGCTGGCTTGGCTTGCTCTTTTTTCTGCGGCAGCGGCACGCTGTCCGGTTGCGGCGCCACGTCCATCTTGGGCATTTCAGTTTCTGCCTTCTGCTGCTCAACAGGTTTGGGCTGCGGCAACTCGGCAGGCGCACCCGCCACCAGCGTGACTTCCACAAATTGCTGCGGCGGCAGCTCCGCCGGAAGCACAGTGTAAAGCAATGCCGCAAGCAGCAGGCCATGCACCGCCACCGACCCACCCAACGCGCCGAAGCGCAAGTGGATTATGTCCGGTGATGAAAGCCTGAAATTGCCAGCGGTGAGCATCATGCCACTACCATAGTGAAATCTTGACGCCCGCCATGGCCATCAGCGGCATACCCGGGCGCGCACCCGCAGGGCGGCGCGCCGCTACATATTCTTCGTCGAGCGCGTTTTCAATGGTGGTGAAGGCACTGAAGCGGTCGTTGATTTTATATTCGGCGGCGATATCCACCACCACATGCGAATCGATGCGCTGTAGCTCCGGTATCGCGCCGCTGCCCGCCACCGTGCGCATTTCATCCACAAACTTGCTGCCCAGCGACACGCCCCACTCGTCTGTTTCCAGCGCAACCGAAATATAAAGCTGGTGGCGCGGTGTATAGGGTAACTCGTCGCCGGAGCTGACCGTACCCCATTCTTCAAAGGTGCTGACAAAATTATTTTTAAATTCGCCATGCGTCAACGTGTAGGTAGCCGTGAACGGGAAACGGTAGCGCTCGGAGAAGCCCGCCACACGCGCCGCGTCATATTGCGCGGTGGCTTCCACGCCCATCACATGCACCTCGCCGCCGTTAAAGGCATCGCCCGTGCCGCCGCCGCCAGACGACAGCGTGTCACGCCCGAGCAGGTTTTTATAATCGTTGAAAAAGCCAATTACCTCGCCCGCCCATTCACCTTGGCGGTAGCGTGTGCCGAATTCATAGTTCAGGCTTTCTTCTTCCTTGGTGAAGGCCGCCTCGCCCGCTGTGCCGGGTACGCCCGGAGGCGCAAAGCCCTTATGCACGCCGCCGATGATTTTCCACGAATCCGTAAGCGCATAGGTGGCGCCCGCGCCGGGTATCCACACCAGCAGGTCGTTTTCAAACACGGTGAGTGCCGTACCTGCGCGGGTCGGGTCGGCGTTGCCGTAATCCCTGCGCTTCAGGTTGATGTATTCAAAACGCAGGCCGGGGGTCACTGTCCAGTTTTCCCACTGTATTTCGTTTTCAACAAAGCCGCTCCATGCGTTAGCGCTTTGCACGCGGTTGCCCGCGCTGCCCGGCGCACCGATGCTGGTAAATACCGCCTGCCCGTCCACCATGTCAAAGCGGTCGTCGCGCTGGAAGCGGTCTTCCTCGTCGCGGTGCAGGCGTGTGCCAATTTCAAGTTTGTTCTGCGTTTCGCCGAGGCTGTAGTTCGTGCCAAGCACCGTCTGCACGCCCTGGCCAAAATATTTGCGGGCGTTATCGCGGATGGCAAATGTACCGCCTGCCGTATCCGGAGATTGCAGCGCCGCCACATAAGCCGCGTTAGCCACAGGGTCGGAGAATATGGCGCTTAAGCTACGCGTGACACCGGCGATGCGCACACTGTCTAGCTTGTACCATGCGCGGTCCACATAGTTATGGTAGAGCGTGGTGGTGAGGTCGTATTTGTCCGACAGCTCGATAAAATGCGTGGCCGCCGCCTGCCATGCACCCACATCCATATTGTCGAGCTGGCTGGCACCATAGCGACGGTTGGGCGTGGCATTAAAATCTTCCTCAGTCAGGCCGACATAGGTTTCTTTCGACAATTCGTCGTAATAACCCATCTTGATTTCAAGCTCCTGATAGCGCTCAGCGCCCGGGCTGCTATGCACGCGGAATTTGCCCAGCACGTCCTGCACGTCATAGCCGGTGTCGCCGCCGATGAAATCGATGTCCTTGAAACCGTGTGTTTCCTTGTGTACGGCGTTGAGCATCAACCCGTAATTCTCAAAGCTGCTACCAGCGGTGATGCCGGTGCGGAAAGTTTCATACGCGCCTGCCTCGGCTACAATATCCGCCTGCTTCTTTGACGGAATGGGCTTGGTAACCATGTTGAGTACACCGTTGGTGGTACGCGGGCCATATTTCACTGCGCCGGTACCCTTGATGACTTCCAGCGACTGCATACGGTCCATCTGCGGGAAATAATACGCTTCCGGTGAGGCATATGGCGCAGGCGCAGCAAGGATATTATCTTCCATCACGGTGATGTCGGCGCTGCGGTTGGAGCGCCCGCCGCGAATGGCGATATTCGGACGCAATCCGTAGCCGTCCTCTTCCTGCACCGTAACTCCGGGTACTTCCTGCAAAGCGCGATGCACGTCGGTGAACTGATAACGATCCAGCGTTTCTTCATTCACGATGGTGGCCGATCCGGGTATTTCATCCTTGCGGTCTTTATTGCCGATAACCGTGACGCGCTCCATCACTTTTGCGCGTTTTTCTGGCTGCGGAGACGTTTCTGCATAGGAAGGCAGCGCAGTGGAAACAAGTAGTGCGGCAAGCGCAGATGGCAGGGATTTTTGTAAGTAGGGAGACATTGTAAGCAATTATTCCGGCATAAGTTGAGTTGCGAGTAATTCGCACTCTCTTATACCCAGTTTCAGAGGCTGTCAATGCTATTGATAATTATTCTCAACTAAATAGATGTGGAATTATATTTATTATTTAAAAACATGATGATATTATACATTTCGTTCTTATCAGTTGGTTGGCTTTTTATATATGAAGCATGATAGAATTAAAGCTATGCAAATACTGTCCGCTCAGAGCAGATATCCCCACCCGTTCCTCCTGATGCTTGCCTTTTGCTTTTTGTGTGTGGCGGCAGCGGGTACGCCTGTGTTGCTGTGCAAATCCAACCAGCCCTCTTCCATGAGCTGCCATGATATGCGCACAAAAAACACAATGGATTGCTGTGCGGATATGGCCTGCGCCGCAAAATGCTCCCCCTCCCCGGCATATGCATCTGGTACACAGACAAGCCTGCACCCTGTTACTACGGCAGCTGGAATAAGCACACAGCACCAGCCGCTCCCCATGTATTCCGGCAACATGCCTGAACGCCCTCCCAAGAACAGTGTTTAGAGTTCTTTTCTAGTTATTCATTTTTATTTCACATTCAAAATAAGAGGATCTTATGTTTAAGAAACTGATTCCAATTGTTGCCCTGTTATTCCTCGCTGCCTGTGCCGGCCCGATGTTTAGCAGCGAAAAAGCGTCATGCTGTAAAGGCGGCATGTGCATGATGGACGGCAAGTCCGGATGCTGTCAGGATGCCAACAAGGATGGCAAATGCGACTGCTGCAAGAGCAATATGTGCGTCATGAAGGATGGCAAATGCACCACGTGCGATAGCCAGTGCTGCAAGGACGGACAATGCTGCAAAAGCGGTATGTGCATGATGAGCAAAGACGGCAGTACCGCTAAAGGCGAATGCCCGATGTGCCTGAAAGCTGCGAAGGATAAAACCGCAGCCAAGGCAAAAATCACCATCGATTCCGAAAAATAGCGTTATCCGTTACTGAAAATAAAAAGGGCAGCTATTGGCTGCCCTTTTTTATGTCTGTTTTATAAAACTCAGGCAGGGTTTCCAACAGTTGTTGCACCTGTACCTGCTGCCGTTTTGACAGGGTTGCCAACACGCATACTAAGCCAACCGAGAGTTACAAACGTACCCACATAAAATATCAGCTGTATGGCCGAAGGTTGCTCGGTATAACCAATCAGCGTATGCAATGTCTGACCAAGCAGGCTGCTTTCTGCCAGTAACCACGACGTATCCCACACAGGATCGGACATGGTTTCAAAATATCCGGCAGCGGTCAGGTAGCCCGCAGCATGTGCCGTAAGTCCGGCCACCAGCAGCAGCAATACCCAACTGGTGAAATTGAGCATATATCTGGCTGACATTTTGATAAGGCCCATATACAGCATCACGCCTGCGATAAGGCCAAGAACCCCGCCCAGTAAGCTGCCTGCTACAACGAAAGCAACATTCTGGCCGGTGGCCAGCGCTGCATAAATGAACATCACCATTTCCGAGCCCTCACGCAAAATGGCAAGGCCGGTAATCATGGACAGCGAATAAAACGGCAGCCTGCCCTCGCCCACTTGTTTGCCTACATCACGAAAATGTGCAGTCATCTCGCGGGCGTGGCGGCGCACCCATACCAATGTCCAGCCAATCATCAACGCTGCTGTAAACAGGATCATAGCATTGAACATTTCCTGACCGGAACCGGCCATGGCACCCGCAATTGCCTCTGCCGAAAATGCCACAACACCTGCGCCCGCAAGCCCCGCGGCAATGCCGCCCAATATCCAGCGTATGCGGCCTTTAAGTTCGCGCGTAGCCGCCATAACAACGCCCAGTATAAGCGCTATTTCAAGCATTTCACGGAAGATAATGATGGCAGTCGATAACATGGCAGTTCCTTGTGTTTGATATATCAGGGCTTATTCAGCGATAATTACGCCCTGCGCGGTCGCCTGGTTGAATTCACCAAAATACTTGTAGGTGCCGGCTTTGAGCGGCCCGACATTGACGGTAATTTGGCTGTTGCCGGCAACAATCTTTTCACGCTTCATATCGTGGCTTTCAAATTCTTCAGGTGTTGCATCTTCGTTTTTAACAATCAGCTTGTGCTTTTCACCGGCGGGCAGTTTCAGCTCTGCCGGAGTGAATTTATGGTCCTTGATGATGATGGTATAGTCTGCTGCAACAGCAGATGCGTAAGGAAGCGCAACCAGAGCAGCAAGTAGAGTAAGTTTTTTTACGGCGTTCATGTTCGATGTTCCTAATGGTTGTATATATCAGCAATAAATGATACTGCGAATCATTCTTATCAACAAGCGGCATTTCTATCATTTCCGGCACAGAAATCAAGCGCAATATATGGCCGGTAGGGCTACTATATAACAAGAATTATCACTTTGATTAATATCAAATATAATGCCTTCCACCAGAATGACTGACAGGCATAGCGTGCGCCTTTTATTGAGAAACCGTACAATTAACGCTATACTGTGAATCGTTATTACTACTTACGCATCAAGGTATATGGCCAAATTCATCGACAAGGATTTTGAAACCAGTAGCAGAGCCGTCATGGCGCTGGTCACCACAAACAACGCCACCTATGTCGTATGCCGCGGGGAAGCAGCGGCCGTACAGGTCAAGGTGCATCTTCAGGACATGACACCCGTCAATGTCACCACGTCAGAAGCATACCGCACTATTCCTGATAAAATAAAATCGCGCTTTTTCCTAAGCACCAACAGCATTATCAAATTACCGGAAAGTGCTTTGGGCAATGTAGCGATGGCGCTTTCCGAAAATGCCAGCGGCGGCACCAGTAACCACCTCATCAGCGAGTCGCTTCAGGCAGAAGCACTCAAAGCGGCCTCTGCCAAGCACCGCTGATTGCCTCTCAGGCGACATTACGCTTCTGTGAATTAAATCAAAACCAGATCAATCTGCAAATATTTGGTGCAGGCGCTGGCTAATCCGGCTTGGTCATTTCCGATAGCCAGTTAGATATTTTTGGTGGCTCTGGAGTATATTCTTCTTCCTCGATAACGCCTTTATCCTGCGCCTTATCTTCCTGCACAATGCGCTGCAAGTAGGCAGGCGTCATGGTATCCTTCATTTCCGGAGCAATAGGAGGAGGTTTCTTGCGCTTTTTTTTGCCCGCCCATGCATCATCGACTGCAACACATGCAAATAGTGTTGCCAGAAAAATCAGGCCTAATGAAATAAGCAGTTTGGTACGGGAATTACGCATTGCACATCACCTGAGTGTTTCATCTATTATACTATTTTATTTTCAGAATATCAGCAGTTTGTAATAGGCATGGAAACTCGCCGCAAATCGTGGCTACACTCGCGATAAGCGCATATATATCAACTGAGTAGGGCTGTTGTTTAACGGCTAAATGCCACTGCAGCCGTCAGCGCCAACGCAATAGCACCCAGCCACCAGGCCGGTTTTTGCCCACGGTTTGGTACAAAACTGCGCAGGAAATAGGCCCAAATACCAAAGGCCAGCGACTTATCAAGGCTGAATGTACCCAGCGCTATCAGGCTCATCACCAGCGCCACGCCGAGGTCAAAATACGTCAATCCGTCAACATTACGCGACTCGACCGCGCCTGATGCAATAAGGTAACCGACATAAATAAGCACGCCTGCCGACGCCGTTGCCGGAACAAGTGTAAGGATGGAAGAGAAATAGAAACTCGCCCACACACCCAGCGCCATCAGCAGTGCGCAAACCACGGCGGTAAAGCCAGTGCGCCCGCCGGCGCGGATGCCCACGGCGCTTTCCACAAAAATAATCAGGCTCGAAGTGCCAAGCACCGAACCGCCGACCGTTGCCGCGCCGTCCACCCACAAGCCTTTGGTCATGTTCGGCACGTTGCCGTCCTTGTCCTGAATGCTGGTATTGGTGGTCATGCCGATAAAACCGCCAATGCCCTCAAAGAAGCAAAGCACGAAAAACACCAGCACCGGCACCCAGAATTCGCTATGGAAAAACACCGAGAAATCGAGCTGTCCGAACGATGCCAGCACGTTGCCGCTGGCGATCAAAGGCTCATCGCTCGGCGGCACAATCTGGTGATGTGTGATTGCCGCCACGATAATCGCCACAAGCATACCGGCGTGGAAATTAAGGCGCTTCCAGCCCAGCACCACCGATACGGCCAACCCAGCATAAAGCACAATGGCCAGCGGGCTTGCCAGCTGCTGAGTGCCGATGGCTGTGAAATCAATCCAGCCGGAAGGCATGAAGGTTATCAGTTTGGCGAGGTACAGACCGATAGTGGCCACAAAGATACCAATGGTGGCGGTGATGGCGCGCTTCAGCCCGATGGGAATAGAATCGATAATCGCCTGCCGCACCGGAAGCGCCGTCAGTATCAGGCAAATGACGCCGGACATAAACACCGCCGCTAAGGCCTGCTGCCATGTAAAGCCCATCTGGTGGCACACTACGAACACAAAGTAGCTGTTCATGGTCAGGCCGGGCGCTACTGCAAACGGCAAGTTAGCCCACAGCCCCATGGCCAGTGTCGCAAGTGATGCGGCGACCGCCGTTGCAAACAACGCCGATTGCGGGTCGATGCCTGCCTGCGCAAGAATGGCAGGGTTGACAATAAATATATAAAGCAGGCTCAGGTACGTGGAAAAGCCAGCCAGCATTTCTGTGGAAAAATTGGTGCCGTATTGCTCGAATTTGAAATATCGGGCAACTCTGTCGGCAATATTCTGCGGCATGGGTAAAGTCATTCTGGACATGCGGGGTTTCTCCGAAGAAGCCCCAACCTAGCAGGCCAAATGGAATTGTAAATAATTCTTAGAGGGAGGGCTGGACAGCTGCGCCCTTGGAGTCATTAACCTTTGCCTGCCAATCCGATTTTTGGCCAGATTGTTGCATAGGTTGCTGCAGTTCGGGATGCGCGGCCCTCACCTCTTCCAGCTTCTTTTTAAGCATAGAGCTGATGTCTTTGGCAGACATGCTGACATAGGCCTCGGTGGCAAGATAGCCGGACACATGCTCCAGCAAATTATCCTGCATCTGCTTGGGCTGCGCGAGAATGACCAGCGCCGCCGACTCGGCCAGCTTTTCCTTGGTGGCGTCGTCCATGCTGTTGCCCTTGCCGCCATGTTCTTTAGAGGTCATTGCCATCATGGTGTTGCCGAACGTGAAGAACGCTACAGCCGCCAGCTTAGGGATATAGGCATAACTGTCTGGGTTTTTCCTGTGCTGCTCAAGCGCATTTAAACCAAGAAATACTTGGTTGGCATTAAAGAGTGTTCCGGTAAGACGAAGCGGCTTTTCCTGAATCCAGCTCCACGCTTTTTGCAGCGTGCCTTGTGGCGGATTACTAGGATCAGGCTTTTTCTCATGAATCAGCAAACCACTTAACGCACCCGCTATTAACAATGCACCGGAAGTAAAGAGCGATGCTTTTTGCCACATGCCTGCCTCTTTTGGCATGCCAATCGCAGTGCCAGCAAAGGAAATGCCGATCATGGAATAAAACGCGTTCATCACCTGTGAGGGGTACTTATACAGGAAGGATTCAATATGGTCGAGCAGGCCGCCTTCTTTGGTCATGTTCTCTGTGGTCGGGTTCTGGGGTATTTCTACGCCTTGACGCTTTAAATATTGTCCAAGGCGGCGCTCCACCAGTTCCAGCTGTTTTTCTGCTTTCGGGTTGCCATAGCGCGTGCCAACCGCACCCGCCGATAAGCCGCAAAGCCCTGCAAACCATATACCCTTATCCTTGGACATCAGACCGGAGGTAATCAGCGCAGCGTCAGCCAGCAAAAATCCTACACCAGCCGCTTTCAGGCTTTTGCTTTTCAGACCGCCGACAACGCCCGCCGCAGGCTCTTCCTGTTGCGGCGCGGTAGCGTTTTTCAGTTCTTTTTCAGTATCAACGGTCAGTGCGGTCATAGTGCCTTGGATAATGTGATATTCAAAACTACCCTATAATAATAAAAAATCATTAAGATAATTATGACATTTTGGGGAAGCGCCGCCCTAAAAATATGATTTAATCATTTGTTTTTATTTAATAAGGCTACATAGGCCGCCGGAGCGCAAACAAAAAAACCGGCTCAGCGGCCGGTTATCGGGAAAGTGGTGGAGGCGACATCAACCACAGAATAAAGTAAGCGCTTTACAAACCACGCACTCTTATCATCACATCAGAGTTTGTACCCCTGTTTCATACCCCAAGCACTTCTCCTTTTACGCGTATATTTATATCTATTTCACTACCTATATCTCATCACAACACGAATACTTGAGACTAAACTGTCCGCCATTGTCTCTCGCTACTGATATCCATTCTTAATTGCATGAACAATAATGTGGAAGCGTTGTACGTTGTTGAGTTTGGCGATGCAGCCGGTCAACAGTACACCAACGGCGGCGTCGCTGTTCTGGAGACCACTCGGGTCTTCGGCGGCGACAGCGGATATTACTATGTCGGCACGTTTAACATCGACAAAGATCAGTTGTCCGCAAACATTCAGGTTGTGAGGCATGATCCTGCGTGGCAAAGCGCATGGGGTGATAAGGCCGACAACTTCTCGATAATACTATCCGGGAAGATTACCAATAACGTAATAGCTGGGCATATGCAGCGGGTGGGAATCGATATTCAGCTACCTGTTCGCTTAACTCGTAAAGCAGAACTCCCATAAGTTTGGCGGCCTAGAGGAGCGGCATCTAGTAAGCGGTGGCGAAGGCAACCAACGCCCCGTAATCACCACAGTCAGCTGCCCTTAGACTGGCGATATAACGTTGGCGTAGTTCCTCCGGCCTGCTTAAATCGCCACCTCCCCACGTCAGAGGAGATTCCTCATGCTTTGCGACCAGAGCATCGGCAATCAATCGAGCATGGCGACCATTGCCATTTGGGAAGAGATGAATCTTTACCAAACGGTGATGCAAGCGCGTGGCAAGTTCCGGGATGGAAAAGGTCTGATGCTCCATCCAATACCGCGCATCGTCTAACAGGACATGTAGCTCTTGCGGAATTTCGACATAGCGGACGCCAATGTTTTTGTCCGACTGCCGATATCGGCCAGCCCAGCGCCACACATTATCGAACATGCGCTTATGTAGATTTATGAGCATTTCCTCGTTAATCAGGTCAAGGCGTGAAAGTGTTTGCCTGCGCAATATCCACTCCCGTGCAATCAGGATATTCTCTTCTTCCCACTCATCCAGCTCACCGCGCGTTATCAGGCTGGGAATCAATCCGCGCTTTTCTTCCTCATCTAGTGGAGTTTGGCCCACAATGTAATGATACTGCATCACTCATCCCATAGGCGGGGGTTGGGATTCTGCATGAATTCCTCTGCCTTCTCGCGGATTTTTTCCTCCAGCTTGCCCACGCCTTGTGATTCAAGCACCATCGTACGATTAACCGGATCGATCAGCGCGCGCGCTTTCTTCATCGCCTGAACGCGTAGCGTACCCTCAATACTCCCCGCTTCGGGAACTAACACATAGACCAGCTGGCAGCCAATAGCTTCTGCAGCCGCGCGTAAACGCTTAAGCGTGATGGAGTCATCAAGCTCGTTGCGTTCCAGCCGGTCAGCCGATTGTTGGGTGATCCTCATGCGCTGCGCAAGTTGCCGCGTGCTCATACCGAGCGCCCTGCGCATAGCCCGTAGCCAGCCATCCGACGGGCGCGGGCTGATTTCTACGCCCGCCAAGTGCCGGTCAAGCATAACTATTTGTAAACGCTTAAGTTTTTTATTCATATACACCCTGTACTCTGTAACAGATTATCATTATTACATAATATAGCATGTAAGTAAATAACTGTTTAACAGTATACACTCTGTAATACACCCGACTTTAAGGCCAGTTGCCTCATAGGGACAGGCTCAATCTATAACGCTTTTGTGGGCTCAGTGATTCTGGCTCACGCTTATAAATAACATCGCTTTCTCCTCACCAGCGCCAGCACGCCTAGTCGTGGCAATATGATGTCTTGGGTTATCTAGAGCAACTCGCCTTGAAGGCTGACAACAGCCTCTTGATGACGAGCGGGCTTTGGCCTGCGATTCGCAATGAAAATATCATACGCGGCAGCAAATCTATCGAACACATCCTTCAGCTGGCCATAAGACAATATCGGCAGATCATCGAATCCGTAAACTTCTGGCTGACGCTCTGAGGCCTTATCTGGGGCACTAGTGTCGAGCATATAAAGACGTGCATTCTCAAAATCATCTACAACGAAAGTATTTTTGATGACGGAGGCTATGATGCCGTGTTGCTCTTCGGTCAGGTCAAAAAGCTTCCACGGCTGTAGCCAGAAAATATGAACCAGCCCATCCTTTACAAAGAACAAGCGCGGGCGTACCGGAATGGCCAGATCGTGACGAATATGAAAAAGGCGGTCTTTGAGCGGATGGCACATATAGGATGCTTTTTGAGCATCGGCGTGCAGTATCCGAGCTACTTCTTCATTTGATTTTGCCCCCTGCGCGTCCTTTATGCGTGCGCAGGTAGCGACGGCTGCATCAAGACTGATCTTACCACTGTATAGTGGATGCGCCATGTTCATGACAGTGCGATAGCTGAATAGAGGAATCCCCTGATCAAGCTTATGTAACGCCTTTACGGTCTCAGCAACCGTGGGACGAATCGCTTTAGCAATGTGCGGAAGATGCGGTAAGGTTTTTTTCATATGCTGATCCTATTTTCGACCAGAATATGTTACTGGAACACCCGTCGTGGCGCAAGTCTAATGAGCAACCGATGCGTGACGCTGAAAGTGTTCCTTAATACTGCTATTGGATATCTGCATCCCAGGGCGCGATGATGAGTCCACATTGTTCCAAATCATGTGCCACGGCGAATTCTCTTCGTGCGTCATATCAGACAGCTTGAAAGCATGAAAATAGGCGTACGCTTCAAACACGTTCTGGAGAAGAGCCCGTTCCTCGGCAGTCAGGTTGTATGTGGCTCGCGAGTATTTAGCTTTAACCGGATCAAACTTACATGCGCGTATAGTTATAGGCTTCTTGCCGCTCTCGCTGAAAGATTCATAAACAGCTCGCACGACCGGACCATATTGCCATGCCTCAAACGCATTTTTAACTAGCGGTTGCTCGTACCGTGCGAGATGCCATCCGTGCGCAAAATAGATGAGCTTCAGCAGTGCCATGATAGTAAGCGATGTGCCTTTGTCCTCGGCATAATCAAGGAGAAAGTTGGCTATATCTCTTGCGTCATGAGGCATACGTTGCACACTACCACTTGAATGTTAATGAATATATAATGCTGATAATCCGCAGCGATAGCACAAAACGATTTACGTTGTACATGGTGTTTACGTTGTACATCGTTTGCATTCATTCGCAATACGGAAGTCATAATGCCTATGGTTGACCGTTCAGGAATCACATTGGACGAGAAAGAGCAATGTCACCCCGTCCTGCGGTAGCCGCTTCGAGGTGGGGCACTCTAAAAAACACCGTTAAACTATTGATTTTCAACAATAAAACTGGTGGAGGCGACAGGAATCGAACCCGCGACATCCTGCTTGCAAAGCAGGCGCTCTACCAACTGAGCTACGCCCCCACATTCCGTATTCTTAAGTACAAGTTTACCCGAGAAACAGGCGACAGAAATTAATCTCAGGCAGGATTTAGTCAAGCATTATTTATGCCAAATCCGGGAGGCGGGTAACAAAAGTGCTTGGCCGCAATAGGGCTTAGTTTTCAATAATCTGGTTAATGCGGTCGATGGAGGCGTCCAGCTTGGTGTGGACCATGTTGGCCACCTTGTGCAGCTCGGCATATTGCTCCTCGAGGCTAACAATCGTCCGCGCCAACTTTTCACGCTCGCTCTTCAGGCTGTCATTTTCACGCGCATAATGCATAAGCTGCTGTTCCTGCTGAAGGCCGCGTTCCTGTTCAACGGTAATATGCTGCAGGTTGCGTTCCAGCCGGTCAAGGGCGCTCACCAGACGGCGGGTGGCCTTGTTTACAGGGTTTTGCGGATTATCGAACATAGAAGAATCGTTTTCGAATTCTTTTTGGTTGAGAAGTTGTTGAGCGTGTGCTTGATACATACTTCATGACACCGTGGCGGTTGATATGTGTGCCAGCATAGCACGCCGCAAACAAAGTTAAAGTGTTTTATCTATGCAGCAGAACGTATCAACAGTGAACAAAAACAACCCTGAAATTTCAGCTTATGACATGGCAAACGCCATCCGCGCCCTCGCCATGGACGCCGTGGAAAAAGCCAATTCCGGCCATCCGGGTATGCCGATGGGCATGGCCGATGCCGCCACTGTGCTGTTTGCCGAACACCTGAATTTTGACCCCAAGCACCCGAACTGGCCCAACCGCGACCGCTTTATCCTGTCGGCGGGCCACGGCTCGATGCTGCAATACGCCCTGCTCTACCTCACCGGCTATGAGGACATGACGCTCGACGAGCTGAAAAATTTCCGCCAGATCGGCGCTAAAACCGCCGGCCACCCCGAATTCGGCCATGCCACGGGCATTGAAACCACCACCGGCCCGCTGGGTCAGGGTATTGCCAACGCCGTGGGTATGGCGCTTGCCGAACGCATGATGAATGCCCGCTTCGGTGACACCATGGTCAGCCATTATACGTATGCCATCGCCGGTGACGGCTGCCTGATGGAAGGTATCAGCCAGGAAGCGATTTCGCTTGCAGGCCACTGGAAGCTCGGACACCTCGTTGTGCTGTGGGACGACAATAAAATTACCATCGACGGCCCGACCAGCCTTGCCACATCAGAAGACAACGTGAAGCGTTTTGAAGCCTCTGGCTGGCATGTGCAGTCCATCGACGGCCACGACCACGCCGCCGTTTCCGCCGCCATTGCCAAGGCAAAAGCCGACTCGCGCCCGTCAATGATCGCCTGCCGCACCACCATTGCTTATGGCGCGCCGACCAAGGCCGGTACTTCCAGCAGCCACGGCTCGCCGCTGGGCAAAAGCGAAATTGCCGGAACGCGTGAAAAGCTCGGCTGGGGATATGGCGAATTTGAAATCCCTGATGGCATTCTTTCCGCATGGCGTGACGTCGGCAAGCGCGGAGCCAAGCCCTATGCCGAGTGGAGCAAGTCTTTCAACGCAGCAGATAGCGCAAAGCGCACTGAATTTGAACGCCTGATGCGCCGCGAACTGCCGGAGACGCTCAACAGCGCAGTAGATGCCTTCAAGAAAAAAATTGCCGAAAGCAAGCCGTCCGAAGCCACCCGCAAATCCTCGCAGGATGTGCTGGAAGTGCTGACCCCGCTAGCGCCGGAAATGATCGGCGGCTCGGCGGATTTGACTGGCTCAAACAATACCAAAGCCAAACCGATGCAGCCCGTCACTGCGGCTAATTACGCAGGCTCTTATATTTATTACGGTGTGCGCGAGCATGCCATGGGCGCCATCATGAACGGCATGTCGCTTTACGGCGGATTCATCCCTTACGGCGGCACGTTCCTTGTATTCACCGATTACTGCCGTCCGGCCATCCGCCTGTCGGCGCTGATGCAACAGCGTGTGATTTATGTCATGACCCACGACTCCATCGGCCTTGGCGAAGACGGCCCCACCCACCAGCCGGTGGAACATCTCGCAAGCTTACGCGCTATACCGAATCTCTATGTGTTCCGCCCCGCTGACGCCACGGAAACCGCCGAGTGCTGGGCGCTTGCGCTGGCGCAGGAAAACGCGCCGTCCATCCTGTCGCTGTCGCGCCAGAACCTGCCGACGGTACGCACCAGCTACACCGCCGACAATCTCTGCGCGCGCGGTGGCTATGTGCTTTCTGACTGCAAAGGCGAACCCAAGGTAACGCTGATTGCCACCGGCTCGGAAATATCCATTGCCATAGAAGCACAGGCCGCGCTTGCCGCAAAAAATATCCCTGCCCGCGTCGTATCGCTGCCGTGCTGGGAATTGTTCGACGCGCAGCCGCAAAATTACCGCGCACAAGTATTGGGCAAAGGCTTGAGGGTCGCCATCGAGGCCGCTGCTTCGTTCGGATGGGAACGCTATCTCGGCGAAAACGGTATATTTATCGGTATGCCGGGCTTCGGCGCGTCGGCACCCGCCAAGGCGCTCTACGAGCATTTTGGCATCACCGCAAAACATGTAACAGAAGCAGTAACTAAGAAACTGGGGCTATGACACTAAAAGTAGGGATCAACGGACTCGGGCGCATCGGACGCTGCGTCGCGCGCGCCATTTACGAAACGAATGCAAAAGACATAGAACTGGTGGCCGCGAACGGCCCCGCCCCCATCGAAACGCATATCCATCTGCTGAAATATGATTCGGTGCATGGCCGCTTCCCGTTCAGCGTAGAAGCCGCAGGCGAGAACCTTGCCATAGGCGGCAAGGTGACATACCTGCTGCACCAGAAAGACCCTAAACAAATTCCGTGGAAAGAGCTTGGTGTGGACATCGTGCTCGAATGCACGGGTAAATTCAACAAGCGTGACGAAGCCGCGCAGCATCTGGAAACCGGTGCGCGTAAAGTACTGGTCTCCGCACCTGCCGATGGGGCGGACGCCACCATTGTATACGGCGTGAATAACGCCGCGCTGAAAGCCGAGCATAAGGTCGTGTCTGTTGGCTCATGCACCACCAACGGCCTTGCGCCGATTGCCAAGGTGCTCAACGAGGCGATTGGCATCGAGAGCGGTTTCATGACTACCATCCACGCCTATACCGGTGACCAGCATTTAGTCGATTCCAGCCACAAGGATTTGCGCCGCGCGCGTGCCGCCGCCGTGTCGATGATTCCTACCTCTACCGGCGCCGCCAAAACCATCGGGCTGATTTTGCCGGAACTCAAGGGCAAGCTTGACGGCGTGGCCATCCGTGTGCCTACCGCCAACGTGTCGCTGATTGACCTCGCATTCACCGCCAAGCGCGACACCACCAAAGAGGAAATAAACGCAGCACTCACCAAAGCCGCGAACGGCGCACTCAAAGGCATACTCGATGTGTGCAACGAACCGCTGGTATCCATCGACTACACCCACACCACCGCCAGCAGCACCGCCGACCTGACAGGCACATTTGTGACCGGCAACCGCCTGTGCCGCGTGGCCAGCTGGTACGACAATGAGTGGGCGTTTTCCTGCCGCATGCTTGATGTAGCGAGGTTGATGACTACATGAAGTTCCTGAGGCTGGAAGATGTCGATGTTGCCCAGAAAACCGTGCTGCTGCGTACGGACCTCAACGTGCCCATGCAGGGCGGACGCATTACCGATGACACGCGCATCGTGCGCCTGCTTCCAACACTCAATTATTTACTGAAGAAAAAATCACGCATCGTGTTGCTGTCGCATTTCGACAGGCCGGGCGGAAAGTTCGTTCCCTCCATGTCGCTGGCACCGCTGGTGGACGCATTGTCCAAAGCGCTCGGCGGCAAGGAAGTGCAATTCGGCGTGGACTGCATCGGACCAGCCGCACGCACTGCCGTGGACAAACTCAAGGCAGAGGAAATATTGCTGCTGGAAAATCTGCGCTTCCATCCGGAAGAAGAAAAAGGCGATGCACGTTTTGCCAAGGAGTTGGCATCGCTTGGTGATGTATTCATCAACGACGCGTTTTCCTGTTCACACCGCGCCCATGCCTCCATCACCGGACTTACCCAGTATTTACCCGTGGCCGCCGGACGCCTGATGCAGGAAGAGCTGGAAGTACTCGATAGCGTCATGACCAATGCAAAAAAACCACTCGGCGCCATTGTCGGCGGCTCGAAAATATCCACCAAGCTCGATTTACTGGAAAACCTGACCAAGACCATGGACGTGTTGATTATCGGCGGCGCCATGGCCAATACCTTCCTGCTGGCGCAAGGCATGGATGTGGGCAAGTCCATCTGCGAACCGGGCATGAAGGCCACCGCTAAGCGTATCCTGAAATCCGCCGAAGAACAGAATTGCAAAATCGTGCTGCCCACCGACCTTGTGGTAGTTGAAAAATTTGCCGAACATTCATCCTGCCGCGTGGTAAGCGTGGATGCCATTCCCGCCACCCACACCGCCGTGGATGTTGGCCCTTACAGTTTACAGCTTTACCGCGAAGCGCTGGAGGGCTGCAAAACCGTGGTGTGGAACGGCCCTGTCGGTGCATTTGAAACCAGCCCGTTTGATGCCAGTACCGTGACGCTGGCGCGCATTGTCGGCAAATTGACGGGAGAGAAAAAGTTGCGCTCCATAGCAGGCGGCGGCGATACGGTGGCGGCGCTTGCCCATTCCGGCATGTCGGACAGCTTCACCTATCTTTCCACTGCCGGTGGTGCTTTTCTTGAATGGATGGAGGGCAAAACCCTGCCGGGCGTGGCCGCGCTCATGGTCAAGGGCGACCCCAAAGCCAAACGGCATGGCTGACGTAAATTTATTATGCAGGCCGTCATCATCGTCCACACGCTTGAACACGCTGTAGCCTCCTTACGAGCAGCTGCAGCGCTGAACATACCCGTCACCTTGCAAAGCGCACCTGATGCCATCCATTATGCCGGAAGCCTGTATCTTTTTAATATGTTTGGGCAAGCCTGCGAGCAGGTACCGGAAGCAAAAGCTGCCTTCATCCTTGATTGCGGCGATTCAGGGGCCGAGGTGATCGGCGCATTGCAGGCAGGCCACCGCGCCATCCGCACCAACGCCAAGCCCACGCTAGCCACCAAACTGGCTGATATCGCGGGGCAGTACGGCGCACATTTATACAATGCGCCCTATGACTGCATCGACCTGCACCATGAGCGCGACATTGAGGTTGCCTGCCGTAATTGGCTGCAAACACACGCAAAAGATTGAAATCTGCTTCAAAAACGGTTATCAAACCTTCTGCCAAGCATTCTGATATTGATAAACTTCAGGGAAGAGCCATGAAAATCACCAGCAAAGTCAAAAAAATCCTCAGCAACTATGAAAGCGATTGCCCTGGCACCAAGGCCAATCTCGTCCGCATATTGATGCAGGGCAAGCTGGGCGGCACGGGGCGCGTGGTGATATTGCCGGTGGACCAAGGCTTTGAACACGGCCCTGCCCGCAGCTTCGCCAAGAATCCCGAGGCCTATGACCCGCATTACCATTACCAGTTAGCGATTGACGCGGGCCTCAACGCCTATGCCGCACCGCTGGGTATGCTGGAAGCGGGCGCCGACACATTCGCCGGACAAATCCCCACCATCCTGAAGGTCAACAGCGCCAACTCACTGGCGCCCAAGGACAGCACCCCCAACCAGGCCGTCACCGCCAGCGTCAGCGACGCGCTGCGCCTTGGCTGCTCGGCCATCGGCTTTACCATTTACCCCGGCTCGCACGATACCTTCGACATGATGGAAAAAATCCGCGAAATGGCCGAAGAAGCTAAGGCTGTCGGCCTTGCCGTGGTCATCTGGTCGTACCCGCGCGGCGCCGGTGTCAGCAAGGAAGGCGAAACCGCCATAGACGTCTGCGCCTATGCCGCACACATGGCCGCATTGCTCGGCGCACACATCATCAAGGTCAAGCCGCCCACTGGCGCGCTGGGTCAGGACGAAGCCAAAAAGGTCTATGAATCTGAAAAAATCGCCATCAAAACCATGGCCGATCGCGTCGCGCATGTGAAGCAGGCCTGCTTCAATGGCCGCCGCATTGTGGTGTTCTCCGGTGGCAACGCCAAGGGCGAAGCCGAAATTCTGGACGAGGCACGCGGCATCCGCGACGGCGGCGGCAACGGATCTATCATTGGCCGTAACAGCTTCCAGCGCCCGCGTGAAGATGCGCTCAAGCTGCTGGACGCTATCATCCGCATCTATAAAGAAAACGAGTAAGTTTAGTGCCTAAGACACAGGCCAAAGAAGCAACAGAGCGCACGCGCACCCGCCTGTACCTCGTCAGCCCGCCTGCCATTGACCTGTCCAGATTTACCGAAAGCCTCAAAGCGGCTCTGGGTGCGGGCGACGTGGGAGCATTCCAGCTGCGGCTGAAGGGCGCCAGCGATAGCGATATCCTCAAGGCCGCTGAAAAACTGCTGCCCGTCTGCCAGCGGCAAGGCACCGCTTTTATCATGAATGACAGTCCCACATTGGCCTCCAAATGCGGGGCCGACGGGATACATATCGGACAGGACGACGGCGGGATAAAAAACGCCCGCGCCGTCGTGGGGCCTTTGGCAACCATCGGGGTTAGCTGCCATGATTCCACGCATCTGGCGATGGAAGCCGGAGAAGCCGGAGCGGATTATGTGGCTTTTGGGGCCTTTTACCCCACCACCAGCAAAAGCCCGGAAGCCCTGAAAAAATGGGGTACTCCCAAAACCAGCATTCTGGAGTGGTGGCAGGCATATATGGTCTTGCCCTGTGTTGCTATCGGTGGTATTAACCCCAGCAATTGCGAACCCTTGGTCAGGGCGGGTGCGGATTTCATAGCGGTTATACAGGCCGTCTGGAATAACGAATCGGGACCGGCAGAAGCCGTGGCAACATTCAATAAAGCCATCGACCGGGGCATGACAGATTAACACTAAGACGATAGAGACACGATATGAAGATTGATGGTTCAGCAGTACGCATGGGTATGGTGATTGAATGGCAGGACAAGCTGTGGCTGGTGGTAAAGCACGAAATACGCACCCCGGGCAACCTGCGCTCGTTCAATCAGGTGGAACTCAAAGACCTGAAAACCGGCAACAAAAACAACCCGCGTTTTGCCTCGGATGAAAAAATCGAGCGCGTGTCGCTGGATTCAAGGGAGTGCAACTTCCTCTTCGCCGAAGGCGACGTGCTGACCTTCATGGACAATGAGAGCTATGAACAATTCACCATGCCCAAGGAATTGATTGGCGAAGCCCTTCCCTTCCTGCAGGACGGCATGACTGTTTCCATGGAAACCTATGAAGGCAAGCCGCTTTCCGTGAAGTTGCCGCAGCGCGTCAGCGTAAAAATCGTGGAAGCCGACCCTGTAGTCAAAGGCCAGACGGCCGCTTCGTCGTACAAGCCCGCCATTCTGGAGAACGGCGTGCGCGTTATGGTGCCGCCATTCATTCCTGCCGGCGAAACCATCGTGGTCGATACCACCACGCTGGAATATGTTGAACGCGCTAAAGCCTCCTAGGGTCATTGTAAGTGGTCCAATCAGCGCTGATTAATGTCATGAGTGCCGCCGCCATCAAGGCGGGCAAAGGCTTATTGCGTGATTTCGGCGAAATCGACCAGTTGCATATTTCCAAAAAAGGCACAGCCAATTTCGTCACCGCCACCGATGTACGCACCGAAAAGCTGCTGCAACGCGAGCTTTCCGCATCACGCCCCAATTTCGGCTTCATGATGGAAGAAAGCGGCGAATCCGAGGGCAAGGACAAATCCCACCGCTGGATTATCGACCCGCTCGACGGCACCAGCAACTTTATCCACGCCATCCCCTATTTCTGTATTTCCATCGCGCTGGAAAAGCGTGAACCCAGCGGCAAAAGTGAAATCGTCGCCGGCGTTATCTTCGACCCGATACATAACGAGTTATTTGCCGCAGAAAAATACAAAGGTGCTACGCTCAATGACCGCCGCATTGTTGTGTCATCGCGCGATAAGGTGGAGGATTCCATGCTGGTGACCGGCGGCTTGCGTTTTTCTCCGAAAAACGACATGACGGCTTTCATGCTGTGCGACAAAGCCATTACCAGCGGCGCAACACTGCGTTATTTCGGTGCCACAGCCCTTGACCTTGCCAATCTTGCCGCAGGCCGCTTTGATGCCTGCTGGTATGCGCAGGTGCAGCCGTGGGACATCGCGGCCGGATTACTCATCCTGCAGGAGGCAGGCGGCATGGCAACTGATCTCGGCGGCGCGGCAGCAACCTCCTATTCCGGCAATCTGCTGGCCAGCAACCGCCATATGCATACCCCCATGCAATCGCTAATTGCCAAAGCGGCCTGACACCTGTAAGGGCAACACTGCTCTTATTTATTTATCAGCCTGTTAAATTTCCGTTGCTTAATGCCCTTATTTGGCATTAATTCAATGACACATATTTCTCATTAGGTTGTTCTTATGGCCATATCGCAACGTTTCTTGAACAAAACAAAAAAATGCACGCTGATTGGCGCGCTTACCATCTCTTCGGCACTGTTCCTGAGCATGGCCCCCGCAAGCGCTCAGACCGTACTCAACCAGCATGAAGAGCCGGTGCCAACCATAGAACTCAATCTCGATGCGCTGAATCGCCTGCGCACACCCGGTCAAGTGCCTGCCGCACCTTCAACCGAACCCAAAATGATATGGCAGGAAGGCCCCAAGGGGCAGATAACCGAAAAGAGCAAGACCACTTCCAAATCAAGCACCTCCGGCAGCAAGTCCAGCTCTACAAAGCCAAGCACCACTAAATCCAGCACCAGCAAGAGCAGCACTTCACAAAAACCCAGCGCCACCATAAAAAAGCCTGACGCTCCGGCGATCAAAAAACCGGTAGCTGAAGAGCCAAAAAAGCCAACGCCTGTTGAAGCTGAAAAGCCTGTTGAGCCGATAGAGCCTCCACAGGAATTGAAGCAAAAAAAGAAGCGTCATAAAGGCACGCTGGATGAGGCCATGCCTCCGGATGAAAAGAAAGAAACTGCACCGCCACCGCCTCCTCCGCCGCCTCCGGCCGAGAAGAAAGAAGCTGCGCCACCACCGCCTCCTCCGCCGCCTCCGGCCGAGAAGAAAGAAGCTGCGCCACCA
>JAGVLO010000006.1 GCA_020049775.1 Alphaproteobacteria bacterium | reverse complement strand
TCCAGCTCCAGCTCCAGCTCCAGCTCCAGCTCCAGCTCCAGCTCCAGCTCCAGCTCCAGCTCCAGCTCCAGCTCCAGCTCCAGCTCCAGCTCCAGCTCCGGCACCTGCTCCAGCTCCAGCACCTGAACCAGAACCTGAACCTGAACCAGAACCTGCTCCAGCACCTGCCCCAGCTCCTGCTCCTGCCCCCGCACCAGCCCCAGCTCCGTATCCAGCGCCTGAGCCTTACCCTGACCCGATTGCGGATCCAGTTGTTGCCGATGCACCAGTCCCAGCTCCCGAACCAGAACCCTCGCCTGAACCAGAACCTTCACCGGCTCCTGCACCAGCGCCTGCCCCCGCACCTGCTCCAGCTCCAGCCCCCGCACCAGCTCCTGCACCGGCTCCTGCTCCAGCGCCTGAACCAGAACCTTCACCGGCTCCTGCCCCAGCGCCTGCACCGGCTCCTGAACCCGCTCCCGCACCAGCGCCAGCTCCTGAACCCACTCCTGCGCCAGCGCCTGCACCGGCTCCTGCACCAGCTCCTGAACCAGAACCAGAACCAGAACCTGCACCCGCTCCTGCACCAGCGCCAGCTCCTGAACCCACTCCTGCGCCAGCGCCTGCACCGGCTCCTGAACCAGAACCAGAACCTGCACCCGCTCCTGCACCAGCACCAGCGCCAGCTCCTGAACCCACTCCTGCGCCAGCGCCTGCACCGGCTCCTGCACCAGCCCCAGCTCCGGCACCAGCTCCTGCACCAGCTCCTGAACCAGAACCTTCACCGGCTCCTGAACCCACTCCTGCGCCAGCTCCTGCGCCTGCACCAGCGCCTGCTCCTGAACCTGAACCTGAACCAGAACCAGAACCTGCACCCGCTCCTGCCCCAGCGCCTGCACCGGCTCCTGAACCCACTCCTGCCCCCGCACCCGCTCCTGCACCAGCGCCAGCTCCTGAACCCACTCCTGCGCCAGCGCCTGCACCGGCTCCTGCACCTGCTCCAGCTCCAGCGCCTGAACCAGAACCTTCACCGGCTCCTGAACCCACTCCTGCGCCAGCTCCTGCCCCAGCGCCTGCACCGGCTCCTGAACCCGCTCCCGCACCAGCGCCAGCTCCTGCACCCGCTCCCGCTCCTGCCCCAGCGCCTGCTCCTGAACCAGAACCTGCACCCGCTCCCGCACCAGCGCCAGCTCCTGCTCCTACTCCAGAGCCTGCACCAACACCTGCACCTGCTCCTGAACCTGCTCCGGCTCCGACACCCGCTCCGGCTCCGACACCCGCTCCGGCCCCAGAACCAGCACCGACACCCGCACCGACCCCAACACCTGCACCCGAACCATCTCCAAGTCCTACATGCGGCGAAGGCGGCATTATCGACGATGCTACTGGCCAGTGTTGGTCATGTTAAAATGTGTCTGGCAAAGCCGGCACATATTTAGCAACCAGCCCTAATCACCAAATTTTGCACATGTAAAAATGGCCGCCAGAAGGCAGCCATTTATGCTTTGTGTACGTTATTCAATCAGGAAGTCAGCGCCAGAAAACTAACGGTAATGATCCGCCCTGGTCAGGTAGTTCTGTACATAATCATTCACGCCATCTTCAAGAGATGTAAACGCCTGCGAATATCCCGCAGCGCGAAGCCTGTCGATATTAGCCTGTGTAAAATACTGGTAGTTGGACACCAGCGAAGGAGGCATATCAAAATAATGTATATTTGGTTCGCGTTTCACAGATTTAAATAATGCCTTGGCCATATCGTTAAAGCTGCAGGTCTGGCCAGTGCCAAGGTTAAACAATCCTGATACCTCTGGGTGATCTAGAAACCATGCCATTACGCGCGCGCAATCTTTGACATAAATGACGTCACGCTTCTGCCCGCCATCAGGATATTGCGGATTATAGGAACGAAACAGGCGCACTGCTGCCGATTGTACCACCTGCACTGCAATTTTCGACAACACGCTGCGCTGGTCTTCCTTGTGGTACTCATTCGGTCCGTAAGCATTAAACAAACGCAATCCTACCCATTGCGGATGCGGAAACTCGCCGCGCTTGTGAGAATTGGCAACATGGACATCAAACAACTGTTTGCTCCAGCCATAGCCGCTGAGCGGGCGCAACCTGGACATGTATTCCACATCCAGCGCGTCATCAAAACCTTGTGACCCATCACCATACACAGCTGCCGATGAAGTATAAAGCATACGCACATTATTTGCTGTCGCCCAGCGCCATATTTTCAGGGAAAGTGAGAAATTATGCTGAATGATAAGATCGACGTTTTTTTCGACCGTGGAAGATACAGCACCCAAGTGATATATCATTTCCAGATTCTGCTGGTTGGACTCCAGCCAGTAAAACAAATATTCAGGCGCAATGATTTCCGCGACCGCGTGCTTGGCAAGATTGCGCCATTTGTCGTTATTGCCGAGAGTATCACAAACCACGACATTATGTGTGCCGCGTGCATTGAGTTCGGCAACAAGGTTTGATCCGATAAAACCTGCACCACCGGTCACCAGTATGGATTTCATATGCTTGACAGACCACTCTAAAAAAGGTTGGTTCTCTGCACGCATGATACAAAGCAGGCTTTAATAAAAGGTAAAAGACTGACTTTCCCATTAACCCCATGATGACTTCAAACGGATAGTACTATGCAGAAAGACAGCAAATTCTTCGACGATATGGCACGCATCGCAAGCGGTGCCGCAGGCGGATTCATGGAAATGAAGCGTGAAATGGAAGGCATGGTCAGTCACCAACTGGAAAAAATCTTACAAAAGATGAACTTGGTTACCCGCGAGGAGTTTGACAACGTTCAGGGCATGCTTTCTAAGGCACGGAAAGAACAAGAAGAAATGAAGAAAAAACTCGAAGAAATAGAAAAAATCTTAAATGCTGGTGGCAAAAAAAGCTGACCCTGCCAAATTCTTGTTTTGATTCAAAATAAGTCGTTGATTTACATTTATAAAATAAATGTTGTTAAAGCTTTCTTAAAGTAATAGCTTTTTAGAAAGTTCCATGCAAGGATACCGCTCGAAGCGACACCTTGAGAGCTTCCAAACTCACTATAACAGACGATTTCAGAGGAATGACACGATGACTTCTACGATGGTCAAAACCGATGAGGCATATAACCCGCTCGATTTAGCCGAGATGGTAATCATGGATCGCGACTGGGTGTTTGACCGCCCGGCTGACGGCGAACTGATTGCAGAGGTTAACGGCGCATTGTGTAATTACCGCGTTTGGTTCAACTGGCAGGAAGATTCCGGTGGCCTGACGCTGTGCTGCTCGCTGGAAAGCAAATTCCCCAAGCAAATACTGTCGAAAATCCACTCGCTCCTCGCTCTGGTGAACGAAAAGTTATGGCTTGGCCATTTCGACATATGCTCGGAAGACGGCTCGGTTACCTTCCGCCATTCCCTGTTGCTGCGTGAAGGCGCCGGCACTACTGCAGAACATTTGCAGGAACTGCTCGACCTTGCCATCAGCGAATCCGACCGTTTCTACCCGGCCTTCCAGTCAGTGGTATGGGGCGGCAAGACTCCGGCAGAAGCAATTGAAATTGCCCTCTTCGAAACTATCGCCGAAGCGTAATCACCCAGCATGATGCAATTATTGATGGTGGGCTGCGGCAAGATGGGCAGCGCCATGCTTGCTGGCTGGCGACGCGCACATCACGACGGCATTACGTTCACCGTAATTAAACCTACCGAACCGGCTGCAAACCGCGAACAGCTGACATGGTATTCAAAGCCAGAGCAAATTCCCCGCGACTATGTGCCGGACGTGATTATGCTGGCAGTCAAACCGCAACAGCTTGATGAAGTGCTGCCGTTCTACGCCAAGCGCTATGCCTCTGCCAATGTACTGTATCTTTCCATCGCCGCTGGCAAAACATTGGGCTATTTCAGGCAGCATCTGGGAGAAAAGGCGCAAGTCGCCCGCGCCATGCCAAATACGCCGGCACTTACCGGCAAAGGCATGAGCCTGCTCTGTGCGCCCTCTTCGCTACCGGAAACCGCACGCTACCATGCCACCATGCTGATGGAAGCCATAGGCAAGGTCGCGCTGGTAGATGATGAATCGCTGATGGACGCCGCTGCGGCTATTTCAGGCTGCGGGCCTGCCTATATCTATTATTTCATTGAGTGCCTGGTTACGGCGGGAAAGCAGGCAGGACTGGACGAAACGCTGGCACGCACGCTTGCCATTGAAACCCTGTATGGCAGCGCGGCACTGGCGGCGCAGAGCCACGACAATATCGAGCAATTGCGCAAAAACGTAACCAGCAAGGGTGGCATGACCGAGGCAGCACTGGCCGTATTGATGCAGGATAACGCTCTCGAAAAACTGCTTACCGAGGCCGTAAAAGCAGCTAAAACCCGCGCAGAACAGCTTAAATAAGCAATTTAATCAATTGGTTAAATTTATTTTGTGCATCGCAACAAAAATGCTTGACGGTGACAGCATACATTGGCATTATGCAAGTCCAATTCTGTAGCCACTGTAATGAGCTGCAGAAATAAAAGAAACTAACCAGCCAGTTAATTAGGCCCCCCAATTGGGACAACTTATTAGGAGACTACTATGAACTACAATAACGCATTTGCTGACTTCTTTAAGAGCAGCTTTGATTTCAACCAGGTGTTCTCGACCCAGCGTCGTAACATTGAAGCCCTGACCGCTGTAAACCAGGCTGTTGTGGAAGGCGCTCAAGCCATCTCCCGCCGCCAGGCTGAAGTGGTTCGCCAGAATGTTGAACACATGCTGAAAGCTTCCAAGGACATGATGACCACCGGTACTCCGGAAGTCAACGTGACCAAGCAGGCTGACCTCGCTAAGTCCATCTTTGAAAATACGCTGTCTAACCTGCGTGAAATCACTGAAACCGTCACCAAGTCCGGTTTCGAAGCTTTCGACGTACTCAACAAGCGCGTTGCTGAAAGCATGGAAGAAATGGGCAAAGTATCTGGTTACGGCGCAACCGCCACGACCAGCAAAAAGAAATAAGCGACACCGCTTTTTCTAAGCTTAAACGAAGGGCAACCCCTAAAAGGGTTGCCCTTTTGTTTTGCGGCTGCTCTACTTAAGCCCACAAAAGCAAAAAATCATAGAACGGGAGGGCTATCCGATGGACATGCTCTATGAACATAGCAAGAAGTATGTCGAAGACCTGCTGGCGAACTCGGAGGTATTGCTGAAGCAATATATCCTGAAGATGCGCGAGGACTTTGGGAATGTTGACCAGGGTAAGGTAGCTGCGGCTATCTACGGCTATCTCTATGCGCTGGGCAATATGGGCATGATCGAATGCGCCGAAGACGGGGTGACGCCGCTTTCCATCAAGCAAGAATATAAAGACACAGATCATTACAAGAACAATAAGGACGCACGCGCCTGCGTAAAACATGTATCGGATTACCTGAAGCAACCAGACAACACGCATATATATGCAGGCATGGTTTACGGCGTGAAGAAGCTGATGACGGCACCTCACCGCAACACGATGGAGCGCGAACTTGCTGGATATCTCGCGGCGGTGACATTCGAGATAGGGCTGGTGCGCGAAGACCCGTTCATTCTGGAAAAGGCCATCCGCGCCGTTAATAACGTGCCGACCGAACGCACCAAGATTCGCCTGCGCGAAGAGATCCGCCGTTCGGGGGCAAACCGCATGGGACAGTTCACACAACTTGAAGCCGATTTAGCGCGTGACGACCAGCAGCTTAGGCAATTATAAGCAGCACAGCGGCCTAATCGGATGCACCGTGGAAATGCTCGTAAATGAGCTTGGCGGTGGATTTGCTGATGCCCTCAACCTTCTGGATATCTTCCATGCTGGCGCTAGCAACCGCTTTTACCGAACCGAAATGATGTAGCAGCGCCTTTTTGCGCCCAGGGCCGATAAAAGGAATAGCGTCTAGCTCGGACGTGCGCATGGACTTGCTGCGTTTATCGCGGTGCGCGCCTATGGCAAAACGGTGCGCCTCGTCACGCAGGCGTTGCAGGAAATGCAACACAGGATCATCCGGCGGTAGCTGGAACGGCTCGCGCCCGGGAATAAAAAACTGCTCGCGCCCTGCATTGCGGTCCGGCCCTTTGGCAATACCTGCATAGACCAGCCCCTGTATGCCCAGTTCCTCAAACGCCTGCATAGCGGCGCTCACCTGCCCTGCCCCGCCGTCTATCAGAATAAGGTCCGGTTTGCCTGCATCAACAATAGCGTTAGACTCTTCGCTCTCCTGCACCTTGCGGAAGCGGCGCGTCAGCACTTCGCGCAGCATGGCATAGTCGTCACCCGGCACCGTGCCTTCGCGCTTGATATTGAATTTACGGTAGGCATTACGCATGAATCCTTGCTGCCCTGCCACAATCATGGCGCCTACCGCGTCGCTGCCCATGATATGGCTGTTGTCATATACCTCAATTCGCTGTGGAATATCATCCAGACCAAATAGTTTCTGCACACCCTCCATCACCACACGCTGCGATGCATTCATGGACATATGCCGCACCAGACCTTCTCGCGCATTGCGCAGCACCTGCTCCAGCAATTCACGTTTGTCACCGCGCAGCGGGTGCGCCACCTCGACCTTGTAATCGGTATTCAGACGTAGCGCTTCTTCAATCAGTTCCGATTCTTCAAGCACATGGCTAACCAGAATCAGCGGCGGCACCGGCTGCGTCTGGTAATAAATGCCCATGAACTTGGCAATAATCTCTGCTTCGCTGAACCCAGCCGTATGCGCGGGAAACCAGGTACGGTTGCCGTAATTGCGGCCGCCGCGGAAACTGAAAAGCTGTATGCAAGCTTCCGTCTCATTACGTTCGCAGGCAATGATATCGGCATCACCCACCGCGCCAGTAATCATACCCTGTTGCTGCTGCATCTGGGTGATCGCGCGGATACGGTCGCGGATTGTGCTGGCCTTCTCATAATCCATCTTCAGGCTTAGTTCCTGCATCTCGGTCACCAGCGCATCCTGAATCTGGCGGCTTTTTCCGGAAAGAAATGCCTGCGCCTGCTTAACCAACTCGTCATATTGCTCAGGAGTTATTTTATTTACGCATGGCGCACTGCAGCGTTTTATCTGGAATTGCAGACAGGGACGTGTGCGGTGTTTGAAAATACTGTCAGCACAGGGGCGGAGTAAAAATGCTTTCTGCAAAAGCGTGATAGTGTCATCCACCGCATGTGCGGAAACAAAGGGTCCGAAATATTTTCCCTTTTTTGTTTTCGGGCCGCGATGCTTAGAAATCCTAGGATATTCGCTATCGCCCGAGAAAAAAATGTAAGGAAAAGATTTGTCGTCTTTGAGAAGAATGTTGTAGCGCGGCGAAAATTTTTTGATTAGGTTGGCTTCCAGAAGCAACGCCTCCACCTCGGAACGCGTGGTGACAATCTCCATGGATGCTGTCTGCGCTACCATCCGCTGCAAACGCCCGTTCAGCGCGGCTGTGTTGATGTATGACGACACACGGTTGCGCAAGCTCTTCGCTTTGCCGACATACAGCACATTCCCATTCGTATCGATCATTCTGTACACACCCGGGGTATGCGGCAGTCCATCACAATAACGTTTGATAACGTTGCGGCCTTCAGCAAGTGACGGAGATAGTTGAGGAGTTTCCATGGGTTCAATCTACCGCCAATTTATGTGTTTTCAACGTGGCAAAAATAATCCACGAAACCTGTGGATAACTTTGTTGGCAACTGTCCATTTTCACTAAAAATGACACAGGACACCTAGGTTTTGCCGTCGTTGCACAATATTTAGGCAATTATTTAACATTTTGTTTTAATTATATAATTTTTAAGTTGTTGATGTGCCGTCAAGCATTTTAAGGGTTTTTTTACCTGCATATACGGCGATTCCTTGGCCTTGTGTACAAAGAGTCAGGGATTGCCTTGGGTAATTCTTAACACGGAAACGCTTCCCGTATCCCAACTTATCCGCAACTTTACATATATTTATCACTGCATGTTTATACTTTTCTAACCTCATTAGAGTCAAAATAAATCCATGCATGAATCCGAACATCTGATTGAAATTGTAATACTGCTTTGCGCCGCTGTGATGATTGTCGCCGTGTTCCGGGCGCTACGCCTTAGTCCGGTACTGGGCTATCTTGTAGCAGGCACAGCCATTGGCCCCTTTGGGCTGGCTCTCATCAAGGACGTGGACAAGTCTTCGGCCTTTGCAGATTTCGGTGTGATTTTCCTGATGTTCATGATTGGCCTTGAGTTGTCACTCGGCAGGCTGGGTAGTATGCGAAAACATGTGTTCGGCTTTGGCGGGGCGCAAACATTCATTACTGCCGGTTTATTCGCCGCATTCTTCATGGGGCTTGGTGGAAGTACGCAAGCCGCTATCATCATCGGCGGCGGTTTGGCGCTTTCTTCAACCGCCATCGTGCTTCAGGTAATTGCCGACCAAGGGGAAAAGTCTTCACAGGTGGGGCGGCTATCACTTGCCATACTCATCCTGCAGGACCTTGCCGTTATCCCGCTGCTCGTATTCGTTTCGCGATTGAGTGACGAAAGCAGACCGCTGGCCGATGCGCTCACCGACACCGCATTCAACGCCGTATTAGCGTTGTTTTTTATTTTCATAGCCGGACGCATGCTGCTGCGCCCGTTCTTTCGCTTTATTGCCTCATTGGAAAATACCGACCTGTTTTCCGCCACCACACTTTTCGTGGTGCTTGGCGTGGCGTGGCTAACCGGAGAAGCGGGCCTTTCTCCCGCGCTGGGTGCATTCATGGCAGGGTTGCTGGTCGCCGAAACGGAGTTCAAGCCACAGGTCGAATCCGACATATTGCCATACAAAGGCCTGTTCATGGGTTTGTTCTTCATGACGGTGGGCATGTCGTTGAACATAGAAATGCTGGTGGCAAGCTTCGGCACCATCATCGGCCTGACTTTTGCGCTGATGTTCTTAAAAACAGTAATCATCATGGCGTTGTGCCGCGTGTTTGGCTTTTCGCTCAGCACCGCTCTGCAAACCGGGCTGCTGTTATCACAGGGCGGCGAGTTCGCCTTTGTGTTGTTCACCCTGCCCGCCGCACAGGAAGTGTTGGGAAAAGAAATATCGCAAATACTTCTGGTAGTAATTACCGTAAGTATGGCACTCACCCCTATTATCGCGCAAATTGGCAAGCGCACTGCGCTGGCGCTTGAGAAATACGCCATCTCGCGGCCGGAAAGCATGATTGACGAAACGATTGACCTCACTCACCATGTCATCATCAGCGGCTATGGCCGTGTCGGTCACACCGTCGCGCAATTACTGGAAACTGAAAGCATCACTTTTGTCGCTATCGACATGGATTCGTTCCTTGTCGCGCGTGAACGAAAATCCGGCACACCTGTATATTACGGCGACACCACGCGCCTGCATGTCCTGAACGCACTAGGTATCCACCGCGCGCGCGCCATTATCATCACCCATGCCGATGTGCGGGTAGCGCTGCAAACCATTCAGACCGTCCGCGACATAAATCACGATATTCCCATCATCGCACGCGCCAAAAATCTGGAGCAGGTGCAGAAACTGGAAAGAGCCGGCGCGACACTCGCCATTGCTGAAATGTTTGAGACATCTCTGTCCATGGGTAGCGCATTGCTTAAGTCCATCGGGGTGGCCGATATGGAAATAAGCCGTATCATTGATATGTTCCGTGCCGAAGACTACGCCCTCACCCGTGCCTCAGAAAATGAGGTTTCCCATATGGTTATACCGAACACCCCCTTGACTTGAATTAGGGCGGAAACCGACCGCAAAAACCTGTCATTTAGCCATTTACAATTACCCGCAGCCTTGGTAGATTGCGCGCCTTAATCTGATTTGGCGGCGATTGGGCCATCTCCCAACGGATTCATTTGGTGAAAAGCAAATGAAGGCCATGCTTTGTCCAGATTTTTGACCAGATTTTTGAATTGAGACCAATTTTTGGTTTTGAGCCAGGGTGTTTAAGTTGAGGGTGTGAATGAAAATTATTGCATGTAATAGCAACGTACCGCTGGCCAAGGCTATGGGGGATTACCTCAATGTGCCGCTGGCCAATGCCAGCGTGAAGCGCTTTGCCGATATGGAAGTGTTCGTGGAAATCAACGAAAACGTCCGCGGCGAAGATGTGTTCGTTGTGCAGTCCACCTCCTATCCGGCCAACGACAATATTATGGAGCTGCTGGTGTGCCTTGATGCGCTGCGCCGCGCTTCAGCACGCCGTATTACCGCAGTCATTCCTTATTACGGCTATGCAAGGCAGGACCGCAAGATGGGTTCGCGCACGCCGATTACCGCCAAGCTGGTGGCCAACATCATTACCGCCGCCGGCGCCAACCGCGTGCTGACCGTTGACCTGCATGCAGGCCAGATACAGGGCTTTTTTGATATTCCGCTCGACCATCTATATGCTGCGCCTGTCATTGTAGCCGACATCAGGAAACACTACAAAGATCCCGAAAATATCGTGGTGGTATCGCCCGACGTCGGCGGCGTGGTGCGCGCCCGTGCATTGGCCAAACGCCTGAATGCCGACCTCGCCATCGTGGACAAACGCCGCGAACATGCCGGTGTTTCGGAAGTAATGAACATCATCGGCGAAATCAAGGGCCGCGACTGCATCCTGCTCGATGATATCGTGGATTCCGCCGGCACGCTTTGCAATGCCGCCCAAGCCTTGATGGATGCTGGTGCGCTTTCAGTAGCCGCTTATGTCACCCACGGCGTGTTATCCGGCAAGGCCGTTGAACGCGTGCAGAACTCAGTACTCAGTTCACTGGTCGTCACCGACACCATCATGGCGCCTGATAGCATCCGTAATACAAAGAATATCCGCGTGGTTTCCGTAGCCCCGCTGCTTGCCGAAGCAATCCGGCGCATCAGCGAGGAAACCTCGGTATCGAGTCTTTTTGATTAAACTGAATAATGATGAATGAATGGAGAAAACTATGACTACTGCAACCAAAACACTGGCTACCCTGCCAGCAAGCGTACGCAAAGACCACGGCAAAGGCGCAGCGCGCGCCCTGCGCCGCGATGGTAAAATCCCCGGCATCCTTTATGGCAAGGGGCAGACTCCGGTCAGCATCGCGCTGCCGCTGAAGGAAGTCTCGCTGGAATATGCGCGTGGCCGTTTCCGCAGCCGCCTAATCAACATCAAGCTCGATGACGGGAAAACCGTTCAGGCACTGCCGAAAGACCTGCAGTTCCACCCGGTGACCGACATCATTGAACATGTCGATTTCATCAAGGTCGATGCAAGCACCAAGCTGAATGTAATGGTACCGGTAAAGATATCCGGCCAGGAAAAGTCGGTTGGTCTGAAGCGCGGCGGTGTACTCAATATCGTGCGCCACGAAATCGAATTCCTCTGCGTTCCGGATGCTATCCCCACGCATATTGAAATCAACGTACAGGCCCTCGATATCGGCAGCAGCGTGCATATCAACGATATCACCCTGCCGAAGGGCATTACACCGGTGATCAAGCGCAACTTCACCGTTGCAACCATCGCAGGCCGTCGTGCTGAAGAAGAAGAAGTTAAACCAGTTGCTGCAGATGCTACGGCTGCTGCGGGCGCTGCTGCTCCGGCTGCAGGCGCTGCCGCTCCGGCTGCGGGTGCTGCTGCTCCAGCTGCTGCGGGTGCTGCCAAAAAGGACGATGCCAAGAAGCCTGAAGGCAAGAAATAATCTGGCTTTGCACTTTACTGCCGATGGCCATGAAACTCCTCGTTGGGCTAGGTAATCCGGGAAAGTCATATTCCGGACACCGCCACAATATCGGATTCATGGCCATCGACCGCATCATGGAGATGTATGGCTTTTCAACTGCCGCCCGCAAATTTGGCGGCATGATAGGCGAAACATCCTCCACCACCGCAGGCAAGATCTTTGCATTCAAGCCCATGGGGTACATGAACACATCCGGTGTGCCAACAGGCGAGGCCGTAAGCTTTTATAAAATCGAACCGGAAAACGTCATTGTATTCCATGACGAGTTGGACCTTCCGTTGGGCAAAATCCGTGTCAAGAAGGGCGGCGGTAACGGAGGCCATAACGGGCTTAAAAGCATCGATGCCCATATCGGCAAGGATTACTGGCGCGTGCGCCTTGGCATCGGCCATCCCGGCGACAAGGACATGGTGTCGGACTATGTGCTGTCGGATTTCAGGAAAGATGAACGCAAGCTGATAGAACTGTGGCTGGAAGAAATTTCAAAACACCTGCCATTGCTCTTGCAAGGCGACGATGCAGGTTTTATGAACAAGGTCGTCCTCGCGACACAAACAGAATAATTGGGCGGAATAGTTAGCCAGAAAATCAGTTAGGATAATTAGTTATGGGTTTTAAATGCGGTATTGTCGGCCTGCCGAACGTAGGTAAATCGACATTGTTCAATGCGCTACTGTCCACCATGCAAGCAGAAGCGGCCAACTATCCTTTCTGCACCATTGAACCCAATGTCGGGCGCGTCAGCGTACCAGATAACCGTTTGGACAAGCTGGCCACCATTGCCGGTTCTGCACAGATTATTCCTACACAGCTGGAATTCGTTGATATCGCAGGCTTGGTGCGCGGTGCCAGCAAAGGCGAAGGACTGGGTAACCAGTTTTTGTCGCACATCCGCGAAGTCGATGCGATTATCTACGTGCTGCGCTGCTTTGAAGACGGCAACATCACCCATGTCGAAGGTAGCGTTGACCCCATGCGTGACAGCGAAATCATTGAAACAGAACTGGTGCTGGCCGACCTTGAGAGTATTGAAAAACGCCTCCCTGCCTTACAGAAAAAAGCCAAAGGCGGCGACAAGGAATCCAGTGAACAAGTGGCAATCATGGAGCGTGTACTCACCGTTGTTGCCGAAGGTAAACCCGCGCGCGAAACCGCATTAAAGGACGCCGCCGAACGACGCCAGTTCAAACTGCTGCAACTGCTTACCAGCAAACCGGTCATGTATGTATGCAATGTGGATGAAGACAGCGCCGCCAAAGGCAATGCGCTATCCACCAAGGTAGAAGCCATGGCCAAAACGCGTAAAGCCCCATGCGTAGTGATTTCTGCACGCATCGAAGCGGAAATCGCCATGCTCGCAAGCGAAGAAGAAAAAAAGGAATTCCTTTCTTCTATCGGTTTGGTGCAAACTGGCCTGTCGCGCATCATACAGGCAGGTTACAGCCTGCTCGACCTTATCACCTATTTCACCGTCGGCCCCAAGGAAGCGCGCGCATGGACTGTTACCAAGGGTACGCAAGCGCCTGCCGCCGCCGGTGTTATCCATACCGATTTTGAAAAAGGCTTTATCCGCGCCGAAACGATTGCTTACGGCGACTATGTCCAGTTCAGCGGCGAGCAAGGCGCTAAGGAAGCTGGAAAATTTCGTTTGGAAGGCAAAGAATATAGTGTACAAGATGGTGACGTGCTGCATTTCAGGTTCAACAACTAGCCTACGGCTGCCACACACTAAAGCAGCATAATGTAGGAAAACACGCGTTCAGGTTTGCTATGCTCTTCGGTAGAATATTTCGCAAGCATGAAAAAAATCCACATCCCATGCCAAATTGGCTGAAGTGGCTTATAGCATTTGTTGTCCTTTATCTCGCCATACAAGGCTCGCAAATGAATGCTGATAAAAAAAATTACAATCCCACCCAAAAAGCCTTGGATGAGGCTAGCGAATCCCTGCGCTCACAAAAGGTAATTGATATTTCTGAGTACAAGCGGAGATTGTTTCCTGACTATAATGCAGTGTTAAAAATGAGCGACACTGCAATAGGTGATGGATCGCTTGCTATATGTGGCCAGGAGGCTGAGGTAGCATACAAATCATTCCAGGATGATAACACAATAGTTGAAGAAATAGGTACGAAGGCAAAACCATTCCGCTTTAAAATTGGTCATAAAATGGCCATGCCTGCGCTCGAACACGGTATCATTGGTATGCACGTAGGCGGAAAAAGAACTCTGTTTTCCCCGCCAAGCATGGCATATGGAAGCGAAGAATTTAAACACCCGAAGGCAACGATAAACGGAAATTTTCGTTTTGAGATGGAACTTATTTCTGTGAGTCCGGCATTGCCTGACCCAGACAGCATTCCTTACCGTATAGCTAATATTCAGCGTTTTTCAGGTGACGCCCTCATCTGTGGCCAGCAGGCTCGTTTTAACATCATAATATGGGATTTAGACGGTAAGAAATTATATACCAGCCCACCATTGGTTCAGGAAAAAGCCGAACCTGAGCCAAAAACACCACCCGCTACTGGGAACACTCCTGAAAATTCAGCTAGTAACAATGCTGCACCTGTTCCTAAAATCACAGGCGGCGTAAGTTTTACGCCCGGGAAATCCGAAGTTTTTATTGGTCTTGAACAGGGTGTACTGGGAATGACCAAAGGCAGTGTACGCACATTGGTCGTACCCCCCGTATTCCTAAAAACCATGAACGGCAACCCGACTGCTATTGCATTTCCGCTGCCTGAGAACGAATCAGTGCTTGTCGATGTCGAATATTTGCCGTAAATAGCGGTACTGGCAGTATTGCCGTATATTTTTACCAGATTTAAGGAAACATCATGTCTGTCGCTGCGCAACGCTTGAGCCGTGTCAAGCCATCCCCTACCCTTGCCGTTACCGCAAAAGCTGCCGAGCTAAAAGCCGCAGGTAAGGCTGTTATCGGATTGGGCGCAGGCGAGCCGGATTTTGATACGCCAGACCATGTTAAGGAAGCCGCCATTGAGGCCATCCGCAAAGGTGACACCAAATACACGCCGGTTGCCGGTACGGCGGCGCTCAAAAAAGCCATCTGCGATAAATTTAAACGCGAAAACGGCCTTGAATATGCGGCCAATCAGGTGGTCGCCGGTGTTGGCGCCAAACAGGTGATTTTCAACGCGCTGCTTGCCACGCTCAATGCCGGTGACGAAGTCATCATCCCCGCGCCTTACTGGGTATCGTATCCAGATATGGTGCTGTTCGCTGAAGGTGTGCCTGTTATTGCAAACTGCAAGGAAGAAAACGGCTTCAAACTCACACCGGACGCGCTGGCAGACTCCATCACAATCAAGACACGCTGGTTGATACTCAATTCGCCTTCCAACCCCACGGGTGCCGCATATACGGAAAAAGAACTGCGTGCGCTGGCAGATGTGTTGTTGCGCCACCCGCAGGTAATGGTCATGGCCGACGATATTTACGAACATCTTGCCTATGACGGGTTTGTGTTCAAAACCATCGCACAAATTGAACCCAAACTTTATGACCGCACGCTGACCGTCAATGGCGTGTCCAAGGCCTATGCCATGACCGGCTGGCGCATCGGCTATGCCGGTGGCCCCAAGGACCTGATTTCTGCTATCAGCGATATTCAATCACACTCCACTTCCAACGCCTGCTCTATCAGTCAAGCAGCGTCGGTTGCCGCGCTGAATGGCCCGCAGGAATTCCTGCAGGAATGGAAAAAAAGCTTTGCCGCGCGCCGCAACCTTGTCGTTGACAGCCTGAATAAAATTTCCGGCATCACATGCCTGAAGCCTGAAGGCGCGTTTTATGTGTTCCCAAATATGAAAGCGTTGATTGGTAAAAAAACACCCAAAGGCGACATTATCGAAAGCTGCAATGATTTCTGCAATTACCTGCTGGAAGAAGCACTCGTTGCCGCCGTTGCCGGCAGTGCATTCGGTATGGGCGGGTACTTTCGCATTTCCTACGCCACGTCGGAAAAACTGTTGAAAGAGGCGATGGAACGCATTGCCAAAGCCTGCGCTGATTTAAAATAATATATTGTAATATAATTATATAATTCCGAATCTGTCATGTAATGTTCACATGCAGGACGTTGTTTGTTAACCATTATTAATCTATAATGAGCATGTTAAACCCTTTGGGTTTCCGTTGGTTGCGTGTGCATCCAGCGTTTGTTTCCTGCGGTGTTTTCACACACCGCTACCACCCCCCATTCATGGGAGTGTTGCAGATGTCGACGTTCATCCCGAGCCAGGTCCGCTGCGTGTTCAACAACTCGTCGTTCCAGAAGGGTGAGAAGGAGTGCGTCGCCGCGTACGTCGTGCGTTTCCTCGCGGAGCGCAACAACGACGTGTTCGGCGAGTTCAAGGCGCAGGACTTCCTCAAGTACATGAAGGAGGCCTGCCCGCAGAACGCGCACCCCATCTACTACCAGATGGTCAGCGGTCCCTTCGTCCGCGGCGTCATTCAGGCGCTCGGCGAGATGGTCAACAGCGGCCACCTCGTGTACCGCAGCGACGACAACAAGGTCGAGTACCTCTCCGTCGGCGACAAGCTGATGGCGTTCTACTCGGACTACGTCCCGCAGACGGTGTGATGTGACATCAAAAAAAACTCCGGTTTTTCCCTGCCGCAAGGTGGGGTTTTTTTTGCCCAAAATCTGGATAAAAAAAAGCCGAGCCACGAAGGCTCGGCAAGCTATAACAGGGAGGATTATCGGGCATTGCACCCAACAAAGAAGTGGTACAAAAGCACTCACTTACATGCCGTCACTATAGCTATGCCAAATAAACTAACTATTAATATTATTACATGCGAGTCATGCGTAAAGCGCATGGCTAGGCGGCGCGAGTAAGCCCACTTTCCGAGAGCTTGCGAACCAAAAAGTCCTTGAATACATTAATTCTTTTTGAGTTTCTTAGGTCAACGGAATAGACAAGGTACACATCAATCACCGGTCCCTTCATATCAGGCAGTACGCGGGTCACATTGGACAGGCCCTGTACCATATAATCCGGCAGGCCGGCAATACCTATCCCGCTGGTCACGGCGTTGAGCATGCCAAACATACTGTTGATACGGAACATGCTGCGACCCTCGGCGTGTCCTGCCTCTTCACAGGCCTTCACCAGCCAGTTTACTCCGGCAAAAGGCATGCGCGTATCTTCACCAAACGCGATCAATTTATGGTTCTGCAAATCCTGCGGCTTGGTGGGCGTGCCGTAGGCGCGCAGGTAATCGTTCGACGCATAGGCAGAATTTTGCAGGCGAATAAGCTGTTTCTGAATCAGGTCAGGGTGTTTGGCAGGAAATAGGCGTATAGCAACATCGGCTTCGCGCATAGTCAGGTCCAGCTCGCGGTCATCCACCAGCAGGCTAACGCTGATTTCAGGATACAGCTCGCAGAACTCGCGCATATGCGGCGTAAGCCATGTCGTGCCGATGGCAACCGGAGCCGTAATGCGCAACGGCCCGCGTGGGCGCTCGCGGCTTTCAAGCAATGCGTTTTCAACAGCGGCAAGGCGTGTGAGTATATCGCTGACGGCACGGAATAATATTTCCCCCTGCTCGGTCAGCATCAAGCCGCGCGCATGGCGATGGAACAACGACACCTGCAATGATTCTTCAAGCGTACTTATCTGGCGGCTGATGGCCGACTGGCTCAGATTCATGATTTCACCGGCGCGCGTAAAGCTCTGCGCTGTGGCAACCGTGTGAAATATGCGTAATTTATCCCAATCCATCATAAGCTTAGTTACTCTCTTTGGATTGGCGACTATCTATACCAGATTATGCTGCGATGCAATAAAAATAAGCAGCTCCGTTCTAAAGAAAAGGCACTCATCTCCTAAAGCATTTATAAAAATATTATTATAATTCTGTATATTATAGGTTTTTTATTCCAGTGGCCCCTTGGAAACGCCCAATAATTCCACATTTCATTAATATTTATTTACCATATTTGAGGGTAATATAGCTGATAAAAACCACTCGAACGGGAGAACCCTCCATGATTGCCTTCGCCAAATCCAAAGAACAGGCGGCCTTGTCTTTAGTCCAAAGAGCCATGAATAGCACTCAGTCCATTACATCTGACGATGACGACCTTAGACTCCTGATGATGCAAAACCGTGGAAATTCACTGCCGCATAACCATATGGGAGGAAGCAACCGCATCGCGCTATTGAATCGCGCGTCGCCGTTAGAAATTTCAGAGTCCGACGCACCAACTGCTGACGAAATAGCAAAAGATACGAGGGTTGGGCTTGATAGCAAACAAATAGGCATTGCAATTCTTGCTGCGCTGCCAAACGTGCTGAATCAACAATTTAAAGACGACCTGAAAACCTTAAGCGAATATGCCAAACTGAATGACGTTCCAAAAGAAGACCGTAAAATTACACCCGAACAGGAAGAAGCGGCACTGGAGGCCTATAACCGCGTAGGCAAACAATTAAAGCTGGCCATCGTAACACCGATTATATCACTGGCTATACAGGCAAAGCTGAGTGAGGTCATCGGCCCAAAAATGGCAACCATCGCTGCCAATATCGCCGCCAAGCCGCTGGCAGAAATGGCCGTCGCCGCACAGGGCGCACAGGAATTTCTTATTAAAGAAGTTATAAACAGAGGCCTCAAATTGGTAGGCATAAAAGATGTTTCCACCGATCGCCTGGACCTGTTTATGGCAGCGACCATCGGCAAATTTACCGGCAACATACTTGAAGAAGTCGAAAAGCGTGAAAAAGACGGTACATTGCGTGGCGATGTTATGAAAGCCAAAAAGGAAGTAGGCACAGCAGTAGCTGAGCGCTAGGCGGGCTTAATGCCCGCCCGCCAGAAAACGTTCGGCTTCCAAAGCTGCCATGCAGCCCGTACCCGCCGCCGTGACCGCCTGACGGAAGATTTTATCCTGCACGTCACCTGCGGCAAATACACCGGCAATATTGGTCTTGGTGCTGCCGGGCGTAGTCACGATGTATCCGTCTGCATCCATGGTCACGACCCCCTTGAACAATTCCGTATTCGGCGTGTGACCGATAGCGATAAATGCGCCGTCCGCCTTGATATCGCTGACAGCTCCCGTCTTGATGTTTTTCAGGCGCGCACCAGTGAGAGAATTAGGATTCTCCGTACCAACGAATTCTTCCACTACGCTGTCCCATATCACTGAAATCTTGGGATGCGCGAATAAACGCTGCTGGCCGATTTTTTCCGCACGCAAACTATCGCGGCGGTGAATCAACGTCACTTTAGTTGCATGATTGGTGAGGTAAAGCGCCTCTTCCACCGCGCTGTTACCGCCGCCGATAACCAACACTTCCTTACCCTTGAAGAAAAACCCGTCGCAGGTGGCGCAGGCGGAAATGCCAAAACCGGCAAATTTCTTTTCCGTGGGCATGCCCAGCCAGCGTGCCGTAGCGCCGGTAGCAATCACCAATGTTTCCGCTACATAGCTGTCGCCGGACTCACCTACGGCCGTAAACGGACGCTTGGATAAATCCACTTTCATGATGGTGTCGTGCATGATTTTTGTGCCAACATGTGCCGCCTGCTTTTCCATTTGCTCCATCAGCCACGGCCCCTGAACGGCATGTTCAAAACCGGGGAAATTTTCTACGTCAGTCGTAATGGTCAGCTGTCCGCCGGGCTGCAAACCGTGAACCATGATGGGATTAAGCGATGCGCGGGCAGCGTAAATAGCGGCGGTGCAACCAGCGGCGCCAGAGCCGATGATAAGAACTTTGGTTTGATGTTCGGTCACGGTAGGTCTCTTAAGAATGAAAGAAGTTGGTGGAGGGCTATTTTTTAGCCTTGGTATCGTTTTTGTCCAGCCATTCTTGCATCAATTTGATTTCCTGTTTCTGCGAGCGGAAAATATCTTCTGCAAGCGCGCGTAATTCCGGACGTGCGCCATAGCGCGTCAGCGTTGCCGCCATGTCGATAGCACCCTGATGGTGCGGAATCATACCACGGGCAAAATCAATGTCCGAATTTCCGGTGTATTTGATGTTCATGTCACGGTGCATGACTTCCATGGCTTTTTCGTATTCCGCCTTGGCGGGGCAATCTTTGTTGCCTTCAGCCTTGGTATTCTTGCGCCACAAATTCAGCAGGTGACTCATCTGCCCGATTTCCACTTTCTGCCATTTCTGAATGAGCTTCGCCAACTCAATCATTTCTGGGTCTTTGCCGTATTTGAGCTGGGTTACTGTCATGTCCACCGCACCCTGATGATGCGGAATCATGCCAGCAATAAAATCAAGGTCAGGGTCGCATGTATAGGTAACGTGCATCTGTTTATGCATCCTGTCCATGGCCGTCTTGTATTCAGCAGTGGATGGCTGTTTTTTAGAAGACGTAGTTTTTACAGCGGAGGAATGATGCGCAGCACTCTGGTTTGCAAGCAGGTTTGCCGTCCACACGGATGAGGCAACCAGCCCGACTGTAAAAACCAAAGCCCATGTACGCATAGTCATTCCTCCACTATAAAAGTTTGGCACTGAAAAAGTTTACAATAAAAAATTAAAGCTTCTTGGCGTTTGCCTTGAGATATTTGGCAACACCGTCAGCCGTCGGCTTCATGCCGCCGTCGCCACGTTCCCAGCCAGCCGGACACACTTCGCCATGCTGTTCGTGGAACTGGAGCGCATCAACCATGCGGATAGCTTCATCAACATTGCGGCCAAGCGGCAGGTCGTTGACGATCTGGTGGCGCACAACGCCCTTACCATCGATGAGGAAGGTTCCGCGAAACGCAACCGCACCGCCGACCAGCACGTCATAGTCGCGTGCAATCGACTTGGTAAGGTCAGCGACCAGTGGGAACTGGATGTTGCCGATGCCGCCTTTTTCAACCGGTGTCTGCTTCCACGCGAGGTGGGTGAAATGCGAGTCAACCGACACGCCGATGATTTCCGCCTTGCGCAGCTTGAATTCTTTGATGCGGTTGTTGAATGCGATTATTTCCGAAGGACACACAAAGGTGAAGTCCAGCGGGTAAAAGAACAGCACACCGACTTTACCTTCCTTTATTACCTTGCCGGTCGGGTCTTTCTTGATACCGAGGTAGTTGAGAAGGTTAAAGTTATCTTCGATGCTGTTATCCGGCATAATTGCTTTAGCCGTAAAATTCGGGGCAAATTTGCCAACCAGAACGCTCATTCTATTTCTCCGTTAATTAGTTAAATTCTGTAACCAGTATTTACATAGCCCTGTCAGGTAGTTCTTGAGAATATAGACGTTAAATTATAAGGTTCAAGTATTCTTATCCGTTTTTAGCGTATTTTATAAGGTTTTTCATGCGTTTTCGCCGTATTCAGTTCATTCCTGCCCTGTTCATACTGTCTTCGACGGTGTTGCTGATTGGCCTTGGCATATGGCAGTTGCAACGCATGGAGTGGAAAAATGCGATTGTAGCACGCACCGCCGAAGCACAGGCTCTTCCTGCACTGGGCGACCTACCGGACCTGCCAGACCAGCAGGCGATTGACGCCATGGCATTCCGCAATGTCACGCTGACCGGCAAATTCCTGCACGACAAAAGCCTGCACCTTGTAGGGCGCTCGAAAAACGCCGGTAGCGAAAACGGGTTTTTCATCGTCACGCCGTTCGTACTTGATGATGACGGACGCACGATTCTGGTCAACCGGGGCTTCAGCCCGGTAGGTAAGGAAGCAAAACCGGAAGGCGCGCAGGTGATAAGCGGCGTGATTCGCCCATCGCGTGTGAAGCGTTATTTCTCACCGGAAAATCATCCGGAAAAAAATGTGTGGTTCTATGAAGACATTCCCGCTATGTCGCTGGCGCTTGGCATCCAGCTGACGCCAGTGATTGTAGAAGTTGTCGGCCCTTACCAGAAAGGTGTCTATCCGATTGCGCACACCGGAAAAGTACAGATGCGCAACGACCATCTGCAATACGCAATCACCTGGTTCTCGCTGGCGATCATCGGCATTATCATGTTCATCATCTACCACCGTGAACCAAACACAAAAACAGCATCACAGGCAAAACCATGACCGCCTATACCGATTTAGAAGCAATCTTCCGCCGCTATTACGCGCTCAAAGGCGCTGGAAGTATCCTGCACTGGGACAACGCCACCATGATGCCTGCAAACGCAGGCGACGTGCGCGGCGAGCAACTGGCAGCTATTGCCGAAGCCACGCATGAAATGATTACGCATCCGCGCCTCGCCGATTTGTTCGACATGGCCGACACGGAAAAAGCATCGCTTGATGAATGGAAGCAGTCCAACCTGCGCGAGATGAAACGCCTGTGGAAACACGAAACCTCGGTGCCTGCCAAGCTGGTGTCGGAACTGACCAAGGCCTGCCACGAATCAGAGCTGTTCTGGCGCAAGGCACGCAAAGACAATAACTTTGCCGACTTCATTCCCTATCAGGAAAAAGTCCTGAAACTTGTGCGCGAATCGGCGCAGGCAAAAGCCGACGCCATGAAGCTCACGCCGTATGATGCACTGCTCGACCAGTATGAGCCGGGCGCAAAATCTGCCGAGATAGATAAAATTTTTGATAACCTCGCCTCGTTTTTGCCCGGCTTCATCACCAAAGTGATGGACCGCCAGAGCAAAGAACCCACGCCGCCTATCGAGATTTCAGGATTCTTTCCGGCAAACAAGCAAAAAGCGCTCGGCCGCAAATTCATGGAGCGCATGGGATTCGATTTTACGCGCGGCAGGCTGGATGAAAGCACGCATCCTTTCTGCGGCGGTGTCGCAGGCGACGTGCGCCTGACCACGCGTTATAACGAAACCGATTTTCTGTCCGGCTTTTTTGGCATCATGCACGAAACCGGCCATGCGCTGTATGAAATGGGCCTGCCAGCGCAATGGCGCAACCAGCCCGTAGGCGAAGCGCGCGGCATGGCCTTCCACGAAAGCCAGTCGCTGCTAGTGGAAATGCAGCTTACAATCAGCAAGGATTTCCTGATTTTTGCAGCACCGCTGATGCGTGAAACATTTGATGTGTCCGGCCCCGCGTGGGAAGCAGAAAATATTTACCGCCTTGTCACCCGCGTCAAACCGTCGCTGATTCGCGTTGACGCTGACGAAGCCACCTATCCTGCACATGTCATTATCCGCTATATGCTGGAAAAAGAAATGATCTCCGGCAAGCTGGCGGTCAAAGACCTGCCGGAAGCATGGGGTACCGCCATGCATGCGTTGTTGCGCGTCAAGCCTGATACGGATGCCAATGGCTGTATGCAGGACATACACTGGCCGGACGGCGCATTTGGCTATTTCCCCACCTACACGCTGGGTGCTATGACCGCCGCCCAGCTCTTCGCCGCGGCAAAAAAAACCAACCCAGAGATGGGCGAACAAATGCGCATTGGTAATTTTACCCATTTATTTGAATGGCTTAAGAAAAATGTCCATTCCCAAGGCTCTAAACTTTCCTCGGCGGAACTGCTTAAACAAGCCACTGGCCAAACGCTGGATGTAGCGATATACAAGAGCCACCTTGAAAAACGTTACTTAGTCTGAAGTCTGAAGTACCCGTGACACTGCGTTATGTATCAACGCGCGGCACAGCGCCCGCGCTTTCATTTGAAGATGTGGTTCTGGCCGGTCTTGCCTCTGACGGCGGACTCTATGTGCCTGAAACGCTTCCTACATTTTCCATGGCCGAAATTGCGGGCATGCAGGCCATGTCATATCCCGAGCTGGCCTACACCATCATTTCCCGTTTCACCGGCGAGAGCATCGCTCCTGAATCGCTGGAAAGCATGATTGCCAATTCCTATGCCAATTTCCGCCACGCTGCAATTGCGCCACTCAAGCAGCTCGACGCGCACACCTTCCTGCTGGAACTGTTTCACGGCCCGACACTGGCATTCAAGGATTTTGCTTTGCAGTTCCTTGGCCGCCTGCTCGACCATATCCTTGCCAAACGCGGGCAAAAAGCAGTCATCGTCGGCGCCACTTCCGGTGATACCGGATCTGCTGCCATCGCAGGTTGCCTTGGCCGCGAGAACATGGATATTTTTATTATGCACCCGCATGGCCGCGTGTCGGAAGTGCAGCGCAGGCAGATGACCACGGTTGCGCAACCCAACGTACATAACATCGCGCTCGAAGGCACGTTCGATGACTGCCAGGACATGGTAAAGAATTTATTTGCCGACGCCAAATTCCGCGACGAATACAAGCTGACTGCTGTCAACTCCATCAACTGGGCGCGGATTCTGGCGCAGGTAGTGTATTATTTCTATGCAGCGCTTACGCTCGGCGCTCCGGCAAAAAGCGTCAGCTTCTCCGTACCCACAGGCAATTTCGGCGACATCTTCGCCGGATATATCGCCAAGCGCATGGGCCTGCCTATTGAAGATTTAATCATCGCCACCAACCGCAATGACATTCTCTCACGATGCCTTGCCACCGGAACATACGGCATGGAAGGCGTTGTACCCACCATCAGCCCGAGCATGGATATACAGATTTCCAGCAATTTCGAACGCCTGCTGTTTGACCTGTACGGACGCGACGGCAAAGCCATTGCCAGCATGATGACCAATTTCCGCAAAGACAAAAAACTAACACTCGCGCCAGACGTGTGGGTAGCGCTCAAGGGTGAATTCGCCGCCAGCAGCGTAAATGACGACGACACCAAGAAAACCATCGCCGAAACATTTGAAGCCACCGGTGAGTTGCTCGACCCTCACACCGCCGTGGGACTTGCCGCCGGACAGCGCTGCCGCCGCGACACGTCAGCACCCATGGTGGTACTTGCCACCGCGCACCCCGCAAAATTCCCCGAAGCAGTGAAAGATGCCAGCGGCATTACACCCGCCCTGCCCGAACACCTGAAAAATTTGTTCAAACTCAAGGAGCGTTTTGAAATCACGCCCAACAACATGGATGACATCAAACGCTTCATCACGGAGCGCGTGTGATGAGCCGGCACGCCAAATCCATAGATGCCGGATTGTCGATACGTCCGGCGGACGAGCGGGATATCCCTGTTATCTCGCAGCTTGCCCACGCTATCTGGCCCGTCGCCTATAACGGCATATTGCTCCCCGAACATATCAGCAACATGCTCGAGCGCATGTACAGCCATGACGACCTGAAAAAACAGATGACCAACGGCCACCGTTTCTGGCTGGCCAGCATTGATGAGCGTCCGGTTGCGTTCATGTCCGGCTACCGCGAGGACGACGTGCTGTGGCTGAAAAAAATCTATGTCGATCCCGCCTGCAAAGGGCAAGGCGTTGGCAAGGCACTCGTCGCTGTGCTTGAAAAAGCCTTCACTCCCGCCTCGGAGATGCGCCTGCTCGTCAACCCGAAGAACTTCCCCGCCATGGATTTTTACCGCCATATCGGGTTTGTCGAAAGCGGCCGTCAGGAAGTGCAGATGGGTGATTTCCGCTTTGTCGATTTTGTATTCTCACGCCAGCTGAAAGCGCGGTAACCATGTACAGACTCACCACCCTTGATAACGGCCTGCGCGTGGCCAGCGAATTGCTTCCCGGTGTGGAAAGCGTGGCAGTCACCGTTACCACCGGTGTCGGCGCGCGCTACGAAAATGATAAGAATAACGGCATTTCGCACGTGCTGGAACATATGGCGTTCAAAGGCACGAAAACGCGCAGCGCCCGCGACATCGCCGAAGCTTTCGACAATATCGGCGGCCAGCTCAACGCCTATACCTCGATGGAAATGACCGTGTATTACGCCAAGGTGCTTAAAGAAAACACGCGCCTTGCCGTGGATATTCTCGCTGACATCATGCAGAATTCCGTGTTCGACAAGGACGAACTTGAGCGCGAAAAAGACGTTATCATTCAGGAAATCGGTATGCACCACGACACGCCGGACGACCTGATTGTTGATCATTTCGACGACACCGCCTTCCCCGGCCAGCCACTCGGTCGGTCTATATTAGGCACCGAAGAACGCGTAGCTTCTTACACGCGCGACGACCTCATAGCTTATATGGCCACACATTACAAACCGCCGCGTCTGGTCATCTCCGCCGCAGGCAATATCGACCATGACGCGTTCGTGGCACTGGTAAAAGAATATTTCAACCTGCCGAAAGAGACAGCTGGGCCGGATTTCACCAAGGCCACCTACAAGGGCGGCGACAAACGCACCCAGCGCGAGCTGGAACAGCTGCATCTGCTGATGGGACTTCCCGCCGTAGCCATGCACGAGCCGGAATATTACACGCTGCAGCTTTATTCCAATATCTTGGGCGGCGGCATGTCATCGCGCCTGTTTCAAGAAGTGCGTGAAAAGCGCGGGCTGGCCTACACGGTATATTCCATGGGTTCATCATACGAGGATTGCGGCATCTTAAGCATCTATGCGGGAACGGCGCCGGAACGTGCGGAAGAGCTGTCTTCTGTATTGTGCGATCAGGTTGCAGCCATGGCACATGAGGTAAGCGATACCGAATTGCAACGCGCCAAGAACCAGCAAAAAGCGGAACTGCTGATGGCGCGTGAAAACCCGCAGACAGTAGCCGGATGGATTGGCAGGCATTTGATGATGTTCGGCGAATACCGAACCGCCAAGGACATTTCCGCGCGCATCGACGCCGTCGGCAAAAGCGATATCCAGAAACTCGGGGCAAAAATCACCAAGGGAAAACTCACCGTCACCGCGCTGGGCGACGTGTCACATATATTGCCGTACAATACGCTAGCTGCACGCCTTCAGGCTTAAGGACTGGCTGTAATCCTCACGTGCAGCGGCCAACGCTGCAATCGCTGCCACAATGCCGTAGGAGCGAAAATGGCAATCCTGCACCGATTTCCATTCGCCGCAAACATCCTGTTCCACCTCGTCGCACATGCCGGTAAATTCCATGCCTGACGCATTGAGATTTCCAAACGCGTCGCGCTCGCCATTGACGCGGAACATGCCGCCAATAGGCACGCCGTCTATCATATACACCATCGGCTCGGCAGGTTTTCCGGCAACGATATCAGCCGTTGGAATGCCTTCCTGAATAATCACCTCGCTGACGCGCGCACCTTCTTTTATCACCTGCATCTTGTTGCGGTTTTTCTTGTTGAGTTCGAGAATTTCTTCCGGTGAGCGCACCGTCATAATGCCCATGCCGTACGTGCCGCTGTCGGCCTTGATAAACACATACGGATCTTCGGTAATGCCGTAGCGCTTGTATTTTTCACGCACGCAAGACAGTACTTTTTCGATGCCCTTGGCCACACAGTCCAGCCCCGTGCTTTCCTTGAAATCCACGCGCCCGCAGGCATGGAACTCGGCGCATAGCAGCCATGGGTCGAGGTTAAATGCCGCGCCGAATTCTTCCACCAGCGTGCGGTATGCAGAAAAATGTACGCTCTTGCGGCGGCGCCACCAGCCCATACTCACCGGTGGCAATACGGGCTGCGACACACCTTCCAAAAGCGGCGGCACGCCCGCCGTCATGTCATTGTTCATCACCACGATATCGGGCGTAAACCCGTCTCCCAGCTGCAACGCGTTGCCATCGCGCTTCATAGGCTGTTCCAGCAGCTTGCGGCCGGATACCGACTGTAGCTCAATGGGCTTTCCGGCTTCGGCGATAAGGCTGCCGATACGCACTTCCATGCCTGATTCAGTGAGGATGTCCTGCAATACGGCAAGATTTTCGAGATAACCAAGATTGCGCGTGTGGTTTTCCGGTACAATCAATACACGCTTTGCATTCGGAAAGCGATCGGTAAGAAAACGTACAAAAAAGCGCGAAGCACGCATACGCGCACGCGGTGACAGATTGTTAAAACCCGCCGGATATAAATTGGTATCCACCGGCACAAGGCGCAGTCCGGAATGGCGTAAATCCACCGACGTATAGAGAAATGGTACAGCCTGCGCACGCTTGATCGCAAACCAGCGTTCGATATCTTCACCACGCGCTTCGTTCAACGCCTTTAATTGTTCCAGTATTGCTGCCATTGTTTAGCCTGCCGCCTCAAAATGTGGTTTTTCCTGCCAGTCACCCAACCATGCCTGCACGCAGGCAAGCGCTGCTACCGCTGCCGTATCAGCACGCAATATACGCGGCCCCATGCAGAACGGACGGACAAAGGCTGCCTGCCGCAGTATATGTTGTTCTTCGGCAGCGAAGCCACCTTCTGGCCCGATAAGTATGGCATAGCTGCTTTTAGGTAGTTGCGGAAGCATTGTTTTCAAGTCCTCGCCGGCGCCGCTTTCATCAGCATAAAGCAATATGCGTCCTTGCGGCCATGCGGAAAGCAACGCACCAAGGTCCTTGTATTGTTCGATGCGCGGTACATCATGGCGTTCGCATTGTTCCGCTGCCTCTATGGCGTGCGCCTGCAATTTATCCATGTTCACGCTGCGCACCACGGCATGGCGCGTGAATACTGTAAGCAATGCGCTTGCCCCCAGCTCGGTAGCTTTTTCCACCACCAGCTCTGTTTTGTTTTTGATGGGTGCGAAGGCCAGCCATATATCGGGGCTGGATTTCTGTTTCTCCATCTGGTCGCGCAGCAACAGCGTCACCGACTTCTTACCCATATCTTGCACTTCCGCACGCCACTGCCCGTCGCTGCCGTTAAACACGGCCACAGCATCACCCGCACGGCAGCGCATGACATGCGACAAGTAGTGCGATTGCCCAGATCCAAGCGCAAGCAGCGCCCCCGCGCGGAACGGTTCGTTGACAAACAGGCGTATTTTAGGTTTTGTGACGTGCATACTGCGCACACGCTAAACGCCGGAAGGAATAATGTAAAGTTGTCTCTGTCTGCCATCATTTCCCCTTATTTTCGCTTGATGCGCCTGCACCAGCCAGTAGGCATATGGCTTTTGTTATGGCCGTGCTGGTGGTCAATCGCGCTGGCGTCAGGGGGAAATCCTTCGCTGCCACTGCTCGCGCTGTTTGCGCTTGGCGCAGTGCTGATGCGAAGCGCCGGCTGCATTATCAACGATATTGCCGACCGCGAATTCGACAAGCAGGTGGAGCGCACGCGCACCCGCCCGCTGGCTAGCGGCGAACTGTCCGTAAAGCAAGCGCTGGCATTGCTGGCGCTGCTGCTGCTAGCTTCTGCCGCCATTGCGTTGCATTTGGGTGAAGTCGTGACGCTGTGGGCTGCGCTTTCGCTGCTGCCCGTGGTCTCCTACCCGTTTATGAAGCGCATAAGCTGGTGGCCGCAGCTCTTCCTTGGCCTGACATTTAACTGGGGAGCGCTCATGGGCTGGGCGGCCGTACGCGGCACAGTGGATGCACCCGCGATCGCCTTATATGTGGGCTGCGTCTTCTGGACGCTGGGCTATGACACTATCTACGCCCATCAAGACAAAAAGGACGATGCGCGGATCGGAGTAAAATCCACTGCCCTGCGACTGGGCGAATATACCAAAAAAGCCGTGGGCCTGTTTTACCTGCTGGCACTGTCCGGCTGGATGGCGGCGGCGTGGCTGGTTGGCAGCGCTATATGGTTCTTCATTTTGCTCATCGGCGTAATGTTGCAGCTAGGCTGGCAACTATGCCATGTCAATCTCGACGATCCAGCATCCTGCAGGCGCATTTTTGTTTCGAATACAAAATTAGGTTGGTTGGTTTTTGCCGCTTTTTTAAGCGTTTTCTTTTAGCCGTATCATATAGATACAGCTATTTTCCGTATGCAACCATCTATAATAATTAAATAAAACTCCATAAACCAACCCTTTACCATTTATTGTTATCCTGAATGCTGGGTTTTGGACCGTGGCATCATCGTGAAAACATTGATTTTTGGGGCCATTTTCCGGCACTGCCTTCAATAAACGTTAACTACTTTCTGGGAAGATGGTTAATGCAGCAGACACAAGCCCTATCAAGCTTTTGTATGCAACGGGAATAAAGACTGGGATTTTAAAGGGGCAAAACCCCATAAAAAATTAAGGCTGAGGCTTCGGCCAAAGGGTTGGGATGCTGTTTAGGGAAAGTTCGCATAGTTCAATCACCGATACCACCACGTCGCTGACCACGGGTAATGAGCCTGTGGCATCTACCCCGCTTTCAGACATCGTGGATGACATGTCGCGCCAGCCCTCGAACATGCCCGGCAGCAATTTTTATCCCCCCGAATTCGTAGGTCTGCTGGAAAAAACCATACAAGACGTTATTGCATCGCATACCTCGGGTTCTATGCTGATTGTATCCATCAGCAACCTGTCGATGATTATCAACGCCTACGGCCATGACACGTCGGAAATCGTTATCCACGACTTGACCAAGATGATTGAATCCATGCTGTCGCCAGGCGAAACCGTACACCGCCTGCAGCGCGACCAGCTTGGCATTATCCTCACCAACAGCTATCCCGAAGACGCCGCGCTTATTGCACGCCGCATCCACAACACCATCCAGAATTTTGGCCGCGACAGCTTTGCCACTGCCGCATTATACATCATCGGCACCATCGGCATCGTCAGCTTCCCGCTGGAAACCACCAGCGCCAATGACGCGCTCGACAAAGCCTATGTCGCCGTCAACAGCACCCAGAGCAGCCCCTACCGCACTTATGAAATGACTCGCCTGGAAGCCGGCCAATGTCGCCAGCAGATGGGGTTAGCCAATTACCTGTTCAAAGCATTCAAGGAAAAGCGCCTGCGCCTCGCTTACCAACCAATCATTAAAAGCACCACCGGTGAAACTGCGCATTACGAAGCGCTCTTACGACTGGTCAACCAGACCGGTAAGATCAGCTCTGCCGGCGCACTGATTCCGATCGCGGAAAAAATGGGCCTTATCGATCTCATCGACACCATGGTAATGGAAATGGTGATTCAGGAACTGCGCCACGACCCCAAGGTGATACTGGCGTTCAACGTATCGAACATGACCACGGAAAACCCCGTGTGGCTTGATACGATATCCAGCCTGCTCAAGGATTCGCCCGATGTCGCCCAGCGGCTGATTGTGGAAATCACCGAAACCGCTGTGCATCGCGACTTGCGGCGTACCGCTTTCTTCGTCGCGTCCCTGCAGGCCATGGGTGTGCAGATTGCGCTCGACGATTTCGGATCCGGCTATACTTCTTTCCGACAACTGAAGGCATTGTCGGTGGATATGGTGAAAATCGACGGCGTATTCATCAAAGACCTTGCCCACAGCGCCGACAACCAGTTCTTCGTCAAAACCCTGCTCGATTTTGCGCAAGGATTTGGGCTGCAAACTGTCGCCGAGTTCGTAGAAAACGGTGAAATCACCAAAATCCTGATGGATATGGGCGTAGATTTCATGCAGGGCTATTATTTCGGCAAGCCTGCTAACCACCGCACCTGGCTAAGCGAAGGTGAGTACCGAAGCGAATAAATAACAGGCTGTTATTTATATTTTTTTCAATTATTTTCCCGCCTGCGTTGTTAGTTGTTAAGGAATTGACCACCCTGCCCTGTAATGCTACCCTGCATAATCGCGACCCAAGGACGTAAAATGGCCGATACGAATACCACCAAAACGCAGGATACAACCCAGCCACCGGCAAAAGAAAAATTGCCGATGTGGGAGCGCATGCTCAATATCGTCGCCTATCCTATTTCGGCGGCTGTTGGCTATTATGTGGGCGATGCGTCCATCCGCCGCAGCATCTACACCAACTTTGCCAAAAGGAAGCATTTCGTTGATCTGCAAACGATTCAGGACACTGCCATCAAGGCCGTCATGGATGAAGCAAAGCACAACCCAGCAGTTAATCTTTCTACCGCAATCCACGGCATCAACGAAACATACAGGCAGAGTGTAAAAAGCCGCTTTGAATCATGGGGTATGCGCGGTATTACCGATTACTGGAAAGGGCTGCATCGCAACCAGAAAATCGAGGCCATCGGGTTGGCCATCACCGTCAGCGGTATTGCCCTTGGCGCCATGTTAACCATGTCTGACCACATGGACCGTTTCCGCGAATCGGTTGGGCTTGATACCCAAAAGGACAAGGAAAAAGACAAAACATCATCCATTTCACGCTGATTCCTTTTTCTGATAACAAACGCCAGAAACAAACGATTGATTATTTCCCCCATTTCGCTTAATTGCTACTCTGTTTTAAGCCTCCATGTGCCGCTTTAGCTCAGGGGTAGAGCAACCGCCTTGTAAGCGGTAGGTCAAGTGTTCGAATCACTTAAGCGGCACCATTTCCTCCCAGTTTCCTGAAAAATCAATATTTTGGCTTTTTCATGTTGGCTCAGCCAATTGATTTTGCTCATGTATTTTAACCAAGTCGTAACATTGGGCGGCCCTGTTTTATGGTAAATTGGGGATGTTCCGAGTTGTTTCTTTACTATCCTCTCTTGTCAGGGAGGAAAACAACTTGCGGACACTGTCCTAAACACCACACTAAAATGTGGTAGAGGATCGATGCCATGAGCACCGAGACGAAAGAGTTCGACGCGCTGCCGATCCCGGAGTTCACCACGTTCAACGCCGTCAAGAAGGCGCTGGACGAGGCGGGCGAGAAGAAGGTGATGGCCGTGGTGCGCCACAGCGGCTACCAGTGCTGGGTGGCCATGTCGTGGAACACGCCCACCCGCGAGGAGTTGGCGTTCGCCACGAACCTCATGCCCAGCATGTACAAGCTGTTCATGCCGCACGTCGTCAACATGGTCGTCTACAAGGACGGCCTGACCGACATCACGGACAAGCACGGCGACGTGCCCTGCGCCGTCTTCTACTTGGAGATCGGCAACAAGTGATCGAACTTGCTCAGCAATGAGCAGCAGAACCCCACACCCGCAAGGGTTGTGGGGTTTCTGTTTTATGGGCTGCTTATATGAAATGTTATAATGATCTGGGAAGTTGCTGTTCAGCAGGCGGCGGGCTTGAACTGGCCACCCATGATTTCCCATCCTTGCGGCTTGGATTTGGCTCAACCGCTTTCGGCAATACAGCATCTTTTTCTGCAGAAGAATCTGATGAGTTATTAGCCACCTCCGGCACTGCTGTCATAGGCTGTGGTTTAGCTTCGGTCACTTTACTGCCAGTAAATGCTATGCCGCTACCAACCAGCAATGCAGCCGTTACCAGGGGCGCAGCACCTAATGTCAATGTCGTGATGCCCGCGCCCAGCAATGCGATGCTCCCATATTTGAGCCATTTTGGCAGAGTATAAGCTTTTTCCGGCTGTGATACATCTTCAGCATTTTGAACGGAAGCTGCTGGCGCTGCTTTGGGATCAGGCGCTGTCACCTCGTTCAGGGTGAGCATTTCCTTCTGCGCCTCGCCACCAAACATTTTTTCAAAAACAGGTGCAGATACAAACTGATGTGCGTTCCCATACACAACCATGACCTTATCATACTCGGAGGCAGAATCGGCAATTACATTGATCAGGTGATCGTCGCGAACCCTGTCCATTATTTTAGTTAGACGCTGGAAATAATTAGCATCAGGTCTGCCGTTGTAATTGGTATCTGCCGCAACGACGTCCAGCATATCCTTGTTGCCCAGCTCGTGTTTATGAGAATCATACCATGATTTAAACTCATCAAATGTAAGCCTGTCTTCCTCTGGAATATGTTTGAAGATAGGGTCCTTTGAGAGAAATACATCCGCTTGCTGGTGAAGGATGTCCTTGTTAAGCCCTCCTTTGCGTTTCCATACGGAAATATTGCGTAATAAATAAGCTGCCATTGTTTCTTTATTAGAATAGCCTTGCCTATCGAGCGCCTCAAAGACTGCCTTGGACGAAGGCTCACCACCTATAAACGGTATCTTTTTTGAGCGGGCGAGTTCTGCGGTATGGATGTTTTCTTCATGATTTAAAAACCGCGACACCGATCCGGGTTTTTGGGGGTCGAGGCCGAATGAAGGCGAGATTCCCGCTTCTGTTGCCAATCCCTCAATCACAATAAGCTGGGGTTTATGCTTTGAAACCGCCTGCAGTATCATGTCATGGCTGCGTGTTTCAAAATCTTTGCCATGTTTTACGCCAAGATAATAAAGATGTTTATTATCCTTTGTGTAATGCGACAGATAGGGGTGAGTGAAAGTATTCTTATCGGCGAACGAAATGTCATGCACCAGTGATAAATCTGGCTTGATTCTATCTGTTTCAGAGGGTTCCGGAATCATTTCAGGCATTCGGCTATTATAAACAAAGGGCTGCAAAAGTCGATGTTGCCCGTATGAAGTTTATATGACAGGCCAATGCCATTATACCGGTGTTTTCAAGACACTAGCCGTAATCCGCCAATTTGCCTAAAAATTCAGATGAATTTTATATACAATCTATTGAATTATATAATAATATTAAATATTTCTGTTGTCAGGAATGATGCTGCTGGGTATGATAGAAATCTATGCAGTATAAAAGCAAAGCCACCCGCAACATCGAAATCAGCTACGTCACCAAGGCCGAGGGCAGCTACCCGGATAAATGCATCGCATTTATTGGGGGCAAACGTCCTGATGGTAAGCCCTGGAAGCTGTCTGAAGAACAGGCAATCCTGAGCTTACAAAAGGGAATCTCTTTTTTCATTAGGAAGAATAAAAGTGAAATCCCGGTAATTGCCATTACGCGCAACAAGCAACAATTTCTTACCACCGCGCTGGACAGGGAGCGGCCAGATCATCTTTTATGCCTGCCAGACTGCCCAGAAGATAAAGATTCCGGCTTATCTGCGCTGCAATCATCGAAATAACCCCAAAAAACTACTCTGGAGGCAAACAAAAAGCGCCCGCTGCAATAATGCAGGGGCGCTTTGATATTCTTTTGGCGCAGGCGCTGCTAAATTACGGACGGAACCATTGTGGAACGTCAGGAGCGCAGGCAGCAAGGGTAAGCAAAATGGCAATGGCGATAACGTGGCGCATGGGTAATCCTTATTGTTTAATTTCAAAAACTAAACTGTTACCAACCGTTAATGATTAACAAATGGTTAACGTCTGGATGGGGCGGTTATAGCATACTAACGTACAGGTTGCAAGCCAAACGCACTAAAACCCGCCATTTTTCTGGGTTTCCGTGTTGTTGTTGCCGAATCAGGCACTTGCCTTAACCTGCTGCAACTCTACCTGCACCGCCTCCGAAGCAGCGCGAGCTTTCCGGCGGGCATCCTCTATTGATTCACCCCTCGCCAATGCCACACCCATACGCCGCTTGCCCTTCACTTCCGGTTTACCAAACAGGCGCAGTTGCGTGTCGGGTTGCTCTAGGGCCTTTTCCAGTCCCGAGTACACAACGCTGCCCGAGTTGCCCGACACCAGAATCACGCTTGACGCACAAGAACCATGCTGGCGTATGTTGGGAATGGGAAGCCCGAGAATCGCGCGCGCATGCAGCGCAAATTCCGACAAGTCTTGCGATATCAGCGTTACCAGCCCAGTGTCATGCGGGCGCGGCGACACCTCGCTGAAAATTACCTCGTCACCGCGCACAAACATTTCCACACCAAAAATACCGGCGCCACCAAGCGCATCGGTGATTTTCTGCGCCATATGCTGCGCATCTTTCAGCGCCTCGGGCGACATGGGGTGCGGCTGCCATGATTCATGGTAATCGCCATCCACCTGACGATGTCCAATAGGTTCGCAGAAACTCGTGCCATCACGGTGCCGCACGGTAAGCAACGTAATTTCATAATCAAAAGCAATGAAGCCTTCTACAATCACCGACATACCGCCCGTACGCGATTCCTCGCAGGCCGTCTTCCATGATTTATCAATGTCAGCATCGCTGCGAATAACGCTCTGTCCCTTGCCGGACGAACTCATGATGGGTTTTACGACACACGGGATGCCAACAGCTTTTACCGCCGCATCAAACTCCGCTTTGTTGTTAGCGAATTTATAGGGCGAGGTTACAAGCCCCAGTTCTTCGGCGGCAAGTCGGCGTATGCCTTCACGGTTCATGGTGAGTTTCGCCGCCCGTGCGTTGGGAATGACTTTGAACCCTTCCTTCTCCAGCTCCAGCAGCGTGTCGGTAGCGATAGCCTCGATTTCCGGCACAATCAAATCCGGTTTTTCTTTTTCGATAATGCGGCGAAGCTCTTTGCCGTCTAGCATGGAAAGCACATAGGAACGGTGCGCTACCTGCATGGCGGGAGCATTTGCGTAACGGTCGAGCGCAATCACTTCTACGCCAAGGCATTGCAGGGCCATAACCACTTCTTTGCCCAGCTCCCCTGATCCGCAGAATAATATTTTAGTGGCCGAAGGTGAAAGCGGCGTGCCGATGGATGCCATGATCTAATTCCTTTCTGTTGAAAGAGACTATGGCAACCTAGCGTACAAAACTGAAATCTGTAAACGCCTTGTTTTGACTTGGTGCAGAAGAGTGGATTAGTCCGTTGCTGCTTTTTTATCACCGCCAGCGGCGGCACGTCCACGGCCAAAGGGCGATTTCTTTTCTTTTGCCTTGTCGGTCAACGGCACTTCAAGCCCGCAATATTCCGCCACTTCACGCACGGCTTCCGGCGAGGTCTGGTATCCACTCGCCATGGATTCCAGCGTCTTAATGCGCTCATGCAGGCGCATACCCATATCCAGATTGCCCGCGATACGATCGGATGATGTTGCTTTATCATTCAGCCAATTGTTGAACCTGCGGCCAAATTCCTTGTAATCAATGCGCGATGTGCTGTTGCCTTTTCCCACTTTTTTAGCATGGTCACCATCTTCTGTATCAAAACCCTCTGTCATAAATCCCCCTGATATGGTTTTTATAATTTTCGTTCGTCCGGTTCGCTTTTCCGCGCAAGCAAGCTTTCGGTAAAACCGCCCGCGATATCCGGTGTTTTTGGAATGGGATGTTTGGCGGCAAGGCGCGCTTTAATCTCGGTGGTTTTTTCCAGAAGCTGGCGTGCCAATTCACTCATGTCAGTCGATGTACTTTTGGTAAAACCGGTGACATCTAGCCCAATTACCATACCGGCGGGCGGGTTGTTCAGGTGCGGGCTGGACACATAAGCGCCATGGCCTTCCATACGTGCGAGTGTGCCGCGTGAATAGTCGCGCCCCTGCCCTAAAATCTGCGACTGGTATTTATCAATCAATATGCCGATGTCTTTGAGCTTGTCCCTGTTCTCCACTACAAACAGCGAGAGCTGCGATTCCGGCACGCCGGTCAGCCCGCCCCACACCTCCATGGCATGCACTTCTTCAAGCTTGGGATTTTTTGCGGCGCGCAATGCCGCCGTCTGCACGGCGAATACGGCAAGATGTGTGGCGTGTTTATCAATCGGGTTATGGCCAAATACGCGCTGCGTTTCCGGCATGGCAGCAAAGAGCGAGCCAAGCGCAAGCGCTGCTTCCTGACGTTTGCCTTCACCCATATGGCCGTTAACAGCAGCACTGGGATATTTCAACTGAATCGCCGGAGTCCCCGCCTCACGCGCTGCTTCGCGCTGTTCGCGCTGGCGCATGTCAGTAAGTTGCTTGGGCGTAAGCTCGGCAGCCATGTCGTTGAGGATACTCTTAGATGCCGCGCCGTCAGTTGCAATCACGGTCAGCCAGTGTTTGTCCTTACTGGCAGCCGCATCCAGCAACATGGGGCCTGCCATGATTTCAATATCATCCTGATGCGCACCAACGCCTATATCGGTCGTGCGTGCAAGTGCCTCCTGCAACGCTTTCACATGCACTGTATTTGACGAATTAAATTTCTCGTCAATATCCATCACCTTCGGGTCATAGAAATCAAAGCCGGAAGGCAGCAGCAGTTTTTTCTGCTCGCCATTTACTTCAATAGTCAATTCCTTTGGGCTAAAGCGGTCAGCCAACGCCTGTACCTTGTCATAGGTGAGGTTGCTGCGCTGGAGCAGCGTGGTCAGGCGCGTCATAGAAGCCGCTTCCTCATCGACAAGGAATGTCACCTTCGGATGCGCGTGCAGCGCACGTGCTGGCAGTTCTTCCACCGGTTTCGCCTCCTTGCGCGCACCCGTCGCCTGCGCTGCAAAAAACGCTTCTACCTGCGCCATGTCAGCGCCGTTATTCAGTTTATTCATCTGGTACAGTTCCAGTGATGTCAGATCTTGCGAAGCCGTACCGGTTGATTCCATTACATTACGCACTGCCCACGCTTTGTTGGGGTTGTTTGCAAGTGCAATGATTTCCTTGGCTTCCAGAATAGTGCCGATGCCCATGGTATAAGCTGAGAGCGGCACTTTTTCGCCCGGCTTGTTGAAATACATAGCGTTGTCTTCCAGCGTACGCGGATGCAAATGCACCTCACGCGTGCGGGAATCAAGCGTCGATCCCACCTCGTTAAACCCAATATGCCCTTCGCCACCCAAGCCCAGCAACTGTATATCAATGCCGCCCACCGCCCTGATTTTTGCCTCATATTCCGCCGGATCAAAATTGATACCCTGCACGAGGTTGATATTGTCGGGATTGGCATTAACTTTGTTCAGCAATAATTTCCTGAGCTGGAAATCATAGGAATTGCGGTCGGTGGAAGGAATGCCCTTGTAGGAATCGAGATTGAAAAAACGTGCCTTGGAAAAATCCAGCCCCTCTTCCTTATGCATGCGTACGAGTTCGGTATAGACAGGTTCCATTGTTGCACCGGTAGCCAGCCCCAGCACCAGATCCGGCTTCTTGCGCAGCGCTGTCGCGATTTTATCCGCAGCCGTCCTTGCAATCGCCTTATGGTCTTCGAGTACGGTGAGATTAAGATTAGGCTCGCCGGTGTACATAGGTTGGCTACTCAATGGAAACTCCTTAGTAATTCATTGGGGTAATTCATTGGATTGAGTAATAGTGTACCCCGTTTTTTGTACTATATTATTAATAAAAATTTACCCCAAGGTAAAGAAATCACTTGCCAGCCCCCCCTTCCAAATGCTTATGTTACTGAAAAACAATAATACATAAAAATATAACAGGTTGCAGGATAAGTGAATTTATGGCGGTTGCCACCACATCAGCCTATCAATGCGTTGCCAATGATATATTGGAAGCCACTATGCTTGCCGGTGCGCTGGCAGGCAACGACACTACACTTGCCAAGCTGACCAAGCGCAGCATGCGCTATAAAACAGGCGGTTCACTGGAAGAAGGCAACCTTAGTTTCTCATACAATTTTCCCGACGGCAGCAAGGCCGATTACAAACTTATCCACGGCGCTTTCAGCACCACCACAGGTTTTCAGGCGGCAGCCTTCGAAAAACACCTCACAGATTCAGATGGCACACAGCACCACTGCGTAAAGTTGCTGTTCCCCGGCACCGCCATGCGCAACCAGTTTTCTGATCTCAACGCTTTTGACACTTTCTGGCTGAAACGCATCGGCAGCCAGGTACATAACACTAAGGAATGGCTAGAAACCAAAGTGATGCCCCGTGTTGCCGATAACATGGAATTTGATATATCCGGCCACTGCCTCGGCACGCAGAGTGCGCTGTGGGCAAAACTATATCTGCAAGAGGAAAAACACTGCAAGGTAAATAATGTTGCGCTGCTAGAACCAACTGCGCCCGGACTGGTGATTGACGATTTGGTTTCCGACATCGAATCTATTTACGGCATCAGCAAACAGGCCGCCATACGCGACCTGTATCGTGGCGTTTATTCCGTGTTTGTGGACCCGCCCACCATCGTCAGCCCGTTTGGCGTAGGCAATTTATGGGATACAAGCGCTGTGGGTGAGCGTTCTTACAAAATCCACCTGCCGCCAACCAAGCTTTACGAAGAATTGCATAACGCCCGCCGTAGCCCCAAGAAATTCTATATTGAACTTCAGGAAAAAATGGAAGAAGAGCGCGCCACCCTTATAAAGGAAAGGGAAGTTGAAAAAGAAAAAAAGAAAGACAGGGATAAAGATAAAAATCGTGTTGTGGCATCAGACGGCGAAGTGCCAGAAATTGTAGAAAAGCCAGAACGGCCGGATGATGCTCCTTCTCACCCGCACAAAGACGATACGGCAAAAATCCGCGGACGTGCTTTTTTTAAAACAAAGCTTGGAACGGAATTAGGACAGCAGTTTTTCAAGAACCATTACCTGCTGTCCATGACCAGTGAAATACTCAACCCAAAGCATACGCTTGAACACCTCATCAGTGACAGTCCGCGCCCCGACGCACGCGCCATGCTGGCACACCGTGCGCCACGGCTTGATGCCGGTGCCGAGCAAAGCCTGCGCCAACTGCTTACAGCCAATGTGGTTGACAACGCACGCGGCATCGCAAATGCCGTTACGCAATTCTGTCTAAACGAAAGCGGCAGGCGTGGTGTGCCACTGAGCATTGAGCCGGACTATATTTGGAACACACCGCAAATACAAACTATGGACGATACACTTGAAGGCAATTATCCGCGCCCGTTCTACAAATCTGTTGCTACCAGTAAATTACGGCAGCTTTTTGACGGCATCGCGACCATGACACTTGACGTCAAAGGTGAGATTTCTGAAAATCCGGAAGTGCTGCGCGTTGCAGATGCCGCTATGACTATCCTGCGTGAAATGTCGCCCCGCAAGATAGTGCCGCCGTTGCCGGGCCTGCCGGAAGATGTTCTGAACGAACAGCTGAATGAAGTTCAGGCGCGTGCCGCACTGAAACATATGCCTGCCCTGCGCGAAGCGCTGGTTGCCATTACCCAGAAACAAAAAACCAATGATGGTGTTGCACAGCTGGCTCTAGCCAGCCTTGACGAAGCGGAAAAGGCGATGCGCCGCACCTACGGCATCAAACCTGAACATGACCGCATGCGCTACCTGTAAGCAGCACATCGCTGACAATTTATGACCCAGGTGCTTGCTGCGCCTTAATAGCGGCTATCTTTTTAGAAAGCATATTCAGGCTTTCAATGATTCCACGCCCGATTTCACCGCCTTCATCCACAATTTTCTGCTGGAACGATAAGTGCAGCGTTTCCACAAGGCTGTGTACCAGCTGTGAATAATCTGCCTTGGCTTTGCTCACTTGCTGTGGTGACGTGCAGATATACTCCAGATGTTCGCATATGCCGACAATGAAAGGATACTTCAGTGTAGCAGCGTGCATTTTCATAGAACGCACACTCTGAAAAACATCTTCCAGTTCGTCCTTGGTAAGCTGCCCCTCCGCATTCTTCACGATGGCACGGATTTTTTCCAGCGTGGGAAGTGCGGTATCAAAAAACTGGTCACGCGCCGTGTCGATAATCGCCTGACAATTTTTGACATTCTCAGGAGAAAATATATCACCCATCCCAAGCGTACCGCCCGTCATATTTTTCAGTGTAGGGTCCGGCTCCGTAGCATAGGGTTTACGGCCTGATGGCTTATTGTTATCAACTGACATAGGCTAACTCCCTGGAAATTTTACAATACATACTTCATACACTCGCCGGTCTTCGATAAGGCCTTCCGGCAATGGTCTCTTTTCTATGCGCCGGCATGGGCCTTTATAGCTATCTGCAGTGATAAATATTCTCGGATGCTCTAGAATTTCCCTCATGGCATCACAAAGCTGCTTGGCCTCAAAAGGCTTTAGAATGATACTGTTTACGCCGCAGTCACGCGCTTTTAACGCGTCGTCGCGCCGCATGTCATGGGTAATCATAACAATCGGAACAAAAGGATTATGCGCACTGTCCAGACCGCGTATATGTTTCACAAACCCATAGCCGTTCATCAGCTTGGGAAACCCGTCAGGCCCCATCGTCTTGGCTTCAATGTCCAGATCGCTGATAACAAAATGAAAGCGGATTCTTTTCATAAGGCTGAGAGCATTGTTAGCATCCAGTTCGCAATGGATGCGCTTGAAGCCCAGCGCAGAAAGAATATCAAACAACAATGTATTGATTTCCTGACTGGCCGTAATCACAAGAATATGCACCTTCGCCAGTTTACTCTGGCGAGTACGATTCTTGGTTAGGGCAATGCGAGGAGTTTGGGACATTCGGCTTTAAGTTTATATTACAAGTTATTAAGCCATTATACGGTATGATTTATAAATAAATTATGAGCAGCGCCGAGTAATAACACTACGGCGAATAACGCTAACCGGCTGATATTCATGGGTTTAGCTGTGCCTCAGGCGTGCTGGAGGGTGTCCGAGCGGGCCGGACTGGCGGCCCTTACCAGATAGTCGATGATGGCCGCACTCTCCTGAAGTGTTGCCACGGGAATGCTGCAACTTACTTGTCCCGTATCTTCCTGAGTGGAAAGATTATAGGACGGTTTCATGCGGATGGCGCTTTTTGGCGCTGCATAAACAGCGGCATGTACTACGTTGCTGAACACGCGGTACTTTTCACGGTCAACCTTACTTTGTGCCTGCACAGCTGCTTCTCTGCTTACATCAGCTGATACAACAATCGTGTTAGAATCCGTTATATGAATATTTAGTGCTACCTCCATTTTACTGCCAGGATGCAACACTACCGTCTGCGATGGTATGTCCATGGTATTCTCCCTGCGATGATTTATTTTTTGGTATTATTTTGTGTTAGTTATAACAAACTGGCGGCTAAAGACAATCTGTAGAAAATGCCTTATGAAGCTGTCGTTTACATGTTAAAATAACTTTACCTTGGCGGCAAAGCTCTTTAGCCTTGAAACACATCACCCGCCCAAGGATGCACTATGAGTTATCCCAAGGTAATTTTTGGCCCATTTTCCATCTCTAAGCGTGATGGGCGTCAATTGCTTCGTGTGGAACTGCACACAAATGGCGACTGGCGGGGTACAGCCGAAGGGGAGTCAGAGCTGGAACGCGTAGGAAGCAAACTATTCAGTGCCGCAGGCGACAAGCTGCCAAAAGGAAGTATCGTGCAGGTAGAAAATGATAACTGGCTTTATCTAAGCGTGCCTTGCGCAACCAATGAAACATACCGCTGGATTGAAGACCTGAAAAAAATCATCCCCGCCATGACCGGCGCTGTCTATAACGACTTAGGCCTATCCGCCGGACGTTAGCCGTCCAGCACACCCAATACCAAGTAATCTAGTTCTTACCTGGCGCCATGACCTTTGCAGGAGGCAGGGCAACTGCCGTTTGTTGTTCCACCACTGAAACAGGATGCATAGCCAGATCTTTGGTAACAGCCGCCTTGATGTCCACATGCTTGGTGGAAAACACATTCTTCGCCGGCTGGTACTCCACCGTAATGGCATTGGACTTCTGCGGTTTTTCAGCAGGCTTGGTTTCCCTGTAGCCAAATACTACCTTTTGTTCGCTCGGCACATGCAGCGTCCAGAACTGGCGTGAAAGCTTTGAGTCCTTGTTTTTTTCAGGATCGGTGTGTGCGTAACGCGTGGTGGTAGCGCTGGCGACAACCCCGCTGCTTTCATCGAGGAAGTAGTAAGTGTTGACCACACGGTCACCCTTAACCGTAATTTTCTTCACTTTCTTTTCTTCAACGCCAAAATCCTTACAGGTTTGCTGCACTTCAGGCGCTTTGGTAATTTCCGCGTCGATTTCCGTCTTGTCGGTGTTCATCACCTCAATAGGCTTCACATCATCCATTCCAAGCAACTTGCTATATTGCTCACGGTGAATGTCATACAACTTCAACATCAGCGTAGGAATTCTGTCTTTTTCGCTACGGCAATTAATGCTCGGCGGTGTTGGTGGCGGCAGTTGTGCCATTAATCCGGTGGGTGCAAGGGCGGCTGCAGTTGCGACAACAAAACCTGCTGCCGTTCTCTTTGAAATTACCATGATGATTCTCTGTTCCCGCTGTTATATTTAACTTGATTACTTATGCTGTAATTCCCGTACTGGTATCCACATTTTTCACTGAATTGCAACTGATAAAAACACCGCGAAAGCATTTTCCCTATCTGGAACAGTTAGCTGTTTCCAGAAGCATGTAAAATCAGTATGAAATGCAGATTCCTTAATGACGGCCAAAGCCTACCCGGTAGGCGTACGCGCCCACCGGATCATAGGCCTTGTTATGCCTTTCTCCCTCCACCGCGCATCGCACGGCGAGAGGCTTCTACCTGTGCTACCTGGTTGTCATGCCACCATGGCGGCACTTCGTCCTTATGGTTCTTCAGCAGCGACATATACCCAACCCCTTCAGGAATTTTTTTGCTGCGCGAATGCGCGGGGGTTGCTTCACCTGCACCCGCAACCGCCGAAGCAAGATAACCCCATGCGTCACGCAGTGGCGAATCCATCACTGATGGCCTGCTGGCATCAGCAAGCAGGTTGCTGAGCTGTGAAGCCATACTGGCAATAGCCACACCCATCGCGTGGTCGGTCTGGCCTGCTTCATTGAGCGAAACTTTCTCGATATGCCCATTGGTGGCAGGTGCTTCGATACCTTTTTCTTTCAGGGTTTCGATTGTACGCGACGTATTGATAAGCTCTTCGAAATATTCCTGGAACTTCTGGCGTGAGCTTGGCGTGATTTCTGTCGCTTTCTCACGCTTCATGCTTGGGCCACCTTCCAAGCCATTCACTGTTCGCAGATGCTTGTGGGGATCTGGAATAGCCAACAGGTTCTTCGCAGGCACATTGGTACGCTGTTTGGCATCAGCCAGCTCGATCTGATTAAGTACGGTTTCACGCACGTCCACAATACCCAGCTTGGTGTTGCGCTCGGTACCATACAAGAATAATTCCGTGCCGTTGGGATCAAGTTCCTCGCGTGTATAGAGCTTCCAGTTGCCCGCTGCAGATTTGCGCATGAAGCCCGGGGTGGACGCCACAGCGACACCGGTCGGCATACCGCGCCAGTCGGCAGAGCTACCCATAATAATCGGAATACGCGTGCCGTCAGGGCTTTCAAGAACCACAAAACTGTCGGTCTTGTTATTATCCTTGAACTTAAGGCGAAGCGCCGACATCGTGGTACACAAATCCTGTCCTTCCAGGACGGTGAACTGGTAGGTATGCTGCTTCATTTTTTCAGCCTGCGCTACTGTTGCCTCTGCCTTGCTCATGAGATCAGTTTTGGCAATCTGGCCCAGCGGCACAGCAAGTGCTGTACCCAAACCGGCAGGCGGCAGCAAATCTAACGGAGCAATGGATTTAGACGCCTTTTCTTTTAGCAGGTCTAATGCCTTGTTGTACTGGCCAGACTTAATTTGTCTGGCTATTTCCCCATCTTTCATCACCTGACCGTTATGGAGTTTATCTACATTCTCGAATGCGTCGGTGATGGATTTTTCCAGAGATGAAAGACGTTTTTTGTCTTCCTCGGTTACCATCTCGGTAAACTTGTTCATCTCCAGTGACACCAGCGCGGGCTGGCCATTGAGACTAACAGTGCGCTTATCATTGCCATGGCCAACTGTAACAGGCGCATTGGACATTTTTTCACGCGCTTTCTGCATAGCTTCCAGACGGGCAAGCATTTTAAACCAGCTCGGAGAATTTTCCGGAGTCGGGTTAACCGGATCCATCACGAATTCACCAAAGCCTACGGTCGGGCTGTATGCATAGCCTTTCTTGGCATCAACGATATAAGGCACATCGTCTTTCAGGTCAGCATCGCGGCCAAACGCATCCACATCCCTGCGGTTTACGATAGGAACGCAGGATGAACAGAATGCATCGGTGATTTCCGCTTCACTTGCGTTCGGATAATGCAGACGGGCAGCCATCAGAACACCGGCGGCTGTCGGACACGCAAAGGAAGTGCCGCGCAGGTTTTTGGTTTGTCCCTTGGTATCCACGCCTTCATTACGCAAAATAACCTGAATGAATGCTGCCTTGTCTTCAGCAATTGCTTTCACCAGTTCCGGCGGATACTCTTTTTCATCCGCTAATTGTTCCGGTGTCGGAATACCTGTCTTGCCTGCCAGTTTCCACAAATTCTCTTCCAGCGTGCGTTCGAAATTTGGATTCAGATACTGGAAACTAATCTCCGTGCCGTCCTTTTCATAACGGGGGCGCATGATTACGCCGTGTACACCTGCATTGGAAGTGCTGTAGCTTTCCACTTCACGCGGAGCTTTTTCATCACGTTTTCCTGTTGCTGTGTTCAACGGAATCGTCACCGTGCCAATATTTACATGGTTGGGGAAGAAGTTCTGAATATTCGTGGTATCAGGCACAAATCCATACCCACTGTTACCCGAGGCATTGACCAATATCGGACGGCCCATAGGCGGCAGACCATAAGTGATGATGCCGTTGGCCGCATTGTAGGTAGTAGCACCTTCACCTTTGGTGTGGTGGTCAATTAGCTCGCGGAACGAATCCCACTCATTGAGCGGACTCCACGCACCGGTGGAATTGCTTAGCACCGATGGACGAAACGCGTCCACCGGATGCCCAAATATGCCTTCATACGGGTCATGGTCATTTTTGAAATGACCCCAGTTGCGTGTCAATCCGAAGCGGCCAACAGGCGCTTTCATGCCAGGCACTTTGGCCTGAATCAGCTTCGTTGCCATATCATACATATCACGTGTCGTGACCTGCTCATGCTGCGAAATGCCTTTGAGCGTGAGTGTCTTTCGGCCATCCTTGCCCACATAGGTGAAACGTTCGTCCCATGTGTGTTCGGCAACCAGACCATAGCGTGACAGCCATGTTTGCGGATCACCACCATTAGTGACCTTCATGAACTCGGTAGCATTGAATGAAAAATTGATGTCCAGCGGCACACCGTAGCGCTGCGCTATCATTGCCGGATCTGCCGTGCGGAAATAGGTTTGCAATGCCTTCTGCAAATCAAGCTTCAGGCGATTGACAGTCTTCTGATCCATGTCATGCTGTGCATCAGCTTGCTTTTTGAGCTTCTGCAGTGACTCAAGCGCCACCTGCATTTTCTGCAGTTCAATTTGCATGGCATCTGCCTGCTCCTTAAATTTCTCTGCGGATTTAATGGCATCGGGATTACTCGAGGCTTTTGCATCCTCGACGCGCTTCTTCGCCTGCGCAGTCATTTCATCCGCTTCCTTAGCGAGTGGACCGTAGGTTTTTTCAAGCGCTTCGATACTCTTGGTCAGATTAGCACGTAGCTTTACACTATCGTCAATGGCCGTGGACCTGTGTTTGAAATCCTGCTCCTTGCTGCGCAATTCACTGTCAGCTTTATCGCGATCAGTTTTTGATGGAATGTCGCTGCCTATTGCTGCTGTAACTGCCGAGCCCACGGTCAGCAATGCCATGACCTGATACCAGCGTACCATGTTGTTCGCCATAAATCCCCCCAGTGTTTTAATTCTGTGTTTTTATTACTGTTATAGTTCTAAAATTGGTCTTGAGTACTCGGCACACCGTACGCGTCTGATGCGCGTATTAAGTGATGTGCGGAAATTAAAGTAGGATTTTCGTTTGCTAACATAGGATGAATGACTCGTCCACTGATTAATATTTGTCAAATAAGGAATTTTAGTTAATTCGGGAAAGAAACGATTCCAGTTAAGGAATAATTATTTCGTGAATAAATACTATTTACCAAACAGATATTTTTGCTGCTCTGCAAAAAACTTATATGTTTTAGACACAGGATTTTTTTGTTTTTTAGCATCCGTCTTTTTTAATGCTTGTCGCAGTATCGTTTCGCCCACAGAATTAATTTTTATTAATTTTAATTTGGGCTGTTTATTGCCAAACTTAATCTTTTCTGTATGCTAAGTCTTTATATTATTATGACATACAACCCTACTGTAAATAAAGTTGCGTAATGGATATTCAAGCACCCGAGTCTGTAATACGCGTGGCCGCCCATATAGTGGAGAAGGTGAATGTACGCATACCTCCAGAAAAAATGGATGAATTCCTGATGGAGCTTGAAATGACTGGCGTCGATGTGGATGCCTTCGGAGATTTGTACCTACGCGATATCATCGACGGAAAGCTCGCCATCACCCGTGATATTGGCAATGCGATGTGCAAGCACTTCCTGCAAATAAGCCCTGCTGATAGAGCAGGCTTCCTGTCATTATGCCAGCAAGCGCATGAACAGGCTGTTGAATCTGGTTTTCCCGTTATTCCTCATCGTGAAGTCAAATCCTATGAGCCGGCGCTGGCGGAAATGGAAGCACAGCATCAGGAGCGCTACACAAAACTGGTAACGGATTGCTACCGCGACGGCAAGAAATTCGGCCATGTCGTTGCGGGCCTGCTGGAGCTGGAGCAATGCTCAGCCGAAGACTTAGCGGAAATGCTTGAAAGCAGGCTTGAGGACAAAAAAGATTACAGCAGCAAAGATAATATTTCCGGCGGGTATCTGCGGCATATGGCAACACATCCGGACGAATCGCAGCCACGCGCCACCGTCATTGACATGTTGGCGCACGCCTACGCCTTTACACAGGCCACCGAACTCATGCTGCATAAAATGTCGCGCGGTAGCGATATCAATATAGAGAAAGCACTAGCCGACGCGCAAAGCAGCAATGACAAATCAAAGCTGGTAGATGCACTGCTTCAATATTCAGGCATTTCGGAAAGTGCGATTACACGTTTCACCGGCATTCCTCACCCCACCATCCATGGTTGGCACAAACATGGCATGACACCGGATTCCTCAAAAACAGCGGAAGATTTTATCAAAATCAATTACCACAAAGACCTCATCCGCAACGAGGATGAAAGTAAACGCTACAGCGAAAATGTGGAAAAGATGCTGGCGCTGATGACCAACCGCCCGCTCGATAAAGGGCTGGACCAATTGCTTGAAGAAGCGTCAAAAGATGAAAAGCCATCGGTAAAACTTATCAATCTTTTGCTTGGCCGCCATGGCATCATCGACCTGTCAGAAGCGCAGCAAATGCAGTTGCTAGATGTCAGCCGCGACATGCTATATAAAATGAAGGCTGGCCAGCTGCCGCTTTTCGAGGAGCATGCAACATGCATCCTCAACAAGCTGAAATGCGTTGACCCCACTTTGCGTGAAAATGCCACCAGTATGCTTACCGGCATCGAACCGCCGCAAAACTTATTCGCACAGGTACGCAGCGGGCAGATGACGCTCACCGACATGATACGAAAAGTCATGGATAGAAAGGGCTGCTCCATTACCGACACCGAAAAAGCAACTGGATACACGCGGCTTGGCCCCTTCCTGCAACAAGGCGCCGGGCTTAAGAAACATCACTATGCACGCAAATTGGCGGAGTTTTGCGGACTATCCGGTGATGAGGCGCGTGAATTCACCGTACGAGCCGTACATGGAACACTTTCGACCTACAACCCTGCCGAAGTGCTTGCTGCACAAGGCGCAGGCATAAATAAAAAAGAGACACGCAAAACACTGGTAAAACTTTCGGGCATGGATGGTCACGAACTGGCGGCAAGCTCAGGTGTTCCACACTGGATTATTACCGACTGGGTAGCCAGCGGTAGGTTCAACCAGCTGCAGCCTGCTGCCGGTGCATTCGCCAAAGCCCTTGGCATAGGCGCTGTATTAGATGACGAGGAGTGCCGCAAAACCGGAGAGGCATTACTCATTCAGTTCAGTGAACAGGGCAATAGTAAAAAGCCCGAAACAACAAGAACACGCTGATATAATGACAATAAAAAAGGCGAGCAGCGCCCGCCTTTTTTAATTTCCGTATTGAAGAAAATCTTATTTCTTGTCTTCTTTTTTCTTGGGAGCAGCAGAGCCTTCTGCCTTTTTGCCGCCAACAGCCGCAGTGCCGAAATTCTTGAACTTGTTCTCAAATTTTTCAAGCTGGCCGGTTTTACGCAGGTTGACACCGCCTACCCAAGCCGGGTGGGTTTTCGGATCTACGTCTAGCTGCAGCACATCGCCTTCCTTACCCCAGGTCGAGCGCGTTTCATATTTCGTGCCATCAGTCATCACAACGGTGATTTTATGGTAATCGGGATGGATGCCTTCTTTCATAACTCTACTCCGCTTTTCCGGCCAAATAAGCGCACGCTTTCCGGCCTGTTCATTCAAGGGTGCTTTTAATAGTGTAAATCGCGCTTAAAATCAATGGGGAAACGAGAGCAGGCCACCATCCAAGGGCTATTTTTTGTAATGGTATGTTTTAAAAGGCTATTTCTTCACTTGTGCTGCCTGCCCACTGCGATTATAACCAGTCTCCTTAACCTCTTTGGCCCCTCTTTAGTGCCAAAAAGAGGCCGCGGGGGGTTAGCTCAGCGGTTAGAGCAGGGCGCTCATAACGCCTTGGTCGTGGGTTCAAGTCCCTCACCCCCCACCATTATTTACCTTTCTTAGCAGGCGCTTAATCCTACACCCGTTGAATCGCGCAGGCGCCGCCGGAAGTGAGACATGTATGACTATCAAATTTTATCCACAATCTGAATGAAAGTGCTTATACTGATGTTATAGCATCACTTTAATGATGGATGGTGGTTATGAGAAAACTAATCACAAATGTCGCAGCCGGATTTTTGCTTGGGGGTATCGGTGCTGATGGAGCGCAGCCTCCGAGAGAGTCCGTTGCTCCGCCAGCTACGCCGTACAGCAAAAAACTTGCTGCAGAACCAGCAGAGCCACGAGCAGAAAAAGCAGAACCAGTAAAAACACTTACGCGTATCCAGCCGACGAAAGAAGGCACGGAAACAATCAAACGGCTAGCGGATCAGGGCGATGCCTTCATTAAAACTCCCACCACAAAAGGGGGTGTAAATCTGAACCAGAAGAATATCGAATGGCTGACTGCGATTGCCAAGGACATGCCCGGCGCATCTTTAAAACCCGTGGATGAAAACGGTTACCATCACGCTTTGGTTATTAAGGGAGAAGATAATAAGGAAGATGTCTGGTACATAAAGCATATCGGCCCATCAGGTTTTGGGTTTTTTGGGTTTGCGGCATCGTGGGGGCTTACGTTCGTCAACAAAGACGACCCGCAAATAATAGCGGTACATGAGGGCAATTCCAAGCTCAGCGCAAAGGATCTTCAACATCATCTGGACGAAGCCCGTAGCAGGGCCACCAGCCAGAAAAATGACCCGGCCAGCCAAAAGAAATTCGATCTTACAAAAGAACGGCCAATCGGTTATCTGTGCTTTAACGGGTTTGATGAGAGCGATAAAACATCACGCACGCAGTATTACGAATATTCCCGGGCGTTGCCTGAGTTGTTGAAACGCTGCGGCTATGACATGGTGTGCGCTGATGATAAAAACCGTATCAGCGAGCTGCAAGCGCTGCCTTCCCCGCGTGCTGTGGCAAGCCTTGTTGCAAATCCTGGCTTAGACGGCATCGCAGCGTTTGCGGCAACCCCTTTTGAAAACAATGATCAGCTGGTTGAAAAACAGATTGCGGCGCTACACCGGCAAGGCGTACGGGATTTTTACCTCAATTTCCTGACGCATGGTGATGCCAAGAAAGGGCTGCTTGGCTATGACGATGCCTGGCTCAAGACAGATGATCTCAAGAAAATATTGCTCAAATATAGCGACTGTAGATTCGCGATTGATGCAACGGGTTGTGAAGGTGGTGGGCTAATCGCCATGATGCGGGATTTTAAAGACGCGCCTGATGCACCGGAAGGCAGGGTTGCCGTATTCGTACACACTAAGGAAGAATTTTCGACACTCAGCCACGAATATCAAAGCCTGCTGGTCAAGATGCTGTCAGATATGGCCGATGGTGGTAAAGATGCACCTAAAACTTACGGCGAAGCGCATTACCGCACAGATTTAGAACGGAGGCGCTTGTCAAACGGACGCCACGATCCGGAATTCTGGAAGAGCATGCCCGGCCAACCAAGCCTGCGCACAGCGCAAAACGATGCGCCTAAATCAGGCCTTCCTAATGAAACTGTCAGGCAGAATTTTGCTGCAAACATTCCCGCTGATGAATGGACAGTAAAAATAAAACACGATGAACCGGATGAAAAAAAAGGCCGTGGCTAGTTTTTCTAACTCGCCCGCGTGACCGCTGCCGGATTCCGGTTGAGGACAGGGTGCGGAAGGTTCCTGAATTCAGGATGCGTTTTCTGCCATTCGAGATAATGGTTATCTGCAATTTGTATGGCTTCTTCCGGAGAATTGGCGACCTCGAAATGATTGCGGAAATTTAGTTTCTCCGCAATTTTTATGAGCGGATCCCAAAAACCCTCCTTGGAATTGAGGTGGCTTGGAACATCCAGCAGCACCACTTTTCTTCCTTCCATCATGCTGCCGTTAAAAGCCAGATCCATAAGCGTGGCAAATTCCTGCACCGTGCCAACGCCACCGGGCGCAACAAAAATAACTTTACTGGTATCACGGGTACGGGATCTGGGATCTTCCGAGAGCTGCCCCTTGATCATAACCTTGATGCGGTCATAAATATCATCGGTAATAATCAGTTGATCCAAATTCTCAGGAGGCCCTTCAATACGCAAAATGTCCTGCGTGCTGACACCGATATGCCCCGGTTTGTAAGTAGCACGCGGATAGCGCCGGTTGAATTCCGCTGCGCCTTCCCTGTATCCACGGTCAGCCGCACCCATAACACCTTCGTTGCCTGCGCCGCTGCTCATACGCCAGCCGCGTTCCCCTGCCATCCTTGCCAAATCAGATGAGGCCTTTATATAGGACTCTTCCGTTGTGCTGGCAGAACCAAAAAAGGCAATGCCGAACGGATGCCGCAGGCGGGTTTTATCATTGGGGTCATCTTTCCTAAACGGCTCAAAGACACGGTCTTCAGGATATTTTTTTGGCACAGTTTTTCTGGCTTTGCCGGCTTTCTCGTCAGCAATAGCGCGGCCAAGCATTTCAACAGCCTTTTGATTCATTTCGTGATAAGTGAGCTTGTCCGCGTCCGGAACAAGCTGCACGATGTCTTCAACATCTGACGTAAACATGCCTTTGGCATGCAGATCCCTGAGAAGATCAACGGTCGAAGCCCACTGCCCGTCAGGATCCATCATTACGCATGGCTTGGAAAAACCGTCTTTGCCATATTTTTCGTGGGTGCCTATATGCACGCCTGTTGTGATAGAAAAAAATTCAAACCACCGCTGCGCCGCCTCCGCTTTAAAATGCGGATGCTTTTCCGGCATCGATGTCAGCGGCGGAAATAAGAACGCATCTGCACTTGCGGCATTATGGAGCATATTCTTCAGCCATGAATCAGTGCGGTCAATACTGGACAATCGCATTCCCGCGTCAACCACCTGCTGTGTGAGATCGATACGCGTTTCGTGTATTTTTTTATACAAGTCAAAATCGTCCGAGCTTAAGTCTGGCAAGCCCGGCACATAAATATTTGGTTTGGTAGTAAATGCAGCGCACATCGTTTGATTATAGGCCAAAAAGGTAAATAATTTAACGAATATAGTTTAGCGCCCATACAACAAATAGCATGTTACGGTTTTATTAATTCTGTGGCCGCACAGAAACGCACATATATTAGCAAGCTGTTTATTTATAACAATAAAAACAGGGTGTGTCGGAGGCCGGTTGCAATAAATCCCACCCACATCCCCTCTCAAGGGAATGTTTTCAGGCCATTATTTTGCCACTAGAAGCGAATGTGCTGACCCTTGGATTCCTGTCCGCGCCAAGCTTTTGCAGAAGCGCATCGGCCATATCACCGGTGGTAAATTTACCACCGTGCAATTCTTCAAACGCCTGATTCATATCACGGCTGACGCCATAACTATACATCCTTGCCAAACGGTCGCTGGACTGCCTGTCATAAGTGCCTTTTTGCTGGAATGGCTTGAAACCAAGTGATGCCAGACCTTCCGACCACAAATAACCGTAATAGCACGAGGCATAATCAGAAAGACCATCTGAGAATAAATGGCTCCAGCGGTTAAGCGGGTAGGAGCGTATATGCGCCGATAGCGGATGCTTGAAGTCCGCTGCATCTTCCAGCGCCTTGCTGGTGGTATATTTTGCAGGGTCGGCGGTGTGGAAAGCAAAATCGCGTCTGGCATTCTGGGCTACCTTGAGTGCTTTGCTTTCGGCAAGGAAAGTATCTGAGCGCTTCATCGCTTCAAACAATTCGTCTGGCAATTTCTCACCGGTCTTGTAATGCCGTGCGTAAGTATCAAGTGCATCCTTCTCGGTCATCCAGCTTTCCATCACGGTTGAGAAAAATTCGATATAATCCGACGAACCATTTACACCGCGCAGTGACGCATGGCGTGTGTTGGTACCGATCAGTCCGTGCATGGCATGCCCGCCTTCATGAAACAGCGTATTCATGTCATCTATGCTGAGCAACGTGGTTTTTCCTGCTTCTGGTTTCATCAGGTTCAGGTTCATTGTTACGATATTGGGGTGGCCTTCGGACTTTGTCTGCAATTCGGACATCCACGCACCGCCCTGCTTGTTATCACGGGCAAAGAAATCGGCGTAAATAATCCCCAGATGTTCGCCGGTTTTATTACTGGTCACATCATAGGTGCGTACATCGTCGTGATATTTCGGGTAGGTGGTGTTTTCCTTGAACTGCACGTCAAACACGCGCTCGGCAGTTTTGAAGAATCCGTCAATTACATTATCCAACGGCAAATATTCGGAGTATTTCGCCGCATCGAAGCCGTAGTTCTTTTCTTTGTATTGTGCAGCCCAGTACGGCAAGTCCCAAGCCTCCAGTTTGCGCGGGCCGTCATTGGCAGCTGCAAACGCCTGCACCAGACGCACGGTTTCCTCAAACTTCGGCAATGCCTTATCCGTCACCGCATCCATAAATTCATTGGCGCGGTTAATGCTTCCGGCCATGGTGCTAGACAACGCGTAACTTGCGTGATCAGGGTAACCTAGCATCTTCGCCCTCTCCTGTCGCAGTCCCAGTATTTCCTTGATAATAGGTTCATTGTCATGCGGCTCCTGCGTCCCTACGCAGCCCAGCGCTTCATAGACCTTCTGACGGAAATTGCGGCTTGCACCAAGGTCAAGCAGCATATCTACCTGCAGGCGTTCCGGCACTACCAGCCAGCCCTCGTTATGGCCCGCTTCCTGCGCGCTCTCACGCAGCGCGGAAACCACGGATTCCGGCAGGCCTGCGATATCTTCCTTATCTGTAAAAAGCACGGCCTGCTGTTGCGTGCCCTTGTTCAAATTATCCATGAATTTGCTGGCAAGCGTAATCAGCCGGTCATCAATCTCCTTGATGCGCTGCTGGCCTTCGACTGCAAGGAAAGCTCCTTCGCTTTCAAATGTATCAGAAATATCTTTATATAACGTCTGGTCCTCTCCAGCCGTAGGCTTTGCGACCGCTTGAAAGCGATCGGCGAGTGCCTTGTCCTGATATACGGTTTTTGTAAATTCAGCGACTTTTTTGTTAATGACTTCTTCAAGCGCTATCAGTTCATCGTCATATTTTGAAGTTATCAGTGTGCCGAGTACATATTGTACGCGATTGACATTATTTAACAGCTGGTCGAGCGCAACCACAGTATTTTCGAAATCGGGTGTGCTGCTATCGGCTTTCAGTGCCGCCAGTTTTTTGCCCGCCTCTTCCAGAGCAACATCAATAGCAGGTTCAAAATGTTCTGCCTTAACCATATCCATAGGCGGAACGGTATAAGGTTGCAGTAGTGGATTGGCGTTAGCCTGAAGAAGCGGATCGTAGCCTACCATTTTGTGTCTCCCTGATGCTGTGCAACTTATGTCGCAGTCATTATTGTTAATTATTATTAATTACTCACATAATGCCCGGCGCAATGATAAGTTCAAGTAGAATCAGGGCAATATAATCGGTACACGCGCCGCAACACTGAAAGTCAATATATTAATTAATGATATTTCAATGAATTATTGATGATAACGCTATCTTTTTGGCGGGCGAAGTATAGGCTTGGTGTACAGGTTGCCACACGAAGCAATAGCGTTTTATGCTCGCAGCCCCTTACGGAGCTTATGCATGATAAACAAGGCAGCCATGGTGCTTTTAACCACCAAAGCACACAGAATGTTTGTGCAGGTCACAGACATCCGGCAGTGGCTGGATAAATTACATGCAGCGTTTCCTAAAGTGTCCAAAGGGGAACTTATAGTATCCACCATCATTTTCGGACTTATAACCACCATCGCCTTTATCATCATCGGGCTTATACCAACGCTGGCAGGAATAGCATGAATCACGCACGCACCATAAAACGGCTGAAAAGACTTAACTGTGCCATCAAGAAAAACTGGACCAAGCTGAGCGACGAAGAAGTTGCACTTTATCAGGAAAAGCCGGAGGCTTTTTACGATGTTCTGAAAAAGAGATATGGCATATTTAAAAGCGATGCCGAAAGGCGCATCAAACAATTCAAGGTCGGCTACGGCATCTTCAACTGGTAATCAGTCCCCACTGTCTTCGTCATCATCTTCGGCAGCGGAACCAACCGACAGGTTTTCAAGGTCTTTCTTTTTAAGCATAAGATAACGTGCAGCACCTTGCGTTGAAACAGGATAAAGTTCCTGCTTAGATATTACACCATGAAACTCGATCTTTTTGATAAACAGGTCAAGCGCGCCCATAGCCCCTGCCCCGGTCGTAGCACCGCCCTGCACTTTATAAAGCCGGACGCCATTGAAAAACTCTGGAACTTTTGTCTTGAACGGAATCGGATCCCGCGCATCTGTCTGGGCATCCCATTTAGCGGCGCGGAGCCATTTGAGAATAACCTTTTCATCGGCTGTAAGCTCAACACCAGATATTGGTTTTAACTGCTGCTGCGGAACCTGCATAAAACCTCCCTAAACATTATGAGACACAGCTATATCACGTTACATAGCCCGCTGATAGCATAAGCTTGGTTAGTCCTGCTTCTGGTTACGCTTTGCCCTGCGTTCCATGGCAACTGTATTTAGCGCCTCGACAAAAATGGAGAAGCCAAAAGCAAAATAGATGTATCCTTTGGGTACATCAAAATCCAGCCCCTGCGCGATGAGGAATGTACCAATCATAAGTATGAACGATAGTGCGAGCATCTTGAAAGTAGGATAGCGCTCCAGGAAATGACTGATGGTTTCGCTGAGCATAATCATCACAACCATGGATATCACCACAGCTATCACGATAACCGGTATATTCTCCGTAAGCCCAACGGCAGTGATAATCGAATCAAAAGAAAATACCAGATCCACCATAATGATTTGGAATACAGCAGCTCCGAACGCACGCTGGACATATACCTGCTGCACGGCCTGCTTTCCGGCCAAATCATAATGCATTTCCTGCGTGGTTTTATAGATGAGAAACACACCTCCGGCAATCAGCAGCAAATCACGGAACGACAGCTCGTTTTCCATAATAGTCAGCAGTGGTTGCGTAAGACCCATAATCCAAGCGATGCTAAACAACATGGCCACACGGATAATCAACGCAAGACCAAGACCGATCAGGCGTGCTTTCTGGCGCTGGTGCGGTGGCAGGCCATTTGCCGTTAAGGTAATGAAAATGAGATTATCTATCCCCAGAACAATTTCCAGCAATGTAAGTGTCACCAGCGTTATCATTGCTTCGGTAGTGAAAAGGGCTTCGATCATATCATTTCCTATGTAAGTTTGTCATAGCCGTACAAGGCCGCAGTGTTAGCTGTAATTTCGTGGATAATCCCTATATCTTTTGTTGAAAGTGAAGTGGAAAATTCTTTTTTCTCTTTCGTCCTCTCGCCAAACAACGCAAGAAGCTTGCTGTCGGCTTCAAGCTGGCAATGATCCCACAGCTTTCTTATTACCGGCGCAGTATCAGCCAGATAATCTTCCTGCCTGATAACCATCGTTGCACGCTTTAGATCAGGTTGATACGATAATTGTTTATGAACAAACCCATACACATCATTCCACAAAAGAGCAAGACCACGTACTTCCTCACCACTACCCCACGCCTGCAAGATGGCTTTTGTCACCTCCTGATTACCTACATTGATAGGCCTCCTGTCTGGGCCAAATTCATAATGCCCAGCCGCCTGCATATGCATGCGTACACGCTCATTCTGCCCGCCGTCTTGCGAGAATAACTTATGCTGGCGCATCAGCGATTCGATATGTGTTACCGGATTACGCACGGGAATGATAAATTTTGCTTCGGGAAACAGGCGCTGCAGGTAGCCCATGCGCGTGGTGTTGTAATTACCCTTGGCAAGGTAGCGCTGCGCTTTTTCAAGCATAAGTATTTTTATAATATGCTTCCGGTAGAATATTTCAAATTCCGGATTCAATGATTCCGCCGTAAGTACCGCACTATGGTTTGGGTCGTGCAGCTGCGGGAAAAATGCCATCCACACCAGCTCTTCCATTGCCTCGGGACTGTGTGGGGTCACCATAATACCGTCTTGATGCGCTCTCTCCTGCGGCTTACTACCGCCAGATGAAGAAAGCGATATAACGCGCCGCCACCACCATGGCGTGATGGCAAACGGGAAGTCTTCGTAGCGGTGCGTGGCAATACCGGCATGCGAGGAAAGCAGCTCCAGCAATATGGTGCTGCCGGAGCGTGCAAGACCGTTGATGTAAATAGGGCTTTTTATTGGCCTGTCATTCTCATCTATGGCCAGCAGCGATGACTCGAATTTTCCTAAAGCTATCGCAAGTGAAGGATTACGGTACAAAAAATGCCCTATATGCGTGCGTAAAAATGGGGGTTGTACAAATTTTTTGGACACAGGTTTATTCATCAAATGAATTCATCATGGTATATTTTGGCGTTTATTTATAATAATATCTGCAACAAATGGCAGTGAGTTTTGTGAGTAGCGTGAACCGCTGCAAATGACCTGACCGTATTTCTTGCCATCCGTATATAAACGATCAATCTTTACCTCCCAATACACATCCCCTTTACTACCTACTTCAAAAATTCTGCCATTATTGGAATCGGTAATTAGTACATTCCCATTAGGAAGCAAATGGCTCATACCCCGTATTTTAGAGTAGAAGTAGTCTTTCTCTTCGACCGGAAAAGACCACGTTTCTTTAAGTGTTACAGGGTCTATGGCCATCACCCTGCTGCGCCCGCCTCCCCAGCCCTGATTGTCGAACATCATAATTTTTCCATCATCTATGAAATGTACGCTGTGCTGCTGTTTCCATGGTCCTTTTGTTGCCCATACAACGCGTTTGGTTTCAAGATCAATTATGCATATAATGCCTGGGTTGCGTATGGAAACAAGAACCTGTCCCGCCTTAACGCCCGGAATAGTGTAATCCACATGCTCCTTAAGGACCCTGATCGAGTTTGTATGAAAATAATCTCCCTGTATTTTCCAGGCTATACTGTCAATGCGTAACAACTCCTGATAAGGAGTGCCACGAAATGCATCAATCAAGTCAAATTTTTGCAGTTCTTTCCCCTCCGCGTTCAATACAAAAATACTGTCCAGCAAAGCCGGTGGGCTTATGATATCGGAATAATCAGGAATAGGTTCTTTGTACCATTTCTGTGTAAGCCCATAAATATTGCCGTTTTTATCAATATCAAATTCATGGTGTGTATTGCTTGCATATGACCATATTACTTTAGAATTCTTATCAAGCTTGGCCATGCCGTATCCGTATGGTGTATCGATTGCGCCATGATACTGAACTAATAAGTCACCATTTGGAAAAAGCTTGGCATCCGCCCAGTAAATACGCCCTTTCGGTTTTGTAACATGCTTTGGCTCCGGAAACACATCCTCAAACGGTTTGTTCCATTCATGTATCTTGGTACCATCCATGTTTAATAGATGCGCCTTCTGCTCATTATAAAGCGTATAGAGCGTATAACCCTCATACGCCCCTTGACTACGCCTGACCAAGCTAACTTCCAATGCAGAATTTTTCTCTCGCTGCATTTCCTCCAACTCAATACGCTCTGCCAAAGCCTGCTCGCGCCATACACTGATACCATCAAATGCATTCTTCAGCTTGAATCCGATCGGATTCTCAAAATGGAGGGTTGCGGCGCCCATTAGAAATGACAAAAACGTCAAACTAAGTAGAAATAATATGACTTCCAGCCGCCTGAATGGTTTCATATAATTTTTGTGCCTAGGCTAAGTTCAGATTGGTAACTACGCAGTTGTTATCAGAGAAAGAGACATATTATTCTTTATCTGATGCCTCATCTAACGTGTTATTTTCTTCTGTACTGGGTGACGTCGTTCCAAGCGGATCTATACCCGACATAAAGGGCAACTCTTCCTTTGTGTATCGCAGTCCTGTAGAAACAATCTGCCGGACGGTTTCGCCATTTTGATATTCTCTCTCTACCTTTACTTCCCACAAAGCCCTGGAATTGCGGTTGACCTCAATGATGTGGCCATCGTTTGATTTGGCGATTGTCACATTACCGTTAGGTAGTAGAGCGCTGCGTCCACGGATATTACTATAAAAATAATCCTCCTTACGTTTAGGAAACGACCAGGTCTCTTTGAGAGTAAGCGGATCGAATTCCATCACACGGGTCCGACGCTTTCCCCAACCCTGATTATCATAAACGCTGATCATGCCATCAGGTGTAAAATATGCGCTGTGCTGCTGCTTCCACGGGCCTCTGGACGCCCATACAGTGCGCCGCTTCTCAATATCTATTATACAAAGCACATCCGGATTACGAATCGACACCAGCACCATGCCAGGCTTAACACCTGGAATGCTATATTTTACATCATTTCTCAAGACACTGATGGAATTAGTATGAAAATAATCACCCAGCGCACGCCATACAGGATCGGTAATTCTGAGCAAGTCTTTATAAGGCGTATCACGAAAGGTATCTATGATATCAACAGTGCTGAGTTCTTTTCCATCTGGACTAAGTACATAAATGGAATCTAACAATGCGGGCGGCTTTATAAAAGGAAAGCCATTGATAGGTTTTTTATACCATTTTTGTGACAAACCATAAATACGTCCATCTTCACCAATATCAAACGTATGGTGGGTATTGGCACGGTAATTCCATATCAATGTTGAATTCTTATCCATTTTGACCAGGCCATAACCATACGGCGTATCTAACGCTCCATGGTATTGGACGATCAGGTCACCATTTGGGAACAATCGCGCATCCGACCAGTGAATACGGCCTCTTGGCTTAGTGACATGGTCCGGCTTCGGAAAAGCTTCATTAAATGGCTTTTCCCATTGATGCACAATATTCCCTTTCATGTCCAAGAGGCGTGCTTTCTGGTCATGATGTGTTGTAAATAGTGTAAATCCAGGATAAGTGCCCTCCCTGTACTTCAGCAGAGCAACCGTTACTTTGGAGTTTTTCTGCTTCTCCATTTCTTCCATTTCTACTTGCTCAACTTCGGCCTCTTTCTGCCATTCTTCAACACCGTTAAGCGCATCTTTTATTGCCTGACCAACAAATGTCTTGTAGTAGATGCTCGTACCACCCGCAAAAAAAGCTGCCAAAACAAGCAAAATATAAAAAAGTGCTATTTTCAGGTGCGGTATATTTTTTATAAATTTCATGCGTACTCACTTGGTGGTTTAATAGCCTAGGCCTATTTTATATCTCGTTTATTTTGGTGGCGCTGATGCATCCTTATCTGTGGTGGATTTCTTGGCTGTTTTACGCTTGCGCCGTATCGCCATTAATGGCCACAACAATAACATCAATATAGCTACACCCACCGCTGCAAGCATAGTGAACATAGGGCCAAGTAGTAATATTCCGGCGCCTGGACCAATATAAGCAATTGCTGGAGAGGTGTGTAAAAAAACGTTCAATATAAGCAGCAGAGCCATGAGTTTGTGCATTTTATACCCTATAATTCTATTAAAAATCCTTGTTAAATATCTGCCTACAACTGTCCCGAGTTTCTTTTCTTTTCCATCTTTTGTTTGAGAATATTCTCTTTTCGCTCTTCTTTAGTCATTTTCTGTTCTGGAAACACTATCGCAAAAGCATCATAAAAGAGCGGGATTTTATAATGAACTGTTGCAGCCCCTCCAATGAACATCAAAAAACTTAAGGCAAGAGTAAATATCACCGCTTCAATTTTTATGGGGTAAGGTAATATCTGCATGTTTATCCTGCCTGTCAGAAACTCAACTCAAGATGTTTAATTTTATTTTGGTATGGTTTATTACCATAACATAGTTATCGTAATATTAAAATATAGTTGATTTTTATAATTATTCTTAATGGAAATCAGGCCCGAATCCTGACAAGAGCCAGGTTGATTCTATTACGCACGCAACGTCATATCACAAGGGAAACCCGCACATGCTACCGCATTTCACATCATTTGTGACCATTGGCTTATTAACGCTTTCAAATATTTTTATGACTTTTGCATGGTATGGACACCTCAAGTTTAAAGACAAGCCTTTGTTTATAGTAATCCTCATAAGCTGGGGAATCGCTTTTTTCGAATATTGCCTGCAAGTGCCTGCCAACCGCTATGGACATGGCTATTTTTCTGCCGTGGAACTAAAAACCATTCAGGAAGTACTCACCTTGCTGGTATTCATGGTATTTTCCGTATTCTATCTCGGCGAAAGCCTGAAATGGAATCATTTGCTGGGGTTTGGCCTGATTTGCCTTGCGGTTTATGTGATTTTTAAAGATTGGTAGTTGAGAAATCTGTTAAACTCGCTATGTTACCCACCAAATTATTGTTCAAATGGCCGAGTGTAGGCTGCCCGCAAGGACAGGCAGAATGAATAAACCACTCGCAGTGATGCGGTGGACGTAGTGTGGAAGTGTGGCCGAGTGGTTTAAGGCAGCAGTCTTGAAAGCTAGTGAAACGTCTATGGAGGGGTGTCCGAGTGGTTTAAGGAACCGGTCTTGAAAACCGGCAGAATCGCAAGGTTCTCGTGGGTTCAAATCCCACCCCCTCCGCCAAACTTTGAAGGTTAAGAACAGCTCCGTGGGACACTGGCGGGACAGTTGGAATAAAAAACTGACCTTCTTCTACGCTGCGGCACGCTCTACTACGCGCTGCTACGCTCGATTACGAAGGGATTGTCCCTGAACTGTCCCAAAATTTCTGTGGGACACTGTGGATCATTATAAAATCAATCGCTTAACTGATAATGTCGCAAGTTTGTTACACTAATGTTGTCATTTGCGGTGTCGAGGAGTAGCGTGTTTTGGGCTTTTGGGGAGGACTGTAGCATGGCGACTATCGAGACGCGCATCACGGAAAATGGCAGCGTTACTTACCGCGTCAAGGTGCGCATCAAGGGTTTCCCCACGCAATCCGCCACCTTCGAGCGCAAGACCGACGCCAAGGAATGGGGCAAGCAAACCGAAATCGCCATCAAGGAAGGCAAATATTTTAGATCAGCAGAGGCTAAGAAGCACACGGTCAAGGAACTGATCGAGCGCTACCTGGAATATGTGAAGCGACGCAATCCCAAGCGGCATATTTGGTTGGAGCAGTATTTGGGCTGGTGGAAGGAGCAAATCGGCCCGTATCTGCTATCCGAAGTCACCAAGGCAATGATTGTCGAGCATCGCGACAAGCTGTTGAATAGCGAAGGCCGCAACGTGGAAAAGCGCGCGCCTGCCACTATCAACCGCTATATGAACGCGCTCAGCCATGCTTTCACCATCGCCATCAATGAATGGGAATGGCTGCAGGATCATCCCATGAAGAAAATCTCCAAGCTGCCGGAGCCGCGCGGGCGGGTGCGCTTTCTGGACGATGATGAGCGCAAGCGGTTACTGGAGGCTTGCCAGACAATGGATGACAAAAAACTCTACCTGCTGGTGGTGCTGGCGCTTTCCACCGGCGCGCGCCACGGCGAGCTTATCAGCCTGCGCTGGCCCAATGTCGATTTTAAGCGCAAAGTCATCGTGCTGCATGATACCAAGAACAAGGAACGCCGCGTGCTGCCGCTGGCGCACCATGCGCTGGAATTAATCCAGGCATGGCATAAAGCGCGTGACACTGCGACCGATCTGGTATTCCCCGCATCGCGCAACCCGCGCGAGATATGGTCAAGCCGCGCAACGTGGCTGGATGCATTGAAGAAAGCAAAGATCGAGGATTTCCGTTTCCATGATCTACGCCACAGCGCTGCCAGCTACCTGGCTATGAACGGCGCATCGTTGGCCGAGATTGCCGAAGTGCTTGGCCACAAAACCCTGGCCATGGTGAAGCGCTATAGCCATCTCTCCGAAGCACACACGGCAAAGGTGGTGGAAAGCATGAACCAGAAGATATTTGGGTAGGGCTATGACAGACCCAAGGCTCCAAAAGATACTCAGGAAAACATTTAAAGCTCTCGATCCGAAAAATGACCCGGAATATATGCAGTATCTGGAGATTACCAGCCGCATATCGAAGATCGAAAAGGCCTTAGAGCAATCTACGTCCACTTCGCAAAAGAAGGAACATACACCGCGCGCAGAGCAATTTACCAAAGCGAAATGCCAGGCAATTGCAAAGCTGTTATGGAAACAGAATCCTAGCTACACCATTACGGAACTTTGTGCGCATCCTGATATTTGTGATCAGGATATTACCGGTGCTAACCGTTATGGCGGGGAACGCACGGTTTATGATTGGATTGCCGAAGTCGATCCGCGTCCAAAAGAAAATAAGCGCGGCAGACCATCTAAGCGGATTAAAGATAAGAATAATAATTTGCACTCCTGACATGCGCTGCGTGTAGCGCATATTTTTCATCGCCATCCATCCATAGGTTGCTCGGTACGCAGCGATATTGCTGCGCATTATACAACAGGAGCTACCTATGGAACCCAATACCGAGCATCCCAAGACACGGCTGATTCCCGTAACCCAATGGAACGAGTATCATCAATGGCCGCCGATTGGCGGACTGCGTCATCTCATATTTCATGCCGAAAAGAACGGCTTTAAGAAAGTCATCCGCCGCTGTGGCCGCCGCGTGCTGATTGATGAAGCTGCCTTCTTTGCTTGGATGGAGGCGCAAAATGGATAGCAACTTGCATTTTATTCGTCATGAAATACTCAATCGTTATATTTGTGAGCCACCGACTGTACATCTTTTAGTGGCGGCATGGCTGCCAGATGGAAGCGTATCCTCAGGAACCTATAGCGCCTTTAATCCCAAAAAACCGATTAAATCCCCGTATCCTTCCCTTTGTGTGAATCTAAACACAGGCCGCTGGCACGATATCGACACAGAAGATGCGGGGGAAAATATGGTCAGCTTATGTTCTTATTTATTTGACCTATCCCAGCAAAAAGCAGCTCTCCGTATTATTGAAACCATGAGGTGGAGCGCATGAGCGACTTGCAATCTGTGCAGGCGTGCCTGCCATCATGGTCATATAGCACCCCGGAGGCACTAACGCATGGTAAGTTCACCGCCTACCATGCGCTGGGCTGGTGCCCGATACCATTGAGACCGCAAAGCAAACATCCCGCGCTGGCAAGTTGGTTAGAATATCAGGGGAAGCGCCCCTCTGAGGAAGACCGTACAGTGTGGGATGCGGGTAATTATAATGTCGGCATTGTCACCGGCACCATATCCGGCATTTTCGTGCTGGATATTGATGGACCAGCTGGAGAGGCTTTTCTACAGGAATACGAATTGCAATATGGGCCACTGCCTGAAACCGTATGCGTGCAAACGACCAAGGGCAGGCATCTCTATTTCCGTTATCCTGCCGATGCCGAGATACGCAATCTCAGCAAGAAAGCAGTGGATGGCACGCCAATGCCGGACATCGATGTGCGCGGTAATGGCGGCTACGTGGTCGTGCCACCTTCTATCCATCCCGATCCGCCGCATCATGCGTATGCCTGGCAGCTATCGCCATGGGATCAGGTAATTGCTGATGCACCGTCCTGGCTTCTTGCTCTGGTCAGTAAGCCTAAGCCAGCTGCGCTGGATTTTGGCGATGCTGCATCACAAGGAAAAGGCGAAGCGTACCTGCGTGCGGCGCTGCAAGACGAACTTGCTACGCTGATGCAAGCTGCCAACGGCTCACGCAATGACCAGCTGAATAAATCGGCCTTTGCCCTCGGCCAGCTGGTCGCCCAGGGGTTGGATGAGCAGGAAGTGCGCAGCAAGCTGGAGGCGGTCGCCTTCGCGCTGGGGCTGGATCAAAACGAAACGAAGCGAACGATTGATAGTGGCATAAACTCAGGCAAGGCCAATCCACGCACTGACAAAACTGACACAACTATGGTTTCGTCAGTTTTGTCAGTTGGTGAACCGGGCCTATCCGATAAAAATGCCTGGCCTGATCCGCAGCCGGTGAAACAGGAATTACTGCCAGTACCGCCACTCGACCCGGCAATGATACCGGAGCCACTGCGCGCATGGGCAGTGGATGTATCCGAGCGCATGCAATGCCCCATCGATTACGTGGTGGCCAGCAGCATCGTCACCATCGGCGGGCTGATCGGCGCGCGCTGCTCTATCCGCCCAAAGCGCCAGGACAATAACTGGTTTATCGTTCCCAACCTGTGGGGTGCAATTATCGGCAGGCCCAGCACCTTAAAATCGCCAGTGCTTTCCGAAACGCTACGCCCTATCCGCAAGCTGGAAATGGAAAGCAAGGAAGCTTACGAGAAAGCGCAGCAGGAATTTAAGCTGGAAGCACATGTCGCCAAGGCAAAGGAGGAGCAAGTCCTCAAGGAAATCGCCGATCATGCCAAGGGGAAGAACGGTGCAAAATCCCTAGAGGAATTGCAGAGGGAATACAGCAGTCTGGAATTTCCCAAAGAGCCGAAATGGAAGCGCTACCATACTAATGACGCAACGGTGGAAAAGTTAAGCGACCTGCTGTCCGTCAACCCGCACGGCATGCTGGTATTCCGCGACGAGCTGATTGGCTTGCTCAAAGCCTGGGAGAAAGAAGGCCATGCCGGTGACCGCGCATTCTTCCTGGAATCATGGAATGGCTTTGGCAGCCATATCACCGACCGCATCGGGCGCGGCACCATCTTTACCGAGAATGTTTGCCTCTCCATCCTGGGCAGCACGCAACCCGGCAGGCTCAGCACCTATCTGCATCAGGGAATGAAAGAAATCGGCAATGACGGGCTGATCCAGCGCTTCCAATTATTGGTTATGCCAGACGAACGCAAGCACTGGCAGCTGGTGGATAGAAAAGGTAATATGTTCGCCAAGGATCGCGTCGATGCTATTTTTAATGCGCTGGCCGCCCTTAATTTCCTTGAGCATGGCGCAACCGTTGCCGACGATAAGCGCCCGCCTTTCTACCGTTTCGCCGACGACGCCCAGGAATTATTCTACGAATGGCTGATCCGCCTAGAAATCGAAAAGCTGCGCGGTGCGGAGGACGGTCTATTGCTGGAGCATCTTACCAAGTACCGTAAACTGATGCCCGCGCTGGCGCTAATCTTCCATATCATCCGCATTGCCGACGATACAGGCAGCGGGCCTGTATCCAGCGAAGCCACCGCGCTTGCCATCGCCTGGTGCGATTACCTGGAGCAACACGCCAAGCGCATCTATCATATGGCCACCGACATGACGCACCAAGCCGCTGCCGCGCTAGCGCAAAAGATCGGCAAAGGCGAGTTGGAGGATAATTTTACCATCCGGGCGCTATACCGAAAAGGCTGGCAGGGCCTAAACGAACAGGAACTTGCCGAAGCTGCCTGCGACGAGTTGGTACGCTTAGGCTGGCTTGCAGAGCGTCAACGGCACGCCGCAACAAAAGGCGGCAGGAATACCACTACCTATCTCATCAATCCAAAACTAAAGGGCCAGGCACATGAAAAGGCCAACACCCGCCAGCCCGGCACTGACAATACTGCCAAAACGTAGCTCTGTCAGTTTTGTCAGTGCTAGTAATGGCCATATCCAGCCATTTTTAGGTTCTTCCCCCGCTCACGCTATGCGGGCGGCGAAGGCCCGGCGCAATTCTAGCCACAAACGCAATAGGGCATTTCGTTTCGGTTTGGCCATTTTACATGAAGAAGCGGTAGTTATAGATATCGTTTACGATATCCGGAGAATTTTTGACCACGCTGGCGAAGCGCTGCGAATAAACAAGCGTTACGGGGAGCGTTTTGTACAGCGTGTTATTATTCCAATCCACTTTCGTTAGCCCCAATATGCTGGAGCAGGTATCATACCAGCCGCCACTGCCGGAGAATCTGCGGATCAGGATGGGCGATGGCATTGGTTTTAGCGCGGCTTCTTTGAAAACTGGCTGATTCTTTTGCGGATTAACACCGTTTACGCTTCCCTGTGTCCATAACAGCGCTTCATTGGCGCTCACTGGCAGGTAACACCCTCTATCTAAGGGATACCCTGCTGGCTTGGCTTTACCGCCAAGTATTCTTGCTGGGTCAATTTTTATCCCATGCCATGAAGTGCCCCGGACAATTTGTACAAGCTCAATTTCTGTGTCTTCGGAGAAGGCGTCAAATGCGCCTTGGATTTCATCCTCCTTAAAGTCTGATGTTTTGTGAATGGTGATTTTCTTTGGCTTCCTGCCATCATGTCCATTTTGATATATCATCAGGCTGCGGGAGAGGACGGATTGCATTTCCTGGTAGCTTAAATACGGATTTCCTTTTTCGGTGATGTAGTCGCGTGTGTCATAAGCGACAAACTCAAACCCTGTGCCGTCGGGATCAAAAACCTGGCTGCAGCAGGTGCTATACTGCACACCAGTTGCATCCTGTTTAATCGCGTAGCTAATGCCTATATAGGCCTCATCTCTGTCAAGTTGCGCCAATTTCCAAGGAATGCCGCCAGCCTTGGCATAGATAGCGACGCTTATTCCCCACATGACGTTAGCCCGGCATTGCCGTGTAAAAGCGGTATCGGTGATAATTTGAATGGGTATACGCAGGCCAGCCAGCCTTGCCTTTATGCTGTCATGCAAATTGAACCCAGGATATTCAAAACAGCTTTCCCATTCAGCGGGAAGATATAGCAGCAATACGTCAAAAGAGGCGCGGGATGCCGATAACTGGCTTATGGCGTGATAAAGCTGCTGTACGAGCGCGCTTCCATCCTTCCGCTGCACAATCTGGCTGCAATTGGCCGGTAATTCGATATTGAGGCCGGTACCGGCTTGGGCAAGCTGAATACGGTATGCAACCTGGAACCCTGGGTAATCGATATAATAATTCGTTGCTTCCCTTGGCTTATGTACCCCATTTAGTTCGGTAATAAGTCCTGTCAGTTTATTGAGTTTTCCTTGTGGGGCTATGCAGGCCATCCTGACCTGTGCAGGATATCCATGTGTCATGCTATAGGGGCCATGATTGCGCAACCCGCGCAATGGGTGAGTATCCTTTTTCATGCCCCCGAAAAATAGTTCCGGTTCGGGTATAATGCCATGTGCGGAGAGATGTATTGCTTTCACCATGGCTTAAGCCCTCCCGCTAAAGGCAGGGCAGTTATTAATCACAAAACGCTCTGGAGTCGCGTTACCATCGGGTATAGGTACAACTATCTCTGTACCCCTAGCATCCGATCCAAGCAGCAGCTGCAGCCATGCGTCGTGGATTGCATCGGCCTTGGGATTATAGCGGCGCTCTTTCATGCTTTTTAAAAACGCAGCAGCATTTTTTCTTTGGATGTTGGGCTTAATCCATATGTCAGGCCGCAAAAGCATCCAAAGCCTGCCGCCTCTCTGTTCCAGTTTAATTTCCACCGCCTCAGACCAGAAGGTATTTTCAAGCCATTGAATCTGGCCGGTCAGCTGCTGTGATCCGCCATTTAATGCCAAAGCATTTTTTAAAGGCTGCAATAATGGAGAAGCAAGCTGTGCATGATCCACAATCAAAAAATAATCCGAATGGTTTCGCCTTAGCCTTATCGGCTTTCCTTGGCATAAGGCAGTGGCCATGGCGCGCTCATAAAAAGATTGGAGGACTGTATTACGATCCAGCTGCGCCGCTTCTGTGCTTAAATCATATTCCGAAATGGCGGTAATTTTTTGGGCATCTAATATCTTCTGAATTTCGCTGTCTAGTCCCCATGCCAGAATATCGCTGGTCTTGGTGATAATGGCATCGGCCTGCTCCTCGTATTCTTTATGGCGGATATCCCTGAGTAAAATATTCTCGGCATATTGGATTTTCTTGCACTTCACTGGCCAGGCGGTAACTTCAAAAGCATTAGTCTTGATCAGCGGAAAATTTCTAGCAGGCGCTGCCAGCGAGATATTAACAGTTTTGGATTTTGCCGTTTGTACCTTTCCGTTCAGTTGAGCAGGACGGTTGGGCGTTTGCAGCCATATCCTTGAAAGTAGAGAATCGAACGTGTCAATTTCGACGATATCGGCTTTAACGCCTTTTGCCTTTGCCTTATCTATGAGCGCCTGCACACTGGCTGTTAGGTTGCCATGCGGCGGTACTGCCCAGAATAATCCATGCGGGAACGGATTACCGTTCTCCAATGCTGCGTTAAGCATTTCCATAACATTCTGGTCACGGCCACTATAGCCTGCGACGATAAGGCCGTAACGGCTGCATGCGTTTACAAAGCATTTCTGTATCTCTTCATCATTTTTCTTAAGGTCTTGCTCAAGGTTCTTGAGGCTTTTGTAGCGGAAATCTCCATGCAGTTTTGCGTAGATGGGAAATTGCTCGCTGTTTAATGCCTGCAGCGCCGCATACGATCCTTCTAGGTGGAAGCAATTAAGCGGTTTGCCCGTAACATGGGAATAAGCCGTCTCCGCTACATTATCGAAGTTGGTGGTAAAAATAACTTTTACCTTACCCACCTCGATAAGTGCAGCTAGCGCTCTATGACCAACGCTCAGCGATATTCTTTGCGGGTTAAGCTGATCCTGCAGGTAAGCTTGCTGCGCGGCATAGTCTTCATTAAAAGTCAGCTTGAAATAAAACGAATACTCTTCAGGACTCCATAATGCCGGAAATCCTTTGCCATTCATGTAATTTTGGATTTTTTCTTTAATCGCATCCTTATTGATATCGTGCTTCTGGATATCCTGATTTTCCTGGCGGCAATAGTATGCCTTCTTCAAATCCCAGGTAATATCGGCAGCTGTTGGCATGCCTGCAGAACGTGACACGCCCGCTCCCAAAAACCACATAATTTGCGGTGCGTGGGCGATATAATGCTGGATGAATTCATGTTCTTTCAATGTTGCCTGCTACCGTTTTGCTCAGTGTTTATGCCGCTATTTCCCTGGCAGGATATTCTTCTTCAGGCTCTGCCTCTGATGGCGCTGCTTCCTGATGCACCTTTTTACCCATGGCCTGTTCGATTAATGTGAGGAGTTTTTGCGCGCGGTTTTCCATGAATCCCTGGAAATTATCGGCGCGGAGCATACTGGGATCGATCCGGTGACTCTCCAAAATCTGATCCATCTGCGCGTCGGCCAGGCCGACCTGCTTGTGGTTCTGTATAGACTGCAGATATTTGGAAGGCGCTTTACCGCCGATCATGCGGTTGGCTTTGTATGAAATCGGGGTCTTATTGATGATGGAATTATAGACGCCGGGCTTAATACCTTGTTCTTCGCACCAGGTACGCGGAAAAATATGGTGAATGTCGAGCGCTACTTCCTCGAAGTCTAGTTCCTGTACAGTTGCTTTCCAGAAGAAATCTTTGGAACCGTCACGTAGCACCAGTATATTGATGCCTTTGTACGCGGCGCTCAGGCGGGAGCGCAGCGTGTGCAGCCTGCTGGCACTAAAATTCGCTTCATAGATGGTTCTGGGGATTTCGCCATCATGGTCAATCCATGCCATCATCTCCTCCAAATCGACCCCCACCCTGGTTTCGACCGCACCGTTATATAGTTCGCCCAGCACGCCGCACCAGAACCATTGCGAGAGTTTTTCGTATATTTTTGGCTCCAGCCAGCGTTCCTTGAGTTTGACCAGAATGGCAGCGATTGGTACAAGCTGCGTACGGTAGGGCAGGTCGCGCGCTACGAGGAAACATTCTTTGCGGAGGAATTTAGCCGCTAGCAAGAAGCCTTTTTCTACTTCATCTGCCCAGCGGGTATAATCCTCTAGCTCCAGGTCAAGGATTGCTACACGCTTGGCACTAACGGCGGCAACGGCTTTCCCTGTTTTGCCAGCTGCGATATCGGTCAGGCGTTTATCGTAGGTATGCAGCAATGCAATCGCTTGCAAATAATCGGTAGGCTCCAATGTTTGAAGAATAGGCTCTTTCTTCAGCCGTTGCTCACGTCCTTCGACGCCGCGCAACTTGCTGCCAAACCAATCATCCCGCAAATTATAGCTATCGGTCGCAAAGCTGGCAGTCACCAATTCAAAGACCGATAGCGGCACGCCGCCGGTATTTACCTTCTCAAATACCAGGCACACCGCTTCTTTGCTCGTGGTTTTATCGAGGGAAATAACAGGTAGCAGATAGCTGCGGAATGTGTTTAGCACTTTCTTGCGGAACTGCATATATGCGCCGAATTTATCTTTGGCATGCTCCTGCAGATATTCTTCCCAGGCATCCGAGTTCATGATCTGGTTGCAAGGGAAGTAAAATGCTTCGCATTCCTTCTGCGGCGTAGACAGGTCAAGCACGACATCGCGTCCGAAATTGGTTTTGAGCTTCCGGTCTTCTTCGACCGCAATGACCGCATCCTCGGTCATATCGCCTTCCAGGGCGGCGTTAATATCGATGTAATAATAGCGGTTGATGGGCTTGCCCTTTTCGTCAAACGTACGCACTGGCGTATTCAGCGCCAGCACTTGCGTAAGAGAGGTTAGGCGCTGCTGGCCATCCAGGATAAGTTTTTCCGGATCAGGAATAGCGCTGTTAAAGGTGACGCCTTCGACCGGGCGCACCTGGAAACGTACATTACCGCCCGTCTCCAGCAGCATCACCGCGCCAACCGGAAAAGCGCGGGCAATACTCACCAGCAGCGAGCGTACATGTATATCGTCCCATACCCAGCCGCGCTGGAAATCCGGCAGCTGTACCTTACCCGCGATAATATCGCGGATAATGTCCGGTAATGCGATCTTGGTGCTGTCAAAGTTGCTCATGCACTGCCCTTTATTTTGATTAGTGGTAAGAAAATAAAGGAAAAATCGTCACAAACAAGGACTTTAGGCTTCTATTGCTCGTGTTTATGCCTCTCATAAAGCACCCATAGCGCAAAGAGCAGCCCCACTTGCTTGCGCATAAGGCCACTGGCAAAGATGTTAGATGTTAGTGCCGCTTGGTTGTTGTACGGAGACAAAAAAGAAAAATAGCACTGATAATATTGGATTAACTCGAAGAGTCTTCACCTTTTTTTAAAAGCTTTTGCATAATATATGGCAGTATTTTATAGTAGTGCGCATGAAACGTGTTTTTGTATGCCTGTTTGTGGTTTTTTCTCTGATGCTTGCGCCCATAGCGCATGCAGCGGGGGTGAATTGCAAGGGCAGCGAATGCACGCTTCAGCAATCTTCCAAGGATCAGAAACAAGACGACGGTAAGCTGGCGAAAGTGGCGCATAGCTGTTGCTGCCAGCATCAAGTTGCTCCCGCTTTCAGTTCCACATCCATACCGTTTTCCGTTACGTCCGCTTCGCCGATCATCACCTCGGATGGCGCGCTGGTCTCGGTTACCCTAGACCCCCTCTTAGAGCCTCCCTCACACGCTTAATCCACTGACCACGGCATCGCCGTGGCGAAGGGCGCTAATTTGCGCCTTACGCCCGGCGTATGCTCCAGTTTACCAACGGATTTAAAGCGAGAGATTCCATGTTTCAAAAACCCTTTGTATGGTTGCTATGCGCCACAATATTAAGCAGTTCGGCGGC